>NZ_RXZI01000002.1 GCF_021991925.1 Sutcliffiella horikoshii | reverse complement strand
GACCTTTCAAAAGCAAGCTTTTAAAAGGTCCGCTCGACTTGCATGTATTAGGCACGCCGCCAGCGTTCGTCCTGAGCCAGGATCAAACTCTCCAATAAAGAGTCTGAGCTTTTGCTCAAAATTTGCTAGCTTGTCTTACTAAAAATCATTTTGTCGTGTTCCGTAGAACCGACGTTATGACGCTGTTGTTTTGTTTAGTTTTCAAAGATCATTTTCTTACATTTTTCGCTCAAAAGCGACTTCCTAATCATAACAACTTGTACATTTAAAGTCAAGCTGTTTTTTGATTATTTTTCAAGCGCTTTATTGCTATATCAATATCGCCTGCTCGAAGCGACGAGATTAAATATACCATCCTCACAACTATATTGCAATACTTTTTCTGAAATATTTTCAACTTAATTTTGTCATCATATAATACTTATAGAAGAAACGTATCATCTACAAAACTTAGTGAGATCATTCGACAGATGGAAAAAGCTTGTCGTTTTCTAGAAGGTTATGTATGATGATAAGTATTAATTAAATAATTCCACGAGGGGGGCCACAGTGGCTGAGAGTGAACTATTATGTTCTGACCCTTTGAACCTGTTAGTTAGTACTATCGTAGGGATGTGGCGCATTTTATTTCTTAACGTTATCTAAGCAATAAAGGAGCCCTCCTTTATTGCTTTTTTTATTTCCATGGTTCTGTAACTTCATTAAGTTGATGATAATAGCGGTTAAATGAGCACGATGATGCCTTTTAGGCTGCTTACCAACAACTTAATGTCAGTACCGTTATCTTAAGGAGGAATAATATGAAGAAAAATAATACCTTGTTTCTTGTTGAGGTTGCCATTTTTAGTGCCTTGGCTTATATGCTAGATTTATTATCTGGAGCCTTATCACAGGTATGGCCCCAAGGTGGATCTATAGCAATTTCAATGGTACCAATATTTATCATGGCGTTTCGATGGGGATTGAAAGGTGGTATCCTTTCAGGCTTTGTTCTGGGTTTATTACAAATAGTAACAGGTAACTTTTATGGAGTAGATCCTGTACAAATTTTCTTAGATTACATTGTAGCTTTTGTCGTATTAGGATTTGCTGGTGTTGTGGCAAAACAAGTGGTGAATGCCTCTAAGGAAGATAATTTAAAGAAGTTAATTCTTTTCGTAGCAGTTGCGATTTTCCTTGCATGTCTACTTCGGTTCTCCGCACACTTCGTGGCAGGCATGATATTCTTTGGTCACTTTGCTCCGGAAGGTCAGCCTGTGTGGCTTTATTCTCTAATTTACAACGGTTCTTATATGTTACCAAGCTTTGTTGTTACAACCGTTGTCACAGTATTGTTAATCAAAACGGTTCCACGTATTTTTAGATTCAATAAGTCCATTGCCTAAGCTGATCAATTAGATCAGCTCAGTGTGTAGACAAAGTTCAAAAATGATAAAAATCTCTAGTTGATCGCAGTGGAAGGAGCGAAGACTCCTGCGGGAGGAAGGGACATGGAAGACCCCGCAGGGCGTAGCCCGAGGAGGCTTCCGGACCGCCCGCGGAAAGCGAAGCTCCTGCAACGAAGATCAACTCTTCCAACAGATAACCTAACTATAGTTTGTCAACAGTCTGAGCTGATCAATTAGATCAGCTTTTTTTATTTGCTTAATTTAAACGAATGGTTGGATTGATGAAGCCTGAGCTTTTACAAGGGATGATAGAAAAATTACTAGAATGTTACGTTTGCTTCCTACATATAATGGAGTAACTAATGGAATAATTGATAGATCAGGGGGATTAGATATGGATCTCATAAAATTCACAGCATTTTTGATAGCTTTGTTAACTTCAATCGGGTTGTTTTTATTTGCTTACTTTGAGGGGGTGCGATTAAGCGAATCAGAGGGGAAAGTACGGGGAGAGAACATGATTATGAGCTTTTCACTTGCGCTTTTTTTTGCCATTATGGCCACTCGGTTAAGTTAAACTTTACATATTCAGATAGAAAATCATACTAAAAGCCGACAATGTCGGCTTTTTTTCTTCGCTATAAAAGCTTCTGCAAATCTTTCCAAACGTATGCCGTTTCCTCGTAACTGTTTTCACCAATTTTTATTTGTTCGGTATCTAGTTTTTCGGGTAAGAAGGAAAGGTAGAAATGCTTACAAGGGTTCTCTGTTAGAACCCATACAAGCATGGAAGAATGGTCCTTTTTCTTTAAGAACCTTGCTACTTCTTGAATGAGTTTTTTACCTATTCCTCTCCCCTGGATCTCTTTGAGCAAATAGATGGCATACAACTCCGTGTCTATTCCGTATTTCTTCGTACGCTCAGGTCCCCCGCTTGCAAAACCCACAATTTTCCCCTCTATTAATGCAACGAATAAACAACTATCTCTGAACCCCCGCGCAATAGCCCCTTTCCACATCTCTGCTCGACTGCTCTTAGATAATGTTTGCAAATAGTTTTCATCAACAATACCCTGATAGGTGGTTTTCCAACTTTCCACATGAACCTCGGCAATTGCATATTCATCGCCTGGCTTCGCCATTCTTACTTCCATTTCCTCTCCCCCTTTTTTAGTCCGAGGTTAACACATTGGTGTGATTTTTCTTTCTATTCTCTCTTAGAAAATAACCTACACTTAACATTACTAGGGATCCTCCCAAGAATTGAGACCATGTTACCGATTCGTTTAATACGTAGTATGCAAGAATTGCAGCACCAATGGGCTCAAAGAGAATACTCATGGATATCACATTGGTACTGATATATCGTACTGCCCAGTTAAATAAAGAGTGTCCCAACAGTGTGGGGAAGATGGCAAGCAGGATGAACCATCCCCAATCTGATGCAGGATAGCCTGTGAATGAATCACCTGTAAACAGCACATAAAATAACAATGTAACAGTGCTAAATCCATAGACAATGAATGTATAGGTAACCAGCGATAGTCTTTTTCTGACATCCTGACCGAATAGAAGGTAGGCCGTAACCAGCGCACATGCCATTAACGCAAGGATATCTCCGAAAAGAGCCATTCCACTTATTCTAAAATCTCCCCAGCTGATCACAACACTCCCGAGAATGGCGATGATGCCACTGATAATCGCTTTTTTACTGAGCCTTTCCTGGAAAAACAGGTATGTCCCTATAAAGGCAAACAATGGTTGAAGTGTGACGAGTACTGTAGAACTAGCCACACTGGTATAGTTCAAGGATTCAAACCATAAGATAAAATGAAAAGCCAAAAATACTCCGGCAAGAACAGAAAAAAGCCAGTCTCTTCTTCTAATTCTCTTTAATTCCCCTACATATTTATATAGAAAAACGGGAAGTAAAAATAACACAGAAAAGAATAACCGATAGAAGGCCACCACTCCAGCTGGCGCTTCCGCCAGTTTGACAAATATGGCTGAGGTGGAGACAGTTATCACTCCCACCGCGAGAGCCACATAAGGATTAAACCACTTATTCATACACTTTCACCCAAACCATTTCCATCTTAAATTATACTTTCTAATTGTACAGAATATTGTTATAATTCTCTAACCATTTGTTATTTATAAAGGTTGCTTCCAAAGTTGTCATGCAACGATGGAAAGAAACCTATACAAGAATCATACAGCATTTTATACAGGAGGTGCCATATGGAATTATTTTTCGAATATATCGACGAGTACGACTTTGTTGTAAAGCTTATCTTTGCAACCTTTGCAGGTATAATCATTGGTCTAGAGCGTGAATTAAAAGGAAAACCACTTGGATTAAAGACATGTGTGATTGTATCCGTGATGGCTTGCCTCTTAACCATCGTCTCCTATGAATCCGCCTTTCTTTATTCAAAGGAGTATTCGAGACCCATGGATCCGGGACGTATTCCTTCCTATGTAATTAGCGGTATCGGATTTTTGGGAGCGGGCGTGATACTTCGTAGAAGCAATGAAGCAATCTCCGGCTTGACTACAGCAGCATTGGTATTGGCCTCTGCAGCATTGGGGATTACAATAGGTGCAGGATTTTTTATTGAAGGTGCTTTTGGCGTTATCTTTATCATCTTGGGTGTGAAGGTCATTCCTTCCCTTTTTGAAAAGATAGGACCAAAGAAACTAAAGGAAAAAGAAATAAAAGTGAAAATCTACCTTGAAAAGGATGTTGACCTGACCATGGTCATGAAAGAGATTCATCATAAAAACTTATCGATTAAGCGAGTGAAAGTAAAAGAAGAAAAAGACGATATTGTATTAAACTGTATCATCACAACCAAGAAGATAGTATACACAACAGATGTCTATTATGAATTGAAATCATTGACCGGTGTCATCCAAGCTGAAGTAGAAAACTTGGACTAATAATTTTTTTCGAATAATGTTTGCAAAAGGCTGATTTTTTGGTAAAATAAATTCAGTCGCATCGGGGCGGTAGTTCAGTGGGAGAATACTTCGCTGGCAGCGAAGGGGTCGTGGGTTCGAATCCCATCCGCTCCATATCAAAGGCACCACTACATTGTAGTGATGCCTTTTTTTGATCTTCTAATTAAGTAATTCCCTTAAACTATTTTCCATTCAATAGAATATCTTAAAACCGGACAAGCATACGATGGTAAAAGATATTCATTGGAAAGGAAGATAGCGCGATGATGACCTCCATGAAAAAAACTTTTACTGCCTCCATGTATGCTACCATGGCCATCAGTTTTTGGGGAATTTCATTTGTGTCCACAAAGGCTGTTTTGCATAAGCTTGATCCTTTCACCTTATTGGTAACGAGGTTTGGCATAGGAGCATTGTTTTTAATGATTCTATTAGTACTAACACGCGAACGATTAACCATTTCTCTAAAGTATATTCCCCATCTACTAGTGTTGGGAATCTTAGGCGTATTTGTTCATCAAGTATTGCAAGCGACTGCCTTGTTGACGATAGATGCCTCTGCTGCTGGATGGCTTATTTCTTTATCCCCTATTTTCACTGTTTTTCTATCTATGCTTTTCTTACACGAGAAAATGACCCTTTCAAGAGCGATTGGAATGATTCTGGCTGTAGTTGGTGTATTTATGATTACTTCCGCAAGAAGTGGCCAGCCTTTCACTCTTACCTTGAACATTGGGTTTATTTTGATGATTTTAAGTACCTTAAACTGGGCTATCTATTCCATTCTTTTAAGAGGGCTCCGTATCCCTTATCCCGCGCTAGTCATAACCTTTTATATGAGCTTTATAGGTTTCATCCTAACTACTCCTTTTTTTATAAAAAACAAAGGGTGGGAATCCCTACTCCTGCTTAACGCCGGGGAATGGGCCCACCTATTGTTTCTTGGAATATTTGTGTCTGGTATTGCTTATTGGTATTGGGGGAAAGCGCATGAAGTAATGGTAGCATCAAAGGTTTCCATGTTTTTATATTTAGAACCTATTACAACTTTACTTGCAGCTTTAACCTTATTACATGAAAGAATAAATGTCACCAGTGTATTCGGTGGTGTAATTATTATAGTAGGTGTTGTGATTGTTAATGGGCAGTTAGTGCCCTCCCTGTTACGTCAAATCTCAGCATGGTTCTTTATAAGAACAAAGGAATGATCAATCCTGCTCCCAGCAGAATTAATGCTCCACCTAATCTTGAAGAAATCTGGGCAAATGGCATCAATTCCATTCTCTTTGCGGCAGATAATACGGCAACATCCCCTGTTCCACCCATATTTGCCATGCATAGTCCTGCTGTGATGGCTGATTCGATCGGATAAAAACCTACAAGCTTTCCTAGAAGACCCGCACCGATTACAGCTCCTACTACCACACCAGCAACAATAAGGATGTACTGTACGCTCAGTGCATTCAACACTGCTTCTAGGTCGGTATATGCGACACCGATTCCAAACAGTAATGCCAACGTCCAGTTTTTCGCAACGAACTGATACCACTGGCTCGCTCCTTCCACGACTGATGATGGCAGAAGGTTAGCTATTTTTACAATGGCAATCAAAATGATCATGATGGCATATGGATGCAACGGCATCAATCCATCCAATAAGAAACCGATAGTAAAGAAAGTTAACGCCGCTGCCATCCCGGCACCCATTTTTCCTATTTCGTATTTTTGTACTGTTTTTTCATACGTAAAACCTTTCATTAAGACTCCATTTCCTGAGAGGCTTGGCATCTTGTTCCCCAACACATTCAATGCGCTTGCAAGGACAATCGCAAATACATTTCCAAGGGCCAATGCCGGCACCAAGATAGATATATAATAGCTAGGACTGTTTCCTAAAAGTTCCGAATAGATTTGACTCATAGGTACTGCACCGGCACCCATTCCACCACCAAGTATCGGCAGGGTAATGACTAATACCGCTTCCTGGAGTGTGAATCCGACCAGCATACCGACAATAGCAGCGATAGCCATTGCACCGAGCACCGCACCCATGATCGGCAAGAAGAATCGGACGCCTACTTTTACAAGCATTTGGGAGTTCATCCCTAAAATACTGCCTGTGATCAAGGCTGCAATATAAAAATCAAGGAAGCCTCCCGTTGTCATAAAGTCGTTGATGGAGGTTGAAACACTCTCTGGTAACATCCCACTATACACCATGTAAGCGGAACCAAAAATTGCGACAATGGCTCCTCCGCCGAGAAAGGTCTTGATGATAGGTAAACGGTCGCCTATCCAACCTAATGCTTCCCCAAATACTACCATGACAAGGAGCGCACCTATCATACCAGTTGGCAGATTGTCCGTGTATACAGCCAGCGCTGTCAAAACAAGGAATACGGCAAACCATACTACTGGTATATTAAAAATGCTTACACCTTGTTGATTGGGAATAGAATAAATTTTTGTTTTTTTGTTGGAAGGTAGAGTGTCTGTGTTCTTTTTTACAGCTTGCTCCATGTAGAACAACTCCCTTTTCTAAAAATATTGAGCACCAAGTTCTGCATCTTTTAAGATACAGAACTTGATTGGATGGATTTCTTTTTAGCATTACTTGCGACAGCTTTGGCTACTTCCACAGCCACCTGCTTGTCCAATGCGCTTGGAATGATATAATTTGCACTCAGCTCTTTTTCGCCTACCATTTTTGCAATGGCATAAGCAGCAGCGATTTTCATTTCTTCTGTGATATCGGTTGCTCCGGAATCAAGGGCTCCCCTGAATATTCCTGGGAAAGCCAATAGATTATTGATTTGGTTTGGATAATCGGAGCGACCCGTTCCAACCACTGCTGCCCCAGCGGCCAAGGCCTCTTCCGGATAAATCTCTGGGATAGGATTTGCAAGTGCAAAGACGATTGGATCTTTTGCCATTTTCATGATATGACTCTGCTTCAAAGCGGCCGGGCCGGAAACGCCGATGAATACATCTGCACCGGAGATAGCTTCATTAAGTGTTCCATTAATCTGGTGTAGATTCGTTCTTTTCGCTATCTCTGCTTGAGAGGCATTCATCCAATCCAGTCCTTCACAAACTATACCTTCGAGGCTGACAAGTGAAATATCCGCAAAGCCCGCCGTCAAAAGAAGCTTCGCAATGGAAATTCCTGCAGCCCCTGCTCCGTTGATGACGATTTTAGTCGTCTCCATCGGTTTCTTTATCAGCTTTAATGCATTGATCAATGCACCCAATATAACAATTGCCGTCCCATGCTGGTCATCATGGAACACCGGGATGTCCAAATCATTTTTTAATCGCTCTTCTATTTCGAAACACCTTGGTGCAGCAATATCTTCTAAATTGATCCCCGCAAAGGTTGGCTGAAGCGCTTTGACAATGGATACAATTTCATCCACATCTGTGGTATCAAGACAAATCGGAAATGCATCTATATCTGCAAACTGCTTGAAGAGGATACTCTTTCCTTCCATGACAGGCATCGCTGCTTTAGGGCCGATATCTCCAAGACCCAGCACTGCGGTACCATCTGTCACAACCGCCACCATATTGCCTCTTGATGTTAAGGAATTAACCTTATTTGAGTCTTTGGCAATCTCTTTGCAGACATCCGCTACACCAGGGGTATAAGCTAGACTTAAATCATCTTCCGTTTGTATATCAATCTTGCTGACGATAGCAATCTTTCCAGCATTCTCCCGATGAAGATTCAAAGCTTTCTCTTTCAAATTCGTTCCTTTCATATCCATCTCTCCTTTAAAGAAATCGCTTTCACTTTTTTTCATCCTACTTGGATAGATGGAATTTTCATAGATTAATAAAGTAATATACGAGTTTTGTAACTAAAAAAAGTGACCAAGACTGGTCACTTTTTTAATAGTACTTCGAAAGTACATCCACGTTCATTTCTTTATAGACGTATTGATAAATGGGCCTGCCGATTGTTCCGTACGTCATCCTTTCCCCTAGTACGCCGATACTCTTCAGGAATTTTAAATACTTTCTGATGGATACTCTGGATATTTGAGTGATTTCTGCAATATCCTCTGTGGAAAAGGAGTCGGATTTTTTCAGTTGTATTGCGTCCATTACCACTTTCAAGGTCGCTTTTGTCAATCCTTTAGGTAGACTTTCTGCTTCCATTGCTTGATGTTGCTGATGAAGTATCCGTTGATCTAGTTCTTTTTGGTTAAAGACCTGTTGATTGGATAACAGGGTCCATTTATCTTTATATCTTAGGAGTGACTGCTTAAATCTATCAAATTCAAAAGGTTTGATAAGATAATCAAAAGCCCCATAGCTTAAAGCTGCTTGAATGGTTTGGGAATCAGATGCAGCTGTAATAAAAATGACGTCCAAACGGGCTTGTACTGTTCTTAAATTCCTCATTAGTTCAAGACCTGTTTTTCCTGGCATAAAATTGTCAAGTAGAAAAAGGTCCACTTCTTTTTTCTGCAGAATATCTTGGGCGGCATCAGGGGTATGAACAATATCTACCAAAGTAAATCCGTCCAACTCTTCAAGGTACCGTTTATTGAATTCTGCTACCATAGGATCATCATCTAGAATCAAGACTTTAATCATGGTTGTTCACCTCCATATGGGATATCTATTTGAAAAGTGGTCCCTTTGTTTTGAAATGTATCCACTACTAGTGTCCCTCCAAGTTTATCCACACTTTTTTTCACGAGGAATAACCCGTATCCACGGTTGGGACCTTTTGTAGAGTACCCTTTGGAGAATATATTTTTAAGAACCACGTCCTTGATCCCGCTACCGGAATCTTCTACCACAATGGTAAGCACGTCTTCATTTTTAGATATTGTGATATTGACCTCTTTAATCTCCCTATATTTTACTGCTTCCATGCCATTATCAATCAAGTTTCCTAGTATAGTGATCAGTTCATGAACGGTATTGGATGGAACAGATTCGGGAATCACCGTTTTCGTGTTGATTGACAGTTGTACTCCTGACTCCCTGGCAACACTCAATTTGCCCAAAATGAAGCCTGATAGAACCGGATTTTCTATTTTCGTCGTGACGACGCCTATTTCTTTGTGACGATTTTGGACCGTTTCATTTATAAAACTTGAGAGTTGATCATAATTCTTCAGCCTGACCATTCCCAAAATGACTTGAAGTTTATTCATAAATTCATGAGATTGAGCCCTTAAAGCTTCTGCATATGATTTAACACCTGTCAGCTGTTCTGCCAATATATCCACTTCCGTTTTATCACGAAAGGTCGAGATCGCTCCTACCACATGACCATCCACTTGGAGCGGAACCCTATTGACGAGACAGGACATCCCGTTGATCTCAAGTTCTTCGTCCAATTCCGGCGTTCCAGAGGTCAGTACTCTGTCCAGACGGGAACTAGGCATATACTCACTTACTTTCATTCCCACGGGATTGCCCTCAAGTCCTGCCTTTTGGAAAATAGCAAGTGCGGATTTATTTACAAGCACTATCCTGGCTTCTTTATCAACCGCAATAATTCCCTCCCGCACAGACTGGAGCATCGTGTCCCTCTCCTGCAGGATTTTAGCAATGGCAAAAGGCTCTAAGCCATACAACGTCTTTTTAATATAGGCAGCGATCAAAATCGCACCAATTAAGCCTGCAATCAAGCCGAATAATGAACCGATAAGTAGCTTTAAGTGGCTAGCAAATACAGTATCTTCTACCTTATCAAGGGATATCCCTACTGCAACGGCTCCAATCTGGTTCCCTTGTTGATCATAAACAGGGGTGAAGGTACGCAAAGAGGTCACCATTGTCCCTTTGGATATGGATGTACTCTCCTCACCTTCAAGAACCGCTTTTTCATCCCCACCTTCAAATGGAAGACCTATATTTTCTTCATTTGGATGCGACTTTCTGATCCCGTCCATATCCATTACGACAATAAATAAAACATCTGCCGTTTCCAAAATATCTTGTGTATAGGACTGAATATCTGGCGTTTTTTCTTCCACTATCAATCCCTGTCTAACTTTATCATCCTTCGCAACAATCCTTGCAATTGTCTTGGCTTTCTCTTCTTGGTCTTCCTTGATCGTTTTCGTTACGTGCTGGCTTATCAAGATATCCGTTATTAAAAGGGATAGCACGACTACCAGACATACCAATAATATAATGAGAGGCCTCAATCTCAATTTCTTCAACATATGTAAATCCTCCCGGAGTTTCATTTCTACTATATTAACAGAAAATAGAGGAGGAAAATAAAATTATATGTAATCCATCAGTAACATAAAAATACCTAAACGAGATATCCCCGTCTAGGTATTTTCAACAAGCATATAAAGTTATCAAGGAAAAACTTCCCTTTACTTCTTCCTCAGCTCATCTCCAAGGAACTCTACATCTGTTCCGACGATGACCTGCATGTTTGTTTTGCTCAGTTTGACGATTCCTTTTGCCCCAAGCTCTTTCAGCTTTGCTTCATCTATAACTGAAGTGTCGTTCACTTTCAGTCGAAGTCTTGTGACACAATTATCGATCTCCAAGACATTTTCTTTTCCTCCAAGTGCCGCCAGATAGCCATCTGCTAGTTCCGCGTAGTTTCCTTTATCAGCACTTTGTGTGAATTCTCCTGCTACTTCATCTTCGCGTCCAGGCGTCTTCAGATCAAGCTTCTTGATCAGGAAGTAGAAGATAACGAAATACAATCCTCCGTACACCAGACCTACACCTGCAAGAAGAATAGGCTTTTGGGCAATTCCAAAGTTTAATAGATAGTCAATGGCACCTGCCGAGAAACCGAATCCGTGATGGATATCAAGCAAGTAGGCGACTGACATGGCTGTTCCTGTCAGGAAGGCGTGTATCAGGTAGAGAATTGGAGATAGGAACATGAATGAAAACTCGATTGGCTCCGTAATCCCTGTTAAGAAAGAAGTAAAAGCCAATCCGATCAGGGCACCGGCCATTGCCTTTCTCCGTTCTTTTTTGGCTGCTGCTATCATTGCAAGGGCTGCCCCTGGCAGTCCGAACATCATGATAAGGAAGAAGCCGGCCATAAAGATACCTGCAGATGCATCACCTGCAAGGAATCGCCATAGATCTCCTTTGACCACCTCTCCAGCTGCATTAGTAAAGGAGCCAAACTCAAACCATACAATGGTATTTAGGATATGGTGAAGCCCTAGTGGAATCAACAATCTGTTTAAGAAACCAAAAATCCCTACTCCCGTAGCCCCTGCACCAATGATCCATTCCCCGATACCATCGATGAACGATTGAACTGGTGGCCATAGATACCCGAATAAAAAGGCAAGAAGTAACATGGCAAGAGAGGTGATGATCGGTACAAAGCGCCTACCACCAAAGAACCCAAGCCAGTCCGGAAGTTTGATATTATAGTATTTATTATAGAGGAGACCCGCTATAATCCCTGAGATGATTCCTCCAAGCACTCCCATATTGATAGATTCATTGATGGCTGCCGCGCCATTGGTCAGTACGAAGTAACCAACTGCTCCAGCAAGTGCCGCTGCCCCACTACCATCCCTTGAAAACCCGATGGCAACTCCGATGGCAAATAATAATGCAAGATTTCCAAATACAGCATTTCCTGCTGCGGATATGAAAGGGATATTTAATAAGTCCTCTTGCCCTAAACGTAGTAGCAAGGCAGCAGCAGGCATAATTGCGATCGGAAGCATCAGGGATTTACCGATTTTCTGTAAAAAACCTAACATGAACAAGCACCTCTTTTCTTATGGTTTAATAAAACTTATGTAATCGCTAACAACATTAGTACATGCCTAGTGGTCTAGTTATCTATTTTTTGATTTTATTGAGCTCCGCTGTTGATTTCCGCAAATGGCTTCGCTTTCCGCGGGGCGACGTTGAGCCTCCTCACAACGCTTGCGGATCTCAACATTGCCGCTACTCCCCCGCAGGAGTCTTCGCCATTTGCTCCAATCGACAGCTAGGTTACTTTTTAATTAAGGGAAAAGAACTCGAGGCTTATTCGGCCTCAAGTTCCTTCCAGCTATTATTTATAGATTAGGTATTGCTTTCTAACGTTATTGAATTCGCTCAAGTCACCCTGCCATTGGGAGACTAAGTCTTCCACAGATCTTCCTTCTTCGATTCCTTTACGAATCCAGCTGTTTCCGATCAGGTTGTCAAAGAAAGAGATACCCGCGCTATTTTCTGCACGGAACTGAAAATCTTCCGGATACATATCATGAATTGTTTTTACAATATGCAATCCTGTTTCTACAGGTTTAAACGTGTCTCTATCTGTGATATGGATTTGAATTCCATGTGACAGTTTTCCTGCATGTTTTGAAAATGTTGGGGTGAAGGAAGCTGCTCTGAAGGTTACTCCAGATAAATTCAAATCATTTAATGCTCTGGCAACATCGTCGGCATTCATGAATGGTGCACCAATCAATTCAAACGGCTTTGTCGTCCCGCGGCCTTCGGATACGTTCGTCCCTTCAATAAGGGCTCCACCAGGATACACTAGTGCCGTATCAAGTGTCGGCATGTTTGGTGAAGGCATAACGAATTCAAGCGGCGTATCATCGTAGTACATGTTTCTTTTCCAACCATTCATTTCTACTACTGTTAAATCTGCTCCGATTTCGAATTCTTCATTGAACAATTTCGCTAGTTCTCCCACTGTCATTCCGTGTCTCAATGGAATGGCATAGTTCCCCACAAAGGATGCATATTTCATATCAAGCACTGGTCCTTCTACTTTTAACCCGCTTAGTGGATTCGGTCTATCCAAGACAACGAAAGGAATGTCGTTTTCCTGTGCAGCTTCCATTGCATATGCCATGGTGTAGATATATGTGTAGAAGCGTGTCCCGACATCTTGAATGTCAAATAGCAACACATCGATATCCTCTAACATTTCCGGTGATGGCTTTCTTGTCGGCCCATATAAGCTGTATACTGGAAGTCCTGTTTTTTCATCAATATAGAAGTCCACATATTGTCCTGCTTGGGCATCCCCACGCACTCCATGTTCCGGTCCATAAAGGGCCGTTAATTCTGTATCAGGATCATTATGAAGCGTATCCACAATACTGTTCAGCTCCTGATCTACTCCAGTCGGGTTTGTGATGAGGCCCACACGTTTCCCTTCAATGAGGTGCTTTTCTTCATTTAGAAGGACTTCTACTCCAAGCTCAAATTTCTTTCCCTTCCCTTTACCCTTACCATTGCTTTTTCCATTTCCATTATCGGCAAATACCGCGGACAATGATGATAGAACCAATACCGTTGTCAATAAAGTGATCAGCCATTTTTTCAATCTTTTCCCCTCCCGTTTTTTTATCTTAGGTCTTGTTAGACACCGCTGTTGATTTCCGCAAACGGCTTCGCTTATACAGATGGCGACCTTGAGCCTCCTCGGGCTACGCCCTGCGGAGTCTCAAGATTGTCGCTATCCCCCGGAGTCTTCGCCCTTCAATCAACAGCTGTAGAATCGACCGAAATATAAGATATTCTCTAACAGAGAATAAACTTAATAAGTCAGCCCATGGCCATATTCGTATAACACACCGCCATCAAATCCTGGAATCGTAACCGGAAGTTTTCCTCCTGGCGCATTCGCTCCAAAGATTGTAGCTGCAGTGGCCTCAAAGCTCGCCGGTCTGAAACCGTATTGTGCAAGATAAGCATCCACTTGATTGTAGGCCATGATGTCATAAGGATTACGGATACCCACAGCAATGACAGGTGCTTCCGTTTCAGCTGCTAACGTTTGAACAAGCTGCATTTGTGCATTTCCTGGAGATCTTCCAGAAACATTAAATGTACTAGTTCCCACAATAACCGCTGTCGCATTCCTTACCTGTTCTAGTTGTGCTTCTGTTAAAAGGAAATTTGCTGCAACTTCCACAACTGTTGTATTTTCATGTTGTTGCTTAATGGCTTGACTTAAATCCGCAAGATTTGTTCTCCCCACAACCACAATATTTTCTTCCGCGCTTGGATTTAATGGAAGCGCCTGGTCGTTTTTCACAAGTGTGATGGAGCGTTCTGCCGCTTCTCTTTCTATTTGCTTGTGTTCAGCAGAACCTACAACAGCTTGGGCGTTCGCGATTTTTTCTTCGATCGGCTTTGGTGTTTCCTCTTTAATTACTCCACGCTTGATTTTCAGTGATAGGAGCCTCTCTACAGAAGCTTCAATTCTTTCCACTGTCAGGTCACCATTATCTACAGCTTGCAATAGCCCCTGCCTTACTTCACTAAGACCTACCGGCATAAGGACGATATCCGTTCCAGCTTGGACCGCTCTGACAGCTGCATCCACAGGACCGAAGTGATCGGCGATGGCAGCCATGTTCATCGCATCGGTTGTGATGACTCCCTCATATCCCATCTCGTTTCGCATTAATTCCGTTAACACGGTATGGGAAAGAGTAGCAGGGATCGCAATCTCTTCTCCCGTTTTTCTGGAGATGGCTTTTGATCCATCAATTTTCGGGAAGGTAACATGAGCCGTCATGATGGCATCAATGCCTGCCTCCATTCCTTGTTGGAACGGATAAAGCTCCACTTCCATCAAACGTTCCTTATCATGCGGGACTTCGGGAAGACCTAAGTGGGAATCCACCGCTGTATCTCCATGTCCAGGGAAGTGCTTTGCCGTTGCCGCCACACCTGTAGATTGAAGTCCTTCTGTATAGGCAACCCCCATTTGTGCCACTAATTCAGGGTCTTCCCCAAAGGAGCGAACACCGATTACCGGGTTGTCCGGATTATTATTAACATCCATAACGGGTGCAAAGTTCATATTGATACCAAGAGAGTGAAGCTCCTCCCCGATTGCCTTCCCGACATTGTGGGCGATTTCCGGAGACCTTGTAGCTCCAAGAGCCATGTTCCCAGGCATATCTGTACCAGATTGAAGCCTTGTTACAATTCCGCCTTCCTGGTCAATGGTCATAAGAAGGCCATATTTTTCTGAGGCTTCCTGATAGTCTGAAACAAGTCTTGTCGTTTGTTCAGTAGTAACCACATTTTCACGGAAAAGAATCACACCCCCAAGATGATAGTCTTTTACGAGCTGTTCAATTTCCGGAAGCATTTTCGTTACGTTTTGCCCCTTCCAATTTCTGAAGTCTGGCATCAGCATTTGTCCAATTTTTTCTTCAATGGTCATTTTGCTTATAGCGTGTCCAACCAGGTCATAACGTTCTCCAGTTTCCTTTACAAGGGAAGCCTTTGGTTCTTTCTTTCCTTTATCTTCAGGGGATACTTTGAAATCGACAGCAATTCGGTCGGAATATGTCCCATCCGTCACTGTTATGAACGTTCTTCCTCGCTTCCCTGTAAGTGTTACGTTTCCATCTTCATCTACTTTTGCGACGTTCTTATTGGATGAATTCCAACTTAAGTTCTCGTTAGTAAATAGAAAGTGCCCTTCTTCCATTACCTTCAATGCTCGTAATTGGAACTCTTCCCCGACACCATTCCATTCGACTTGGGGGGCATTTTGATAAAGAACTAAATCTTTCATTTCCTTTTCAGCTTTCACGGTTTTCATTGGGATCCCAGAAATGATAATTGCCAGGACTAGTACCGATAAACCAAAAATCTTCAAGGTCTTCTTCATTCTTGTTACCTCCAGTACTTTTTAATGATTTCGCTGTAACCATCCTTCTCCAGTGAAGTCTGCTTGCAGCTTTTCTCCATTTTGCGAAAGCAACTTGAGATCCTTTACATACCAGCCGCGACCATTAACGGTGGCGTCTGTTTTATATAGAAATTGAATGAATTTTGTATCTGCTGGAATGTGCACTTCTGTTTGCGTCCATTCCTCTTGGGCTCCTGTCAGGGATGGAAGTGCGTCTGTCCAAGTCTCGCCATCCTTTGATACTTGTACTTGGCCGTAATCGGATTGATTCTCGATATGGTACCACGTATCAAAAGATAGTGTGGCGGCATCGTTTAAATTTACTTCTGCAACTAGGCTCCGTTGTAGTCTGTCACCATAACCGGAGAACCAGGCCTCCTCCTTTCGGTCCATCTTCACTGGGATGGAGTCTGCCACAAGTCTGGCAAAAGGTCTTCGTACAATATTGGTGGTCACCGTTGTCCTTGAAGGATGAACCCTGTTTGTGAGAAGGATGGCGATCGTATCATTCTCCTGATTGATGACGATGGAAGTTCCTGTGTAACCAGTATGCCCAAGTGAACCTTCATTTGATAAGGCATCCATAAACCAGCCCTGGTTCAATTCCCAGCCGAGTCCATGGTCATTGCCAGGGAACTCTGGAATTTTATTTTCTGTAAGAAGTTTGATTGTTTCCGGCTGCAAAATTTGCTCCCCGCCATACCGTCCCTCTTTAATGAACATATGTGCAAGCTTCGCAAGATCTTCCGCTGTGGAAAAGACACCTGCGTGTCCAGCCACACCGTCCAATGACCAGGCATTTTCATCATGTACTTCTCCCCATACCAGACCTCGTCCGATTGCAGGCTGATATTCGGTCGCTGCAATCCTGTGCTTCAAGGAAGCTGGTGGATTGTACATCGTTTCATCCATGCCAAGTGGTTCTGTTAAGTGTTCTCTTACAAACTCATCTAAACGTTGACCCGACAACCTTTCAATGAGGATCCCCAATGTTATCATGTTTAAATCACTGTATGTATAGGTTGATCCTGGTGCATTCGCCAATCGGTGATGAAGGACAATATCTAATCTATCCTCTCTGCTTTCTCCCTGGGAATATAAAGGAACCCATGCTGTAAAACCGGATGTATGTGTCATAAGTTGTTCAATCGTAACCTCTTCCTTTCCGTTTGCTGCAAATTCAGGAAGGTGTGAGGCTACAGTGTCATCCAATTCAAATAAACCCTGTTCATACAAAATCATGGCAGCTGTGGTGGTGAAAATCTTGCTGATGGATGCAAGGTCAAAAATGGTGTCTTTCTCCATCGCAACAGGGGAATCTGATTCTGTGAATTGATTATCCGTATAGCGATAAGCATCTCCATACGCTTCATGCTTCACGATGTGGCCACTTCTGGCAACCAGCGCTACTGCACCCGGCATGACACGATCTTGGATCATCTCTTCCATCAACGGATCGATTTTATCCAAGGTAGCTTGTACCATGCCAGCACCTTTTGCGGAACCTGGATGAAGCACCGGGGAGGAAGGAGCAGGATTGTTCCAGGTAAAGACAGGATGTACCGCTGAGCTATTAATCTTTGAGTCTTTCATTTCCGTCTTGCTCTTTCCTCCTTCTGCAAAAATGGTAGTGTTTAATGGTCCTCCTAATAGTGAGGTAGTTAATACAGCTGTTAACGCGATGGAAACCGTCTTCTTTTTCATAGTTCCTCCTAACATTTTGTCATTATTTTTTGTAAAGGCTTTCATTTATCTACTATTCTAGTTTATGGAATAAAACGTATAGATGTCTATACCACATAAGTCCTGTTAAAGTAGTATTTTGTCGGGGTCATATGCGACTTTTATACTATTCAGAAAATTTAGAATGATATTTTACTCCATAAAAAGGTTCTTTTTGTAAACTTTGTTCCTTTTACGTACTTATGAATCCCTTATTGTCGTCCAATGTATCTAAACAGTAAAAAGTCCAACTGCCTACTTTTTACTATTGGATATCAACAATCTTTGAGAAATGAGCCTTAAAAAAAGACCTGGTAGCCAACCAGATCTATTTCTTCACCCAATTATCTTTATCATTTTTCTCATATTTCTCCTTCACCGCACTCCATGCAACTTTATGTGCTGTTTCCTCTTTATCATACTGATCTGAGGCAGAATTGAATGCTTCCTTGTAGATTTCCTGCGCATGTTTAGGGAGATTATCCCTGACTCCATCCGGCAAATCTTTTAGAGAATCATAGGGCATCTCATACTCCTCCTTTTTCAATTTATTATTGTTGAATACCCCATCCCCAATCAATTAAACGGAAAAGTCTCTTTTCTCAAAGATTGTTGCTATTTAGTTGTAAAAAGTCGGCAATTGGACTTTTTACTGCTTTCATACTCTATAAGGTGCAATTAGTATCTTAAGTACGGCGGGGAAAAGAGCCGACAAAAAAAGAGGATTTCCCCTTCCTGAGAAGAATTAAAATAATAGAAGCGACATAAAGAGGAGACACGATGTTAAAAACTACCTTTATACCTATCGTATTATTTTTATTAATAGGATGCTCAAACACGCCAGTTCAAACAGAAGAACAACATGAAAAGGTACATCCAACTACAGAGTCTATGGTAGTGATCCCACCCAAACCATCAAACTTAGAAATGAAAGAATGGCTACTTCCCAAAAAAAACTCAAGGGTAAGAGGTGCCCCGATCACTCACGTCATGCTTCATTTTACCAATAATGCGCTGCGTTCACCTCAATCCCCCTATAATATGGAAGAGGTATATGCACTTTTTGAAGAGTACGAGGTGTCTGCTCATTATATGATAGACAGGGAAGGCGAAATCTACCTTTTGGTACCGGAAGGACGTGCGGCCTTTCACGCCGGAAAAGGGCGTCACTTAAACTATCAGGAATATGGGAACGGCTTCAACGATTATTCGATTGGAATCGAACTACTGGCAATTGGCTCAAAAGAAGAGATGATGGCGACAATACCTGAAGAGATCTATGAGTCTATCGATACGTTGGATGTGGGGTACACCGAAGAGCAATATACCGCTTTAAAAAAACTATTGGACGATATTTTATCTCGAAACCCAGGCATAAAAAATGACCGAGAGCATATCATCGGTCACAACGAATACGCCCCCGTCCGTAAAAGCGATCCTGGGGAACTATTTGATTGGTCAAAAATAGGATTCTAAGCAAAAAGAGACCGGGCGCACCACTATGCCCCGGTCTCTTTTTCCATTATTCACAAACCAATATCTCTCTGGTAAAGTATCCCTTTTGCGTCTCACAGCGATCCGTTATACAGAACCCGGCTTCTTCCACCATAGTATCCATCGTCTCTATCGTAATAACGACAACTTTTTTTGCAAATCGGCGTGCATGCTTCAAAATGGATAATTGATCTCCAGGTGTGGCGTGGGTATAAAGGTTATAGGGCATATCGATGACTGCCACATCATAGCATTCCATTACATCCGAGATAGGTCCTAGCGTAACCGTACCCTGGAGATGAAAATGTTCAATATTCTCCCTTGAACCTTGTACCACCAATGGATTAATGTCTCTTCCTTCCATATTAATACCCATAGATAAAGCTTCCACAAGTACTGTTCCAATCCCACAACATGGATCAATGGACGTGACTCCTTGAGAATCCGGAACGGCGATATTTGCTACAGCCCTTGCCACTCGGGTGCTCAAGGCTGTTGAATACTCCCTCGGTTTCTTCGTATGCTTGAGCCAAACTGCCTCGCTCTTCCTGTAATGACCGAAATACCAGCGGTTGTCGACTGTAGCCATCCCAAAGATATGATCAGGATGATGGACATCAGCTTCCCCTTCAATAACCCATCCCACAGCACGTTCAATCTCTCGACGCTCCTGATATTCAATGGTATAAGGAGCTTTCCGGTCATTTATTTTTGAAAAAATGACCTTGAAAGTTTGGTCCCCCATCTTTATTTCCTTCACTTGATCCAAAATATCCTGCAATGTTTCCCCTTCATAGACCACATCTATTCTTTCACGGATAAAGGGACTTCTGCTTGGATCGATATTTTTGGAGCTTTTGATAATGTTATCGTCTGTATCTTTGCCAAAGAAAGAACGCATCTCCAAATGGCAAAGGGATTGCTCTTCCTTGCTATATGCGTAAGTATATATAAATGCCGGATTGTTATGCTCTATCAATCATTTTGCTCCTCTATTCTGACTCGACCTTCACTTTACAAGATCTATCAGCCTATTTAGTTCACCTGGGTTAAACCCTTTTACTGCCTGGTCACCCACAGCTGTCACAGGTATTCCCATGAAGCCGAACTTCTCCACTTCCTGTTGGTATTCTCTGTTTGCCAGTAGGTCTCTGACCTCAAAAGTTACCTGATTTTCTTTAAGGAACTCCTTTACGAGTTCACAGTCCCTGCATCCTGGTGCTGAGTAGACGATGAGTTGTTTGTTCATCGATGTGCCTCCCTCTAGTTTGATAATCCGTTTCTTCTTAAATCTTATCATATCCTATAAAAGATTTGGAAAACCGACAGCGAAGAATCTTTACATTGTGGGAATTTCAGAGAGTAGATAGAATTTCGAGGAACAAGAAAAAGAATTCAACGGACTTAAATCCATATCCTTTAAAAAAGACAATCGGCAACTTTTACCGATCGTCTAAGGAGATTATAATCTTACTTTAATATATCAGAGACAGGAATTGCCTTTGCAACCAGTTCTGCCACCACTTCGGCCCCATGCTTGGAAAAATGGGTGTCATCTTTCACTCCATCTGGATAGTTAGGATGCTCGGAGGCTTTAAGCCAAAGAAATAATTTTTTCGTTTCCTCGCTACCCAAGCTAGTGAATAAGTCTTTGGATATTGTGGATAAATCCACCAGCTTAACATTCTTATCTAAGGCTAGATCCTTCATTGCTTGTGGATAATCACCATGTGTTTCATAAAATTCCCCTTGTTTGTCAAAACTTCTCCTTTGCACAGGGGTGATGAGGATCGGTGTAGCCCCCTTACGTAATGCAATTTCGATGTACTCAAGCAAATAAGACTGGTAGGTGGTAAAAGGTAAGGTCCGACGCTCTTCGTCTTCTTTTTGGTCATTGTGACCGAATTGAATGAAAAGATAGTCCCCTTCCGCTATTTGAGTAGCTATCTCTTCCAATCTTCCTTCTGCGATAAAGCTTTTGGAACTTCTCCCACTTGCCGCTTTATTCACCACCTCTATGGATGGAGGCAAGTGTTTGTATAACACCTGCCCCCACCCCGCTCTGGGAGCAACATCCTCTTGATAGTCGCTCATCGTGGAGTCACCCGCAAGATAGAATTTACACTTTTTCATAATGTCCCCCTCTTGCTTGCTCCACCCGGCGGATAAAGCTGGTCGCAGTTTCTGTTACGTGACGACAATGATCCTCCGTCAATTCTACTTTCGTATTGATCAGGGTACTTCCGGCCCCTACCGCTACCGCCCCTGCACGAATAAAGTCGCCAACATTATCCAAGGATATCCCTCCTGTCGCCATAAGCGGGATATGTGGAAGCGGACCACGAATATCTTTAAAGTAACCAGGGCCAACAATGTTTGCTGGAAACACCTTGATCATATCTGCTCCTTGTTCATATGCCGTTAAAATCTCTGTCGGGGTCATGGCACCAGGGATGCTTACTGCACCATAACGCTTTGTCATTCTAATCGTGTCTATACTCACTGTAGGGGAGAAGATGAATTTGGAGCCAGCCATGATGGCAGCCCTAGCTGTTTCAGGATCTAATACCGTTCCAGCACCTACCATCACATCCGGCATTTCCGATGCGACCTTTTCAATCAATGATAAAACCTTTGGGGTTTCCATTGTAATTTCAAGTGCGGTTACACCACCCGCTTGAAGTGATTTTGCGATTGTGAGGATGTTTGATTCATCGGCCCCCCGTATTACCGCTACCACACCGATATCTTGTATTTCTTTCACTAGACTCATCATGACCCTCCTTTATATCGTGCAGTCAAGATTTTATTTTGTGAGTGCCAGCTCCTTCTTCCCTATAAATTCCCAGAAGTTATTGTAAAACATGTCCGCAACATCCCGCTCTATTTCAGACCGTTCTAGCTCCCAGCCTGTTTTTAGCAAATCATTGTATTTCTCAATTAATATAGTGGCAATGATTTCTTTAGAATGATCCCATTTATAGATTAATTGATCCAGCACACGTGCATCTGAGTGTTGCGGAATCATACTTGTACCAAGCATCTCCAAACGCATGCGAGTCATCTCATTGATCAGTACCGGATTATTGGTGAACCACCAGCAACCAAACACCATTAAATTGCGGAACTTCCTAGCAAGCACTACCAGCTCATGTTGATTTTCACGTGCAAGCATCGTACAGAAGAATTTGTTGTTCGGATAATTTGCTAACAGATATTCCACCCCTTCCATTCCCGCTTTGCCGACATAGTCGCCTGCATCACCAAGGGATGGATTTACTCTTTTCTTAACGCCGATCATCATGGCAAATGGAATACCCGCCTGCTCACACAATGGCAGGATACAATCCTTGATGATCCTACCCCGATCGGAATCCTCAGGGAACGCAAAAGATGGCGGCAGAGAAACAGCCATATATAGTGGATTCATTCTGTCCATCCAATCAGACAAAAAGCGTTTCACTTCATTTACTGACTGTTCATTCCATTCTTCTTCTACCTTGTAGCCCCATTCCACTAGGCGTTTTTTTGCATTTGTATAGTCATTTAGCAATGGATCAATCCTTAAGGCCGCATGAAAACGTTCGTTCGGTTTAACTCCACTTAACCAGACTTCCCGTTCTATATCATCAAATGGGTCATTAGTCATTACCACATGATCAACTTTAGCTAATTCTAATACTTTATCCACATGCTGTTCACTTGTTTTGGATGCAAAATATTCCCTATAACTCTCTAAGCTTCTTGTTGAAGGATCCAGACCAAACCCTTTCAGGCATGTCAGGACACCGCGGCACGCTTCACTGACAGGGGAATGTTCCACAAACAACTTCTGCCAGATGTGATCAGCTTGTTCTTGCTTGGAAAGCTTCCAGAATTCTTCTACAGAAAGATCTGACCAACGCATTACTTCTGCAACAAGATAATGATAGGTTAATAGCTCATCAATATCCCATAATAGGATGTCACCAAAGTTAGGGGAATAAAGGTGTGTATGCATATCTGTTACGCGTTGATTTTGCACTACCTCTTTTACTGTTTCTACCAGGGAATCATAATTTGTGATTTTCATCTTCATTTCCTCCTATTTCTTTATTTTTTGCAGAAGCTGTTTGTTACTTTGCTTCATCCCTACAGTTAGCATTTGACCAAGATGGAAGGATACCTCATCTTCTAAACGAGGAAGCTTGCGCAAATCCATCCCCCACAGATTGCTATTTTTCAAGATAGAGGAGATGAATTCCTTTAATTCCACCTCTTCTTCAAGAAGCTGATCCCATTTGGTTTTAAATAGGGAAAGAACTGCTTGATTGTCACGAATGACATACTCCGTTTCTCCCCTTTTCCCGATTAGAAAATCTCCCTCTACCCTGAATGGTTTATAGTAAAAAATCAAGGCAGCCAATGAATATGTAATGGCAGCAGGAAGCTCGTTCCGGTCCTTAACAAAATCTAGTAGGGAAGGGATAAGCCTTGATTTGAATTTATAAACCGCATTCATCCCTATATCATGAAGGTAATGCTTTGTAAAAGGATTTAGAAACCTTTCTACCACGGAATCAGCAAATTCCCGTTTCTCCCCTTCCTCCATTTGAACAAAAGGGAGAATCTCTTGATAGAGTCCTTTCTCGACGAATTCTCTTAAATCGGTATCTGTCATCGCTTCCAAAACCGTATCCGTTCCAGCAAGATAGCATACTGCAAACATCATGGTGTGCGGACCGTTTAAAAGCCTCACCTTCATATTCCGATGTGGGGTCACATCCCCCCACTTCACATTCAATCCTGCTTGTGTAAAGGGCAGGCGAGCCGCTATGTTTTCCCCTGCCTCGATGGCGAAAAGGTGGTATGGTTCCCCTACGGTCATCAAGACATCTTCATAACCGAGCTTTTCACGAAACTCATCTGCATTGTCCCGCGGGTAACCGGTTACGATACGATCTACAAGTGTGTTGCAAAATCTATTCTGCCCTTCTATCCATTCCACACACTTTTTTGAGAATCCCCACTCTGCAGCATATCGGAGCACTAAACTCTTCAGGACATCCCCATTACTTTCTACAAGCTCACAAGGAATGATGGTAAGTCCTGATCCTTCCACTTCGCCCATCACTTCATAACGATGCTTCAGAAATGCAGCTAATTTACCTGGAAAAGAAAGAGGGGAAGTCTCTCCATCGTAGGATTCTTCCAAATAAGTAAGTCCAGCTTCCGTAGTGTTGGAGAATACAAATTCAATCTCTTTGGATTCAGCCACTTTCAATACTTTCTGCCAGTCGGAATATGGATTGATCCCCCTGGAGATAGAAGAGATGATTTCATGCTTATCCACTTTCTCTCCATTGACCACTCCTCTGAGGGTTAGCGTATATAATCCATCTTGGGCATTTAACTTTGGTACGACCTTTCCATGAGGAGTCGGCTGGATCGCAACCACCTTTCCGTTAAACACCCCTTGTTTGTTCATCTCATGGACCATCCAATCGATAAATCCGCGAAGGAAATTCCCTTCCCCGAATTGAATGATTTTTTCAGGCAAGTGTCCCTTCCTTTCATCCGTAACGATAGAATTCAGATCTTTTGGATGTAGCGCTCTCCCCAAACTGATTTGCTTCATCTTCATCCCTCCTTTATAAAATGACGCCGTCTTTAAAGATGGAAATCTCCTTGAAACCGTTTTTTTCATTATGGGTACGCTCAACTCCAGAAGCCAGGTCTACTACATAATCAAATAATTCGTCTGTTAGATATCCCATGTCTTTACCTTGAACAAGCTCCCCGGCATTAAAATCAATCCAATTTCGTTTTTTCTCGTAAAGGTCTGAATTTGTGGAGATTTTCACCGTCGGTACAGGGCCGCCAAACGGTGTTCCCCTTCCAGTAGTAAACAATACGACATGCGCCCCCGCAGCTGATAATGCTGTAACAGACACAAGGTCGTTTCCTGGACCCTGCAATAAATTCAATCCCGGCTTTGTTACTCTACCCCCGTATGGATGGACGTCCTCGATGGTTGCAAATCCACCTTTTTGTACACACCCTAGTGATTTCTCCTCAAGGGTGGTAATGCCACCTGCCTTATTTCCTGGTGAAGGGTTTTCATAGACAACCTGATCATGCTTTAGGAAGTACTCTTTGAAATCATTGACCAATTCTACTATTTTGTTAAAAACTTCTTCGTCTTTTGCTCTCTCCATCAGAATAGTTTCGGCTCCGAACATCTCGGGCACTTCGGTCAAGATTGTTGTGCCTCCATAGGAGATCAATTTATCAGAGAAAGCCCCAACCAGAGGATTCCCGGTAATTCCTGAAAATCCGTCAGATCCACCACATTTCAACCCTACCTTTAATTTGGAAACAGGTACAGGCTGTCTTTTGAAGCTTTTGGCATAGGCTGCAAGCTCTTCAAGCAGGGCAAATCCTTCTTCCATTTCATCCTCGGCATCTTGAACCCCAAGGAACTTCACCCTGTTCAAATCGACATCTCCAAGTACTCTTTTGAATTCGGCAAGGTGGTTGTTTTCACACCCCAGACCAAGTACCAATACACCCCCGGCATTGGGATGATGAACGAGGTTACTTAATATTTTTTGAGTATTGTGCAAATCATCCCCTAATTGGGAACAACCAAATAGGTGTGCATAATGATAAAAACCCTCAATTCCCTCATCCTTAAGATGGGTATCTCCCATTTTGGCCAACAGTTCAGCCGTTTTATTAATGCAACCTACCGTATTGATGATCCAAATCTCATTGCGTATACCAACCTCTCCATTTGCCCTGACATATCCTTGGAACGTTCTCTCCTTCACATAAGCATTCTCCAATTCCCCTTTTGCAGGAGCATATTCATACTCCAAAGTTCCAGAAAGATTTGTCTTTGTATTATGTGTATGAACCCACATACCTGCTTCAATATTTTCACTGGCATGACCGATTGGATAGCCGTATTTCACAATATGTTCCCCGGCTTGGATGCCCCTTGTAGCGATTTTATGCCCTTTAGGCACATCTTCCCTCAAGGTAATTAATTCCTCCGAGACTTCCACCTGTTCCCCGGCTTTAAATTCTTTTAATGTGATTAACACATTGTCTTCTTTGTGTATGGCAATGTAATCCTGTTTCATACTGACCTCCTACTTTTTTATCGACGGACATCCTCTAGGACAGTTTGTTGTGTGAATCTTTCCATTTCTCCCTTTTCCGGTAACCCTTCATAATCACCCTGTACCAATGTCGCCATCGCTCCGACAGCATTACCTCTTGCTACCGAATCCCCCACAGAAAGTCCATCCAATAGGCCAGACAACACCCCCGCAGCAAATCCATCCCCAGCACCGACTGGATCAATCACTTCTTCCACAGGGTACCCTGGGATGAGAACGCTCTCTTTTTCGGTAAAATAATACGCACCTTTTGCACCAACCTTTAAAATGACAAGTTCATTGCCTTTTTGAAGGAATAACTTCCCGAGTCTCTCTGGATCATCTACGCCGAAAATGAATTTCCCCTCATCTAAACCTGGCAGAATAATATCAGAAAGGGAGGAAAGCTCCAACAACACCCTTCTTGCTTTCTCTTCTGACCAAAGCTTTCTGCGAAGATTCGGATCAAAGACAACTTTCACTCCATGCTGTTTGGCCATTTCAATCGTCTTTTTCACCGTTTCATAACAAGAATCACTCAATGCAGGCGTAATACCTGTTAGATGAAGGTATTTAGCAGAAGCAATATAGGATGGATCTATTTCCTTTGGCAACAGGGTACTAGCTGCCGAACCTTTTCTGTAGTACTCCACTCTTACATCGCTTGCGCGGCGAACTTCTTTAAAATATAATCCTGTAGAAGCCTCATCGCTATAGGTGACCTGACTCACATCCACACCTTCCCCGCGGATAAAGCCTACCA
The DNA here is from genome assembly GCF_021991925.1 of Sutcliffiella horikoshii. Classification (GTDB taxonomy): domain Bacteria; phylum Bacillota; class Bacilli; order Bacillales; family Bacillaceae_I; genus Sutcliffiella_A; species Sutcliffiella_A horikoshii_F. The sequence continues at coordinate 831,748 of NZ_RXZI01000002.1, read as the reverse complement.
TCGCTTTTCCGAATTCATCATTTCCCACTTTACTGATCCAACCACAATGATGCCCCAGCCTTGCAAGCCCGATTGCTACATTGGATTCCGCTCCGCCAAATTTCCTGGAGAATGTATGGGAGTACCTCATCAGTGGAGAAGAGTCTGGTGTGAAAAGCACCATCGTTTCTCCAATTGTCACAACATCCATTCGCCTACCCCTTCCTATTTCAATCAATTTGGATAGTAGTAGAGATCGAGAGCATGCTTCTCGATCTCCTTTTCAGGCAATTATTTTAAGTCCTCCATTTTGACAAATTCCATATCTTTGAAGGTATAGTTTTCGCCTGCCATTGCCCAGATGAACGTATAATTGTTCGTACCCATACCAGAATGGATGGACCATGGAGGAGATATGACTGCCTGTTCATTTTTCACCACAAGGTGACGCGTTTCACTTGGTTCACCCATTAAATGAAAGACCCTAGAATCCTCATCCATATCAAAATATAGATATACCTCCATACGGCGGTCATGGATATGTGCCGGCATCGTATTCCACATATTATTCGGCTCAAGCAATGTCATCCCCATCATTAATTGACAGCTTTGTATTCCTTCTTCATGGATATATTTATAAATAGTCCTTTTATTAGATTCACTGTCAGAACCTAGTCTTACCGGCTCCGCTTCTTCAATTGGTAATATCCGGGTAGGATATTCCTTGTGCGCCAAAGATGATACAATGTAGAATTTCGCAGGTTCGAGGCTATCTGAACTATGAAAAGTCACCTCTTCTTTCCCAAGTCCGATATATAGACAGTCACGCTTATTTAATTCATACTCCTCGCCATTCACCACGACTTTTCCTTTTGCCCCTATATTGATGATGCCCACTTCTCTTCGTTCCAGAAAATATTCCGTTTGAAGCGTTTGGCTTCCTTCCAGCTTCAATGGTGCGTTCGTTGGAATTGCTCCTCCCATTACGACACGATCATAATGGGAATAGACCATATTGAGTTCTCCTTGTACAAACAATGATTCTATTAAGAATTCCTCTCTTAGACGCTCCGTTGTATACGTTTTTGCTTCTATTGGACTACCTGCATATCTTACTTCCATTCCTCATCTCTCCTTTTGATTAAAATTTATTTTTACCTTGCCATCCATCCGCCATCTACTGTCAGTACATGCCCATTCACATAATCAGAAGCATCTGACGCCAGGAAAATTGCCGCACCGACTAAATCATCCGGCTTCCCCCAACGTTGAGCTGGGATCCTGGAAAGGATGGAGGCATTTCGTTCCTCGTTATTTCTAAGTGCTTCTGTGTTATTGGTTGCAATATATCCAGGTGCTATCGCATTTACCTGTATCCCCGAGGACGCCCACTCATTTGCCAATGCTTTTGTCAACCCGGCAATGGCATGTTTACTTGCGGCATATCCAGGTACGGTAATTCCCCCCTGAAACGATAAGAGGGAGGCAATATTAATGATCTTTCCATTTTTTCGCTCCAGCATCGGCTTTGCAAATGCTTGACAGAGAAGAAATACGGAATTGATATTGGTATCCAATACCGCCTGCCAATCCTTTAAAGAATGCGTAGCAGCTGGTTCCCTTCTGATGACACCCGCATTGTTCACGACTATATCAATGCTATGGGAGGAAAGTATCTCCTCACACTTCCCTTTTACTTCCTCCACCTTGGACAAATCCATTAAGTGTGTTTCATATCTACCATCGAACTGTTCTATTTTCGACTCGGTCTCTTGCATATTATCCCGGTGACCGACAAGAACCACCTCGGCTCCTGCTTTCGCTAAGCCAATCGCGATCGCTTGCCCAATACCTGTCCTTGCCCCTGTAACAAGGGCTGTTTTATCCTTTAAAGAAAACCATTCATTTATGTTACTCACCTTGCACCCTCCCTTTACTTAAGTTGGAACTACTTCATTGTGTTTTTCCTTTGATGTATCCTTCCTATCTATTTTGTTGAAAATGATATCCGCAACTACTGTCATCATATAAGCCAATAAGCTGACACTGAAAAACGGAATGATTCCAGGAATAAGCATGAATACATATTGCAAGATGATCATTCCCACCACCATCAGCAATAAGAAATGCGGATAGGTCAACCCTATCAACAGTGCAGATTTGAAATATTGCAAGAATGATAGGTTATAATTCACATATAATTGGAAGATCATCAGGGCCATCATAAAGAACAAAATGCAGCTGAAAAGCAAAATATATCTAAGGATTAGGAAAAGTACCGCTCCTCCTTGAAGTAGGGATAGATTCAAATAAAGAAGATATGCAAAAATCGCAAGTACCAAACCAAGGAGATTCGCTTTCACAAACTCCCTTTTATAAAAACGCCAAAATGTCTTTACAATAGGCAGATCCTTTTCCCCTTGCCTCCATTTTCTGATGATTGCAAAGACCGTGATGGTTGCAGGCATGATCCCGAATACGATACCCCCAAGCAATGTAAACCCAATCCATAACATATTGATGTATGCCAACCTGGCTATGACTTGACTAATTGAATAAAATCCTCCCCAAAGGCCACCCATATCCACCATTGCTCACCCTTTCCTACTTTTTATAACAAATTCCACTAATATCGATTGGCTTGTTTTCTAGAGAAGACCGCCACACTCCTTCTCCTACGGCGATGGAATAGGCTCCAGCCTCTGCCCCGGCCAGGATTGCATAAGGTCTGGACGGATCCGGACCTAAAAATATGTCTTCCAGTAGCAAAGGATCTCCTCCTCCATGCCCGCCATCAGTATGTACGACATGAATGATTTCTTTTGAACCGAAAAGGGGATAATAGTCGATCGTCTGCTGCGCTGGTATTGGGAAAGGAATGCGGTTTGGTTCATGGAACTCAGTTGTTTCGAGCCTTCCTTTTGTGCCATTGACCGCTAACTTATATCCTTCATATGGTGCCGAAAAGTTAACAGAATAACTGAGCAAGCCTCCTTGGTTATACTTCACCATCGCAGTATACGTATCTTCTATATTTATTTCTGAGTCAAAGATGCAAGCATCTGGTCGGTAGTCTGTATAAAGCTTATGTGACTCTATGTTTTGCTGAAGGTGATCATCTTTCACCTCGTTGTTCCTGCTTCTAGAATTCCAGCGAGAATAATACGCACAGTTATGTTTTTCTGGACAGGTAAGGCAGTTTCTCCCATCGACCTTAGATGGATTATACTCCCCTTCCTTTCCATAATAATGAAGGGTACCGTATGCAAAGACTTGAACTGGTACTTGGTCAAGCCACCAATTCACAAGATCAAAGTGATGAGATGATTTATGAATGGATAGTCCACCTGAAAATTCCCTTTTCCGGTTCCATCTTTTAAAATAGCTAGCTCCATGGTAGGTATCGATGGTCCAGTTCAAGTCAATGGACGTCACCCTCCCCAACTTTCCCTCTAAAATCAACTCCTTGATTTTCCTGTGTATGGGGCTGTAGCGATAGTTAAAGGTGACAATCACTTTCCCTTTGCTGTTTCGTTCCGCAGCTAAAACTCGCTTTGCATCATCCAAGGTTGTTACCATCGGCTTTTCTGTTATGACTTCTAGATCATGTTGAAGACCAAGGTCAATATAATTAATGTGGGTATCATCTCTGCCAGCAACAAGGATTGCATCGGGTTTTGTTTCCTCCACCATCTGACGGAAGGCGCTTGGTTCATAGCAAGAATGATTAACCAGTTCCGGAAACTGTTTCCTACACACTTCAAAACGCAATGGATCGCTATCAAGGAGTCCAACGATTTTATTCGTGGATGAAAAAGTTGATAGCAAAGGTTTTATATACATGTTCAATGCACGATTACTGATTCCGCAAACAGCATATCTTTTCATGGTTGCACCAGACTTGTATCCACTATAAATTGACGGAGTATGGTGAAAGCTTTTTCTCGATCATCACCATATTTGGGGATGACTGCCACCAACTCATTCTGGAACGGCACCCCGTTAAAAATTGGATGCTCCATTGGAATGGGGATAGCATAAATACGTTCCATTCCATCTTCATCCTCTGCCCACAGCTCGCTTTCGATCTCCTCCCCATCCTCGTCCACTACCACATCAAGTGCCTCAAGACCGATCGGGTCTAGAATGGAAGGAAGCATTTCTTTTTCTATAATCAGGATATCCCCCGTATGACTGACGATATCCACCATGAGCCTTTCCAGCATTCCCGGATATAATTGGAGTTGAACCTCCTGATCAACGAAATTGCCATCAATCAACTTATTTTTTCCAGTCAAAACAGCATCTTGAGGGAGATCTGTATAAACCAAGATTTGAAATCCATCATCCTTCCCCTGACAAGCTGAAAGCATAAGGAGAAGGATTGCTGCCAGTAGCCCCTTGAATAAGAAAGGCTTATTCTCCATGATATTCATTGCTCTCCCCCCAACAATTTGTTTATCCGATCAGCCTCTCCATTTCCATACAGGCGAAGATAAAGGAGCCTGCACCATGTAAATCGTTTTGGCTACATTCGCGATTCACATAATAGTCGTACGTTCCAATGGAAGTTCCGATACAAATGTCTTTTAATACCACTTCTTCGCTCTCCGTTACTTCCAATTTGTGCACGATTATTCCTTCGAATCCTTTTTTGGCGATTTCTGCATATTCCTTGCCTACATATCCTTTTGTAACAGCTTTGGCAATGGTATAGACGAATAGGCTTGAGCACGATGTTTCCAGCCAGTTATCCTCCAAGTGCCCTTTATCCACTATCTGATACCATAATCCGCTGTTTTGATCCTGATAGGTAGAGACTGCTTTCACATAGTCTTGAACGACGCGGATCCATTCGTCACGCTTTGCATGTCCGTCCGGCAAAAGGTCTATCATGTCAATGACAGCAAGGCCATACCACCCAAGCGCCCGGCCCCAGAATTCAGGTGCACAATAATTTTCTTTATTCACCCATGACTGTACACCCTTTTCATCCCATCCATGATAATAGAGCCCGGTTTTATCATCCTTTGTATATTTTCGCATCAGCTCTTCTTGGTGAAGGACCATATCTACAAGCCCTGGCTCTCCGAATGTCCGGGCATAGGTCAGAGCATATGGACCTCCCATGTACAAGCCATCCAACCACATCTGATAAGGATATTTATCTTTATGCCAAAATCCTCCCTCACTCGTCACATTCAAAGTAGGGTAAAGATCTCGAAGTTTTTTTGCTGCCAATTCATATTTTTTTTCTCCGGTGCGTTGATAAATGGAGAATAGGAGAAGTCCTGCTTGAATGGAATCTAATTCATCCCGGGCAAAGTAGAAGTTCCCATATTCATCTATTAGATGATCGACATATGATTTTACATACTCATAATACTGTTCCTCTCCAGTGTGCTCCCAAATGCGTTGCATCCCACATAGAAAGACTCCTTGGTGATAATGCCAGCGATAAGCGGGCGGTAGTTCTGGTGCAGCATAACGATTCATCAGCGTTTTGCTTATTCTTTCTGCATAATATAAAGGTGTTTTGACTTTAATGACCTCAGACATGATTCATTCTCCTCCTCTTTTTGTAAGCGATATCATTTTTGCCGGTGTAAAAAATGCAAGGCGTTTATATTTTGATATTTCTGCCTTTTATTAATTTTAATTTATCTTTTTTTCTTCATTACCGATACAATCATAAAATGATAATGTTATAAAACAGCGATATCATGCGGTTTCTATGAAATAATATGGCATAATGAACCCGATGTTAGAAAATGATTATGTAGATTTATAGAGTAAATAGCTTATAATAGTTTATAATTATTAAATTTTCAGATTATTAATGGGGGATTGTTATGTCTAGCACGTCAAAAAATTATTACTACAAAATAATAACCTTTACCCTTTTATTGGCTACGATACCAGTAATTATTGTCGGGTTATTTTCTTACCTGAGGTCCTCAGAAGTCATTCAGGAAAATGTTGCACAAGAAAAGCAACAAAGTATTTTTCAGGTTCAAACAAACATAGAACAGGTTTTAAAGACAGTCGATCATTCTCTGACTTACTTTGTTTCAACCAATCACCTCAATCAAATATTAAGAGAGCCGCTGACTCCCTATCAATTTCAACTTTATAATCAAGCCAAACAGGAATTAAGCAGTCTACAAACAAAAGAAACCGGTGTTGAAGATATCATACTTGTAAGCTTGCAAGAGAAATGGGCAATCAACAATCAAGGACTGCAAAGATTGACACTTGAGGAGAGTGAAAAGATTCACCAAACCTATATAGCGAATCCACAAGGGGCCGCCTGGGTATTAGAGGAGAATAATCAGAACGTCTTTACAAATAGCAGAAGCTCATGCAGCTATAACATCAATCTAGTAAAACACCTTCCTTTTACAAGCTCCAATAAAACGGGACTAGCAGTAGCAAGAATACCTGCATGCACCTTCAATGAGATTATGGGCCAAAAGCCTGAAACAGAAACTACTATAGTATTGGACGACAAATATCAGGTTGTAGGGCATAGCAGTTTTAATAAAATTTCGGATGACTTTTCTGAATTAGGCTATTTAAATGAATTGAAAGCAACAGAAGAGAAATCTGGACAATTTAATATCGATATAAATGGAACCGTTTACAAAATAACCTATAGAAAGTCTGATTATAACAATTGGACCTATGTTTCATTGATAAGTATCAGCGATCTAAACCAACAATCCAGTTCCATCGGGTGGTTCACCTTAATTGCATGCTGTATTCTCCTTTCTCTATCTCTGATAGTATCTCTGATCGGGTCACGGAGAATATACAAACCAGTCCACCGATTGCAGGAAATCGTATCTTCTAGCGGCAAAGTTCCTACCGGAGCAAAGCATAAAAATGAATTTGAGCTAATCGAACAGCGCATCCACGATATGCTGGATCAAAATGATCAGCTTGAAAGCAAACTACAGGGACAAGTTACCCAATTGAAACAGTTCTTTATGGTAAAGCTACTACAAGCGAAAGTAAGTGAACACGAAGTTCACTCTAAAATGATATCTTACGGTTATAACAATGATTGGAATCGACTCTGTGTGTTCACCGTTCAAATCGACTCGTTGGATGAGTCCATGTTCAATGTAAAAGAGGAAGACCTATTGTTATTTGCGATCAATACTATGATAGAAGACATGATACCTAACCAAAACAGGCTGACTCCTATTGTCATGAATCAAACGCAGGTCACAGTGATGATGACCAACCATAAAACGGATGAAGAGTATACGCACTACGTAAACGAAGTTGCACAAGAAATACAAGTAAAAGTCAAAGAGGAACTAAACCTGCCGATCAGCATCGGCATCAGCTTACCTTATGAATCTATCATCAAGACCAATATCGCTTATAAAGAGGGGATAGAAGCCCTAAAATATAGGATTAAATTTGAGAATGAAGCTATCATATTCTTTGAAAACTTGGAGCGTGGAACAGCGTTTCATACCTACTATCCAAAACAACTGGAAAATGTGGTGTTTGATGCAATCAAAATATGTGACAAAGAAAAAGTCGATGAGGAACTGAATCAATTGTTGAGGGTCATCTTGGAAAAAAATCTGAATCATACCCAATATCACATTTCCATCGTCCGCTTCCTTAACAATCTTCTTGAATTAATGCAAACACTTGGAATCGATGTATTGAAAAAAGAGTACAAGGTGTCCATGTTCGATCAAATATATGAATTGAAAACCTTACAGGAAATCGAGAACTGGTTTAAGGATATGATCATTTATCCCTTAATTGACAACGTGGAAGAGAGGACCAATTCACAATATAAAAACCTCTCGGATAAAATCATCCATATCGTTCAACAGGAATTCGATTCAGACATTACGCTGGAGTCCATCGCGACCAGGCTCCATTATAATCCCAACTATTTAAGCAGTATCTTCAGGAAGGAGACGAATATGTCCTTTAGTGAATATTTATCCCTTTACCGTCTTACAACTGCAAAACAGTGGCTCGAGGAAACAAATATGTCCGTCAGGGAAATCTCTGAAAAACTAAAATACACAAATTCACAAAACTTCATACGCTCATTCAAAAAAGTGGAAGGCACTACACCCGGGAAGTATCGTGATCTAAAAAGAGCCCAATAAATAGGAAAAAATCTTTTAGGTGCTTCGCATATCCGGGGGGCGGTCCGTAAGCCTCCTGGAAGCGAGGGTCTTTTCCATCCCTTGCTCCAACGGAGTCTAGCGCTTTCCACTCCAATCAACATGTGGATCACATTCAACAAAAGGAATAAAACTACCGATAAAAGGAAATAGCTTTAAGCTGCGGAAGAGTAAATAGCAACGGCTCCTAGACAATCCGAGCATTTTCTTCGTTCTCCAAACAGTACTTAACCCATATTTGGCATGAGGGGGCCGGGCGTTTTTGCCCGATTTTTTCAAATCCCCTTACTTCCCGATGTATTCAAACCAATCAAAGTCCACATGGTTGTCACTTTCCACTCCATTGCTGCTCGCATACATCCCGATATAAGCCCCCACAAACCCTCCAGCCATATCAGTACTTAAGATTCTTCCATTCAGACTTAAAGCTAATTCCTGCCATTCCTCATCCTCTTCACGATAATAGAAGCTATATTCCTGATCCATTGCCTCTACTTTCAATAGTAGAACCCTTCTTTTTATCGGCTGTTCCACAACGGTTCTATCCATGCCTTCCTTTCTTTCTATTAGCCGCACGATTTCCCCTTTATCACAGGTTAAGCTTTTTTCTACACGCAGCTGAAAGTCATGGCTTTGAAGAAGGACCAATCCTGCCACTTCCTTCTCCTTTTCAGGTGTGAAATCCATAAGGATGGAAGCTTCAAAGCTCTTATGCTGCTGTCTCCTGCCGACAAAGGAAGGGTTTACTTCCTCCGTTATTTTCTCGGGCTTAAGCTTTAACCTAAGATGGCTCTTTCGTTCCTTCAGGGACCAAAATTCATTTCGGGGGGTGCGTATAAAATTCCACTGCATAGCAAGCATAATATCCTGAAAGTGATCTTTATCTGGTATAGCGGGAAAGGAATGCTCCTTTAAATCCGGGAATCGCATCTTTTCTTCCACCAGCCCCTTACCGGGATTTACCACCGGCCATCCTGATTCCCAGGTGAATGGGACAAGGAAGGTTTCTCTTCCAAGGTTTCGATATCCCCCTCCATATGGTCTAGTACCAAGACAAACCATCCACCATTCACCGTTTTGTGTTTCCACGATATCTGCATGTCCGATACTAGTGATAGCATGATCGCGCCCCAAGTGGCGATGGGTAAGGATCGGATTCATTTTACAACTCTCATAGGGACCAGTAAGGTTTTCGCTTCTTGCAATCGTCACCGAATGCGTGAATCCAGTCCCACCTTCTGCAATGATTAAATAATAGAAACCATTTATTTTATATAAATGAGGGGCCTCCTGGGCGTGGGCATTTTTCAATGCACCGTCCCAGAGGCTGAAGGTGGGACCAATCAATTGCTTGGTGTCTAAGTCTAATTCCTGCATCCAAATTTCCATGTGCTTAGCATAGTTTTGTCCGGATGGAGGAACGCGATTTCCAGTGTAGTAGGCTTTTCCATCATCATCAAAAAACAATGAAGGATCGATTCCCGGTGCACCTTCCAACCAATAAGGATCAGACCATGGCCCTTTAGGATTTGAAGCCGTGACGAAGAAATTCCTTCTTGCACCTGTCTTACTTACTACAAAGGTAGTAATCACATAAAAGAGCCCTTCATGATAACGAATGGTGGCTGCATAGATGCCTTTTGATGCTGGAATCCTGTCCAAATCCAACTGAGATTCCCTGTCAAGTACGTGTCCAATCTGCTGCCAATTCACCAAATCCTTACTATGAAAAATCGGGATGCCCGGAAAGTATTCAAAAGTGGATGTCACTAAATAATAGTCCTCCCCCACCCTGCAAATAGAGGGATCTGGATAAAACCCAGGCAAAATGGGATTATCAAATAGTTTTTTCATTGAGTATTTCCTCCCTCTTTGTGTAATGCAAGGGTTCAAATCTAATCCAGTCGATGTCTACATATCCATCGCCATCCTTTTCGCTTACACAGTACATGCCAATCTGTGCACCAACCCATCTTCCTGGTAAGGCTTTCACTTCACTTTTTATCCAACTGAAATCATTGCCGTCAATAGAAAAGGCAAAGCGACAAACAGCTCTACCCTTTACTTCTATTCTAAAATACCCTGATCCCTCTTTTAGTAGAATCCCATCTTCCTGCTTTTCATTTGTCAAAGAAGATAAGCTGTAGCCTTCGTGCTTTTTTGTCAGCAATAACCCCTCGTATTTTTTCCCGCAAAGCAAGAATCCAAATGCTTCCCCATGAGAGGCAGCACGGAAGTCAAACTTGATCGTGACACTAAACGTTTCTGCAGGGAGCTTTTGAGTAAGGACATTTGGTTGATGATGAATGAATGTCTCCTTTTTAGCAGGATATAGTCGGAGCCATCCCTGCCTTGCCTTCAAGGAAAACCATTCATCCCTCCAGTTTGCTTTCCATTGCCATTGCAGACCTAGCTCTACCTTATTGAACTCATCACTTGTTTGTGGCACCCGGGGGGAGTTCGACTTACCTACGGAAGGTTTTTTCCATCTTTTCACTGGCTCCCCTACACCTTTAGAGTGGGGATCATTCCCCATCCATGGCCAATCGTCCTTCCAACCCATTGGCTGTAGATGTGCAATCCGTCCGTATGCTTCTTTATCCTGAAAGTGGATGAACCATGACTCGTTGTTCTCCAGCTCTACCCATGCGCCCTGATGTGGACCATTTATATCCGTATCTCCCTGGGCAAGTACTATCTTATCTTCATATGGTCCGAAAATATCTTTAGAGCGAAGGACAGTTTGCCAGCCAGTGGCAACTCCACCTGCTGGGGCGAATATATAGTAATAGCCATTCCGCTTATGCATTTTTGGCCCTTCAATGGTTGGATGGTTGATGCTGCCATCAAACACTATCGCTCCCTCCCCTATCAATTTAGTCCCATCAGCTTTCATTTTTATGATCTGCAACATGCTTTTAAAACCAATCCTGCTCTTAGCAAATGCATGGACCAAATAGGCATTGCCATCTTCATCCCAAAATGGGCAAGGGTCAATCCAGCCTTTTACTTGCTTCACAAGATGAAATGGAGTCCATTCACCGAACGGATCTTTTGTTTTACTCATGAAAATCCCTTCATCTGGAGCACCAAAGAAAACCCAGTAATATCCATCGTGATATCGTATGCTTGGTGCCCAAACGCCATCTCCGTGCTGAGGCATCTCATAACGCGGATAGGGGAACGTTCTACTAACATGGTTAATAATTTCCCAGTTTATAAGATCCTTCGAATGCAAAACGGGCAGACATGGGGACATATTGAAGCTTGAGGCAACCATAAAGAAGTCTTCTCCTACTCTAATTACATCGGGATCTGAGTAATCCGCATGGATGATTGGATTCTGATAAGTACCATTTCCTAAATCTGGATTCCATACCCCTTCTACCTTATTTGCATCTTGCAGTTTTTTTCCCACTAGCTACACGTCCTTTTTACGTTAATTGTCGGATTAGCCAATCATAGGACTTTTTCCCATTTATCTCATGGCCACCATCGAAAAATTCAACCTCTAATGCTGCATGGGCATCAAATGCCCGATAGATTTCTTTGATTCTGCTGTATGCTTCCTTTGCATGCTTGATTGGGAAGACCTTATCTTCTTTTCCAGACTCAATGAATAGTGGTCTTGGTACCATAAGTCCCAGAAGGTCCGGCATCTCTGCAACCTCCAAAATGTTCGGAATATAATTATCAAGACAATGATTCCTATCCATGATGCTTCCTTTAAACGTATTGGCATAACCACTGACAACTGTTGCCTTGATCCGTTCATCCAGAACAGCTGTATAAGCACCTACAAGACCTCCACCTGAAAGGCCCATGATACCTATCTGCTCGCCATCGATATCCTCCCTTGTGAGTAGATAGTCTAATAGTCTTCTACATTCATTGATTCTTAGCCCTGCCAATGTTTTCCCCATCATCAATAAACTACTTGCAAGTTGAAAGCATGAGTTTCTTTCTGTGGGTTCATATTGCTGATCTTTCATCATCCGTCTATCCCCAAATCCAATGAGTTCCGGTACTGCCACCAGTACCCCTTTCTTAACCAGCTCCACTGCAAAATTATTATGAATGCCAGGTTCGCTTCTCTCTATTCCAGCTGGATCCAACCCGATAGCTTCCTTGCTTCCATAACCATGACCATGTATGGCCATAACAACGGGACGTTTACTTTTAGAATCTATCCCTCTCTTTGGAATGAGGAGGTAAAATGGCATTTTCAAGTGTGGATAGGTTGTGATCTGAAGGTGAAGCCTTGTGTATTCTTCGTTTTCACGGACTTCTATTGTAGTTGGTTTCATGTCCGGTGCGAATGGTGGGAAATCTCCCAATAGTAGCTGAAATTGCTTTATTTTCTTTGATTGCCATCCGACATCAAAATCATGGGTATGATCTTGAAGCCTTTCTTCGTACAAAGCTTGAAGGAAGCCATCTGGATTCCACATAGAACTTCTTCCTCCCTTCATCGTACTTGAGCAGCATTTATTTGACTGTTTGTGTGTTCGGCATAGCTATCCATTAATTTTTCGTATTGCCTGCCTGATATATAGATATCCAGTGCATTTTTCATCATGACGACTGGTGTATTCTCATGCAGGTTTTTCATCTGTAGGTTTTGGATTTCCACATCTGATGATTCTTCTAAATATAAAGCTGGCCCTTGTCTTGTTTCAATTCGAACCTGATTCAACTCCATTCCATCGATGAATTTTCCATACAGCCCTTCTCCGGCCATGATGATGACTTCTTTTACCATATCAGGCTCTCCACCTGCCTCATTTGCATCGTTCGTCATCTCAATGTGAACATTAGATAAAGAGATATCCTGAACAGGCATTTCTGGCAGTCCATGAACGAATCCCGCTGCCGCCCGACATTTCTTCGCTGTAACATTACTTAATCTGATATGTTTCACCTTTGGTGTTTTCTCACTGACTGGAATTGCTTCCAATGAATTCATGGTTGGATCATTCTCATCCACCCCATAGCGATAGAAGGAGTTGATTGAAAACGGACAAAAAACATCCTCCATATAAATGTTGTTTACAAGAATATTTTCAATATAAGCACCTCGTGCGCGATTCGTTTTGATTCGTATCCCCCTGTCAGTCCCGATAAAAATACAATTGGAAACTGTTACATTACGGATCCCACCGGAGTTTTCACTTCCCATCACCACTCCTCCATGACCACGGAGCATCGTACAATTGGATACTGTGACATTTTCCGTCGGCCTTCCTACCCTTCTCCCGTCTTCATTGATTCCAGACTTCAAGCAAAGGCAATCATCCCCGACATCAAAATGACAGTCAGATACCCTCACATTGGAACAAGAATCAATATCAAATCCATCTCCGTTTGGAGTATCAGAAGGATTCTTAAATGTTACTCCCCTGACTTGAACATCCCGGCAGTAGACAAGATGGGTATTCCAAAAGGGGGAATTTTGAAGGGTGACACCTTCTATGGTGACGTGTTCACAATCCATAAGCTGAAGAAGCGGCGGCCGAAGGAATTGAGAATCCCACTCTACTAAATTGGTAGAGAGGGGTTCAAGCATAGCCTCGTTATACCGACGAATTTCCTTCGTTACAGAGGTGCTAACCGTTTCTCCTTCTTTAAGACGTTTGTTTATTTCCCACCAAGCTTTACCTTGGCCATCTATTACACCATGCCCTTTAATACTCACATTCTTCAAGGATCTCCCAAAGATCAGCGGAGAAAAACCATAGCACTCATATCCAGACCATCTTGTCTTGATGCTTGGATAAACATCGAAATCATCTCTGAAAATTACTGTTGAGCCTGCATCAAGATAAAGAGTAATATTGCTTTTCATCACGAAGGGACCTGTCAGATAGTCACCCGCGGGAATAAATACCGTACCTCCCCCATTCCCTGCACAATCTGTTATGGCTTTAGCTATTGCTTTTGTGTTATCAGTCTGGTTATCTCCTTTTGCTCCATAGGTGGTAATATCATATACAACCACTTATCATCCCTCCTAATTAATAGAAATCTAAATAAAAGAGGCCGTTTTACCTGTCAACAAGGTGAAAAACATGCCTCTTCCTTCCATTCAAACCAATAAATCTTCACGCAAGGGAGTGAATGTATCTAATAAAGCACTGGCTTCCAATGCTTTCACCCCATGTACAACATTCCCTGGAATGAAAAGCGATTCCCCTTGTTGAAGAAGCACTTTCTCTCCGCCTAAATTAAATTCCAGCTTTCCCTTAAGACAATAGGTGAATTGCTCGTGCGGATGACTGTGCTCCGCTCCGATTGCCCCTGTTTCAAAGTGAACCTCCATCATCATCAGCGTTTTGCCCGGCGGATAAATTTTTCTTTTTACCCCAAAATCTACGTTTTCCCATGTTCCAACCATCTTCCTCACTCCTTTTATTAAGATTCTTTTGCCATCCATGGTATCAATAGCTGCACTGCCATGAGAGATACTATGACCCAAGGAATGGTTGTTGGATTGATTTCTGCAGAGAAAATCATGAATATGACAATGCCCAATCCTCGACCAATATTTATAATGGATTCTCTCAACACCACCGATTCCACTCGGAAGTTTTCTTTCAATGGCAGATGGTCCAGCCATCTATAATAATGTGCGGCATATGTATTTGCCTGTAATGGCTTAAAGATTGATCCTATGGACATGAACAGGACAACAGTCCAGATGGAAATATCCCATAATAGAAAAACCGTGGAGAAGGTCATCCCAAAAGCAGCTACAAACAGATAAGTCTTTGTCGCATTAAGTCTCGCAAAGCGCGAAATGACATAGCTTGCAAGTATGGAAAGCATCAAAAACAACATGTTCATATAGCCTACGAAACTTTCATCAGGAAAAATATCATACAAAAGTATATGTGGGATATACATCAGCACGCCTTGCGGGAATCCAATGATGAACCACCCTAGAAGCACAAGTCCAAAACCCGGCTTCTTTGTCAATAATAGTGGGAGAAATTTCATGTAATAGGCTTTATGATGAGTGGTTTCTTTTTTCATCCTTAGACTTCCCATCGCAGCAACTAGAAACATGATAAAGGCAAAGGAAAAGACCATGATATAGCCAGTCAACTCTGTATATAAACTAATGATGAAGCCCGCCATGGCAGGGCCTAAAAGATTCGCACCACTCATGGAAATTTGGTTCCAACCCAAATAACGATGTCTATTTTCATTATTGGAAACATCATAAACAAGGGTGAAATAACCAATCCAATAGGCTGCTTGGGATATCCCTTTCAAGAGGGCAAATAAGTAGAAATAATCGACCATCCATTCCTGGGTTACCACAATACACAAATAGAAAAATGCGGTTAAGAAAATACCATATCGATACATGGTCAACCTGTCGCGCCTTTTCGCCACTTTCCCGAGGAATATGGTCATAACTCCTTGTGAAAGGATGGCGGTCAGGTTAAAGAGGCCGTTAATCAATAGGCTGTTCGTTAACCGCCAAAGATACAGATTGATGAATATCATCGATAATGCATTCCCAAATTGAAAGATGCTTTGGTTCATCAGAGTAATGACCGCTTGTTCTGAAAATCTTTTTTCCTTCGGTACTTTAAATCTATCCAAGATCATCTGAACACTTCTCTCACTTTAAGAGTTTATAAAAATTACTAGACCCATAAATCGGTCCATAGTTTTCCCCTGCCAACTCATTGCATTGCTGTCTTATTAAAACTGCTTGTGTACTTGCGTTCATATCCCCTTCAAACAAACCCTCACTCAAATGAACGGCCTCAGGCATATCAGGGTAATATTCACCTTTCACTTGTGCCACATTCGGGGCGGAAGGGGATCTTCCTGACTCCCTGGAAAATCCCCCATCAGGTCTTTTGAGTTTTTTCATGTTCTCAGCTGTAATTCGGATGATTTCTTCCAGTTCCCGCTGTGGAATATCTTGCTTTATATAGGATAAAAGATTAATAGGATTCCGAATATAGCACATATCATATGCTTCTTCGGTACGAAGGCAAGTCAACAAACTTTGATAGATTTTTTCTGTATTTGGCATCGGCAGATTGAACCTGCTATAAAAGCCATGTAACTTGAATGTGCCTGATATCCTCACGTATAAACTGCCTTTCCCCCATAAGCCAGTCACTGGGTCCTGAATACTCTTAAGGTATCTCTGTGCCTCTTCCAAGAAAGGACGCCTGTCCGCTTCGTTCATCTCGCCGATATACACACAAGAAGATCCCAATAAATCGCAACCGCGCCAGCTGTTTCGCATATCAATGCTTTTCCATTTCTCCAAATAGTTCTCTGGTGTCTTTACATAATCAGGCGCCGTTTTTGCCATCAGGGGGAGAGGATAGCGTGGTTTACTGCCAAGCTTCCCCAATGCCCCCAATGAATAACTTAATGCCCTGTGCACCATCACTTCGTCCTTTTTCATTGATGGATTCTCATCTAAGAAGTAGCCTGTCACCGAATCCTGCTTTTGTTGATAAAAAGCAATCATTTTATCTGCCATTTGTGATGGTATATCCTTCAGCAGATTGTTTCGAATTAGAATATTCAATGCTTGGGAGGTCGATTCAATATCCGGCTCATAAAGTCTGTTTGGAATGGAACTCCTGGCATAATAGAACCCTCCTTTTTCAGGGTCATACTGTCCTGCCAACCATGGAAAAAAACCTTCAAACAAGATATCTATCTTTTCGAGCCCCTCCCAAACCCCTGTGCTAGTAGTCATTTCAAACACTCCCCATTTTTAAAATTTATTTTCTTACTCCTTAACGGATCCAAGCAAGGCCCCCTTCGTGAAATGTTTCTGTAGGAATGGATATACTAGCAAAACAGGAATGGTCGCTACCACTATAACTGCCATCTTCACCGTGATTTCAGGTGGCGCCACATCCATCATTTCTGAACCATCGTAGTTAATCCCCGTTGCCAGGACGACAATTTGACGCAGCAGGACCTGGACCGGCCATTTTGATGCATCATTGAGATACAGAATTGCATGCATATACGTATTCCAATAGGTGACAGCATAGAATAATGAAATGGTTGCAATTGCTGGCATCGAGCACGGAATGACAATTCGGAATAACGTCCCAAAATCACTACATCCATCAATTCTTGCCGCTTCTTCTAAAGAATCAGGAATATTTTGGAAGAAGCTCTTTAAAATGATAAGGTTAAAAGCATTCAATGTCACCGGAATGACCAAAGCCGCTAACGTATCAAGTAGACCTGTATACTTAACGACGAGGAATGTAGGAATCATCCCGCCGTTAAAAAGCATCGTAAATACGACAAAGAATAATAGAAATCTTCTACCAACCAGATCCTTTTTCGATAACCCATAGGCCGTTAGGATGGAAAAGAACATACTCCAAGCTGTTCCAAGGATGGTCACACCGATGGAAACGCCCATCGCTTTGAAAATGGTATCTGTTGAGAAAATGTATCGATAAGCATCCAAGCTGAAAACCGTTGGAAACAGGAGAAACTTTTTCTCTGCCAGCTCCGCATTGGTGGCAAAGGATGCTGCGATAACATGAAGAAATGGTAATACGGTAATTATTGCTATGAGCCCAAGTAGAAAGAGGTTCGTGTAATTAAAGAGACGACCTCCTAAAGTTTTATCATCCACCATTTTTTACGCCTCCATTGATCATTAATATACGCCTTCTTCTCCTGCCTTCTTCGCTAACCAGTTAGCTACGATCACCAGAATCAGGCCGACTATCCCTTTAAAGAATCCAATTGCAGTACTATAACTGAACTGTCCCTGTTGGAGTCCCACCCGATACACATACGTATCGAAAATCTCCCCGACTTCACGATTGGAAGCATTAAGTAGCAAATAAACATGTTCAAACCCTAACTCCAAAACATCCCCGATTTTCAAGATTAGCAATACAACGATGACGCCTTTTATTGCAGGAAGTGTTATGTGCCACATCATTTGAAGACGGCTTGCCCCATCGATTCTTGCCGCTTCATACAGCTGAGGATTCACCGCTGCGATGGCAGCAAGGAAAATGATTGTCCCCCAGCCAGCTTCTCTCCATATGACTTGGAGAATATACATTGGTCGGAACCAATCAGGATTCAAAAGGAAATTAATCTTATTAAAACCAAGCCATTCAATGATGCCATTCACTAATCCGCCGTCCAACGTCAGCATGACAAAGCTGATGGAAACAATGACAACCCATGACATGAAATGAGGAATATAAATCAGTGTTTGGACTCCCCGTTTAAAAAGTTCGATTCTCACCTCATTCAACATAAGAGCTATAATGATCGGAATGGGAAAGAAGATAAATAGATTTAAAGCAAATAAAATCAATGTATTACGGAAAATATTCCAAAAATCCGGATCAGAGAACAGACGGGTGAAGTGTTCAAATCCAACCCACTGGCTCCCCAAGATCCCCAAGTACGGTTTGTAATCTTGAAAGGAGATAATCAATCCATACATCGGGATATATTTATAGATGAAAAAATATAATAACCCAGGTAAAATCATCAAATATATCATTCTATTTTTCCAAATTTGCTTTTTTAATTCTGCTCGTCTGTCTACCTTAGGTGGTACAGGATTACTATTTAATGCTAAATCGTTTTCCGTTTTCATTCCTCTCTACCTCTCCCCTATTATTCATATAGTCCTTTCACCCTTCTAAGCGGATTGAAAAAATTCATTCATTACTCAAATCTTAGAAAAGCGCTTACATTACGTCTATAATCAATACAGTACATTGGGATGGCAAAGTCTCGTAATACTTGCGTTTGATACTTAATACCTAACAAATTGATTATTCGAAAATACTGAAAATTACTTTATAATTTTGGTAGTCAGCTATTCTTACCAAGGAGGTCACCTCATGAGACAAAAGATAGTAGTCACTAAAGACGGCACTGGAGATTTCTCCAGGATACAAGATGCCATCGATCATGTAAGAGTACATCCCCTGCAGCCTGTCACCATTTTCCTAAAAGAAGGAATCTATGTAGAGAAAGTAACCATTCCTGATAACAAACCTTTTATCAAGATTGTAGGAGATGGTGAAGGAAAAACTACCATTTCCTATAATGATTCGGCAACGATGAAGGACTCATCCGGCAAACCATTGGGGACGTTCCGAACACCCGTTTTTTCCATTTTTGCAGACAACATTCGACTGGAGAACCTAACCATCAAAAATACCGCTGGTTTTGGCGAAGTAGTTGGACAAGCTGTCTCTCTCTATGTTTCAGGCAGACGAAATCAATTTTATAATGTAAGGCTATCAGGCTACCAAGATACCCTTTATACCTCCCACGGAAGTCAGCTTTTTCAAAATTGCTATATTGAAGGGGATATCGACTTTATTTTTGGTGCGGCTACCGCCGTATTCCTCCAATGTGAAATACATAGTTTACGCAGAGGATACATAACTGCCGCTTCCACCCCAAAAGACCAAAAGTACGGGTATGTGTTCCTGGAATGCAAGATCACCGGATCGGCCAAGGAGGATAGTGTTTACCTTGGCAGACCTTGGCGTCCTTATGCCCACACGTATTTCATCCATACCTACATGGGACCACATATTAAGAAAGAGGGCTGGGATAATTGGAGAGACCAAGCCAATGAAGAAACCGCCAGATACGGAGAATATGAATGTTCAGGGTCAGGCTCCCAATCCGATGACAATAAGCGGGTTGAATGGGCAATTGACCTATCAAACAAAGAGGATTTACCCTTAACAGTGGAAAGTGTGTTTCCTGATTACCCAAGCTGGTAAGTGTCTCTATCTTTCTATAGAACAACGGAAAAAGGACTGTCAGCTCTTCCTGACAGTCCTTTCTTTTGTTTAGTTACCAGCTGATTCGTTAAATTCATCGATGATAGTTTGACCACCTTGATCTAACCATCTCTGTACCGCTTTTTCAAATCCATCCTTATCGATTTGGCGGAGAATATATTGATAGGTCGCATCCTGGATGATGGTTCTCAATCTTTCCCCATTTGCCAAGAATGCATCAGAGTCAAGCGTCAATGTTGGATCCGCGATCAAGTACTTCTCATTCTCTACAAATAACTCCTCAGACTTGGCTTTCGGTTCATACGTATGGTATCCTTCGTAACGTCCGTTTGTTTCCGGTTCCCCGATTTCAATAGCCTGGAATGGTTTCACTTCCCGGTCATTCTTAGCCGTATCCTCTGCTGGTTGCCCCATTCCATCGACCACTGAATAATGCTCCCCTTCAATTCCCCAGAAAATCAAGTTAGAGACTTCAGGACTCATTAAATCATTGAAAAACGCTAGAATTCTTTTTAATTCCGCTTCCGTTTTAACGGAGGATTTCGGGAACATAACAACATTTCCGTAACCCGGCAAACTCCAAATACCGTATTCACCATGTGGTCCTTCAACATAGTTGTGAACAGCAAGTTCCGCATCAGGGTGTACCTTCGCCAAGTCCGTATAGAGACTCTGTACATCCCCCATTGAACCTACATAGATTCCAGCAGTTCCATTGATGAATAAGGCTTGCTGATCATTCTTACTTGTTACAGGGAAATCCTGGTTCATATAGCCATTTTCATGCAGGTCCTTGAAATAATCCAAAGTCTGCATGTACTCTGGGAACATGAAAGCTGGTTTTAACTTTCCATCTTCTCCTTCGCCCCATTCATTGGGCGTTCCGAACCATGATGCCACTGTATAAAATGCGCCATATACTAAGTCACTGCGGTCTGTTACACCGATTGTATCCTTTTTGCCACTCTTGTTTGGATCGTTTTCTGTGAATTGCTTGGCCATTTCAAAAAATTCTTCCGTAGTAGTAGGAGCTGATAAGCCTAAGTTGTCCGCCCAGTCTTTACGATAGATAATACCTTGGCGGGAGAGTGGTCTGCCTTGATAAAGGGAATATATCTTATCATCCACCATTGTATTTTCGATAATCTGATCCTTTAGTTTACTTAAGTTTTCATACTCATCAAGATATGGTCCAATTTCCCAAAATTGATCATCTCGAATTGCATCCTTGAACTGGTTGAAGGTTGTCTGATTTTTCATAAATACCGCTTGTGGAAGAGATCCAGTGGCAAACGCAGTATTTAATCTCTCCTCATAGTTGTTATCCGGTACCCATTGGAACTCTAATTTTGTGTTTGTCTTTTCTTCCAATAGATCTTTGATTTTATCCTGTGGTACTTCTGGTGTATGAAGATTTGCCATGATAGATATGGAATATGGTTTATCACTGTCAATCTCTGTATTTGAAGCGCTTTCATTATTACAAGCACTTATAAACACTAGGACCAATGAAAAAAGAAGAAGAGCGAAAGTTTTTTTAGTTGCTTTCATATTTGAATACCCCCCACGTTAAATTCTGGCTACTTTAATGATAGATTAAAAAAGTCACTTTTGTACACATCTAGTTTCTCTTTGGCGAAAATTTCAATTAATTAGTTAGAAGAATGCGCTTTCACTTATTGGAGTATGGACTCCCCCTCTCTGTTCAAATTGAGACCAACGCTTATCGATTGCAAGCGTCATCTTAAATCGTCTAAGATAAATTTAATTCAGAATTTTCAATTAGAATATAATCAATTACTCATGTTATGCTTAAAAATCATTGATATCATAGGCATTCTTTGACGGGAACTTATAAAATGATTACACTATTACACTTTTTGAATATATATACTGTACTCCCTATAAAAGAGTTAATCAGCAACGTGATCCAAAAAAAAGCTGACGATTACCGTCAGCTTTCATCCATGACATCTATGGAATTCTGCTCAGATTTGAATCCGAGCTCTTTCTTAGCATTACTGGTATCCCATGGTGCACCAGGATTGTCTGAAACACCATAGTAAGTCCCATACTTCACTTCTGCTTTTACCGCGGCTTCAAATAGATTAACGACATCTTCCCTAGTGAGCAGTGTATGTACTAGTCTGTCATTTTCCTCTATACCTTGTACTTCATCCTTTGGGACAGATGCTATCCTTAAATTGATCACCGAAACATCTTGTTCATCTGCAAACAACCTTCCTACATTCTCCGAAGCAAGCTTCAATACTCCGTATAATCCCTTAGAGTAAGGATAATCCTCGGTGGTGATCTTTCTACCTAATAAGGATTCGCCTTGTTCCTCATATCCATCTGTAACATGGTTGCTGCTCGCAATAATGACCTTTGGAATATTCCGTTTAGTCGCCACATCCAACAGATAGTATCCTGCTTTGAAAAAGACCTCTGTCATTTGATTGAACTGTTCGATATCCTCGATGTGTTGACTGGTTTCTGTAGCGAGTAAATTCACCAATACGTCTGTATCATGGGGAATTTTCTCCAGAAGCTCCTCATAATTCGTAGCATCAAGTTGAAGATAATTTGCCCTATCCTTTTGTTCTTGCTTATCACAGACTATGACCTCATAGTTTTGACGAAGCCCCTCTACTAATATTTTCCCTATTGTCCCGTTTCCACCGAGTAATACAATTTTTTTCATACCGTTTGCCGCCTCCAGTAATAAAAATTATCTTCTCGTTACTCCTTGACAGTCCTCTAATTCAAAAGGGTTTCCTAATAGAACATCCACTTCAACATTGGAAAAATCGGTATTGTGAACATTGGAACCATATATACCATATTTAGCCTTAATATAGATATCTTTAAACAAAAGATTTTGTAAAGGCTTTTCGGGAAGTCCTTTCAGTAAAATCGCCCTTTTTGCCCCTGAACAGGTGATGTTCTGAATGGTGATATCCCTAAATATAGGCGTTTCATCAGAAAAAGCTATGTTTTTCTTTATTTCATCCTCGGTTAATTCATAAAACATATGAAAGACAATCGCTTCATTTTTAATTCCGACCATTTTAATGTTATCCACCACGATATCTTCCACTATGCCACCACGTCCTCTTGTACTTTTAAAACGCAAACCGGTGTCTGTCCCAAAAAAAGTACAATCAGTTATTTTCACATTCCTTACACCGCCACTCATTTCACTACCGATGACAAAGCCACCATGACCACTATAGACTTTACAGTTCTTGATGGTAATATTCTCGCAAGGGGTTGCAAGCCTCCTCCCCTCTTCATCCTTCCCGGATTTCAAGCAGATGGCATCATCCCCTACATCGAATGTACAATTTTCTACATTGGCACCTTTGCAAGACTCCAAATCCAGACCATCACCATTTTGTGAGTACCATGGATTTTTCACGACTATATTACGGATGGTCACATTTTCACATAGCCAAGGATGAATGCACCAGGCTGGCGAGTTTTGGAAGGTCGGCCCATCAATCAAGATGTCTTTACTTTTCCTGAAACTGACCATATTTGGCCGTAAGAAATGTTTGTACTTCTGGTACTCCTCGATATCTTTAGAGCCTTTTTGTTCCAATCTAGCAACAGCCTTCGACCCTTCCAGCGCCCCTTCAGAAGGCCACCAAATCTCCTGTTCTTTATCTATAACACCTGAGGATTGAATCAATTGGCTCCATTGGAAATCCGTCATTTTGAATTTTTTCACGGGCCTCCATGCATCCCCTGACCCATCGAATATCCCATTCCCTATAATGGAAACGTTTACAACATCTTCCGCATCTAAAGGGGATTGGCACCTCACCACTTGCTTTCCTTCGAATGAAGAATAAATCAGAGGATACTCTTCTATATTTTTGCTGAATAAAATCGTGGCTCCATCCTCAAGGTATAGAGTTATATTACTTTTCAAACGAATAGGACCCGTCAACCAAATCCCAGCCGGTATTTTGACGGTTCCTCCACCCTCTGCGGCACACTCCTCTATAGCTTGGTTGATTGCTATCGTGTTACTTGTTTTTCCATCACCAATTGCACCATATTCACGAATGTCATATTCTACATCCCGAAATATTATAGTTACTGCTTTGACATCTCCACCATTACTATTCATCATCTACCTCCATAATCTTGAATTTATCAATCATTATATAAGAAGAAGATAGATAGCTTAATAATCATTTTCTTAGGCAATGAGGAAAACATAAAAAAACACCCATTATTGGACTAATGAATGTTTAAAAGCATAAATAACCGCCTGAGTACGGTCCTGCACTTGTAATTTTGCTAGGATATTGCTTACATGAACTTTAACTGTCTTAAGGGCAATGAATAGCTCATCCGCTATTTCTTGATTTGATTTTCCCTGTGTCATGAGCAGTAAAATCTCCATCTCCCTATTGGTGAGTTCTTCATGAGGAAGGATCTCGGTCTTCCTTCGCATCTTCTGCATCATTTTCCCCGCCACTTCCGGTTCAAGGATGGACTGTCCCTTATAGGTGGAACGGACCGCATTGGCTATTTCACTTGCTTTGGAAGTTTTCAGCATATAGCTGGTTGCCCCTGCTTCAAGGGCAGGATATACTTTTTCATCGTCCAAGAAGCTTGTGACGATGATGATTTTTGCCTCTGGCCATTGTTCCATGATTCTCTTGGTTGCCTCGATTCCGTCCATTTCTTTCATGACAAGATCCATCAAGATGATATCTGGCCTATGCTCCAGGGCAAGACCCACGGCAGTCGAACCATCATCTGCTTCTGCAATTACTTCAATATCAGGTTGAGCAGACAGATAAGCGGTTACACCAATCCTTACCATCTCATGATCATCTACAAACAATACTCTAATCATTTTGATCAAGCCCCCTCTACATCCAATTTTGGAACTTTGACTTCAAGTCTTGTTCCTTCCTTTTCCACACTGACGATCTTTAATGTACCTCCAAGTTCCACTGCCCGTTCATGCATATTTTGCAATCCATAGGAGCCGACTTTGGCTTGCTCAACATCAAAACCAATTCCATCATCCACTACACGAAGTATGATGAGGTTTTCCCTTTGAATGAGCAAAACCTCCACCGTATTTGCTTTTGAATGCCTCAATATATTGGAAAGTGTCTCCTGTAGAATTCTAAAAAGATGGTCCTCGACCCCTTTATCAATAGTAAAATTCTCTATCTTCCACTTTATACTCATGGGAACTTTTTGGATAAGTTCCATTAACAGCTCTTCGGCTCCCTCCTGCAATGTTTTGCCTTTTAAAGCAATTGGGCGTAAATGCAGAAGTAAAGCACGCATTTCCAGTTGGGATTGATGAATCATTTCTTCTACCAACCGGAGCTGTATTGATTCGTCCTTATCCTTGGCCTCACTCGATTCTGTCAAAGCAGACATGAGCATAGAGGCGGCAAAAAGCTGCTGACTAACAGAATCATGAAGTTCTCTCGCTAGTCGGTTTCTTTCCTGTGAGACAATTTCCTGGATCCGATTTTCAAGGTCTTCCGCCTTTTCATTTGCGATTTTTTGGGAGAGCTTTGTTTGTTCCTGAATTTGACCGTGTAGCTTCCAAACTATTTCTTCAATGTAGGCGACCTCTTGTACACTACTTCCAGGGGCTTCCGACAAACTACGTCCTTGTTCAACGGCTTTTAATTCATCAAAAACCATGTTCCATTGCTTTTTCCAGAAGAGCCCAGATAATAGACCAAAGATAATGCCTAGCCCAATACTAACGATAGTCGTGAATAAAATAAATGGAAGATCCCATACTTTTACAATCCATAATGCCTCCAAACTGATTACAGGAAAGAAGAAGAAGGTCACCACAGCAAGTACAAGAAAGCTAGTGAACGAAATAAGCGATGAATACAGAACATGTCTTGTTAATACACTCATATTCTTTTCACCTCTAGACTTCCGACAAAAATAGAGGTTACAATTTTCACTTTCTGTGTGGCTTCTTTATAGTTTTCTGTATGGAAATGCACCGTCTGGTTAATAATGCTTTTTTCCTCATGCTCCAGTATGTTTGTGGAGCCGACCATTACGGAATGCTGGACGCTCAGTTCTACTTCATAGGGGACCAGGATTTGAACATTACCGACCACATTCCTGATGAAAATGGTGGCTTCCCCTTTTGGCAGTACTGTATAGCTTAAATCGATGGTCGTGTCGCTGATCCCGCATTGAATATTGACATCATCCCAAGTATAGGAATGATCTGGTGTTTTCTGCGATCCGAACAATTTGTTTTGAAACCATTTTTGTGGTTGTCTCATGACAGTCTCTTGATGTTCTGGTCCAATTACCGGATTTATCATTACAGGATGCTTTTTTGCCTGGAGGTATTGATATAGTACATAGAGTACCGTTGCAACGATTAGAAAATGGAAGGTCATCGTATTAAAGATAGATATCAGGATGGATAACAAGCCAATCACAAATAGGGCTTTGCCGATCAACCAATGCCATTTTCTTTTTCCGATATACATCAGGAAACCTGAAAAGAGGAAGGAAAATACAAGGCCCGTATTAAAGAAAAGGATCTCCAAAATAAATATGAATGCCCCCATAAAAATGATAAAACTAAGATAATCCGATTTCATCCTATTTAACATGCGCCTTGCACCTCCCTTTGTATGGTGTATGATCTATGCAGCCTAAAAAGGCGTAACATGCACGCCTTTTTAGAATAGCAGTTTTTACTGAGAAAGAGAATGCGTTTTTTCCTCTGTTTGACTCATTTCTTTTTCAAGTACCGCAATGCGGGCATCAATGGTATTGCGGTGATAAGCTGAGTTCACTTGATGCTCCAAACGGTCTAAATAACTTTCCATTTCATTGAATTTTGTGTAGGAATGCTCCCCTTTGCTTGAATCCACCACCTGATTCATACGATGAGTGGCACGAGCTACATTTTCCCTTCCCATCAATTCCATCCGTTTAATATACATATCCTTCAAACGATGCTTCATTTCTTCGTACTTCTGCTCAAGGTTCGATAAGTCCTCTGTAACTTTTTCTAAAGATACTTTTAAATTGGCAGCTCGATCTTGGTATTGCTGATATTCGCGGTTTGCAAACTCGAGCAATTCCGCCTCTCCTGCTTTCTCTGCGATAGCAGCCTGGGTTTTACGCTTCTCAGCAAAGTTGCTTGCCTGGTGGTACTCGCGCACAAACTCTTCTTTAAGTAAGTTCTGCCTCTCCACTAGTTTACGTACTTTTTCTACTTCTCTTTCACAGTCCCGCAAATATTGATTCAGCATCGCTATCGGATTTTTCTGTTCCTTTTTATCTAATACCTCATGGAAATCTGCAGATATCGTTTGTCTGATTCTTGAAAATAAATTTGTCACTGTTCATCTCTCCTAACTGGTTATTTGTTTAAAGAATTCCATTGTCTTTCAAAGTTCGTGAATGGGTCTCCTGCTTCAATGATGTCATTACTTTCTTTTTCTTTGTTCCAATTTTTATAAACGACATATAAGATGTACGCTGCTACAACCGCTAGGACTGCAGGGACATTGGCGATGGAAAAAGCAATGGCGATGAAAGCGATGAATCCCCATAGGAATTTCGTACCCGTTGAATCTGTACGAATGAATTCTTTTACTGCATAGTAGGTGACCACCAAACTGACAGCCAAGCCTAATAGTGGACCTATGTTGGCAAGCAAAACAAAGAATGCGATGACACCTACTAAAAACAATCCAAATTTTTTCATATTTTGTTCCTCCCTTCTATGTTTTTATCTTACCTTCCTAAAAGGTTTCGTATAATGAGCCTTAGCCATATTTTGAGATAAGACTTGGGGCTTAGTGGGAATAGGACTGAGTGGAATTCCCTGCATCTGCAACATCCATAACCAGCACATAGTCTATTATCCTCTTGAAATTCTATCCATTTATTGATAGAATCTTCTGAAAGCTACACTTTAACACGCAACACCTTCTTTCTTTTTCACACTGTTTGAAAATAATGATTAGGAGGCGTTTTTGTATGCAAAAAGAGAAGTTGGTCCATTTAATTCCTTATAAACTGGAAAACCAGCTATTTGAAACTCATCAAATCCCTGAAGGCATTGAACTAATCCAAGCCCCGGCAATTTGGCAGGCTGGATATAAAGGGGAAGATATGGTGGTAGCCGTCATTGACACTGGCTGTGATGCCCAGCACCCTGATCTTGAAGGCAGAATTATCGGGGGAAGAAACTTTACAGATGACGATAATGGCGATCCAGAAAACTTTACCGATTATAATGGGCATGGAACCCACGTTGCAGGCACGATTGCTGCAATAAATCCGGGCTCAGGTGTTATTGGGGTAGCCCCGGAAGCAAAGCTACTCATTCTCAAGGCGCTTGGAGGCAAAAATGGATCAGGCGAATATGAATGGATTATCAACGCAATCAATTATGCCGCCTCTCAAAATGTAGATATTATCTCTATGTCGCTCGGCGGACCTATCGATGTAACGGAACTTCACGATGCAATCAAAGCAGCCATTTCTAATAACATTCTCGTCGTATGCGCTGCCGGCAATGAGGGAGATGGAGATCAACATACAGAAGAATTTTCCTATCCTGCAGCCTATACAGAAGTAATCTCTGTCGGTTCTATCAATCTTCAACGTAAATCCTCTTACTTTACTAACTCGAATAACGAAATTGATCTTGTCGCGCCTGGTGAGAAAATCATTTCCACTATACCAGGAGGAAGATATGCCGTTTTCAGTGGTACATCCATGTCAGCCCCACATGTTGCTGGAGCGCTCGCCTTAATAAAGAAGCTTACAGAAAAGGAGTTTGGACGCGTACTCTCTGAGCCTGAGCTTTATGCCCAACTAATTAAAAGAACCATTCCCCTTGGTTATCCAAAAAGCTTGGAAGGAAATGGGCTCCTCTATTTGACAACTCCACAGCTTTTGGCCGACTATTTGCGACAAACCAATATCGCAGAAAGCATTGGCGTGTAACAGTGAAAGTATAAGAATATGAAAATTCCCCGGTCCAAATGATGTAAAAAAGGATCGGGGAATTACTATGTCCATTCTGATGTTAAACCTATCGCCAATAGGATGGCACCGAATGCTTGAATCCAGCTACCTTTAGCAATTAGGAATTCATTACCGTCCCCCGGCTGCCACATTGTATGTGCGTTTTCTTTTAAAATACGCACTCCTCCAAAAGCCTGCAAAGAGTTACCAATCGCCTGAAGGCTATTCCCAATAACCACATAGGACCGATTTGCGCTTCCAAGAGCCGTTACCGCCCCCAGTGCTTGAATGAGATCACCACTTATCACTAACCTTTCCCCTGTGTCAGTAGGAAAATCAATTGCAAGACCTGTAGTGACTGTTATATTCCCAGTTGCTTGAATGATGTTTCCTAGCTTTCCGTAAGTCAGTTTTCTTTGTGATTCCGCTTCAAGTCCGTTTCCTGTAGCTTGAAGAACATTTCCAATTACACCAAGCCCTCTTCTACCACTTGTATGGATGGGAAGGGAAGGGGTACTGCCGATCGCTACAACCACCGTTCCTAACGCTTGTGTCCAAGCACCTATCAATTGTTTGGAGTTATCACCCATAAACCATTCCGCCTTTACATCACTTACCACCACATTCGGCCGCATTATTTTCCAGTCATCATGTTCTAGCATATGACAGCGCCCCACATAAAGTCCGGAGTAGGGACCAAAATGAAAGATAAATCTAGTTACTTCTTTTTCAGGGTTGTATAAAAATACGTAAAATGTTATTTTTATTAATATTATAATCTATCATTTTAATCATTTTAAAGGGGACAAAGCCTATGAGTACACAATCTGCCAAACAAACGTCTTACCCCAAGGAAACAGGGGCACCTACCTATTCGACTTCCCAAGTCCTGAAATTTGCCATTCCTTCTTTTATTGGAATACTTCTTTTCCTGATACCGGTATCTTTTAATGGAAATGTGACCATTGGGCTTGGCATCATGGCGGACTGGGTATTGACTACCTTTGGTGGGGCGATTCCCACCTTCATGACAGTCGTTCTAGTAGTTTCCGCAATTAGCAGTTTACTAGTGAAAGTCATTCCCGTACCATTCCTGAAAAAAGATGGTTTTCTTGACTCCTTACTGAACGTAGGCGCAATATGGCTTGCACTGCGTGTATTAGGAGCCGCATTTGCTGTAATGACGTTAACAGAAATTGGCCCTGGTTTTATCACATCCGAATTTACGGGTGTCATTGTTCTATATGACCTTATCCCTGTTCTGACGGTGTGGTTTCTATTTGCAAGTCTCTTCATGCCACTCCTCTTAGAGTTCGGTTTAATGGATTTCATTGGAACGCTTGTCAGAAAAGTCATGCATCCTCTCTTCAAACTTCCGGGACGTTCCTCCATTGATGCCATGGCCTCATGGATGGGAAGTGGGACTGTCGGGGTTCTGTTGACCACACAGCAATATGAATCCGGCTATTATACGAAAAGGGAAGCGGCTGTTGTTGCCACCAACTTCTCCATTGCTTCGATTGCCTTCAGTTTGGTCATAGCCAAGTTTATTGGGATTGATCATATGTTTGTACCTTTTTACTTTACAGTAGTGGTAACTGGAATCATTGCGGCAGTCATCTGCCCTAGAATACCGCCGCTCTCCCGCAAAAAGAATACTTATTATGAGCCTGTTGGACAAAAAATCGATGAAAAAGTTCCAAGCGGAGTGTCGAGTTTCCAATGGGGACTACAGCAGGCTGTCGATAAAGCGGGACAAGTAAAAAGCGCAAAGCAAGTAGTGAAAAAAGGGGTTTTCAATGTAGTTGATATTTGGATGGCACTTATTCCACTTGTGATGGCCCTAGGGACAATCGCCCTAGTCGTCGCGGAATTTACAGAAGTCTTTAATATTCTATCTTACCCATTCATCCCTTTCCTTCAACTCTTGCAGATTCCTGAAGCCCAGGCTGCCGCACCGGCCATGATTGTGGGGTTTGCAGATATGTTCCTTCCGGCAGTCATCGGAAGTGGGATTGAATCGGAGCTTACCAGGTTTGTCATTGCTGTAATGTCATTGACTCAGTTAATATATATGTCGGAGATCGGAATTCTTTTAATTAAATCCAAAATTCCGCTATCCATATGGGAACTTTTTATCATCTTCCTGCAACGAACGATCATTACATTGCCTGTTGCAGCACTTATGGCTCATTTGTTCTTTTTCTAAGATCTACGTGGGGCGACCTTGATGCTAGGTGGAAACCTTCGTACTGGTGTGAAAGGCGAGTTGACGCGGAAATATGCCGAGTTCGTGCCGAAACAAGGCGAGTTGCCAAAACATTATTTTAGCCATATCTCGAAGCCAACCGTTGCAAACCTCCAAAAAACTTGAGGGGACGGAACATTGTCGCTACAAGCAACAGCTGTAAAAATTAAAAAGCTCGCCCTTTCCGATTAGGGAAATAGGCGAGCTTTTTTGATTGAAAAGCAACTTTTTATTGTCGTGCCTCATGCACCTTCAACTGTTTTCCTTTAATTGTGCGGGTCTTCATCTCTTTTAATACCACAGGACCCTTTCCATTTAAAATATCCACATAGGTTTGATTGTCCTGAATGGATATGATCCCTATATCTTCTGATGTCAGGCCCTCAATTTGGCAAATGGTACCTACAAAGTCCACCGCTCTGATTTTCTTTTTCTTACCGCCGTTAAAATAGAGCTTCATGATATCCTGCTCCAATTTAGCGGCTCTTTCTTGTTTCCTGGTTGGTCTATTCTCTATCTTTTCTAAAAAAGACCTTTCAGACTTTGCGACAAGCTCCCGATTTGGCGCATCAGCTTTTGAAAATCTAGCACCGATGAAACGCTCGATTTCCAACAGATGAGCTGTTTCCCGCTCTGTCACTAACGTGATAGCCTTGCCTGATTTTCCGGCTCTCGCTGTGCGGCCGATACGGTGTACATATCGCTCTTTGTCGGAAGGGATATCATAGTTTATAACCAGACTTATATCTTCAATATCTATTCCTCTTGACGCCACATCCGTTGCGATAAGATAGCGGAACTCTCCCCGTTTGAAAGCATTCATCACTGAAAACCTGTCTTCCTGGACAAGGCCGCCATGCAATTTACCACAAGGATAACCGGAACGGTGCAGTTTACGGAAAACCCTTTCCACTTCTTCTTGTGTTGCGCAGAAAATGATACAGCTATCAGGATTTTCCACTACTGTAATGTCCTTCAATATGGCAAATTTCTTTTCTTCTTCTGCTTCATACACAACATTCTTGATCCTATGTGATGTAATAGCCTCGGCTTTTATATCTATGAAAGCAGGATCTGTCATGTATTCTTTGGATAAATGGGAGATGTCATCCGGCAAGGTCGCGGAAAATAACATGGTTACCCTTTTCGCTGGAAGCTTTTGTATGATTGCCTCCACTTGATCGATAAACCCCATGTTTAACATCTCATCCGCTTCATCAATGACAAGATACATCAGTTTATCCACCTCAAGCGTACCTTTTTCAAGATGGTCCAGCACTCGACCAGGTGTACCTACCACTATATGAGACTTTTGCTTCAATTCAAGCTTTTGCTTATGAAAGGATTGCTTTCCAAAAATAGCGGTGGCCTTGACCCGCTTGTAGCGGCCGATATTCGTTATATCGTCCTTCACCTGGGCAGCAAGCTCCCTGGTTGGAGTGAGCACCAAAGCCTGTGGCTTGTTTTCCTCCCATTGGACAAGCTCACAAAGAGGGACAGCAAAAGAAGCCGTTTTCCCTGTCCCTGTCTGTGATTTTACAATAATATCCCTTTTCTTCAGTGCGATGGGGATTACTTCTTTTTGAACATTGGTGGGCTCTATATAGTTAAGACTTGTCAATGCCTTAATGATCTCTTCACCAAGCATAAATTTCTGGAAAGTTTTATCCATGATTTGAAAACCCTTCTTTTTCTTCAAATTTTATGATGATTTGCATTACTTCCGATCTGCTTCCTATACGCAAGGGTGGCCCCCAAAAGCCGAAACCGGATGAAACAAATGCATGCAACTGACCTTTTTTCAAATAGCCCCAATCCAATTCAAAAAGCCTGCTAGTAATCAGGTGGTTGGGTGCCATTTGTCCTCGGTGGGTATGGCCGGATACGATGAGGTCCACGCCACTCTCCTGTGCTTCCTTCAACTCTGCAGGCTGGTGATCCATCGCAATCAGGGGTATAGAGCTGTCTAATTCCACTTCTTTTATTAGTTGTTTGAACGACTTTCTCCGTGAATCCGTTTTATCTTTCCTTCCGAGTAAATAAAAGCTGTCCCCTACCTTGATTACCTCGTCCATCAATATTCGGATATCCACCTTCTTCATTTCATTTAGAAACTCCGGGATTTCTCTTCCGTAGTATTCATGGTTCCCTAGGACACCATAAATGCCCAGTGGAGCATGGAGTTGTTTCATGATAGCTCCCATATTCTTCTTTTGAAAATACTCCGGCTCATCATCAATGATATCTCCAGGCAAAAGAATGATATCGGGCTTAATATGTTCTATCGTTTTTACAAGCCTTTTGGCATGAGCAACACCTGATAACTTACCAAAATGCATATCTGAGGCTACAGCTATATGAAGTTTTTCCACTTTATTCTTTTTCGGGATGCTCACTTCGTGTTTTCTGATGACCGGGCTATAAGCATTATATAACCCAAAGGCAAAAATACCAGTAAGCAAGGTAGCGGTGACTGTCCCAACCCAGACAATAGCAATCTCATTTTCAACTCCCGATAAACCAAGTAGCCAGACAGCAAAGTTAGCTACCGGGAACAAAAGCAACCCATATTGGATGAACCCAAACCATATGGAACCCAGGATGGATAGCGAGGAGAGCCACTTTACCATTCTTCCTAAAATATAAGCATAGGAAAAAATGACGATGGCTAACCAATACAAAGCATCATGCTTGAATGAGAATGCTACCTTTACCCATATCAACGCATTCCACCCCAGATAAAACATCAAAATATTATACAATGAAAAAAATGCAACGATCGATAATACCCGACCAACCTTCACGAAAGCAACTACTCCTTTTATACGATAACTAGATTCTATTTATTATAGCGAATAGTGGCGTCAAAGCGAAGCGCCTGAAACGGTAAGCAACAGGTTAATCTCACATTCAAAAAAACTGACTCCCATCCAGAGGAGTCAGTTTACAAGAGAAGATTTCTTCAAATAGTTGTCAAATACAAAATTGCCAAACGGGATGAACGCAACCGCCACAGCGCCTACAGCCCACAGTAGAGACCATCTTATTTTAAACGTGATATATGCAATGAAAAGAATATATGTGATAAACAAAAAGCCGTGTAAGGCCCCGACGACACTTACTGCTTGCGGGATATCAAAACCATATTTCAAAGGCATTGCGATGAAAAGAAGGACAAGCAACGAACCGCCTTCTATTAATCCCATCATACGAAACCTACCCATTGTAGAGTTTGTCATTTTCTATCAGCCATCCTTTGCCAT
This sequence comes from Sutcliffiella horikoshii, assembly GCF_021991925.1. Lineage (GTDB taxonomy): Bacteria > Bacillota > Bacilli > Bacillales > Bacillaceae_I > Sutcliffiella_A > Sutcliffiella_A horikoshii_F. The sequence continues at coordinate 797,271 of NZ_RXZI01000002.1, read as the reverse complement.
ACAATATATCCTCTATTATAAAGTAGTTCATGCATATCCCTTCCACGTACCCATGACAATCCTGTGAATTTCCCCGTCATTTTTTTCTATTGGAAAGTAATAGAACCGTAACCTGTATAATCAATGACAATAGGATTGTTGTGGGGAAAAGCACCATGAAAGACGCTAGGGAGGTTAGATCTCCCCATGTTGGATCCGAAAAATAAATAGAAAGCGAATAAAGCGTGCATAGAAGGAAACCAATACCAATCCCATAAAAGAACACCTTATACCTTTTCACATCAAAGCACCTCCAGTCATAAGAAAGACAGTGTTCTCCCCTCAACACTGTCCTTTCCGCTTATTTGATCTCGTTATGGTGCTTATATTCCTTTAGTGCAAGGATACCTTCATTCAGATAGGTTAGAAAACTTTCTTCCACTTCTCTATCCAACAGTCCTGGCATGCTTTCCTGGATTTTCTCGAAATTATAAATGATCATGTCCGTTTTCAAACCTCTGCTTACGAGCACACTGTTAAGCCATAAGGTGTATTCAACAAAGGTTTGCGTGTCCTTCAGTTTGTATGCTGTATGGAGGTATAGGAAATGGTAAAAATTATCTTCAATTGTTCTCTCCTTGCCTTTGGCTCCAAACCTTTCCTCCAAGTAAGGAAAGTCCCGGTACATGGTACTCACCACTTTATTAACGATAGGAGTCACATCTAAATCTCCAATATCCGCTTTTATTTTTTGGACGGTAGGTGTCAATATCAGGTCTGTCATGTGGACACCACCTTATATCTAGTGATGGTTGGGATGATTGCAGCCAATTCTTGATCAGGATATTTCTTTTCAAGCTCATGGATGCGCTTATAATCTTCACTGCTTACCCAAGCAAGGAAATCTTCTTTGGAATCCCACTCCATAAAAACGGTGAGTTCTCCACTTTTCTTTTCGTTTTGCAGAAGTAGAAAGCGTTGAAATCCTGCCGCTTTCTCTACCAATCTGGAACGATTATGATAAATCGAAATAACCTCATCAGCCTTTTCAGGTGGAACCTGGAATGTAGAGTGAACAATGTACATAATATGTGACCCCTTTCTGGGTGCAAAGAATTTTTATGCAGAAAAGCTCTTTTTTTAAAAAATTGTTGCTAATCACGAGCAAAAAGTCGGCAATTGGACTTTTTGCTGCTTATATATCGAAAATATGCAGGTAGTTGTTTTAGTACATAGGGAAAAGAGCACGACAGTATGGAAAAGAACGATTGATACAGAAGTACGAAAAACCACAAAAGCTTACGAAAAAGACTGCAGAAAAAAAGATGCCGGCTTTTCGCTCACATCTTTTATTGGAGATTATCATTTTATTTATATTTGAGAGACGGGAATTTCAATATTCCTTCTCTTTAATTCATCTAATATCAGTTTTATGAAGTCGTCATTCAGGTCATTTATCCTAGCTACTTCATATACTTCCAGCAAAGATTCATCGCTTAGTGAATCCATACTATCCCCTCCCATATAACGAATATCTCTTTATTTGATGTTGCCACCTTTATTAAATTTTCAAAAAGAGCTTCCTAACAAAAATAGACTGCTTGTGAAAATTTTAAGTAAGATAGCCTCATCTTTTTAAACAAGCTCCATATTGTTACATGTGAAGTGAAAGGATTCGATGGATGAATATTCTATTACACTCTCTCTATAATAAGTATTCTAACGAACATCCCCTGTTTTTGTCCAATGTTCACCGGACCTTTTAGCTGAATATTATTGCTTTTCAATGCTCCACACTGTCATTTCAACTGTATAATAACTGCATTATAGAACATTATTGGAATTATTATGAAAATTCGTATTTTCCCCTCGATTCTATTGAAAGAAGAAAAACTCAAACCACGAATGATTTAAGTTTTCGTGATTTGAGCTAATAGTTCCTGTACTTCATTAATCTTCAATTTGGAGATATGTGCATATTTCTCTAAATTACTAAAATAGGCGAAATACGTTTCATTTTTTGGTGTGATATGTGATATCATTCGTAAATTCACTATATAGGAGCGGTGAGTTCGGTAAAAAGTTTGATCTAACTGCTCAAAGATATCACTGATATTTTCATAGGTTTCAACTGCTTGGCTGGTTGTGTAGATAATACATTTTTTGCCCGACTTTTCGATGAAAATGATATCCTCAAAAGGTATATAGTAGAAGGAGCTGTTTGAACGGACAGATAATCTTTTGTTTGAAGACTTTTCCTCTGATTCCATCCTGTCGCTGACCAGCTGTGTTTTCGCTCTCTCCAATGCTTTGTATAACCTTATTTTCTCTATGGGCTTTACAATATAATCCACTGCTGAAATAGCGAAAGCCTCCACCGCAAATTCATTATACCCTGTAACAAAAATGAACTTTAAACTAGGTGAGAACTCGAGACACTCTTTAATTGCAACCATACCATTTTTCCCCGGCATATTAATGTCTGCAATGACAAGAGCCACCTCATTTTTCATCACACTATCAATCAGCTCTTCACCGGTCCTGCACGTATCGACTATAGTAAATTCCTTAAGCTCTCCGATAAAAAATTCTAGTATTTCAAGAGAATCTTGATTGTCATCAACAATAACAACATTTATTGGTTTCAATCGAAGAAAACCCCTTTCTTTCGATGTATTATAGCGGTACCTTTATCCAAAAGGTACTCCCTGTTCCCTCTATACTTGAAACGCCTACGGTCCCTTTCATTTCGAATACGTTCTGTTTAACTAGAGTTAAACCTATTCCTGTACCTTCAATATGATATGCAGGATGATTGATTCGATAAAATGGTTCAAAAATGTTTTCTTGGTGTTCCACTGGTATACCAATTCCTGTATCCTTTACAAAAATGGCTAGATAACTACCATCAACTCTCCAATACAGAGTGACCGTTCCATTTTTCTTATTGTACTTGATGGCGTTATTTAAAAGATTGACCAATACCTGTTGAAAACGTATCGGATCAATTTTTATGGAAATATCCTCTACATCTTTTTCAATATGAAGAGTCACTCCATTATCAGCTGCATTATTTTTATTGGCCTGTAAACAATCCCATATCGCGTTTTTTATACGTACCGTCTTTACATTTGCTTTAATGGTTTCGGGCTTTGTATCTATTCTGATCAACTCAAGGATATTGTTGATTAATTGCAACAGATGCCTGCTTGAAGATAAAATTTTTGCAAGCCGTTTTTTTTGCTTTTCTGTCAGCGGATCCTTCTGATCTTCTTCAAGCACCTGACTAAAACCTATAATGGAATTGAGAGGTGTTCTTAACTCATGACCAATCATTGCCAGGAAATTCGTCTTCGTTTTACTGGCCCTTTCCGCTTCATTTCTCTCTATAATCAGGGAGTTTTGAATATTTTTTTGCAGCGTCAAATCATGGAATATGATAAGGTGATGCCCATAAGAAATATTCTTTGAAGCAGAAAAACTGATGATCCGCTCTGACTCATCTGGTCTGATGATTATGTATTCATTGTCTTGCGCTTTCCCGTATTTAAGAAGATGAGCCCCGTGTTCCCTCAAGGAAACTTTGTTCGTTTCACTGACGAAAGTGGTGACCTTTACCCCATTGAGCCTTTCACTATGAACCCCTAAAATGTATCCAGCAGCAGGGTTCAACTCGATGATTTTCCCATCATTATCAATAATGAGGATTCCAACCTGAGCTCCTTCAAAGATATCCCGGAACTTTCTCTCATTTTTCATCAGATGCAGATTTGCCACTTCCAACGTTTCCGTATTTTGAGTCAATTCTTCCACCTTTGTCATGCGGTCCAATACGATGGTAACCTGATGACAAATGGAATGAATTAAATCAAGTTCTTCTGATTTAAAAGTGGTGCGTTTCTTGGAACCGAAAGAAATCGTCCCGACAAGCTCTCCAAATGATATTAACGGCTCGCACACATATGCCTTTATTCCAAAAGAACGAATGAGATCAACTTTGGGGTTAGGGCAGTATTCTACATTCTCCACAACCATTTTCTTCATATTCTGTGCAACAGTCCCACAGACAGCAGAACCTTTTTCAATAAAACGCATGTATTCGGTTTTCTCATTACAGATACCTTTGTGGTTTGCCAATTCAAGGCGTTCCTGCTCTTTATCCCATATATAATTGATATAAATATCCAAGTCCAATACTTGTGCTAAGCTATCAAATAATGAATCGAGCAATTCCTTCGGATTCTTCATCGTGGTCAGCTTTGAAGCTGTATCATAAAGAACTTTCAGCTTTTCATTGTTGTTTATATGCGATTTTTCCATTATTTTTTGCTTGGTGTTATCCACTAATAGGATCGAATAGCGATTTTTAGAAATAGGGAAAATGGTTGTGTTGTACCATTGAACTGGATGATCTGAAACTTTAAAATCCTGTTGTACAAATAGATCTTCTTGTATTACACTGTATATATTATTAAGTAATATCTCGAATACATCTTTATCTAATAAATTAGGAAGAAAATGACCTATTACAGCTTGATTGGATAGTCCAAGGATTTGCTTGGCACCATTATCAATCGAACTGACTTTTAGGTCAGAATCAAACAAGATAAACCCTTTAGTTATATCCAGTGCTTTTTCAGCATCAGTTTTTAAGGTAGGCAAACTATTTATACCGATTATCTTCAACCCCTTCCCTTCACTTATCAAAGGATGTATTTCATAATCATCATATAAGAGACAAGTAATTCCTCGTATCATGCATGACTTACCTAATAATAAGAAAAAGTAAAAGGTAGGTGATGTTATATGGCCGTACATGCGTGAACTTTTTTGTAAAGATAGCACATTGATACTTGTACTATAAGCATTATAGCTTTTATAATCGATTATTTGAACCGTCTGTTTCTTATACTCCATATGTATGCTTTGCTATTTTACAACTAAACACTATTGAACAACCACCCAAAACCAAACTTTTCATGTAGCGATTTTCCTCTTTTCAAGCCTAAACACCCTTATTTCACAAGCTTTTTACTACTTTTTAATAATACGAGGCAAAATCTTTACTCCTTTACTGGAATAATGTTTGACCCCTTCAAACTTAACATTATTTACCTTGTTAAAAGAATATTACAAGCAGTAAAATGCTTCAAAAAGCTTCTCTCATTGTATAGTGATGTTAATTATTATTCAGCTGTTGATCGAAATTGGAAGCGAAGACTCCCGCACCTCCCGCCGAAAACGGATCGGCTGTAACGAGGATCAACAGTACATACTGTCTAATAATTATGCATGGTTTGTATACAGTCTGAGAGAAGCTTAAAAAAGCTTATCTATTGGTTTTCTTTTAAATAAGTTAGAAACATCTTAAAAACCGTAGCTCCTATGCCCATGTATTCCACATAAGGATCCAATTCCAATTTTGTATTCTGATATAAAAAATCCATTTTGACTCCTCCCTTACTTTTGTTCTATGGGACTTGAACGTTCATCTAACCAGTGATCCAAATAGGCTGGAAGTTTGCCATTACGTACAGAAGTTCCAGTATGCCCCCCCTTGAGAATATGAGTTTGCTTATCCACACTAGATACCTTTTCCATAATTGGCAGTATGTGATCAAGTGGAACAAGACGGTCGCCTTCCGTGCCAACCACCAATAAATTCGCAGTAATATTAGAAAGCCTTGCCTTTTTTCCGTCCACTTCCATAAGGTTTCTAATGACCTTGTTTTCTTTTGTCAAGTCCTCCGTTATCTGCTTGGCAACCCCGCTTGTTAAGGGAATATGCCCTTTTGTCCATGTATTGAAGCGTAGCCATTTATCCACGTATGCTTTATCTTGCCGATTTAAAAGGAGCGAAAGGTATGGAGTGAGATATATAGGAGAAGTGATCACTCTTATTCCAGCTTCTACATGAGAAGCAGGGATGACCCCTAGTTCCTCCACATATTTGAACCTATCAACTTCTCCTTCTCGTAAAGCTTTTACCCATTTGTCAAGGTATGCAGGGGTTTCGAAGTCCATTGGTGTAACAAACAAGATAAGATTTTTTATTGGTTCTTCCGCAACAGAGGCATAGATTGCTGCAAGCGTCCCCCCCAAGCAGTACCCCATAATCGTCATCTCGTTTGCTCTGGAGTGATTGAGCGCCACTTTCATGCCTGGCTGTATATAATAGGTAATATAGTCACTAAGGGTCATATCCTTATCCTCTAAACCCGGCTTGCCATAATCAATCATATAGACTTCAAACCCACTCTGGACAAGTGCTTCAATGGTACTGCCGCCAGTTTGCAGATCTAGTATAAAGGGTTGGTTGATCAAGGAGTAGATGATAAAAATGGGGATGTTGTATTTTTTTTCGGGTGCCTTGTAATACCAAAGGGTCGCTTTATTCTTTTTCCAAATGGACTCTCTTGGGGTAACTCCATCCTTATAAGGCGTCTCGTTATAATGAATCATTTTCTTCTTCCAAGTATCCATCTTATAGTCACTCAATGCGCTCACCGTCTTTCGGGCGGACAACTTTCTCATTGATTCCTGGGCGCTGGGATACAATCGCTTGACGTTGCATCATGTCTTCCACTATTACTTTCACCATATTTTTCTTGGGCTTTGGGCTCTGTACTTCCGATTGAACTACTTGGTAATTCGACTTTTGCATATTCTCTTCCAAACGATCAATTTTTTCTTCTATTTGAATAAGCAATCTCGCTATGTTTGCCACATCATTTTTAGTAGGGAAATTATATTGCAAAGACAGGACTTCTACTTCCTCTCTAATCCTGCGTATTTTTTCAGCTTTCCACTCACTTTCCATCTCAAGGATAGGCAAAATTGACTCGCGATTGAGCCCATCTTTTATCATCTGATTCAATTGGTTTTCCAGTTGAATTGCTTTGACTTTTAATCTTTTGTTCCTTTCTTTTCTATTTTCATTGGAACCCAACATGGTTGGTTCACCCTTTCATCCTTTTCAATTTTGACTTCTTTAACTAAATTAAGCTGGTCATCCCTCCATCCACAATTAAAATGTGCCCTACACAATAATCCGATGCTCCAGAAGACAAGAATACAGCCGCCCCCTTCAAGTCGTGTTCTCCTCCAAATCGTTTTGCGGGAATTTGTTCTTTCAATGTTGGAGCGGAATGTTCAATGATGCTTTTAGTGATTTTTGTTGGGAACATCCCCGGGGCAATGGCATTCACTTGAATGTTATGTGGAGCAAGCTTCACTGCAAGGTCTTTCGTAAAGGTGATGACTCCCCCTTTGCTCGTATTGTACGCAATGGTGTCCATTAAACTTGGGTCTGTCCCTCCAAGCCCTGAAACGGAAGCAATATTGACTATTTTGCCTCCACCTTGTTTCACCATGACTCTTGCTGCCTTTTGGCTGAATAAAAAAAGCCCCTTAAGGTTCACATTCATGACTTTATCCCACTTGTCTGACGGTAAATCCAGTGTCGGAGCCATCCACGATGTTCCACTGTTGTTCACTAGGATATCCAAAGAACCAAATTGCTTCACCGTTTCGTCGATAACATGCTGAATCTCTTCTTCTTCGGTAACATCGCAGGCAAAAGCCATCGACTTAACACCCTTCTTTCTCAACTCCTCACTGACTTTTTGGCAGGAGGCCAAATCACGCGAGCATACAATGACATTCGCTCCCGCCTCAGCAAGTGCCGTCGCTATCTGAGCACCAAGCCCTTTGCCTCCACCTGTCACAATGGCTGTTTTATTTTCCAGATTGAATAAGTCCCTTACTTCCATTTTTGTTCCCCCTCTGATGTTTTGCGTCTTTCCAATACAAAACTAGTAATATTTAATAGATTCCATATAGTATAGTAGAGAAGCACTGTAGAGGTGTCTAAATTGATGAATTAGTGGAGGCGGAAGTTTGTACTATGTATGAAGAGGTGTTGTGGAAGTTAGGAGATTATATTAAGGACTTATTTGATATTTTTCAAACTTGATTGATATATGGAAGAGTTGGGTTGCTACTTATAACTATTCGATCAAAAAACAACGCAAAAAAGGCCCTCCAGATGGAGAGCCTTTTTACCTGACGTCAAAAATTACTTTTGAACGTTAGTTGCTTGAGGTCCACGAGCGCCTTGCTCGATTTCAAAAGTTACTGTTTGACCTTCTTCTAAAGATTTGAAACCTTCGCCTTGGATAGCAGAGAAGTGTACGAATACATCGTCTTGTCCTTCTACTTCGATGAAACCGAAACCTTTTTCAGCGTTGAACCATTTTACTTTACCTTCTAACATTATGTTTCCTCCTACAGTGGAACATTCCACAATTGTATTACCATTCTTGCTCTGCATAATCTTTCAAGACGAAAAACATTGAAGTAAATTCCTTCTATCAGCCTTACCGAACAAAAACAATTAACTTAATCATAGAGGTTATGTAACGAAAAATCAAGTCTTATTTGGTTTTGCTAGTAACTTCCATTTGAAAAGTCATACTTGTTACGGGTGAAGACTTATAAGATTTGCTGCAACGATGGTGAATTTCTGTAGTATTGTACCCATCCATCATTTTTTTATACTTGTATGATCAAAACTCTCCCCCACGAAAAAAGTTATTGGAAAAAAGTTTTTTAAAATGAGGACAATTTTATCTTTCTTTTTACCTGGGGATTATGTAAGATAGTACAATATTCAACATAGTATAGACAACTGTATTTATAGGGAGGACACCATGAGGAAATTCGGACTTTTACCAAGGATTATTGTAGCCATTCTATTAGGAGTGGCAATCGGGAGTTTTGCCCCTGATTGGTTTGTAAGAATATTTGTCACCTTTAATGAGATATTCGGTAACTTCTTAGGATTCGCCATACCGCTTATCATTATTGCATTCATTGCACCTGGTATTGGGGAAATCGGGAAGGGAGCAGGGAAATTTTTAGGTCTCACCGCTTCCATTGCCTACCTTTCTACAATCGCAGCAGGAGCATTGGCCTACTTTGCGGCAAGTTCCTTATATCCATCGCTTTTAAAAAATGCCAGCCTTTCTGGTGCGATGGACAATCCAGAGGAAGCTTTGCTGAACCCCTTCCTGGAGCTTCAAATTCCTGCACCATTTGAGGTGATGACCGCACTTATCATCGCTTTCACTCTAGGACTTGGAATGTCGGTGATTAAAGGCGAGACATTAAAGACAGCAATGATAGAGTTCAGAAGTATCATCGAACTGGTTATTTCTAAAGTTATCATTCCACTTCTACCTATTCATATTTTGGGGATTTTTGCGAATATGACATACGGTGGACAAGTCCAGACAATTATCAGTGTTTTTGCCAAAGTTTTTGTCCTTATCATACTTTTACACATTACCATGTTACTTTTACAATACTCTGCAAGCGGAGCTTTATCGAAAAAGAACCCGTTTACGATGCTAAAATCCATGATGGCTGCCTACTTCACAGCTCTTGGGACACAATCTTCCGCTTCTACGATCCCTGTTACTCTTCAACGTACAAAAAACATGGGAGTGAGGGAGAAAACGGCTGACTTCACCGTTCCATTGCTTGCGAACATCCATCTATCTGGAAGTACGATCACAATTGTTTCCTGTGCGATGGCCATCATGTTCATCAATGGCATGGATTATTCCTTCTTAATCGTCCTGCCTTTCATCATGATGCTTGGAGTGACAATGATCGCTGCACCTGGTGTACCTGGTGGGGCAGTAATGGCTGCGATCGGGCTTTTACAAACCATGCTGGGCTTCGATTCCACGATGGTTTCCTTGATGATCGCCCTGTACTTGGCGCAAGACAGCTTCGGTACAGCCTGCAATGTAACTGGTGACGGTGCTATTGCAAATGCGGTAGACAAACTAACTCAATCTAGATAATAAAGGTGGCCTATATGGCCACCTTTGGTGTGTAGACAAAGTTATTTAATCTTCAAGGTATGCAATAACCCTGTTGATTGTAGTGGAAGACGCGCAGACTCATGCGGGAGGAAGGGACATGGGAGACCCCGCAGGCCGTAGCCAAGGCCACTGAAAAACCCGATAACTTATCATTATTGCGATTCCTAGCTGTTGATTGGAGCAATAGGCGAAGACTCCTGCGGGGGGATAGCGACATTCTTGAGACCCCGCAGGGCGTATGCCCGAGGAGGCTCAAGGTCGCCCCGCGGAAAGCGAAGCCGATTGCGGAAATCAACAGCGGTATGGAAACAGATTACTAAAATCATGAACTTTTTCAGTGGCCTGGGCGTAGCCCCAGGAGGCTTCCGGACTGCCCGCGGAAAGCGAAGCCTCTGAAACGTAGATCAACAATTATATGCAATTCTAAAAATATGTTGTGTTTGTCAAAAGTCTAAGGTGGCCTATTATGGCCACCTTTATTAGTTTCCGCTTACTGTACAGTGCATTCTATCATATCCAAACTGTTCAAGGAATTCATTAAATGCTTCAATTTTCCCTAGTAAAATATCATGGTCAAGGCTTCCTGTAGGGCTTTGCTCCATCTCCTTGCAATACTCTTTTATTCTGGACTCCACATAAGAAATAATGGCAGTTTCATTAAAGGATGTCATTTCTCATCACCTCACTTATTGATAGTAGGTGATACCCGCCTTTTATGGGTAGCAAACCAGATGGAGCACATTGAATGTCTCCTCCCAAAAAAAGAAGACCCACTAATGAGCCTCCCTCCACTACCATTATTCTCCTGTTTCCACTAAATCGGAAACAGCTACTTGCGTACGTTCTTCACCAGGTCCACGAAGGTGAACCGTGGCAGTCTTACCGTCCTCACTTAATGAATCAATCCATACTTTTGTTCCTTCAAAGGTGACCTCAATCGTTGCAGATGAGGATAATATTTGTCTAGCACGTCTTTCTTCCATGTTTGTCACTCCTGATCTCATAATGATACTTCCTCACACATTCTCAATTATTTTCCCTTATAGAAGCCATTTTATTCCTTTGGAAGTTTAACCTTTACACTATTTTGTCAACAATGGGAGAAGAGGTGAACGACATGAAGTTAAGGCAGGAAGAAAAAGAGCAACTTAGTGATGCAATCGATAAAATGAACGAAAGCTTAGATCGTTTTATTGAATTTTATAATGAGTCTGAAGACGACAAGCCCATCATATCGTTCCATGATGAAGTCATTAAACTGATTGAAGCCGGGAAGGATAAATTTGGGGAAGAGGCACTGAATAATAAAATTAACGCCATCGTAAAAGAAGTCCTTACTTTCATTTCAACTGAGGATGAAAAGTAAATGGAAAAGATAAAAGAACAAACCTCCCTTGTTTTCAAATTTGTACACTGGCCACTAATTGCCAGGATTCTCATCATCATTTTCATTATTAATATTACATTTGGTATGCTGATACATTTCATTGAACCCGATGAGTTTCCTACATTCTTTGATGGTGTCTGGTGGGCAATCGTCACAACTGCAACTCTTGGATATGGAGATTTTGTGCCGGTCACTGTAACAGGGAGATTATTGGGCATAGTACTGATTCTATTTGGAACAGGTTTTGTTACTACATATTTTGTATCTTTGGCAGCAAGCGCCATTGCAACACAAAGTAATTACTTGGAGGGCAAAGTGGATTATAAAGGATCAGAACATATCATCGTTATAGGCTGGAATGAGCGGGTCAGGGAAACGTTGAGACAGATTAACTCCATGAGCAATAAACCCTTGTCTATTGTTTTAATTGATCAAACACTGGAAAAGAATCCACTTCATGATCAGAACGTTCATTTCATTAAAGGGAACCCGTGTTATGACCAAACGTTATTGGCAGCAAATGTAAAGGTTGCGGCCTTTGTAGTCATTTCTGCGGATCAAAGTAAAACAGAAGTGCAAGCAGACATGAACTCAGTTCTAACACTGCTTGCTGTTAAAGGATTGAATCCAGATGTCTATACCATTGTAGAAATTCTTACTTCTTTGCAAGTGAAGAATGCCAAGCGGGCAGGTGCTGATGAAGTAATCCAGACAAACATGTTTACAAGCTATGTGATGACTAATAGCATGATGTCCAATGGGATGTCTAGTACATTGTTGAGTATGTTGGACCAATTGAAAGGGAGCAAATTAAAGTATTTAGAGGCGGAAAAGGGCTATATAGGAGAAACATTTGAAAAGATTAGTAACCAGCTGCTGCAAAATAAAATTCTATTGATTGGAGTAAAAAGGAGAGGGGACACCATGGTCAATCCTCCCCTTTACACACTTATACAAGAAGATGATTGTCTACTAGTAATAAAAGACTAATCCCTTCCAAGTACCGCTTCAAGTTCGTGAACAAGAGTATGCCCAAGCTCCAGGAACTCCTTTGGAAACGATGCATCCGGGTCTTCCGGTTCCGAGAACTGATTAATGGACGCCGTTTTGTTCCAGACATGGACATGGTCGTCTAACCCTACTTGATACTTGTGGGATAACAGGAACGGTCTTCCAAGCTCTACGGTTGTCCCTTGTGAATCCAACTGACCGTCCACAGATTGAAAAGGCACCCTTAAGAATTGGTATCCCACTTTGTCATCTATTTTGTAATCAAAATAGCCGTGGTCATAGTCCCAGTTCCCTCCGATGGAATAACCGATGGCTTTAAGTTCTTGTTCTAGTTTATATAACTGAAACTCCGCACCTTCTATTTTTGAAGGAATAGGAATCATGGCAATCCCTCCTTTTATAAGGGTAGGTTTCCCTGAGGAGGGCTTTTCATGCATGATGAAAAAGGTATTGTCCCCTCCAACCTTGGGGTCGAAGGAACTCTTTATGTTTGGATGCTGAAGACGCCACAGTTGGTTTCCTCCAAAATGAAATGGACGACAAGGTAGTGTTTAAAATGTCGACCATTTTAATAAGAAAGGGGGAAATTAACGATTTTTTGGTGGGTTCAAATCTATTCGGACATGTTTCTATTTGGTTTGGACATTTCAGGAAGCATTTGCGCGGGTGCTCGGACAAAAGACCGGGGGTGTTTGGACAATATCTTACGATGTTTGGACATTTCAAATTTTCGTTCGGACATATACGGAATACAGAGCTTTCGCCCCCCCCCAAGATGTCCGAATCATTGAAATGCTTCTACCATTAACCTATGCCCATTTTCCGCCGCTATAAAAAAGATATGCACCCACTACTCAAAAAAGCGTGGTATGCATATCTTTATTATCCACGGCATCGGTACTTATTCTGCACCAATTTCCGCGCGAGTGTCATTTACTTCAATCGTTTCTCTAATTCCGCTTTGATTTCTTCAAATCCTGGTTTGCCCAGAAGAGCGAACATATTCACTTTGTATGCTTCCACTCCAGGTTGGTCAAATGGATTTACCCCAAGAAGGTATCCGCTCATCGCACATGCTTTTTCAAAGAAGTACACAAGGTACCCGAACGTGTATGCATCCATCGCAGGAATGTTGACCACAAGGTTCGGCACTCCTCCATCTGTATGAGCAAGAAGTGTTCCTTCGTAAGCTTTCGTATTGACAAAGTCCACTGTCTCACCTGCAAGATAGTTTAATCCATCAAGATCGGATGCTTCTTCTTCCACTTTCAGTTCATGGCGAGGCGTTTCCACTTTGATGATTGTTTCAAACAAATCACGGCGTCCTTCTTGCACATATTGGCCCATGGAGTGTAAATCTGTTGAGAAATTGGCAGACGCAGGGAAGATTCCTTTCTGGTCCTTCCCTTCACTTTCACCGAATAGTTGCTTCCACCATTCAGAGAAGTATTGAAGTCCTGGTTCATAGTTGATCAGCATTTCAATTGTTTTTCCTTTATTATAAAGGAGATTTCGAACAGCCGCATATTGATAGGCTGGATTTTCTTCCAATTCTGACTTGGAGAAGTCACGACTCGCATCAGCCGCACCTTTCATCATCGCTTCAATGTCCGCTCCAGACACAGCAATCGGCAATAATCCCACTGCAGTTAGAACAGAATAACGGCCACCAACATCATCAGGAATGATAAAGGACTCATAGCCTTCTTCCGTAGCTAGTGTTTTTAATGCGCCACGCGCTTTGTCCGTAGTAGCATAGATACGTTTGCGCGCTTCTTCTTTTCCGTACTTTTCTTCTAGAAGCTTACGGAAAATGCGGAATGCAAGGGCAGGTTCTGTAGTAGTCCCTGACTTTGAAATCACATTGATGGAGAAATCCTTACCTTCTAAAAGATCCATTAAATCTCTCATGTACGTAGAACTGATGTTGTTCCCAACAAAAACCACTTGAGGAGTTTTTCGTTGCTCCTTTGTTAAAGCATTGTAGAAGGAATGATTCAACATCTCAAGAGCCGCACGGGCACCTAGGTAAGAACCACCGATTCCTACTACTAAAAGGATGTCGGAATCATTTTTAATTTTTTCTGCGCTTTTAACAATACGCGCAAATTCTTCTTTGTCATAATCGGTAGGCAGGTCGATCCAACCAAGATAATCATTTCCTGCACCTGTTTTTTCATGTAAGGAATGATGGGCAACCTTCACCGCATCTCGTAAGTATGTAATTTCATGTTCGCCGAAAAACGATAGTGCTTTGCTATAATCGAAGCGAATATGTGTCATATGATAACCTCCAAAAACATATTTGCATGCCAATTTTCACTTTACAGAATCCTGTTCGATAATTCAAGGACGGCCCACTTATGAAAGCGTATTCTTGTAAAAAATATTTAAATTCGGCTTACTTCCATAAGAAAACGGCTATACGTAGTGTATAACCGTTTTCTTTTTTCCAAATCAACCCTCTATCAGGTTGGTTCCACTTCTTCTTCTTTTTCCTTTTTCGCCACTACTATCCGTATATATTCACGTGGCTTAAATGGCTGGATGACATCTATATTGCCTTGATTGGAACCGATTAACACAATGGAGGAATCCTCATTATGGTAATGCTCCACATAATCCCTTTTTTGCTCCACATTTAACCACCATGCTCCAGCAAATAAAGTAGAAAATATGGATAGGGCAACAGCTGCTTTTCTTTTCACCATATTTACCACCACCTATGACTAGCATGGCTAAATATTCGACATTTTATGCAACTGGAAAAATTTTTTTCAGAGGCTTTTTGACTAGTTTCTATCATATTTAATATGCAGGACAAAATCGGTCCATACTAACAAACAGCAAGGATGCAAGCGGTTATGATTTAGTATATAATTTGATTTAGTAATTTTTCTTTACAAATAATTATTCCTTTTACATGTAACAAGGCAGGTACCAAACCGGTTAGAGTATAACCACTAGAAAAAAATGGTATTTGGCGTTGTTTTCTTATGTTTATAAGGGAATACTATTATTTATAGAAGAAACAGAGGAGGTTTGTGTCTTGTCACTGATTCATTTAGTGATTTTATCGCCTTTCTTGTTGGCGATTCTTGTGCCTTTTGCGCATAAGTATTTCAAAAGCATACATACAGGGTGGTTTGTTTTCGTATTGCCACTCGTTTTGTTCATTTACTTTCTCCAATTCTTGAGCACCACCATGAGCGGGGAAACGTACACTAGCACCATGAAATGGATTCCTTCCATTGGGATAGATTTTGTCGTTTATCTGGATGGACTAGGACTGCTCTTTGCCCTGTTGATAACAGGTATTGGTGCCTTAGTCGTTCTTTACTCCATTTATTACCTATCTAAAGAGAAAGAAGCGCTTAATACGTTCTATGTTTATCTACTTATGTTTATGGGTGCGATGCTTGGGGTTGTGCTTTCGGACAACCTTCTTGTTATGTATTCCTTCTGGGAATTGACAAGTATCTCTTCTTTCTTGCTGATTAGCTATTGGTACCACCGGGAAAAATCCCGCTATGGTGCACAAAAGTCCATGTTGATTACAGTGTTTGGTGGATTGGCCATGCTTGCGGGTATCATCCTCCTTTACTTGATCACCGGTACCTTCAGCGTTCGTGAAACCATCGCGAATGTCGATATAGTAACAAGTCATGAGTTTTTTGTTCCTGCACTTCTTTTATTTTTACTTGGTGCTTTTACAAAATCTGCTCAATTCCCTTTCCATATTTGGTTACCGGATGCGATGGAAGCTCCGACACCTGTCAGTGCCTACCTCCACTCCGCAACCATGGTTAAAGCTGGTATTTACTTGGTGGCACGCATGAGTCCTGTTTTTGCAGGTGCACCGGAATGGTTCTGGCTTGTATCAGGATTCGGTATCGTGACATTATTCTGGGGGTCATTCTCTGCCGTAAAGCAAACGGACCTAAAATCAATACTGGCTTTCTCCACAGTCAGTCAACTGGGATTGATCATGTCCTTACTAGGTGTTGGTAGTGCTGCGGCCTATTATGATTACATCGATGAAAATGCATATACGATCGCAACACTTGCAGCTGTGTTCCACCTGATTAACCATGCGACCTTCAAAGGAAGCCTGTTCATGGTAGTCGGGATTGTCGATCACGAAACTGGCACAAGAGATATCAGAAAACTCGGCGGTCTGATGAACCTTATGCCCATTACCTTTACCTTAGCCATCATTGGAGCATTTTCCATGGCAGGTTTACCTCCTTTTAACGGATTCTTGAGTAAGGAGATGTTCTTTACCGGAATGTTGCAGGCGACAGAGATCAGCGCATGGAATATGGAAACGCTCGGTATGATCTTTCCTGTTCTTGCTTGGGTGGCTAGTGTGTTCACGTTCATCTACAGCATGATCCTTGTTTTCAAGACCTTTACAGGGAAGTATCAACCTGAAAAACTTGATAAAAAACCGCATGAAGCACCGATTGGGATGTTGATTCCTCCAATCATTCTAGCTTCTTTGGTTGTCATTTTCGGGTTCTTCCCGATGTTATTAAAAGGTGTGATAGAACCTGCCCTCTATTCCATCCTTCCATCCAATGTCCTATCGGTGGAAGTGAAGATATATCACTGGCATGGGTTCAACACCGAATTGTTTATGACAATAGGGGTTATCCTTGCTGGGGTCCTATTATATTTAACGGTGGCAAAATGGGGGAAAATCTACGAGTGGTTCCCACAAAGGCTTACTCTCAACAAACTGTACGATGGTGGGCTTGTGGCACTGGACCGTGGTTCTTCCGCGTTTACAAAGTCACATATGACTGGATTCATCCGCGATTATCTTGTCATGATCTTTGCATTTATGGTGTTCTTGTTAGGGTTAGTATTGTTCTCCACAGGAGCATTTAAAGTCAACTTGACAAATGTGGAGGAAGTGGGGATTTATGAAGTCATCCTTGCATTGGTAATGGTCGTTTCCGCCCTTACCATCCTGTTTACCAAATCCAGGCTTACAGCGATTATCTCTCTTGGAGTAGTCGGATATTCCATGGCATTGTTCTTTGTCCTGTTCCGTGCTCCAGATCTTGCACTCACTCAGTTGATAGTCGAAACTGTTTCGGTGGCATTGTTCCTTCTATGCTTCTATCACTTACCAGAGTTGTCAAAAGAAATCGGGAAATTACGTTTCCGTTTGACCAACTTCATCATTTCGGTAAGTATAGGGTTGATTGTCATCTTTATCGGCCTTTCCGTAAATAGTTCACGACTGTTTGAGTCCATTTCAAGCTATTTTGAAGCGGCATCCTATGAAGAGGCCGGAGGAAAGAACATGGTTAACGTTATCCTTGTCGACTTCCGAGGACTAGACACCCTGTTTGAAATTGCGGTTCTGACTATCGCAGCCTTTGGTATCTATGCCATGATCAAGCTGCGCCTTACCGATAAGAAGGGAGGGGTAAAAGGTGAAAGTTAATGATTTGATTTTACAGACTGTTACCACCCTTTTATCTTTTATCATCATCATCTTTTCCGTGTACCTCTTCTTTGCCGGGCACTATACACCAGGTGGAGGATTTATCGGGGGGTTGATGACTTCCGCAGCACTTGTACTATTATTGCTTGCATTTGATATAAAAACGATCAATACCATTTTCCCGTTCAATTTCATGACGGTTGCGGCAGCTGGACTGTTGATTTCCGTCCTTACTGGAGTCGGGGCATTGTTCTTTGATGTTCCATATTTGACACATACCTTTGATTATGTGGAACTGCCGATTCTTGGTGAAACGGCCCTTGCCTCCACATTGATATTTGATTTAGGTGTTTATCTAGTTGTTGTCGGTATTGCGATGACCATTATTCAAACGATAGGAGAGAGTGAATAATGGAAATAATTATGACGATTGTAGCAGGTGTGCTTATCGCTTGTGCCACCTACCTAATATTATCTAAGAGTATTTTACGTATCATTGTTGGAACAGGTCTCCTCGCACATGGTGCCCACCTACTGCTTCTGACGATGGGCGGGTTAAAGAGAGGGATGGCACCGCTTCTTGGTCAAGAAGCGGAAGCTTATACAGACCCGCTTCCCCAAGCATTGATTTTAACAGCGATTGTTATCAGCTTCGGGGTGACCTCCTTCTTCCTGGTTCTGGCATATAGAGCATATCAGGAGCTGAAGACAGACGATATGGATAAATTAAGGGGAAATGAAAATCATGAATAACTTAGTTATAATACCGATACTGATCCCTTTAATTGCAGCTACACTTTTATTATTGATACCAAAGAAGATAAAGCTACAGAAAGTGATTAGTGTCATCAGTTTAACGCTTACAACCATTGCCTCTGCCGTGCTTGTACATGTGGTCTATACAGAGGGAATTCAAACATTGGAGGTTGGAAGCTGGCGTCCTCCATTTGGGATCGTATTGGTTGCAGATATGTTCGCCGCACTCCTTGTATTGACAGGCGTCATCGTCAGCTTCACTTGTATACTTTTTGCCTTCCGTTCTATCGGAAAGGATCGCGAAAACTTTTACTACTATGCGTTTACCCAGTTCCTCATCGCTGGTGTTATGGGGGCATTTTTGACAGGTGACCTATTCAACCTGTTTGTATTCTTTGAGGTTTTCCTAATGGCTTCCTACGTGCTGATTGTGATCGGCGGCACAAAAGTGCAATTGCGGGAATCCTTGAAGTATGTTTTGGTCAATGTAATCTCATCTGCCCTATTCGTTATAGCCTTGGCTTATTTATACGGGTTGGTCGGAACATTGAATATGGCAGACGTCTCTAATAAAATTGCCCAAGCTGGTCAACAGGATATTCTTACTGTAGTAGCTATCTTGTTCTTAGTAGTGTTTGGTCTGAAAGGTGGGATTTTCCCACTATACTTTTGGTTACCTGGATCCTACCAGGCACCTCCATATGCCGTAACTGCCCTGTTTGGAGCATTGTTAACGAAAGTTGGGATCTATGCCATCTATCGTACATTCAGTCTCATTTTCTATCATGAGCCTCAAATTACCCATCAGATCATTGCGGTACTCGCTGGGATCACCATCCTGATCGGGGCAATCGGGGCAATCGCTTACTGGGATGTTAAGAAAATCTTGATTTATAACATTGTAACCGCAGTGGGCGTCATCATTTACGGAGTTGCCATCGCTACTGAAACTGGTTATGCCGGTGGAATCTATTATCTGGTTCACGATATGGTAATCAAAGGGGCATTGTTCCTGTTGGCAGGTGCTATGTTCACCATCACTGGTACAGATAATATCAAAAAAATGGGCGGCCTTATTAAACGCCATCCACTTCTTGGTTGGATGTTCTTTGCAGCTTGTCTGGCCCTGGCTGGAATTCCGCCACTAAGTGGATTTGTTGGAAAGGTTCTATTGGTTCAAGGTGGTCTGGATACAGGACATTATGTGTTTGTAGGGGTCATGCTCTTTTCCAGCTTGTTGGTACTGTATTCTGTTATGAAGATATTTATGAATTGCTTCTTTAGAGAAGAGGTATTAACAGTGGAAGAAGAAAAAGGTTCCACAAAAGGATTGATATATCCAAGCGTCGTACTTATCGCCATTTCTGCATTTCTCGGTTTAGGGGCAGAATTCGTATATCCGTATATATACGAGGCGGCAGAAACATTGATGGACCCATCCATCTATATCCAAGCAGTTTTAAAGGAGTAGTTTCTCATGGCTTTTCAAATTTTAATTAATTTAATCATTGCATTCAGTTGGATGTTTCTGAAGAACGAATGGGCCTTTGCTGACTTTTTTGTAGGGTATTTCTGGGGGCTCGTGATCATTTTCACCATGCGCCGCTTCATTCCCGGACGCTTCTATTTTGAAAGGGTTTTGGCTGCTGGTAAACTGTTATTCCTTTTCTTACGAGAGCTGGTATTGGCAAATGTCCAAGTGATTCGTGACATCCTTCGTCCAAAACTAAAAATAGAACCCGGCATTTTCGCCATGCCTACGGAACTTGAGAGTGAATGGGAGATCACTTTACTCTCCCTTCTCATCAGTTTGACTCCTGGGACGCTGGTCATGGATGTTTCAGATGACAATAAAGTGCTTTACATCCATGCCATGAACATTCCTGATTCCGACCAGGCAGTAGCTGAAATTAAGAATACCTTTGAAAAAGCGATCATGGAGGTGACCAGATAACGTGTTAGAGTTTGAGAGTACATTCGATGCCTTGTTGGCCATCAGCTTATTCATCATATCCGTCTCGACCTTGGGGCTCGTCTATCGTGTTATTAAAGGTCCCTCTATTCCTGACAGAGTCATGGCACTAGATTCTATCGGAATCAATTTAATTGCCATTACCGCGATCACTTCCATCATTTTAAGAACCGACGCTTTCCTGGAAGTCATTCTTTTAATTGGGGTCATTGCATTTGTAGGTACAGTCGCATTTTCCAAGTTTCTGCAAAAAGGAGAGATAATCGAGTATGACAGAGACAATTAGTATTTTTATCGGCGTTGTCGTCCTACTAGGTTCTCTTCTAAGCTTAGTAACGACCATCGGGCTAATCAGGCTTCCTGATGTGTATTGCCGCAGTCACGCAGCCTCCAAGAGCGCCACACTTGGTGTGTTATTCATATTGATTGCTGCACTTTTGCATTTTTGGTTTGAAGATGGTTATTTCAGTGCCAGATTGGTCCTTGGAATCATATTCGTCTTCGTAACTGCTCCCGTGGCAGGTCATCTTATTACACGTGCGGCCTATTATACAGATGTGCCTTTATGGGAAAATTCCGTACAGGATGATTTGAAAACAAAAGAAAAACCGGAAACGGTACGTGAAATGAAAAACAGCTGACGGGGTAAAATCCGTCAACTGTTTTTTCGTTTATAAGGATGCTTTTAAGATCGAAACCACATCATCATAGGATAACGACTTAAAATTACCAACCGCTCCGTGTGACATGACGTGCTCCGCCATTTTATCAATATTCTTAGCATCAATGTCATAGTCTGCTAATCGAGTCGGTGCTCCCAGACTAGTCCAGAACTCGCGAAGTCTTCGGATACCTTCAAGGGCAACTTCCCTGTCTGAAGAACCTTTATCCTGCACTCCAAACACACGGACTGCAAGTTGCTTGAAGCGTCCAACATTCGCATCCAAGACATGTTCCATCCAATTCGGGAATAGAATAGCCAGTCCACCTGCATGAGGAATATCGTAGATTGCCGAAACCGCATGCTCAATGCCGTGTGTCGCCCAATCGCCACGATAGCCCATTTGCAGCATACCGTTTAGCGCAATCGTACCGTTGTATAGGATTGTCTCGCGATGCTCATAGCTTTCCAGGTTTTCCAACAATTGAGGTGCCGTTTCCATCACGGTGGTCAAAACAGCCTCACACATGCGATCTTGAAGTGGCGTGTTGCTTGTTTGGTGGAAGTATTGTTCCAACACATGTGACATCATATCAACAATCCCATATACCGTATGGTCCTTTGGAACCGTGAAGGTGTTCACAGGATCGAGGATAGAGAATTTAGGGTATGTCACCGGGCTACCCCAACCATACTTCTCATTAGTTTCCCAATTTGTGATGACAGATCCCGCATTCATTTCTGAACCCGTAGCAGCCAGTGTCAACACTGTACCGAATGGCAAGGCTTCTGTGGCAATATGCTTTTTAAGAACAATATCCCATACATCGCCATCATACTTAGCTCCTGCAGCGATTGCTTTTGTACAGTCAATGACACTTCCGCCACCAACCGCCAACAGAAAATCGATGTTATTTTCCTTGCAAAGTTCGATTCCTTTTCTCACAGTGGATAATCTCGGATTTGGCTCTACTCCTGCTAGCTCGGTTACTGTTGCACCCGCTTTATGTAAAGTATTCACCACATCGTCATAAAGTCCACTTCTCTTGATGCTTCCACCACCATATACAAGAAGCACGTTCTTACCATATGCCTCCATTTCCTGTGGCAGTGTTTCAAGTTGCCCTTTCCCAAAAATCAACTTTGTTGGATTATAGAATATAAAATTGTCCATTTTCCCTTACCTCCCTTTTGCATCGATTATGGATTATTTTTTTATTGCTTGCAAAGAATTAGCTTGGTTAAAAGTTAGTACCCTTATATCATGCTTCCTGAAAATTTTTTTAACGATGAATAATTTTCGCTCTGTAACAAATTATATGGAGGAAAGCACTTATATTCTCAAGGAGGGAATGTTATGAGCACTATACAACGTATTGCGTTAGTACTGACTATTGTTGGAGCTATTAACTGGGGATTAATTGGTTTCTTCCAATTTGATCTTGTAGCAGCTATATTCGGCGGCCAAAGCGCAGCTTTATCCCGCATTATCTACGGTCTTGTAGGAATTGCCGGTCTAATCAACCTTGGGCTTCTTTTTGTCCCATCTGAACAGCATGAAAGAGAAGTAGAACCAAGAACAACTCGATAAGTAACAGGGGAACCGCCTCACTAAAAGAGGCGGTTTCAGCTTGTAGACAAAGTAAATTTCATAGCAATTTTCAAGTTGATCGTAGTGGAAGGCGCGAAGACTTCCGCGGGAGGAAGGGACAGGGAAGACCCCGCAGGGCGCAGCCCGAGGAGGCTTCCGGACCGCCCGCAGGAAAGCTAAGCGCCTGGAATGAAGATCAACTGTTAAATGCAAATCTAAGTAATTAGGGTTTTTCTACGGTCTGGAACCGCCTCACTAAAAGAGGCGGTTTCTTTTTTTAGGGGAAAATTTGATGTAGGTGAGTGGATTGTGACTTTTCGGAGGTCGATTGTAACTAATTAGCTTGGTATTGTAACTAATTCGGCTTTGATTGTGACTTTTACATAAGTTATTGTGATAATTCGGCACCCGAAAGAAAAACTTGGTTGTTCGGCACTTTCCGCAAATGGCTTTGCTTTCCGCCGGAGGAAAGGACAGGCGAAAAGCCGCAACAGGGTATGGAGGCTCACGGACCGCCTGTAGGAAAGCGAAGCCCATGGAATGGAAATCAAAAGAATTATCCTCTCATCCATAAAAAAAGACACCCCTCACAGGATGCCTCTCTCTCCCTTCATCAAGATTACTTCTTGATTAGGTCGTTACGGTTGGATTGCTCGATCCACTCTTCTAATTTGTCTTTTAATGTGTTGAATCCGCCTGGTGCTGCTTCTGTGTGGTTTTTCACTACAGTCGCTTGACGCTTTTTAGGCTTTCTTGGTGCAGCTGCTGGAGCTTCAGCAGGAGCTTCTTGAGTCGCTTTGATGGACAAGCTGATTTTGTTAGACTTTTCGTCAACAGACAGAACCTTTACTTGAACCTCATCGCCCATTTTTAAATGTTCATTAACATCTTTCACGTAACCGTGAGTAATTTCGGAAATATGAACCAAACCTTGCGTTTCTTCGTCAAGCGCAACGAACGCTCCATAAGGTTGGATACCTGTGACTTTACCTGTTAAAACACTACCGATTTCGAATTTATCAGACATGAAAACACTCCTAAATAATTTAATTTTTATACACATTGAACGCAATAAAAGATTATACCACATATCCGCTAATTAATCAAAAATACTTTTTCTTCTATAACTATGTCGGATCTATTATTTGTGCTTTCTACCTTTTATATCCCAATATGGGAAATATTTTAGAATCACGGAAAAAGTAAAAATATGTTCAAACTTTTTTATACTTAATCATGGTATGATAATAGTAAGAAAATGCTTACATTGGAGGTTATTGGGATGAGAAAAATCGGGGAAAACATCCGCTTTTACAGGGAGCGTGCAAAACTTACCGCCGCTGAGCTTGCGTTAAAGATCCGAGTTGGTACAGGTACGATTGAAAAATATGAAGCAGGGCTTCAAAATCCTGACATGCAGACGATCCTAAAAATCTCAACTGTTTTGGACGTTCCAGCTTCTGAGCTATTGGAATCCGTCACTTCCACAGGTAATTCCACAGGGTTAGATCCGGAACTCGAACAATTGATTGAAGAAGTAGGGGTAAAAAGAGCAAAATTAATCCTGCGCAAAGCCAAAGAATATACCGATGAAGACTTCCTGAATGTAATGCAAGTGTTGTACGAAAAAAAATATAGCGCTCAATAAAAAGAATTTTCTAAATTAGGTTTTAAAAGTAAAAATCATGGGAATACCTATACCATCAAGGCTTTCTAGTATTCCCCCTTTTGTTAGGACCAAATCCACGGTGGATTTGGTCCTCTTTTTTTATCTAGGCTTTGTAAAGGCTTTGCTATCATCATCTGAACTGCTTTACAAACCGCTCCATCCTTTTTATAGCTTCCTGCAACTGCTCAAGGGAGGATGCATAAGAACACCTAACATATCCCTCACCTGTCTCACCAAACACATCCCCTGGGACCACTGCCACTTTCTCCTCCAGTAATAGCCTCTCCGCAAATTCCTGGGAGCTAAGACCTGTTTGTTTTATAGATGGGAAGGCATAAAAGGCTCCTCCTGGGTTATGACAAGGCAATCCTATTTCATTAAGAGATGCAACAAAATAGTTACGGCGTCTTTTATAGCTCTTTTTCATCGCTTCAATATCCTGCCTGCCGTTTTTCAACGCTTCTATTGCACCGTACTGTGCCATGGTGGAGGCACACATCATGGCATACTGATGGATTTTCAGCATCGCTTCAATAATATCTGTCGGTCCAGCCACAAACCCCAATCTCCAGCCTGTCATCGCAAAACCTTTTGAAAAGCCGGAAATCAGAATGGTTCTGTCCTTCATATTGGGCAGAGTAGGAAAGCTTGTGAACTTTTCGTCAAAGGAAAGCTCTGCGTAAATTTCATCGGACAATACAAGCAGGTCATGCTTTTCTACCAATCGGCTTACTTGGATAAGTTCATCCTTGGTTAGCATCGTACCTGTCGGGTTATTTGGGAAACAAAGAAGGATCGCCTTTGTTCTTTCTGTAATGGCTGCTTCCAGGTCAGAAAAATTAATGCTGAACCCTCTTTCCGCATCTGCACCCACTCTGACTGCTGTTCCCCCTACCAGTTCAACCAACGGGGCATAGGAAACGAAGCTCGGTTCAATTACAATCACTTCATCACCAGGGTCAACGATAGCACGGATGGAAAGATCCAGGGCCTGACTGGCTCCGACTGTCACGATGATGTCACTTGCTGCACTATATTCGACTTCAAACTCCTGAGCCAAATAGCGGCTTATTTCCTTCCGAAGTTCCATCAAACCAGCATTTGCTGTATAGGAGGTATGACCGTTATGCAGGGATGCTATGCACGCTTCCCTGACTCCCCAAGATGTTACAAAGTCGGGTTCCCCCACTCCAAGGGAAATGACTCCTTCCATATTTGCCGCCAAATCGAAAAAACGGCGAATACCGGAAGGCTGAAGTTTTTGTACATGATCAGCTATTCTATTTCTCATGGAGACACCACTATGCGGCGGTCATCTTCTCCCTGATCAAAAATGGTCCCGTCATGTTTGTATTTTTTCATGATGAAGTGGGTGGTCGTGGAAATCACTGAATCCAGGGTAGATAGCTTCTCTGAAACAAAGTTGGCTACCTGTGAAAGCGATCTGCCTTCCACTACCACAGATAAATCATAGGCCCCAGACATAAGATACACAGATTTGACCTCTGGAAATCTATAGATGTTCTTTGCAATTTCATCAAAGCCCACTTCGCGCTTTGGCGTCACTTTTACATCAATCATGGCCGTCACACCCTCAAAATTGTCGACCTTGCGCCAGTCAATGACGGCACCGTATTCCACAATGATTCGTTGTTCCTCCAACTGCTGGAGGATCTTCTCTGTTTCTGATGCAGACAGTTCTACCATTTTAGATAGGACATCTATCTCCATTCTTCCGTTTTCTTCAATAATTTGTAGCAAGTCCAATTCTTTTTCAGTTAATTGCATACGCTTTCTGACAACTCCTTCATTTTAAACATTGACTCATTATAGCAAAAATTCAACCGAAAAGTATTACGATTATTTTACAGAACACATTCTTAAAAATACACAGGTTTGAAATGGCAAGGAGAGGATAAAATACCTATAACCAATAAAATGAGGAGGATAAGATTAAGGATGAAAACAAATCAATTCACTGCCAACATAGCCGGAATCAATGTGTTTTATGAATTTCATCATGACTCTCATTCTCCTTTTGCCAATAAACCCACCCTAGTACTCATTCATGGATTTCTTTCATCTTCTTTCAGCTTTCGCCGGCTAATTCCATTACTTACAAAGGAATATACGGTTTTGGCAATAGATCTTCCTCCATTTGGGAAAAGCGAAAAATCGAAGAAATTTGTGTATTCTTATGAGAATATGGCCAAAGTGGTCATCGCTCTTTTAGAAAAGCTTAGAGTCCATCGCACGGTGCTTGTTGGTCATTCCATGGGCGGCCAGATTTCCTTGAATATCAGCCATCAAAAACCAGAACTTGTTGAAAAAGTCGTATTGCTTTGCAGTTCCGGGTACTTGAAAAGGATGCACCGTTCCATCATCTACTCATCAAGGATTCCCTACTTCTACTTATGGTTAAAATATTGGCTGGCAAGACAGGGACCCATAAAAAACTTGTTGAATGTCGTATATGACCATTCCTTGATAGATGATGAGATGATTGCAGGGTATACAGAGCCATTCTATGATGATCAAATTTTTGTCGCGTTAACGAGAATGATCCGTGATCGGGAAGGTGACTTGGCAGCAGAGATATTAAGGGAAATTGAAACTCCAAGTCTTTTGATATGGGGAGAAGAGGACAAAGTGGTACCGGTTGAAATCGGGCGGCGCCTTCATAAAGACTTACCAAACTCAAGTTTAATTACTTATAAAAAGACCGGACACCTTTTACCTGAGGAAAAGCCACAACACGTTCATGACAATATCCTCGACTTTTTGCAAACATCTCCATAAATAGCGGATAGGAAAAAGCAGGTGTGCGCAATCCAAATAAAAGAGAAAAGCTCGGGATAGCTTTTCTCTTTTCGTGTTGAGATTTCTTTCATGACATTTTTGTCTAAGAAGCTTATTATAAAGAACAAGAATCCTCTGAATTTTTTATGACCATAAGCTCGAGAGCCTTCTCTTTACATTTGGTAAGAGGAATGAATTCTTCAAAGGAAAACTCATAGATATCCTGGATTTTTTTCGCTAACTTATTACTATCGTCAAGTTCATGTACCGCTTGCACCACATCGACACATTCCGTATCATAAGCGTCAACACCATACCCTAGCGGGTCCCATTGCAATAGGTTTTCCATCAACCTGACATTTACACTTGCTTTTATCATGGAAAAAATCACCTTGCTTTCAAAAACTATTACTGCATATTATACCTTGTTTCCTTTAGATTGTTTAGTGTTGGATGAGAATACTTTATGGAGGAGTAGTGGACAAATGAAAACCTATAATTTTGATGAATACATAAACAGAAAGAATACATCAAGTGTAAAGTGGGATGAAACGGTTCACATTTTCGGTAGAGGAGATGTGTTACCAATGTGGGTGGCCGATATGGACTTTCAGGCACCTATTGAAGTCACCCAGGCAATAATGGAAAAGGCAAAACACGGAATTTATGGTTATACGACCATCTCTACTTCTGTGGACGATGCAGTAAAAAGTTGGTTTCTGGGCCGGCACGGATGGGACTTGAACACTGAATGGTTCACTTATATTTCAGGAGTGGTGCCGGCACTGAGTGCTACCATTCAAGCCTTTTCTGATCCCGGTGATAAGATTATCCTCTTTTCTCCCGTCTATTACCCGTTTTACGACATGATCAAGCATAATGATCGAAAGGTTCTTATTAGCCCCATGCAGTATAAGGATGGCCGCTACCATATGGATTTGGCACACTTTGAGTCCCAGCTGGACGGTACAGTGAAGATGCTGCTTTTGTGCAATCCTCATAACCCTGGTGGAACGGTTTGGACGCAAGAAGAGCTTAAACAACTTGGTGAAATCTGCGTAGAGCATGGCATAATCGTGGTAGCTGATGAAATACATGCAGACCTCGTTTTAAAAGGGAATAGCTATACCCCCTTTGCCTCCATATCAGAAGAAATTGCCCTACAGACCGTCACATGTCTTGCACCTACCAAAACCTTTAACATCGCTGGTTTACAAGCATCCGTCATGGTAACTCCAAATCAAATCATGCGGGAAAAGTTGCAGTTTTTTATGAAAAGACAAGGGCACTTCACCTTAAACATTTTCGGCATTTCGGCCATGGAAGCTGCTTATCGCCATGGAGGGCAATGGCTGGAAGAAGTGATGGAATATATCGAGGAAAACATGGATATCGCCGTTTCCTTCATACAAAATGAAATTCCGGAAGTTATCGCCTTTAAACCCGAGGGAACTTATCTCCTCTGGATTGATTGCAGGAAACTGGGGTTGGAAGATGAGGAATTGACACGACGCCTTCTTCATAAAGGAAAGCTTGCCCTCGACTCCGGAAAAAAGTTTGGGAAAGAAGCGGATGGTTTCGTACGTATGAATGTTGCCTGTACGAGGGCAACCTTGCAGGAAGGCCTAGAGCGCCTGAAAAAGGCCCTTCAATAAAAAAATAAGGGTTATGCACATTTCTGCTGCATAGCCCCTTTATTGATTGTATAAGTGCTCTGTATTATTCAAAGATATAATTTGTAATCCATTATCATTTTTCCTTACTATATGCATACCTGTATCACCAGTCGCAAATTTCACATCAGTAGGTACAGGCAACTGCAATATGGCCCGTAACAAATTGGAAATCGTGCCACCGTGTGATACAATCGCAATTCGGACCACTGCGGAGCTTTCCGCTAAGATTTTCGATAATGCCATTTCCACCCTCATCCGGAACTCTATTTCTGATTCTCCATTTTGAATCCTTTCATGTGGCTTTCTCCCACCAGGCGGCAATGGATACTTGGTCGCTGCGACTTCCCTTGGAAGCCCGGCTAAAACACCATTATTGAATTCCATCAAGTTTGGCTCCTTCATTAGCATGCATCCAACTTCTTCCGCTAATATTGTTGCCGTTTCAGATGCCCTTTTTAACGTACTCGTCCAAATAATATCCGGAGGACAATGTTCATTCAACCGACATGCCAACCTTTTTGCCTGTTCCCTTCCCAGGTCTGTCAAAGGATAGTCCGCTCTCCCCTCATGAACATGGAGGATATCCGCTTCCGACTGACCATGTCGAATTAATAGTATCTCCAAAGATGCAACCCCCTCATTTATCTATAAATTTAAAATTATCTTAAAAGTACAAACTATGTCAATATGATTACGAATATTTCTAAAATAATACAGTGTTTTTTTAAGAATCAATAAAAAAAGGCTATCCAACATCCCTTTGGACAGCCCCTAGCCTAAAAGCCTATTCTATTCCTTTTCTTCCTCATCCACAGGCTCTTCTACGACTTTCCCTTTTTCCGCAACTTCCTTTGTAATTGCTCCACATGCGATTCTCTCACCTGAGTCCCCAGCAGGTTGTGTCATCCCATCATCCAAGCTTTCTGTTATGATTATCGCTGTCCCGTCTTTACCGAACAGAGAGGTCTTGCCATCTTCCAACGTTGCCTGAGGCGCCATCAGTTCAGCTATAACGGTCCCATCATCTTCCACGATGATATTCGGGAGATCTCCAACATGCGCTCCTTCAGGATGCATCAGCCCATGCTGCTTGTCATCTGGATTAAAGTGATTACCCGCTGTCTTAAAGTCCGGCGCGTCACATACTCCTTTTTCGTGTATATGAACCCCATGTTCCCCGGGTGGCAACCCTTCAAGATTTAACTTGACCATGACACCGTCAGGCTCTTCGGAAACTTTGGCTACTCCAAGGCTATCACCAGTTGCATTGAAGATTTCCACATCAAGTCCGGTGATCTCCTTCTCCAAGCATCCAGCCAGCATTAGGCAAGTAAGGATGCTCATAAAAGATAATGTTTTGGAAAATCTCATGTGCTCATACTCCTCCATATGTTCGTTTTTCTAAAGTTTTTCCGAAAGTGGGAGGGAATATGTTAGAGAAAAGGATATTGTTGATATCACAGAGTTTTATGGTGGAAATCAACAGCGGTCCTCAAGGGGTGCCAAAACAAATAGGCTTACCCGCCAATAATGGCAAGCAAGCCTTAACATAAACAAATAGCTTAATCTTCAATTACCTTGTCTCTTCTAAGCTGTTCTTCAAGTGCCTTTGCCTTTTGGCTTTCTCTTTTGGAAATTTTCAATATATATCGAAAAACGAATATGGCTGCTATGAAGAAAATCGCAAACGTAATACCAGCTGGAATGTATTCTGTCTTATCTTCAGGAAAATATAAGAATAGTTGTAGCATAAAGGATGTAAGCATCGTATCCACACGACCTTTCGCATGTTATGAACCTGTCTATTATAACAAAAGTTCATGGCACAGACCAATCCTAACGTCCGTTTCCTTATTTTACTACGGTTATCTTTTCAATGACAACATCCTCCACCGGTTTGTCTAATTCCCCGGGTTTTTCAGTTTCTACTGTTGCGATGGCATCCACTACATCCATCCCTTCCACCACTTGTCCGAACACAGTATGGCGGAAGTCCAGGAAAGGCGTCCCTCCATGTTGCTCATACATTTCAATTACTTCCTCAGGGTAACCTGACTTCATCATGGATTCCATCATATCCTCTGCCACTTCATCTGCATGGACGATGAAGAACTGGCTGCCGTTCGTGTTTGCACCTGAATTTGCCATAGAAAGAGCACCTTTGAAATGAAGCATTTCACGACTGAACTCATCTTCAAAAGGTTGCCCCCAAATGCTCTCTCCACCTCTGCCTGTCCCTTCCGGATCACCGCCTTGTATCATAAAATCTTCGATGACACGGTGAAAGATCAACCCATCATAATAACCGTTTTCTGCATGCGTGATGAAATTCTCTACTGCTTTGGGAGCAGCATCAGGATAAAGGTTTATGACAATTTTCCCTTTTGTTGTCTCCATTTCTACTGTACGAATTGTTTCACTTGTATTGGTGAATTGTTGGAACTCGCCAACCTCTACCTCTTCACTTTCCTGTTCTTCATTGTTTTCATCTGTTTGTTGTTGCTCATTGCCGGCATTATTTCCACTGCCTGCATTTTCTTCATTTGTACTTGCTCCACAACCTGCTACAATAAGAAGTAGCGCAATCATCATTATGATAATCTTTTTCACAACTTTCACACTCCACTATTTTATTTGCTTTAACAAGATATTACTAAATATAACAAAAAAAATCATCAATAAATGAAGAAAGGGGTCTAATGATGGAGGAAATTAAGGTTGGAACCATCGTAACCGGGATTTATAAGACTGGAAAATATATTGGGGAGGTGACGGATATCCGCCCCATGCATTATTTAGTCAAAATCAAATCGGTATTGAAACACCCTCGGCAAGGGGACCTTCATGCACCGAAAGAAGTGGAAGTTCCGCTCTTTCATGAGCGCCGTGCCTTGGCCTTTCAGGAACAAACAAACATTCCAAAGAACATGGTAAAACCTTACGCAGGAGAAGTGATAGACTATAAAGAGTCACTCAAGATGGCCATAAATGCAGCCACAGAGGCCTTAAATGAAGATGACAGCCTATGGGCCAAAAAAAGCCTCGAAAACTTCTCCACATTAAAAAGAGACTATAAGCTTTCCTGATAGCAAACTAAAAGCCAAATCTCCTAACTTAGGGATTTGGCTTTTTATAGAGCGTATTTATTCATTATTTTTGAAAGATCGATACGGTCCCCGATCGTCGTCGGTTCCGGCTTTTCCAAATAACTTTTATCCTTTTCCACCAGTCGGAAAATATTATAAGTCGTCAAAGCATCGTCCAATGCCCGATGATGTTTTCCGGTTCCTTCCTTACCATATTCTTGAACCGCTTTCCATAACCCAGTCTGATTTTGGTCACCGAAGAATTTTTTATATTCCATGGAAAGGTCAACATGCTTACAAGATAACGGGAAGGAAACCCCATGATACTTGCAGTTATTTTTCAACACCTTCATGTCCATATTCCCCCACGTGACAACCGTTCCTCTTTCCTGAGCCTTGTAGGAGTTCAAAACCTCTATCAGTTCTGTGAAATATGCTCCTTCCTGAACATCCCTTTGACTGATATGCAAGAAGGACTTACATCTATTTGTCAACGTCGGAAACGCTTTGGGACGAATGTAGTTCGAATATTGGTCGATAATCTTATCCTTTTCCACCACGACAATTCCCGCTTCGATGATTTCCGGAAAGAAATTCTTCGGGTAATTTCTGTTCTCCGGCATGGTAAATTCAAAGTCGATAAATAAGTATATAGGAGTTTGCTTCATCGTTCCCCTCCTTTCATCTATTTAATTTTCAGAATTTTATTACTATATTATATCATGGTGAATAATACTTTTAGCACGCAAATTTCCCGTTTTTTGAAAAATACAGCCTGTTCTGTTGATTTTTTAATTGGATAGGTTATTATTTAGTTATACGAAATATTTAAAATCCGAAATTTTAAAGAAGGTGACGATCATTTCAACATCAGGACGAAACTTGTTCATAATGTGGATTGCGAACTTTTTCGTTGCTGCTAGTGCTACCATGATTCTCCCTTTCTTATCTTTATTCATTGAAACGTTTGGGAATTACTCGGATTCCTATGTACAGCGCTGGTCCGGATTCATTTTCGGAATTACTTTCCTTACGGCGTTCTTCGTTTCACCGATCTGGGGACGAATCGGGGATAAATATGGTTATAAGCCAATCCTGTTATTAACAGGATCAGGAATTGCAACCAGCATCCTTTTAATGAGTGTAGTGGATTCTGTTCATGGACTGTTTATTTTACGGATGGTGATGGGACTCGCAACCGGCTTCATTCCCACTTCCATGGCATTGATTTCCTCACAAGCTCCAAAAGAGATTGCAGGAAAGACACTAGGAACCCTGCAGACCGGTACGGTTTCAGGTGGTCTCCTTGGCCCTTTGATAGGCGGGATGCTTGCAGACTCATTCGGCTTTGCCTACACATTTTTCCTTACATCAGCTCTTATTTATCTGGCAGTAATTCTAGTGGCATTCGGTATTAAAGAAAAGAAAAAGAGTTCTACTGATAGGAAAGAAAAACAGTACACTCGAAAAGAAGTACTGCAATATATCATCCAAAAGCCTATGTTACTGAAGATCATGTTCTTATCCATGTTCATCCAAGCCGCCAATTTCAGCATCCAACCGCTACTTGCCTTATATGTCAATGAGTTGACTGGAGGCACTGCAGCAAACATCGCCTTGCTTGCAGGATTCGCCTTTTCAGCCACAGGCTTTGGTAATCTATTGGCATCCCGTAATTGGGGAAAACTTGGGGATAACATCGGCCATGATAAGGTCATCGTGATCTTGATGTTGGCAAGCTCTATTCTCTTTATTCCACAGGCACTTGCCACCTCGCTTTGGCAGCTTGTTCTATTCCGGTTCCTATTTGGAATGGTTGTGGGTGGACTGATTCCATGTATGACAGCATATATTCGGAATGTCGCTCCTCTATCCATGCAAGGAGAAGTACTTGGATACAACGTCAGTTTCCGATTCTTAGGCAATGTCATCGGTCCGGTCATGGGGGGAGTAATAGCTGGATTCTACGGGATCTCCACCGTATTTTATATCACTAGCCTTATTTTTCTCTGCTCAGGAGTAATGCTTCTTTACAGCATCCTTCATCCGGAAAGCGCGAAGAAGACAGCAGAATCATAAAAAGGCATGGTTTCATCACCTTCCAATATCCTGTATTCTACTAATAGAAGGACAGGATATATGGGAGGTTTTTTAGTATGTCAGCCATTACCTTGGAAAGGTACCAAAAAGAGTTAGTGGATTTGTTCCGCTCAAATGGGGATGCATCAAACAGAAAGCCGATGGAAAATTATATGCGCAATCATTTCTCATTCTTGGGGATAAAGTCCCCTAAGCGAAAAATGATCTTAAAAGAATTTTTCAGGGACTATGGCAAACCAGAACTGGAATGGATCAGTCCACTAGTAGCATTTCTATATGAGCAGCCTGAGCGGGAATTCCATTATTCCGCCCTAGCGATGATCGATGTTCATATCAAAAAATCGGGAGTTGAGTGGCTTCCCTTATTGGAAGAATTGATTGTTAAAAAATCCTGGTGGGACACAGTGGATCATATTGCACCTCATCACGTCGGGGCAGTCCTTCTGAGGGAGAAGACGGGTATTATCGATTATCCAGATAGATGGATAGAATCGGATAATTTCTGGCTTCAAAGATCGGCTCTTCTTTTTCAATTAAAGTACAAAGAAAAGACAGATGAAGAGAAGTTGTTTTCTTACATAGAGGCAACAAAAGGGTCTAAGGAGTTTTTTATCCAGAAGGCGATTGGCTGGGCGTTAAGGGAATATTCCAAAACCGCTCCAGAGGAAGTGTTACGCTTTATTAACTCTACGGAAGATTTGGCCCCACTCAGTCGCAGGGAAGGGTTGAAACACTTGGAAAGGAAGAAGTTGAATAGTTATAGTTAGAGCTGGAATTATTTCAAGAGTATTAAGCCGGATGAGCCGCGGAATGGGAACCGGAGAAAAATCCGGGGGCATAGCTTTTCTATGAGCCCCGGATGTGGAGCCGGTATGGAAATCCGAAGTTCATAGCTCTTCTATGAGTCCCAGATTTGGAAGCACAATGAAATCCGGCTTCATAGGCCCACTGTTGAGCCAGAGGTCCCATAGAAAGCCTCTATTATTACCTCAATCTGATGAAAAAGTTGAGATGGGGTACCCAGCACTCTTCTTTGTACCCCTAATTGATGGTGAATGCCTTGTTGGAACTACCATTCAGCCATACAGTCACTCTTCCCTTACCTTTTCTTCAAAATTGCCATCGTACAACGAGAAATACAAATCAAGGCATCGTCCTCATCAACTATCTTAATGTCCCACACCATCGTCGATTTCCCACGGTGCAGCGGAGTGCCAATCGCGGTCACGATTCCTTCCTTTTTACCCTTCAAGTGATTAGCGTTAATTTCTAATCCTACACAGATTTCTGTTTCCTTATCGATCAGATGGAACGTGCCGATACTTGCAATCGTCTCTGCCAGCGCAACCGACGCGCCACCATGAAGCAAGCCGAATGGTTGGTGTGTCCGCTTATCCACAGGCATCGTGGCTACCGCCCTTTCTTCTGACAGCTCCACAATCTCAATCCCTAGTAGGTCTATTAGTGTGTCTTTTAGTTCCACTCCCATTTCCTCCCTTGTTTATTGCTTATTTCTTAATAATACTACTGCAAAGAGAAAATACACAGAGAATAATATAAAAACAGGAATCATAGCTGACCAATTAATCATGGATTTCCCCCCTTTTTGCAGAAAGCGAACTCTCTTTGGTTGAGTCCCTTTAACCTATCGCATATAATGAACATAATTAATTTCAGAGAGTACTAGAGGTGAAACAAAGTGAAAAAAGAAGTCCCTCTACAAGACGTGTCCTTGGAAAAGATGTTTGAGAAATATGAATCGAAATACAAAGCGGTTGCTGACAAGAAGCGCCTTCACATTATGAACATCCTATGTCAGCAAGGTGCCATGTGTGTGTGTGATATAGTTCCGCTGATCGGGATGCCCCAATCCAAACTTTCGTACCACCTGAAGATTTTGTTGGATGCGGAAATCATCGTCAAAGAAACACGGGGAACGTGGAGCTATTATTCGTTGAATCAGAAGGAAGTCGATAATCTGCTATCTGAAGAGTTATGTTGCATTTTCCGTTAATATTTCATGTACTGCATTGTGTAAAAAACAGACCGCCTGTTTCCCATATGGAAACTGAAACGGTCTGTTTTTTTAGTATATATACTCCAGATTTACGGACGCAGTTATAGTAATTTCTTGAGGCTCGATAGGTGTACTCGCTTTTTCTTGAACGGCGAAAGATGCATAACGAGGCCCTACAAAGACCTGCTGAATAACCTCTTCCACCTTGATAGGCACAGGAGAGAGGCACACTTGTAGCGATACAGCCATGGCCTGTGCTTTCTTCGCACCATCCACAACCGCAAGCTGCAGGACATGACGGTAGATTTCGTTATAATTGGAGACTTCAAAAGATACACTCTCAGATACATTGGCTCCATTTTCAAATGCAACATCCAAAATGGCACCTGCTTTTGTAATATCCCTGACTGCTATGCGGAAAATATGGCGGACTTCATAGGCAGATACCACAGATTCACCTGATGGATCTGTTTCATAACGCGGAAAAGTAGTATAAGAGGATGTTTCAATGTCTCCTTGAGGAATGCCTGCTGCGATTAGTGCCTGAATCATTCTGTTCGCGATCAATCTATTTTCTTCTTGTGCACGTTGTACATCGGAATTGGTTGTCACCACTCCCAATTGAAGATACGCGATATCCGGTTGCACTTCCTTCTTCGCGGTTCCCTGAACAAGCATCGTTCGTTGCAAGATGACCACCATCCCCAATACCCTTTTATTGATAGTCTATGAGGGGACAGTCTAACATATACGTTAACGATATTTTTGGAAAATAAAGCTTGGGTCGGTTTGCTTCTTATACCAATCATAAGCAAAGTACAGGATAAGGAATATAGATGCACTAATCAGGAGTTCGACCCTGTAAAGGACAAGGAGTTGTGCATGATTCCATACCAACCTTCCCATAAAGAAAAACGTCGTGACCCATACAATTGCCGAAGTATAGGCAGCTATGGCAAACTGATAGTATGGCAGTTTCATAAACCCGGCCAAGAAAGGGACAACATTTCTGACACCAGGCAAGAAATAGGAAATACATAATGCAAAGACATGATATCTATTCAAAAGTTCCTCCCCTTTGGCAAAGGAGGCTTCAATCTTTTCGTTCTTCTCAAGTTTCGAGTACACACCTTCCCCGAGACACCGCCCCAAGAGGTAACAGGTGGTCAAACTAGCTATCACCCCAAGGTAAATGGTCAATAAAGCTGGTGTTGTCTGTAGGATGCCTTTCTGAGCAACAATGCCAATGGAGCTTACGAACACTTCGTTCGGCACAGGAATGCCAAACATGCCTAACCAAAGCCATAAAAATAACCCTATATATCCGTAATCTTTTATGATATCTAAAATAATGGTCAGGTCCATGTGATCCCTTCTTTCTGCATGAAGCCCATTTAACTTCCTAATCCCAAGAAAGACATAATTATTACATTCTCGATGTATAGGTTTTATTCCTTTTATTTCAAAAAGGTAAACTAGCAAACTTGCTGCCAATTAAACTCAGAAGAATGGAGACTTATTCCCATGAAGAAAAAAACTGTAATTATCACCGGAGCATCCGGGGGCTTCGGAAAAGAATTTACCAAAAGATTCCTAAAAGCGGGGTATCATGTTGTCGCGACCATCAGAGATGAAGCAAAAAAGCCTGGCTTAATGGAAGGGTTATCGGAAAAAGAAGTAGAGCATCTATCCATTGCTCTATTGGATGTTGCAGACAAAGAGTCTGTGACTAGATTCGGCCAATACCTCCCTTCCCTCGAACGGATTGATGTGCTTATCAACAACGCAGGTTTCGCTGTAGCAGGTTTTGCAGAAGAGTTGACAGATGAAGAATACCTGTATCAGCTTGAAACAAATCTTTTTGGAGTGATGAGGGTCACTAACATGGCCCTACCTAAAATGAGGCAACAGGGAGTGGGCAGAATCATTAATATAAGCTCGATCAGTGGATTAATTGGTTTTCCTGGCCTTTCCCCTTATGCTTCCTCCAAGTATGCATTAGAAGGCTACAGCGAGAGCCTTCGGTTGGAACTAAGGGAGTTTGGGATAGATGTGGTACTCATAGAACCAGGCTCCTTTCAAACCAATATTTGGTCCACAGGCACATATATGTCTTCGAAAGCAGGGAAACATAATTCTCCCTATCTTGAGCTTTTCACCAACATGAATAAAAGACTCCAAAAGGACCGAGAAACCTATGGAGATCCTAGCGATGTGGGCGCTTTGGTATTAAAGATAGCGTCCATGAAAAACACTCCTTCCCTACGCTACACGGTCGGTAAGGGAGTGAAGCTCTCCCTATTAGCAAAACGGATACTGCCTTGGAAGATGTGGGAGAAGATAGTGCTAACTCAATTGCGTCAGGATAAAAAGTAAATATTCACATGACAACTCTCCATTCCCCTTCTTTGTACATATAGTACATTACCGATTGAAAAATGGAGGGTTCGTCATGTTTTATTATCGTAGCTCTTACCACCGACCTGTTTATTATCCCACAAATGTTTATTTTCCGGTTTACACCCCCATCATTCCTAGACGCCTTGTTCGTGTTTATCCCGAAGTTGATGCCACGCTATTCACAGAGTCGGCAGAATCCATGCAGCAATTAATGAAAGAAGCCAGCATCATCTTGCAAAAACTAGCGGAATCCAAGGAGTTCGCTTCGGAAGTGATGAGCGCCGCACAAGAAGGTAATAAAGAAAAAGTTGCCCAGCTACTAGAATCAACAGGGGTGCATTCCGGTGTGGAAGTAGGTTTTAATCCAGATGGTATCAACCTTAATATGACATCGGAAGTAGAGGGGAAGGATTGTTGCCATCTTACCATCACCTTGAGGTGGGGATGACAAAAAGGATTACAGAGTGTCTGTAATCCTTTTTGTTGTTATCTTTTATTCATCTGTACCTTCTAGTTGGTCAAGAAAGGCTCTGGCACCTTTTGCTTCAAGTTTCACTTCTCGGAAGTCGATGTGATGTTTTTTCTTAGAAACGCCATCCATCTTTCCTAATAAGAACTTAAGCCCCAGCTCCGCGTCTTCCGGCTGTTTCCATTCGAATTGAAAGGTTTGTGGTTTTGGACCTATTTTCACTACATCTTCAAAATATCTATGGTAGTAAGGGTCTCCATTATCCACTACCACTTCCAGGTTTCTAGGATGATTTGATCTTGTTTCCAATTGTAGCTCATAAGTCATACCACCAGAGAGCTCAAGGTTTTCTTGGAAAAATATGATGTCCCATGGATTAGCACCCAGGTTTTCCACAGTAACGGTGGCATGTTCGTCCTTCGCTTTCACATTTGCTTTGAAAGTTCCATCATACTCACCTTGCACATGTAAATTCCAATGTTCGATGCTTTTATTAAGATCGCCATTCTTAAGAGGGAACAGCTTCTCCCTTTCCCCTGAAACTTCCACTCTTACATTATCAATGAACACTTGGTGTTCTTCATCCACCATTTCGTTCCCCGCAACGTTTCCGAGCAAATATTTAAGACCGAGTTGCTTATCTTCATCTAATGTTATCTCAAAGGTGTGGGTAGTCGGCTCCGAAGTAAGAGAAATCACCTCAGACAAAGAGCGGTTATACGAACTGTCTTCTAAAACAACTTCCATATTTCGTTCTAAGCTGGAAGAAGCAGCAAAGGAAACAAGATAAGTATTTCCTCCCTTCATCTGCAAGCCTTCCTGCATGAAGATGACATCCCATGGATTCCATCCTACATTTCTAATCGTTGATACCGCTTTTCCATCTTTCACCTCGAATTGAGCATCAGAAGGTCCATCATAAACCCCTTGTACATGGCTATTCCAATGATCAAGACCGAAGTTGAACATTCCATTTTTCAATGGGAAAATATCTTCATAAGATAATTCATCCGCACGTAGTTTCTTAGCAAACATAGAAACATTATCTAATGTCATAGATCCAGGATTTCCGCCTAATAAGAATACTAGCTTGGCCTCCGGATCATCTACAGCATCTGGTTGAAAAGTAAAGTTTTTGTTCTCTCCCGATGTAGAAAGGGAAATTGTCTCCCAGCCGGAATAATTTTCACTGCCATCTTTACTTACAACAGCAACCTGAATATCTCTTTCTTCCACTGCACTAGCATCAAAGGAAAGGGTATATTCATTGTTGCTTTTAATGGAAATTCCTCTTTGAACAAGTTGAACAGACTCAGGTGATCCGTTCTCTTTCACTTCCACTTTTAATGCTCTCGTATCTTCTGCAACATATGCTTGTGCATCTGCTCCATTTAGTATAAGATTCCAATATGTCATCCGATCCATTCGACCCTGGTCAAAGGTCCCATTATAAATATGGTTGCCATTACGTAGCGGTGGCTTCGCTGCGTCTTCGTTGTATGGATCGATGGCAACCACTTCCTCAACTTTCACATTTCCAACCGAAACAGAACTTGCATTCAACCCCATATTAAACTCCAGGCGGGCTTTGGCATCGGACTCTGCTTGCATTTGAAACGTATATTCATAGCTTTGTAGATCAGGTGTCAACGCTACTTCATAATTGGGTGAATAAAGTGACCAACCCCGTGCTTCTCCACCGCTGACTTTAACATTCATATTCCTGTTAGAAGCAGCTTTCGCATCAAAGCTAATTTTGTACGTTCTGCCTACTCCAGCAGGTACATGCTGAATCAACTGAATGGAATGGGGCTGGGAACCAGCTTGACTGATATCAATTTTGGCAAATCCATCTTCTACTGAAGCGCTTCCATTTCCACCAAACTGATTCAAATGAACAAAATTCCATCCTTCCTCACTGAATGCTTCCGTTCCATCCTTAATTTCGGTAAATCCATTTTCGAAGTTAGTGTCATAGATATAGTTACCATCCACTGGTTTCTTCGATCCATCTGGTAATTCTTCTTTTTCAAAAACAGGTTCCACAGGCTCACGGTATTGATCTTCGTCCAGTTCATATACTTTTACATAATCCACTTCCATTTTCCCCGGAAATTCAGTGGAATCATCTGGATTGCCTCCATACCAACCACCAACTGCCAGGTTAAGGATAATGTAGAACTCCTGATCAAAAGGTGCAGGATAAGCAAATTTCGTTCCATTTTCTGCATTTAAACTTGTCCAGTTATTCAACGTTTGAAATAGTTCCCCATTTACATACCATCTGATTTCTCCAGGTTCCCACTCTACAGAGTAAACGTTAAAATCCGTGATGTCAGAGCCTTCGCCAAAATAGTAATCCTTGGCTGTGTACGTATTATTAGGCCACTGGCTACCATAGTGGATGGCACCACCAATTTTATTTAATCGTGCACCAGCTGCTTCCATAATATCTATTTCCCCTGATGCAGCCCAGCCGCCATACTTGTCTTTCTCTGGCATCATCCAAAAAGCAGGCCAATAGCCTTGTCCCGCAGGAAGCTTGATCCTCGCCTCAAACTTTCCGTACTTTTGACTGAATTTACCTTGCGTATGCACTTTGCCTGACGTGTAATTGTACGTTCCGCGCTCATCTGATGCCGTTTCATTTTTCCCAGTAAGGACAAGCTTTCCATCCTCAATTGTTACATTACCTTCTTGATAATATTGAAGCTCCTCATTTCCCCAG
Source organism: Sutcliffiella horikoshii (assembly GCF_021991925.1). Lineage (GTDB taxonomy): Bacteria > Bacillota > Bacilli > Bacillales > Bacillaceae_I > Sutcliffiella_A > Sutcliffiella_A horikoshii_F. Next base: position 755,619 of record NZ_RXZI01000002.1, on the reverse strand, counting down.
CCTGGTACGTAATTGCCATCTGGCTGCACAAATCCATTTCCGGTATCATAGGACCACTTGGATGAATCCAACTCAGATCCATCAAAATTATCTTCCCACACAAGCTGCCAATCTCTTTCTCCATCTGCCATTGTTTGATTACCCTCTCCTTCCCCTACAGCATCATTGGAATAGACGTGAGAGTATCCCGTTGTAAGTAAGTATGCTGCCAACATGACCGTGAATCCTTTTTTTAACACACTATTTCCTCCTCATCCCCATTTTTTTTTACCTTACTCAAGAGTTAATTCATCACCTCCCTATAGTAATTAGTTAAATACAACCGTCGTGATGGATCTTCCAGGTACAGCTAGCTCCAGTACCTCCCCTTCAAGCTCTATCGTCGTTTCTTTTGTCGCTTCTGTTTCATTCAAAAGAACGACAGCTATGCTTTCATCTTTATTTTGAAATGCCACAAGTGATACATCTGTAAGCTTCGTTTCATGAGCAATCCTCTTGGCACCTGGCTTGATGAACTTACTGAAATGTCCAATATAATAGTAAGAACTGTTAAAATGGACCTCGTCTTTTTCTGTATCTGCTATTATCGGAGCATCGCAATAGTTTCCTACATGGTTCGGTCCACCTTGAAGTGTCTAGCACAAGATTCCAATCGATGAATCCTTCTAGCCAATTATTCATATCTCCGATGATGTTCCTTGCATAACGTTCCCCTGTATGCCATGCGCCAAGCTTCACTCCACCTTCAATACAGCCTTCTGTGAACAATAGATGCTTGTCTGGAAATGCCTCGTGTACTTTTGATAAATTTTCAAACTCCTCCGATACATACCAGTGGTTACCTGTTCCCCACACATATTTTGCCGCCTCAGGATCGGATAAAACGGTTTTCGCCCGCTCCACGATCACATCACGGTTGTGGTCCCAGATAATGATCTCTTTACCGCCAAGGCCGTTCTTTTCCATGATTGGACCTAAAAAGTTTTTCACAAAATCTCGTTCTTCCTCTGCTGTATAAATGCAGGAATCCCACACTTGTGTTGCTTCCGGTTCGTTTTGCACCGAGATCCCCCAAATCGGAACCCCTTCCGCTTCCATTGCCTTTACATATTTCACATAATAATTGGCCCATGCTTCCCTGTAATCGTCCAATAATTTACCGCCGTTATTCATCTCCCCATTTGTCTTCATCCATGCCGGTGGACTCCAAGGCGAAGCTAGTATTGTTATTGTTTCTTTCGCTTCTGACTCTGCTGCTTTGATAAATGGAAGAACGTACTTTTGTTCCCGCTCTATGTTAAAGGACTCCAGGGTCACATCTCCATCTTCCACGTATGTATAGTTCCCTAGGGCAAAATCACTGCTGTGAATCGCTGTGCGACCAAGATTATATCCAAGTCCTGTTTCTTTGTTGAAATAGGCGTTGATGATAGCATCTTTGTTGGCTTCTGATAGTTGCGACCAGTTATAAGCAGCCGCTTCCGTAAAAGCTCCCCCGAAACCTAACCATTCTTGATGTTGTTTTTCAGGAAAAAGTTCCACCGAGGAGTCGTTATTATCTACATTCTGCTTCCAAGCAACCTCACTTACTTCGTTCCAAGGTCTATCTCCATCTTTTCTCGTTTGAATAACTGAAATATTCTTCATAAAATGACCTCCTTTTAGTTGAGTTCGTGCCAAAATGGGGCATGATGCCGAATCAGTCCGAGTTCGTGCCAAATCATCCCAAGTTCATGCCAAATCAATTTCCCTTTCAAAAAAACCACTCAATCCTGAGTGGTTCTGTGTGTAGATTTAGTCATAAAAGTTACCAAGTTGACCGCAGAGAAAGGCGCGATTATATACTTCTTGAACTAATAATCTCCTGATATCTCTTCGCGCTATCTTTCAAAATTCTCTCCTGCGTTTCAAAATCCACATATACCATGCCGAAACGCTTGTCATACCCAAACGCCCATTCAAAGTTATCAAATAAAGACCAAAGGAAATAACCTGCGATATTCATTCCTTCTTCATTCAATTCAGCCACAGCGGTGATATGCTTCTCCACGTAATCCTTACGCTCATTATCATGTACACAACCATCCACAACCAAATCGTCATATGCCGCACCATTTTCGGTAATGTAGATTGGCAGGTCCGTATAGTTCTCCCGAAGTCCTCTGATCAGTTCCTTGAACTCTTTTGGAGAGATATCCCAGCCCATTCCAGTTTTCGGATAATCAGAGTATGCACCTTTATTTAACATTGGGGAGCTTGGATCAAACTCAACCAATGATCTTGCGTAATAGTTGATTCCAAAGAAGTCACATGGTGTTGAGATCGATTCCAAGTCTCCTTTTTGAATGAAATCAAAGTTATGAATCAATTTGGAAAACAGGTTGATCATATCCATCGGGTAAGAGCCTTTGAAGATTGGATCTAGGAACCAACGATTGGCATAGCCATCAGAATTATTTCTTGCAATCTGGTCATTGATTGAATCTGTAGGAGCATATGCCGGTGCAAGATTAAGTGTAATTCCAATCGGTGTAGAAGATCCTAATTTACCTTTTAATAATTTTACCGCTTCACCATGTGAAAGTAGGATATGGTGGGCTGCCTTTACTCCCTCTTCAAGGTTTGTATGTCCAGGTGCATGATGGCCAAGGTGGTAGCTCAAGAAACTTGCACACCATGGCTCATTGTGCGTAATCCAGGAGTAAACTAAGTCATCTAACTCTTCATAACACTTCTCTGCAAACTCCAAGAACCATGATACAGATTCGCGGTTTACCCATCCGCCTTGTTCATGCGCCCACATTGGCAGGTCCCAGTGGTATAGCGTAACCATCGGCTTGATGCCTGCATCCAATAATCCTTGAACCAATTTTTTATAAAAGTCCATTCCTTCTTGGTTATAGACGCCTTGTTGTGGGAAAATTCTCGGCCACGCGATAGAAAGACGATAAGAATCAACACCAAGGCTTTTGATGATATTGATATCTTCTTCGTAACGATGGTAATGGTCACAAGCCACATCTCCCGTGTCCCCATTCCACACTTTTCCTGGTGTTCTTGAAAAAGTATCCCAAATGGAAGGAGTACGACCTCCCTCATCATGCGCCCCCTCAATTTGGTAGGAGGATGTTGCTGTTCCAAAAATAAAATCCTTTGAGAAATTTAACATGCCGATCACCTCTTCTATTAATCTAGTTGCTACTTGTTATTCTTTTACGGAACCTGCTGAGATACTGCTAATGATATATTTCGATAGGAACAAGAAGATGATCATGATTGGTACGACTGATATCGCAATCCCTAAATACATGGAACCAAGGTTTTCTGCTACCTTTGACCCTCTCAAGAAGCCCATCATGACAGGTAACGTGTACTTTTCGGGACTGAATAGAACTACCAATGGAACAATGTAGTTGTTCCAAGATCCGATAAAAGTGAAGATACCCATTGTTGCTACTGCAGGCATCATGATAGGTAACCCTATCGTATGGAAAATTCTTATTTCACTTGCTCCATCCATTCTGGCTGCTTCCAATAATGTAGGATGCAGGGTGGAGACAAGAAATTGTCGTAGGAAGAAAACAACGAATGGACTTGCTATTGCCGGAATGATTAAAGGAATATAGCTGTCCAGTGTACCTAATGTTTTGTTAAGGTCATAAAAACCTATCAGTCCCAGCTGACCTGGTACCATCATCAAGATTAGAACGGAAACGAATAGAAAATTCTTTCCTTTAAAGTTATAGATTGCAAACCCATACGCCGTCAGGGCGGAAAAGTATGAACTTAATAACGTTACACAAATTGCGATGAATACACTATTTCCGAAACCTTGCCAAATATTGACGAAGCTAATTAATCTCTCATAGTTTTCCATGATGGAAGTCCCAGGAAGCATGGTAAATCCTTGACGAAGGATTTCCGAATTAGACCTGGTTGCATTGATGATCATCATATAAAATGGGATAAAGCTAATAATCGCAAGCAATATTAAAAGCCCGTATAGGATGCTTTTTACAAAAATCCTTTTATTCACACTACCTCACTCCTAATCCATGCTTTTGCGGTACATAGCTTTAAATGTTGCAAACGAGAAAATTAAAGTGATCAAGAATAATCCGTATGCGACCGCTGCGGCGTATCCATAGTTGTTAAATTTAAATGCCTGATTATACATATATAAAACCATTGTGTTTAAAGATCCTTGCGGTGCACCCATGCCATCTGTCAATAACATCGGCAATTCGAAAATCTGCAACCCCCCGATTAAAGAAGTGATCATGATGTATAACATGATCGGCTTTAATAGAGGCAAAGTAATATGGAACAATGTTTTCCAGCGATTGGCTCCATCAATAAGTGCCGCTTCATAATAATCTTTCGAAATTCCTGAAATACCAGCCATTAAAACGATAAACGTATGACCGAACCACATCCAGGCTCCTATAAGTGCTACCGACCACTTGGCTGTCGTCGGATCATTTAGCCAATTGATTGGCTTGGAAATGAGTCCTAAATCCATTAATAAGTGATTCAATGTACCATGATGCCATCCTAGTAAAATACCAAACAACAAGGCTACCGAAGCGATGGTAATCAAGTTTGGTAAATAAAGTACTGCACGGAAGAAACCTAGTCCCTTCATCTTGAGGCGAATATCGGAGAACAAAATGGCAAGCCCCAATGCAATTAGCATCTGAAAGAAGAAATTGACTCCCCATATGTACCAAGTATTAAAAAATGCCTGTAGAAAGTAGCTGTCCGTCAATAGTCTTGTATAGTTAGCCAATCCAACAACCTCAGGTACTCCCATACCGGAGTAATTTGTAAAACTATAATAGAAGGTTAAGAGTATTGGATAAATGCTAAATATTCCAAAGACGATAAAAAATGGGAGGATGAACAGGTATCCATAATGATCTTTTTTCTTCAAATCAATCGCCTTCTTTCTTATAACTCTGTTAATAAAAGAGATGATGTGTTATATAAATAATCTAGCTTTGGATTGGAGCACATGGCGAAGACTCCGGCGGGAGATAGCGGTAGGTTGAAACTCCTGAAGCATTGCGAGGAGGCTCAAGCACACGCTCTCTGGATAAGCGAAGCCAAGTGCGTATATCCGAAGCGGCGGTTAACAGAGCTTACTTTAAATGATGGGTGGGAGCCAAATTTCAGCTCCCACCACATCCCTTGATGCATTATTCAGGTGTCTTAATATCCGGGTATGCATTTTTCACTAAACGATAGAACTCTTCAATTGCTTCTTCTTTCGTTTTGGTTCCTTCCACATACTCCCCAACCATGGATCCAAAGAATCCATCAATCTGTTGGTCATATCTTGTTACAGTACCTGGGTTGATGTTTGCAGCTTCTTCTAAGAAGAACGTATAGTTATTTTGTCCGCCTAGGAATGGCTCTTGGAACTCACCCTTGATTTTTTCTGTAACTGGTAAGTAAGAAAGAACATCCCCAGTTTCTGTAGCCCAATCAGTCAAGAACTCTTCATCATGTGTCATCATTTGAACAAACTTCCATGCAAGATCTTTGTTTTCAGAACCTTTATAAATACCTAACCAAGTTCCGCCCCAGAAGTAAGGGTTTGGACCATTTGTTACTGCCCAGTCTCCAACTGTTTCTTCTGTATTCGTTTTCAAAACACTGTGAAGCCCCCAAGTTGGTAGTGCATATGCAAATACTTCTGTTTGATCAGAGCTGTTCTCGTCTACTTCTTCCCATCCCGCATTGTAGTTGATTGGCTCATCCATTGCTGCAAACCATGCAGGAGACCATTCTGGAGCAAATGCAGTCAAGTCTTTATCACGTAATTCTTTTGCATAATCGAAGTAATTGATTCTTCCTTCAGTAAGGACAAGCTCGTTATCCTCGTTAACCCAAGGTTGTGGATCTTGACCTTGTGCAAACCAACGAACCGCTCCCTCATCCGGGAACAAACGGTATCCAGCGGATTTTAATTCTTCTCCGACTTCAAACAAACCGTCCATCGTGCTCATTTTTTGACCGATTTCAGTAGGATCATCTGTACCTAACACTTCTTTAGCGATGCTTCTTCTATAGAAAATACCACCTGGTGTTGTCTGCCAAGATACCGCTTTAATTTTCCCTTCTGAATCTTTCCCTAGATCGAATACATAAGGAATATAGTCATCTCCCCATTCTTGAACGTTGTAAGGCTCTTGGGAAAGGTCTTCCCAATAATCTTGCTCTACCCAATCTTTGATGAATGCCAATTCTCCAGTAAATACATCAGGAGCTCCTTGACCGCTCTCTAATACTGGACGTAGGCGAGTTGGATAATCTTCAATTGGAATGATTGTCAGATCAACCGTTACTCCATTTTCCTCTTTAAATACGTTAATAGGTTCCTGTAGCTCATCCGTAAATGACCATACAGTCAAATCTGCCTTCTTAGAAGAAGACGAGTTACTGCAAGCTGACAATAAACTTATCGTCATAACTGCAGTGATAAGAATTAAAAGCTTCTTTTTCACAAAAATACCCCCCTGTTTTGTTGTAAAAAATTACTAAAGCGCTTTCGAAAATGCTTTAAAGTTACTAAAGCGCTTTCGATTTATGGATAAAAAGAAGACTTTTGTGTCCCCTCTTCACTCATCAATGTCAATCGCCTTACATGATTCCCTGACCATCAATTGTACTGGGATAGTAACGGCCTTGTTAATCTTAGCTTTTTCATTTATCTGCTCCAATAGCAGATCGGCTGCTGTGGAGCCTAACTGGTCCATATCCTGCTTGACGGTCGTTAAAGGCGGTGCAATATGCTTGGCAATCTCGATATCATCATAGCCGATAACGGATATATCTTCAGGGACGGATAGTCCATGTTCCCTAATAGCTTTCATCGCACCAAATGCCATATTGTCCCCTGCAGCATAGACAGCTGTTGGGGGATCATCAAGTGACAGTAACTCCTTCATTGCCTCTTCGCCACTCTCAAGAGAGAAGAAACCGCCGTTCACAAAATATGATTTAGGTACCTCTAAGTCATACTTTTTCAGTGCCTTAATGAAACCTTTTAATCTCTCAGTCCCTGCATATGTTTCCTGATGTCCATATATATGTGCAATTTTCCGGTGTCCTAATGAGTATAGATAGTCTACAGCCAACACACTTCCATAGCTATTGTCACTATAAACAACGCTCGACTTAGAGCTATGCATATCAATGATGACAGTTGGGAGAGGTGACTCCATCAATTTCTTCACTTCTGGATCATCGGATATGGAACAAACAACGACCACACCATCTACACCTCTATGCTGGAAGTGGTCTAAATAGCTTTTTTTCTCATTGATGATGTTCCTTGAAACAAAAAGCATGTCATAATTAAACTGTTCGGCTCTTTGCTTGAAACTTTCGATTACGGCATTGAAAAAAGGGTGTTTGATTCCCACACCTAGGTTTTCCATGAAAACCACACCTATGGTCCAAGACTTCTTGGTCATCAATGAACGTGCATGTGAGTTAGGGTAGTACCCCATTTCTTCTACAGCTTCTAATATCTTTTTCTTGGTTTTCTCACTCACATCTGTATAGTTGTTAAGTACTTTTGAAACAGTGGTGATAGAAAAACCCGTCTTTTTCGCAATATCATAAATAGTTGTCATTTTATTCCCTCTCTCAAACCGAAAGCGCTTTCGAAAGTAATTATAAAATATATTGCAAACGCCGTCAATTACTTTTCAGAAGAAAATTCAGATATTTCCCGATTAAATCGATGGTAAATCCATCCTTCTCTAAAAATCCCATCAGACCTTAAACCTTTTTCCCTCTATTTCGTTATAATTAGTGAAGGATGAAAGAAGCCCCTTGTGTAGTGCAGGGTGATAGACTCCTGCACGGGAGTTAACTTTATCCAATCAACTTATATTGAATGAAAACGAAAGAAGGTTCCACCACCATGATCGAAATTCGCAACCTATCCAAAACATACAAACAACATCAAGCGCTATCATCCATCAATTTGCAAATATCCACAGGCATATTTGGATTGTTAGGTCCGAACGGTGCAGGAAAATCCACACTCATGCGAATCATGGCGACATTAATGAAACCTTCTGGGGGAGATGTCCTGATAGACTCCCTTTCTATTAATACTCACCCTGAAAAAGTCCGAAAAATGATCGGGTATCTTCCTCAACACTTCCATGTCTACCCGCAATTGACACCGATTGAAATCCTTGATTATGTCGGGGTGATGAAAGGTGTAACAAACAAGAAAGAACGTCGGGAACAGGTTTCACATTGGTTGCACGAAGTAAACCTCACCTCCAAAGCAAATGAGAAAATGAAAACTTTTTCCCACGGGATGAAACAGCGTGTCGGGATCGCACAGGCATTTATGGGAGATCCCAAACTGATTATATTAGATGAACCAACGGTTGGACTTGATCCCGAAGAAAGGTTGCGTCTTCGAAACCTTCTATCAAAAGAGGGACTGAACAAAAGCATCCTCCTATCCACACATGTTGTGACAGACATTGAAAGTAGCTGTTTTGAAGTAGGAGTGCTACAAAAAGGCACATTGATCTTGGATGCAACCGTCGATCAATTAAGAGAAAGAGCATGTGGTAAAGTCTGGGAGGGGACCGTTCCCTCAGGGTATTTGGAAAACCTTGCGGAGGATACCATTTTATGTACAGAGCATCGTGATAAAACGATACATGCACGGGTTTTGGCGGAAGAAAAGCCGTTTCATGGCGCTAAGATGTTAGAACCAACTCTTGAGGACGGCTACCTCGCCCTTTTAGGAGGATCTACCTTATGAAATTTATAAAACAGCTGCAATTGGAAGGTAGATTTATTTTCAAGAATTGGTTCTTTCTTATCGCACCTATACTATATGGAATTGGAATGGCCATTTGGCTAATCAATCAGAAAGAGGGAAGCATCAATTATATAGGCCAATATGCCGCAAGCTTTTTTAAAGCCAATAACGAATTTCTTGCGATCGGCCATACGCTTTCACTCGGCGTGATCTTCCTGGCAAGTGTACTTGCCATCCGGAGGGAAAAACAGACCGTTTTATTGGATTGGACGAATTCCTTGCCGAATTCTTTTTTATCTATCATTCTTGCAAAATACCTATCCCTTTTTATATACAGTGGTATTTTCACTTTATTTTTCTTCTTCACTTTTTTGTGGCAAGGCGCGTCCTATGGCAAAGATATTGCCTATCTTTTGGAGCAGGGCTTACGCATTTCCATCCAAAGCCAGTTGTCCTATGGAGTTTCCATTGCCTTAGGGATGGTATTGGCTGTCCTCATCTCTAACAGGATAGTCTATATCATCGTGTTTTGCGCATGGATGTTTGGTACCTTTTTCATGGAAGGGTATATCATTCAGCGGTATCAGTTATATTTCTTGAAGACCTTTCATTTGAATCAGTTTTTTCTGGATAGTGTGCATTCCAGTGATTGGAGGAGCAGTTTAGGAAGAAAGGAAACATTTTATTCCCAGTTATTTGTTTTCTTTTTCAGCCTTTTCTTGCTCGCAATAACGATTATTAAATCATCCACTGACCGTATTTCTTCTTTTGAAAAAAGAAAATGGGCATTCTTTGGGGTAGTGAGCGTTTTGACCTTTGCCTCCTTTATCCCATACGGTACTTTCTGGGCGGACCGGATTGATCACTATGATCAATTGAGAACTGGTGCGGTTGATCATTACAATAATAAAACCGGAGAACGTCTTAATACAGTCGGTGAATTTTACGAAGTGGATAGTTATACAATTGAGATGGAGCGGATTGGTAACTCCAAGATAGCCGTTCATGCAACGATGAATATACCTAAAAAGAAAGAAGAGCTCCCCATCCGGTTTTCCCTTTATCCCACATTTGAAGTGGAATCCATTATATGGAATGGGGTGGAGACGGACTTTGTAAAAAAAGAGCACCTGATTACGCTTCCTGAAGTGGGACAACACGAAATAAATAAGTTGGAAGTGAACTACTCAGGCAGTCTTCACGAGTGGGGCCCGTTATATGGAAAAGAAAAATACTTCGCTTTCTTGGATAAAAAGGATATGTATTTTCCGTCTTATATCGGGTGGTACCCCCTCCCAGGTGATTATCCTATTTATACTTCCATCGATACGGAAACGGAGGAATATATAAATACCATCCATTTCAACCGTCATATCGAGTTGAACCAGCAACTACCGCTTTCAGACTATAAGGTGACATTGAGAAACTTTGCTCAAGATGTTTTTAGTACGAGTCATGAAAGCCTCGTGGAAACGGACGATTCTCAGGTTTTTAAAAGCAAAGATGCAAAGGGAGTTACGCTTTTATCCAATAAAGGGCTTGTGGAAAGCAAGGAGAATCTGCCTTTTTCCATCATAGCCAAAGAAGAAAACATCCATAGACTTGAACAACAGCTTTCTGACATGGCAAAGGTAGAGGATTATTTCAATCGTTGGTTGGGTGGGCACTTGCAATATAGCATGAAACTCGCATACATCCCCTCTCTTACCATTGTAGGAGCTGAAACTTATTATTTTAATCATTTTGATGAAGCGGTTTTTTTTGATGATAGCCTCCAAACCTATGTTCAAATAGCTGATGGAAACGTGATAAATAACACCATGACAGATTTGAAGACACAGCTATTGACTTTTATGCTTTTTGGACACCGTTCTTCCCATTCCTCCTATTATTCCGAGGAATCTGTAATGAAGTCTATTATCGAATCGTATCTTCTTGTATTTTACAAGGATTACTACAACTTTGAGTGGGAAGAATTTGATCAATTCAATGGGACTCAATTCTACTTCCTATCGACCGTCTCTCATATTAACTGGATGTCTTCTTCGGGAGAAAAGACGACACTGGAGAAATTCGATGAACTGATCGATGCGAATCACCTTCTCTATAGCGACCAGGTGGTCTTGATGGTTGCCAAAGAAATAGAAAAAGGCAATATGGAAGAGGTAAAAAAGTTACTCAAAGATGTTTATCAAGATATTCAAGTAAACAATAAACAGTCATTTACTTATAAAGAGTGGATGACCTATTGGAATCGCACGTTTGAAAGTGGGGGAATGCGATGATAAGTGATGAACAGCTCCTTGAACAAATGGCCAATGGTGACCAGGCTGCCTTTGAAGCCTTTGTGCATAGATACCATGTAGCCATTCATCAATATATTGAAAGGCTGTTGAAGGATTCAAAAAAGGCCGAGGACGTGGTGCAGGAAACGTTTATCCGGTTATTGAAACAGCTACAGAACAAACAGATACCAACCTATCCCAAAGCTTGGCTTTATAGGGTGGCCTCGAATATCTGCAAAGATTACTGGCGGAGCGCCCAATATCGCTCAGAGGATACTGCGAAAGAAGAAATGCCTGTAACGGTAGACCAACAGGCTTCCGTCATTGAAATATACGAGCGGCAGGAGACGAGAAAAGAAATTTTGAACTCACTGAAAAACCTATCAGAAACTCAACAACAGGTGGTCACATTACGCTTCTATCAAGATATGAAACTGAAGGAAATCGCAGAAATCCTAGACCTACCTCTAGGTACGGTCAAATCGAACCTGTTTCACGCATTAAAGAAGCTTAAAGGGGTATTATCTCAAGAAGCGGAAAAGGAGGCGGAGAATAATGAAGGAACACAATCAAGATCAAGAGCTGTATCAACTAGAAGATGAAATGAAAGACATGTTTTCTTCATATGTAGTCAAAACGCCATCCAGTCAGGACACAAAGGCATTACTGGCTGCTTTGCAACCTGCATTCAATGAGATTGGAAAAGAAACTGCTGAGGACCTTGGCTATCAAATGGTCCAGAGGCCAAGCTTTCTTTCTCAACTTAAGGCACAAGTATCCTTTTACCAGTGGCATTTTTGGGTGGCAAGCACATTAATCTTTGTTATGCTTACACTCTTTTCATCCAACTATATATTAAACGAAGCAATCCTTTTTTATCAGTTTGCCATTCCACTATCCATGCTCGTTGGAGTTTTCTATACCTATCAAACATGGAACAAGCAGATGCGCACCATTGAAGGTATCACTCCTTTCCCACCTGCTTTGTTGTTACTAAGTCGAATGGTGATCATTCTGGCCATGAATATGGTCATGGGGATTGTCAGTTCTATTTATCTAAGCTTTAATATGGACCACTTTAAATTACTCCCATTTTTGTTGCACTGGATAGCACCTGCCTTACTTATTTATGGGATAATCGCTTATGTCATGATGCGAAAAGGAGTAAAAAAAGGACTTGCCTTAGGAATGGCGTGCTGGATCGGGTTGATGATGGCTGCATTTATGTACCAGGCTTCACCAGGCACATTTATGACATTAACTTATACCCAAGTAGCAGGCATTCAGGGAGCATTTGTTCTACTAGGAGCATTACTACTATATCTTTCATACAAGAAGAGTTTGGAATTACAAACCATGTTTCGTTAGATTGAGGCGATAAAATGATACAGATTCAAGACATTGTCTGGAAATACAAAGACTTTTCTTTAACTATTGAAGAGTTGACCCTTCAGAATGGGATCACCATCCTTGTAGGGAATAATGGTTCAGGAAAGTCGACGCTCCTTCATCTTCTGGCTACCGCCAACAAGGCCCCAAGGGGAACCATTACCTACAAAAAAGATACAATGGATTCAAACCTTGTAGCGGTAAGAAGTAAAATAGGCTTTGTCCCGACGGGCATCGAGCTCTATCCAGATTTCACCCCTGTAAAGTTGCTTCTGTATATGTCGCAGCTAAAAGGATTGAGTAAGGACTTTTCAAGAAGGCAAACACAGGAACTATTGAAGGTCTTCCACCTGGAGGATGTACAGAAAACAAAAGTAAAAAAGCTCTCCCAAGGAATGCAGCAACGCTTAGCATTGGCACAGGCTTTTCTTGGGAAACCAAGCTATATTTTTCTTGATGAACCACTTAACTTCTTGGATATCCATGAACGGAAAAGTTTGTTAAACTATATAGCAGAACTTGCTCCACACTGTGTCATCCTTGTTGCTACCCATGAATTGAACGAATGGGGGCCAATCTGCCACGATGTCTTATGGATGAACAAAGGGAATGTCCAATTTTTTGGAAGTAAAACGATGTGGAGGCATGGACTGCCACTACCGATATGGATCGGGGAAGTCCACGAGGAATACTATAACGAATTCTCTAAAAACCATTTGATTGTTTATGCTGGCCGTATGAAAGACAAACTCATCGTTCGCTGTGCCAGCAAGACAAAGCCCTCCCTCGGGTTCGAACCAACCGCCCCCACCATGGAAGATGCATTCTTCATCAGAAAATACTCAAAAGAAGCTACCATCAACTAGCTTCTTTTTGTTTTTTTGAAACTGTGCGGGAGTGGACTATAGATAGGTAGGTTTTTAGTGGTTGATTTCAATAGGTGTCGCAAGGTATACGAAAAAATCTTATAGAAAACAATTTTTTATTTGCTTAAAAAAGCCTTCGGACACTCCTCTGTTAGGTTCAGCCATTTCTTGAAGCTTTAAGGAGTTGTTCGGACAAATGAAAAGCATGGTTCGGACAGCAATCCACGGTGTTTGGACACTTCAGATCTCGTTCAGACACTTTAGGTCCAATTTTGGACAAGAACCGTAAAACTTCGGACATTTAAACCATTGGGAGAATTTCGGACACTCCCCAGAGGGTACCTGGTGGACTTATCTTCTAACTCAAGCGACCGACCTCCGGATAAGCAAACACCTGAAGAAAAAAGGATTACTGGAGTAAATGAACAACGTTTATGTTACATAAGTTTCACATATTCCCAATATCTTTGTAATGCTATTGTATTGTATAATTATATTGGGAGAATCTTTTCATCTCCGGCTAAACAAAATCTACCAAAATATAAAAAGATGCAAGAACAGCCCTTTTTTAAAGGAGTACTAGAAAATGATACATTTCAAAAAACTCGATTGGATATTGATAACAGCCATCATTCTGTTATGTACATATGGGTTGATCATGGTTTATAGTGCGGGCATGCTGCTTGGTTATGAACAGCACGAAGACTACGCCTATTTCTTCAACAAACAGAAAGACTGGCTCATGATAGGAATTCCCGTGTTTATCGGCGCAACCATGCTTAAGTATAAATTTTATGAGAAATTTACTCCATTATTTGTCGGAGTGATTATTTTCATGTTATTGGCCGTATTGATTCCGTTTATTGGCGTTGATGTGAATGGTTCCAGAAGATGGATTGACATAGGAATTCGCATACAGCCTTCCGAAATCGCCAAATTGGTCATGGTTATTTACTTTGCAAGGGTGTATGCCAGAAAACAACCATATATCCATCAATTCAAACAAGGGGTAGCTCCTCCCTTGGCAGTATTAGGACTTGTTTTTTTCCTTATTTTACTTCAGCCGGACCTAGGTACCGGAACTTCTATATTGGTTGCTTGCGGAGCGATTTTGATTTGCTCCGGGGCCAAGCTGAAACATATTCTGATGCTTGGAACCGTCGCAGCTGGTGCAGTCATTATTTTAGCCACGACTGCTAAATACCGACTTGAGAGGATCACATCTTTTATCGACCCTTTTGGCAATGAATCAGATACTGGGTTTCAATTGGTGAATTCTTTTATTGCTATTGGGGATGCTGGTTTGATGGGAAGAGGCCTTGGACAGGGAATTCATAAACTTGGGTATCTTCCTGAGGCACATACGGATTTTATTCTTGCCGTCATTTCGGAAGAGTTAGGAATTTTTGGGGTGCTTTTTCTTTTCCTTCTTTACTTGATTGTTTTAATACGTGGGGTAAGGATTGGCGTTGCTTTAAAAGATCCCTTTGGAAAATTGCTGGCATTCGGGATTACCTTCCAAATCAGCAGCCAAGTATTTTTTAATGCAGGAGCAGTAAGCGGCGTCTTGCCGATAACGGGTATTACCCTGCCATTCATCAGTTATGGAGGGTCTTCCCTGCTCATTACCATTTATGCAGCAGGTATTCTAGTCCACTTATCGAAACATGCCACCATTGCGAGAGAAGCTAGAGAGGAGACAGAATCAACATGGGGACAGAAAATAACAAGCTAGAGTATAGTCGTATTGATTATACGCTGTTATTTCTGCTGTTTTTACTATTTATTATCAGTTTAGTAGCTGTTTATAGTGCGTCGGGTCAATATTTTGCTGATGACCCGTATTATTTTGTAAAACGGCAGATCATTTGGTATATCATTGGGATAGGAATTATGTTTGCCGTTATGTTCTTTGATTATGAACTTTTGGAAAACCTTGCCCTTCCCTTTTATTTTCTTGGACTGATCCTCCTAGTCGCCGTCCATTTTGTCGGTACCGTAAGAAACGGATCACAACGCTGGATCAATCTGGGGGGCTTCCTATTACAGCCTTCGGAATTCATGAAGATATTTCTGATTATGGTGCTTGCAGGAGTCATCTACAAGTGGGCCAAAGAAAAACACGAATTAGAGACTGTTACACCTATCAGTGTTGTTATAAAAATCTTGATCTATTCTTTGCCGCCTTTCGGATTGATACTGCTTCAACCTGACTTGGGGACGGCACTAGTAGTGGGAGCCATCATGGTGACCATGATCTTCATAAGCGGGGCTTCTTGGCGGATTCTAACCTTACTGGCCGGGGCCGGAACGGCAGGGTTGACCTTGCTTGTATACCTGCACAATAATCATTTTGAGCTTTTCTCCAAATTCATCAAGCCTCACCAATTGGAGCGGATCTATGGTTGGTTGATGCGGGAAGAATATGCATCGTCGTTCGGCTTTCAGCTCACAGAAGCCCTAAAGGGGATTGGCTCCGGCCAAGTGTCAGGACGCGGATTGCTAGAAGGGGTCCAATCACAAAGTGGACGTATACCTGAGGTTCAAACGGACTTCATTTTCGCCCTTATTGGGGAGGAATTTGGATTTGTTGGAGCGACTCTAGTAATCTCCATTTACTTTATTATGATTTATCGCTTGATCATCATTGCCATCAGTTGTGATAATCCTTATGGTACTTACCTGGTAACAGGGGTTATTGGTCTATTGGCTTTCCAGATATTCCAGAACATCGCTATGACAATCGGCCTTATGCCTATTACAGGGCTTGCACTTCCATTTATGAGTTATGGAGGAAGCGCGTTGCTGACCAATATGATAGCCATGGGAATTGTCATGAGTGTCAAATATCGGACAAAGAAGTTTATGTTTAACTAGGTTCATAACCATATTGATAAAAAAACACCTTTCCAAGATTGCTACTAAGCAACTGGAAAGGTGTTTTATTTTGTTAGAATAGCAACTACTTATTTCTATTTATGGTTCTTTCTACTTTTATGAGGACCTCTCTAGAGTGAAAATCTCTTCACAGAGGTCCTCATCCCTCTCATGAAGACCTCTCTAGACTATAATCCACTAAAGGGAAGTCCTCATACATAATATGAAGACTTCTCCAGTCTATAATCCGCTCCACCGAGGTTCTCATCCCTATTTTCACGGACCGATCGACGACATACCCTCTTAAAAAGAAAAACACTTTTCCCTGCTTGCGGAAAAGTGTTTTTCTTTTGCTTACTCACATCTCTCTTACCCACTGTACAATCTTTAAAGAAAGATGGGTCGCGTCTTCGCTTTCTAATGCAGATTGGAACTCACCTTCCAAACGCTTCTTCAAAGCGATATTATCCTCTTCATAGGGAATTATCGTGGACCATTTGATAAATGGTATGGCAATCAACGTTTGTTCTTCTTTTTTATTTTCGTGTATGTACACACTGAAAGTATCTACTTGTAAGTTCGCTTTCCTTATCTTCATTGTTGGTCCCTCCCCCCTTCTTTTCTCTTGCTATGAATATTCTAGCTAGACTAAAGGAAATATTCAAGGTTTAATAATCCGATATGTAAACCTTCTTTAAAATGCTGTTGACATCTATTAGACTTTTAGATTATCATTTTATTGTTAACTACATACAGCAAAGGGGTTTACATTATGAAACGTTCACTTTCAACATTGGATATCACGTATGCAGCTATGTTTGTGGCATTGATGGCTATCGGTGCCAACATTGTATCTTGGATTCCATTTCTACAAATCGGAAATGTCCCACTATCCATGCAACCATTCTTCTGTGTGCTTGCAGGTATTTTACTTGGCTCACGCCTAGGCGCCATATCGATGATTGTTTATTTATTGGTAGGGATCGCAGGTGCTCCTGTTTTTGCTGGATTCGGTTCCGGATTCGCACCTATCATCGGACCGACTGGCGGATTCCTTTTATCCTACGTCATTACCGCCTTTGTAGCCGGATTGATTGTGGAAAAGAAGTCACAACCTAATGCAGGAACATTCATGTTTGCATCTTTTGTAGGAATCATTCTTATTTATTTCATTGGCACAAACTACATGTACATGATTATCAATTACGTGTTAGAAGCTGACATGGCATATTCTACAGCATGGCTAACAATGGCATGGTTTTCCGTTAAGGACTTTGTATTTACTATCTTCTGCGGGGTCATTGCCACTAAATTGTATTATGTGGTAAATAAAACAACTAAAACTCCTTATAAGCACAAAGCTGCGTAATAAAAAAGAAGCCAGGCTGCAACGATAAGCAGCCTGGCTTCTTTTAATAGATTTATAAAATTACTGCTGCAATACAGCCAAATATAATCAACGGGATATTGTAATGCAGGAAAGTCGGTACACATGTATCCCAAATGTGATTATGCTGCCCATCTGCATTCAAACCAGATGTCGGTCCAAGCGTACTGTCTGATGCAGGAGATCCGGCATCACCAAGCGCTGCTGCTGTTCCAACAATCGCAATGGTCGCCATGGCACTGAAACCAAGCTCCGCACACAATGGAACAAAGATTGCGGCAATGATGGGAATCGTGGAGAAGGAAGATCCAATCCCCATTGTGATAAGAAGTCCCACAGTCAACATGGCAAGTGCGGCAAGCAGCTGATTAGATCCAATCCACTCGGCAGAAGAGGATACCAATGTTTCAATATGTCCCGTCTCCCTTAATACGCTCGCAAAGCCGGAAGCGGCAATCATGACAAACCCGATGAATGCCATCATACGCATACCGGATGTTAAGATGACATCTGTTTCATTGAATTTCATCGCTCCCCCTATATACAGGATGATGATCCCTACAAGTGAACCATAAATCATTCCTTGAACCCCAACCACTTCTGTCAGGTATACTTGGGTAACAAGCGATACTACTACGGCCAACAATGCAAAGGCAATGGATTTAAACGTATAGGAAGCCGATTCCTGATCTGCTATAGCTTTTTGTTCATAGGCTCTAGGCTTTCTATAGCTAAAGAATACTGCTATTAAAAGTCCCACTACCATACCGGAAACCGGGATCATCATGGCAGTTGGAATGGAGGACAAACTGATATCCAGTCCACTCTCTCCCATATTTGTTCTCAAGATATCATGGAAGATTCCACCGAATCCAACAGGCAACAGGATGTATGGCGCAGTTAGACCGAATGTGATGATGGTCGCTGTCAACCTTCTGTCTATGTTCAGTTCGTTTAGTATTTTCAATAATGGCGGTATTAATATTGGAATGAACGCGATATGAACCGGAATGACATTCTGTGACATAATGGATACCGCTAAAAGAATAAGTAGGATAAGTACTTTGGATAATGCCTTTTTGCGTGTATCTCCTTTTGTTCCGACAAGCTTGATGGCACTTTCCACAAGTGCATCTGGAAGTCCTGTTTTCGATAGTGCTACCGCAAAGGCTCCCAAGAGCGCATAGCTCAGGGCAACCGCTGCATTCCCCCCAAGACCTTCTGTAAACGTATTGATGGTGGTTTCAAGGCCCAAACCTCCGACCATCCCACCGATGAATGCACCAGTGACTAGTGCGAGTACTACATTTATTCTAAGTAAGCTCAGTGTGAGCATAACCAAAACGGCTATGATAACTGCGTTCATAAAAAAGACGTCCTTTCTATTATGTGAATCTTGTTGGTTTTTACTTTAGTTAATTAAATCGTTAGAGAATTAGAGCGAAAAAGCATAAAGATAAAATAACATAGAGTAGGAATAGCTGTCAACGGAAAAGTTAGGAAGCTTGGAGGAGAAAATAAAAATGCGCATCCTTGGCAATAGGATGCGCATTTCAGACTGTTGACAACTATAAACTAGTTAGGTTAACTGTTGGAAAAGTTGATCTTCGTTGCAGGAGCTTCGCTTTCCACGGGCAGTCCGGAAGCCTTTTCGGGCTATGCCCTGCGGGGTCTTCCATGTCCTTTCCTCCCGCAGGAGTCTTCGCTCCTTCCACTGCGATCAACTAGAGAATATCATTATATTAAGCTTTGTCTATACAATGAAATACGCATCCCTAGCAATAGGATGCGCATTTATCTACGTTAATATTGAACTCTTATTCTTCCACTTGTCCAAAACGCTCCACCAAGGTAACAAGCGTTCTTACCATTGCTCCGGTTCCGCCACTTGGTCCAAGATCATGGGCAGATTTTGAAGTTGCGGTACCCGCGATATCCAAGTGGACCCATGGAGTACCCTCGGCAAACTCCCCAATAAATGCTCCTGCAAAAATGGCATGGCCATCACGACCTGGAGAGTTGTTCAAGTCCGCTACCTTACTGTTACGGACACGTTCTTTTGCATGATCGAAAATTGGAAGGCGCCACATTTCTTCCCCGGCTTCGTGGGATGCTTCTAACACTTCTTCAAACCAAGCTTCATCATTCGTCATCGCCCCTGTTGTATGGTTTCCAAGTGCGATGATGACTCCTCCTGTCAGTGTGGCAACGTCAACTAAATAATTGGCGCCATGCTGCTTCGCATAAGTTACAGCATCTGCAAGCACTAGGCGTCCTTCCGCATCCGTGTTCAGGATCTCGATTGTTTTACCACTCATGGAAGTGATGACATCATCTGGCTTAAAGGCGTTTCCACTGATCATATTGTCGGTGGATGCGATAACTGCCAATACATTTTGATCTGGCTTCAACTCGCCAATCGCTTCCATTGCACCAAGTACCGTCGCCGCTCCGCCCATATCCGATTTCATGCCTACGATACCGTCTTTAGGTT
This sequence comes from Sutcliffiella horikoshii, assembly GCF_021991925.1. GTDB lineage: Bacteria > Bacillota > Bacilli > Bacillales > Bacillaceae_I > Sutcliffiella_A > Sutcliffiella_A horikoshii_F. Next base: position 735,518 of record NZ_RXZI01000002.1, on the reverse strand, counting down.
TGATGGAATATCCGCCAGTATCAAAGGTGATTCCTTTTCCAACCAGGCCAATTACATCTGTCCATTCGTCTTTTCCTTGATATTTCAGAACAATCATCTTAGGAGGTTCTACTGACCCTTTGTTCACGGCAAGCAAAGCACCCATCCCGAGCTTTTCCATCTCGTCTTTTTCAAGGATTTCCAGTTCAAATCCGTATTTCTCAGCCAAGCCGGCAGCATGGTTTGCCAAATCAGTTGCAGTCAGCATGTTCCCAGGCAGATTCACGAGAGTACGGGCACTGTTCGTCCCCTTTGCATAAACATATCCTACATGTGCACTGGCTTCTACTTCTCCCTTATCCTGATCTGTCAACAAGATAACCTGCTCTAGTTTTACTTCAGGTTCATTGGATTTTTGTTTATATCCATCATATTTATAGGTGGACAAAGGGATGGATTCCCCTAATGCGTGGGCAGCATCTAATACATCTACATCTTCTGTTACAAAAGTATCCAATGCCACTACAACATGTGTGAGCTTTGATTCTTGAAGTGTTTTTCCGACTTTACCGAAAACTTTACGTAACTCTACGAAAGTAAGTTTCTCTTCTCGGCCAGTCCCCACTACAAAAATTCTTTTATAGGAGGTTTTGCCAAATGTATGTATTCTTGCAAGCTTTCCTTTTTTGGCAGACACATCCCCATCCTTCAATAGCTGTGAAAGATAGCCTTCCAATTGCTGATCCAGATCCCCTACAAAACCACTTAATGTACTATGTTTCTCGGAAAGGCCAACTACAATGGCCTCCTGCTGCTCTGTGAAACTCTCTTCATTATGTACGACAAACATGTTACTACACCTCCTGTTTATTATAATTTTATTATAGCGAACTTACAGAAATATTTCGACTTTCTAATCATCTTCTAAAAAAAGGACCAGCGATGGTAACGGCGGTAAGGAAGATACCTCTTCAAATGGAACACGGTCTATATTTTTCGGCATAAGCTCTATACAACGAAGGATGAAGTGATGAACCTTTTCGAGGTCTACCCCCCAATATTTTGGCCTGTATTTTTGGATATACACCCGCCCGGCTTCCATCATTAAGCGAGCTCCTTTCACATTCCCATATTCATAATGATAGATGGCAACAGTCATTTGCAATAAGCCTTTCAGAAAATAATTCTCTTTATCTGTCATCCATATTTCTTCGAGCAAATCATGACAGGTATAATAATCCCCTTCATTGAAGGAGACAAAAAATTCATAGTATTCTTCCGGGTATATTGCCATTTCTTCTGCCCCTTTAATTAATTTGTCCTGTCTACATCTTAACAAATCCTGTATTATGATTCATAATAATAAGAAAATTGTCTATACATAATACTCTTTCTTCATGTGCTACAACCTGGAAGAAAGGGTATAGTAATAGAAACAACCGTAGAGAAAGGACGATTCTATCAGATGGAGTTATTTTCTAATTTTCCTTTATGGGCTGCATTGGCAGCAATCGGATTTGCACAATTTGTAAAAGTTCCCATTCAATATATCGGGACTCGGAGAATTGATTGGTCATTGATTACAAGTACAGGAGGAATGCCGAGCTCCCACTCTGCTGCCGTTACTGCATTGGCTACAGGCGTAGCGATTGAAACCGGGTTAGATTCTCCCATTTTTGCCGTTGCAACCGTATTTGCCATCATTGTCATGTTCGATGCAACCGGAGTCAGAAGACACGCCGGTGAGCAAGCGATTGTATTGAATAAGCTTGTGGGGGATTTTAACCGCTTTGTAGAAGAAACCAAAAAATGGCCCAATATGGATGAGCAGGAGAAAGTAAAAGATTTAAAGGAACTGCTTGGCCATAAACCGATTGAAGTATTTTTCGGGGCGATAACAGGTATCTTATTGACTCTCGTGTTGCATTACTTGGTTCATGGCTTGTAGGGGAGGTGGAAAACGATGCGTCTAATATCTATATGTCCAAGCAATACGGAACTGCTTCATTATCTTGGCCTTACTAGCAGACTTGTTGGAGTGGACAATTACTCTGATTGGCCAGAAGCAGTTTCTGGCCTCCCGAAACTCGGACCAGATTTGAATATTGACATGGATAAACTCGAAGCGTTGGAACCTGATCTGGTATTAGCGAGCTTAAGTGTTCCGGGAATGGAGCGAAATGTTCAAGGGCTCAAAGAACGAAAGATTCCTCATATCGTCCTTGATCCACAATCGCTTGAAGATATTATGCGGGACTTGTTGACGGTGGGAGAACTGACACACACTTCAGCTAAGGCGGACGAGATTGCTTCCTCCATGTATGAGATTATCCATACATACAAGCAACACGCGGCAGCATGTACCGATACGCCATCCTTGTATTGGGAATGGTGGCCAAAGCCCATTTTCACTCCTGGCAGGGTCAACTGGCTTACAGAGCTAAGTGAACTGGCTGGAGCGGTCAATATCTTCTCAGATAAAGATGTCGCAAGTTATCAGACGGAATGGACAGAAGTGGTGGAAAAGAACCCTGAGGCGATTTGTATGATCTGGGTTGGGGTAAAGGAGTCAAAAATGAACCCAAAGCATGTAATGAAACGGGAACATGCCGACACCATCCATGCCATCCAGAATTCCAACATCCATGTACTAGAAGAAAGTCTCTTTTGCAGACCTTCCCCAAGGCTAATTATGGGATTACAGAAACTAGCTTCCCTCCTCCATCCAACTATCTATCCAGAGTATAAGGGAGACGATCCTTTATTGAAATGATCAGTTACTGATGCAGATAGTAGGATGATTCAAGTGAAAAAAAGCCGTACCCTCAGGTAAACCCTGAAAGGTACGGCTTTATCCATGCTACTCCTCGTTCCCCCTATATTGCTGACGGAACACCTGCATGCTTTCTTCTTCATTCAATTGTGTCAACTCTTCCTCAGTCAATGTACCATCGCCTTTTTTAACTATATAGACATCAATGGTACGCTTGCCCCAATCATTGAAAACGTCATCCACTGTATCGTAATACAGGTCAATTTTATTCCCTTTGATTGCCCCGCCAATATCAGCGACCACCCCATACCCATATCCTGGGATGAAAAGGATAGTCCCTATTGGAAAGACATTGATATCTGCCGCAATGGTAGAATAGAGGTCCCTTTTGACTTTAAGTCCTGAGTATGTAATTCCATAGCTTGGGTCGCCAGGATTCTTTCCTGTTGATTCATAGCCAGCGGTATAACCTGTTGCATGCACTGTATGTGTGGGATATTGGCCCCAATCTAGTTCCTCTAGTGTTAATGGCTTCTCTATCGCTTCTTCTGCTGAAACCAGTGTAGGCGTTGCCGATAAGAAATTTAATTGTTTGAAGTTCAGCCCCATCCTTTTAAGTAGGCCGTCCTTGTCTTCTTCTGTTTCTTGTCCATCAATGGCATATATATTGTTCTCTTTTAGCCAATTGTGAATGGTTGATGCTTCAACTCCTGATATGGATTGGAAGGTAACAGACAATGCTAGTACAAAAAGTACCGCCATAACAGACCTTCGGCATATCATTTTCGCCGTTTTCATGTGATACACTCACTCTCCTCTCACAAGATATTCCTTCCCTCTTTTCAGAAAAAGTATTCCTTTTTTTGTGAGATTAGCGTGATATGTAACGATATTTACCATAAAATAGAGGCTTTAAAGTTACAGCAAGTAACCAAGATTCTTGTTGTGAAAACCAACTGTTTTATAGAAAAACACAAAAAAAAGAACCGGTTATAGAACCGATTCTTCTTTCAATATTAAAACATTTGATATCCATTTTTGCGAAGCATCCTGATGACGATACCAGAGCAGATCGCTCCTAAAAAGCCGCTGATCAAAATGGTGATATCTGCAACCTGTAGGGAAGCAACCTCGGAACCCAGTGTCGACAAAGCGGTACCTGGCTGTCTAAAATAATCGATCAGTCTAACATCATCCTGAGCAATGATCCATACACAAACCAAAGGATATATGATGGCCATAATCCAGGACATCCGCAATAACATATTTAAAAGGAATCCAATCCCAAAGAAAAGCACAAAAAACAAAACGACAGATATAAGTAAAATTGGTATGTTCAATACCAAGCACCTCCATTACACATCTTTTCTTAGTGTACTGAAAGCGTTGATACGAGTCAATTACTTTTGGAACACAAACAAAAACACAATCGCAATTGTCCTAAATACGTCATAATTGACCTATCGTAGAACGGACGCGATTGTGCCTGAGTAAAACGAAATCTATTTTCTTCCGCTTCCTCCACAGCAGGAGCAAGTTTCAGATCCGCCTAGCAATAACTGAAAGTATCCTTTACCTGAGCAATACGGGCAATCCTTTTTCTCTGTTTGCAGTTGATTTTTCATTCCCTATCCCTCCAGATGATTTTTCTCAAAACAGAATTTAATTTAATTTTCTGATAATATACCATCCTTCCAAGGGAAAAGGAAAGGGACGAATTTGGCTGAAATGAATGATGTAAGCGAATACATCTCATCCAATCTACTTATATCTTTCTTTTTCTTAAATTTACAGAATTATTAGAAAAATAACTTATAGGAGCTATAATGAAAGATTTGTCCCGGATCCATGGCACTTGTTTCTTTTAAAACAGATAGGTTTGAAAGATTTGCACAATAATGGATCAGGAGAGAAGAATCTGGGTCATTCTCCAATTCATCTAGCGTTTTAAATGTAGCATCAGAGAGTTCACTTTCCTGAAAAACCACATTTGTATGTAGTGGGCTACATAAAAACAGAAGCATATTGTCGCTGATTTTCTCCTTGATGACACCAGACCTTACTCCCACCAGACCTTCCACCTTCACATTAACTCCAGTTTCTTCTAATACCTCTCGCCTTACCGCCTCATCCACTGTTTCATCCGCTTCCACAAACCCTGCAGGAAAGGACCACTTGCCTTTCAGACCACCGTAGCGTTTTTTAACGACAAGCCACCTGCCGTCATCGGTAACTACAATTCCGGCAACTGCCAGCCAAACATTCTCTCTTTTCCCCATAGCACCATTCCCCCTTCCATCTATATCTAATGGTATCAGGAAAAAAGAAAAAAAGAAAAGCTACATGTTGTTGAACATGCAGCTTTTGCTAAACTTATCTTATAATACGTTGAATTTACCTTTTTTCATTACAAGTCCAGCTCCACCAATCATGTAAAGAGCACGGTTATCGACCATTTTCTTCATGAAGGATGCTTTGGAGCCCCAGATTTTGCGACCGAATACTACACCGATTGCATCGTCTTCACCTAAAGAACAAACTGTTCCTTTAAGATCAGGAGTGAAGGTTTGTAATTCACCTTGGCCACGAACCAATACTGCCAAGTTTTTCGCACATACTTCCCCTTGCTGCATCGCGATTTGTGCAGTTGGAGGATATGGACGGTTGATTTCTTCGTTGATGATTAGTGAACAGTCTCCAACGATGAATACATCCTCATGTCCAGGAGCGCGTAAGTAAGGATCTACTTTCACGCGGCCACGCATGTTTTCGAACCCGGAATCTTCCACCAAATGGTTTCCACGTACACCGGCAGCCCAAACAACTGTACCAGCTTTGATTTCTTCCACTTCTTCGTCTTTTGCAACGATGATACCTTCTTCTGTCGCTTCTTTGATTGCTGTACCAATTTTGAATTCTACGCCTTTACGCTCAAGTGTGTTTACAGCGTATTCCACTAGTTCTGGATCAAATCCAGGAAGTACAGTCGGTGCAGCTTCTACACACACGATGCGTACTTTTTCTTTAGGAATGTCAAATTCTTGGCAAAGCTCAGGAACACGGTTAACAAGTTCTCCAAGGAACTCGATACCAGTAAATCCGGCTCCACCAACAACGATTGTCAAGCGATCGTCGCGACGGTGCGCTTCTGTGTTGTAAGTAGCAAATTGATATTCGATGTGCTCACGGATCTTACGAGCAACATTTAGGTTTGCAATAGTGAACGCATGCTCTTTCAAGCCCTTGATGCCAAAAGTCTCTGCTTCATACCCAAGACCAACTACTAGGTAGTCGTAAGAGATTTCTCCACCCTTTGTCAACGCAACAGTTTTCGCTTCACGGTTGATGCCTGTTACTGTGTCATGTAAGAAGTGGACCTTGCTGCGATCGATAACATCGGAAATCTTGTAACGAGTGCGATCAGCTGGCAATGTACCTGCAGACGCTTCATGTAACCATGTAGACTCATAATGATAGTCGTTTTTGTTTACTAACGTGATATCGGCCTCATTGACACCGATCATTTTTTGAAGACGAACAGCCGTTACAAGTCCACCGTAACCTGCACCTAAAATAACTATACTTGGCTTTTTCAAATGAATCACACCTTTTATATTGAAATTTTTTATAAAATAAATATGAAGACATGAAACAAATCTCACTATACCCATTCTTACTATCCACTATAAAGATAAAATTTATTAGAAATAAATGATTGTGAAATACTTCACGAATACGGACGGCAAAAAAGTGCGAAATTTGTCACAAAGAAACTTAACCTACATACCATCATATTCTTTTTCGGTCTTTTTTTCAAGACAAAATCATAGTTTAAAAAGCTTTAAAATATTCGGAAAATAGGCAATCTCTGTTATAACTATCCTTTGTATTCCAAAACTTCTACCTATTTTCAGTATATGTTCCCCTTTTTCTAAGGTTGAAAACAGAAATTGTGAGAAAATTATGCTATGATAAAGAAAGAAAGTAAACAATCGTTTAGGGGGATAGGTACAGATGAGCGAAGAGCAAAAAGTATTTGACATCACCATCATTGGTGGAGGTCCTACAGGATTATTCACTGCTTTCTACGGAGGTATGAGGCAGGCAAGCGTCAAAATCATTGAAAGTCTACCACAATTGGGTGGGCAGTTATCCGCGTTATACCCTGAAAAGTACATATATGATATTGCCGGATTCCCGAAGATCCGTGCACAAGAATTAATCAACAACCTAAAGGAGCAAATGGCCAAATTTGAGCCAACGGTTGCATTGGAGCAATCCGTTCAAACTCTTGAAAAAATGGGCGATGGCACCTTTAAAATTGTGACGGATAAAGAAACCCATTATTCCAAAGCCGTTATCATCACAGCAGGCAATGGAGCCTTCCAACCACGCCGTCTTGAGCTTGAAAACGCAACGGATTACGAAAACAAGAACATCCACTACTTTGTTGATGATATGAATAAGTTTGCCGGTAAAAAAGTCGTGGTATTTGGTGGCGGAGATTCTGCAGTTGACTGGGCACTAATGCTAGAGCCGATTGCTGAGAAAGTGACACTTGTACATCGTCGTGACAAGTTCCGTGCACATGAGCACAGCGTGGAGACACTAATGAATTCCAAAGTGGAAATCAAAACGCCATACGTTCCGGCAGAACTAATCGGTGACGACAACGCAATCAATCAGGTTGTCCTCGAAAAAGTGAAATCCGAAGATCGTGAAGTGTTGGATGTGGATGATGTTATTGTCAACTATGGATTCGTTTCCTCTCTTGGTCCTATCAAGGATTGGGGACTTGAAATCGAAAAGAATTCCATAGTGGTCAACTCCAAAATGGAAACGAACATCTCCGGAATCTATGCAGCTGGTGATATCTGCACATACGAAGGAAAAGTGAAACTAATTGCTTGTGGCTTTGGTGAAGCACCAACTGCCGTAAACAATGCAAAATCTTATATCGATCCAAAAGCGAAAGTACAACCGCTTCATAGTACTAGTTTATTCTAAACCGACTATGAAAGTGCAGCCAACCCTTGTGGAAATAAGGGTTGGTTTTTTTGATTAGTAAACCAATAATTCTTTTCGCCTGTAACCTTCCACCAACACTCAACGTCTAACCTAATAACAAACCTAATGAGGTGATCAGCCAAATGAAATTCTTCAAAGTTGCTGTTCTTTCTTTTCTCCTCACTATCCTATCCCTACCGTTCTTCTCATCAACAGGCTATGCATGTTCCTGCTTGCCACCGGGTACGCCGCAAGAGGAACTGGCAAAAATGGATGCCGTATTCACAGGAAAAGTGTTAGATGTAAATGAAAAATACAACAGTACAACACAAGTAAAGTTAAGCGTGTCAAGTACATGGAAAGGTGTCAACACAAAGGAAGTAGTTATTTACACTGCCATGGACTCCGCGGCATGTGGGGTTAATTTTGAACAAGACAAAGAATACTTGGTTTATGCCCATTTGGAGGATGGAGAATACACCACATACCTTTGTTCAAGAACAGCAGAGCTTGCTCACGCCCAGTCCGACTTAAAGGAACTTGGGAAAGGAACTGTTCCGACAGATGATACAAAGCCATTCGCTAGTTTCTCCACACAAAATGCAGTTATCGGTACCCTAGGAGTGGCACTTGTTCTAGGCGCATGCTTCTTCTACCGCTGGAAAAGTACAAAATAAATATGCATGCAAAAAGCACCTCTCTATTGGAAAGGTGCTTTTCTTGTTTTATACATCTACCAAAACACAACAATCCTGCCATTATCGAGGCTGATGAGATATCCTACATAATCCCCAAGATCTACATTAATTTCTTCCCCAGTTTGCAGAACGTGTTTAATCCCTTCCACTATCCCCGTATACTCTGTCCAATCGCCGGTAGAAAAATAATCCATTAATACATCTGCATTTGCAAGCTCTGCAACTGCCGCCCCTGTACTCATAGAAAGTAAAATTCCTTCTGTCTTATGGTAGATCATGAATCCGTCAGATTCCGGAATCCCATAAAGGTCGGCACCATACTTTTCTGCAATGGCTATTGTTTTCGTAAATCTATCGTCATTTATTTTATGGTAGGTGTAGTCTCCGATGGTGACAGTTTCAGTCTGCTCTTCTACCTCATCTTCGTTATGGTCAACTGTGTCAGGTTCAGGAGGATCTTCACGAGGAGCCTCAATTGGCTTTTCTACTGTCTCCGTACGGCCTTCCGTACCTTCTTCTGCTTGATTGCTATCTATGAAAAATGTAGTAGATGGTATCGCCATGCGGACATTCGTTGGTTTTATTGAATGAAGTTGGTATGACTCACTGGCCTGTGTATCCACTCCTTGACAGGAAGTACCGATACTTGCAAATCCTAGTGCCGACAAAAGAATAATTGTCATGCTCCTTTTCCCTTTCACTGCGACCACTCCTCTTTTTATCCCTAACTATATAGACGGTTTAAGGTGGCAGTTGGTTTCATAATTTTGGAAAATAATCACAACAAAAAAACTTGGATAACCTGACAGGCTACCCAAGTTTTTGACTTTTAATTTAACATTCCTCCGGTGTACCGGTGTTTGTCGCTGTACGGAAGGAAGAACCACAGCCACAGTTAGCGATGGCGTTCGGGTTGTCGATGGTGAATCCGCCGCCCATCATGGATTGTTTGAAATCAATTTTTACGTCTTGAAGAATTGGCTTGCTTTCAGCATCGATTAAGATTTTGATTCCGTGCTGTTCCAGTTCGATGTCCTTTTCGCCTTTTTCTTCTTCAAAGCCCATACCGTAAGAAAGACCGCTACACCCTCCACCTTTCACGCCCACACGTAAAAAGACGGATTCATCGCCGTGTTCTTTCATCATATCTTTTATTTGAAAAGCTGCTGCTTCTGTTATGGTAATGACATCACTCATATATTACACCTCCCAATGTATTTCCAGTTCCATTAGCTTCATTATATCGTGAAACGGAAGTCTGCTCAAACTTACTGCTTTAATAGTATATGCAAAAGGAACAAGCCATTGTGATTAATAATAGAAAGATCCTGTACAAATGACTTCTGCAGGACCGCGCATTTTAACCGATCCTTCCTTCGTCCATGTGATAAAGAGGTCTCCCCCTGCCAGATGAACGACCGTTTCCTTGTCACGGGCCGTTTTGTTGTTCAGGACAGACGCCACTACTGCAGCACATGCACCTGTACCACATGCCTGGGTGATGCCAGAACCTCTCTCCCAAACGCGGAAGTGCAACTCATCATCTGCGACAACCTCGACGAACTCCACATTTACCCCCTCAGGAAAGCGATAATCCTTTTCTACTACAGGACCAAGGGTCGTTAGAGGAGCATCTTTTATATCATCCAGATAAAAAATAACGTGTGGGTTCCCCATGGACACTGTGGTTATTTCGTAAGTTTCTCCGTCCACTGTGAATGGTTCCGCAACTAGGGCTTCTTTTTCCTCCATTAGTATCGGAATTTCCTTTGTAGAGAGCCTTGGTTCTCCCATGTCGATTGTTACAGAAGTAACCTTTCCTTCTGCCACTTCCATTTCGGCTTCCACTAGTCCTGAAAGTGTTTCAATTTTAAAAATCTCTGTCTGAACGATTCCGTGCTCGTAAGCATATTTTGCCACACAGCGAAGACCATTCCCACAGTTTTTTCCTTCGGATCCATCGTTATTGAAGATTCGCATTTTAACTGGCGCTATCTCTGAAGGACATATCAAAATCATCCCATCAGATCCGATTCCGGTATGGATGTTTGCCACCTTGACGGCAAGATTTGATAACTCTTCTTCTTTTAACTTTTCTTCAAACATATTCACATATATATAGTTGTTTCCTAGTCCGTGCATCTTGGTGAATTCAAAGGAGCGCATTTTTTTACTATTCCTCCAAAAATAATTTATTTCTTCAAGTATAAATACATAAAGGAGTGAACACAATAGAAATATCCCCCGTTTTATATGAAAAACCCATGTATCGAATGCTTCTAGCAAAGCATGATAACATGGGTTTTTCTGGTTATGATAGAAGGATTATAAAGGTGAAGACTCCTTTTGCTCAGGAATCTTCCCCAGAAGATTTTCATTCCACTTATGAAGACCTCTATCGCACGAATATCTTCTCTAATAGGTCTTCATCCAATTTTTTTAAAAAAATCCACCCGCCTACATATATAGACGAGTGGATCTCTCATTTTTAGAACAAGAACATACCAGCAATCGCAGCACTTAACAGGTTAGAAAGCGTACCTGCGATGATTGCACGGAACCCTAATCTTGCAATATCCGGACGACGGCTTGGAGCTAAGTTCCCAAGACCACCAAGTAAAATTGCCAAGGAAGAAAGGTTCGCGAATCCACACAGTGCGAAAGAAATGACCGCGATGGACTTATCACTGAATATATCTAGCTGTGCAGAGAATGTAGAGTATGCAACAAACTCGTTCAATACAAGTTTTTGACCGATCAAGTTACCAGCCGCTACCGCTTCACTCCAAGGGATACCGATTACGAACGCCAATGGCGCGAATAGATAACCAAGGATAAAGTCTAAGGAGAAGTTATCAGCACCGAACCAACCACCTACTCCACCAAGAATACCGTTGATAAGTGCAATCAATGCGATAAATGCCAGTAGCATCGCACCAACGTTAAGTGCAAGTTTTAAACCGTCAGATGCACCGCGAGCAGCAGCATCAATGACATTAGTCGCTCTGTCATCTTCAGATTCACCGATTTGGGCATTTGGATCTGTTTTTGGTTCTTCCGTTTCAGGAATAAGCATTTTTGCCATAATCAATCCACCAGGAGCTGCCATGAAACTAGCTGCCAATAGGTACTCCAAAGGAATTCCAAGTGCCGCATAACCAAACAATACAGAACCGGCTACAGATGCTAGTCCACCTGTCATGACCGCGAACAATTCAGATTTTGTCATGCCTGCGATATAAGGACGGATAACTAAAGGTGCTTCTGTTTGACCAACGAAAATGTTAGCGGAAGCGGATAGGGATTCTGTTCTGCTTGTCCCTAAAAGTTTTGCAAGTCCGCCACCAAGGAAGCGAATGACAATTTGCATGATACCAAGGTAATATAAAACAGAAATTAAAGCAGAGAAGAAAATGATGATCGTCAATACGTGAAACGCGAATACAAAACCAGTCGCTTCTGCGCCAGGGTTACCTAGTACAGGACCGAAGAGGAATCCAATTCCTTCGTTTGCGTAATTGATGATATTTTGAACTAGTTCAGTCAAGCCAAGGAAAGCTTTACGACCAAACTCCCACTTTAAAACGATAAAAGCAAATAACAATTGAATAGCTAAACCGCCTAAAATAGTGCGGATCTTGATCTTTCTTTTGTTTTCTGAAAGTAGGAATGCGATTACAAAAATAACGGCAATCCCCATTAATCCCCAAAGGATATTATTCATAAAATTCACCTCTATTTGAAATTTCTGCAAGTTGTTTGTCGTCAGACATCTAACTATCACATTAACACTTTACTACGAAATGAAAGCGTTTGAAAGAACTTTTTTTCTGTAAAAATGTAACAGATGGAACAAAACCGTTATCAAACCAAGGTCCTCTTAAATAAATTACCCAACTTTTACAAAATAATGTATAGTCAAGGAAAAAAACACGCTTTAAATGTAGGTATATAGAATCATTAAAGTTGTTACCTGAGAGTATTTATGGTACTTTTGTATTAAATTATCAAGGAAGGGTGTTTGGATGGAACAATATTATAAACGCGATATTTCATGTGGTAATTGCAATCATTCATATAGTACATTGAAAGTAAAATCCCGTTATATTCGCCCTCTAACACATGACACGGATTTTTGCTCCACTTACCACTCCGAAGAGACAAACCCTCTCCTCTATTATGTATCTGTCTGTCCCCATTGTGGATATGCTGTCACAGATGAATTTAGCAACAAGTTCACGGCAGAATCTCTTCAGGCAATCCGGACAAAAATACAAAAACATTGGCAATTCAAAGACTTTGGTCAGACACGGACGGTCAAAACCGCCATCAATGCCTACAAGCTGGGTATATATTCTGGAATAATAAAGAAAGAGACGGCTATCGTCATGGCAGGTCTATATCTTCGACTTGCTTGGATCTACCGTACCGTTGAAAAAAACACCACCCAGGAACAACGATTTCTCAAACTTGCAGTAGAACAATTCGAAATCTCTTATTCCACAGGGGATTTTGAAGAAAAAGAAATGTCCGAAATAAAGCTCCTTTATTTTATTGGAGATCTTCACACCAGGCTCGAAAACGAAAGGCAGGCATTCCGCTATTTTCAATTGGTCATCCAGCATAAAACAAAAGAAAAGGAAAAGCGGCTAGTTGAAAAAGCAAGAGAACGCTGGTATGAAATCCGGACTGCCACTAAGCTGCAGGCTACAAGCTAAGAATAAATAAAAAGCAAGGAACCACATGGACGGTTCCTTGCTTTTTTATGCGTAACGAGCCCCATTAAAACATTGGGTTTTCTTCCAAATAGATATATATGTTGTCCACCAGTTCATCCGGCGTTTCACCCGAGACGACATCACCGTTCACAAGCGCAAAAAGCGTGTCGAAGCATTTACCGCAATAACCTAGACATCCATATTCCACTATATCCAGATTTGGATCTTTTTCCAATACTTCTCTTGCCTTTTGTGAACCACTGGCTAGATTGCTTATACAAAATTCGATGATCGGCTTCACTATTTTCACCCCTCTATTGCCCTTTCATGCTACCTTTTTTTCCTTAAAACGTCAATTATCAAGCGTATTTTTTGGACGCTTGCTGATAATGGAGATACTTAGCGAAAGCTGAACTATTTTCTGAAAGAATGTTGTTATTTTGTCATAATTTCGATATACTTTTAATGTTATTTTATTTAATCGTGTTATACATTTTGTCAAATGAAAGCGCAATTGTATCATAATATGTATTTTTCTTCACATAAAACTATTAAATATTACTAGATTCCTACTATTATATTCCAAAAACACCTTTAAATCGGTGTGCGTTCATTATATTATGAAGACTTTACTAGCTTGAAAAGGGGTTTTAGCTGCTATGAAAAAACTTGTTGTGCTTGGCGCAGGTTATGGTGGAATGCGTATTCTTCACCGTCTGCTACCTAATCAATTACCATCTGATACTGAAATTGTGCTAGTGGACAGGGCTCCCTACCATAGTTTGAAAACGGAATTTTATGCGTTAGCTGCGGGAACGATTTCAGACCATCATGTACGTGTCACTTTTCCAGAACATGAAAGGCTTTCTGTCAAATATGGGGAAGTTACAAAAGTGGATATGGAAGAGAAAATGGTTCACTTTGAAGATCAGAGCACCCTTTCTTTTGACGATCTGATCATCGGACTTGGCTGTGAGGATAAATATCATGATATTCCTGGGGCGGAAGAATACACATACAGTATCCAGACCATCAATAAATCCAGAAAAGCATACCAGGCGTTAAATGATTTGCCTGCCAACAAAGTCGTAGCTATTGTCGGAGGTGGATTAAGCGGAGTTGAAATTGCCAGTGAACTGCGTGAAAGCCGTCCCGACTTAACCATTAAACTATTTGACCGTGGAAAAATCATCCTATCAAGCTTCCCGGAAAGACTTAGCAAGTATGTACAGAATTGGTTTGAGACGCACGGCGTGGAGGTAGTGAACGGTTCCAACATTACCCGTGTGGAAGAGAATACCCTCTATAACCATGACGAACCGGTACATTGCGATGTTATTGTTTGGACTGCTGGAATTCAGCCGAATAAAGTAGTTCGAGATCTTGAAGTAGAGAAAGATGGACAGGGACGTGTCGTACTGACAAAGCAGCATAACATTCCTGGTCATGAAAACGTCTATGTTGTCGGCGACTGTGCAAGCCTTCCCCACGCTCCAAGCGCCCAGCTGGCGGAAGGACAAGCAGAACAAATCGTCCAAGTATTAATGAAGCGCTGGAACGGAGAAACACCTCCTGAAGAATTTCCTGCCATCAAGCTAAAAGGTGTACTTGGGTCACTTGGGAAAAAACACGGCTTCGGACTCGTAAACGAACGTCCACTGACAGGCCGCGTTGCAAGGCTACTGAAATCTGGTATCTTGTGGATGTATAAATATCATAATGGATAAAAAGAAACCCCATAAGTTTAACGACTTATGGGGTTTCTTTTTACAAGGCTCTTTTCTCAAAGTTTGTTGCTATTCCCTAGTAAAAAGTCGGCAATTGGACTTTTTACAGCTTGCCTACTTTTAAATAGGCACACATTCTATTCCGTACAGCTAGGAAAAGAGCACGATAGTAAGGAATATAACGGATAGTTGAAGACTACGAAAAGCAATAAGGTATACGAAACCAGCCTTTTACGACGCCACGTATCCGTGCTTTTCCATTTCAGAGTAGATTGTTTTTAACTTAGGGTTTCCTTCACCCACAATCTCTCCTTCAATCACTACTACCGGATAAAACATATCCTCTTCCACGACTCTTGTGGCGAATTCTTTCTTGTCTCCGTCACATTCCTGCGTGTTGAAAATATCTATATAGGAGATGGTGAATTCCTGTTCTGGGAATTTTCTTGCCACTGCCGCCTCCAGCCATTCATATGTCTCTTTCGATGATGGCAGGTTGACACAGCTTGGGCAAAGCACCTCTGCACCATACACACAAATTTCTACCGTTTTCTTCATAAGGCGACATCCCCCAACATTCACAGCATTTTCTCCATTTTACCGTAAAACGCTTACTTTTTCATGGAATTAATTTCGATTTCCTAAAAAGACCCAGTGCAGAGTCATAGATTTTTTTGGAGGTTTTCTTTATAATAGAATTATGTAAGGAAAGGAGCGATAACTTATGTCTAACCCGGAAATCAATGCGCAAGTTCAGGAAGTACTAGATAAATTACGTCCATTTCTTCTTCGTGACGGAGGGGACTGTGAATTAGTAGATGTGGAAGATGGCATTGTAAAGTTGCGTCTTTTAGGTGCATGCGGTTCTTGCCCAAGTTCCACTATCACATTAAAAGCTGGTATTGAGCGTGCATTACTTGAAGAAGTACCAGGCATCATCGAAGTAGAGCAAGTATTCTAATCAATGATAAAAAACCTGCGAGCAGACAGTTCGCAGGTTTTTTTGTTTATATGGAAGACACCCTACATAAATGATTGGAATGAACCTCGCTGCCCATTTTACTTACCTGCAACAGCTCTACCTTATGCTGTGGAAATTCAGAAGCAAGCGCACTTACTACGTTTCTTCCCTTTCCATTCTCACAAAAGCAGATGACGGTAGGTCCGGCACCGCTGATTGTGACACCAAACGCTCCTGCCTCTCCTGCCCTCTCCTTCAGTTTTTGAAATTCAGGAAACAGTTTTTGGCGATATGGTTCATGGAAGATATCGCTTTCCATCATCTTTCCGACAAGATCCCATTTCTTCAACATAAATGCACCTAGCATAACATTGGCATGGCTGCTTCCCGCAACCGCTTCACCAAACGCAAGCCTTTTCGGCAACAAACCTCGGGAGTCCTTTGTTTTCGCCTCGAAATCAGGAATGACCGCAACCATCTCCAAATCCTCTACAGGAAGCTTTACATACTCCCAATTATCATCCTGATAGGTAGAGACAACGAGGCCACCGTATAGGGAGGCAGCAACATTATCGGCATGCCCTTCAAATTTGGCTGCAAGTTGAAGCTTCTCATCGGGGCACAAATTTTTATTACAAAGAACATTCATGATCTCAATGGCGCCTACAATAGCTGCGGCACTACTGCCAAGACCCCTTGCTAAAGGTATGTCACTCATAGTTAAAACGTGTACAGGGGGAGCTTCCACCCCCCAGAGCTTTTGTAACTCCTGACACACAGTCCAAAGGATGTTTTCTTCTTTTTTTATAGATAGCGGCGGGACGCTTGTAAACTTCCATTCGTCTGCATGGTTGACAAAAAGCGTGACATATTTATTGACCGCCATTCCGATTGAATCAAATCCAGGTCCTAAATTGGCTGAGCTTCCGGGGACTTTGATGACAAATCCGTCTCTATATTCTGTCATACGGATACCCCTTCAAATGATTTTACCAATTGTGAATAGTCGTTCGGGATTTGCTGCACGTTCACATTGGCATGGTTAGTGGCAGTGACAGGATCCTTCAGCCCGTTTCCTGTCAGTACACAGACAACCTGTTTCCCCTTAGAAAGTTCCCCTGTCTTCAGTTGCTTTATGACTCCAGCAACAGATGCACTTGATGCAGGTTCTGCAAACACGCCTTCCGTTTGAGCAAGTAGTTTATACGCGTACAGCATTTCTTCATCGGTGACAAAATCAATCTTCCCATTGGACTCTTCCCCTGCCTGGACAGCGTATTCCCAGCTTGCTGGGTTTCCGATCCGAATGGCTGTCGCAATTGTTTCTGGATTCGGTATCACCCGGTTCTGCACGATTGCCGCAGCACCTTCTGCCTCGAATCCACGCATTTCTGGTAACCCTGATTCGTGAATGCGGTGATATTCTTGAAACCCCCGCCAATAGGCTGTGATATTTCCAGCGTTCCCAACAGGTAGGGCCAGCACATCTGGCGCCTTCCCAAGCTGGTCGCACACTTCGAATGCTGCGGTTTTCTGCCCTTCGATCCGATAAGGATTCAAAGAGTTTACCAGTGTGATAGGAAGCTCTTCTGATAATCTCCGTACCATCTGAAGTGCCTCATCAAAATTTCCATCCAAGGAGTAAATTTCAGCACCATACATTACAGCCTGTGCAAGCTTCCCTTGTGCGATTTTTCCATCCGGGATGACCACGATACATTTCATTCCCGCCCTGGCCGCATAAGCAGCGGCTGAGGCGGAAGTGTTTCCCGTTGAGGCACAAACTACCGTTGTACTTCCTTCCTCCTTCGCTTTGGCTACAGCAAGTGCCATGCCTCTATCCTTAAAGGAGCCGGTCGGGTTCGCCCCTTCCACTTTCACATGGAGCTCCACCCCAAGCTGATCAGAGAGCTTTTCTAGAAAAAGAAGGGGGGTGTTGCCTTCCTGAAGGGAGACATTAGGTGTGCGTTCATTTACTGGTAAATAGTTGCTATATTCCTTGACTAGACCCCTCCACATCATACGGCCACTTCTCCTTCCACCCGGTAACTGCTCTTGATTTCTTTCACGTACTTCATATCGGCAAGCTCTTCTAGTAAATTCTCATAGCGCTGTAAGGAGGCGTGGTGCGTGACAACCACCACTTCCGCCAAAGCATCTTCCTTTAATGGAAGCTGCAAGATTTTCTCGAAGCTGACACCTTTTTGTGAAAATAGATTCGTAATATGGGAGAGCACCCCGACTTCATCTTCTACATGAACGCGAAGAAAGTGCTTTGCCTGGACCTCAGCCTTATCCTTTAAGGTTTTCTGGAATTGAGGGGAGACCATGCTTTTTCCATTAACACCAAGGCGCATGTTCTTCATTACTCCAACTAAGTCGGATACAACGGCTGTTGCTGTCGGAAGGCTGCCTGCACCTGGTCCATAGAACATCGTTTCCCCAACTGCTTCCCCGTAGACATAGACAGCGTTGTATTCGTTTTGAACACTTGCCAATGGATGTGCATGCGGTAGAAGTGTTGGCTGTACGCTGACCTCGACCTTTTCTTTTTCACGATGGGCAATGCCGATCAGCTTCATCGTGTAGCCAAGCTTTTTGCTGTAGTTCAAGTCCTCTTCGGATACGGCACTGATACCTTTTACCTGAACGTCCTTGAGTTCGATGTTCATGGAAAATCCAAGCGTGGAGAGGATGGCCATTTTCCTTGCCGCGTCGATTCCTTCCACATCTGCAGTTGGATCGGCTTCGGCAAATCCCAGTGCCTGTGCTTCCTTCAACACTTCCTCATAGGAAGAACCTTCGTTATTCATCTTTGTCAGGATGAAGTTTGTCGTTCCATTCACAATCCCCATCATTTTGGTGATTCTATCTGATGCAAGGCCATCAACCAAGCTTCTCAGGATAGGAATACCACCAGCGACACTCGCTTCATAAAATAGATCACAATGGTTCTCGGCTGCAGCAGCCAGTAATTCGGAGCCATATACGGCCATCAGATCTTTGTTGGCAGTGACAACATGCTTTTTGTTATGAAGTGCCCTTAGAATGTGATGTCGGGTCTCTTCCACCCCGCCCATCACTTCAATGACCACATCAATCTCCGGATCATCCAAAACTTCCTCCGCATGTAACGTCAACAATTCCGGATCCAAATCCACCAGCCGCTCCTTATGCAACTCCTTCACAAGCGCCTTCTTCACCCTAACCGGACACCCCACCTGATGCATCAACTTATCCTGATGACTCTCCACAATCTTCACAACCCCACAACCAACCGTACCTAACCCCAACAAACCAACCGAAATCACCTTCATTTCGCTTCACTCCCCTAAAGGGGGTCTGACCCTCACTGCTCTAAAGCACTAAAGGGGGTCTGACCCCTTTTTCTTTTTGTCTTCCCTGTGTGTACATTTGTTTTTATATAATGGACATTATAGTTTGGTTTTGTATGCTTGACAAGGGGGTAATTTTCACGTTTTTTGTGTGTAAGCGTTTACTGCGTTGGGGGAGTAAAGGAAAAATATTTGTTTGAATAAGGGAATGTGTCGATGATGATTTTTATGAAACTTTTTCCAATTACTATCGTACTAGTAAGAGGCATGGGCTGGTGAAACACAATACTTATAACTCCCCACAGAAAGGAGGTTCCAATGAACAATAAGAGCATAATGACGATAGTGACCTTAATCTCTGCATTTTTGTTCAGTATGGTGATTGTTTTTGTTTCATTGTCACCCTTGTCAGAGTTAGGTCCCAATGCCAATCAATTCAATTCAACAGGAATGTGGCTATCAATTGCCATGATAGTCATGTTATATGCCGTCCCATTAGTAATCTATCATGCAGGAGTAAATTGGATGAAGTATCTGATGGCAGTACTTTCCTTCCTCGGACTATTCACCATGGTAGCCATCATGATCACTGCCACGATCATCGGAATGACGGCTTTATCCTTATCAGCATTTTACCCGCTTTTAGGCATGTGCGCTTTATATTGCTTAGCAAATATATCATGGTACCTTGCAGCATTCCCGAGAAATAAACAAGCATCTGCAATGGCTAAATCCTCATAAGGTATTGAACTAAAAAGCCGGATTTTAGCCCCACTTGTATGTGGACTAAAATCCGGCTTTTTATTATGGCTATTTTCGTAAGCTTTGTTGCTTTTACGTATTTTTAAACCGACCGATATATTCAATACTATCGTGCTCTTTTCCCTGCAAAACTGAATATGCTACATGCATGGTTAGAGTAAGTAAGCAGTAAAAAGTCCGATTGCCGACTTTTTACTTGAATAGCAACAACCTTTGAGAAAAGAGCCTTAGTTATCTAACTTTCGTTTTTGGTTCTTCCCCATGAAGTACCGCCATAATATTATCACGGGATAACTTCATCATCGTCGTTCTCGTTTCTACACTTGCACTTCCGATATGCGGAATTGCTACAACCTGCGGCAACTGCAATAGAGGATGGTCTGCTCCAATAGGTTCTTGATAGAATACATCAAGACCGGCACCAGCAATGACATTGGATTGCAACGCTTCTATCAATGCCTCCTCATCAACCACTTGCCCCCTGCCGACATTGATAAAGAAAGCGGACTTTTTCATCCGATTAAATGCAGCTTGATCAAACAAGTGTCGCGTTGCTTCCGTTAAAGGAGTCAGACAAACAACGAAATCGGATTCCTCGAGTAACTTTTCAAAGGTGCGATAAGACGCACCTACCTCCTGCTCCGCTTCCATATGACGGCTTCTGTTATGATAAAGCACTTCCATCCCAAACCCTCTTGCACGTCTTGCCACTGCCTGCCCTATTTTCCCCATACCCACAATCCCGATTGTTTTATGATACACATCCGCCCCGGCAAGTAGGTATGGACTCCAGCTTTTCCATTGCCCAGCCTTTACAAATTCTTGAGCTTCTGTAATTCGTCTAGCCGTGGCCATCATTAAAGCAAAGGTAAGGTCAGCGGTTGTTTCCGTCAGTACATCCGGAGTATTGCAAACCTTAATTCCCCTTTCAGAGGCAGCTTCCACATCAATGTTGTCATAGCCGACTGCAAGGTTCGCCACCACTTTAAGATTAGGCGATTGATCTAAAAGCTCTATATCCACTTTGTCGGAGAGCATTGTCAGCAATGCGTCCGCTTTCCGGGCCTCTTGCATCAAAACTTCCCGGGGGACTGCCTCGCTCTCACTGTTCCACATCTCCACATCTGCCATTTCCCTTAATGGAACCAATATCTCTTCTGCTAGCTTTCTCGTAATGAATACATAAGGCCTTGTCATCTTCTTCTCTCCCTGCTTCATGTTGTCTGGAATGATTGCTACTACAATTATTGTCATTTTATCACTCATGGCTTTTCCGATACATACCTATATAGGGAAAACGCTTAATTTTTTACCCAGTCCAATATTGGGATGCCATAAGTCTTGGCAGGCACACCCGCCAGATCATAAAAATTCCCAAGGAAGTGTTCATAATAGGTAGATGATCGCAAAACGCCTCTCATCCTATCTTCATGCCATTTTTTGTCTGCCACAGGACCACTCGTATAATAATCCTCTACACATTCTAAATAGTGGACCGGAAATACGAGGCGTGCATATAAAAGTCTCCAGGAAAAACTGGAAAGCGGGGAGACCCTTTCATAATCTTGCAAGAAGGTCTGTATTTTCGCCGGGTTCATATCCATTCCTTTTCGACACTCGGCCCGTATCCATTCAGAAAGGTCTCTGCTGGCATGATCGAATATCCAGTCTGTCGGAAGCTTCATCCATTGGTTCTGTTGCCAAGTAAGATCTGTGAATCGATGGTGACATAAGGTTGCCGCATCATTGATCATCGGGCTATCATCTAGCTCCGTGTCAACTAGATACTGTATGGCATTTTCGGTTAAACCTAAATAGTAAGGAAAAGACTCTACAAAAAGAGTATCAAATACATCTACCGGATTGCTTCTTACTTTTTCCCTGAAAAAGCTTTCCATTTGATCGATTCTTTTCACCCATAAATCTTTCCACTGTCCGACACGATTAATGGCTGTCACTTTTGACGGGAAGCTTCTTGCATGATAGTGGAAGGTTGCCAATTCCTTTCCGACATAAAGTTGGAGAGTGTTATTGTTGTAGGGCATTCTGAATAGCGCGATCTTCTTTCCTTCTATTTCCGTAATATAGGAATCACTTTTATTTTTCACAAAAGAACTAACATATATATCTTGGTGCGTGCGTATCATATAGTCACTTATCTTTTGAAGTTCATCAACTTCCTCCTCCTCCAAGTGACCAACAGGTACCATGATGTAGAGCACCCGATTAGCCCAGAAAGCATCAAACTGCCGCACCCTTTGTTTCCTTTCCACCCTTAAATCATATTGTTCATAGATAGACTGCTTCAACTAAGTTCCCTCCTTTATCCCTAGTACCAACTATATGAAGGAAATGGAGAAAACTTGTTAGAAATAAACTTTAGCCAAACGCCTTTACCAACAAAAATCACATTAAAAGCTATTTTTTCTTGCCGATAAGGGAATAAAGGGTAAAGAGAGAAAAAAGAGGGGTCTGACCCTCACTGCTCTAATGCGTTAAAGAGGGGTCTGACCCCCTCGACTATATTATAGAAGATGGGTGAGCCGGATGAAGAATTTTGAGAGTATGGATGAAGTAGAGAGAAAGGCTAGGGCTTTGTTGGAGGAGCGCGGGGTGACGATGGATGATATTGCCAAGTTGGTGTACTTTTTGCAATCGAAGTACCATCCTGCCCTTGAACGTTCGGAGTGTCTGGAAAATGTCGATCGCGTTCTTTCCAAGCGCGAAGTTCAAAATACCATTCTTACAGCTATTGAATTAGACATTTTAGCCGAGCAAGGAAAGATTCAAGAACCGCTTTTGCGGATATTGCGTGATGATGAAGGCTTGTATGGAGTAGATGAGGTTTTGGCATTATCCATTGTTAACGTTTATGGCTCCATCGGCTTCACCAATTACGGGTATATTGACAAACTAAAGCCTGGAATTCTAGAAAGCCTGAATGACAAAAGCTCTGGAAAGGTGCACACATTCCTTGATGATATCGTCGGAGCGATTGCCGCTGCAGCATCAAGCCGCTTGGCACATAGAGCAGCAAATACAGAATAACCAATAAAAACCAGACTGGAGCTATAACTTAAATAGCAAAAAGTCTGGTTTTTTTAGGCTCTTTTCTCCAAGATTGTAGCCATTTGTAATTTATAGTTAGCTTATATTTTCTCTATCCATTCAGCCAAAGACTGCGCTGTATACGTTGGCTGCTCTTCATACGTTTCCAGATGTGCCTTAGTTGTCACGCCTGTGTGCACAAGCAACGTGTCCATTCCAGCATTCATCCCTGCCTTAATATCCGTATGATAGTTATCCCCCACCATCAACACATCACTACGTGGAACGCCTAACACCTTCATCGCCTGCTCCATAATGACTTTTTCAGGCTTCCCAATGAAGGTTGGCTGCGTTTCAGTTGAAACCGTCAGGACGGAAGTTAAGGAACCGTTCCCCGGCAAAAGGCCACGTTCCGTCGGGATGGCAATATCGCCATTAGTGGAAATAAATCGTGCTCCATTACGAATATTAATGGCACCAAGTGCAAGCTTTTCGTAGCTGATGGAGCGGTCAATTCCGCTTACGACAACATCTGCCCCGTCTTCCACCAATTCAAAGCCTTTCTCCATCAAAGCAGTTCTGATTCCTTCCTCCCCGATCACATAGATCTTTGCTTCAGGCTTATACTCATAAATATAGTTGGCGGTAGCATTACTAGTTGTAAATACTTGCTCGTCCAAAGTAGGGATGCCGAAGTCCCTTAATTTCTGTGCAACCTGCTGTGGCGTTCTGGAAGAATTATTGGTTACAAAAAGGTATGGTATCTTTTTATCGAATAATGCCTTTACAAAATGGCTTGCCTCTTCAATTTTCTCTTTTCCTCGGTACATGGTACCGTCAAGGTCAATCAAATATCCTTGATACTTCTTCATCTATATTCACTCTCCACTACTGTATGGTCCTTGCATTAGTTTAAGTATTTTCCAACCTGTTCATGTTAGCACAATTTGCTAATCCTTTAAAAGAAAAAACTCTGCCTTACACCTTTGCTCTAATTACCAGCTATCAAATCATAGACAAAGCAAAAGAACGCCCTCTCATAAAGAAAGCGTTCCCATTTTAATTCTTGAATGCGGACACAGGCCCAAGCTCATTTTCTAAATAGCTGCGGACAGCTTCACTAAATTCCACTATCCCATCTTTCACATCTTCCAGACAACCCTCTACCTCGGAGTGATCAATTAAAAGATAATCCTGCACAAGCGTTTTGCGCATGCGTACAAGCGCTTTAAGTTGCTGCGCCAGGCCGGATGTCACCACTTTCTCATCTTCAAGAATATCAATGATGTCCTCGTAGCTTCCAGGGTCTCGCATAATAAAGCCGTCAATCATCGCATTTCCCACATCCAATATGCCTTCAATGACCGCTACCGCAATTCGCTCAAGGGCCTTCTTTTCGATGGAGGTGCTCCAGGATGGATGCTTGTCAAAAACCTTGATATTCTCTTCAATATAAAGCAAGGTCTGTCCAATTTTCTCCCTATCCACAAAGTACATATCCCTATCTCCTTTGTTTATCATCTTGGTTGTTGTTTTAGCTGTGTAATGTCTTTATTTTATCACAAAAAATAAGCCCATATATGACAAGGGCGGAAAATATCTGTTAACAAGAAACCGGTTGTATTTGTTATACTAAGAAAAGATGCACGGAGGAGGTTATCCATAATGGGAGAAAAATTCTTTTTATACGATGATACAGTAGATACGAAAACTCGCTTTGTCAGCTTTATGGGGGAAAGCAGTCGTTTTGATTTGGCCATTGTCAAGTCTGACCGATACTATGGAAAAAGCCTTGTACTGGATATACAGGGCAACCGTTTTGCGATTATCGGCAGCGATGATCTGGACGAGCCAGGCTATCTGGAACACGCCTACCAGTTGTCGGAAGAGGATGCCGCCGAATTGCGTTCGTTTTTATATGAGGTAGTGTAATTTACTTTATGCCTCATCATCATAAATAATCCCCTATTGTCTAGGAAAAACTAACGGTAATCTTAGACAGAGGGGATGTTTTTTTATGCATGAAAGAGAAAAAGATAAAGAAGCTGAGCAATATACTGATTTTTCCAATGTGGAAACCCAACATAATTTTTTAATCCCGGAAACTCTGCCAGAAGGCCCTTATGGGTCCCCACGCGGAAAAGATACACCAGTTGAAAACAAAAGCACGCCATGGCGAGAAGGACAGCGTTACTATAGTGCCTTCAATTATGAAAATAAGAATTTGCATCAAGATATACCTAGACAGGACCCTGGTGCGCATCCGACTCATGATGATAGCAGTGAGAATGAAGAACCGCCATATGGTAAGTAAGTGGAAAAAGCAACATAGTATACGAAAACAGCCAATAAAAAAGAATCCCATCGACCACCAAATACGGTCAATGGGATTTAAATCAATGTGCCACTCATTTCGCCTCAGCAGCAGGCTTCTTCACTTTTTTCAAGACAAAATAAGCACAGCCAAAGTTGCAGTATTCTAAAATGTAATCAGGCAAGGTGCTGATTTTTGTGTCATGGGTGGACTTATGATTCTGATCTTCAAAAAATCCTCGCAATCGCAATTGATTATAGCCCCAGTCTCCAACTATGTAATCGTATTTGTTCAGTACATCGATATATCTTGTTCGAAAGGTTTCTTCGTTAAAGCCGTCTCGATTTTCCTCCAACAGTTCGTAGCAATGGTTTCCAATACAAATCATGATTCGATCCTCCATTTCTGCTCTTATTTACATTATAGACCATTCTCCATCAATTTCTAAGTCAAATTTTTTACTAACGGGAAACCCTAATGATTAAGGGGGTGTTTCCATTGAGGAAAACAATAAAAGTTTTAGCAGTTTGCAGTTTAATCACAGCTTCTATGACAGCTTGTGCCTTTGATCCAACGCCACAAGAACGTCAAGCACGAAATGTGATTTACGGGGGACGAGATGGCCAACCGATGAACACGAATACCGGTCACCGCTATGATATGTATGATGCCAGGGATGTCAACCATGACCAAAGTCGTTTTGGATATGTCCGTGACCAAGCGGAACCTGTAAGAAATTCACAGCGCTATAACGAAAATATCGCAGCAGTGGATTACGGAGAAATTGCAAATATCATTAATAAAATGGTGGTACAGTTACCCGCTATTGAAGATTCCGCAACACTTGTTACGGATGAAGTAGTGCTGATTGCATATGAGACAAACAGTGATGACCGAGAATCGACCGCAGATCAAGTTAGTAAGACAGGTCTTTCCATCGTACCGCGTTATTACCATGTGTACGTTTCTGATAATCCGGAAATGATTCACGAAATCGAGCGTTTCCGTTCGCTAGGCGTCTCTAGTCCAAGAGTGGACGAGATCTTAGAAACGACGATTAAAGAAATGCTTAAATCCCCTCAAGGTAAAAAGTTAAATAACGGGGAAAATGCCAACGGGGAAGCGGAAGGCGAAATGAACGAAGAAACAGATAAAAGTGACTTTGGTAAGCAAATGAGAAACGAATAACAGCCATAAGAAAAAGGTACAAATCCTGCATGGTGGATCTGTACCTTCTTTTTTATGCTTGAGCTTGTCTAGCTTTTGATGCTTCGTTTACCTGCTCATCTGCATGATAGGAAGAACGCACAAGCGGGCCAGCCTCACAATGGCTGAATCCTTTTGTCATCGCAATTTCCTTTAACTCCGCAAACTCATCTGGATGGTAATATTTTTGCACCTTGATGTGTTTCTTGGATGGTTGGAGGTATTGCCCAATCGCCATGATGTCAACATTATTTGCCCGTAGGTCATCCATTGTTTCGATGATTTCCTCTTTTGTTTCCCCAAGTCCGATCATGATGCTGGATTTTGTAGGGATATCTGGTTGCAATTCTTTTGCACGGCGTAAAAGTTCAAGGGAACGGTCATACGTTGCTCTTGCACGGACTCTTGGTGTCAAAGAACGGACCGTCTCTATGTTGTGGTTAAGTATGTCAGGTCTAGCAGCCATCAACATTTCAATATTTTCATACACCCCACCCATATCGGATGGAAGAACTTCAATGGTGGTAAAAGGGTTTTCGCGGCGGACGGCTCTGATGGTCTCAGCAAAAATTGCAGCGCCTCCATCTTTCAAGTCATCACGGGCCACTGCCGTAATGACAGCGTGCTTTAAATTCATCAATTTCACGGACTCTGCTACACGTTCCGGCTCTTGTGTATCAAGTTCGGTTGGAAGCCCCGTCTTGACAGCACAGAAACGACAGGCACGGGTACAAACTGCTCCAAGGATCATGAATGTAGCTGTACGTCTCACAGCCCAGCATTCATGGATATTAGGACATTTTGCTTCTTCACATACCGTATTCAAGTTATGCTCTCTCATCAATTTTTTAAGACCTGTATAGTTTTCGTTCGTATTCAGCTTGATTTTAAGCCAATCCGGTTTACGTATGTACTCTTCTTTTTTAGCCATATGCTCAACTCCAACTTGTCTTATTTTCAAAGAATAATTTATCTATATATTTTCACTATTCTCACTAATCTTATAAGGAAAATGACATGTTTCATCTGTCACTTTACCAAACATCCAAGGAAGAAACAAGTCCAAAAGCTTCCACAGAAACATGTCCGACAATCTTCCATGAATTAGTATAAATGAAATAGAAAAAACTCACCACACTAACAGTAGGAAATGAAAGTAAAGGAAGGAGTGGGATTTTGATAAGACTACTTTTATGCGTCATTATTCTATTTGCCTCTATACCTGCCGATGCCTCTGCTGCTGAAAAAAGTTTAACCGACGAGCAGATTTATGCCAAGAGGCAGGAGCTATATACTAGAATGCAGTCTGTGACACAAATTCCGTGGCAGTATTTCGCGGCAGTCGATCAATATGAAAGAAATGTAAGAAGGGTCAGAAGAGATATACCAAAAGCTACCGGGGTCATTGGGATTTACTATAAACCAGAGATCTGGGCCGGTCCATTAAATCCTAATGCCCAGGATACCAATCCTTCAAGCATTCAATTTTTTGGCGGTACAGGATTGGACGGCAACGGAGATGGAGTGGCTGATTCCACAAATGATGAGGATGTCCTGTTTACCTTTGCATCCTATCTCAAGAATTATGGAAACGACAAAGAAAATTTAAAAATTGCCCTTTGGGACTATTACCAGCGGGATAAAACAGTCGGCCTGATCATGGGTCACTTAAAGCTTTACAGTACTTATGACACATTGAAACTGGATACCCATGCCTTCCCATTACCAATCCGATCTAATTTCAGCTACAAAAACACATGGGGAGATGCACGCGGATGGGGTGGTCGCAGAATGCATGAGGGTACCGATATTTTTGCAAGCTACGGTGTTCCTGTCCGCTCCACCTGTTATGGCATCATTGAAATCAAAGGTTGGAATAAATTTGGGGGGTGGAGACTTGGGATCCGTGATATCAATAATACGTATCATTACTTTGCCCACCTGAATGGTTTTGCCAAGGACTTGGAAGTAGGACAAGTCGTAGAACCTGGGCAGATTATCGGTTCTGTAGGTAGTTCAGGATATGGACCACCGGGCACAGCTGGGAAATTCCCGCCACACCTGCACTATGGTATGTATAAAGACAATGGTTATTCCGAATGGTCCTTTGATCCATTCCCTCATCTTAAATCATGGGAACGCGGAGAAAGAAGGAAGCGCTAGATTCAGTAAGATAGATAGCTTTTGATTGGACACAGGGTGTAGACTCTAGCGGGAGGTAGCGCTTAGCGGGGACAGTGAAGCATTGTGAAGAGGTTCCAAAACACCCCGCGGAAAGCGAAGCCTAGTGCGGAAATCAACAGCGGTGTTTAACAAAGCCTATGAAAAAAGCTGCTGATCGTTTACTCACGATCAACAGCTTTTTACCATGTCTCACTTAACTTTTCTTTACTGCCCACAAGATACTTCCTGCAAGGCCACCCCAAATGACGACAATACCGACAACCATCATGACAATTGCACTTGCTTCCATTATTTATTGACCTCCTTAGACGAGGAAGCTGGCAGCTCCAACGTGTCTTTTTTCCATTTGATAAGGGAGAACGCAATACCTACTAACAATGCAAGCACTGCTACTACCACACCATATTGGATGGTGAAGATACGTGAGTAACCGTCCGCCGCTCCATATACTTCGGCGACATTCGTACGGATAAGGTCAATCATCATATAACCAAGTACAAGTGGTGTGATGACAGCTAAGGACCATGTCCACCAATGTCCCAGGAATCCTGTCAATTTAATGTCAGAGATTTCATTTGCATGATTTTGCAATACCTTAAGCTGTCTTGCAAAATATACTACAACGATTACTTGAACCAGACCAGCAAGCGCTACCCCGAATTGGTTGATGAAGTAGTCTGCAACATCCAATACATTCAAGCCGCCTTGAGTAGCAAATACCAAGGAAATTACTGCAGATAAACCACCACCGAAAGCTACTGCTTTTGTACGGGATACCTTGAATTTATCCTGTACCCCTGCAACAAATGTTTCTACAATGGAAATCAATGAAGATAATCCAGCAAGAACCAATGATCCAAAGAAAAGGAATCCAAAGAGCTGATTGAAAGCCGGGAATTCATTGATGATTTGTGGGAACACGACAAATGCCAATCCGACACCGCCTGCAACCACTTCATCCACTCCGACACCTTGTTGTACTGCCATGAAACCTAGGATGCTGAATACCCCGATACCAGCAAGCAATTCAAAACCAGAGTTACTGAATCCAGTGATAAAGGCATTGTTTGTGATATCCGATTTTTTCGGCAAGTAACTTGAATACGTGATCATAATCGCAAATGCGATGGATAAACTGAAGAAAATCTGTCCGTATGCGGCTACCCAAACCTTACCGTTTGCTATCGTGCTCCAGTCAGGTTTGAAGAAAGCATTAAGACCAGTCCCAGCTCCTTCTAGAGTTAAGGCACGGACGACGATGATAAGGAATAGGACAACAAGGGTAGGGATAAAGATTTTGTTGGCAACCTCTACACCTTTTTTAACTCCCTTGAATAACACGCCTAGCGTTACCACCCAAACGATGATTAATGGAAGTAATACAGATGGAACCAAGCTTCCGAATTCACCAGGAGCAGATACCTGAAGATATTCTCCAATCAGGAAACCGCCTGTCTCGTCCCCCCACTTCAAGTTAAGTGAGAATACTGAGTAAGACATAGCCCATGCAATGATGACGGCATAATAAGTAGAAATTACGAATGCGATACCAACTTGCCACCAGCCAAGCCATTCATACTTTTTGTTCATTCTTGCATAAGAAAGTGGTGCAGATCCGCGGTACTTATGACCCATGGTGAATTCAAGGATCAATAGTGGAATACCCGCAGTCAGAAGGGCGAATAAATAAGGTACGAAGAAAGCCCCTCCTCCATTCTCATAAGCAGTAGCCGGAAAACGCCAAATGTTCCCTAAACCGATGGCCGATCCAACCGCTGCCAAAATAAATCCTGCTCTTGTCCCCCATTGCGGTCGATTATCCATTCTCTCTCTCCCCCTATTTAGACTCTTTTCTACCAAAAAGTAGATAAAAGAGTCCAAATGTTTTATTTTTTCTGATTATTTAATATAATTTATACATAGTATAACTAGACTTTATGACTATGTCAAAACAAACTTTTCAGTTATATTAGTCGACATTATGCGACAATACTCAACAATGTATATTTATTACTATTTATCCGTTCTCTCAAGTTAATCAGTTGCTATACAGGACTTTACCATTGAATATTTATTCATTTTAGTTTTCAATAAAAAAAACACCTCCCTCTTTATCACTTTATAAAAAGTAGATAAAAAGGAGGTGTTTTTTACTTTATTCCAAAAGTAATATTAGCTTATTCTGCCATTTTCAGTGCTTTAAATCCAAATCCTATGAAGATAAAGGCTACAAATACAACCAAGAGTCCTAGTAGAGTACTTCCAGTAAGTCCTAGAACAATATAGCCGACAATTGCTACCAAGGCACTGATCAGCGCATATGGTAACTGTGTTAACACGTGATCGATATGATTACATCCCGCACCTGTAGAAGAAAGAATCGTTGTATCTGAAATCGGTGAACAATGGTCTCCAAATACAGCTCCTGCAAGTACTGCAGCCAACGCCGGCAGTAACATGTTAATATCTGTCGCAGCAGAGATTTGTCCTGCGATAGGTAATAGCAAGGCAAATGTTCCCCATGATGTACCGGTAGCAAATGCCGTAATACCCGCAATGATGAAGATGATAACAGGTAAGAATGCGATATTCATGTTGGAGTTTTCCACTACACTTGCAAGGTAGCCACCAGTATCCAGCGCATCGATCAAGCCTGTGATCGTCCACGCAAATAGAAGAATGTAAATGGCAGGAAGCATCGCCTTCACTCCCGCTTTAACCCCTCTACCAACGACATTTCTATCTACCCCACCTTTGGAAACCTGTTGGAAGAATAAGATAAACGTTACAATCAGAGCAAAAATACCACCATAGAATAATGCTGCAGATGGATCTGTGTTTTCAAAAATCGCTAGAAGGGTTACATCACCCTCTGTGGCAGTGTACCCTGTCCAAAGCATCGCACTTACCACACCGACTACAAGGGAAACAATCGGCCATACAAGGTTTCCGACCTTTCCTTTTGAACTTGTCGGCAGGTCATCATCCAACTCTCCAGGTACTTCCTTGGAAGTATCCAAAACTTCCCCTGTTTCCATGGCACGAGTTTCATGCTTTTTCATCGCACCGAAATTCACATTAAAGTAACTAACCAAGAACACCATGATGATGGCAGAGAATACATATAGATTCATCGGAATCATTTGAATAAATGCACTAAAGGCAGATATATTCGTTACACTGTGTGTTGCTAGAATTCCTCCAATGATACCGATGATATACGCTCCCCAACTTGAAATCGGAGAAACGACACAAATCGGTGCAGACGTGGAATCAATCAAGTAAGCCAATTTTGCACGGGACACTTTATGACGGTCTGTCAATGGTCTGCTGATTTGCCCCACTGCCAAACTGTTAAAATAATCATCAATGAAAATGATCAAGCCTAAAACAGTCGTCAACAGTTTGGATCCTCTTCTAGTTTTGACACGTTGAAGTGCCCATTCTCCAAATGCACGACTTCCCCCAGTGATAGAGATGAAAGCTGTAATAATTCCTAATAATAATAAAAATAGCAAGATGAAAATGTTCCAAAGATTAAGCTCTTTATCTTCTACAGAATAGAATAGTCCCACTACCGTATCCCAGATCAACACTACCATTGTGAGCGGATTGAAATCTGCCAACATAAGTGCCGAAGCTAAAATACCTACTCCAAGTGACAGCAATACTCTCCTGGTCAAAATAACCATCAAGATTGCAAGCACTGGAGGAATTAATGAATAAATCGTTCCTTCCATAACAAAAAACCCCCATTAAGCTGTAATATGTTTGACCAGTTCAAACAGGTTACAACAATGGAAGGCGCTGAAAGAAAACAAAATAAAAAGTAATGATAGAAAATAACTATCATTACCTATGTAATGTGTTATCCTCCATCCGATCAGTAGCCCTCCACTATTAAACCGTCCGTACCGGTCATAATGGCAGTGTTATCCTTATTCAAGATAACCCCAGCAATATAAGTTCGACAGCCTATATCGCTTCGGCACAGCATCCTTTCTTCTACCATCCTTGGTGTCACCCTCCAGTAGTATTACTCTTATGCTATGCAGCCTCTACCTCATCGTATGATAAGGGAAGTATATTATTTTATGAATTCACTATATCACATATCCCCTAATAGGACAAAGGAAATATTTCTCACTCTATCTATCAACTTACCGCAGCAATATTATCTTGTCTGTCACAATCCACAATGGCAAGATCAAGGTGATCCTTCAGATTGAGATCATAAGGGTTCTCTAAATCTTCCCCTTCTTCTTCCACAATCCTGATAACAGGCCGCTCGGTCAAATCCTTGTTTTGTCCGACAACCAGCCCTTTTCTGCCATCATTCAAGGTAATCATCAACCCGTATGGATAGATGGCGACCGATTTACGAAAAGCTTCGATAATTGCAGGCTCATAAAGGGTTCCAGATCCTGCATACAGTATCTCCAAACCTTCATGTGGCAGCATCGCACTCCGGTAGATTCGGTGGGAAGTCACTGCATCGAAAACATCCGCAACAGCAAGTATCTTTCCGAACAGATGGATGTCATCCGTTTTGATCCCACGTGGATAGCCGCTTCCATTAAGCCGTTCATGATGTTGGAATGCACAATGCGCAACCATCAGTGGGATGGATTGCATATTTCGAAGGATATCATAACCGTATGTGGCATGTCTTTTCATCTCTGCAAACTCGTCGCTTGAAAGTTTACCAGGCTTGAAGAGGATATCATTAGGGACAAGCATCTTTCCGATATCGTGGAGAATTCCGCCAAGGCCCAAGGTTTCCAAGTCTTTTTGTGATAATCCAAGCTTCAGTCCAATGGATAGGGCATAAAGGGTCACATTAAGTGAATGGGTGAATACATAATTGTCATGTACATAAACATCCGTCAATAAAGCGGAAACTTCATCGTTGGATTTCATATCGGTGAGCAAATGTTGAATAAGTGACTTCAGGGTCTTGGAGGACTTGTCCATCACAAACCATTTACTTAAGGCACGTTCATGCTCCACCGATTTAAACGTATCCGTTATCGTCTTTACCGCCTCCTTCCGGACTTTGTCCGAAATGATGGTCGGTACCTCTATCCCATTTGTGCGGGAATCTTCTATATATACATACGTAACATTCAGTTGTTGCAGGCGTGAAATCATTCGTGAAGTGACAGAAATCCCCTCGCTCAACAGCACCCTGCCGGAATCATTGTAGATCGATCTAGCCAATACCATTCCCGGTTTCATTGATCTTGTAGGTAATAGTCTCATAACTTCTCCTATCTTCACATTTCGACAAAATCTATATATTTCCTATTATAGTAAAAATTTTATGATAAAGCTTGGTTATTTTGAAAAAAGTTATGAAGATTTTTTAAAAATTGTATTAAGAATGGTTTATACAAAGCTGTATAAGTAAACTTTGTTGCTTTCCGTATTGATACATTAACTGTCATATTACTTATTGTCTTGCTCTTTCCCTCCTGTACTCTATTTGCAATTTTTAGAGTGAACCTTTGAGAAAAGAGCCTTACAAACAAAATACCACCGTGTTATTTTGCAAACGGTGGTATTCTTTCCTATATGATTCGATAAGAATATATGAAAAGATAAGTTATGCATCATAAGCATCATCTTATCCCCTGTTAAAGCATTCTGAGCAATGCATCTTTACCTGACATGCCTACTTTAATGCCTACATTTTCTGCCTCATACGTAATGGATTCCAAAGGGGCCTCTATTAATTGCTCGATGGTACGCACCCCAACTGCCCGCCCTGCAATGATTTTTCGGTCCTTCAGCTTGGCATTCAACAAGCCGACATCCAATGCACCGCACATAATGTATCCTTTATCACTTGTAACTGCCATAAAATTGGTCTTTGGCAATTTTACTGTAATGGCAGTAAACGTATGGCCTTCGATTGTAATTGGTGTCATTTCAATCATAGATAATTGTCACGCTCCCTTCCCATATCAATTTATGTGATGTTATGGAAAGGGTGTGAAAAATAGGTTAATTCCCCGAGAAGGAATGTGCTAGCACATCCCGGAGCAATTCCGGTAAGAAGAATTCTTTCTCTTTTGCATGATGGATGCTTGGATACATCCTCCCAAATGTGAACATATCAATGGTACCAATCGTCACCTTATCAGAAGCTTCCAACTTTCGATCTCCCACATAAATCGCAGTTATTTGCCCTGTTCCACCGATTATTTCCGCTTTCTCAAAGCGAACTCCACTGAATGCCATTTTGCCCATGACTTCCCCACGGAAACCAAGTCCTTTTATCCGGAGCTGCTCCATTTCCGGATGGAAGGCCTGCTGGACCACCTCCCGCAACTCCTCACCGGTCAAGGTGACTCGGCATGGATTGATGGGATGGGGACAAACACGGTGCAACATCTCAAGCGTCACATCTCCTTCCTCAAGGCCATCTAGCAGTACTCCAGCATTGACCATCCCGATATCAGCCTGGCACCACTCTCTTAACCTCTCCGCCAGGAAATCAGGAAAAATGGAAGGGGCATACCACTCTACCGGTAAAGGTTGCTTAATTCTACCGATTTTCTTATGAAGAGCACGTTGTGCAGCTTGCTGCATTTCTCTTATCAGCCCAGCCATCTCCTCATCCGGTTCATAGAGTTCCAATTCATGAAGCCTTGCGGTGGATGTAACTAGAGACTTTTTATCCCTGTCATAGGTTATGTCCACTTGCCCGATATATTGGCCATACTTCCCTGCTCCACAAATCAGTGTATCACCGATTAGCCTGCCGTCCGGTAAGACGTGATGCGTATGGCCCCCAAGGATGACATCTAAATCCGGAAAGCGCCTTGCCAGCTCCTCATCATCCGAAATGCCAAGATGGGAAAGAACCACAATCACGTCAGCCTCTTCTTTTACTAGAGGGAGGTATTTTTCCAAAATAGTAAAAGGATCTTCTATTTTCCAACCCAATAAAGAGTAGAAATGTTGATAGAAAACCGTCACTCCGATGAAAGCGACCTTGACGCCATCCATTTCCTTTATTTCATAAGGCTTCACCCAGTGAGGATAATTCCCATCTTCTTCAAATAGATTGGCTGCCAGGACGGAAAATTCGGCCTCCCCATAGAGTTCTGATAACCCCTGATAGTCTAAAGTTATCCCTTCATTATTACCAAAAGTGGCAAAGTCATATTGCAATTTGTTTAACAGACTCGTATTCGCTTTACCACCAGTAGCTTCCGTAATAGGGTGAAAACGATCCATGTTATCGCCAATATCGACAAGTGCCGATGGTAGTGTGGACGCCTGTTCCTTTAAAAAGGTTGCTAACTTCGGGTAGGCGTCAAAATGACTATGTATGTCATTTGTATGTAAAATTCTAATCTGCTGCACACGTTTTCTCTCCTCTAAAATAAATCTAATTGTCTCGGAGCCAAGCCCTTATACTCTAGTCCCAACAGATCAATCATCTGCTTGGCATTTCCAGCTGCATGCCCCCCAGAATTATTGTTGAATAGCATATAAATGTTTTGGGATAACGATGTCAGCTTCTCCAAGTTCTTTTTCCATTCCAGTAGCTCTTCCTTGTTATAGTCGTACAGATAACGGACCTCCCGCCAGTCCTTCCCTGATACAGACTTTGTCCAGCCATGGATGTTCCGACCATGCAGTCGTACTAAAGTATTGTCTGGATCGGTTGGGTGCAGTACCGTCGGAATCGAACCCGTTCCAGCTTGAGGTTCGTCACAGATGCTATGTATCCACCCTTCCTCTTCCATAAAGGTGAGCGTTCTGTCATGGTATGCTGGCTGAAACCAGCTTTGGTTTCGGAACTCAAGCGCTACCTTCGTGTCGCCCATCTGTTCCTTGCACCATCTTATATAATCGACATTTTCCTTTTTGCATTCAAACCATGGTGGAAATTGAAATAAGACCATCGCCAATTTACCTGCATGTTCGTAAGGCATAAGAGATTCTTTAAATGCCGCGAACATCAATTCTTTCGTGTCAAAAGGAATATCCCCCCGCTGATGTCCGGTCATTCCCTGATAAGCTTTCACTATGAATTGAAAACCATCAGGAGTATCTTCAATCCACTTTTCAACGTTCCGCTTCGGCTGAATGGCATAAAAGGAAGCATCTACTTCCACTGTAGGGAAATGCGCCCCATATTCCAGTAATTTATCTCTTGCAGCAACTCCCGCTGTATATAACGAATCATGATCTCCCCAGCCTGTCACACCAACATAAATCATTCGTTTCACCTCATTTTTTTCATTTTATCATAATCGGCTGGTATTTCTCATGTTTGTAGTGCGGTTTATGGGAGTAATTGGTATGATAAATGTATATTTACTTTTTCGGAGGCGCTATGAAAAACAAAATTGTTGTATTCGATCTACTATTTTACTTGGCTTTACCATATTTAATTTGGAAATTTGGACAAGAACCGCTTGGGGATTATTATGCGATACTGCTTTCCACTGCTCCGGGGTTTGTTTACACCATTGTCCGATTCGCCGTAGAGAGACAGTTTAACGTGACAGGCATGTTCATTATGGTTTCCCTCTTCGTCAGTACCTTGGTTGATATCCTTTCTGGCGATGCCTTTACCATGCTTCAGAACTCGGTATACGTGTCTGCCGGCTTCGGTTTGTTTATATTGGGCACGATGATTATAAAGAAGCCACTGGCACTGTACTTTGGCGCTGACATCGCTTATTTGCAGGGACATAAGCGGGAGGACAGTTTAAAGCTCTATCGTCAAAAAACCATTCTTCCTGCGTTCTATTTCATCACAGGCATATTCGCTTTAAGGGGACTTGTCGGCGCAGGACTGAAGTATTATCTTATTGGCGTTTATGGAGTACAAGGATATGATCGGATCCTGTTCTTCATGAAGGTGAATGGTTGGGTGTTTGGAGCGTTGATTGCTGTTGGATTCATTTATTCTAGCTTGAAGATCATTGAGCATTTGGAGAAGCAGAAAGAAAATGATGTACCAGACCCAGATGAATCGGAGTTGGTTCGGTGACGAGTTGGAGTTAGTTAGGGCATTCCTTTTTGGGAGGGAATGCTTTTTCTTTTGGGATGGGGTGGGGACTTTATCAGGAATGTGATGACAATCTTGAGGTGTTTTTCTTTGCCAGATTGTCTTTATCAGGGGGTTGATGACAATCTCACGCTGTTTTTCTTGCCCAGATTGTCTTTATCAAAGGGTTGATGACAATCTCACGCTGTTTTTCTTGCCCAGATTGTCTTTATCAAAGGGTTGATGACAATCTCACGCTGTTTTTCTTGCCCAGATTGTCTTTATACATATAGCAGCGCGCTCTATCTTAACCTACCCAATAAGCGAACATATCTCAATGTCCACCACCGCCATTGCCTTTTTTCAAGCATTCTATCAGGCAAAAAGTTGTTAAGCTATATTGATAGGAACGACGCATTATCCGACCTATCTGTAAAAGCGTTAAGAACAATCAAATATTGAGCAGGAATAATCAGCGGGATATACGTCCTATTTCTCCCCCTCTTTTACATCGTCGGTGAGGTAGACAACGCTCATCCTGCAACGTGAGAAGCGTTGCAGGAATTTAAATTCATTTAGGTGTTTTTCTTAGGATTCTTTATCCGATGGCATCCTTAAATTCCCTTCATTTTGTATATTTATTACGATATCTTGCGTAAAGACTAATTCGGGATAATACTTCGAACGCCATTTCTTTAATTCCTCCCTAGATATCTCCTTTCGAAAGTACTGACCAATGCCAAGGATATCAGCTTCACTTGACTGGATTTTAGAAAACATCCTATCATATCTTTCTAGTAGCAAGGCAGTCAACGCCTCCTTTATTTCTTCTCTTGAAGCTTCTCCTTTTGTTTCTAATACCATTACACTTAACCGTAAGTCTGAATGAAAGTGCGGTCTTCCATCTATTATGCTACTAGCATGATTCATCCTGTTTCCTAAAATCATGACACTCCCTTCATCCAACACTTCAATCTTCCCTTGATTACTCTCATCATTAAATGCATTGTAGAGCAAGGTTTCATCGGGATTTATCACCTCTACCATTTTCCCGTTCTTGATGACGGCCCCTCCGACAAATTCACATACAGAATTCTCTCCCTTTTTTATCATTGCGATGGAGACGTCCTTTGTATAGGAATGAATACTTTGATAGACTTACCATACCCGTGTAAGTGGAATTTGTGGATTCCACCCTGCATTTTTTTCAAAGTAATCTAATAGCACTGTTTCTTCCGAATGTTCCTGGTTTTCCAAAGCCGAAAATATATCTTCTATATCATTCTGACTGATAACCATTAGCGCTTTAGAAGGAACATCCCTTGACCTCATGAAACCTGAAATAAAATCTTTCATTCCTTCCTCAGCCAAACTTTTGTCGACAATGATGACCTTTGCATGTAAAAGATCTACGCTACTCTCCAAATTTGCACTGATTTTATCTATGATTTGGTTAATTGTCGTGCCAGTCTCTCTCACGATAGTTGTTTGTATTTGTCCCTTTGCAGCTTTTGGGATCTGCAAAAACAGCTTGTATTCCTCTTGTTCCTTGGTGATCCCTAGAACCACAGGCATCATTCTATGGTTAATATCTTTGTTATCCCAACAACCGGTTAGGCTCAGAAGGGAGAAAATCAACACACAAAACCCAAATTTTTTAAGCACCTTGCTTATTCCCTCCCTTTGACTGCTTCCCGATGCACAACAAAGACAATGGCACGGTTATAAGGACATAAAACCTTAAAAAGGTATTCCAGCTAAAAAGCTTCTCAACATCACTCCAGTTAGGAATGAATAGACAGATCAGAAAAATGGTACAGGTAAAAAAGATAACAAGGTAAGATGGCCTTGCTACAGGAAAAAAAGAATGGGTAATCCTTACAGTTTTCCACATGACTAAAGAAAGGAACAACATGATGAAAGTTATCAAACTCAATAAGAAAAAAATTGTTACTCGATCAAACATTAACCAGGTTATGTTGATTGCATCCAAGGTCATGACGAATGGAAAGAAAAAGTTGGATGCAGTAGCCTGACCATAAGTAAGAATTGGAACATACACCGACAGAAAAAAACAAGGAATTATTATAGCGATTCCCAGAAACACTTTCATTTTTTTGAAAGAAAAATATGGTTGCACAAAACCCAGGAACAAATAACCTCCACCAATCGCAAAAAAACTATTTAAAAATTCCTGTTCCTTTAAGAAGGAAAAGTCAGAATTCCAAGCAGGGTATAGATAGTTCCAATCAACATTCTGAAAAGAGAAAACCATAACAAAAATAATAAGAGGTAAGAACAGATAAGCTATCACAACCCCAGTCCTAAAGATGGTTTCTAGCCCCATTATTGCCATATAACATGTGATGACCAATAGTAAAAGCATGATCGCCCAGAGTGGTGTATTAGTTAAAAATACAATGGTGATGATTTCGGAATATGCGCGTATGGAAATGATGATTGCCATCATAAAATACGCAAAAATCGGGAGAAGGAAGAATACCTTTACTAACATCCCTGCTTTCGTATAAATTTCTATGATATCCATACCAGGAAAAAATGATAACCCCTTCAAATACATACCCACAACTAATATATGAAACAGTACTCCAAGAAGAATTGGAATCCAATGGGCCTCATCTGTACTACTGATGATATTCGCAGGATAGAGGAAAAATATCAGCCCCAAATGAGTCAACAAATATATGAAAAATACCTGCCAGCTTTTATCCACCTTTTGTATCACCCTTTGAAAAACCCATATTTAAGTAAGGCACCCCAAGTGTATTAATACTTGCAAAATATCCGCAAATCAAAAACACTCCCGCCATGATCCCTAAGACACCGAATAATGATGCCAAAATCAAAATGGTATACTTTAACATTCGAATGGTAATCAAGTTCTGATAGCCGATGACGGTTGCATTGGCAATGGTGGTTGCAGCCAATACAATGATGAGAAGATTGCTGACCAATTGAGCATCAACTGCTGCTTGACCAAGAATAATTCCCCCAACCATGGTAATGGTTGGCCCGATACTTTTGGGCAGACGAACACTTGCTTCTACGATTAACTCCAAGATCACCAACATAAGGATGATTTCCACCAAAGCAGGATATGGGACACCATTACGGCTTTGTGCAATCGATAAGGCTAGTTCTATCCGTAAAACCTCCGGATTGACAGCAACCAGCGCAACATATAATCCAGGAGCAATTAACGCTATCATCACTCCGATCAATCTTAATAAGCGAATGGAAATCGTAATTGGCATGGGAAAGTTTTTATCATTTTCCAAAATAAAAATATCCCAAAATGTGCTAGGCAGAATATAGGCAAACGGAAAACCATCAATAAAAACTACCACTTTCCCTTTTAACAGACAACTAGCCGCTTGTTGGGGTATTTCTGTTGCATGAATTCTTCCCACCGCACTCCAAGTAGATAATTTCAAAACTTTCATTAAATCCTGTATTGTATGTACGTCCATTTCCGATCCGTTTTCCAGGAGTTCTACTGTCTTTTGTAAAAGATTCTTATCTACATTCATGGCATCATAGCAGAGAGATACACTTTTCTTCTGCTTTTTCCCTACCAAAAAATCTTTCACGCGGAGCTGATCAGATACTAATCTCTTTCTAAGGATGCCAACATTCACTAACTTCTCTTCATTGAAGGAGTTTAACGGTCCTTGTAATACACTACCATTCGTTGGCTGTTCAACTGCTCTGCTTAATGGCATTCTTATTGGCTCTACGCTAACCATGAAATCATGGTAATCCTTGAAAAATATAACTAATTCACCTTGCAAAATTGCTGTTATTATTTCATCCTCTTTTGTCATTTTTCGTCCGTTACTGACTAAGTGGTCCAGCACTTCCTTATGCATAAGTGCCGCTGCCGTCATGTGCTTTTCAACAAGCTCGATTGATTTGGCTATATCTACTAAACTCCGTACCCCAATAACCCCAAAATGAATATCTTGGAGTTTTTCTTCCATTACAAATAAATCATCATTATCGTCTAATTTTCCCATTAAGGAGCTTAATAGAGAGCTCATTTCATATTTCCTTTCACCCTTATTATCTTTTCGGATTCACTTCCTCTATACTAGTGTTTCCGTGAAGGAATTATATATGTAGAATCACCATATATTGGTCCGTTGCTAATGAATAAATAATTTATTTTTCATTAAAAATTTATTGTTTATCAATAAATTTTATGTTAAATTCAATAAATAATAAGTATAAATTCGATATGGATATAAACCAGGTTGAAACACAGAATTAAATAATTGGTTAAGAGAGGTGCTACTATGTTCCGTGAGACAGTATTTTTAAAGCTTGCAGTGTTGCTTATCGGGACCCCGGTCCTTGTTTTATGTTTCTTCTTCTTACCTTGGGTAGTAAAGGATGGGGCAGAATTCTTTCCAAGGTTGGCGTTTTTGCAATATCCTTTTCTAATTGGTATTTCTGCCACAGCCATTGCCTTTTTCATGGCATTGTATCAGGCCTTAAAATTATTAAGCTACATTGACAAAAACAATGCATTTTCCGACCTATCTGTAAAAGCGTTAAAAACAATCAAATATTGTGCAGTAGTAATCAGCGCGATCTACGTCCTATTTCTTCCGCTCTTTTATATCATCGGTGAGGTAGATGACGCTCCGGGTATCATCGTCCTCGGTCTGGTCATCATTTTCGCCTCCGCGGTGATTGCGGTATTTGCAGCTGTTTTACAAAAGCTTTTGAAGAATGCCATTGATATAAAATCGGAAAATGATTTAACGGTCTGAGGTGAAAACATGGCGATTATTATAAATGTGGATGTAATGTTGGCAAAACGGAAAATGAGTGTGACAGAACTATCGGAGAGGGTAGGTATAACGATGGCCAACCTATCTATTTTAAAAAACGGAAAGGCAAAGGCTATCCGTTTCTCTACTTTAGAGGCGATCTGCAGGGCGTTGGATTGTCAGCCTGGTGATATCTTAGAATATCGAAGGGATGAAGAGGAAACCCAAAATGAATAGGACCATGCAGCTCGGCTCAAGGAAAAAATTAAAGGGATGGTCCATGGTTGGCGCCTTCAAGCAACTTGTTAGGTTTGGCTGGCAACAGGCATTGTCCTGTGTGTTTCCTGTCGTCATTTTTGCTTCTTTAGCCTTAACTCAAGTGATTTCTCTTCCTTTCTTACCTCGTTATGATTGGCTTCTGGTTATTTGCATTCTGATGCAGTGGTGGATGCTTCGATCTGGACTGGAAACCCGCGATGAATTAAAAGTCATCACCTTGTTCCACCTTATTGGGTTGGCACTTGAAATCTTCAAGGTGCACATGGGTTCGTGGTCCTATCCAGAGGAAGGCTACTCCAAGGTTCTTGGAGTGCCATTATACAGCGGGTTTATGTATGCAAGCGTGGCAAGTTATCTTTGTCAGGCGTGGAGAAGGTTAAATGTTGAGCTTGTTGACTGGCCACCTTTTTGGACGGTGGTATCACTCGCAGCAGCTATATACCTTAATTTTTTCACCCATCATTATTGGATCGA
This sequence comes from Sutcliffiella horikoshii, assembly GCF_021991925.1. GTDB lineage: Bacteria > Bacillota > Bacilli > Bacillales > Bacillaceae_I > Sutcliffiella_A > Sutcliffiella_A horikoshii_F. The sequence continues at coordinate 692,244 of NZ_RXZI01000002.1, read as the reverse complement.
TGTTCGTTGGTGGCTATCTGCAGCAGTAATTATCCTATTTTGGAAATCATGGGTCATCTATGAGGTTGGCGGAATTCGATACCGAATGCCAATCGCCCTCTCCTTTGTGCTCATCGGGTTTTTCATATGGGTCGCTGAAAACATCGCAACATTTTTCGGTGCATGGGAATATCCGAATCAAACTGAGACATGGAGCCTTGTGCATTTAGGAAAGGTCAGTTCCTGGCTTTTATTGGTGATTGTAAGCTTTTTGATTGTGGCGACATTAAAGCGAGTGAAAGGGAAAGATTCAAGTAAAAGGAATGATAGGATAGTTATCCATAAATAAAAACCTTGGCATGCAAGCACGCCAAGGTTTTTTTTATGACTAAATGTTACCCAATAGAACCTTCCATCTCGAACTTGATCAGACGGTTCATTTCTACTGCGTATTCCATTGGTAGTTCTTTTGTGAATGGCTCGATGAAGCCCATTACGATCATTTCTGTTGCTTCTTCTTCAGAAAGACCGCGGCTCATTAGATAGAACAGTTGCTCTTCGGATACTTTGGATACCTTTGCTTCGTGCTCAAGAGAAACATTGTCATTGAACACTTCGTTGTAAGGGATCGTATCAGATGTAGACTGGTTATCCATGATTAGCGTGTCACACTCGATGTTGGAGCGTGCGCCGGAAGCTTTTTTACCAAAGTGTACGATTCCACGGTATGTTACTTTACCACCTTGCTTGGAGATGGATTTAGAAACGATTGTGGAAGACGTGTTTGGTGCAAGATGGATCATTTTCGCACCTGCATCCTGGTGTTGACCTTTACCTGCTAATGCGATGGAAAGAGTCATACCGCGAGCGCCTTCTCCTTTAAGGATAACCGCTGGGTATTTCATCGTTAACTTGGAACCGATGTTACCATCAATCCATTCCATTGTCGCATTTTCTTCACACACTGCACGCTTCGTAACCAGGTTATATACGTTGTTCGCCCAGTTTTGAATCGTCGTGTAACGGCAATAAGCATCTTTCTTGATGATGATTTCTACTACCGCACTGTGAAGGGAGTTTGTAGTGTAAACAGGTGCTGTACAGCCTTCTACATAGTGTACATGTGCGCCTTCGTCTACGATGATAAGCGTACGCTCGAATTGACCCATGTTCTCAGAGTTGATTCGGAAGTATGCTTGTAGTGGAGTTTCCACTTTAACACCTTTCGGTACGTAGATGAAAGATCCACCAGACCAAACTGCAGAGTTCAGTGCAGAGAACTTGTTGTCAGTTGGCGGGATTACTTTCGCCCAGTGCTCACGGAAGATGTCTTCGTTTTCTTTTAACGCTGTGTCAGTGTCCTTGAACACTACACCCAGCTCTTCTAAGTCCTCTTGCATGTTGTGGTATACAACCTCAGATTCATACTGAGCAGATACACCTGCAAGATACTTTTGTTCTGCTTCAGGGATACCTAATTTGTCAAACGTCTGTTTGATTTCCTCAGGTACTTCATCCCAAGAACGCTCAGACTTCTCAGATGGCTTTACGTAATACGTAATTTCATCAAAGTTCAAGCTGTTCAAATCGCCGCCCCATTGTGGCATTGGCATGTTATAGAAATGTTCTAATGATTTAAGACGGAAATCCAACATCCATTGAGGCTCTTCCTTCATACGAGAGATTTCTTCAACGATCTCTTTCGTAAGACCACGGCCGGAACGGAAAATGGAAACGTCTTTGTCCTTAAAACCATACTTGTAATCGCCGATTTCAGGCATTTTTTTCGCCATTTTATTCCCTCCATTCAAGAGGTGAGCATCAGTGGGGCACATATTGCCGCACTGTCACTCCCTATCTTGCCTTGCTTATTCCTCTGATTTGACTCCCTTTTCCATGGCTTTCCATGCAAGAGTGGCACATTTAATACGTGCCGGAAACTTCGCCACACCTTGAAGTGCTTCGATATCCCCTAAGTCCATCGTTTCGTCGTCATATTCTTTGCCTAACATCATATCATAAAAAATTTGCGATAGCTCTAGTGCCTTCTCCACTTCAAGACCTTTTACCGCTTGGGTCATCATGGATGCAGATGCCATGGAAATGGAACATCCTTCGCCATCGAACTTTGCATCCGCCACTTTTCCATCTTCTACTTGAAGTGTCAAATGGATGCGGTCACCGCATGTAGGGTTATTCATGTCGACAGTGATGCTGTCAGACTCAATAGCCCCTTTGTTACGCGGATTTTTATAATGATCCATAATCACTTGACGATAGAGAGTATCTAAATTATTAAAAGACATTACTAAAGTACTCCTTTGTTTTCACTAATGATGCTACTAGCTTATCAATTTCTTCCTCTGTATTGTACAGGTAAAAACTAGCACGTGCAGTGGAAGAAACGTTTAGATACTTCATCAATGGCTGTGCACAGTGATGTCCTGCACGAACAGCAATTCCTTCAGCATCCAGCACTGTAGCTACATCATGTGGATGTACGTCTTCTATATTGAATGTAACAAGTCCCGCTCTTTTTTGCGGACCGTAAATGGTGATTCCTTCGATTTCGGACATGCGGTTCATCGCATATTCTGCAAGCTTATGTTCATGGGAAAGGATATTGTCCATTCCCACCTGCTCCAGGAAGTCAATTGCTGCTCCAAGTCCAATCGCACCCGCAATGATTGGGGTACCACCTTCAAACTTCCACGGCAGCTCCTTCCAAGTGGATTCCTGCAGTCCTACAAAATCAATCATTTCCCCACCGAACTCGATTGGTTCCATGTTCTCAAGCAAATGTTTTTTCCCGTACAGGGCACCAATTCCCGTTGGAGCCCCCATTTTATGACCAGACAGTGCGAAAAAGTCGCAGTCTAGATCCTGTACATCCACTTTCATGTGCGGTGTACTTTGGGCCCCGTCGACCACCATGATTGCACCATGTTTATGGGCAATTTCAGCGATCTCCTTAATCGGATTGATTGTACCTAATACGTTAGAAACTTGCATGATGGAGACAATTTTCGTATTTTCCGTGATGGTAGCTTCCACATCTGATAAAGACAGGCTGCCGTCCTCTGTCAGCGGGATATATTTTAAAGTAGCGCCAGTGGCTTTTGCCGCCTGTTGCCAAGGAATGATATTACTATGATGCTCCATGTAGGTGATAACTATTTCGTCGCCTTCCTTGAGGTTGGCACGTGCATAGCTGCCAGCTACAAGATTCAGAGCGGTCGTTGTTCCACGAGTGAAGACTATCTCTTCCCTGTGGGTTGCATTGATAAAGTTCTTTACTTTATCACGTGCACCTTCGTAACCGTCTGTCGCTCTCGTACCCAAAGTATGAACTCCTCGATGAACATTGGAGTTATACCCTTTATAGTACTTCTCCAACGCCTCAATCACCGCTAAGGGCTTTTGAGATGTAGCAGCACTATCCAGATACACTAGCGGATTTCCATTGACTTCTTGATGCAATATAGGAAACTGCTGACGTATCTCCTGGATATTCATTACTTCACTTTCCTTTCAATTACATCAATCAATTGGTTCTTAACCTTTTCGATTGGCAATTGATTTACTACAGGCGCCAAGAATCCGTGGATAACTAAGCGTTCCGCTTCTTTCTTGGAAATTCCGCGGCTCATCAAGTAGTAAAGCTGAAGTGGATCAATACGACCCGCTGATGCGGCGTGACCTGCCGTTACATCATCTTCGTCGATTAAAAGAATCGGGTTAGCGTCTCCACGAGCTTTTTCACTAAGCATTAACACACGAGACTCCTGCTCGGCATTGGATTTAGATGCACCGTGCTCAATTTTACCGATACCATTGAATACAGAGCTTGCGCTGTCTTTCATTACACCGTGCTTAAGAATTTGTCCGTCAGAGTTTTTGCCAAAATGTACAACCTTCGTTGTAAAGTTTTGCTTTTGCTCTCCACGTCCGACTACTACTGTTTTTGTATCTCCAACAGAGCCGTCACCCATAAGATTTGTTACGTTCTCAGAGATCGTGTCACCATCATTCATAAGGCCAAGTGCCCACTCAAGTGTCGCGTCACGGCCAACTACTCCGCGGCGGTTAACGTAAGTTGTTACACCTTTTCCAAGGTTGTCTACAGCACCGTATTGCACTTTAGAGTTTCCATTAGCGATCACTTCTGTCACGATGTTGAAGATGGAACCTTCGCCATCATTGTTGGACAGATAGTTTTCCACATAAGTGACCGCACTATTGTCTTCTGCCACGATTAATACGTGGTTGAACACAGCTTCTGCTTGGTCTTGAAGGTAGATCGCTTGGATCGGTTCTTCAACGATAACGTCCTTCGGAACATAAAGGAATGCTCCGCCGTTCATTAGTGCAGCGTGTAACGCGGATAGCTTGTGCTCATCTACTTTTACACCGTCTTGCATGAAGTATTTTTTCACAAGGTCACTGTGCTCTTTTGCAGCTGTGATGATATCTGTGAAGATAACGCCTTGTGCTTTTAATTCTTCTTTCACAGTGGATACCACTGGTGTGTTATCCACTTGGACATATATATTTTCTCCATCTACTAACGCCTTTACCTCTTGGGGTAATTGGTCCACAGAAGTCATGGAAGTTTCTACAGTGTGCTTCTGGAAGTTTGTAAAATTCCAGTTTGTAATCTTCGTCTTATCCGGCTTCGGTAATGGCAGTTCTTCTGCCAAGGATAAAGCTTGTAAGCGAAGATCTAACAGCCACTGAGGCTCCCCTGACTCTTTGGAGTAGTTAGTGAGGTAGTCTTGATCAAACGGTAATTTCGTCTCTAACGTCATGATAATCCTCCTTGCTTACGCTTCTTGACCGACTGTTTCGTCTTCGATACCTAATTCTTGCTTAATCCAATCGTAACCTTCTGCCTCTAGACGTTGCGCTAGTTCCTTGCCACCGGACTTCACAATGCGACCTTGCATCATTACGTGAACGTGGTCAGGAGTGATGTAGTTCAATAAACGTTGGTAGTGAGTGATGATAAGGCAACCGAAGTCGTCTCCGCGCATTTCGTTGATTCCTTTAGAAACAACTTTCAATGCATCGATATCAAGACCTGAGTCAATCTCATCAAGGATCGCGATTTTAGGCTCGATCATCATCAATTGAAGAATTTCGTTACGCTTCTTTTCTCCACCAGAGAAACCTTCGTTTAGGTAACGCTGTGCCATTGCTTGATCCATTTCCAAGAAGTCCATGTTCTTATCCATTTTACGGATGAATTTCATAAGTGAAATTTCATCGCCCTCTTCACGACGAGCGTTGATAGCAGAACGCAAGAAGTCCGCGTTTGTTACACCACTGATCTCACTTGGGTATTGCATTGCAAGGAATAAGCCAACTTGCGCGCGCTCATCCACTTCCATTTCAAGAACATCTTTACCATCAAATGTGATGCTTCCGCTTGTTACTTCATATTTAGGATGTCCCATGATTGCAGAAGAAAGCGTAGACTTTCCTGTTCCGTTAGGACCCATGATTGCGTGAATCTCTCCGCCTTTTACTTCAAGATTTACACCCTTTAAAATCTCTTTATCATTAATGGATACATGTAAATCTTTAATCGTTAACGTTGAACCCATAACTGTAACCTCCAATGTTCTTGTGTTCCTATATGAAAACACATTCTTGTTTTAATTCTCATTTTATTCTCATTACAATCTTATAACAAATAGAAAGTGATAGCAACCTTTTCCGCCTTGTGTAAGATACCCTCAAATTATAACGAATATAAGGGGGGAAAGTCGAATTTTCGGGGAATTTTTATTTTATTTAACTCCCGGGTATTTTGTGTTCTAGTTATCGCTTTCCGCGGGGCGGTTCTAGAGCTTTCTCACTACGTTGCCGTGTCTCAAGATATCCGCTGTCTGCCGCCGAGTGCTCATAATTTGCCCTCCAATTACCTGGGGAGGCTACTTTATAAAAGGCTCTTTTCATAAACTTTGTTGCTTTTACGTGCTTATGAACCAACCGTTATATACCTTATTCCCGTGCTCTTTTCCCTGTAATACATAATTTACTTCTGCTTGTCCTAATATATCTAAGCAGTAAAAAGTCCAACTGCCGACTTTTTACTATTGGATAGCAACAATCTTTGAGAAAAGAGCTTTATAAAAACAAAAAGGGTCTGCATTATTCTCAGTTGTAAGAGAATAACACGAACCCTTTTCTTCTATATTATATGGTCAACCTCCCAGTTTTCCACTGGACGGTTCTATGGACGGTAATTACGGTCTATTTCTTCAACAATCTCCAAGCTCTTTTGGTAATCCTCTTCTCGTTTTTGTTCAACTTCCAGAAGTTTTGAGAGCTTCTTTGAGTACTCCTCATAACCAAAACCATAAGCTTGAAACATCGCCTTCTCCATTTCACCTGTGTACTTAACTTGTACCTGATGGATAATAAACCATTCCCTTCCTATTTATAAGTGTTTATTTTTTGTACCAGTTTTCTGATACCCTCAAATTATTTGTAATAAACACTTTATTAATCATAGCAGGGATGATTATTTTATCCAAACAAAGTATGGGCCGATTACTCGGGATATTGAGGGTTGTGGAGGGATTAGGGGAGATGGATGAAAGGAGACATAGTATTTCTCTGGATTGCTAAGGCTTTCTGGTTGTCCTGATAATTACGTTGGTTACCCAACGGAGGTGATGATAGTGGCCAGCCGGGTGATAGTGCTGATTATTGTTGATGTTTAGCCTGGCCTGCACAAATGTCCGAAGTGTTTCCATTTTTGACCGAAGTTTTTCGAAAGTTGTCCAAAGTTTTGGTATAGTTGTCCAAAGTTTTCCAATTGTTGACCGAACCAAATTTTCAACTGTCCGAAGCCACATTTGTTCTTGTCCAAACAGTCACGCTAATTGTCCGAACACCCCTTAAAAATAGCGTAGGATTGTCCGAACTAACGAAAAGTTTGTCCGAACCATTTTATACACTAAAAAAATCTCAGCATTTTTATGCAAATACTCCACTTGACACCAAGTTAAATTGGACATACCGATTCTATCTGTATTTCCAACTTCCTAGATCTACGTAACGCTGCTAAGTAAAAAAAGCCTAACCCCAAAAGGTCAGACTCTCCAAAATCAATGCTTCAATTCATTAAAATCACTGATACAAGACTGCACCAAAGTTACGGATTGGCTCATTGCCGCGCCACCACCAAATGCTGCTGTCACACCGCATACTTCCAAGATCTCTTGTTCTGTAGCACCTTGATCCAAACAACCTTTTGTGTGATACACAATACAATACTCATCTTGGGAATACACACTAACACCAAGAGCAATCAATTGTTTCTGCTTTTTATCAAGTACGCCCTCTTTAAAACAAGCTTCTGTGAACTCGTTGTAGTGATGTGCAAGCTCAGGCATCTTTTCGCTAAATAAACCTAGGCCTGCTTTATAATCATGAAGTGCTGCTTCTGCATAGTTTTTCGGCTCATAATGTTGTTCCATTGAAGACAACTCCCATCCTTATTTTTCACAAAGTTAGTATTTGTTTAGGTGGGAGGTAAGTATTCATGAGCGAGAAATATTTTAATAAAACCCCGTGCCTCTATAGCAGGCCACTGAAAAAGTTCATAATTTTAGTAATCTGTTCCATACCGCTGTTGATTTCCGCACTAGGCTTCGCTTTCCGCGGGGCGACCTTGAGCCTCCTCGGGCTACGCCCTGCGGGGTCTCAAGAATGTCGCTATCCCCCCGCAGGAGTCTTCGCCTATTGCTGCAATCAACAGCTAGAAAACGTAATAAAGATAAGTTTTTGGGTTTTTCAGTGGCCTCCCTCTATAGCCCGGGGTTCTCATATGGCTTACTCTTCATCAGATGCTTTTGCTGGTAGTACGGAACCTTTATATTTTTCTTCGATGAACGCTTTGATTTCATCAGACTGGAGAACTTCCACCAATGCTTTGATTTGCTCGTTGTCTTTGTCTTCCTCACGTACAACAATCAGGTTTACGTAAGGGTTGTTTTCACCAGATTCTAATGCAATTGCTTCTTCTTCTGGATCAATTTCTGCACCCAATGCATAGTTTCCATTGATCAATACTGCATCTCCATCTCCATTCAAGTACGCTTGAGGTAGAAAAGCCGCATCAAATTGTGTGTTGAATTGCAGGTCTTTTGGATTGTCTTCAATATCATCAATAGTAGCGGATGTAGTTTCTACACCCTCTTTTAGAGTGATTAAACCTTTTTCCTGTAGCATAGCCAAAATACGACCGTGATCTGCAACAGAATTACTCATTAATATTTGTGCACCTTCAGGTAGTTCCTCAAGGCTATCATATTTTTGAGAATATACACCGATAGGTTCAATGTGAACACCGCCAGCACTTACAAAGTCGTAATCATTTTCTGCAATTTGAGATTTTAAATATGGTTCATGTTGAAAATAGTTTGCATCAATATCTCCATCACGAAGTGTTTGGTTAGGAAGAATATAGTCTGTAAATGTCTTAATCTCTAATTCGATTCCTTTTTCTTCAAGCAAAGCCTTTGCTTCTTCCAGAACCTCTGAATGTGGCACATTGGAAGCTCCAATAACGAGTTTTCCTTCCTCAATGTTTGAACCTGTACCACTTTCTCCACCTTCATTGCTTGTACCACAAGCAGCCAAAACCAGTACTAATAATGAAACCACAGCATAACTTAATAATTTTTTCATCTGAAATTACCCCACTTTCTTAACGTTTGTCTAGTTTATTTGTTACCAAATCTCCAATAAATTGGATGATAAACACAATGATTAAAATGATGACCGTACATACAAGGGTTACTTCCCAGTTGTTACGCTGGAAACCATCTAAGAATGCCAGGTTACCCAACCCGCCTGCACCGATGATTCCCGCCATCGCCGTGTAACTTACAATTGCAATGGCTGTTACCGTTATACCGGAAACCAATGCTGGCATCGATTCCGGAATCAATACTTTCCAGATAATTTCTGATGTCTTTGCTCCCATGGAACGTGCTGCTTCAATGACACCTTTATCAATTTCACGTAGCGCAATTTCTACCATACGGGCGTAGAATGGTGCAGCCCCTATGATCAGAGCAGGAAGGGCAGCGTTGGCACCGATGATGGTATCCATGATGAACCTTGTGAAAGGAATAAGTAAAAATATTAAAATGACGAATGGGATGGAACGGAAGATATTCACAAACGCCGCTACTATTCCATTAATGATACGGCTTTCCCAAATGTTGCCCTTTGATGTTAAAAACAATAAAAGTCCTAAAATTATCCCTAAAATGAAAGTGGCAACTACAGAAATACTACTCATATAAAGGGTTTCTAACGTAGCAGCCCACATTTTATCCCAATTAACGCGTTCAAGCATGTGTCATCACCTCCAACTCCACTTGCTGCTCACGGATAAACGACAATGCTTCTTGTACGTGGGCTTCCTCTCCATCAAGATGGACAAAAAGTGTGCCGTATGCACCGTTTTGAGTCTGTGATATTTTTCCCTGAAGGATGTTCACATCAATCGGAAATCTGCGGATCAAGTTCGTTATCAAAGGCTGTTCCGCCGAAGTACCTACAAATGTTAATTGAATTACTTTCCCTTGCGGATATTCTGCTAGCAGATGTTCCACTGTCTCTTGTGTATCTTCTGGTTCTGTCACCTGCTTGACGAAGCGTTTCGTGATAGGCTGCTCGGGTTTGCGGAATACATTTAGAACATCACCTTGCTCCACGACCTTTCCATTCTCCATGACAGCTACACGATGACAGATTTTACGGATGACGTGCATTTCATGTGTGATCAGTACGATCGTCAGGGATAACCGCTTATTGATATCGACCAAGAGGTCTAAGATGGAATCCGTTGTTTGTGGATCCAAAGCAGAAGTCGCTTCATCACATAAGAGTACTTTTGGATTATTTGCAAGCGCTCTTGCAATCCCAACTCTTTGCTTTTGTCCTCCACTTAGTTGAGATGGATAAGAGTCTCCTCTTCCCTCTAATCCTACAAGTTTGATAAGTTCATCTACTCGCTTATTACGTTCTGCCCTACCGACTCCAGCAATCTCAAGCGGAAACGAGATATTTTCCTTTACCGTCCGTGACCATAAAAGATTGAAATGTTGGAAAATCATACTGATTTCTAGGCGTGCTTCTCTCAGTTCCTTGCCTTTTACCTTCGCAAGGTTCCTTCCTGCTACATCCACTACTCCATCTGTAGGAGTTTCCAGCCCGTTAAGCATGCGGATCAGGGTACTTTTCCCTGCTCCACTGTATCCAATCACACCAAATATTTCGCCTTGGTTGATGGTTAAATCTATATTATCAACAGCTGTAACCGGTCCATTTTTCGTTTTAAAAACCTTTTTTACACCTTGAAGTGAAATCATGCCTGCACCTTCCTTCTTACATTTGCTTTGTTTTAGCTTACCCAATTAGGTTTAATCAAACGTTTGTTTAACCCTTGAAAAATAAAAAATCCCTTCCGCAATAATGAGCAGAAAGGATTAAATGAGAAAAGTCCTTTCTCTCATCTATCAAAGCAAATAACTTTACTTTGTGTGAATTGGCACCATTTCAACAATAACTTGTTGACGGTTGCCGGGTTTCATCGGGCACGTCCCTCCACCTCTCTCGATAAGAGATAAACATATATAATTTAAGTTAAGTATTTGGGCAATTTGAATTAACGAGTGTTATCGTACCATGGGTGTAATTAGCATGTCAATTAAAAACTTTTATAAAACTCTCAGTCTGCACTTCTCCATCCTGAAATCCATACTGTCTGTTTGTACAATTTCTCCATCACACTGCATGATTAAAGGTTTATCTGGGTTTACAGAAATGGATGATCCTCTTAGCATGGTTACATGCCGATGGTTAACGTGCTTCCCCTTAAAAGCCAGTGGAAAAACAAAAAGTAGCTCCCATCTCCCAATTCCGGATACCACACATACATCTAATAGCCCATCATCCGCTTTGGCATCCGGACAGATCATGACCCCTCCGCCATAGTAGGGGAGATTAGCAATTGCCACAAGCCAGACATCCTCATATTCACTAATTGTCCCGTCCACTATCAGCGAGACCTTAGACGGTTTATATTTAAAAAGAACTTTAAAGATATTTAGTATATAGGACAAACCACCAAGTCCAATTTTATTCAAAAAGCGCTTCGATTTCGACTTATTCGTAACTTCCGCAACCTGCCCGTCAAAGCCTAGCCCTGCAATGGAAATAAAATACTCCTCCCCTACCTTAGGGATATCGATGCTACGAATTTCTCCTGCTAAAATTCGCTCCAGTGCCCCTTTAGCATCAAAAGGGACCCCCAGGCTTCTTGCCAGGTCATTACCAGATCCGGCAGGAACTACCCCGAGAGCCACCTCTTTTGAAACCAATCGATTCACTACTTCATGGATGGTTCCATCTCCCCCAACCACTATTATCGTAGTTAACCCGTCATCTATCTGTTCCATTAGTTTACCGGCATGACCTTTATATTCAGTAAAGGAAACCTTATATACTACATTTCTACCCTTTAACAACTTTTCCGTAGCTTCCCAAACGCGCAGTCCTTTTCCGTTACCGGCCGTCTTATTGACAATAAAATAATACACACTCCTACACCGCCTATAATCTTCTCTTTTTCTACCTCTTCTTATTCGTTATAGGCGTGCACAATTCCTTTATGAGACCTCTTTTCTTTCTGAACGGTTCACTAAAGTAAAGAGGGAATCAAGCAACAGGTAATGTCGGAAGGAACCCTTGAATGACAACCCTTTAATATCCCTCATTTTGGTACCACTCAATAGTTTGATGATTTCTTCTGTAGACCCCTCTATCACTATATCCACCATGTTAGCTTCTCCCTCGACCTGCAGATCATTTTTACAGAGTGAAAAGACTGTCTTTTCTCCATAGGCGACCAAGCAGCAGCGCAGACTGTAGTAAGGTAAGATTTCCATCACATGCAATTTTCCTTTTGCTTTTGCGATAAATACTTCCAAGTTCTCTTTTACCATACAAACCCGCCCCCTTTGCCTAATAGATTCCGTATAAGTTAGTTGAATCCCTGCAATTTTAAAAGAACAATTACCGAGTATTTCCGATAACTGTTCTTCATTTCCCAAGAAATATGTCAGACTATGATGTCTTTACCATAGCCTTTTGATAGGTTGCCGTCGATTTTTCTCTAAACATTAAATAAAAGAAAATAGAACTTGTCAGATAAAGCACCGCCGTGACGGAGAAAACAATCGAATATCCCCAATATTCCCCATACAAAAGCACAATCGTCATGGACACCGGCCCCATGCTTGCCCATCCTAGTGAGAACACCATCTGATTAATGGAGTTGGCAAAGCCTTTTAGAGAGTTATCCACTCGCTCCATCATCATGGAAGAAATAATCGGGTTTGCTGCGTTCATGAGCGCCTGCCTGAAAAGGAATCCCAGGGCTGCCAACCAGAAAATTTGGGTGAATGCCGTTAGTAACATAAATGGCAAGGAAAGTAACTGCAATATGACTACCGCCCTCATTTCCCCCACCCTCCGGACTACTGCCGGGCCTATGATCATGGCAACGGCAGTCACCGCCTGACCAAGTGAGAGCACGATACCGATAGTCGAGTTAGAGGTCCCAAAGCGGTCCGCAAAGTACATGTTCAGATATGGAATAACCAGACCAGACCCAAAACCGACCAAAATGGAGGCAAAAGAAAAAGCGAAAATCAATTTCCACTGCCCTTTAGGGATGGAGGATCGGAAGCTTTTAATCGAAAACGCCTTGTTTTCTTGCTTTCGTGGAACTTCTGTCGTTTTAAGCAAAGGAAAGATCCCGACCATGAAGATGATGCTTCCGATAAGCAGTGTCAGTCTTATACTCCAGACAGGGCTAAGACCTACTAGATGTAAAAATAAATCTGTCAAAGTCCCTCCAAGGAGGTTCCCAACTACATTCGCACCCATCATGACCGCAAAATGATAACTGAAAAGTTTTACCCGCTGCTCTTTTGTTGAGCTTTCCGCAAGCCAAGGTACTGCCGTTACCTGGATGAAAGCCATTGCAATACCTGCTATAAATGCACTGATTAGAAGTAGCGATTCCAACTCAAAAATACTTCTCAAGAACATAAAGATTCCACTGAAAAACACACCGTAGATCATCATTTTCCTGCGTCCAATTTTATCACTCAAAATTCCCGCCGGTATTAGAATAATGGCTGCGGCCAGTGATGACATTGCAATAACATTTCCGTTCACCGTTTCTGCAAAGCCTAATTCCCTGATATAAAAATTATATACAATCATAAAGATCCCAAGCCCAATTTGAGTCAGGATGTTAACGATAAACAATTGCTGGATGTTGTGATTATACCGCCTGAAAGATTGAAGCCAATTTACATTTTTCAAAATATGTAACCCCTCGTCTGTTTAGATGAATATTTCGCATCCCTAAACAAATTTACTCCTTTTTCAGAAAAATGGCAATAGGCGATTGTGTCGAAATAAACAAATTTTAGGTTAATTAAATTCTTTTGTTGATTGCAGTGGAAGGCGCGCAGACTCCAGTGGGAGGAAGGGACATGAGAGACCCCGCAACGAAGGAGGCTACTGAAAAAGTAAATAACTTTATTGATTTGGTTAACACCGCTGTTGATTTCCGCAAACGGCTTCGCTTTCCGCGGGGCGACCTTGAGCCTCCTCGGGCTACGCCCTGCGGGGTCTCAAGAATGTCGCTATCCCCCCGCAGGAGTCTCCGCCTATTGCTCCAATCAACAGCTATAAATTTTAAAAAAGTTAAATTTTTTAGGTTTTTCAGTGGGCTTCCACGAAGTGAGGAGGCTCCCGCACGCAGGAAAGCGAAGCGCCTGGAACGGAAACCAACCGCTACAAAAATCCCCTAAATAAAAAACACCCAAAATAGGTGTTTCCTAATCACTTCCCGTCATACTCCTTAAAAAGGCTATACAAATACTCCACAGAACGGAAAGCATATATTTTTTCTTTGATTTCGCCATCTTTGAAAATCATCAAACAAGGGACACTTTCTATTTCCCATTGCATGGCTAGATCCTGTATATAATTCACATCCAACATCCCAAAAGTAAAATGCGGGAAAAGTTCTTTTGTCACATCCAACATGCGCTTGGCAACCTGACACGTCCCACACATTGGGGTGTAAAAATAGACCACAGTCAGTTGATCTTTGTTAATTTGATTTACTAGTTCATTCTTCGTCCAATCGTTCATTCTCTCATCCTCTAATATAGCCTACTACAAGTACTGAGCATGAATATCTATGTTGGCACTTAACAATACCGTAGCTATATGGTGATGTGGCGCAGAGGCCACTTCTCGATACATTTTATCAATATAAAGGTGTTCCGCTTCTGGAAACTCCCTTTTGAACAGCTTTCGGAGTTTTTCACCCGAACTGTCAGCATCCACCAGGATATATACTTCTTTATCCATTATATCCTCTATCAATTCATCTAATTTGGTGACGCTGATGGTACCATTGGTGCATATTATATGAACCGGTTCATTGATGACTTCCTGTATGCGTTTTTTATCTGATTTCCCCTCGACAATGATGATCTTTTCCTCAAAAATAAAATCCATATCCATCACCTGTTCTAAAAAGATGTATAAAGATAAGTTGCTTTATACTATAACTATTCTGAGTGGCGGTAATGTACACTTAAAATAAAAAATAAGGGCGTTGATATGAAAAAGGGGCGGAACTAATAAAAGTCCCAACCCCACCGATGGTTAACACCATCCATTTTCGTAGTCGCAATCTACATATTTCGCATCTTTTTCGGAAGGCACTTGAACTTGTTGGAAGATCTTGCTTCCTTCTTGCTCATAGCCGTTCTTTAAACTGAATTGGTTTCCATGTTCGGTAAACATTACTTGACCGATGGATTCGTGCTCCACAAAAAGCTCAAAACCTTGATCTGTTAATTTACCATTAACTCGATCGGTGATATCCAATCTTTTGTTATCCAAAGTCATCAAAGGTCACCCTCTTTAGTTAAAGACTCTGTTAAACACCGGTGTTAATTTCCGCACTAGGCTTCTCTTTCCTAGGGCGTTAGGGGAGCCTCCTCGGCTTATAGCCTGCGGGGTCTCCCCTAAACGCTATCTCCCTCAGGAGTCTTCGCCTATTGCTCCAATCTACAGCTAGATTGTTACATAAATCAACAATTCGTTTTAACAAAGCCTAAATAAATGTTAACTAAGGTTAGGTTGCCCCTCACGATGATTATTAGTCTTCTTTTGTCATTTCCTCATATTGCTCAGCAGTCATTAATTTGTCTACTTCGCCAGCATCTGTAGGTTCCACCACAATCATCCAAGCTTTTTCATATGGAGATTCGTTAACGTACTCAGGGCTATCATTTAAGTCTTCGTTGACTTCCACTACTTTACCGCTGATTGGAGCATATAGTTCAGATACCGTTTTAACGGATTCTACACTTCCAAAAGGCTCATCTGCAGAAATTTCGTCTCCAACTTCAGGAAGCTCCACAAACACGATATCTCCAAGTTCGGATTGTGCAAAGTGTGTAATTCCAATTCGAACTGATTCCCCTTCAACTTTTACCCATTCATGCTCTTCGGAATAACGTAAATCTTTAGGTGTGCTCATCAATAATTCCCTCCATCAAACTAGTTTATTTTAAGCTCTTCTAAAACGGGCGTACCCATTTAAAAAGAGAGCCTGTCCTATTTCCATGTTTCTTCAAACTGTTTTTCATTAAATCCAACTGTTACCTTGCTGCCGTCCGTTGTAATGGGGCGCTTGATCAACATGCCGTCTGTGGCTAGAATATCAAGCAACTCATCTTCAGACGCTGTTTTCACTTTATCCTTTAATCCAAGCTCGCGATATTTCATACCACTTGTATTAAAGAATTTTTTGAGTTCGAGTCCGCTTTTTTTATAAAGCTCCTCCAGCTTTTCACGTGATGGTGGATTTTCGACAATATGTACTTCTTCTAATGCTACACCATTCGCTTCCAACCACTTTTTCGCATTGCGGCATGTGCCACATTTAGGATACCAATAAAATGTTAATGCCATAACCTTTTTGCACCACCTTACAATACATGATTTTACTCATATATTGTAGCATAACAGAAAGCTTGCGCCTAATTATCAACTCTAATAATTCGACGTATTTCTTAGATTTCCTTTATAACTTCAAACAATTTCTTCATGCAATAGATTTTAGTTGGTTTAACCGTTAAAATAAAACTTAGAGGAGAATACGGAACGGTGAAAGGATGAGCCCTATGACGGAAAAGTTATCAAAAGAATTAAAAGAGTTTTTGTTCACTTCTTTTGAAAAAAAATTGGCTGTCAAAAAGGGAGCTTATTTATTTCAGGAGGGCATGGTTGCTTCCGACATTTATCTCGTATTGAATGGAAGCTTTAAAATAAGTAAGGTGACACCCGATGGCCAGGAACTTACTTTACGGCTTTGCAGCAGGGAGGACCTAGTCGGGGAACTGACATTATTTTGTCCAGGAGCAATCTATATGCTTAGTGCAAGATCGATGGATGATAAAGGCGAAGTGATTGTTATCCCAAAGTTGGAATTGGAACGGAAGCTCGCGGAAAACGGCCAACTTGCTTTAGAGTTTATGAAATGGATGAGCCTACACTTCAGGAAAACACAGACGAAATTCCGTGATCTTGTTCTTAATGGACGTAAAGGGGCCCTTTATTCCACTTTGATTCGGATGTCCAATAGCTATGGTGTGCTAAAAGAAGAAGGTATTCTTATCGATCTTCCCTTAACCAATCAGGAGCTCGCGAACTATTGTGGGACCTCTCGGGAAGTGGTGAACAGGATGCTTTCGGAGTTGAAAAAGAAAGGGTCGATATCAGTTGATAGGGGTAAAATCACCATCCATGACTTGAATTTTTTGAAGCAGGAGATCCATTGTGAGAATTGTCCTGATGAGTTATGCCGGATTGACTAAAAGTATTGTAATGCAATCACCCATATTAGATATAACATCAAAAAACCAGGCTTCCCCAAAACGGAGGCCTGGTTTTCCTTATCATACTGTGTATTTTTGAGCATCTAATACGACAGCTGCAATTTCGCGCTTCTTCGCAACTACATTGATTGGTGTGTGACGAGTGAATTTACGTAATGCAGAGATCATCATGCGAAGCGTATCTCCACTTTCAGCAGCTACTAATGTTTCTCTTGCATCTGCTTCGATCTGGTTGAATGCCTCTTGACAGAACACTTGCGTGTAAAGGACTTTCAATTTGTTCTTGTCTTCACCGGATTTTGCGATTGCTTTTTCTGTACGTAAAACAGCTGATTCCATGGAATAAACATTACTGATGATATCCGCGATGTTAACAAGCAATTCTTGCTCTCTTTCCAAGGCTTTTCCGTACTTTTGCGCGACCAGGCCAGTCATAAGGATGGCAATTTTCTTCGCGTTCTTCACAAGATATTTCTCTTGTTCCAATACTCCATCGCCTACTTCTTCCGGCATAAGCATCATTAACTCTTCTTGTAGGCTTTGCGCTTTTTGGATAAGTGGAAGCTCGCCTTTCAATGCTTTACGCAGATAAGTTCCTGGAACCAATAGGCGGTTGATTTCGTTTGTTCCTTCGAAGATACGGTTGATACGGGAGTCGCGGTACATTCTTTCTACCTCGTACTCAGCCATAAAGCCGTATCCACCATGAATCTGAACTGCTTCATCCACTACATAGTCAAGCGTTTCAGAACCGAATACTTTATTCAAAGAACACTCGATTGCATATTCAGCAACTGCTTTTGCCACTGCATTTGGATCTTTCTCTTCGTCTTTAGTCAGGCGGCCCATGCTGTCTTCAAAAAGACCGACTGTGCGGTAAACGGAGCTTTCCGTTGCATATGTTTTAACAGCCATGTTTGCAAGCTTCTCTTGGATAAGGGAGAATTTTGCGATAGGTGTTTTGAATTGCTGACGTTGGTTTGCATACGTTGCTGCAAGCTCAATTCCACGCTTGGATCCACCAACTGTACCAACAGCCAATTTGTAACGTCCGATGTTAAGAATGTTAAATGCGATAACGTGTCCGCGTCCGATTTCACCAAGAAGGTTTTCTTTTGGCACTAATGCATCTTCTAAGATCAATGTACGAGTGGAAGAGCCCTTGATCCCCATTTTCTTTTCTTCCGGTCCAGTGGAAACACCACCAAAGTCGCGCTCTACGATGAATGCAGAGAAGTGCTCGCCATCGACTTTTGCATAGACAACGAAGACGTCAGCAAAGCCAGCATTGGTAATCCATTGTTTTTCACCATTCAATACATAGTGTGTGCCTTCGTCATTTAGCTTAGCAGTTGTTTTCGCACCAAGTGCATCCGATCCGGAACCTGGTTCTGTTAATGCGTACGCTGCAAGCATTTCACCGGAAGACAGTTTTGGTAGGTATTTTTGCTTTTGGTCTTCATTACCGAAAAGAACGATAGGAAGAGATCCGATTCCTACGTGTGCTCCGTAGGATAAGGAGAATCCGCCAGCTCTTGAGAATTTTTCTGTGATCAAGGATGAACTGATTTTATCAAGTCCGAATCCACCGTACTCTTCTTGAACGTCTGCTCCTAATAGGCCTAGTTCGCCTGCTTCTTTTAAAAGTTTTACGGAGATATCGAAGTTGTGGTGTTCGATTTGTTCTAGGTTTGGAACTACTTCGTTTACGACGAATTCTTCTGTTGTTTTGGCGATTAGTTTGTGTTCGTCTGAGAAGTCTTCTGGTGTGAAGACTTTTTCTGCGGCGATATCGTCAAGTAGGAAGCTTCCGCCTTTGATAATGTTTTCTAATGTGTTTGACATTTTGTTTTCCTCCCGAATGGTTATTAAAAAACACTTGTTTTCTGGATAACTCCCGGATGACTTCCGTTCCGGGTGTTCGCTTTCCGCGAAGCGTGTGCTTGAGCCTCCTCACAACGCTTCAGGGGTCTCAAGCTACCGCTACCTCCCGCAGGAGTCGAACTCCCTGCACTTCAGTCAACAGGGGAAATCACATCTTAATAACATATCAATTCAACTTTAAAAACATATTTTTTAAGCCAGTAGTTCGAATACGCCTGCGGCACCCATTCCGCCGCCGATACACATGCTGACGATACCGAACTGTTCGTTGCGGCGTTGCATTTCGTGTAGGAGGGTCAGGGTCAGTTTGGATCCTGTGCATCCAAGTGGGTGTCCTAGGGCGATTGCTCCACCGTTCACGTTTACTTTGTCTTCATCAAGTCCCAATTCGCGCATGACCTGGATTGCTTGGGAAGCAAATGCTTCGTTCAATTCGAGCAAGCCGATATCCGAAAGTTCCAAGCCTGCAAGCTTAAGTGCTTTAGGAATAGCAACTACCGGGCCGATACCCATTACTTCCGGTGGTACACCACCTACAGCAAAGGATCGGAACTTAGCGATAGGTTTTAACCCCAAGGCTTCCGCTCTTTCTCTTTCCATCACAAGGACAGATGCTGCTCCGTCACTTGTTTGTGAGGAGTTTCCAGCTGTGACCGAGCCTTTAACATTGAATGCCGGACGAAGTTTGCTCAATACTTCCATGGAGGTACCAGCTCTGACTCCCTCGTCTTGGCTGAATGTGAAGGTGGACTCTTGCAATTTGTTGTTAGCCCCAACCTTACGAAGCGTTACATCAACAGGTACAATCTCATCCACAAATTTACCTTCTTGAATCGCCCTTGCAGCACGTTCATGACTGCGAACTGCGAATGCATCCTGGTCTTCACGGCTTACACCGTACTTTGATGCCACCTGTTCTGCCGTATGGCCCATTCCCATGTAGTATTCTGGTGCGGAATCCACTAGTCTTGCATTCGGTCGTACTGTGTGACCCACCATCGGGACCATGCTCATGGATTCTGCTCCACCCGCGATGATGGATTCAGAGTGTCCAAGCATGATTCGTTCTGCCGCATACGCAATAGTCTGCAAGCCTGAGGAACAATATCTATTGATGGTAATTGCAGGTACACTTGATGGAAGCCCAGCTAACCCTCCGATATTTCTAGCCATGTTCAGCCCTTGTTCCGCTTCTGGCATTGCACACCCGAAAATCAGGTCATCGATTGGACCATCATAATTGCCTGCTCGTTTTAATGTTTCTTTTACTACTAATGCCCCTAGATCATCTGGTCGAACTGTAGCTAGTGATCCTTTTCTTGATCTTCCGACTGGTGTTCTTGCACCAGCAACAATAACCGCTTCTTTCAAAATGCTCCCCTCGCTTTTCTAGTAGTTTAGTAGAGTTGATTTTGCTTTTAACAACGCTGTTGATTTCCGCAAAAGGCTTCGCTTTCCTAGGGGCGCTGGTGGAGCCTCCTCGGCAAGCCTGCGGGGTCTCCACCTAGCGCTATCTCCCTCAGGAGTCTACGCCTTTTGCTCCAAACAACAGCTAGGAATTTTTTTAAATGAAATCGTTTAGTTACGCAATGGTTTTCCTTTTACTAGCATGTGTTGCATGCGTTGTTGGGATTTTGCTTCTCCAACTAGGCTCAGGAATGCTTCGCGCTCAAGATCGAGTAGGTACTGTTCATCCACTTCCGTTCCGAACGGTACATTTCCACCTGCGATGACATGTGCAAGCTTTTTGGCAATCTTTAAGTCGTGTTCGGAAATGAATCCGAAATAGTGCATATTGTGTGCTCCAAGCAATAAAGTTGCATAGCCTGTTTCCCCAACCACAGGGACTTTTCTGCGAACAGGCGCTGTGTAACCTGCATCATAGAGACTTGTTACCGCCTGCTTCGCGTCATGGATTAAGTGGTCGCCGTTGAAGCTGATTTGATCTTTATTGTTCAATAGGTGAAGATCTCTTGCTTCAGCTGCGGAAGTGGAGACTTTTGCCGTCGCAATTTGTTCGAACACTTTGTTCGCAACCTTTTGCAGGTCATATTCCAGTCCTTGTGGCATGCTGTTTAAATGTTTTATATAAAGCTCCTTATTTCCGCCCCCACCAGGGATCAATCCGACTCCGACTTCTACAAGACCCATATACGTCTCACTGGATGCCTGCAGTTGGCTTGTTGGCAAGCAGATTTCTGTTCCACCACCAAGTGTCATGCCGAATGGTGCTGCCACAACCGGTTTGGAGCTGTATTTTATTTTCATCATGGCTTGTTGGAAGTGCTTAACAACCATGTCTATTTCAAAATAATTGTCGTCTTGCGCTTCCATCAGGATCATGGCAAGGTTTGCACCTACACAGAAGTTCTTGCCTTGATTTCCGATTACAAGCCCTTTGTAGTTCTTATCCACTTCCTCAAGTGCATAATTCACCATTTGGATAATATCGAGCCCAATCGCATTGTTCGGTGATTGGAATTCAAGTAATGCGACATCGTCTCCAAGGTCGATTAAGCTTGCTCCAGAGTTTTTCTTGATTACACCCTTTGTTTCTTTCAAGGTTTTCAAGTGAACTACTTTTGGATTTACTTCTAGCGCTTTATACGTTCCATTGTCATAGAATAGAGTTGTTCCGCCATCCTTTTGGTAGAAGGAACGGTGGCCGTTGGCTAGCATTTCGTCGACCCATTTTGGAACCGGAATACCGTCTTCTTTCATTTTCATGACTGACTCTTCCAGACCTATGGCATCCCATGTTTCAAATGGTCCATGGTCCCAACCGAAGCCCCATTTCATTGCTTGGTCGATTGCCACGATATCTTCGGCGATTTCACCAAGTAACTCGGCAGAATAGCTTAATACCGGTGCAAGAATACTCCAGATAAGATTTCCTGCTCGATCGTCGGCATATACAAGCGCTTTCATTTTGTTGCTATAGCCTTTTGCTTGTTTGCTCATTTCAAGCGCAGGAGTTTTCAACTTTTTACGTGCGTTATATTCCAATGTTTCTGGGTTAAGTTCCAAAATCTCTTTTCCTTGTTTTAGGAAGAAGCCTTGACCGGACTTGGAGCCCAACCAACCTTTTTCCTTCATCTTGTTCATGAAGTCAGGAATTCGGAATACTTCTTGTTCCTTGCCTTCCACTTTTTCATACACATTGTTGGCTACATGGATGAATGTGTCCAACCCAACAACATCAAGTGTACGGAAGGTTGCACTCTTCGGTCTGCCGATTGCAGGACCAGTAACAGAGTCCACTTCCCCAACGCTATAGCCGCCCTCGAGCATTTCGTTCACCGTTACAAGTAATCCATATGTTCCGATGCGGTTGGCAATGAAGTTTGGCGTATCCTTTGCAAGTACGATGCCTTTCCCTAATACATCTTCGCCAAAAGATTTGATGAAGCTTACAACTTCCGGGTTGGTAGCTTTTGTCGGTATCACTTCTAGTAATTTCAAATAACGCGGTGGGTTAAAGAAGTGTGTTCCAAGGAAATTCTTTTTAAAATCGTCGGAGCGTCCTTCTGCCATCGCTTCAATGGAGATACCGGATGTGTTGGAGCTGATGATGCTTCCAGGTTTGCGGTGTGCATCCACCTTTTCGAAAAGTTGCTTTTTGATTTCCAGGTTCTCGACGATCACTTCAATGACCCAATCGCAATCCGCAATCTTTTCCATATCGTCTTCTAAGTTTCCTGCTTCGATTAGAGCAAGATTAGATTTAGATGTAAGTGGAGCTGGTTTTTGCTTTAATAATTTTTGTAAAGCTGTATTTGTAAATTTGTTTCGGATTGCTTTATCAGAGAGTGTTAAGCCTTTTTGTTCTTCTTCACTCGTTAATTTGTTAGGAACGATATCTAACAAGATTGTAGGAATGCCAACGTTTGCTAAGTGTGCGGCGATGCCGGATCCCATAACTCCAGATCCAATTACAGCAACCTTTTTAATACTTTGTTTCATTCTTCCTCCCCCTTGATAGTTGGTTTTAATAGTTAGTGATAGTTTTTTGAATGAATGCTCATTCATTTTTACCGCAAAAAAATATCTCCTTTACAAGAGTTCCCTTGGTTTTAACTATAAAGTATTTTGAAAATTTTCGCAATAAATAAATCGGAATTTACCATATTATTTTCAAAGGTGAGCTGTATGTTGCTATATGGTGTGGGAAAAATGAAAAGGTGGAGGTGAGACATCATGGCAAAAATGAAAAAACAACCTTCTCATGCTGCAAAAAGTGCGGCAAGTGTAAAAGGAAACGCTGGTCCTACCGTGGAAATGGACTATAGCGGCAAAAAGACGAGCAACAATCAGCAGTACGGGAAACAAAACATGCAAGACTGATGTTATATACGAAAAAGAGCGTGCATTTCGCACGCTCTCACATTATGTAGACAAAGCTAGTTATTCTTCAAAATGTTGAGATTCTCATGTTGATCGTAGTGGAAGGCGCGCAGACTCCTGCGGGAGGAAGGGACAGGTAAGACCCCGCAACGGAGTGAGGAGGCTTACGGACCGCCTGCAGGAAAGCGAAGTGCCTGGAACGAAGATCAATAAGAAAAAGCAAATCTGAAGTTGATTAGGGTTTGTCAACAGCTAAGAGCGTGCATTTCGCACGCTCTCTCTTATTTCTTGATGATTCCTTTTAGTACGAATGCGACGTTTGCAGGGCGTTCTGCCAGGCGGCGCATGAAGTATCCGTACCAGTCTGTGCCGTATGGAACGTAAACGCGCATTTTGTAGCCTTCTTTAACTAGCTCTAACTGGCGCTCTGGGCGGATTCCGTATAGCATTTGGAACTCGAATTGATCCTTTGAGATACCGTGTTTCTTGACTAGATCTTTTGTATATTCAATCATGGTATCATCATGGGTGGCAACTGCTGTGTAGTTTCCGTTCAATAGATGCATCTCGATAATTTTTTTGAAATTATCATCCACATCTTTTTTCTCAGGAAAAGCAACTTCAGGTGACTCTTTGTAAGCACCTTTTACAAGACGGAGGTTCGGACTGTATTGGTTAAGATCTTCCATGTCCTTAATCGTACGGTATAAATAGGACTGGATGACTGTTCCAACATTGTCATAATCCTCTCTTAGCTTTTTAAAGATCTCAATTGTTTTTCCGCAGCGTGAGTAGTCTTCCATATCAATGGTGACGAATACTCCATATTCCTTTGCTGCATCAAGAATTCTGCGCATGTTTCGCATAACCACTTCTTCTGAGATATCCAGTCCCATGGAAGTCATTTTTAATGACAATTGGGAATCGAGGTTTTCGGTGCCGATCGCACGAATGGCTTCGATGGAGTTGTCTGCCATTTCATTTGCTTCTGCTTCGGTATCAATGAATTCACCCAAATAGTCGATCGTGACACAAAGGTCTTTTTGGTTGAGCTCCTGGATGCATTTTACTGCTTGATCGATCCGTTCACCCGCGACAAACCTGCCTGCCCCACAACGTAATCCGTATTTTCTTGCCATTTTCGTTAATGCCTTATTCTTGGATAAATATAAAAATGTATTGCGCATTACTTGTTCCATGTTGTTATTCCTCCCGCTTTTCTTGGTGTCCCTCTCCGATTGCTTTGTGCTATTTTTCTGAAATTATCGCTCTTTTCATATACATTTCAAGCCATATCTAGAGTGTGTATGCAGTTAAAAGTCCTAATACCGACTTTTTGCTCACTAACAGCAACAAATCTTGATGAAAAGAGCTTTATAGTAAACGCTTTCATTGAGTGTGAAAATAAAATTACACCCTCATTTTATCATCTTTTCAAATATTTGAATACAAATTATTTGTCGGGAAATAGTGTTGTTTGCTGTCGTTAATTTAAACATTATGAGTGTCGATGATTTTCCCGATTCATACATAATTTTCTGCTAAAAGGTTACGCTACATTTGATAGATTATGATAGGAGGTCGTTGTATGCAACAGCAGCAACCACAGCAAAATACAACTCAACAACCAGGTACTTATCAGCAGCCGCCAAACGTAGTAACGACAAAAGATTCCTTATATTTTGCAGATATGCTTTCATGGAATTTACTCGCGATGAAAAAAGCTCATTTCTTTGCAAGTCAATGTCAGGATCAAGAAGTTGTGAGTGCCATTGAAAAAGCAGGCCAAATGCATCAAAGGCATTATCAAAAGATTTTGACTCACATTCAGGGTCAAAATCAAACGCAGCAACAGCAGCCACTCCAATAAGAAAGAAGGGTACTTCATGAATCAGCAAAAAATACAGAATCCTGAGACACAAGTTGCCAAAACACCTCAAATGAATGACCGTGACTTTATCAATGACATGTTGGCAACAGAGAAATACATGACCGCTTCCTATAGCACCGCACTTAATGAAGCAAGCAACCAACAGATTTATTCAGATTTGCTTGCAATCTTTAACGAAACGCAGAACTGTCAGCGTGAGCTATACAATTTGATGTTCCAAAAAGGCTGGTATGGACTTGAGCCTGCCGATCAGACGAAACTTCAACAGGAATATCAACAGTTCCAAGGCTACTCGAACCAGTTTCCTTATGGAAACAATGGGATGATGCAATAAATAATAAAGCGACGGGTGAGCTGACACATTCAGTATCATCCGTTGTTTTTTGGTATTTTTAAGTCCATGCAAAATCTTATCTTCCCCTCTACCCTTCTCAATATTTTCCGAAACACGAACCTTTCTAATTAACATAATCCCTTTGCGTTTGATGTGGTAAAATTAAACAAATTGTTTTTATTTTAGGGGTGAATTTGGTGAAACATTTAATTTCTTTGATTGTGGTAGGAGTTTTGTTAAGTGGATGCTCTAATTCAGACGGTCATCAAGAAAAAGTTGCAGATTTAGAAAAGGAAGTAGCGGAAGTCTATGCACAACTAGAGGATAAAGAAATGGAATTAGAGACAGTTTCCCAAAAGCCTGAAGAAGAGGAGACTGGGGAGTTCTTCATAATTCCTAAAGATCAAGTTCCTCGTTTATGGCGAGATGTTGATGCACAACTTTGGGATTACTTAATCGATCATTCTATGGCAGAAGAGAACGGCTGGAGAAAAGGCGTTACAAATTGGCGAGAGTGGGATGGAGAATTTGAGGAGACTCTGGGGAGTGCCAATCAAATTTGGGAAAATCCAGGGGTGTTAATGAATGCATGGATGTTGGATGTAGAAATCAGTTATGGACTTGGTATGGATGTATGGGAAATTAACACCAGGATTGATTACTCGGCTGAGGGTAAGGCGGACGGGTATATCATGAGTTATGGCATGCGTGATGATTCTGTTTCAGGAAGTGATATAAAGCTGACGATGTTGAAAGAAAAGGACTTCTGGTATGTGGAGAAGGCGGAAGTACGTGAGAGGTGTTCAAGGGGTGTAAGTGAGGATAAAGAACTTTGTTTATAGCCAAATAAAAAAGCCTGAATTTACGGAATGCGGTGGATGTTGGGCGGAGATATTGATGAAAGGAGTGGGAGATGGTTGGCGGGAGATACGAAGCGGTTCTTGTTGATTTCCTGATAAAATGAAGAATTTCATGATATATCGTGGGAATTCCTGATATCTTTCGAATTTTCATGATATAATTCAAAATTTCATGATATCCTTCAATTTTTCGTGATATATTTCAAATTTTCATGATATCCAACCGGAGTTGGCTATTTTCTCCCCAGATTTTGAATGCTAAGATTTGATAAATGGTCTTTTAGGACGGATATATTGAATTTACAAAGCGAGAAACTTCGCAAACTTTAAAGTAAAGGAGCCCTGATTTGCAAGATAGCAATTCAAGGCTCTTCTTTATTTACCGCTTTTCGCACGGTGGGCATCATTCAGTTCTTTGATCTCTTTGATTAATGTCATCATGTCCTGCTTGGCGTCCGGATATTGCTCATTCCAATGCTTCACAAGTGGTGGCATTGATTTTGCGATATATGTATAGAGCACCCATGCTTTCACATTTTCTTTGTGCTCCTCATTCGCTTCTCCTAAAAGAAGCTCTGTGTATTTCTCTAATAACCCATCCAACTGCTGTTCGAGTTTTTCGTTCATTTGCGAACCTCCCCTCAAGCTTTTGTTCCATTATAGTGAAGTCAATCACACATTACAATTCAATGGACAGGTTGAGCAACGTGCACCCTCGCTATTGGTTTTATAATAGTAGCAACAGGTTGTTCGCATCCTCATTTCAGCTTGGTGCTGTTCCACAAACGTTTTAGGCTTATAGAACGTGGCTGCTGGGTTTCTTTTCATTCCGAATAAAGCCGGGTCCGCCTCCAATAAACTTTTAAAATCTTCCTCTTGGTATGGTGTATCCAACTCTATGTTTGGCAGGATGGACTCGTACATCCAGTAGATATAGAGCACGATATTTTCCCATAACGTTTGTCGGGATACCTTCGCCACTTTGGACAATCGTTGAATGAGGGGGGCAAATAAATCATGGAAAAGCTCTTTGAAATGTTGTACTCTCCATTCTTCACGAGTATTATATGCCGTCACCTCAACCGCTTGTACCTTTGTATAACGAAGCTTCGGTAGCCAAACATCATTTTCCACATATGAATCAATCCAGATAGTAGAAGGGTCCACCTTCAAGGTTTTATTGAATGCTGACATCGAGAGCAGGCAATTAACGGCAAGAAAGCCGAGCCTTTTCATGAGAAGTGATGCGGCAACGTCCATTTCATCTGTACCCAAAGCCTCCTGCACCTTCAACAAATACGCTTCCGTTCCATCATGGATAAGGGAATGAAGGGAGATGGTATCTTCCACTTCTGCCTCCCCGGCTACAAACCGGCAGCTCTCTTCCAGAAAACGAAATTCTTGTTTGGTCAATGTCCCCATCATGCTCTCAGTCCTTCCAGATTAGGCACAAGGCATCTTCCACGACCGTGTGGGATGCATAGTGGTGTACCGAATAGAGGATCAGTAGTCACCTGGCAATTCATATCAAAAACATTTTTCACAAGGTCACAGTTAATTACTTCCTCTGGCTTGCCTTGAGCATAAATTTGCTTATCACGGATGGCAACTAAGTGGTGTGCATAGCGGCAAGCAAGGTTAAGATCATGAAGCACCATGATGATGGTACGGTTTTCTCTTTCATTCAGTTCGAAAAGCAAATCTAGTATTTCGATTTGATGAGTAAGATCCAGATAAGTTGTCGGCTCATCCAACAAGATCACATCTGTCTCTTGGGCAAGTGTCATGGCAATCCATGCGCGCTGACGCTGTCCACCTGATAAGGAATCTACCGTTCTCTCAGCCAGCTCCTCCATGCCGGTTGCACGAAGGGAGTCCCAGACCACCTTCTCATCATGCTCTGACCATTGCTTTAACCAAGACTGGTAAGGGTACCTCCCTTGTTTTACAAGTTGAAGCACGGATAACCCTTCCGGTGCAGTCGGACCTTGCGGAAGGATGGCGAGTTGTTTGGCAATATCCTTTGTGGATTGGCCAGAAATTGCCTTTCCTTCAAGGAGCACGTTTCCTTGACTTGGCTTTAACAAACGAGCTAACGAACGAAGCAAGGTGGATTTCCCACAGCCATTTCCACCGATAAAGACCGTGATCTCCCCTTTAGGGATTTGCAGATCTAATTCCTCAATAATGATGGATTCACCATAGGATAATGTAAGTGACTGGGTTTCTAATGCATGCATGTTACTTCCACCTCTCGTTAAGAATTTCTCGTTTTGTAAAGCAAGTAAATAAAGTATGGCGCTCCGATTGATGCGGTAAATACACCGGCAGGGATTTCAAGTGGCGAGAACAGAGTCCGGCCGATCAAATCGGCGAGCATGACCAGGAACGCTCCGATAAATGCCGATGTTGGAATCAACACTCCGAAAGACGAGCCTACTAGCCTGCGGGCAATGTGTGGAGCCATCAATCCAACAAATCCAATACCACCTGCAAAAGCAACCGCTCCACCTGTCAATGCCGTACTCAGAAATAGAAGGCCCATTCTGTGCTTGTTGACTGCACCGCCAACTCCTGTTGCCACCTCATCTCCAAGTTCCTGTATGTTCAATTGCCTTACCGCCATAATGCTGACGATAACAAGCAGGACAGTCCAAGGTAATAATATTTTTACATGACTCCAGTTGGAGCCATATACTGTTCCAGTGATCCAAATGTTCGCTTGGCTTGCTCGATAAATGGGACCAAGTAACATGAATAACGTCGTCAAGGCCTGCATTAACGTGGAAATCCCGATTCCAATCAGCACCAACCTAATCGGCGATAATCCGTTTTTCCATGCAAGGGAATATACAATGATCGCGATGGCAGTCGCGCCGACAAATGCACTTAATGGAAGCCATTGGATGCTAACAGTCAAAGAGTTGTTGCTGTCACTGAAAAGAGCTAGAAACAAGACAACCGCTGTCGAAGCACCGCCAGTCAATCCTATAATATCAGGAGATGCGAGCGGGTTCCGAATTATGCCCTGCAAAATGGCACCGGCAACTGCAAGTGATATACCGACAAGCAGCGCAATGATGATCCGTGGTAGCCTGAATGATTGGACCACTAACGTTTCCATGGAGTCTCCTTGACCAAAGAATACTTTTATGACATTCCAAGGCGAGATCTTCATGTCCCCCATCCCTGTACTTAAGATGAAAAGGGCAATGACGGCAAGTGCTAAACTGACGATGGTGAGAATCGCTTTTTTATCGATAAAAAAGGATAAATTACCTTTTCCTAGTCGAAACGTTTTGTAATTCTTCATTTTCCATGGAACCCCCTTCGTGCAATGTAGATGAAGAATGGAGTTCCAATGATGGCCGTCATCACACCGACTGGGACCTCTTGAGGCATGATCACATAACGCGCACCAATATCAGCCGTCAACAGGAGAATGCCTCCTAGAATTCCGCAGTATGGAGCAAGCCAGCGATGATCGTTCCCTACAAAGTAGCGTGCAACATGCGGAATGACGATGCCGATGAAGACAATGGGTCCTGCAATGGCAACCGAACCTCCCGCGAGGAGGATGATAATGACTGCTGCCGTTAATTTTACAAAGCCTGTTTTCACTCCAAGGCTTGTTGCCACATCATCCCCCATTGCCAACAGGTTGATCTTTTTTCCTATAAAAAAGGAGGCAATCCAAGCAACCGCTATATAAGGAAGAACCGCGTAAACCATTTGAAGGCTTCTCCCCTGGACAGAACCAGCAAGCCAGAAAAGCACTTGATCCAACGCCGTCTCATTTACAACAAGCAACCCCTGTGTAAGGGAGGAGAACATGGCAGCGAAAGCAGCTCCGGCAAGTGTCAGCTTCATAGGGGTCAGACCCTCCCGGCCAATGGAGCCGATGAAGTAGACGGCGAATGCAGCAAGTGCCGCCCCGGCAAAAGCAAGCCAAGTGTACGTTTGCAACGAGGTGACAGAGAAAAAAGAGACCGCCACGACTACAAAAAAGCTTGCCCCCGCGTTAATACCGAAAATCCCAGGTGAGGCCAATGGATTCTTGGTTAATGCCTGCATCCATAAGCCAGCAATTGCCAGGCTTCCACCTACTATGGCGGCAATGATCGCCCTTGGAAGGCGAACAGATTGAATGATGATATGTTCATTGGATCCATCGAAATTGCGGAATGCATCAATCGCAAGTGTCAGGCTTGTATTTGTATATCCATATATGATGCTTGCCACAAAACTGAAGAATAATAGGATTACTCCCATGATCAATCCCAGTATTTTATGGCTATTTTTTCGGAGTAACATAATTGTGTACCTTCTATCTATATATAACTTTTATCCACTTATAAGTTTAGGAGAATTAGAAGGAAGTGTCAATGACTTTGAAAATCATTCTCAAAAGTTATTGACAACGTTTCTCATCAAGAGTACTATTTATCTTGTGATTGAAAATCATTATCAATACTATACGGGGGTTACATATATGTTAAAGAACAAAAAGCTTTTCACGTTATTTTTGCTTAGTTTGGTTACTTCCCTTGTGCTGGCAGCGTGCTCTGGCAACACTGCAAACAATGGTGGTCAAGAGAAAGATGCTTCCGGAGATGGAGAGGCATCGTCTGAGGAAACTTCTTATAAAGTGGAGCACGCAATGGGGACAGCTGAGATCGAAGGAACTCCTGAGCGTGTCGTTATTTTGACAAATGAAGGTACAGAAGCATTGCTTTCCATGGGGGTAAAACCTGTCGGAGCTGTTCAATCTTGGTTAGGTGACACTTGGTATGACCATATAAAAGCAGAAATGGATGGCGTTGAGGTTGTCGGTACGGAGAGTGCGGTTAATCTTGAAGCGATCGCTGCACTACAGCCTGATTTGATTATCGGTAACAAACTTCGTCAAGAAGACGTATATGAGCAACTGAATGCGATTGCACCGACTGTTTTTGCTGAAACGTTAAAGGGTGATTGGAAAGAAAACTTCCAGCTTTACGCTAAAGCATTGAACAAAGAAGAAGAAGGTAAAAAAGTGATGGACGACTTCGATTCACGTGTTGCTGAAATGAGCGAGCAGCTTGGTGAAAAGAAAGAGCAGGAAGTATCAATTGTTCGTTTCACTGCTGGAGATGTCCGTATCTATCATAAAGATTCCTTCTCTGGAATCATCCTAGATCAGCTTGGATTTGCACGTCCAGAATCTCAAGATGTTGACGACTTTGCTGAAATGAATGCAACAAAAGAAAGAATCCCTGCCATGGATGGCGACATTCTGTTCCACTTCTCTTTTGAAACTGGGGACGGGGAAGCGACAAAGATCAAAGACGAATGGTTGGAGGATCCTCTATTTAACAACCTGGAAGTTGCAAAAGCAGGTAATGTGCACGAAGTAAGTGATGCTGTATGGAACACTGCTGGTGGCGTACTTGCAGCGAACATCATGTTGGATGATATTGAGAAAGTATTTTTAGAGAAAGAATAATAATGTGGGAGCTGGCACTAAACGTGTGCCGGCTTTTTTTCATCAAAAAAAGAGAGGACCCGAAAGCCCTCCCCTTCAAAACACTAACTATTGAATCTCACTTCTCTCCACTACGGTACCTTCCGCATCCTTCACCACTACCGTCAGCGTATAGCGTTGTCCTGTATGGTTGGCAGGAATTGCAACGTTCACATTAAACACTTCTTCACTCTCGCCTGTCACTTCGTAGGCTTCTTCAGAAGAATGTTTCACTCTGCCATGCTTGTCCACTAGCTCCATGGAAACCGTGAACGCACGAGTATCGCGTACATGGTTAGCAATTGTAGTGCTTACTGTTACATCAGACTTTCTTTCAAGCTTCTTCCATTCTTTTCCTTTTGCATCAAGGAATTTGTTCTCCACCGTATACTTCACTTCCGGCTCTTCATAGGAGTCTTCCTCGAATTCCACAATATCAGCTGCGCCACGAGGCTTGAGTTGAATTATTTCATTAAACTTACCAGAAATACCTGTCACAGTAACCAGGTCTCCATTTTCAAAAGCGAAGTCATTGAATACTAATCCAGTACGGTTATCCACGCGGACAACTACAGACTCTCCATCCTTTGTTGCCACAAACTCAAAAGTACCAAAATTGTTCACACTCTTGAGCTCTGAGATTTCCACACCTTCAACAGCTACTAGCTCCCCTTCATTAGAGCTTCCAAGTTCTGCTGGCGTCATTACTTGAGCTGAAGGCACATCAGCAGTACCTGTCTTTTCAAATGCAGTCAAAGAACTGATCTGGAACTCTCCATTATAAGAACCAATTGCACCTGTCACTTTTACCACATCACCCGGCACAACATCCTCAGCATTTTGGAATACGTACGTTCCAGCTGTTTCGTC
Organism: Sutcliffiella horikoshii; assembly: GCF_021991925.1. GTDB lineage: Bacteria > Bacillota > Bacilli > Bacillales > Bacillaceae_I > Sutcliffiella_A > Sutcliffiella_A horikoshii_F. Next base: position 659,552 of record NZ_RXZI01000002.1, on the reverse strand, counting down.
CTGTACATAGAATCCTTTTTGGCCCCATGCTCCGGAAGTTGTCGTAACAACACCTTCAATCGTTACCACACTGCCGTTCGCAGCTTCTCTAGCTTCTGCGATTGTGACTGTACCGATCTCGCCGCCAGGCTCGCCCACTTCAGAGATGCGGCCTTCTGCTGCATAGTTGATCGGTCCGTCAAAGCTACGTACAAAGTTCACTGTTGCCTCTAAGTCTTCCGGTCCTGTCACAGGGTTTTTGCCAAGTTCGCCAATTGGACGATACTTGCTTCCTGTGGACGTTGCCATAAAGTTGTTAGTTACAACTGTGTATGTTGCTTCCTTATCAATCGGTGTGCCATCTGGGAACGTGATATTTACCACTTTGTAAGTGGAACCATCCCATGTGTAGTGGAAACCAGCAATACTATAGTCTGGTCCATATGGAGCCTGAAGTTGTGCATTCATGATCGTATACAAATCTGCACCTTTTATTTCAAGCTTCATCAACACATTGTTGAACGGCTGGATGTTGAATAGCTCGCCCCAAGTGATGTCTCCTTGATTTAGGTTGTCACGGATTCCACCGCCATTCATCAAGGCAAAATCTGCATCCATTTCTGCTTTCATGCCATCTGCGATAAGGTTTCCAAGGGCATTGTCGCCAATCTCACCACGAACACCGTATCCGCCTTCCATTGCCACTTCCGCATACCCGATCACTTCATTTAAAATAGGGGCAATGCGGTTTTCATAGTTTGTAAGGATTTCCGTTACCACTGGATCTGGATCCATTTTGCTTTGGTCAACAAATACAATTTCCGCTTCCTTGTTCACGATATCGCCTGTTGCAGGGTCAATTTCAAGGTCCACTGCAGAAAATGCTTTTCCATAATCCAATGCTTGGACAATCAACTTGTTGTCCACCATCGCATTTACGATTTCGTGGTTATGTGCTGCAAAAATAACGTCCACTTCATCGTCCACATTTTTGGCAAGGTTTGCCGCGTCCCCAGTAGCCGTTTCTCCTGATTGGGAAGCTGGCATATGGGAAAGGACCACAATTGCTTTGATTCCTTGCTCTTTCAATTCCTCTGTCGCTTCATTTACTGCCTGTATTTCATTCGTAAACGTGATATCCTGGATGCCATCCGGGATTACCATATTCAATGTTGCCGTTGTATTTACACCGATAAAACCGATTTGTTCTCCGCCAACCTCTAAAATTTCATAAGGAGGCAGGAAGGTTTCACCGGAGTCTTTCCAGACGCAGTTGGCACAAACATTCGGGAAGTTCATTCCTTCATATCCTTCTGTTCCTTTACCATCTGGATGGTCTCCGCCATTTACCATACGTAAAAATTCTTCTGTACCCTCGTCAAACTCATGGTTACCAACAGTACCAATATCAAATCCGATTTCGTTCATGATCTCAACAACCGGCTCATCCTGAAGCAATGCTGCAACTGGGGAGCTTCCTCCGATCATGTCACCTGCATGAACGATCAACGTGTTCGGATTCTGTTCTCTACGGTCTTTTAAATATGCCGATACATAATCCATGCGGCCTGCCGCTGCAATGCCAAAGTCCCTTGATAAGTCATAAGTTTGATCAATCTTACCGTGTAGGTCATTCATTCCTAAAAGCTGGACGGATACAAGCTCGCCCGGATTCGGATTTGGCTCTTCTCCTCCATCTTCAGCAGGTGTGAAGCCAGCTGCCAATGCCTCTGCTTCGTTCCAGAAGAAGATGCGTTTCTCAACAGGTACTTGTTCCCACTCTGTAGGTTGTACATACTCTTTTGTATCAGAGTTTCCAACCGGCTTGTTCAATTGGTTATTTTCATAACGAGCACGGAAGAAAGTGGGTAGTTCGAGTAATGGATCTTCTTCACTCCAAATACCTTTTCCAGCGTCCTTCGCTTCCTTCACGGCTGTCTGGAATTCGTTGTATTCATCTTCAGGGCCAACTGGCCAGATGAAATACGTCACAGCAAACCCTTCTCTTGCCATTTCAAGGTTTGTATTTAATCGATCTGACTTACGTAAAACCTGTGCCAAGATACGGCCATAATTATCAGTCGGCTCATCACCAATTTTCAAAATGACCTCGTCCCCTGCTTTTAACAAGGACTGCATATGTGCCGTTGCACGTTTTCCATGATCCATCTGATTTTGATCAAGATTGTTTTTGATAGAATGATAGGTTTCAGGCGTGTCGATATTTACATAACGAACGCTTTGGGAACCGAATAATGGAGAAATGATACGTATCGTATCGCCATCCGTTACACGCTCTACAACCGCTGGATATTCTCCAGCCGCACTTGGCGGTTCAGGTTGTTCTGCTGCTAAAACAATATCGGACGCTTTTCTTGGTAAAATTTGATACGTATTATATTGGCTTAAGATTGCCGTAATCTCATACCACTTACCTGCTTCCAATGCATCAATTGCATTCGTACCTTCCATCACACGTAATGTGGTGGAATTAAAATCATTATCCGTCAATGTTACATTATATCCGCCACCTGCCGGAGAAGATGGCTTATTGGAAACATAACCTGTCACTGTTACAAGCTGGCCTTCTAAAGGCTCCGCCACAGTGGCAGACTGAAGGTCTTCAATAGTAATAGGTGTTGGTGCTGGAAGTGTTTCATTTTCAGCTAAAATTTCAATGCCATTGGCATTCGGCATGATTTCAAGCAGACCGTTATAAAGGGCGATCTTCCCTCTCACTTCAACTTTTTGACCTTCTACAAGATTAGGGAAACCTGATAGACTATTGGAAAACAAATTGATTCCCGCTGTTTCATCTTGTATGTAAGTAGACAGTTTTCCACCGCCGATTGCTGCATTGTCGGCTGTGACAACACCTTGAACGATGACTTCTTGTCCTACACTTTTCGTGCGTGCTTCAGCAAGTGTGATTAGTTCTGGTTCTGCTGGAGGTTCAGGATCCTGGCCGCCGTCGATGATGGTGAAAGCGGTTGGGCTTTTTAAACCAGGTACTGAAAAATATGATTCAAGTGAACCAGTAATTTGAATTTTTGCGTGGTAGTTACCCGGATTATCAACAAGGTTTAGTGCTGTCCTAATAGAATTATTAGGTAGTTGGACTGGTAGCATTTTTCTAATGTCTGTCTCTGACGGTGAGTCCGCAATAGCTAGATTAGTAGCTTGAGACCAAGGGGCCTCCAAATCAAAATTGGTCGTGGACACAACCGTCCCCACAATATACCCCTCTACATTTGCCGTACCGCTATTATTGGCAATCGCTTGCTCCACTGTAATAGCCGTTGACTGGTTTTCTGCCGCAAAAGCTGTAATGTTCATAGCAGGCAAAAGATTAGAAAATACTAATATGAAAGCTAATAGAATCATGACAACTCTTTTAGAATGATGTCGCATTTGTTTTCCTCCTTTATTATGGTTGGACGTCGTACACTTTCCCAATATACGTGAGCTGTGTAAACGCATTGTTGTTTTGCAGTAAAGTAATTGTAAAAATTCTTTAAAGTCTAACAACTCCAACTTTATTATGCAGGACGTTCATAAAAGTGGACATACGACATATTAACCTAATTTGCTACACTGAATAGTGCAATAGTTTCAAAAATAATCAGAATAATAGGTTTTTTGTCACATTAAGGAATATATTAACAAAATGAAGTCGTAATATCTGAAATAAAAGAACCGTCCCCCTCAGCAAGCATGAGAGAAACGGTCACCTATATCTAGTGATTTTTGAATTCCAGCACTTCCCCATCAATCTCGAGAGAAAGGGTATCTCCTTTTAGATGCAAGAAAAGCACACCGATAAGTGCGCTTCTTAGAGGAATTCTTTTATATCATAAACTTTTCCATTTTCTACATTATCTGATGATAGTAGTTCAATCATTTTCTCGGCTACAAACTCGGGACTTCTTAATTGCCCCTCTTCATGGTAGGATTTGAACGTTTCCACATTACTGAAATCTTTTTTGTCAGAGCTACGGATGACACCTTGCATCCCTGTATCCATGACCCCTGGCGAAAAAGAGAGGATGGTTGCCGGATGTTCAGCTTGACTTTGCTCGAGTCCCACCGTTTTCGTGAACATATCTAGCCCGGCCTTTGTTGTGCAGTAGGTATTCCAACCATGGATTGGACGATTTGCTGCACCGGAACTGATATTGACAATTACCTTTTTGCAGGTCCATTCCTCCGTCAGCCGGATGAATTCATTTGTCATCAGCATCGGTGTAAGGAGGTTGAGTTGAACTGCTTTGGTCATCGCGGTCTCCTCCGCTTTCCCAGCAGGCTTTATCGGGTCGACCATTCCCGCATTGTTAACCAAGTATATTCCCTCCACCTGATTATCTTCTTCCATTTTGGCTAAAAGATATTGAACAATACCGGTCACCCGTTCATGCTTGCTCAAATCTTCTTGTAAGAAAGTAATTTCTGCGCCATTCTCTTTTGCTATCTTTTCTAGATCCTTATTTTCATTTCTAGCAATGCATATCACATGATGGTTTTCTTTTAATAGTAGTTTTACTGTAGCTTCTCCAAGTCCTTTGGAAGAGCCTGTGACGATAAAATAGTTCATTCTATCACTCCCAATCTATCTTTTTTTAAACTTTATCAGGGAAGAAGCAATCTGCCAGCCGTCCGATCGTTTTTCTCCTAATTTAAATGGAATAAGATTGACAATGCCAATCCAGAGGCTGAAATAGACAAACAAAGCTGAAAAAGAAAACTGGAATGGAGTCCAAAATGGTAGCATCAAAACAATGGAAAGTAAGTTAAAAAGAGGCCCACCAAAGGAAATCAAAGCTATCTCTTTCTTTGACAACTTTCCTGTATGTGCATTAGTAGAGTACCCTCCCAAGAAAGGGATGATGTTAAGCTGGATGCGTGTTCCCTTAAAATAGAAATCCAAGATCTTCGGGCCTACTCCAATCCCAATCTCCGTGTTTTTCACCTTATACAGTTTTGCCATACTCACGTGACCTGCCTCATGAATCAAATGGACAAGTGGGACGACCAAATAAAAAAACATCAATGTATCAAGCATACCAAGGCAACCTTCTTTTTAAGTCGTTGGTTTCATTATACATGAGCAAGATTTGAATGGGGAAATTTTGGCTGGTACATTTAATCCGCAACCATAGAAATGTTTTTAAATGAAAAAGAACTAACTCCATTTTTAAAGAGTTAGTTCTTTATAATTATCTTCAGATTTGCATTTATTTATTGATGTTGGTTACGGGCGCTCCGGGAGCCTCCTCGGCTTGCGCCGAGGCCACTGAAAAACTACATTATTTTTAAAGATATGTTTCATACCGCTGTTGATTTCCGCAAACGGCTTCGCTTTCCGCGGGGCGACCTTGAGCCTCCTCGGGCTACGCCCTGCGGGGTCTCAACATTGTCGCTACCCTCCCGCTGGAGTCTTCGCCTATTGCTTCAAACAACAGCTAGAAATCATCTAAAAGGTATGTTATTAGGTTTTTCAGTGGCCTTGCCATGGGTATTGCATATTCTTTTTGTCTACACACTAAAAGAACTAACTCCATTTTTCAAAGAGTTAGTTCTTTCTTTTATATAATATCCAACCAGATTTTGATAGTTGTCGCTAAAATCAGTAACGCCAAAATCCACTGCAACACTTTCGTATTCATCTTCTGTCCAAGCTTTGCGCCGATTGGTGCCGCAATGATACTCGCGATGACCATGACGATTGCTGGTACCAATAGGACCTGGCCTGTAGTGACCTTCCCGACGGTACTACCGATGGAAGAGATAAAGGTGATTGCAAGTGACGTCGCAATCGTCATGCGTGTAGGGATTTTCAGTACCACAAGCATGATCGGTACGAGCAGGAATGCCCCAGCAGCTCCCACAATACCCGATCCGATACCGACGATAAATGCAAGGATCGCAGCCAGCGCTTTATTGAAGGTAACTTGATCTAACGGTATTTCATCAATGCCTTTTTTAGGAACGAACATCATAATAACAGCTATAAGTGCAAGAATACCGTAAACCATATTAATACCATCAGCGCTCATGAGGCGGGAACCATATCCTCCGATAAAACTACCAATCAGGATACTTACTCCCATATAAATGATAAGACCTTTATTTAGATAGCCGCCTTTGCGGTAGGCCCATACACCTGAAATGGTGGCGAAAAACACCTGAACCGCACTTACACCGGAAACTTCATGCGCCGTAAGCGCAGTAAGCCCTAGCATCGGTGGAATATATAAAAGCATTGGATACTTGATGATCGAACCACCAATACCCACCATCCCCGACACAAACGACCCGATGAAACCTATCGCAAACAAAGCTAAAAGCCACATAATATCAATTTCCATAAAGCATCCCTCCTTCTAGGTCTACCTAGTACGGTGTTGCATATTACTCAGTTAATTTCCGTTCCGGATGTTCGCTTTCCGCGGGGCGGTGCTTGAGCCTCCTCACAACGCTCGGGGGTCTCAACCTACCGCTACCTCCCGCCGGAGTCTCACATCCTGCACTACAATTAACTGGGGGACCATTATTTATGGATAACTCCCCTTTAATGAATTTTTCCGCCCTTCGACACGAAGGGCGGAATACCTTTGAGGGTCTGACCCCTCTTCACAATTTTTTTATCCGTGCACCGCGCATCGGTTTGGACCGATTTCCATGTCGCGTTGTTCGTCTTCGGTTGGGTTGATTTTGCCCATGTTTAGTTGACGGATTTCTTGGTATGCGTTTGGTTGTGGTGGCAGGTTTTCGGAAACGAGTTTGCGGAATTCCGCTTCGTCTTCGATGTTCAGGCCTGCATTATTTTCAAACAGGTCACCTAGACGTGCTGCCACAAGGCCACCTTCACCAACTTCGGACATTGTACCGAAGTGAGCAGGTAACACAACTAAATCATCTGACAACCCTTTGTAACGAGAGTAAAGTGTTTCGCGTAGATCCGCTACCCAGTCCTCTGCTTTACCGGCAAGGTCCGGACGGCCGATGGATTCTACGAATAGGATGTCACCGCTTAACAAGAAACGGTTATCCACTACGAATGATGTACTTCCGATTGTGTGACCAGGAGAGTAAATCGCCTGTACAGCAACCTTTGTCGTACCCACTGTGATTTCCACTCCATCTTCAAGTGCTGCATAATCGAACGTTACTTCTTCTGCATCCTTTGGAGGTAACCAGTACGTTGCATTTGTTGCTTCACGAAGCATGCGTCCACCTGAAATATGGTCGGCATGCAAGTGCGTGTCAGCCACATGTACCACTTTTAATCCCTTAGCCTCAGCGAATGAAATGTATTGATCCACCATACGCGTGGAATCAATGATCATTGCAGAACCATCAGATTCAACTAGGTAGGATAAGCAGCCTTTTCCGATACGAACGAACTGCCACAATGTACCGCCGCCCTTAAGATCTGCTACCTTAACTGGCTCCAAGTACTCACTCCAAGCCTTCATTCCGCCTTGCAAGTAAGAAACATTTTTCACGCCAGCTTCCACTAACATCTCACCAACAAAGATAGAAGAACCTTCTTTGGCACAAACAACTAACACATTTTCTGATGGAATTTGGTCTAAGATTTCTTCTACGCCATCCATCAATTCAAAGTAAGGTACATTCTTATGCTCAACAGATGCGCCTTCAATTTTCCAATCAGCAAATGCATCTTCGTTTCGCACATCTAAAATAAATAATGATTCATTAGCCAAAATCTTTTTCGTTACATCTTTTGCAGTCATTGCGTTTAACATGAATAAATACCCCCTATGGTATAATTTATTTTAAAAAAATTTAGATAGTCGTTAAGCTGTAGGACCTTCCCACTTGCTCATTCCTGGAACAACATTCTTTACATTTGTAAAACCTAGTTCTGTTAATTTTTGTGCAGCCATATCACTGCGGCTTCCTGTACGGCAAACAACATACGTTTCTTTTTCCTTGTCTAAATCAGCAATGCCACCTTCCAGGTCACCTAATGGAACGGATACTGCACCAGGAATGTGTCCGAATGCATACTCGGCTGGTTCACGGACGTCAAGTACTGTAATGCCTGTTTCTAATTTCCCAGCTAATTCTTCATTCGTTGCAACATGAGGATAGTTTTGCTCCTCTTTTTCCTCTTCTGATCTTGCTTTACGAATATAATGCTTCAGTACATCGCCTTCTTCAAGCGTTCCTAAATATTGATGGCCGATTTTATCTGCCCATGCTTTGATATCTGCTTTGGAACCTTTATCGGTAGCAAGTACTTCTAAAACTTCTCCGGATTCAATTTGGTCAATCGCCTTTTTTGTACGCACAATCGGCATTGGACATGCCAATCCTTTTGCGTCTACAGTCAAGTTTACATTCATCAGTAGGTCATCTCCTTTTTCGAAAATAATATTATTCTACGTTACCTTCCCACTCTAGCATTCCGCCAACCATGTTAATGACTTCAAAACCTTGGGCTGCTAAGAACATGGAGGCCTTTCCACTTCTTCCACCTGAACGGCAAACCATGAAATGTGTTTTAGACTTATCGATATCTTGCGTTCGGAATTCTAATAAACTTAACGGGATGTTCACCGCTTGTGGAATCTTACCTGCAGCCACTTCCTCTGCTTCACGTACATCTATAATGGATAACTGCTCCCCTGCAGCAAGCTTTGCTTCTAATTCCTGTGGTGTAATCTCTTTCATGTTTGACAACTCCTTTTTTATTTAAAATTACCAGGCATTCATGCCACCTTTTACATTGGCAAGTTTGGTGAACCCTGCTTTTTTCAATTGCTTCACGGCCGCATTACTGCGCATGCCGCTTTGGCAGATCACAATTGTCTCTTTGTCTTTAGAAAGTTTATTCATGCTGTTTCCAATGGTGTTCAACGGGATATTCTGAAACTGTCGTATGTGATTCCCTTTGTATTCCATCGGTGTGCGAACATCAATGAATTGTTTGTTCTTATCGTTTAATTCCTGTTTTAATTCAGTTGTAGTTATCTGACGGACGCCAGCAGTCGGCTTCATTCTGCTAATAAGAAAGGCCGCTGCCAGCCCCATTAAGATATAAGGAAGAAACTCCATCAAGCCACACTCCTTTTAGATAAATAAGTTGACATTACCTTCAGAAGCATCGCCTAAATAAGCGCCAACCCCTGCGTACTCGATACCGTCGATCATTTCTTCGTGCTTCAAGCCAAGTAAGTCCACTGTCATTTGGCAGCCTACAAGTTTAACATCCTGTTCTTTTGCCATTTCAATCAAGCTTGGTAAAGATTGAACGTTATGCTTTTTCATGATGCCTTTAATCATTTTCGGACCCATGCCAGCCATGTTCATTGTGGATAATGGCAACTTGTTAGCCCCTCGTGGCATCATTTTGCCGAACATTTTTTCAATAAAGTTTTTCTTTACAGGAACAAGCTCCTCTTTACGAAGTGCATTTAAGCCCCAGAATGTGTGGAATATTGTTACTTCGTGATCATAAGCTGCAGCACCGTTCGCAATAATATAGGCTGCCATCGCTTTGTCATAGTCACCGCTGAAAAGTACAATCGTTGTTTTTTTCTTTTCCATGTTAAGATCCTCTCCCTTTGTTTATTGTTATATCTGGCGTTACGCTTTTTTAATATAGAAAGTAAATACGTCGTTTTCTTCTTTCATGTCTAATAGCTCGTTTCCAGTTGCTTTGCACCATGCAGTAAGGTCAGTCTTCGCACCTTTATCTGTCGTGATAACCTCTAAAATCTCACCGCTGTTGACTTCATTTAAAGCTTTCTTCGTTTTCACCAATGGCATTGGGCAAGCTAATCCTTTTGCGTCTAATACTTTGTTTACATTCATGTGTAATTCCTCCTGATTTTTACCCCTGGGGGTATTTATTTTACTAAAAAAATATTGTTTATATCTTTATACCTGGTAGGGTATATTTTACTTCAAAAAAAATAATGAGTTTACTTGAATACCCTTAGGGGTATAATAACATATAAAAAAATATGATGCAACCTTTCATCCAAATACCCTAGTGGGTATCAATAACTCTATAATATACCACTTAAGGTATATTATCAAGTACTTTTTTTACTACCTGCTTTTAATGAGGAGATCAACTGCTTGTTGCACCATTTCGCTGGTCTCTTCACCTTTTAGTACATTTTCTCGGACGCATTGCTCCAAGTTTGTACTTACGATGACGCCAATGGCACGTTCAATTGCAGTAGTTGCTGCATTTAATTGTGATACCACATCTCGGCAATCTTCACCTTGCTCCATCATATGAAGAACTCCCCTGATTTGCCCTTCGGCACGCTTCAAACGATTCTTCATTTGGTTTGTATATTCCATTACAGACATGCACCTCCTGTTGAAAATGATGTAGTAACAATGTCTATGCTCATATATTATACCCCTAAGGGTATATTGTCAACCCTTTTAGAAAGAAATCTTTTTCTTCCTTATTAAATAGTTCTGTAAAACATCGCAGTTGATTTCCTCACTAGGCTTCGCTTTCCGCGGGGCGACCTTGAGCCTCCTCGGGCTACGCCCTGCGGGATCTCAAAATTGTCGCTACCCTCCCGCTGGATTCTTTGCCTATTGCTCCAATCTACAGCTAGGTTGCTGCTAAAATCAACAGTATGTTTAAACAAAGTCATTATATAAAATGCGGTTAGTTAGTCCCTTCTATACCTTAGAATAGTATCCCTCTTAAATAAAATCGTTTCAACAGACACTCATATGTGGTAGGATTAATCTTGTATATTAACTAGCGAAACGTTTCGATTTAAGTGTTTTTGTAAGCGCTTTTCTATTTATTTTAGAGGGGATGAAGAGACATGATTGTAATAAAAAACAAACAGATACTCATAGATGATAAACCCGTACTCATTATGTGCGGAGAAATACATTATTACCGGTTGGAACGAAAAGATTGGCAGGATCGAATCCATAAATTGAAGGATGCAGGCTGTAATGCCGTGGCAACGTATATCCCTTGGCTGTGCCATGAACCTGTTGAAGGAAAGGTGGATCTGGACGGCCATACTCGACCGGAACTGGACTTAGGTGCATTTATCGACCTCTGTGCCGAAAATGATCTATATTTCTTTGCAAGACCAGGTCCATTCATCATGGCAGAAATGAAAAATGAAGGAATACCCCATTGGGTAGCCGAGAAGCACCCCGAAATCGTTCCAGTTGGGTGGGATGGGAATACAGCAACCACACCAACACTTGATTACTTGGCTCCTAACTTCCTAAAAGAAACGAAAAAGTGGTATGAGGCTGTGATGGCAATACTCGCTCCACGTTTGCACACAAACGGTGGGAATATCATCGGAGTGCAGCTTGATAATGAAATCGGGATGCTTTCTTGGGTCAGCAACTGCCCTGATTTGACGGAACAGTTGTTGGAGGACTTTACTCGCTGGTTAAAAGAAGTTTATGAAGAGTCGGAGTTAAAGCAGCGATATCCATTTAATTTGAAAGTTGCATCTGAAAGGATCATTGGCATCCGTTCTCCTAAGGAAGAGTATGCAGCGGAACTAATGCGCGACCTTGGCCATTACATGAGAGATCGCTTTGCCCGTTATGTTGCTATTTTGCGCGAGTTTGCTGAAGAGTTCGGTGTGAAGGATGTGCCTTTCATTGTCAATATCCATGGAACAGGTGGGGGCCGCGGGTTGACGTATCCAATAGGTATCTCTCAGCTTTATGAATCCTATACACAAGGCGATGGATACTTGTCTGGGTCTGACATCTACTTTGGGGATTTAGATATGGAATCATTCCAAGATCTTTACTTAATCAATGGTTTTATGGATGCTGTACACAATCCTGATCAGCCACTGACTAGCGTCGAGTTTAACTGTGGGGATGGCAATTTTGGAGAAACCTATGGTGGTCGCTACGATGTTTCTGCTGCCGATTTCAAAACAAGAATGTGTGTGGCACAGGGAAATCGTCTGATCAACTATTACCTGTTTACCGGCGGATATAACTATAAAATGGAGGAAGCAGTTGGCGATGGGAACGGCCGCATCGCTTCCACTGGAGAGCGTCACGGTTTTGCAGCACCAGTCAATCCAGAGGGTAAGCTGAACTACACCTTCCCACGCATGGCACGCTCCATCAAAACGATGATGGCGGTTGGGGATAAGCTCGCTGCAATGGATGAGGATCGAGATTCTGTTGCCTTTGCGTTTATTCCGGACTATTATATGACCGAATATCGCTACCCCGATAGTACGAAAATGAGGGAGATCGTCGACAATATTACGATGCATCGCGGGGCAGGCGCATGGGAGATCGTTGCGAGAGCCATGTTGCTTGCAAGTTACCGTTTCAGTTCCGTGGATGTGCAAAATAAAGAATTGGACCCTGAAGTGACCAAGGTACTTGTACTCCCTTCTGCCCGCTACATGGATAGGGCGGTCCAAGTGAAATTGGCGGAGTATTTGAAGCGCGGTGGAGCAATTCTATTGTATGGGGAGGTACCGACTTTTGATATGGAAGGCAAGTCTTTCACTGTGTTAGCTGATGCGCTTGGGGTGAAGCCTTTATGCGTAACATTCAATGAACACGGGCGTTTTATGTCCTTAACAGCAGACAGATGGGCAGCCGATCGACCTGAGATCCGCACTTATTTTACCCAAACATTTAAGCTTGGTGCTGACGCAGAAGCCATCATGCGTGTCACGGAATCGGATGATGTTTGTGGTTTTGACGCGAAGGTTGGGGAGGGGCGTGCTATCGTGCTTGCCACGGCATATCGCTGTGATATCGACCTTTTCAAAACGGCACTTGAGCGACTTGGTGCGGTTGCGGGTCTAACCCATGACTCAGAGTACCATGGGATATTCTCAACTTCTGTTTCTAATGGCGATGAGCGCTTTATTCATCTGTTGAATTTGGATGGATTTGAGAAGGACATTCAGCTTCAGTTAGAGGATGACAAGCTCTTGGATGCCCGTACGTTCACCTTGCAAAGTAAAGATGGTGTGATGCTTCCGATGAATGTTACGTTGGAGGAAACGGGAGTGAAAATAGTTTATTCGACTGCTGAAATTATGGAGGTTAACGCTGACTCCATTGCCTTCCGATTAACTCAAAGCAGTGACAGCATTCTCTTGGAAACCACCAGGGCTGTGCTGGAGAATGAAGATTATCATGTGAAAGAGGTTGATTCTTCAAGAATGTTAATTACTTCGAAGAAACATGGGAAAATTGATGATCATTTAGTGGTCTATTTCACATAAAACAGGTGTCCAGGTACCCTTTCCCCCTTATAGGAGCAAGGTATCTGGGCATTTTTGTTGTGATTTAGTCGAGTTCGTGCGGAAACAGGGTGAGTTGGTGCCGAAATGAGGTAAGTTGGTGCGAAAACGCCCCGAGTTCGTGCCAAAATCCACCAAGTTCGTGCCGATTTCCCAAAACCGCAAAAAACAGGCAGCCCCCTTCCCCCGGCGGCCACCTGTTACACTTAAAATTAAATTTTCTCCATCATCCCTTTAAGATTCCCAATACTCACACGCAAGCTGTCCAATGGATTCCCTGGACACACATCCTGCTCAATGATGTACCATTGGACCCCATTCTCTTCTCCCCAGCGCAATACCGGTTCAAAGTCGATGACACCTGTACCTACTTCTGCAAAGCTTCCTTCCTCACCAGGTGCCATATCCTTCATATGTAACGTTGGAACGCGACCTGCTAAAGGGGACAAGAAGTCCAAAACATCACGACCTGCTTTTGTTACCCAATAAACATCCAATTCGGCATGCAGCAAGTTATCAGCACTTGGCTCAAGGAGATATTCCAAGACTACCTTTCCATCTATTTCTTTCTCAAACTCAAAATCGTGGTTATGATAGCTGATCGTGTAGCCGTCTTTTTTCAGTACAGGAGCAAGCTCGTTCAATTCAGCCTTCAGAGAAACATAATATTCCTCCGTTCGGTCCTCTTCCACCACATATGGCATGACAAGGTGCTTCGTTCCGAATAGCTCTGCTTCATCCAACACGGCAGGAAGCTCGTTGCGTAATCGATCCACCCCTACGTGCATGCCAGCAACGGACAACTCCAATTCGTTCAAAGCAGCTGCGATTTCCTTTGGATCATGGCCGTATAGTCCTGCCATTTCGACACCCGCAAAGCCCATGTCTTTTAATTCTTTTAATACGCCGATAAAATCTTTCTCCAAAAAATCACGTACTGTATATAGTTGTGCAGCAATCTTGTGTTTCATCCTCATCCGCCTCCTTATTTTTGGTTCATTCCGTTTACTTTTTTTACTTCCCTATGAACCAACCTTTATATACCTTATTCTTTTCCCTGCAATACTGAATTTACTGCTGCATTTATTAAAGTATCTAAGCTGTAGAAAGGCCAACTGACGACTTTTTACTAGTGAATAGCAACAAAGAGCCTTATGAAAACAAGCAACCAAGATCGTTGGTTGCTTGTTCACAATAGCTAAAACTTACACCCACCACATATCAGCAGGTTGTTCTTTGATCAATACAGATTGAAGGTTTGATACCGCACGGGCAAAGCCTTCTTCAATCGACATGATTGGGTCTTCGTGCTCGATGCTTACGACATAATCATAACCGTACGTACGCAATGCACTCATCATGTCGGACCATTCTTGAACACTATGGCCGCATCCGACAGAACGGAAGCTCCATGCACGGGTTTGGACTTCGCCGTATGGCTGCATGTCCGTTAAGCCGTACATGTTCACGTTGTCCTGATCGATGTATGTGTCTTTTGCATGGAAATGATGGATGGCGCCAGCTTTTCCTAAGATTTTGATTGCTGCAACAGGGTCGATCCCTTGCCACCAAAGATGACTTGGATCGAGGTTTGCGCCGATTGCAGGAGACGTTAATTCACGAAGTTTCAACATAGTGTGTGGCGTATGCACCAAGAATCCGCCGTGTAGTTCAAGACCGATTTTGATGTTACGCTCTTCTGCGTACTTCCCTACTTCCTTCCAGTAAGGGATAAGCTTTGTTTCCCACTGCCAAGTCAGGACGTCGCCATACTCATTTGGCCAAGGTGCAACAGGCCAGTTTGGCGCTTTTGCCGTCTCGCTGTCACCAGGAACGCCGGAGAAGCAGTTCACCACTTCCACTCCTGTCAAAGCAGCAAGGTCAATTGTTTTTAGTAAGGTTTCATGTGATTCTTTTGCAAAAGCCTCATCAGGTGAAATGGGGTTACCGTGGCAACTGAATGCACTGATTTGCAAGCCGCGGGAATGGATTTCCTCCATATACGCATTGCGTGCCCCTTCGTCCTCTAAAAGGGTATCCAAAGGACAATGGTTGTTTCCAGGGTAGCAGCCTGTACCGATTTCCACTGCATCCAGACCTGATGCTTTCACATAATCAAGCATTTCCGTGAAAGGTTTATTTGCAAAAAGGACGGTAAATACGCCTAGTTTCATTTGTGTTCACGCTCCTTAGTTCAATTCGTTTTGGATGTTGACGATCTTCTTCGTTTCATTGGACTCAAGCGCCCCTAAAATAACCATCAAGGAGTTCTTTCCTTCATTTCCGTCTACAAGTACTTCTTTATCTTCAAGGATGCTTGCTACAAAATGGTCGATCACATGGGAACCAGTTTGTCCGCCTGCATCATTGCTTTGGATTTTGCCTAATTCATAGCGAACTGTCTCACCTGTTGCGTATTGTACGACTAAAGAATGGGTCGGATCGTCTTCAAGACGAAGAACGGCTTTTTCCGCATAGATGATTGTGGAGTTATCTTCACGCTTGTAAGACCAGCTAGCCGCAAGTGTTCCAACAATTCCGCTTTCCGTTCTTAGCGCACAAACTGCCGTATCGTCCACATCTGTGTTTTCTTTGGAAGACGTTTCGATGAACGCTCCCACTTCCACGATTTCTTCCCCTAAAAGGTAGCGCATCAAGTCGGACTTATGCACACCAAGGTCTCCCATCGCACCGATGAATGCTTCTTCTTTACGGAAGAACCAGCTGTCTTTTCCGTCCACACTCCAGCCTTCTGGTCCAGGGTGTCCAAATGCTGTACGGAAGCTGTAAATTTTACCTACTTCGCCGCTTTCAATCAGTTGTTTTGCTTTTTGGTGGGATGGAACAAAACGTTGGTTGTGCGCGATCATCAGCTTTTTGCCAGACGCTTTCGCTGCAGCAATCATCTCATCCGCTTCTTCTTTTGATGTGGCCATCGGCTTTTCACATAAAACGTGTGCACCAGCTTTGGAAGCATAGATGGATACAGGGGCATGCAGATAGTTTGGTGTGCATACACTCACAACATCCAATTCTTCACGGTCAATCATTTCTTGATAGCTTTCATAAGCTTTCCCGCCATATGTTTCAACAGCTTGCTCCGCGCGCTCTTTCACGACATCACAAAATGCCACAATCTCCACGTTCTGGTTTGCGTGGTACTCCGGTATATGACGGTGCTTAGCGATACTTCCGCATCCTACTACTCCAACTCGTAATTTCATTTTGTTGTCCCCCTTATTTGCTTTTGATTTCTTCTAATGGTTTTGCATTTCCGTAATATACATCACCGATCGTAGTCGGTTTTGCCCAGTTAACGGCATTGCTGATAACTTTTTGTACTTTTTCATGATAGTAAGTCGGGTATGTTTCATGGCCTGGACGGAAGTAGAATACTTTCCCTCTCCCGCGCTTGTATGTGCAACCGCTGCGGAATACCTCTCCGCCTTCAAACCAGCTCACAAATACTAGCTCGTCCGGATCTGGAATATCGAAATGCTCTCCATACATTTCTTCGCGCTCGATATCGATGTGCTCCCCGATTCCTTCTGCGATTGGATGGCCTGGTGATACTACCCAGATGCGCTCTTTTTCGTCTGCTTCTCTCCATTTCAGGTCACATGTCGTACCCATCAATGTTTTGAAAATTTTAGAGAAATGACCAGAGTGAAGAACGATCAATCCCATTCCGTCTAGTACTCTATTTTTTACGCGAGTAACGATCTCATCGCTCACATCGTCATGCGCGACATGGCCCCACCATAAAAGAACATCTGTGTTGTTCAATACTTCTTCGGTAAGTCCGTGCTCTGGCTCGTCCAATGTGGCGGTTCTTACTTCATGGTTTTCTTCTTTTAGGAAGGAAGCGATGGCACCGTGAATGCCTTCTGGATATACTTCTCTCACTTTTTCGTTTGTTTGTTCATGTCGGTTTTCATTCCATACTGTCACTCTGATCATTGTTTGTTGCCCCTTTCTTTGCTACCAGTCTATTTGGGTTACACCGCTGCTGATTTCCGCGCCAGGCTTCGCTTTCCGCGGGGCGCTGCTGGAGCCTCCTCACTTCGTTGCGGGGTCTCCACCTACCGCTACCTCCCGCCGGAGTCTTCGCCTTTCGCTCCAATCATCAGCTAGGTTACTTCTATTTTTGCAAAATCTCTAACTCTATTAATTGGTTGTGGTCAGTTGTGTGGGAACGTTTCCATATTGCAGTACATGTAACGTTTCAAGACAACTCTCCTACATTATAAATGGATAATAAAGCGTTTTCAATGTTAAAGTCCGAACTAGATTGTAAAATTCCGACTTGATTCTTTAGTGACCATAAAAAAAGCCTTTCCCGTCACTTAATGACAGAAAAGGCCATTCCTCTATTTTACTTTACCGACTTGCGTTCCACAATCTCGGTGGATAGATTATAATAATTTTCCACTGTATCCTCTTTTGCCAATGCTTGGAACACCACATGGACCGCTAACGCCCCGACCTCATACTTGGGCTGTCTTACCGTCGTAAGCGGAGGGTTCACATATTCAGCCAACTGGATATCGTCATATCCGATGATGGAAACATCGTCGGGCACGCTGATTTTGTTTTCTTTGAATGCTTGCAAACCGCCGATTGCCATCTCGTCATTGGCATAAAAAATGGCTTCAGGAAGCTGGCGTTGCGCGATCAGCATTTTCGTTGCCCGGTAACCACCTTCACGCGTAAAGTCCCCGAACACCTTCCATTTGTTTTGGAACTTGATGCCGTAGTCCTTTAATGCACCCATATAACCATCATAGCGCATTTGGTTATCATGGGAATTTAAAGGCCCGCTAACATATCCTATTTCACGGTGGCCTTTGTTGATTAAGTATTCCGTGGCCGCATATCCGCCATGGATGTTGTCCACTTCCACCTGATACACAAACTCATGATTAAGCTTCCGATCAAGCACTACAATTGGAAATCCTTCACGTGCCGATTCTAGCACAATATCATTGGTTATATTATGGGCGAGGATGATCGCACCATCCACCCGTTTTTCTTTTAAAAATTTTGCTGCAGTGGATTGCGCTCCTCCAACAGAGCTGCATGCTATCAAGTCGTAGCCATTTGTCATGGATACTTCCTGTACCCCTTTGATGAGCTCAGAATAGAAAGGACCGGAAAGATCCCGTAATATGAGTGCTATTGTGTTTGTTTTTGTTCTTTTTAGGTCAGAGGCAAAGCCATTTTTAAAATAGTTCAGTTCCCTTGCGGCTTCCTGCACTTTTTTCATGGTCGCCGGGCTGACTTTATTTACATTGTTCAGCGCATAGGAAGCTGTTGAAACAGCCACTCCAGCAAGCTTTGCCACATCTTTGATTGTTGCCACTTTTTTACCCCCTCATGAAAGCGGATCTATCCTGATCCAACTCCCCTTCGAAACGTTTCAATCTCCTTCTTCTAGCATAATGTAAACATTTTCATAAATCAATAGTTTCCCTATTATAATGGACACTTCCTGCTTTTACAGGACCATCCCCATCGGGAGTGCTGCTGGTCGCTCGCATCTGTTTTTTATATCGACATGGACGCCCTTTGTGGAGGACGCATGTATAGCATGCATCACTTCAAGTACTTGGAGTGCCAATTCTCCATTTGCGCGATGTGGACGGCCTTCCTTAATGGCGTGTGCCATTTCCGCTGCACCGATTCCCCGACTGTTCTCTGCATAGTGATGGGAAAGTGGCGTTTCCTTGAACGAATGGGATCCTGCTTCCCGAAGTCTGACAGTACCACCAAAATTGTTTGGATCTGGCACACTCAATGTTCCTTTTGTACCATGAATTTCGATGCAAGGATGCTCTGTTCCGCCGAATACATCGAAACTTGTCACAAGGGTTCCGACTGCCCCGCTTTCAAAATCCAAAATGCCTGCCACATGCGTAGGAGTCTCAACTGGTAGCTTGCGCCCATAGTCTTCGCTTCTGGTCACCGTTCTTTCTGTAAAGCCCGACTGCGCTGAGCCTGTTACTCGCTTGATCGGTCCCAGTAAGTGAATAAAAGCGGTGAGATAATATGGACCCATATCAAACATCGGCCCACCCCCTTTTTGATAATAAAAATCTGGGGAGGGATGCCAGCCTTCTGGGCCGCCATTTAGCATAAAGCCGGTAGCACCAAGCGGACGCCCGATCGCTCCATCATCAATCAGCTTCCGGCATGTTTGTAATGCCGCACCAAGGAACGTATCTGGTGCAGATCCTACACGGAGCCCTTTTTGCTTGGCAAGCTCCAGTACTTTCCTGCCTTCCTCCACATCTAGTGTAAGTGGCTTTTCCACGAAAACATGCTTGCCAGCTTCAAGTGCCGCAAGTGTCACCTCATAATGGGCTTTTGGGATAGTAAGGTTGATGATCATGTCAATTTCAGGATCCTCAAGCATTTCAGCCACCGTATAAACCTTTTCGATTTGAAACTCCTTTGCCCTGATTTTTGCCCGTTCTATGTCAAGATCCGCCACTGCGACGATGTCTAATATAGTAAACTTGGATGGTGCTTCTAAGTAAATTCCGCTAATGGTGCCGGTTCCAATGATGCCTGCTTTCATTTTTTCCATCTTATCTGCTCCTCATGAAGAAATACGGCGCAGTCTTGCTACGCCGTATTTGCCTTTTCCTATAAGTATACCTCAATTTTATTCTCGCCATGGGAAAGCTGTTGGTCCAGTAGTTCTTTACCAATTACGAAACCACCTTCACGATAGCGGTTCGCAGTCGCTTTTCCTGCAACCTCTGTTCCATTAACAAGTACTTTTTTATGATTCTGTCCAAGGTGATAGATGAATGTCACATCTTGTCCGTTTACTTTATACGTAAATGTCAAACCGTCAAGATCCTCCGGAAGCACAGGGTCCACTACAAGGTCTCCAGATTGGAAACGGATGCCAAGGCAGTTGGAGATCAATTGGTTCATGTAGATTCCAGGTCCGCTGGAATAGATTCTCCAGCCGCCTTTTACTTTTACAGAACCGTCGCGCAGTTTGCCGAATTGCTCTTGTGCTTCATAACGGTCGTTGAACTGGCCATCAGAAGAGCTGAAGTAAGCGTTGCTTTGACGTCGCTCTGCGTTTGGCACTGCCTTCTGGATGTTGATTGGGTTGATTGTATTCAAGCCATTCCACACTTCATCGGTCTTCCCGAGCTTGGCCATCGCTTCCACGTAACGGATATGTGCGTGAACATATTGCAAGCCGATTTCTCGACCGAAGTTTGCTGCTTGTTCTGCACGTTTGAAGTGAGTGCTGACACCACCTGCATAGTTTGCAGGGCGGTTCATAAGACGGACGCCATCTGGGCAGTACAACTCTTTCTTAATAAGCTCAAAGTGTGCTTTCGCCTGTTCTGGTGTCAATAGTTCGCTGATCATACTGCGAGTCATCGGCAGCAAACGATAATGAATGCCAGTTTTCGTATCTTCAGGGTGTACCATCAATTCCGGTTTGTCCTGTTCTTCCATGTAGACAAAACCAGGGATTACATCAGATGCAAGCATGTATTTGTTAAAGTCGATTTCAATTCCTTTCGCCAAAGCCTTTAGATCTTCTGCTTCATCTGTCAATACTTCCTCAAGTGCTTTGGAAAGAGTGTTCAATACTTGGTATGTCAAGGAAACGGTCCAACTCGATACCATGTATTGCTTCAGTTGGGCATTTGCTGGCTGTAGCGTGTCATCCCAGTCTCCATCCCCATAGGAAGATAAGAATGTATCATGTAGGAAGTGATCCTTGATATATTGAATTTCTTTTTTCGCATGTTCCAACACAGTAGCTTTTTCTTCTGTGAAAGTGAAAGCACCACGAACCGTGTAAGGAACCTTTTCTTCTAAGATGGAGTAATCTTTTGTGATCGTCAGGTAATCACTTAACACTTTAAGTGGCCAAACGATGATGTCTCCATGGCTCTCTTCACTTTGGATGCGGTTGTAGCTATCGAACATGAACCATTGCGGCCAGTTCCCTGTATCCTCATATTGATGGGTGTATACCTTTTTGATGATTTCCTTGACGCTTTCGTAGTTTTGCGTTGCCATGAAGTATTCCGTCGGCCCTTGGCATACATCACGTGTTCCCCATGCCGCTCCACCGTACTGCTCCAAACCATGTGGCACAGAATAGTGAACAAGCATGTTGTGAGTGTACCACCATGCAGTGGCATTCATCTTTTCTAGCTCTTCCTTGCTTTCGCCGCCCAATGTCAGCTTGAATCCATTCATCACTTTTTCAAAAAATGCACGGTAAAGCTCTACTTCTGTGGCAAAGTCCGGAGTCACAAATTCCCTCTCTTCCCCGTGTAACAACCCTTGAACCGTCATCGTCCAGCTTGCAGTTGCTTCAGTTTCCAATACCACAAGGGAAGCAGATCCAGGAGCCACTCCCTCTGCAAGCTTTGTTTCGTCACTAACGGTAAATTCTGTACCTTCCACAGTCAGCTTATAAGCAAGATCTGGGTAAACATGTTTGCTGTCAGAGCCTTCTACCGCTGTGAACGTCAGCACCTTGCCATCCTGGTTCATCTCATAGGAAACAACCAACTCGTTGTTATTCATAGAGATCTGGTTGGTAACAAGGTAGCGATGGTTTGTACCCTTTTCAGACGTTACCTCTAATTGAATGTCAGGCGAATCCACTACCGTATAGTTCGTCACCACAATCACATCATCCGCCGTTTTGTAGTACCAGCGAGCATAGTTAAAGCCGATTTCAAATAATGTAGGCATCGTTAAAAGTTTGTATTGTCCTTCTACTTCCACATAGATACGTTGTCCGGAAGTTTTCATGACATTCAATGCATTACGGGCATTTGTCATCATTTTATGGAAGGAAGTGTTGCCTACCACAAGCTGGGAGTTGAAGATCCCGTACATATAGGAAGTAGAGGTGATGATGTTTTCCGTCATTTTGTCATTATTGCCTGACATGATGATATGACCGTGCGGACGCTCTACAATGAGCTCTTTTTCTTTTAGCACGATATGCTCATACGTATCAGTGAAGAAAGAAAGCAGGGTATCTCCGTCCCATTCTTCCTGCTGGCGAACTGGGAAGTATTTATCCAGCTCTTCTTTTGTAAAAGAAGATCCGGAAAGCACACCGTTTAAGTTGGCGTTAGTCTTAACTTTCTCCAGCACTTCAGAAGAGTCAGAAGCAAGCCCCTTCACTTCTTCCCAAGCTTGTGCAACCTCCTCTGTAAACTCCAGCTCCGTTACAGCTTCCTGGTGATTTTCTTTAAAATTGCCATAAAATACGAAGCTTTCTTGTCCATCCAGCACAACCTTTTCGGATTGTAATCCTGTATAAGCAAATTCGTACTGATAGACTTCATTGGCAAGTGTCTCTTTTGTTAGCACTTCTGGTTCGTTTGTCTCTTTGTAAGAAAGCCCAAAGAATTGGAAGCCATCCGTTAAGTAGCCCGTTGCTTTTGTCAGGGAACCTTGTTGCAGGTATGGAAAACCTCCCGGCTGCGGCTGGTTCTGACGGGAGCAGACTACATAGCCATTCTGCTCGTCTTCAAATACGGTGTGGTCAATGTATTGAGAAAGATAAGATTCGTTTGTACGAACAAGTCCTTTGCTTCCGATTCCAACGTCTTGACCGTAAACGATATCGACTGCTTGGCCTTCTCCATTCACTTTTACATCCCAGAACCAGATGCCTTTTTCAGATAGACGGAAAGTAACGGAATAGCCAATGTCATCCGCTGTTCCTTCCCATTTGATTCCGTTTTGGGAATGGCTTGTGTTGCTGGTTGATTTTACGCCTAGTAGTGGGTAGGCTTGGATGCCGTTTTCGCCGTGAACGCGAAGGTATAGGTTGTTCAATGCACCGTCGATCGGGTTGGACATCCATTGGTTGATCATGATTTCTTTGTGTGTTGCTTCGAAGAGATCTCCGCTGTTTAGGAAGGTGAAGCAGACGTCTCCTGCTTGTATGTTAATCTTTTGATTAGCTGTGGTTGTTTGCATGATTAAAGTCCTCCTTTAATTTTGTTGTTGAGCATACGAGGCTGTTGAAAAAGTGCATTATTCTAAATATCCGTTTAATACCGCTGTTGATTTCCGCAAATGGCTTCGCTTTCCTAGGGGCGCTGCTGGAGCCTCCTCGGCAAGCCTGCGGGGTCTCCACCTAGCGCTATCTCCCTTAGGAGTCTACGCCTTTTGCTCCAATCAACAGCTAGGAATCATTTATATTTTGTTTTTGCGTCAGCTTGGGTCTTCGCCTATTGCTCCAATCATCTGCTGATACTGCACTTCACTTAAAGATTACTTATTTAAGACGAACTCTTTTATCGTCAATTCATTGCTGTTCGGGCCGATCATGGCGTGGAATTTGCCTTTGTCACTTTTGAAGGTCAGGTCCGAATGGTAATAACGGAGCTGATCTTCTGTGATGGTGAAGGTTACTTGTTTTGTTTCACCAGGCTCTAGCCTTACTTTTTCAAAGCCTTTTAGTTCTTTAAGCGGGCGGACAATTTCGCCTGAGATGTCACGGATGTAGAACTGAACCGTTTCTTCACCGGCACGCTCGCCTGTGTTCGTCACGTTGACTGTCACATCGATGCTGGATTCTTCTGTTAAACTGTCTGCTGATAAGCTCATATCGTTGTAATCAAAGGTTGTGTAGCTTAACCCGTATCCAAATGGCAGTAACGGCTCATTTGGGATATCAAGATAATGCGTGACATAGCGCTCCTGCTTGTTTTCACCTTGTGGGCGTCCCGTGTTGAAGCAGTTGTAGTAGACAGGAACCTGTCCGACAGAATATGGGAAGCTCATCGAAAGTTTTCCAGAAGGATTCGCATCACCGAACAACAAGTCTGCAATGGCTGAACCAGCTTCGGTTCCCGGATACCATGCTTCAAGCAAGGCATCAGATTCATCAATCACTCCATGTAAATCTAACGGACGTCCATTGAAAAGAACCGTCACGACGGGTTTTCCAAGCTCTTTAATTTTCGCCACAAGTTCTAATTGTGCTTCTGGCAGGCGGATGTCTGCCAGGCAACCGCCTTCTCCGCTCATTTCCGATGCTTCCCCAAGTGCAAGGACAATGACATCTGCTTCTTTCCCTATCTCCACAGCTTGTGTGAGCTGCTCTTCTGTAATCGTTTCAATGTCAGGTCCTTGCGCTACCAAAAGATTCGCTTCAGAAGTTTTTGCAAGCAGTCCGTCATATACCTGTACTGCTGCTTCCTTTGAACCTTGCCAGGACCATGGTCCTAGCACATCCCCATTTTTCGCAAATGGCCCGATCAATGCGATTTTCTGCTCTTTTTTTAACGGTAGAACCTGATCATTTTTTAAAAGGACACTAGATTTGATGGCAAGTTCTTTTGCCACTTGGCGGTGTTCCTCTGACATGATGACTTCTTTTTCTAGTTCCTCGCTTGTGCCACGGTATGGATTTTCAAAGAGTCCAAGTTTGTTTTTCAGGTTAAGAATACGTAAGACTGATTCATCGATCAGTGTTTCCGAAAGGTCGCCGCTCTCCACAAGATTTTGAAGATTCTTCGCGTAACAGGCGGTCATCATTTCAATGTCCACGCCGGCTTCCAAACCTTTTAGCGCCGCTTCTCGTTCATCTTCTGCTACTCCGTGTGGAATGAGTTCTTTCACTGCACCCCAGTCGGAAATCATGACACCATCAAAGCCCCATTCCTCGCGGAGCAGATCTCTCATCAGCTTTTTGTTTCCAGATGCAGGGATGCCGTCGACCGTGTTAAAAGCGGTCATGACCATCTCACAGCCTTCATCAAGTGCGGCTTTGTATGCTGGAAGATAGGACTCGCGTAGCTGTCTTTCCGACATGTTGACCGTATTATAGTCACGGCCTCCTTCTGGTGCGCCGTATGCTGCAAAGTGCTTCACACATGCTGCAACGCGGTGAGTGTCATTGGTCAAGTCCTCTCCTTGGAAGCCTCGTACAAAGGCCTTGGCAAAGACACTATTCAGATAAGGATCTTCCCCGGTTGATTCCATCACTCGTCCCCATCTTGGATCGCGCACTAAGTCGACCATCGGCGCGAATGTCACATGAACACCAGAAACAGATGCTTCCTTTGCGGCAATTTCTGCACTCTTTTCAGCAAGTTCTGTATCCCATGAGCATCCAATCGCAAGAGGTACAGGGAAGATGGTTTTAAATCCGTGGACAATATCTGCCATCATCAGTAGAGGAATTCCTAAACGATTTTCCGCAAGATGCTCTCGTTGAATATTGGCAACTTCCCATGCCCCTGATGCACCAAGTACGGAGCCACTGTTTTGCACCACGTCATTGGAGATTCCCATATCTTCAAGAGGACCTGTGATTTCTCCATCCCCTGCTGCACCTTTATAGAAGAAGGTTGCCAATTGCATGAGCTGGGCTATTTTTTCCTCTAATGTCATTTGTTCTAAAAGGCTTTCCATGTTTTTAGCCATCCTTTACTACCTCCCCGATCGTGTTGCACGAACACGAAACGTTTTCACTAAAAATAATGAGTAAGAATAAGTATTTATATCATACAATCGACAGTTTTTGTCGAAACGTTTCTATTTGTTTCGATAAAGAGGCCTAATTGGCACTCTTTACCTCCTTATTCACCAGCAATACCGGAACGGTCGACACCTTCGACAAACCAGCGTTGCGTGATGGCATAGACAACAAGCATCGGCAAGATCGTCATGACCGTACCTGCCATATTGATGCCTTCATTGATTTCAGATGCTTCCCCACCACTTTGCGGGTACATCTGTTGATAGGTTGCTACGAACTTTTGCAGTTCGAGTGGTAACGTCGTTAATGAGTTACCAAAATAAATCGCTGCCAAATATGTTTCATTCCAGTACCAAACGAAGGAGAATAAGAACGAAATGATGATCGCAGGTGCAGCCATCGGAAGCGCAAGCGTCAAGAATATACGTAAATATCCCGCCCCATCAAGCTGGGCTGCTTCTTCTAATGCTTTTGGCATCATTTTAAAGAACTGATAGAAAATCAAGATGAAAATCGCACTGTTGATTCCCTGTCCAAGTAGTGCCGGAAACAAGAAAGCCTGAATGCTTCCTAGAATACCAATCTCGTTAAAAAATACATAACGAGGGATGACCGTCACTTGAGGAGGAATGATGAACGTCGCCAATACTAAGACGAACATGGTTCGTTTGAATGGAAAGGCAAAGCGTGCAAAACCATAACCCACCACTGCACATACCGCCGTTTGAACAATGGCCGGGATGGCTGTTACATAAAAGGATTCCACTAAGGTAGGCAGGAATTTCAATACCGCATAGGCAGATTGATAGTTATCAAGATAAAGTTGAGTCGGTATCCAGTTTACTAGTGGATTGAGAATATCATCCAAGCTTTTCAGACTGTAAGAAATCATATAAAGCAAGGGGAATAAGTAGACAAAGCCAATTCCAATTAACAAGCCGTAAATGAAAAGCTTATAGAGAAGGCCGTCGTTCCCTTTCATTCCGAAAGCGAGCTTTTTCAACCTGGTCACGATGCCTGTCCCTTTTGGTTTGCGGTTAGTCAGCGATTCGCTTGCCATGATAACGGCCTCCTTTAAGCATAATTTTTTCTTCCTCTAACAGTTAACAGCGCTACGGAAATGCCTAAAGCCACTGCAATCAATAAGAAGTAGATCCATGATAGGGCTGAAGCATAGCCAAACCCTGTATTGATTTGAAACATATTTGTTTGGATATGCTCGATGACTGGATTTAACGAGAAGATCGAGAATGTCACAATGGTATATACCGTGTTAACGACGATCATTGGGAAAATACTTGGTAATGTCACCTTCCAAAAGCATTCCCAATTGGAGGCACCGTCAATTTTGGCAGCTTCATACACTTGCGTATCTATTTTTTGCAGGGCTGCCAGGAAAATTAAGAACTGTACCCCTGAAAACCATAAGATGATGATCAGGTTATCCATCAAATACAGAAGGATACTGCTGAATAATGAATCAGCAGAGAGCATCGTTTCAAATATCGCATAATCCTTGATGGACGGGATGGATGTCACTCCCTGTGAAATCAGCTCATTTATGACCGGGCCGCTCGCAATGATGACCGGTAGAAAGAATATCATCCGGAAAAAATTGCGGAAGCGGATCGGCTGATTCAACAGGATCGCGATGATGAGTGAGAATACAATGATGATGGGCACAGATAGCACAAGCTCCTGCACAAACGTCAATAGCTTTTGTGTAAACAGTGCATCCACCGTGAAGGCATGCTTGAAATTATCAAATTTAACAAAGGTCGTCTGGATCCCCTCTGTTGTGATCCGCACCTTTTGAAAGCTTAAGTACAGCGAATAGAAAAGGGGGTAAGCTGTGAATAAGAGAAAACCGAGAATCCATGGTGAGATGAATAACAAACCTGTCAGCGAATTCTTTGAACGCATGGATAACTGTTTCATGCTTAATTCCCCCTTTCTTTAATGCTGAATGACGTAGCATCGACCGTTGTTCCCTCAATGGTAATGTCTGCGTCCGTATAATTAACGATGATGGAGACACCGTTTTCGTACATGACCTCGGAAACTCCTGGCTGATGGACGACACGATCGATGATGGAGCTGTTCTCCACTTTTCCGAGACTGTCTTTAATTAGACTGTATTGACTGACCAATTCCTCTTTCCAACTATCAAACTCGGAAGTATATAAACCTCTTGATGGTGTCTTCATCAAAAGCTGTGCAGATTCCCTAGTCAAGTAGAAGGATGGATAAGCACCAAACTCGATCATTCTCAACACTTCTTCCATCGGATTGTGGGAGAAGTTGGAGAAGGTTGCATAGTACGGCGTGTATCCCTTCAATACGATTTGTAAAAACGGTACGGTATCCGTCACAAACATATAGTTCGAGGAATACATCGGCATATCCAAGTACTTGTCCATATACCCCCAAGCGTAATCGTTTGGTCTGTATAAGGATAAATCAATATTTTGCTCCTGATAATGAGCGAATAACTCTTGATTCAGGCTGATCATCTCTGCTCTGGAAGTTGCCATTCCTTTGTTAAAATCAGAGAAAAGTTTGCTTCCAGTCGTTTCTATGGCGAGGTTTTCTACCCTATGGTCCTTGAAGTCCGCTGCATCTTTTTTGGCGATTTCAAGGGACTTTTTCGGGCTGAGATAGTAACTGCTATAGCCATATTGATTTTTTGTCATCGGCTGGCCGTTTATTTTCTTGGAAACATCCTTGCTTCCGGAAAAGCCGGATGCCCCGTCAAAAGCAGTGGTGAAATCTGTGTGAAGATAAAAAGGAATGTCTCTTTCCTCTAACTTTTGGATGGTTTCTTCCAAGTCCCCTTTACTGCCAACCTTCTTTTCTAATGGAAACTTCTGTGGCAGTGTTCCCGTCAATCCACCTTTTGTCCAGCCTCTTAACACAACGTGTAGATTATCTACATCGTTTTGCTCCAGCTCTTCTACAAAACGAGGAATATCTTGGATCTCTGTCATCTGCTCAACAGAATTCCAGATCAGGCCTTTCTTTGTTTCCCCGCCCAGAAGCTCTAAGCGAAGATCTACTTTGTCTTCATTGTTGCTAGAAAGAGTACCTTTATCCTCTAGATGTTGCTGATATTTGTTGGCCATGCCTACATAATCAGCTTCTTCATTGGAGAGGAACATCACTTTTTGCTTAATATTGAAACTGTTTTTTTCCTCTTGGTAGACGTTGAAGCCTCCCATGCTCTTACTTGTCGGTTGAAAATAATTAAAGCGATATTGATAATCGGATGTTACCCAAAAGAAGTCAGTTGAAGCGCCAGATGGGTAAGCAAGAATCCTGCCATAGATTTGGCCTTCTTCAATGGAAGTAAGGAAGGCATTCTGCTTTACGCCATGCACCGCACCATACACTGGAACGGATATCGCCTGTGCCGGGTAGGTGTAGACATTTTCTGTGCTTTTCGGTCTTGTAAATCCTTCATCCTCACCATAGATGGAACCGATGAACGGAGTATCGGAACGGAAAGCATTCTTTTCGAAACGCATCAGCGCGCCACTTCCGTCCGGTATGAATAAGTATCCGGTGATATCATCCATATGTGCGGCACCAAGGAAAGGGTAAACTTTCATGGCCACTATCTTATTGTAGGTGCCATCCTGGACACCTTCATTCGGCACATCAATGACAATGCTTTCGTCTTCAAGCGTCACATTCAGTACAACTTCAATACTGGAACCACGTAAATCAACCTCTGCGGTAAAGCCGTCTTCGTTCATTTGAATGCTAGGCTTCGTTTCTTCCGTCAGGATACTTTCCGTCTTAATATTTCCGCGTCGATCGAGGTAATCAATGGTGATGGCGGATTGCACCATATCAGTCCATGTGTTGTTCAAGCGGTAATTCTCGGCATTATCCACACCTGAATGCCAGATATAGCCTGTTTCTTTGTTCTGAATTTTGATTGCCAGCGACTCTTCTTGTACATAAAGGGCAAGCTTGTGGTTCTCCGTTACTTTTGTAAAGCCATCAAGGCTTCCTTCCGGCAGAGGTTTGTTTTCTCCCTCTGGCTGGGTGAATTGATTGGAATCAAAGCGGAGGGTCTCTTCTCCGAGCTCTGTTCCCACTTCGATCTCTTCCAACTCTTCTTTTGAAGTCAATGATTCAGCGAATACAGATACTGGAAGGATGGCGATAAGCATGGCTAGCAGAATTTTTTTATACACGGAGAATCACCTCCTGGATGATTGCTGTTACAAAATCAATAACCTGATCCATCAATACATAGATGATGAAACATACCAATACGATGATGAACATACAGAAAATCGTTGTAAAGATGTTTCGTACCGTTCCCCAGAATTCAAATGCATGAATTTCCTTTATCATGATGAACAAGATTATCAAGGACCATCCCATCATCACCTGCATAAAGAAGACGTACAGGAAATATTCGTTAAGCGTAAGCACGTTTGACATGAGTGTAATCGGCACTAAGAGCACCAGGATCGGTGCCAACGAATAAATGGTTCCGATATAGATATCAGAGAATCTTCCTTCTCCATCGTTGATCGTACTGACTAGATAGTTAGAAACAATGAAAAGAATGATTGGCAGGAATAAGAGAATGAACTCCATTCCGAAATTGATTTGCTCAAGGGTGATTCCGCCCCTGAAAATGAATCCTGTAAAGTACTTCATGAACAGGAATTCTAAATAAAGAATGATATACAGGATGGTCGCCGATAGGACGGATACCCTTCTTTGTCTTTTAATATAATAGAAGCTGTCTATCGGGTTACGTAAAAACTTTCCTAGGAATAATAACTCACTTAATAGTTTCCTACTTTTCAGTGCCTGCCATCTTTTCCTTGCAGGTGATAAGATCCCCTTCTTCTTATCCACAAAAAGCAAGGTCGCCCTCACTGCGAATAATCCGATTAAGATGGCAAAAACTAAGCCAAGATTTTCGTTCATCCATTCGTTTCTGATTTCCCAGAAGGAATCGGAATAACCTTCCACATTTCCGACTAGTTCAAAGGATTGCAGAGCCTCTTCATACTCCTGTTGCTTGTAATAGGCTTCTCCCATCGCATTATGTGCAAGGCCGATGGAGGAGTTCATGCGCAATACTTCGCTCCAGTATTGCTCACTCTCTATGTAGAGCCCTTGGGCATAGAGCGAGATTCCACCGTGAAGCATTTCTGCAAAAGCTGTTGGCTCTAAAAGTTGGATCGTTCCGCGCTCACGGTCTGTGACAAAAATCCGTCCAAGATTGTCCGTTGCAATACCCGATGGATCCATGAATAGGCCAAGGCGGTTTGTACCATCATCTTTTCCTCCGAATAAGAAGAGAATGTTTCCAAAGCTATCAAACTCAATAATTCTTCCATTACTGTCGATAACAAAGAAATTGCCTAACGGTCCTATAGTGATATCAGTCAGGTTAGAGGAGTCTAAAATTCCTGATGGCAGGATGTTTCCACCCGCAATATTCAATTTTCGAATGGTTTCAAATCTAGTACCCGCAGTAATGGTATAGACAAGGCCTTTTTCATCAATGGCAATATTGGTCGGCGCTGGCGGCACTTTCAAAAACATGCTCGAGCGTTGCTGGTCCGTTGTCAGTGCATCCTGGATCACCGACATTAACGACGGCCTTGTACGGTTTACCCCGAAGAATCCAAGAAATGTCCCATCTTGCCCAACCTGGATGATCCCATTTGTTGAACCTTCTCCGATAATGTAGAGGTTGCCTCGTTTATCGACGGTGATTTTCTGTGGTTTATAAGGCGTCCTTGTCCCAAACAGCGGCGAATCTGGCCTGCCGTATTCTTGGAGCATTTCGCCTTCTTTAGAAAAACGATAGACTTTTTCGTTTGTATAATCCGCCACGTAAATTTGCTGTTCTTCATCCACAAAAACCCCTGTCGGCATTTGCAGGATTCCTTCTCCGACTTCTAAAAGTTTTCTGCCATTCTCATCAAATTTGGTGATTTTTTTTGTCCCGGAATCTGCCACATATACATCATTATTCTGATCGATATAGACATCTTCCGGACTGACTATTTCACTTGTACTTCCGAAAAGCCCCACCGGAATATAAGCGGTCTGGGTTTCAATGATATCCCCTTCTGTTGATACCGTCTCTGTATTATATGGAACAGACAGGGCTGCAAAAGATTGCAAAGGAGAAAGGAGGATTAACCATACAGTCATTAAACCAATGAATATGCGTTTCATACTCTTTTACTCCCCCTTCTACTTGATACCTGAATGTGCCATCGTATTCATTACTTGACTTTGTAAGATGATAAAAATGATTAAATTTGGAACGAACATGATCAAAGATGCCGCTGCCGCCATACCTTGACCCGCAACCGTGTTACCACTTGTGGCTGAAGATAAGGTCGACATGTAAAAGGCAAAGGTCTTCAAATTTTCATTATCGACAAACAATGTCGAGGTCTCTGTGTTATTCCAGACGAGTTGGAAAGAAAGAATCGCAATAGTTGCAATCGCCGGCTTTACAAGCGGAATGATGATTTTCCGGAAAATCTGATAGTCTGTCGCCCCATCCATCTGGGCAGCTTCTATTAATTCGTTCGGTATTTGATCGATGAATTGTTTTACTAAGAAAAGCCCGATCGGCATCGCGATCAGTGGGAAGATATGAACAAGGAACGTGTCCAATAACCCCACTTTTTCAATAAGTAAGTAACGCGGGATGACGACTGCCGCCGAAACGAACATCAAAGCAAGTGTGTTGATTTCAAAGATGGTTTTCTTTAATCTGAATCGTTTTTTGGATAAGGCATACCCTGCCATTGTACTGATCAAGACTGTCACAAAGACGACAATGAGGGTGATGGAAATACTATTAAACAAGTAACGGGACATCGGAACGCCCGATGTACTTGTGTTGTTCATTAAGTCTATGAAGTTCTGCATCGTCGGCTTTTGCACAAAAAAGCGCGGTGGATAAGCGAAAAGCTCATCGATCGGCTTGAAGGCGTGGGAAAAGACAAAGACGATGGGCATGGCCATAAAGATGGCGAGCGGTATTAGAAAGGCATAGAACTTTAATTGGCTTTTGTGAAAACGGTCTGGATTGATTTTCGTTCCATGGAATGCCGACACATCATTCACTCCCTACTTTAGAAGTTTTATAGGCTTGATTGTTTTCTTAAAGTTAGTTGATTGGCTTTAGGATTGACCGGTCCTTGGGTTCCGTTGGAGGCCAGTGAAAAAGCATAGGTTTTTAACATTAAACACCGCTGTTGAATTCCGCAATAGGCTCCGCTTTCCGCGGGGCGATGCTTGAGCCTCCTCACTTCGTTGCGGGGTCTCAAGCTACCGCTTCCCTCCCGCTGGAGTCTCCGCCTTTTGCTTCATTCAACAGCTAGAGACCAGCAGGATTGTACATTCACCTTTAAATGGCCTCCTAATTCGGGTGTTTCGCTTTCCCGGCTGGAATGAAGTGACTTGTGCTCCAACCACTCATTAACTAATTTCTAGAAAACAGCCATCTCTTTAGTCTTTTTCTCCGAATAAACGCCAGGCGATTTTTGAGAAGATATATACGAATAATAGTAATAGGACAGATATTGCTGCTGCATACCCCATTTCATAGCGGATGAATCCATAGTCTTCTAGATGATTGACCATCAACTGACCTGCATATTGAGGCGTCGGGTTTGCACCTGATAAGGCGACCCCGATAGCACCGGCCTGGAAGGTTCCAACGACCGCCATCACCGCCCCGAAAAGCATCTGCGGCTTCATCGATGGTATGGTGATATAAATGATCTCTTGGAATCTATTTTTAATGCCGTCAATATAACCAGCTTCATAGATTTCCTTGTTGATATTCAAGACACCGGATAGCATCGCAAGGAATCCTACCCCCATGCTTCCCCAAAGCGTCACGACGATCATGATGGTCATTAGATGATCTGGAGATTGAAGCCATTGAACAGGTTCCAGGATGACACCAATCGTAATCAATAAACTATTCAAGTAACCCGTTTGGTCCCCACTGAATATAATCGTCCACACAACAGCCATCGCGATCCCAGCCGTCATGGAAGGGGAATAGATGATCAGCGCCAAAACCGTTCTTGGCACCTTTGAAATTTGTGCCAGCATCCATGCCAGCAGGAAGGATAAAACATATCCCCCCGGCCCGACGATGACTGCAAACATCAATGTATTTGGCAGGACACGCTGCATAAAGACCTCATCCTGTGTCAGCACGCTGACATAGTTGGCAAGTCCGATGAAGTTCGGCATCTCGATCGCATTGAAATACGTGAACGACAGGAGGATTGCCACTACCACCGGGATGATGATAAAGGTAAAGAAGAAGATTAAATATGGTGCAAGAAAGATCGATGTACTCGCATGCTTTTGAAGGCTACTCCTCATTTTCTTCCACCCAGCTTTCTACTTGTTCAATCGTTGGAATTGGATAGGTCTTCACGATTTTTCCGTTTTTCATATATCCGAATTCCTCCATCTTCCGTCTCATTTCACGGTCGATGGTCACCACCGCATCGTCTACGGCGGAACGGGTATTCTCTCCGTCAAAAACAACCTTGTTCCAAATATTACTGATTTCACGCTCTACCATATAGGTGTAAGGCGTTTTCGGCACTTCCCTCAAATGCTCCCATTGCTCGAGGATGACTTCTTTGTGTTCCTCTGGCCATGGTAATTGTTTAAAGGCTTCCAGATTAGCTGTATTCCACATATAGGATGGACCGTACATGATCTGCAAGGTGGTCGCAAAGTCAGTCTGTGTTTCGGTGGACATCCACCATTTCAGCACCTGCCATGCCTCGTCCTTATTTTTACTGCCGTTAAAGATCATGCCAGCCTGTCCTGAACCTGTTGCCCATCTTTCCACTTCGCCGTCCTCATTTTCTACTCCAGGATGAAGGGAGATGTCCCACCAACCCGAGATTTCCGGCGCTGCAGATGTAAGCTCCACATATGTCTGGAAGTTGGAAACGCCGATCGGCAAGGTAGAATAACGGAAATGGTTATAGAAATTCGGCACCTGTAATGGCGTGCTGTAGATCGTGTTCAAGTCCGTCATAAGCTGTATACCGCGGACTGTTTCATCGCTATCGATCGTGGTCCCCATGCCATTCTCTTTATACAAGTCCCCTTGATGTTGATAGATGAAAGGAGACGTTGCCTGGAACGGCTTGAAAGCAACTGCCCCTGCAATCGGTGTATAGTAGTTCAACCCAAAGCGCTGCAGCTCAGGCAAGACATCGACTACTTCTTCCCATGTATCAGGGACAGGAACATCCAAAGCATTTAAAATATCTTTTCTATAAAACTGTACAAAGAAATCCTGTGTCTCAGGTAACCCGTATACTTCATCCTCAATCATCATCGGCAAGAATGCCCCAGGGGAGAAGTGTCCTAACGTTTCATTAAAGTCGTCAAACTGTCTTAAGTCATATGCGGCGCCGCGGATTGCCAGTTCATATGGAAGCCAGCTACTGATTCCAAGTGCGAGATCCGGTTGACTGTTAGCCGCATTGGCCAAAATCAATTTTTGCTCGGAAGGCATGATGGAAAATCTCACTTTTATCCCTGTTTGAGGGGTGAAGTTCTGATCCACCATATTTTGCATCAATTCTACATATTGTCGTGGTCTGTTCACCCACACATCCACCACGTCATCATCCACTTTTTCCGTAGCCAACGTATTGGATTGGAAGGAGTGGAAGAACTTCAAGACAGATTCTTTTGTTTTTGCGAAAAATCCAAGTTCCGGTTTTGGCAACGTTTCGTCACCATGAATATATATTCGATCCATTATCAATGGCTGTTTTTTCAATTCCAGTGTTGCATTTCCAAGAAGCTGTGCGACAGAGCTTGAACCTTCGGAGAGCTGTGTCAGCCGTGCCGGAATTTTATCAGGATCTGCTGCTAGCTCCCTTAACCGTTCGACGGCAATGTTGAGCGATACAATCTCCACTGATTCTTTTCCATCACTTAACCCAAGCAGGTACGTACTTTCTCCTTCCAGCTTATCTGCCCAGGAAGTAAGTTCCCCTTCAATCTCAGGCATATACTCCGTAATTCTCCAGCCGCGGGAGCGATCTTGGTTGTTTCCAGTTAGTCGTTTAATGGATAAGGAAAGCTGTTCAATGCCCTTCATCACTTCATCCATTTCGAATAAGGTACGATTTACAGGTGACGCATCAACCTTTAGTGTCAGGGTGTTTTTCCCCTTTTCCAAATAAAAATAATACGGTTCCCCGTCTTCGTTGCTAAGTGTTTCATTCACCCAGCTTTTCTTCTGTTGGAAAGAATAGCTTTCCACTTCTTCAAAAGGTACTTCTCCATTGATCATGACCGTCCGGAAGACCGGAAAGCCTGATTGTTTTTCTTGTAAAACCTTTAAGGAAATCTGGTAGTAGCCTGCTTCTTCCACTTCCATCTCCCATGTAGCTGTTTGCCCACTTGTTTCCCATGACTCCCCGCCGATCGCATTCAATAGGCGTTTGTCACGCTCATAAGGGACAACGGACGCGTCCTGTCTATTTACTGGCCTGATAAAAGAACTGTTCTTCTTAAGCGGGTGCTCCGCTTCTATCGTGATAGAG
Source organism: Sutcliffiella horikoshii (assembly GCF_021991925.1). GTDB lineage: Bacteria > Bacillota > Bacilli > Bacillales > Bacillaceae_I > Sutcliffiella_A > Sutcliffiella_A horikoshii_F. The sequence goes on along the minus strand of NZ_RXZI01000002.1, from coordinate 623,193 downwards.
CTTGTTTCAGTGAGATCCCCAGGTTGGTTTTCTCTATATTCTTCATATGTAGGGATCGTTCCCATACCGCTTATATAAATATTGCCAAGCAGCATTTCTCCGCGGATATTCTCCAACGTGATGGTGTTTTTTCCTTCTTTTAATTGATACTTTAACGGTCTTGCTTGCAGATAACTCGAATCCTCTGCTTTGACAAAATGCCATTGTTCGATCGGCAGCTGCTCAGGAATGATTTCATCCCCAAAACGATCCTGCTCAAACTCATTGCTCGCACTTCTCCAGTCCTTTGGGAAAAGAATTCTTCGACTTTCAAAATACGGATATTCCCCATTCACCTGGATGGAACCTTCTATTGGAACAATTCCTTCACCAAGAGGATAATAATCAAAGCCCAGTTCATATAATCCTGCTTCGTCTACTTCCACTTCAATGGTGACAGAGTTCCGTTCTCCCCAAGCGTATACCTGATTGCCATACTCCTTGCTTTCATTACTTGAAAGCAGGCTATTCTCATCAATGGATAAAAAATCAGTGGGAGGGACAACGCGCTCAAAATCTTGCGCGTTGCCTTGTCCCACTTCATTCCACTGCTCAAGGATCGATAGATAGCGTGGCTCAATGACTTGTTCTGCCACCTGCTCTAGGCTCTTCTCTTCATCAGCAAATGCGAATTGGCCTGGTACTAGCAACAGCAGTATTAATGACCAGAACATCATTTTACGTTTCATATCTAATCCCCATCCCCTTCACAGCTCTTATATCTTATTGACCAATCGCTTCTTTTCCTTCTTGATACTTTTGATTCGCTAATTCATTAATTTGCGCTGCATAGTCTTCGATCTTAATGTCGCCTCTGACACTTGCATCAATCAAAGCCGCAATGTTTGCATTCGGCTCTTCGCCAACGGCTACACCAGTCGGAGCTTCCCATCTGGATTGAGCAAATCCTGGTACAGTTTTCACTGGCTCCACGATACCGTTTTCAAGATTGTCATAAGCTGTACGCAATCCAGGGATATCCTGAACTTCGAAGAATGCATCCAATACTTCTTCATCTTGTGTTACAGGCAAGTTGTTCAATGACTTGTCATGCTCGACCGCTAAGTCGATACGCTTTAAGAATCCTTCTTTACCGAAGCTCATCCACTTTGCAAAAAGGAACGCTTCCTCTTGGTGCTTAGTAGATTTGGAGATTCCCATAAAGTCATTTACAATAACTGTTCTCCCACCAGGAGTTCCAACGAAATCCCAATCAAAGTCTAGATTTGTAGAGAAGTTTTCGACGGCCCAGGATCCATCCCAGAAAAGTCCAATCCCGCCACTAGCAAACACTTCACCAGCATGCTCACCATTGAAATTAGCTTTTTGCTCATCAGATAAATTCTCGTAAGAATAACCGTTTGTTACAAAGTTGCTTGTCAGATTAACACCAGAAATGAATTCATTGCTGTCCAAGTGATACTCTTCATCACTGAAAGTGTACCAGCCAATCGTTTCGTTTACAGAGGATGGATACCAGTCCACAATGGCAAATGGATTGTTCAAACCAACCACGCCACTGTTCACATTTGTTACGGAACGAACAGATTCCGTGAAATCATCAATGGAGAATCCATATTCAGGCACATCCAGGTTTGCCTGGTTGTATAGATCATTATTGACAAAATAACCAAGGAAATGCTGTGCACTAGGAATGGCATAAACAGCATCATTGTATGTAACAGATTCTGTTACCACTTCAGGAATGTTTGCAAAGTCCTCATCTTCAGCAGCCAATTCCGTTACATCCAACAACCAGTCATTCGCAAGTCCAGTCGGTACTTGAGAGACCATGAACACGTCAGGCATGGCATTCGCACTTGCAGCAGAAGATAAGGAGTTATTCCAGTCATCTGTTGCAATCGACTCATCAATTTCCACATTGATGTTAGGATATTTCTCTTCAAACTCGTCTATCATCAGACGCTCAATATTTTGATCTTCTTCCGTTCCAAGCGCCCAGCTTGCAAACTTAATCGTTACTTGATCTTCGTTATTTGCTTCCTTGCTTTCATCGTTTGATGCGTTATTAGAATTACTGCAACCAACCACAAGCATGAACGAAGCTACAATAGCAATACTAGATTTCATCCACTTCATGAACCAAACACCCCTTATTTAGTATTTAACCGCTTTTATCGAAACGTTTCAATTTGTTCGTAAAAATAAAAAGGGAGATTCCTCAACCTTTTCTACCTGTTCTATCTGCAATTGATACGTTTCACTACCGTCATTATACTCTCTCTTGAAAACGATTACAATATTATTTTCGAAATATTTTCGAAGATTGGTATAATTGAATGGGAAGTCTTATTACAGAAGGGTTTGGTAGGTATTCCCTGTGTTTCTATGTTTATGAAAATAGAAAAAAGAACCGATTCTAAAGTGTAGAATCGATTCGATTTTTACTTTTGGGTGGCTTTGTTATGCACCGCTGTTGATTTCCGCAAATGGCTTCGCTTTCCGCGGGGCGATGCTTGAGCCTCCTCACTTCGTTGCGGGGTCTCAACCTATCGCTACCTCCCGCTGGAGTCTTCGCCATTTGCTCCAATCTACAGCTAGAAGACTCTTTTCATTATTCATCTTTTTCACAGTTTAGAGCTGTTGTTCAAAGAAAGCCAATACCTCTTGGATATGCTTATCCCAATATCCCCAATCATGGCCACCAGGTCCATCGGAGAAGGTTAAATCTATTCCAGCTTGAATGGCATGATCCCTGAAACGAATATTTGCTTCATAATTGTGATCTTCCGTGCCACAGCACTGATATAGCTTTGGCGTGTTTTTGCCAATAGTTGAGGCAAGATGATAAAGGTCATCCTCACTTCCCAATATGGGACGATCACCGTATATATATTTGAAGTCTCTAGGGAATGCCGACAAGCGCTCATTGATGTCCACTGAGCCTGACATGCTAGCTGCGGCTGCAAATTTATCCGGATTCCTCAATGCCACCTTAAATGCCCCATAACCACCCATGGAAAGCCCCGCAATAAAATTTTCTTCTCTTTTATCAGAAAGTGGAAAAAAGCTTTGGGCAAGTGTGGGAACTTCCTCGCTGACAAATTTGTAAAAATCATACCCATGCTCCATATCCGTGTAAAAACTTCTCCCAGCAGCTGGCATCACAACCGCCCACCCCATCGCTGATGCATAACGTTCAATGGACGTAAATCTTGTCCAGATCGTATGGTCATCTGAAAGGCCATGCAGTAAATAGAGGGTAGGATGTTTCTTTTGTATCACCTTTGTTGATACCCCTATTTGTGAAGTTGGTTGTGGCAACAGGACAGTCATGGAGGTGGAGCATTGCAATGCCTCCGAGAAAAAATCACATGTAATCCTAGCCATGATTCTCACATCCTTTTCCGATTAATTGAAACGTTTCGACTTTAACCATTATACGGGGTGGTGAATCCGCTTTCAATATATTTTGTATAGATACTATTAGTTTCTCTAATTCTATTAGTTGGTGATTGGAGCAAAAGGTGGAGACTCCGGCGGGAGGTAGCGCTTGGTGGAGACCCCGCAGGCTTGCCGAGGAGGCTCCACCAGCGCCCCGCGGAAAGCGAAACCGTTCGCGGAAATCAACAACGGTATAAAAGAGGTACAACCACATTTGTCGAACGTATGTTCTTTACTTTTCATTTATTGCAAAATATAATGAAAGAGTAAGTACATACCCAATCAAAAGGAGTGTTGATCATGAAGCATCAAGCTGTACCTTATCTATCATTTAACGGGAATGCAAGACAGGCACTTGAGTTTTATAAAGAGGTTTTTGAAGGTGAAATCACTGGCATCATGACCTTTGGAGAAGCGGATTTCCCTACTCCACCGGAAGCAGACAACCTAGTCATGCACGCACGTTTTGAAAAAGGAAACCTGACACTGATGGCATCCGACTCCTTCCCAGGTCAAACAGTAGAGATTGGTGGCAATGTCTCCCTTATGCTGGAGATGGAAAGCGAAGAACAGGTTGAAACCCTATATGCACGCCTTAGTGAGAACGGTAAAGTATTGATGGAGCTCCAAGATACCTTCTGGGGGGCGCGTTTCGGAAGCGTTCAGGATTCCTTTGGGGTGAAGTGGGATTTGAATTATACGAAACCGCAATAAAATTAAAGGCTCTATTAGTGCATACTGTTAAAATTAGCGGTAACCTAGCTGTTGATTGGAGCAATAGGCGAAGACTCCTGAGGAAGATAGCGTTTAGGGGAGACCCCGCAGGCGCAAGCCGAGGAGGCTCCACAAACGCCCCTAGGAAAGCGAAGCCTAGTGCGGAAATCAACAGCGTGTTAACAGAGCCAAATTAAAAACGCTTCGAGAGTTCTGAAGGCTCTCGAAGCGTATAGGTTCATTTTGGAAGGATTCTTTTACCTGATATCAGCTCAAACGTTTTTAAGAAAAACCAACTGAACCCGGCATAAAAGCCAATGAGTGGATACCTAAATGATGCTGGCTTATTCTTTTCAAAGTAAAAGTGACCAATCCATGAAAATACATAGTGTAAAATAGCTAGTGCTAGGGTCACCCACAAATTAATAAATAGAAAGATCCAGGCTAAAAAAGCAAAGAGAAAAGCGAAATAGTGCAGAAGCTGATTCCATTTGTTTGCATGTGCTTTTTGGTATAAAAGTAAATCATTTTTAACTTTTTCTCTCATACCTACCTATCCCTCATAAATCATCTTTCTTGTCATGCCGCCATCCACCGTTATGTTTTCTCCGTTGACAAAGTTGTTTTCGGAGTCCGTTAGATACAAGCAAGCCTTTGCAATATCTTCCGGCTTTCCGACCCGATTGGATAGATGTTGTGCATGGTCCTTATCTCTAAGATCTTCATAATTTTCATTCTGAATCCATCCAGGTGAAATAGCATTCACGGTAATATCCCGCTCACTTAAGGAAGCTGCCAGCGCATGCGTCAGCGCCACAATACCTCCCTTAGTTGCCGCATATGCTTCTGAATTTGGTTCAGACATGGACGCCCTAGTGGAGGCTATATTTACGATAGAGCCACCATTTTTCATATGCTTAGATGCTTCTTTGGAGGCAATGAATACACTGCGCAAATTCGTGTTGATCACATCGTCCCAAGCTTCCACAGTAAGGTCATGTAGTGTAGTAAATCGGGAAACTCCTGCATTATTGATAAGGATATCAATCTGATGGAAGTGTTCCATGGTTTTAGTCATCAGGTGTTGAATGTCCTCTTCTTTTCGGACATCCGTTTTGACGAAAATGGCTTTGTTTCCTAGCTGATGTTGCAGTGTTTGTCCCGCTTTCTCATCCAGGTCCGCCAGTACCACGTTTGCACCCACATTTATGTATGCAGTTGCGATTCCTTTTCCGATTCCATTCGCCGCACCAGTCACAATAACAGTTTTGTTTTGGAAATTCATTGAGATTGCCTCCTTTGAGTAGTATTGCTAGCCATTAACAAGGTAGAATTATATCGACTACCGCCCCGCCGTTGGGATTATTTTGGATATAAAGTTTACCATCATGGATCTCCTCTATGACACGTTTACAGATCATTAACCCTAGGCCATTTCCGTTTTTTTTGGTTGTGAGAAATGGTTGGCCCATTCTATGCAGAATCTGATCAGGAAAGCCATTCCCATCGTCATTAAAACGGACCAAAAGATGATCATTACCATGTGGTCTTACACTGATGGTGAGTTTCCCGTTCTGTTTCACCGACTCCACACTATTTTTCACCAGATTGATAAACACCTGTTTCATTTGATTACCATCACAATAGATAGGCTTAACATCCTGAAAATCGAATAGAATTTCAACATTCTTAATAATGGCGAAGCTTGATAATAATACTTCTATTTCACTGATAAGATCACGAACATCATGCCAGTCCTTTTTCTGAACGGTCGGCCTGGAGAGAACAAGGAACTCGTTAGTGATCTGATCAATCCTTTCAATTTCTTTCAACATGATTTCCGGGAAGGCACTACTTGGTCCACCTTCTTCACACAGCTGTATAAAGCCTTTTAATGTAGTAAGTGGATTCTTTATTTCATGGGCGACTCCTGCTGCCATCTGCCCCACAATTGCAAGCTTTTCGGCATTTTGAATATAGGATTCGGTTTTCGTATATTCTGTAATGTCATGAAGCTGAATCAACGTCCCTTCTTGGAAAGGAAAAAAATCTACCAAACATGTTCTTGTTTCGTGGCTATTTTGAAAGATAATTTTGTAATCCTGGATAACTTCCCCTTCTACATATAGGTCATGAACACGGCTCAACAACTTTAGTTCATCAATTGTGAACGGTTCCTTTTCATGTGGCAAACCTAAAATATCCCTAGCTTTAGGGTTAATCCTTACAATTTCCTTGTTTTTCTCTACCACAATATAGCCGGTATTTGATTGTTCAAGCACCATATGGTTCATTTGATTCAAGTAACGGTTTTGTTCCAGTAGGTCTAGTTCCCTCTGGATAGAATCTACGACTGTTTCCAAAGAGGCCATGATAAGTGGATTCGCGACCTGTATAAACGTCATCATGGAAATTGTGCCAACCACTTGGTTTTTATCAAATAATGGAACACTGTAGCATGCAGTCTGATGGAGAAAGTAATAATAGTGTTCCTCTCCAATTATCTGAACGGGAATCCCAAGATCCAGTGCCGCCAAAACAGAGTTAACCCCTGCCTGCGCTTCACTGAATTGTACGCCTTTTTTCAAACCGACCTGATTAACAACCGTATCCTCCATACTCGGATCGCCAAGATATTCAATGATATTCCCTTTTTCGTCTGTAACCGACACTAGTATAGGTATACCTTTGCTCTTTTCTAAAAATGTATTCATAAACAGTCTGATAATATCCAATGTATCCTTGTATTCACTTTGTATCTCCGACAATTCCTCATCCGATAAGCTATTAAAAGTGGGGATGACATGTGGATCTAATTTATTGATATGGCAACGCTCGCGCATCTTTGTTATATATTCTTCTAGCATGCTATCATCCTTTGAGACTTGTAATTTGCTCATACTAAAAAGTATATACTACTGGGAGTGGAGATGAAACGATGAAAGATTGGGAGGCGGCATATATCGCAGGTATTATTGATGGGGAAGGTAGTATTTTATTAACAAGAATTCATAAAAATGAATACAGACGCCCTTGTATCACTATAGCTTCTACAGATATAGAATTATTAGAATTTGTGCAGAGTATAATAGGTGGCGCCATTGTAAAGAAAAAGAATTACAAGCCTACTATCCACAAAAATTCGTTTACACTAAGTGTAAAATCCAAACGAGATGTATTATATACACTAAGATGTATTTATCCGTATCTAAGAGTCTATGTGAAAAAACGTAGAGCTATATATATTTTGGATAACTATGATTTAGTGACAAAAAGAAATGGTAAGTATAAAGCAGAAGAAAAGTTAGAAAAAATTAAGTTTGAAGAGGTATTTTTTAATCTTGAATAAAATAAAAGACCACACCAGAAAATAGTGTGGTCTTCTTACATTTAAATGGAGACGGTGGGACGTGCAATTCCATGCTTTCGTCATGGCACTGACTATATCTTGAACCTCAGGTGTTGTTGAGGCCCTCTGGCGTATTATGCGAACCATGTTTTTTAGCAACGGATGTGCTAGAGAATTCGCATCCTAGTATTACCACTGTTGTGGCAACCTATGAGTCGATACACGGCTGTTGGATTGCTCCACATACCGCTCGGCATTGCCTTATCGCAACAAGAGTACGACTTAGGTTTCACCGATAAAGCCAGATTTTCACTTACATGTTACCATGCAAGGCGACTAATATTAATCGAACCCACGTCCAGAAACATCGCCACTTGAGCATCTACGAGTGTAGTCAATATATTAGTAATTCGCTGACCGTTCCGCCTATTGACTGGCATCCTGGCAGCTAGCCTGATTGTTCTCTTCCTTTGACCTCAGACGGCGATCTCCGGCGTAGCCCACTAAGAGTGAGTCCCTGATCCTACCACATGGGCGATGGAGGGAGGAACCGCATCAGACTGTTATTAGGCAGCTAATGCGAAGTTGTTGTTTTCTTTGCCAGTTATTATTGGCGTTGACGTTGATGACGAGGACGATCCCCCCGACTCGCAACCCAAGCTCGAACTATCCCTGTCGAATCCGTAACGTCCCCTCGAATAAAATGTCTCTGTTGAAGTTTAAATCAACAAAGAGCAAAACACGAGGTTTCTACGGGAGAGATAATCAAGCCAACAAGTTGGCTATTCAATTATCAAAGCATCGCTTGTATATCAGCGACAACTATATTATAGCACATACAGATTACTTTGCAATTGTAAGTTACTGTAAAATAGACTATACTATTCCTTTTGACGTTCACGGAACGCTCTCTCAATATCACGTTTCGCTTCTTTCTTCTTCAAATCTTCACGCTTGTCGTATTTCTTTTTACCTTTACCAAGTCCTATTAAAAGTTTGGCATAACCATTTTTGAGATAGATTTTTAAAGGTACTAAAGCATATCCTTCTTCTTTTGTAAGACCGATTAGCTGATTGATCTGTTTCTTATGAAGAAGCAGTTTGCGAGTACGTAGCGGATCATGGTTATAACGGTTTCCCTGCTCATAAGGACTGATGTGCAAATTGTGCAAGAACACTTCTCCGTTTTGCACTCTTGCAAAGGAGTCTTTCAAGTTTACCCGGCCGGCGCGCATGGATTTGATTTCTGTACCTTGCAGGACCATACCTGTTTCATAAGTCTGTTCAATGAAGTAATCGTGGTTCGCTTTTTTATTGGTGCTGATGACTTTGCCTTCCCCTTTTGGCATTTATGTTCCCCCTTTCTTTCTATCGTGGCGTAGTGAATATTTTACCAAATCCACCACCCCCCGACAAGAAAGAAGAGCCTCCTCTTGTAAAAAGGCTCTTCACATCTCGAAGTTTATCGCTTCTTCTTTTTGCGTTTCTGTTTTGGTGCATTTTCAAAGAACTTTTTGTTCTTCTTTTTCTTTTTAGCAGGACCTTGTGTTGTCCAGCCAATTTCAAACGTGTAATCATCGATGTCGCTTTCTGCTTTACGCTTCTGACTGCGACCTTTGGCAGGCTTTTTACGCTCACTTTGAATGACACGTGGTGCGCTCTTTGTATCAGGGCGACGGGTGCCTTTCATCCCTACCACTTCAAAATCAATGGAACGCTCGTCTTTATTAACATTGATGACACGGACGGTGATTTCGTCCCCGATCCTATAGATCTTACCGGTACGCTCCCCGATCATCGCATAATTGCGCTCATCATAACGGTAATAGTCATCTGTCAGGTAGCTCACATGGACAAGCCCTTCAATGGTGTTCGGCAGCTCGACGAACATCCCGAAGTTGGTCACAGAGCTGATGATGCCATCGTACTCTTCGCCAATTTTATCAAGCATGTATTCGGATTTCTTCAGTTCATCCGTTTCACGCTCGGCATCTACTGCGCGACGCTCCATGTTGGAGGAATGTTCCGCTATCTCCGGCAACTTGTCGCTCCATTTTTCCTGTGTTTTCTCATCCAGTTTCTTCTGAATAAGATACGTGCGGATCAAGCGGTGGACAATTAAATCAGGATAACGGCGAATCGGTGAGGTGAAGTGTGTATAGAACTCCGTGGATAGACCAAAGTGTCCCAGGCTTTCCTCATCATATTTCGCCTGCTTCATGGAGCGAAGCATGACAGTGGAGACCACCATTTCTTCCGGCTTCCCTTGTACCGCCTCAATCACTTCTTGAAGTGCACGCGGGTGAATTTCGTTACCTTTCCCTTTCACCACATAACCGAAGTTAGTGATGAATTCAAAGAAACGCTGCAATTTTTCTTCTTTTGGGTCCTCATGTACACGGTAGATGAACGGTACATTCATCCAGTGGAAATGCTCGGCCACTGTTTCATTCGCAACAAGCATGAACTCTTCAATCAAACGCTCGGCAACCGAACGCTCACGAAGGACAACATCCTTAGGAGCACCCTCTTCATCCACAATTACTTTGGATTCCTTGAAATCAAAATCGATAGCCCCACGTGTCATACGCTTTTTACGAAGAACAGCAGCTAACTCTTCCATCAGCTGGAACATCGGAACTAAGGATTCATAACGAGACGTTACCTCCTCGTCCTTATCCACTAGGATTTTGTTCACGTCGGTATACGTCATACGTTCCGTCGTTTTAATGACACTATGGAAAATTTCGTGCTTCACAACTTCCCCGGCATTATTCAACTCCATCTCACAAGAAATGGTGAGGCGGTTTACTTTCGGATTCAACGAGCAAATCCCGTTGGACAGGCGATGAGGAATCATTGGGATAACACGATCCACAAGATAAATACTTGTTCCTCGCTCTTGCGCCTCCATGTCTATTGGTGAACCTTCTGTCACATAATGAGTGACGTCAGCGATATGAACCCCAAGCTTGTAGTTTCCGTTATCAAGCTTCGTCACGGTTACCGCGTCATCCAAGTCCTTAGCGTCCGCTCCATCGATCGTCACGATTACCTGGTCGCGAAGATCACGTCGGTCCCCCAGATCCTTTTCATCAATTTCATCTGGCGTCGCATTCGCCTGGTCAAGGACCTCTCTTGGAAACTCCTGTGGCAGACCGTGCTTATGAATGACAGATAGGATATCCACACCAGGATCATTTTTATGGCCAAGAATACGGATGACTTCCCCTTCTGCACTTAGGCGCCCTTCAGGATACGTGACCAATTTTACAACGACTTTATGCCCTTCAACCGCCCCGTTGCTGGCACTTTTCGGGATGAAAATATCATTGGCGATCTTCTTATCATCTGCAATAACAAAACCAAAGCTTTTGCTTTCGGTATATGTACCTACAATCTCCTTGACGCCACGCTCCACAATACGAATAACGGTACCTTCTTGCCTTGAGTCGCCAGCGGCTTTCCTGCTTACGCGCACAAGCACGATATCTCCATGCATCGCATTATTCAACTCATTTGGAGGAATGAATACATCGTCCATATCCGCTTCTTCCGGCATTACAAACGCAAAGCCTTTGGAGTGGCCAATCACTTTTCCTTTTATAAGATTCATCTTCTCCGGCAAGCCGTAGCGATTGCTGCGGGTGCGTACGATGAGGCCTTGATCCTCCATATAGACCAATGCTTTCACGAAGTCCTTGAATTCTTCTGAGTCTTTTATGCCAAAAGCCTGTTCCAGTTCTTGTGTGGTCAATGGCTTGTAGGCTTCTTCTTTCATGTAGGATAGAAGTTTATCTACGTGTTGCTGAATAATTTCTTCCATTATATATCCCTTCCCTTTTTTCGGGTTTTTAAAATTACTGTAGTACACCGCTTATGATTTCCGCTTTAGGCTTCGCTTTCCGAGGTGGGGTGCCTGAGCTTCCTCACAACGCTTCAGGGGTCTCAACCTACCGCTACCTCCCTCCGGAGTCTACGCCTACCGCTACAATCACCGCTAGGGTGCATTATCTGCATTTACTTTTAGTATTACCAATCTAACGACTCTAAAAACTCGTATACATCCTCATGCAGTTGTTCACGCTCTTTGTCGAGTGTGATGACATGGCCGGATTCCTCGTACCATTTGATTTTTTTATCGTCAGACTCGACCTCGTTGTAAATGATGTTGGCACTGTCCGTGTTGATCATATTGTCATGTCGGGCCTGTACCACAAAAGTCGGAGAGTAGATCATGTCTACATTATTCCGCACGTCTGCAATCAATTCCTGCAGTGACTTCAATGTATCCATTGGGGTTTGTTCAAACTCTTTCATTTCCTGTTCGATCTGGTCGGCACTTTTTCCTTCACGGCGCTTGAACTCTCTTGCATATTCAAGAACTCCCTGATACATGATTTCCTCACTCTTGATATACATCGGGGCACACATAGGCACAATACCCTTCACTGGCATCGTATAACCTAATTTCAAGGAGAAAACACCGCCCAATGACAACCCGACTACAGCAATGCTTTCAAACCCTTTATCCTTCAAAAATTGATAGGCCTCCATCACGTCCTCCCACCAATCCTCAGGACCAGTGTGAACCAATTCCTCGGGCGGCACCCCATGTCCCTTATATTGCGGTGCATGACAGGTGTACCCTCTCTTCTCCAAAAAACGGCCCATCATCCGTACATCTGCCGAATTCCCAGTAAAACCATGTAACATCAATACCGCACGATCACCGCCTTCAAACGTAAAAGGCTTTGGCAACTTCACTTTCATCACGTCAGAACATCCTTTCATTCACATGTATTTATAGTATGCAACTTTTAGTCAAATATCAGATATGATTAGTCCGAAAAGAACATTTTACCATAATGGAGTGGGAATAGCTTTTACAAGGGTTAGGACAACTCCATTCGCAAGAAAGTTGACGATTAAGGGGGTACATTTTGAAGATGTCTGTAAAATGAATGTTTAGTAGGAGAAAATCGACAAAAATAATGTTTTTCTTTTTTTAAAAGAAGACCACAAATAGTTCTTTTTATTATTCAAAAACCACTACTTAATCCCACAAATCGAATAAATGCAATATTTATTCCTCAAAACATTTTTGTAAAATAATATAGGGTATTCGACATTTATCTGCAACATTCCATATTTAGTTAATTTATAATGAATTCAGGGTATAGGAAGGACAATGGTAGTAATACAAAAGTTGTATATCGAATGATTCGAAACAACAGTAAAAGGCAAACTTGCTGAAAGGCAAGGACGCAAAGTCAACAGATCTAAGATTGTGTAAAAGAGAATCATAAAAGTCCTTTTACGAATTATGATGGCTGGGCTGCCTGAAATACCAAAGTATTTTAGGAGGGAAAAGGATGATGGAAAACGTAACGATTGAAATGACAGAAAATTTAGATAAGGAGTGGGTAGATCTAATAACAGATGCATTAGAGATGGGCATCTCATCCGCAGAAATTAGAGAATTCTTACATAATTATCGCAATCATTCATCATTTAAACTCTAATTTTTATGAATATTTACGTATTTTCGTTCTAAATATCTAACAAACCCTTCGTTATATGCTATAATAAGCATGATAGGAAGGTGAAAGCCATGATTGGTGAACGAATTAAAAAATATAGAGAACAACGTAAGATGTCCATGTCAGAACTAGCAGAACGCGCCGGCGTGGCCAAATCATACCTAAGCTCGATCGAACGGAACCTGCAATCTAATCCATCCGTTCAATTTTTGGAGAAAGTGTCTTCAGTGCTTGGAGTTACTGTCAACACTCTCCTGCACGATGAAGACGAAGCCCAAGCAAAAGAAAACCTTGACCGAGAATGGGCCACGCTTGTTAAAGAGGCGATGGATTCTGGGGTGACCAAGGAGCAGTTTAGAGAGTTTTTGGAATTTAATAAATGGAAGATAAATCAGGATAAATAGAAAAACCGCCGATGCTTAAGAAAAGGGGCATCAGCGGTTTTTATATTACTTTGTTAACTTTGTACGATGTGATGTGTAGTTTTATCGTTTTGGTTCTATAAGGTAAAGAAGTGGAACGATTACCTTTCGCAACATGCGCTTTAAATAAGGTTAAATTTTTCAAGCAGGTTGGACATTCCCAATGGTCAGACTCATAGGAACTATATGAGGTTCTTATGCAATTAGGACAAGTTTTATTGTACATTTTCATTCACCCAATGTATTTTTTATTTTTTGTGAGTAAAAAACTATTATTCCTATTCCAAGCATTAACAAACCATAGAAGATATAATTATATGCCGTCCCAGCAGTATTTGGTAACACACTTGATTGGTCAGGGGTAGAAACAGCTTCGTTACCCACTGCTTTAAAGATCAATTCAAATTGTGTTTTAAGACCTTGAAATTCGTTTCCTGATTCATATGGAAAATTTATTAATAGAAAATATTCATGTGAGGTTTCTGCATTAATCCCCTTATTAGTAACCCCTTTAAACTCACTAATTTTACCGTTAAATATTTCTTTCCCATTATTTTCAATAGTTAAATTAAACATTTCAAACAATTTCTCAGAACCTGATTTATGTTTAATTTCCATTGAATAGGTTGATTTTCCACCGAGGTTTTCTAAAGTTATTACTCTCTCAGTCCAATCACCAGGAGCGTAATTCTCCATATTAAATAAGACTTTTTCAGGCACAGTCGTTATGTTAATTAAGGGTACATTTTCTGGTTCAGCAAAAGTCGCAGAAGGTAAAAAAAATGAAACAAACGTTAGTAAAATAGTTAGTAGTTTTAAGGTTCTCAAATTTAGTTCTCTCCTTAAAAGAAGAGGTAGGTTTCCCTACCTCTTTTTTTCAAGATTTTGTTGATAGCCTATTCCGGTCTATTCATTCCATTTCTTTGAATAGCTTCTAGTTTGAATGCTGGTTCAATTGTCCAACCTTGGTATTTGTTTTGTAAATATAAACCATCATTACCTTTTTGAGTTCTATTTTCAAAGGATATTTTCATACGCATTGCATCAGTATCTCCTACTGCTAATATTCTATCAGTAGAACTTATTAATCCTAATCCCCAAAAAGCGTTTGTAATATCTACATTCATACTTGATAATTCATGGATATTTTTACCATGAAGCACTCCTAGTAGACCACCCCCTACAGGTTGACCATCATTAGATAGGAAATCTACATCGAATTGGCTTGCGAAATCTACTGCATCTGGTCCAGTAATCACTTGTTTATCTTTATTTTTCACTACATAAGTTGTTGTCATTTTTACGTCTTTGATTTCTATGGAACCACCGTTAATAATTTCAAAATCTCTTGTCATGTAATCCCCTGGTGCTAAGTCTTCAATATCAAATACTGTTGTTGGATCTACCGAAAGGTCTAATGTACCAGCCGCAAATGTGTTGCTAACAGTTTCGATATCATTAAACGCTGCCCAAGTTCCCCCTCCAATCAATGAAATACCTAGCGCTGCTGACATTACCCCTGCTCCTAATTTCTTTTTAATAGACATTGATATTCCTCCCATTCCCCTCGATCTTTGCGAGGTATGTAGTTTATATGAATCCATGTTAAGCATGGAGATTCACCACTAAGAAATTTTTTCTTCAATTACATCGCTTTCTTTTGTATTAACTTGCATTTTTCCTTCAATTTCTTTTATTGCTTGTCGGATAGTAACTGTTGCATATCCAAGCAGTATCAAACCTGGTATTATCAATAGAATTGCTGTTCCTATAGGTGAAGTGGCATAATTTAGGAAGTATCCAAACTTTGGTAAAGTAAAGCCTGAATAAACGGCAACTACATTTTGTGATAGTACAGGATTTGTATCTTCAAAGTTGTTGTTATCTCCTTTTGTTTTATATAAAACACCTTCATTTGAAGTGTTAACATCAATAATTCTATGTGTTACTAAAACATCTCGACTTTCTTGAAAAGTTATAACGTCTCCTACGGTTAAATCTGTAGGATTTTCTAATTTTTGTACTGCGATTACAGATCCTGTTTGAAATGTTGGTTCCATGGATCCTGATAAGACCGTTTTAATTTGATACCCAAATATGTTTGGTTCTCCACCAGAAGCTCTACCTGCGATAACAATAACAACGCATATCAGGGTAGTTATCATAAACAACCAGTAACTTACATTTCCTATTACTTTTACTACCTTTTTACTATTCATTGGATTCACCACCAAAAGTTTCATTTGTTTCCGTAGACACATCTACATTGTTATGTTCCGTTGAGCTAGATTCAAAGTCTGATTCAGCGTTTTCGCTTGAATTTTGTGTTGTTTCTTGGGTATCCTCAGAACCACTTTTGTTTGATTCTTCTGATTCTTGCGTTTCTTCTTCAATAGAATCTTTTTCTATAGATTGATCATCTTGTATTTCATCTTTATTAGAATCTTTTTCCCCTTCTTCTAAATCTTCATTTTCTTTATCTTTTTCTTCAGTATCATTTGAATCTGTTAGAGTTTCACAAGACTTTACATCAATTTTCGTACCGAATACTGGCATTCTATCAACTACTTCTCCACCAAGCTTCTTATTTCCAGGATGATCATCTGATTGAAAAGCAACTATTTTGTAAGATCCATTCCTAAGCTCACTTTCTCCACTTTCAAAAGTAAGGGTGGCTGAATCACCTTTTTGAAGGACTGGAATTATACCTGTATCAAAGATTAGTTCTCCGTTTTTATTATTTGGGTTAATTGGATTTTCAAAATTCTCATTGAAGTAAACATAGTATATAGACTCAGATAACATGTTTTCGTCACCAGTGTTTTTAAATTCTTGTGAAATTCTTGTACAAGAAAATTCAACGGAAGAATCGATTTGAGTTAATGAACTTTTGTCTGTTCTACCTTCTGTAGGTTCATCTGGAACAGGTGGATCAACCTCCCAACTAACAGGTAATTTTGCATTTATGGAAGTGATCGAGTTAAATGCTGCATTTGTATTTGCATTTAAAGATAAGATGCAAAAGAATAATGCATACCATAAACAAAGTGCTTTAATCCCCTGTTTTTGAAGCTTATACTTATCTCTAAATTTTCTTAGTCGATGAGATCTTATAATAATCTCCTCCTATCAGGAGTTAATTTGTTGTTCTCTTTAACGAACTCTACAATACGAAGTATAATTCATATTGTTCTCAATGAAAAACATTAAATTAGTTCATTTTTTCTTAATTAAGAACATTTTTAAGGGTTTTCCTCCAATTTCCTCCTATTTTCTTACTGTTTCGTTTTTTATAAAGAATTACTCGTGCTATATAATGAACATACGTCGTAAAATGTTAAGGAGACGAGTATGCTTGGTGAGCGGGTGAAGAGGTTGAGGAAGGTAAAGGGCTATTCATTAAGTGAACTCTCGGAACTGGCTGGTGTGTCGAAGTCTTATTTGAGTTATTTGGAGAGGAATATTCAGACGAATCCTTCTCTGCAGTTTTTGAATAAGATCGCCGTTACGCTTGAGACAGATTTGGATTTTTTACTGAATGGGGAATCGGATAACGATAAACCTGATGTGCAGGTGCTAGATGAAGAATGGAGACGGTTGGTGCAACGGGCAATTGCGGAGGGTTTGAGCAAAGAAGATTTTATTCATTTCAAAGAGTACATGGAGTTTCAGAAATGGCAGGGTGCAAAGAAGACCGTGATAAAAAAGGAGGAAGAAGAGGCTTGAACGTTGAGATGGATATGGAATGGATAGAGCTGTTTACATTAGCTAGAGCTTATGGTATTTCTATTGAAGAGGTGAAAGCCTTCCTCCAGGAGACAAGTGAACAGAACAAGGAAGTCTTGGTCGTAAAGTGACTAGGGCTTTTTTTATGAAAGAAGCAAAAAACCACTTTCCTGGTTTGGAAAGTGGTTTTATTTATTATGCAAAGTATGCAATTGACAGTGTCAGGATGAAGAATAATACAGAAAGAACAACTGTCGCACGGTGTAGAACAAGGTCTAGGCCGCGTGCTTTTTGTTTTCCGAAAAGTGTTTCTGCTCCACCGGAGATCGCGCCTGAAAGACCTGCACTTTTACCTGATTGAAGTAGTACTACTGTGATCAAAGAGATTGCTACGATAATAAGTAAAATAGTAAGAAATAACGTCATGTAAACTACACCTCCTGCGGAACGTACATATCTGATTATATTAAATGTACCACATTATGACAAGGTGGACAAGAGGAAATGAGAGGTAGGTTATCCGCTTTATCAACGCTGTTGATTTCCGCACTAGGGTTCGCTTTCCGCGGGGCGGTCCTTGAGCCTCCTCACAACGCTTCAGGGGTCTCAACCTACCGCTACCTCCCGCCGGAGTCTTCGCCATGTGCTACAATCAACAGCTAGGATATGTCATGAACTGAAAAAAGGACCCAACCTAAGTTGGGTCCTCGAGTGAAGAAATTACTTCTTCAGGTTGTAGAAAGAACGTAAGCCGTCGTAGCGTGCTGTGTCACCAAGTTGATCTTCGATGCGAAGAAGTTGGTTGTATTTAGCTACGCGGTCTGTACGGGATGGTGCACCTGTTTTGATTTGGCCAGCGTTTGTTGCTACTGCGATGTCAGCGATTGTGCTGTCTTCTGTTTCACCAGAACGGTGAGAGATTACTGCAGTGTAGCCTGCGCGTTTTGCCATTTCGATTGCTTCGAAAGTTTCTGTAAGTGTACCGATTTGGTTCACTTTGATTAGGATGGAGTTACCGATTTTGCGCTCGATACCTTCAGCCAATTTCTTTGTGTTTGTTACGAAAAGATCGTCTCCTACTAATTGAACTTTGTTTCCGATGCGCTCAGTTAATAGTTTGAATCCTTCCCAGTCGTTCTCGTCTAGGCCGTCTTCGATAGAGATGATTGGGTACTTGTCTGCCATCTTCTCGTAGAAGTCCACCATTTCAGCAGAAGTGTAAACAACGCCTTCACCTTTAAGGTGGTATTTGCCGTCTTCTTTGTTGTAGAACTCAGAAGCTGCAGCATCCATAGCAAGCATAACTTGCTCGCCTGGTTTGTAACCAGCTTTTTCGATTGCTTCGATGATTGTTTGAAGCGCTTCTTCGTTAGAACCTAGGTTTGGAGCGAATCCGCCTTCGTCACCTACAGCAGTGTTTAAGCCTTTAGCGCTTAATACTGATTTAAGAGCGTGGAAGATTTCAGCGCCCATACGTAGAGCTTCTTTGAAGTTTTCAGCTCCAACAGGCATTACCATGAATTCTTGGATGTCAACGTTATTGTCCGCGTGCTCTCCACCGTTGATGATGTTCATCATTGGTACTGGAAGCGTTTTGGAGTTGAATCCACCAAGGTGTTGGTATAAAGGAATTTGAAGGAAGTCAGCTGCTGCACGCGCTACTGCTATGGAAACACCAAGGATTGCGTTTGCACCTAATTTTCCTTTGTTTTCTGTACCGTCAAGGTCGATTAACGCTTCATCAATTGCTACTTGCTCAAGTACGTCGAAAAGACCTACTAGTTCAGGAGCGATGATTTCGTTTACGTTTTCTACTGCTTGTTGAACACCTTTTCCAAGGTAGCGGGACTTGTCGCCGTCGCGTAGTTCTACTGCTTCGTATTCACCTGTGGATGCTCCACTTGGTACTAGTGCGCGTCCGAAAGCTCCGGATTCTGTGTATACTTCTACTTCGATTGTTGGGTTACCACGGGAGTCTAGGACTTCGCGTGCGTAAACGTCAGAGATAATTGGCATGTTTGTAACTCTCCTTTTGGATTAAGATATTTTTTATTTTTTACTGCTTTAACACCGCTATAGATCTCCATTTCAGGTGTTCGCTTTCCGCGGGACGGTGCTTGAGCCTCCTCCCGCTGGAGTCTCACACCTTGCACTTCAATCTATAGCTAGAAATCAGCTTTTACTTTTTGATTAAAGAACTACCTGTCATTTCAGATGGTTTGTCTACTCCTAGTAAGTCTAGCACAGTTGGGGCTAGGTCACCAAGGATTCCGCCGTCGCGGAGTTGTACGCCGTTTTTTGTTACGATGACTGGTACCGGGTTGGTTGTGTGGGCAGTCATTGGGTTGCCTTCTGTCGTTACGACTTCGTCAGCGTTCCCGTGGTCTGCCGTGATGATGGCAACACCGTCTTTTTCCAAAATGGCGTTGACTACCTTCCCTAGGCACTCATCTGTTACTTCGACCGCCTTGATTGTCGGCTCAAGCATTCCGGAATGCCCGACCATATCAGGGTTTGCGAAGTTCAGGATGATGGCGTCATGTTTATCGGCTGCTATTTCAGCTAATAGTGCGTCCGTTACTTCGTAAGCACTCATTTCTGGTTGTAAATCATAGGTTGCCACCTTTGGAGAGTCAATCAAGATACGTTCTTCTCCAGGGTATGCATCCTCACGTCCGCCACTCATGAAGAACGTGACGTGCGGGTATTTTTCTGTCTCCGCGATACGAAGCTGTTTCAAGCCGTTTTGGGATAACACTTCGCCCAATGTGTTGTCCATCCCAACTGGTTTGAAAGCTACATATCCATCCACCGTTTCACTGAAGTGAGTCAAACATACGAACTGAAGGTTGTTCGGATGCTTTGGCCCACGATCAAATGAACGGAAGTCAGAATTGGTGAATGTATTGGAAATCTGGATGGCACGGTCCGGACGGAAGTTATAGAAAATAACTGCATCTTCGTCTTGGATGGTTGCCACAGGGCTTCCATCTTCTTTTGTCATGACGGATGGAATGACGAACTCATCAAAGATTCCGTTATTGTAGGAGTCATTGATACACTCCATCGCATCGTTATAAGTAGGGCCATCCCCATACACCATCGCACGGTAAGACTTTTCTACACGATCCCAACGCTTGTCACGGTCCATGGAATAATAGCGGCCGGAAATGGTGGCTATCTCTCCCACTCCGAGGTCTAGGAGTTGTTCGTTTAATTGCTCTAAGAATTCTGGAGCAGATTTTGGCGCAACATCGCGACCATCAAGGAATCCATGGATGTACACACGGTCCATGCCTTCTCTTTTCGCAAGCTTTAATAGAGCGAAAAGATGCTGGATGTGACTATGCACACCTCCATTTGAAAGCAAGCCGAACAGGTGAAGGTTGGTTCCTTTTTCTTTTGCATGATGGATGGCATTCAGGAACGTTTCATTTTCATAAAAGTCCCCTTCGCGGATCGCCACATTCACACGTGTCAAGCTTTGGTACACAATGCGGCCAGCACCGATGTTTAAATGGCCAACTTCGGAGTTACCCATTTGCCCTTCTGGTAGTCCTACCGCTTCCCCGCTTGCAGTCAATTGCGCGTGCGGGTATGTGCTCCAAAATTTATCAAAGTTAGGTTTGTTTGCTTGCGCCACCGCGTTACCGGTAGTTTCGCCGCGCATCGCAAAACCGTCTAAGATGATTAGTGCTACTGGTTTCTTAGTCATTCTTACCTGCCTCCAAAAGCTGTAAGAAGGATTGGTGCTCAAGGCTTGCGCCACCTACAAGTGCTCCATCGATATCGGATTGAGCCATGTATTCTGCGATGTTTGTAGGCTTTACAGATCCGCCGTACTGGATACGTACTGCATCTGCTGCAGCCTGGTCAAATTCAGAAGCGATGACGCTACGGATATGCGCACATACTTCGTTTGCATCTTCTGCTGTGGAAGATTTTCCAGTTCCGATTGCCCAGATTGGCTCGTATGCAACAACCGTTGTTTTTACTTGATCAGAAGTTAGGCCTGTTAGAGCTTTCTTCACTTGGTTGCCAACGATGTCGTTAGTTTTCCCTGACTCGCGCTCTTCAAGTGTTTCACCGCAGCATACGATTGGAGTCAATCCGTGTTTGAACGCTGCAAGAGTTTTCTTATTCACTGTTTCGTCTGTTTCAGCAAACATTTCACGACGCTCGGAGTGACCTAAAACTACATAGGATACACCGATGTCTTTTAGTGCAACAGGGCTGACTTCGCCTGTGAATGCTCCGCTGTCTTCGAAGTGCATGTTTTGGGCACCGATTTGAAGGTCGCGTCCTTCTACGTTTGAAACAAGTCGCTCTAGGAAAAGAGCTGGTGCACATACTACTGCGTCGATTTTGTCTGCAGCAGGAACTAGTCCTTTTACTTCTTCCACGAAGCTTGTTGCTTCGGAGAGTGTTTTGTGCATTTTCCAGTTACCAGCAATAATTGGTTTACGCATGGTATCCATCCTTTCGGGGTTGGGGTTGTAAAGTTTCGGTTATACGCCGCTGTTGATTTCCGCAAATGGCTTCGCTTTCCGCGGGGCGACCTTGAGCCTCCTCACTTCGTTGCGGGGTCTCAACAATGTCGCTACTCCCCCGCTGGAGTCTCCGCCATTTGCTCCAATCACCAGCTAGAAACTTTATAATACAGAAATTATTTATCGTTCAGCGCTACTACTCCTGGAAGTTCTTTGCCTTCCATGAATTCTAGGGATGCGCCTCCACCAGTTGAGATATGGCTCATTTTGTCTGCGAGGTTGAATTTTTCAACAGCAGCTGCAGAGTCTCCTCCACCGATGACAGAGTATGTATCGGTAGCTTCTGCTAGGGCTTCACCTACTGCTTTCGTGCCGCCAGCAAATGCATCTAGTTCGAATACTCCCATTGGTCCATTCCAGATGACAAGCTTGGAGTTCTTGATGACATCCGCGTAGATTTCACGGGATTTAGGTCCGCAATCAAGGCCTTCCCAGTCGCTTGGAATTTCTTCAATAGGTACGATTTGTGTGTTTGCGTCGTTGGAGAAATCATCTGCTACGACAACATCCACAGGCATGTACATGTTCACGCCTTTTTCTTTTGCTTGTTCCATGAAGGATTTAGCAAGGTCAATCTTATCTTCTTCCAATAAGGATTTCCCTACATCATAGCCTTTAGCCTTGATGAACGTGTATGCAAGTCCACCACCGATGATTAGGTTGTCCACTTTGTTTAGAAGATTTTCGATTACACCGATTTTATCTTTAACCTTTGCTCCACCGATGATCGCCGTGAAAGGACGCTCAGGGTTAGAAAGGGCTTTTCCTAGTACTTCTAATTCTTTTTCCATTAAGAGGCCTGCAACTGCCGGTAAGTGCTGGGCGATGCCTTCTGTGGAAGCATGTGCACGGTGAGCAGCGCCGAATGCGTCATTTACATACACATCTGCAAGCTCAGCAAACGCTTTTGCAAGTTCTGGATCGTTTTTCTCTTCACCAGGGTAGAAACGAACGTTTTCTAGTAAAAGAACGTCTCCCTCGCTCATGTCGTTTACGATGGATTTTACGGAATCTCCGTAAGCCTCATCCGCTTTTTTCACATCTTTACCAAGAAGCTCTTGTAGACGCGCTGCAACTGCGTTTAAGCGAAGCTCTTCGACTACTTGCCCTTTTGGACGTCCTAAGTGGCTTGCAAGTAAGACTTTCGCGCCGTTATCCACTAGGTGCTTGATTGTTGGTAGTGCAGCACGGATACGGGTTTCGTCTGTTACTTGTCCGTCCTTCATCGGTACGTTAAAGTCCACGCGGCAAAATACGCGTTTGCCTTTGACGTCGATGTCACGAATACTTTTCTTGTTCATTGAAACGGCCTCCCTTTAAAGGAAATTTGTTTGGTACTGAGTGATTTGCGCTGCAGTCACTTGCTTTCCGCGGGCGGTCCGGGAGCCTCCTCGGCTTCGCCTGCAGGGTCTTCCATGTCCCTTCCTCCCGCAGGAGTCAAGTGACTTCCGCTTCCATCACATCAATAAAGTCTCTTTAAAACATGAAAAGAGGGAGGGGTGTGTTCCCCAATCCCCCTCTACTTCACATGTCTTATTATAGAATGCTGATAAGGTTTATCCAAGCAATATCTTTTTGCTATGAAAATTATAGTCCTTTAGCAGCGATGTATTTCGCTAAGTCTACTACACGGTGAGAGTATCCGCTCTCGTTGTCGTACCAAGAGATAACTTTTACCATGTTGCCTTCCATTACCATTGTGGATAATGCGTCGATTGTGGAAGACTCAGGGTTACCATTGTAGTCACCAGATACTAGTGGCTCTTCGGAGTAACCAAGAATTCCTTTTAATTCACCTTCAGCCGCTGCTTTGAACGCTGCGTTTACTTCTTCAGCCGTTACGTCTTTGTCAAGCTCAGCTACAAGGTCAACTAGAGAAACGTTTGGAGTTGGAACACGCATCGCTCCACCATTCAATTTACCTTTTAGTTCAGGCAATACTAGAGATACTGCTTTTGCAGCTCCAGTAGTTGTAGGGATGATGTTCTCAGCTGCAGCACGCGCACGACGGTAGTCTTTGTGTGGCAAGTCTAAGATTTGTTGGTCATTTGTGTAAGAGTGAACAGTTGTCATCATTCCACGTTTGATACCGAACTTGTCGTTCAATACTTTCGCGAATGGCGCCAAGCAGTTAGTCGTACAAGATGCGTTAGAGATAACATTGTGGTTATCTGCATCGTACTTGTCTTCGTTAACACCCATTACGATAGTGATATCTTCATCAGATGCAGGTGCGGAGATGATTACTTTCTTCGCTCCAGCTTCTAAGTGTTTCGCAGCGTCTGCACGCTTTGTGAAGAAACCAGTAGATTCCACTACTACTTCTACTCCAAGCTCACCCCAAGATAATTTCGCTGGGTCGCGCTCAGCTGTTACTTTGATTGTTTTGCCGTCAACAACAAGGTTGTCGCCATCTACTTTCACGTCCGCAGCTAATTTGCCGTGTACGCTGTCATATTTTAAAAGGTGTGCAAGCATGTTAGCGTCTGTTAAGTCGTTAACTGCTACTACTTCTACCTCAGAGTTGTTTAGTGCTGCGCGGAATACGTTACGTCCAATACGTCCAAATCCGTTAATACCAATCTTTACTGCCATGTTAAGTTCCTCCTTAGTTTTTCTAAGAAATTTTTTTGGGTGGCTTTGGTACCTCGCATTTGATCTCCTCAAAAGGCTCCGCTTTCCGCGGGTGGTCCGGGAGCCTCCTCGGCTACGCCTGTGGGGTCTCCCATGTCCCTTCCTCCCGCAGGAGTCTACTCCTTTTGCTCCAATCAAATGCTGATAGTCACTTAGCCTTTATAGAAGGGATGTTTAGTCCCTAATTAACTCTTTTGCTGCCCCTTCATCCGTGATGAGGATGGTGTGTGGAGCTTTTTTTAGATACGCTTGAATCGCTTTTGACTTTGAGGCTCCACCGGCTACTGCAATCACACATTCTATCTTTTCCAAATCTGCGAGCTGCATTCCTACCGTCTGAACTTTATGCACTACTTCTCCGGCTTCGTTAAAGTAGTAACCGAAAGCTTCTGCCACGGCGTTGGCCTGTTCGATCTTGCGCATATTCTCCGGCGCTGTTTTACGGCGCTCTGCCATTGTTTTAGCGTCTCCAATTCCATGAATAACCATACTAGAATTTTTGATGAGGGAAATCACTTCTTTTATTGAAGGCTCCTCAATCATGGACTGGTAGGATTCATGGCTCAGTGAATCAGGTATATGCAAGAGCCTATAGTCGCCCGATGCCTTCTCCGCCATGGTGGCACAGATGGAGTTTGACTGGTTTTGCACCTTTTCACCAAGACCGCCTCGAGCCGGAACAAATAGCAGGTTGCGATTCTTTGTGTCGGGTGTCATCATTTCCGCTACGGAGGAAACAGTCGTTCCGCCGGCTACGGCAATGATATTGTCGTCATGGAATCGTTCTCGCATGGTTGCCACGCTTGCACGGCCGAGTTCCTTCTTCACCCAAGGGGATTGGTCACTGTCACCCGGAACCACGACAACTTTTGCAATCCCTAACTTTTCTTCTATTCCCGCTTCCAGCAGCTTTAAACCGGAAACCTCTTTCATGATCTCTTCCAGGTCCTTGATGAGAAATTCCCCTTCACTTGTCAATGTCATGCCGGCAACACTCACAAGAATCAGGTTTTGCGCTTTGAGAAAATCTACCTCGCTTCTCAGCACACGCTCACTCAAACCGAGACTACCTGATAAGCTTCTTCTTCCAATCGGCTGCATCAACCTTATGTATCTAAGGATCTCGTATCGTTTCTGCATAATGGAAAGAAGATCTGGCAACAATTTCTTTTGTACTTCAATAATCTGCTTCATTATAGCTTCCCCTTCAGAGTGTGTATTTTACCTGGTGGACAAAATCTCTCCTGTTCACTGGACGTTTAATGTCCCGCTATGACATATTATGTCCCAGTAGCGGTAAAAAAAATCACCCTTGCTACAAGTTGATTGTAACAAAGGTGAAACCCTTATGCAACTAGGGTTTAGCGGATTTTTTCAAGTAAACGCTTTCTTACTTCTTCCTTGTTCACTTGCCCATATGCAAGCATTTCCCCCTCATGCTCCACTACCGGTATCATAAGCTGATATTTTTCTAAAAGAAGGTCATCTTTATAGATATCAAATTCTTCTATCGTAAAATTATATTCGGATTGCAGTTCTTCCAGTTTTGTTTTTGCTTTATCGCAAAGGGGGCAATCCACTTTTGTAAAAAATTGAAGGTTCATTTTTGCATCTGCCTTTCTATCTAGTCATACCTTTTTCTCATGGAGGAACTCGGAATGTTCAACAGATCCCTGTATTTTGCCACCGTTCTCCGCGAGATAGTTATATGATACTGCTTTTGCAAGATGTTTGTCAGCTGCTGATCGGACAAAGGTTTCTGTTTGTTTTCATTCTTCACCAGTTCCTCGACTAGCTGCTGGACCTGCTTTGTGGACGTTTCCTCTTCATACTGGCCTGTAAGCCCTTGGCTGAAAAAATATTTCAGCTCGAACAGCCCGTATGGTGTCTGCACATATTTTTCTTTCGTCGCTCGGCTCACGGTGGACTCGTGAATTTCAAGCCTTGTCGCAATATCCTTCAATGTTAGCGGTTTCAAAAATGACGGTCCGTTAAAAAAGAAAGATTGCTGAGCCTGGAGGATCTCTTCCATAACTTTTACAAGAGTAAGTTTGCGATGCTCCATGCTTTTAACGATCCACTGGCATTGTTGCAGCTTTTCCTGCAAATAGGATTCCAGTTCGTTCTTACTTTTAAGTGCCGCCTCGTTTTGCTTATTTATTTTAATTTGAGGAATGATCTCTTCATTCAATGATACGATGAATTGGTTTTGATGCTTTTGGACGACCAGGTCCGGAATGATGTACTTGGGCCTTTCTGTTGTTTCATATTTGTTTCCTGGACGAGGGTTCAACTGGACAATTTCATCGTGAATCTCCTGTATCTGTTTAAGGCTGATCCCATATTTTTTGGCAAGCGTCTTCCACGCTTTTTCAGCAAAAAGAGTGAAGTCGTTCTCAAGTATCGCTTCTGCCATTTCATTCCGTTTTGATTGCTCCCTGCGTCTTAATTGTAGCAGCAGGCATTCCTGAAGATTTCTCGCACCTACTCCGGCTGGTTCCAGTTGTTTTAGGTGGGTAAGCAGATTTTCGATTATTCCTGTTGTTGTCTTAAGCTGCTCCGCAATGATCGATGGTTCTTCTTGAATGTAGCCATTGGGATCCATGTACTGGATGACTCGTTTCGCAAGCTGCCTCTCTTCATGTGAGAGGGGGCTGTCGACCAGTTGCTGTTCTATATATTGTTGTAGGGTTTCCCCATGCTTGCTGAAGTTTTCAATGGAAAAGGTTTGTACAGTGGTGCTTCCAATCTTCCTTGGCTTAAGTCGCTGCACCCTTGAAGAGGCAAGCTCCCTTTGTATAGCTGGCATTTTCAACTCCATAAGCGGATTCTCCAGTGACTGCTCCTTCAGAAAATCAACCATCTCAAGCGTAGAATACTGCAACAACGTAATCGCCTGCTTCAACTCCTGCGTCATCGCAAGCCTCAACGACTGCTCCTGATACAAACCAACTGACTGCTTCATCATACTTTCCAATCCTCCTCCGGCCACTCTCCGATCCGGTTTTCGGTCTCTCCCTATATTCTACATGAGATTGGGGAACTTGTAAGCTTTAAAAATCTTCCTTTAGGGGTCAGACCCCGGCAGGAATTCTCCCACCTATGTCGAAGGGTGCACTTTTTGCTAGCGGTGCTTGCTAATTATTCTATTTTATTATGGTGTTCGGATTGTCATACTTAATTTTCATGGTGAATGGGGAGATTTTGGGGTGAAGTTGGGATTGGGACTTGCTTATGGGTGGGGCTACAGGGGGGTTATTTTCCGTTAGTGGTGATTTACTTTCCGTTAGTGGAATTTTACTTTCCGTTAAGAGAGATTTATTTTCCGTTAGACCATTATTCGATCCAAAACTCATAAAATACTTTTCGACGAATAAAACAAAAGGCATTCCTTCATAATGCCGGAATGCCTTTTAAGCAAAATAAAAACCCAGTGTGCCGACACTGGGTGAGTAGTTCATATAAGATAACGGCGCTTGTCCGTTACAAGTAATACTATAACATGCTTATCAATTGTGTTTCAAAAGTAAGTTTTTCCAATATAGAAATCAATGGCGCGCTCGGAGGGATTCGAACCCCCGCATGACGCGGTACCGGAAACCACCGCTCTATCCCCTGAGCTACGAGCGCACGTTGCAAATGGAACTTTATTAATATACCAAATTATACACTAGTTGTCGAGAGGCGGGCAATAAGAATAATTCCTCTAAATAAAAACACGTTGTTCATTATTAAGAACGATGGTATGATAAGTCTATTCAAAATAAAAATTATAGAAGGTGAAGGAATGGCCATTATATTAGAAGTAAAGAATCGTACTAAAATGTATAAGGGTTCAAAAAGTAGAGTCATCCGTACTAGCGTATTTCTTTTAGAAAAGCTATGGAATACTTCTGTATTTATTAAGAAATTTGCTTTAGATCCAGAATACCGTTCTATTCATCACCTACAATTATTCAACTCAAGAGCTGTTCACCAAACGACGCCTTTTACATACATGGACCGCTATCCTGAGATTTTTTCAGCCTGTCATACATTTTTAAAGGATAAAGAAAATGTAAAAATCTTATCTTATGGTTGTTCTACAGGTGAAGAAGTACTCACTCTCCGTAAATACTTCCCTAATGCAGAAATTATAGGGGCTGATATAAACAAACATAGTCTTTTAAAATGTAATAACCTAAAGACAGATAATAAGATTAAGTTCATCTACTCTTCCACTAAGAATATTCAAAGTCATGGACCTTTTGACGCTATCTTTTGCATGGCTGTATTTCAGCGAAAGCCACATTTTATTGCAGCTAAGGGGATAAAAAGTCTTAAAAAAATATATCCGTTCGAAAAGTTCGAAAACGAAGTTTCTAAACTAGACAAACATGTTAAGCCCAGCGGACTTTTAGTGATTCATTTTTCCCAATACTCTTTAGAAGATACAAAAGTCTCTCAGAACTATAAGGCTTTAGGTGACTATAACCAAGACAGTTATCAAAATCCTGTTTTTGATAAAATTAGTAATATTAGGTCAGGCCAACACTCTCAGAAAAGCATCTTTATAAAAAATGAATAGTCTATCTTTTAAGATAACGCTTTACCGCTTATTTTTCCGGATGTCCATTAACACGGAAGTTTAATTCCTCCCCAGAGTGGATATGATTATGTACATGGGGAAAAATGGGGGTATTTGCGATGGTTTTTATTTGACCATTCTTGACCTTGTATGTATGATAAAAGTACATAAAGATTTAGTAATACTTACTAATTGATAGAGGTTCACCATGGTGTTTACCCATTTTTACATATGAACCCTTATCAATTTAAAACTTAAATTTCAAGGAGGAAAAGTGAGATGAACTTAATTCCTACAGTTATTGAACAAACAAGCCGCGGGGAGCGCGCATATGACATTTACTCCCGTCTATTAAAAGACCGTATCATCATGCTTGGAAGTGCGATTGATGACAATGTGGCAAACTCCATTGTGTCTCAGCTTCTATTCTTGGCAGCGGAAGATCCTGATAAGGATATCTCCCTTTACATCAACAGCCCGGGTGGATCCATCACAGCTGGTATGGCCATTTACGATACAATGAACTTCATCAAGCCAAATGTTAGCACAATGTGTGTGGGTATGGCGGCTTCCATGGGAGCATTCCTACTTGCAGCTGGTGCTAAAGGCAAACGTTTCGCGCTTCCTAACAGTGAAGTCATGATTCACCAACCACTTGGTGGTGCACAAGGTCAAGCAACGGAAATCGAGATTGCTGCAAAACGCATCTTGTTCCTACGCGAAAAGTTGAACACGATCCTATCTGAGCAAACTGGTCAACCAATTGAAGTGATCTCCCGCGATACAGACCGCGACAACTTCATGACAGCCGACCGCGCGTTGGAATACGGACTAATCGACAAAGTTATCCGTAACAATAACTAAGAGCAAAAACAAAACCGGGCTTCCCATCTAGGGGAGACCCGGTTTTTTAGTTTTCTTGTTGTACGTATTCTGTTAATGCCGCAATTGCATCCTCTTCGTCGTGACCGTCAGCGATTAGTGTAATCGTTGTGCCGGAGCTGATTGCAAGGCTCATTAGGCCCATGATGCTTTTCGCATTTACTTTTTTGCCGTCTTTTTCTAAGAATACCTCGCTTGAGAAGCGGTTTGCTTCTTGTACGAAAAGGGCAGCCGGACGTGCTTGTAAGCCCGTTTTCAAACGAACATCCACTTGTTTTTGTACCATGTGTATTCCTCCTCTATCCAATTTTATGTTGGCTGGTCGAAAGCCCTCCATCAAACGGGAAGACCCCTCACAGCTTTATTTAACAGATTCCCCTGCACGTAGTTTATCGGCAATTTCATCTATTTTCCGTAGTCGGTGATTGATGCCGGATTTGCTGATGGTCCCACTTGATACCATTTCCCCAAGCTCCTTCAAGGTGACATCCTGATAGGTGACACGCAGCTCTGCTATTTCGCGAAGCTTGTCAGGTAGGATCCCAAGCCCGACCGTGCTGTCAATAAAACGGATGTTTTCCACCTGCCGAATTGCGGCACCGATCGTTTTGTTAAGATTGGCTGTTTCACAGTTCACCAGTCGGTTGACGGAGTTCCGCATGTCCCGCACAATCCTGATATCCTCGAATTTCAGCAACGCCTGATGGGCGCCGATGATACTCAGGAATTCCGCAATCTTCTCCGCCTCTTTCAGGTACGTGATATACCCCTTCTTCCGCTCTAGCGTTTTACTGTTTAAGTGAAACATATTCATGAGCTCGCACAAAGATTCATTGTGTTCATGATAGAGCGAGAAGATTTCGAGATGATAGGAGGACGTCTCTGGATTGTTGACAGAACCTCCCGCTAAAAAGGCTCCGCGCAGATACGAGCGTTTGCAACATTTTTTGGCAATCAGTTCCTCTGAAATATCTCGGACAAATGTGAAGCCGTCCTTCAATATTTTCAGTTCATCCAAAATATAATGGGCTTGCTCTGCATATCGTACGATGTAGACATTGTTCTTCTTCAATCTCATTTTCTTACGTACAAGCAATTCGACACGCACATCGTATATCCTTTTTGTCAGCGTATAGATTCTGCGGGCAATCGCAGCATTTTCCGTTTGGATATCCAAGATCAGTTTCCGATTGGAAAAGGAAAGCGATCCGTTCATCCTGATAAGTGCCGCAAGCTCTGCCTTTACGCAACAGTCTTTCGTTTCTATGGTAGTCAGTTCTTTTTTCGTTTCAGAAGCGTAGGACATCGTTGATCACCCCCAGTCTATTTTTCATGCATCCGTTTGCATCTATCTATTCTTCTTTTTTGATCATCGAATATAAAAGCGCCGCCACTTTTTGGGTGTCATGACGGATGACGCCGTCCTCATAGCGAATGATTTTGTCATGTACAATCTCTAGCCCTAGGTTTGACAAGGCTGCGATATCGTACACAACCGGTGTTGCCGATTCTTTTTTATAACGAATGGCGATCTCCTCGGGAATACCTTCTTCATTTACCAGAATCGTATCCATGAAGCGACAGCCAAGGTGGTCATAAAGCGCTTTAACATGGTCGCTTGCCGTATATTCCAACGTTTCGCCAGCCTGTGTCATGACATTGCAAATATACACCTTTTTTGCATGTGCATTGCAAACCGCCTCGCCTATCTTTGGTACAAGAAGGTTTGGGAGGATGCTGGTGTAAAGGCTTCCAGGTCCAACAATGATAAGGTCGGCCTTTTCAATCTCATCCACCGATTCCTGCAAGGGCTCGACTTTTTCCGGTGTAAGGAACACCCTTTTTATTTTTTGCCCATGTGAAGGGATTTTGGATTCTCCTGTAACGATGGAACCATCCTCCATCTCCGCATGTAAAACAACGCTTTGATTTGCAGCAGGAAGAACCTTTCCCCGGACATTCAATACTTTGCTCATTTCACGAATGGCATGGACAAAGTCACCTGTAATGGTGGTCATGGCTGCAAGCAGCAGATTACCTAGTGAATGACCGGATAAACCGTTTCCAGTTGCAAAACGATGCTGAAACAAATCCTCGATCAGTGGTTCCACATCCGATAATGCCGCCAATACATTGCGGACATCCCCTGGAGGAGGGATGTGCAGCTCGTCACGCAATCTGCCGGAGCTTCCGCCATCGTCCGCGACCGTTACCACTGCTGTGATATCCACATCATAATGCTTTAATCCCCGGAGCAGAACAGGAAGCCCCGTTCCACCTCCGATAATGACGATTTTGGGTACCCTTTGATGTTTCATCAGTGTTTACCCTTTCGTTTCTCAATATCACGATGTGTAAGGAGTGTATCATATTCATCCTTAAAATGCTTGGCAAAATACTCTGCCAACGTCACGGAACGGTGCTGTCCTCCTGTACATCCGATGGCAAGCACAAGCTGGCTCTTCCCTTCCCGCTTGTAATACGGAAGCATGAAGCTCAACAAATCTCCTAGCTTTTCTATGAACTTCTGCGTTTCCGTCCATTTCAATACATAGGAGGAAACCTCTTCGTCTAGGCCCGTCATCGGTCTCATATGGTCGATATAATGAGGATTTGGCAAGAAGCGTACATCAAACACAAGATCTGCATCAATAGGAAGTCCGTACTTGAACCCGAAGGAAACAACATTCAATTTGAAAGTCTGTTTGGAGTGTGTAGCAAATTGTTTGAGGATTTTCTCTCTGAGTTCACGCGGCTTTAAGTTGGATGTATCCAAGATCAGTTGGGCACGGCCCTTCAATTCTTCCAGCAGCTCGCGCTCATGCTCGATCCCTTCAAGCGGCAATCCCGATTTTGCCAATGGATGTGACCTTCTTGTTTCCTTATAGCGGCTAACAAGAACAGAATCCTTCGCATCAAGGAATAGAATCTGCGGTGTAACCCATGATAATTCCGATATATCATCAAGTGCTTCAAACAGGCTGTCGAAAAACTCACGCCCGCGCAAGTCCATTACCAATGCCACTTTATTCATCTTATTGCCCGACTCTTCCATCAGCTCCAAAAATTTCGGAAGCAAGGTCGGAGGTAAATTATCGACACAGAAAAAGCCAAGATCCTCCAAGCTTTGGATAGCGACGGTCTTTCCCGCTCCGCTCATCCCAGTGATAATCACCAATTCCACATCACTGCTCGTACCTGTACTCATATTGTTTTCACTCCTTTAATTCTGGCTTTGCAAACGCCAATCAGTTTGGATCCAGACGGTAGGACAACAATTCGAAATCCGGCGTATACGTGAACGTCCCGAAAATCATGCCAGATCCTTTGATCAGGTAATCAAGTATGTGAAAGTCCCCTGGCGCCATTGGAAGTGTTGCAATGTCCTCTTGCTTATGCCATTCAATTTTCCCTTCCTCTGATTCCTTCACATTCTGTCCGTCATACTCCGTTGCAAGGAAGGTAAACATCATCCATTCGGACACGATGTCCTTTCCTTCTTTTATCACAAATGTAAAAACACCCTTAAGGGCAGGATTTTTTAAGTAGATGCCTGTTTCTTCACGATATTCACGCACAACAGAATCTTTCACCGATTCCCCATGCTCCATTTTTCCACCAGGTGCAACCCACCACCCACGACGTGGTTTTTGCAACAGTAGCACTTGGTCATCTTTCACTAACACACAATTTGTTACTCTTTGCATGGTTACAACCCCTTTTAATCTTAGCTGTCTAATTTTAGGTTTCTTTTTTCAATGGCTCTGTTAAAACAACTGTTAATTTTTAAAGTAACCTAGCTGTTGATTGTAGCAATAGGCGAAGACTCCTTAGGGAGATAGCGTTTTAGGGGAGACCCCGCAGGCGCAAGCCGAGGAGGCTCCCCAAACGCCCCTAGGAAAGCGATGCCTAGTGCGAAAATCAACAGCGATGTTTAACAGAGCCTTTTCATTAAAAATAAAACTAGCCAAGTGTATCATTTTATATTTTACAGCAAATACACCTATTAAGACACAAGAAAGTTCTACAAATTAACGAACTCTATGTAAGGAATTCTGATAGGTATCGATTCCAGTTTGTGATCAGCCATGTGTAAACGCTTTATTTTTTAAGTATATCATAGCTAACTGTTAAACGAAGCATACCCTAAAAAAAGACATAAAAAAAGGACACGGGAAAAAGGGAACCCGTGTCATCCACTATATTTATAAAAGGGGGTCAATTACTATTTATATAATAACCGATTATTGTTTCAAAGCTGTTACAGATGCGTTAAGGCGCAGTTACGTTTTGGTTAAAGGGATATTTCGACAATGCCCTTTATAGTTCGACATACCTAGTATCCTTACCAGCAACACGTTAGTTTGCTGCGTTAGCCTTTAACTCCTCCACAAGCTCTTCGATATAATGCTGGGCACTTTGTGCAGCGATACTTCCGTCACCTGTTGCTGTTACAATTTGGCGTAGAGTTTTCTCGCGGATATCTCCTGCTGCAAAAATACCAGGGACTTTTGTTTCCATACGTTCGTTTGTTTCGATGTACCCCATGTCGTTTGTGATCCCAAGGTTCAAGAACGGTTTTGTCAGAGGAAGCATTCCCACATAGATGAAAACGCCATCTGTTTGGAATTCTTGCTCTTCTCCATCCTTCGTGCTTACAAGTGTCACACTGCCAACCTTGCCGTCTTTTTCGTTGATTTCTTTGATGGTGTTGCTCCAGATGAAATCGATCTTGTCATTGTCAAATGCACGTTGTTGAAGGATTTTCTGTGCACGAAGCTCATCACGACGGTGAACAATCGTCACTTTGGATGCGAAACGAGTCAGGTACACGCCCTCTTCCACAGCCGAGTCCCCTCCACCAACGACCACCAACTCTTTATTTTTAAAGAATGCGCCATCACAAACCGCACAATAGGAAACTCCGCGTCCGCCAAGCTCTTTCTCACCAGGGGCACCGATTTTTTTGTACTCGGCACCACTTGCAATAATTACGGTACGGCCTTTATATGTTTTACTGCCAGCGTTCACTGTTTTATATTCTTTTCCATCGATAACTTCTTTCACGTCACCATATGCATATTCTGCACCAAACTTCTTCGCATGCTCGAACATCTTAGTGGATAGCTCAGGTCCAAGAATATGGTCAAAACCAGGGTAGTTCTCGACTTCCTCTGTGTTTGCCATTTGTCCACCCGGCATTCCGCGTTCGATCATCAACGTGCTCAAATTAGCACGGGATGTGTAAACGGCAGAAGTCATCCCCGCAGGTCCTGCTCCAATAATGATCACATCGTAAATTTTTTCCTCTGTCATGTTGCCCACTCCTTTAACTCTTTTACTGCTTTATGATAACCCTATTTTCATCCAATTTTAGATATATAATTACGGAACACCCTTATAAAGTATTCCCAGTTACTATCCTATATAACAGGTGGGTTGTCCGTCCAACTATTTGCTCATAAGAAATCAGCAAAAAAGCCGAACCTCATTCAGGCCCGGCTTTTAAGATAAAGTAGCAACCAATTCTTCTACTCTTTTGATGTATTTTCTTAAAGTACTTGCAGAAACCTCATATGTTTCCACTAGTTCTTTTTGAGTTACTGCATATCCATTCCCTTTGCTCCAAACATAGGCAAAAGCCCCAGCCCAAGCTGGTGCATTGGTAAAAGTGATGGATTGCTTTGATGCGCGTGCAAAAAGGTCAAACCATTCTTTTACGATTGAATCCACCTGTTTCTTCTTTAAAAGTGTCGCAATTTCATACCCATTGACCACATTGACCGGTACATCCTTACGATTCAATAAGGCAAACATGGCAAATTCGCGTACGGAAGATGTGACAAAGGATTGCTCAAGCACATTTTTGACCGTGGTCTTACTAGAGAAGCTCGATTGAAAGATGTGGAAGAGCTGTTCGGCTTCTTCTTCCTCGACCGTTTTATCTTCTACATGGTTCCATGGCTCCGTGCCCGCCTTTTCAGGATTCATCTCAAGTACTTTTGCCCAAGCCTGCTCGGCGATCGTAAATCGTTCCGTCTGATAGGCTGCATTCGACAACCAGAAGTAGAACGTGCCATCTCCTTGAAAACCGTTCTTCTGCAAGGAGCGCAACCACTTGAAGGACAGTTCGTAACGTCCGATCAGCCCAAAAGTCGCGCCAAGCTTATAACGATGTTCCACTAGGATCGGTGTCACCTTTTCAAGGCGGGTTGCAAGCTCATTCATTTCCTTCACATTGTTCTCGTAATGGAAAAAAACAAGCAGGTTGCATAGCGCATGCAGGTTGCCTGGATTCTTTTCCAGCACTTCCTCCAACACTTCGCGCGCCTTTGAAAGATTTCCTTTGTAGAAGTAGGCCAATGCCAAGTTATTGTATGCAGACCAGAATTGCGGGTACTCTTCGATAATTTGCTCGAGTAATGCCAACGCTTCATCAAGCTCACCTTTCTCAAGTAAACCCCTGGCGTTTTCCTGCATCACAATAAGGTGATCCTGACCCTCCACATAATCCTCCGGTTCGTCCGTCTCGATTTCCAAAAGATCGATCAAATCTTCCGTATCCTCCACGAATTCCCCATCCGGCTCCATTGTTAAGTATTCCTCGGCATGCTTCCTAGCCTCCTGGAATAATCCCAAATACGCATAATTGTTCGCCAAAAAGTAATGGCAATCGTGCATATCGGGAGCCAAATCTCCTATGATTTCCTCTAAAAGTTCATTCGAACGCTGATAATCGCCAAGCTCGGTTAAGACAATCGCCAGTTGACACATGATGGATGCATCACTCGGCTTCATCGCCTCCGCACGCTGTAGCCATTTTCTTGCCTTATATAAATCCCGCTTTCGATAAGCGCGGATGCCCTTTTGAAAAAAATAATCGCCATTCTGCGCAAATGGGATGATCTTCGCAACTTGTTTCATATTCGGATTTTTTCCCATTATAGCCTCCATACAAACTTACTTACCGTTCGTAGTATAACACAACACCGCTTTGAAAGGGAGGTGGGAAATTTTGATGTTTGCTGTTTTCTAGCCTTGATGATAGGGGGGGTTCTTTCATAACGCAAGTGAAATACTTTATTGAAATAGCTATTTAAAAAGTTAATCTTGTACACGACCACTGTATCCCTTCGTACACCCGACTTTTTATATTCTCTTATACAAACATTTGTTTGAAAATTATTATGTTATGAAAAAGTAGAGCGTTCAATTCCCGCAAAATTTTAGGGTCACTAATGAAATTGAAGGGACTGATTTAGTCTCTCATTAAGTAAAAAAGCACCTCCCCAGTTGCCCGCAAGCAACCAAGAAAGTGCAACTTGAACATTCTATTTCTCCGCCCCACCAGGCTTTTTGACATGACGCTCTTCTAGAACCGCCAATACCTCATCCAAGTTTACATCCTGTTCTCGCAACAGCACCATCACATGGAATAACAGGTCAGCAACCTCCCAGGTCAGCTCCCCGCGGTCACGGTTCTTCGCGGCTATGATTACTTCTGCCGCTTCCTCGCCCACCTTCTTTAAAATCTTATCCACACCTTCTTCAAATAGATAGGTCGTATAAGATCCTTCTGGTTTATCCACAGCACGTGAGGCAATCAGTGACTCTAAACGCTCTAAAATGGACGATGCACAACTGGAACTCTCTACGTCTGACTCGCTACGAGCACCAGTCCCATCAGCCAGCACCACCTCATGAAAACAGGTCGACTCGCCTTTATGACACGCTGGCCCTTTTGGCTCCACTAGCACAAGCACCGCATCTTGATCACAGTCATAGCGCATCTCAATCACTCGCTGGGTGTTACCAGAAGTCGCTCCTTTGTGCCAAAGCTCTGCACGGGATCTGCTCCAGAACCAAGTCTCCCGGGTTTCTATCGTTTTCACGAGCGATTCACCGTTCATGTAAGCAAGCGTCAACACTTCCTTACTAGAAGCATCTTGCACGATTGCTGGGACAAGTCCCTTTTCGTCAAACTTAACCGCTTCAAGGTTGATCATCGAACCTCCACTCCTTTCTCCTTCAAGTAACTCTTCACTTCTTTTACACTCGTTTCTTTATAATGAAAAATGGACGCTGCCAATGCTGCATCAGCTGCTCCTTCTCTAAACGCCGTAAGGAAATGCGATGCTTCCCCTGCACCACCTGAGGCAATGACCGGAACCGAAACGGCTTCACTAACCGCTTTTGTCAGCGCCAGATTGAAGCCCTTTTTCTCCCCATCGCTGTCCATGCTTGTCAATAAAATCTCTCCGGCTCCCAATTTGACCGCTTCTCGTGCCCAGTCCACCACTTCCCAGTCCGTTTCGCGGCGTCCACCATGTGTATAGACTCTCCACGAGCCGAGGCTCTCTTCATATTTTGCATCAATCGCGACGACGATGCATTGCGACCCAAAGTAATCTGAACCAGCCTGAATCAAGTAAGGGTTCAGCAACGCCGCCGTGTTCAAGGAGACTTTATCCGCCCCGGCACGCAACAGTCGCTTCATATCTTCGATGGAATTGATACCGCCGCCCACCGTAAATGGAATGGCCAATTTTGCCGCCACCTGCTCGACCACATCCACCATCGTTTCCCGCCCTTCATGGGAAGCGGATATATCAAGGAACACCAACTCGTCGGCACCTTCTTCATCGTAAAAAGCAGCAAGTTCGACCGGATCACCAGCATCACGAAGCTCCACAAATTGGACACCCTTTACGACCCGTCCTTCTTTTACATCCAAGCAAGGGATGATTCGCTTTGTCAGCATTTATTTCACCTCTTCCAACGCTTGGGCAAGGTTTATTTTCTCTGTATATATTGCTTTTCCGATAATGGAACCTGACACGCCTTCACCAGCAAACTCTCTCAATGCTAGTAAATCTTCAATCGAGCTCACCCCACCCGAGGCAATGACGGAAGCACCTGTCACACGGGCAAGCTCAACGGTCGCCTCCACATTTGGACCTGAAAGCATACCGTCTGTTGCGATATCCGTAAAAATAAATGTTTCCGCTCCTGCATCCGCCAGCTCTTTTCCGAGTACGGTCGCCCTTACCGTGGATGTCTCCACCCAGCCTTCTGTTGCCACATAGCCATCCTTGGCATCAAGGCCGATGGCTATACGGGAACCGCCATATTTGTTAAGCATTTCCCGCACAAAAGAAGGATTCTTGATCGCCACACTCCCTAAGATGACACGGTCCACTCCGTTCGATAAATAGTGCTCTACATCAGCAGCTGTCCGGATGCCGCCACCGATCTGAACCTTTGCAGGCAATTCGCTGGCCACCTGCAATACAAAGCGGTCATTCACCGGTGATCCTGCCTTCGCACCGTCAAGGTCCACCATATGAATCCACTCTGCCCCTTGGTCCACAAAGGTTTTTGCCATATCAAATGGGGAATCCCCGTAGACCGTTTCCTTGCTATAGTCGCCCTGCAGCAGGCGTACGCACTTTCCGCCGCGCATATCAATTGCCGGATAGATGGTAAAACTCATATTATCGCTCCTCTTCCTTCACAAGGTTTACAAAGTTCTTTAAAATCGCCAAGCCGACATTGCTGCTTTTTTCCGGATGGAACTGGGTGCCGAACACATTCGCTCGACCTACCACCGCAGGCACCTGCACATCGTATGTACTGCTTGCCAATAATTCAGTAGCGTCAAAATCCTTTACATAATAGGAGTGAACAAAATAGACATAGTCCTCTGGAACACCGTCCAGAAGTGGGGATGCCTGCTGAAATTCAAGCTTGTTCCATCCCATATGCGGGACCTTGTACGACTCGCCTTCCGCTGTTTCTCCAGGAAAGCGTTCGACCTTGCCGGTTAACAGTGACAAACCTTTTGTTATCCCATTTTCTTCACTTTCCTCAAACAACAGCTGCATGCCAAGGCAGATCCCAAGCAACTTTTTCCCACGGGCCACTTCTTCCTTTATAAAAGAGTCAAGACCCGTTTCCTGTAAAATGGACATGGCATCACGGAATGAGCCAACGCCAGGGAGGATGAGCCCTTCCGCTTCAAACAACACGTCCCTATCATTGGTGATGATATACTCCACATCCATCCGCTCGAGCGCCTTGGAGACGCTATATAAATTCCCCATTCCGTAATCAATGATGCCTATCATCTTCTATAACATTCCCTTCGTCGATGGTACCCCTTTAACGCGCGGATCGATCATCGTCGCTTCATCCAATGCGCGACCAAGCGCCTTGAAAATCGCTTCAATGATGTGATGCGTGTTCGTTCCGTAATGCACAATCACATGAAGGTTCATTCGCGCCTCCAAGGCAAGCTTCCATAAAAATTCGTGCACAAGCTCTGTGTCAAAAGTGCCGACCTTCTGACTTGGGAATTCCGCTCTTATTTCAAGGTGGGGACGATTGCTGAGATCCACCACCACCTGTGCAAGCGCCTCATCCATTGGCACAAACGCATTTCCGTATCGTTTTATCCCCACTTTATCCCCAAGTGCCTCTTTTAACGCCTGGCCAAGACAGATCCCGATATCCTCCGTTGTGTGGTGATCATCGATATCCACATCCCCATTTGCCTGCAGGTCCAAGTTGAACTGGCCGTGCTTTGTGAAAAGGTCCAGCATATGTGTCATAAATGGAACAGGCGTCTCAAGCTTCGCCGCTCCTTCTCCATCTATTGTAAAAGCAAGCTGTATCTGCGTTTCCTTCGTATTTCTCTCTAAACTGGCTGTACGTGTCATCACAACTTCTCCTCACTTTTTCTTGTTAGTAAATCTAGATTCCACCGCACGGGCATGTGCTTCCAGCCCCTCTAAGCGCGCGAACGCCGCAATTTTATCCACATTCTCCGTCAAAGCCTGTTCACTATACATAATCACACTCGATTTTTTCACAAATTCATCCACAGATAATCCACTGGAAAAGCGTGCTGTCCCATTTGTCGGCAACACATGGTTCGGTCCGGCAAAATAATCCCCAACAGGCTCCGAGCTATACCTTCCTAGGAAAATAGCTCCGGCATGCTTGATGAATGGCAGAAGATTCATCGCTTCCCCTGTCATCACTTCCAGATGCTCTGGTGCTAGCTCATTTACGACACGGAGGGCTTCTTCCATGGTTTCCGTTACATAAATGATGCCGTACGCCTCAATAGAAGCTCTCGCAATCGCCTCGCGTGGCAGGGTGGACAGCTGTTCTTCCACTTCTTGGGCGACCTGTTCCGCAAGTGTTGCAGAAGTGGTCACAAGAACGCTGGAAGCACGCTCATCATGCTCCGCTTGGGATAATAAGTCTGCCGCTATTTCGTTTGGACGGGCGGTATCATCGGCCAACACCACGATTTCACTAGGTCCTGCGATGCTGTCGATATCCACAAGTCCATACACTTCTTTTTTCGCAAGGGCAACAAAAATATTCCCCGGACCGACGATTTTATCCACAGGCTGAAGGCTTTCCGTCCCATAGGCAAGCGCTGCGACCGCCTGTGCGCCACCGACTTTGTAAATCTCATCCACACCTAGAATATCTGCTGCGACAAGTACTCCAGCAGGCAATGTGCCATCTCCGGAAGGTGGACTTACCATAGCTATCCGATCCACTCCTGCAACCTGTGCCGGAATGACATTCATCAGGACCGAAGATGGGTAAGCTGCTTTCCCCCCGGGCACATAAACTCCAACAGCATCAAGAGCTGTCACCTGCTGTCCAAGTATCGTTCCATCTGGTTTTGTGGATAACCAAGACTGTTTCACCTGTTTTTGGTGAAAATCACGGATGTTTTCTGCCGCGCTGTGGATTATGTTGATAACTTGTGGAGAAAGTTGTTGATAAGCTTCTCTTATCTCCTCTTTGGTTACCTTTAATGTGGACAGCTTGGCCCCATCCCATTTTTCCG
Organism: Sutcliffiella horikoshii; assembly: GCF_021991925.1. Lineage (GTDB taxonomy): Bacteria > Bacillota > Bacilli > Bacillales > Bacillaceae_I > Sutcliffiella_A > Sutcliffiella_A horikoshii_F. Next base: position 581,490 of record NZ_RXZI01000002.1, on the reverse strand, counting down.
TATATTCATAAAGCGCTTTGTCGCCTTTTTCTTTGACTGACTGAAGCACCTGCAAGACGGCAACCCGCTGTTCTTCCGTCCCCTGGTCAATCGAACGGCGCAATGACACCGATTCTTCCACTCTCTTTATTTTCATCGTGTTACACCTCCCCGACTACCTCAGCTAATCTATCTACAAGTTCATCAATCTGTTTATCTTTCAACCGATAACTCACAGGGTTCACAATCAAGCGGGACGTGATATCCACAATCCGCTCGAATTCCACTAGGCCATTCTCCTTCAAGGTCCGGCCTGTGGATACAATATCCACAATTCTGTCAGACAAACCGATCAGTGGCGCAAGTTCAATGGATCCATTCAATTTGACGATTTCCACCTGTTCCCCCTGTTCCCGGTAGTAGCTAGATGCAATGCCAGGATACTTGGTAGCGATTTTTGGTGCCACATCCTTCATTTCCGTTCCAGGAAGCCCGGCAACCGCGAGATAGCAGTCACTGATTTTTAGGTCGAGCACTTCATAAACGTCCCGTTCCTCTTCCAACATCACGTCCTTGCCGGCAATTCCAACATCTGCCACACCATGCTCCACATAGGTCGTCACATCCATAGGCTTCGCTAAAATAAAGCGCATGTTTTCGTCCGGTACATCAATGATCAGTTTTCTTGAATCCTCCAAATCGGGAGGAATCCGGTATCCTGCTTTCACCAACAGCTGTGCCGCCTCTTCAAAGATTCTCCCTTTTGGCATCGCAATCGTCAGTACGCTCATGATTCGCTCTCCTTTCTGGCTTTTCCAAGAAAAAAGGTCACATCGCTAAACGACGCGGTACATGCATCCACATTTTCCACCCCGGCGATATCCTGAAGAACCACCTTTTTCCCATCCTGTCTTTTTTCGTTGGCAAAAGCGATGGCTTCTGCTCTTCTTTCCTGGCTGAACAGGACGCCATGGATATCCGCTTCGACCTTTTGGATATTTTTCGCTTCAAGGAGCCTGTCAAGATGAATGCCAAAGCCTGTCGCCGATTTTTCCCGGTTAAATTTTTCAAATAGCTTATCGTAGCGCCCACCATTTCCGATAGGGAACCCAATGTTCCCGGCATACGCCTCAAAAACAATCCCGGTGTAATAGCTCATGTGGCTGACAATGTTCAGATCCAGCTTGACGGAATCGGAGACCCCATATGCTTCAAGCATCGTCCAAAGCTGTTCGAGTTCCTGTATGGCCTTTTTGCCCGCTTCGCCGTCAAGGACCTCTTTCGCAAGCTCGATGTTAGTGGAATCGCCTCTTAACGTTAACAAGTTTAAGAGGCGTTTTTTATCAATGGAGGATAACGGCAAGCTTTTCACATGCTCGCGGTATCCCACGTAATTTTTTTCATATAAGTATCGTCTTAACGTTGCTGCACGCTCTTCGTTTCCGACCACATCCAGGAAGATTTCCTGAAGGAAGCCGATATGCCCGATCGCGACAGTGAACGTGGAAAGTCCAGCTTTTTTCAACAGGGCGACAAGCAGCGCAATCATCTCGGCATCCGCACTGATAGAGCGGTCGCCTATGCACTCGACACCTATTTGCTCAAACTCCGCTGGTCTTCCCGCTTCATTTTGCTGGGCACGGAACACATTCGCGGAGTAGGCAAGTCGTTGCGGATAACCTTCATTTACAAGCCTGGACGCCGCCACCCTTGCAATCGGTGCCGTCATATCAGGCCTTAAGACAAGTGTATGTCCTTGCTGATCTAATAGCTTGAAAAGTTGCTGATCTAGAATCGCGGACGCTTCTCCAACTGTTTCGTAGTATTCCAGTGTCGGTGTTTCCATGAATTGATAGCCCCATTGGCTGATCTCTGCTGTCATCGTGTTTTTGACGTTTTGTTTTGCTTCATATAAGGAAGGAAGCGTATCCCGCATTCCTAGTGGTTTTTCGAACATGAATAGTTTTGACATGTGGATACCCACCTTTTTATAATAATCTGAAATCCTTTAGTTCGCTAATATGGTAACATACTAACAAAATGAAGCTTTTTGGTCAAGTGTTAGTGGTTGGAGTTGTAGTCTTCTATATTTTGGGTAAAAAAAGGCACTTTATCCTTGCAGACAAAGTGCTTGTTGTGTTGAGAATGGTGATTGATTTATTATGAAGACTTCTTGACGAGAAGGGCGATCTGAGATTGTCTTTATATTTGTTATGATGACAATCCTGAGACGAATTTCACTCCGAGATTGTCTTCATCACTCTTATAATGACAATCTTGAACTGAATTTCTCTGTGAGATTGTCTTCATACGCCTTATAATGACAATCTTGAACCCCATTTCACTCTGAGATTGTCTTCATCACTCTTATAATGACAATCTTGAACCCGATTTCACTGTGAGATTGTCTTCATCACTCTTATGATGACAATTTTGAACCCGATTTTACTCTGAGATTGTCTTCATCACTCTTATAATGACAATCTTGAACCCCATTTCACTCTGAGATTGTCTTCATCACTCTTATGATGACAATCTTGAACCCGATTTCACTCTGAGATTGTCTTCATTCCTCCTAGAGGACCTCTCCAGCTCGAACATCCTCTCATAAGGGCTTCATCCCCAGTTCAGCCTGGTATTTTCTCGTCTAAAACTTCATCCTCTCCTGCATCTCTTCTTTACTATAAATCACGCGCATGGGATTGCCTCCCACAAAAGCGCCTTCTGGAACGTCTTTATGTACGAGTGTTCCGGCGGAGATGATGGCACCGTCGCCGATGATGACGCCGGGCAGGATGGTTGTGTTGGCACCGATCATGACTTCGCTACCGATCTCCACGTCACCGAGGCGGTATTCCTTTACCAGATATTCGTGGGCGAGGATGGTCGTGTTGTAACCGATGACTGTATTGCGGCCGACACTTATTTTTTCCGGGAACATGACATCGAGCATCACCATCAGGGCGAAGGATGTCTGGTCCCCTACCTTCATGCGCAAGAAGGTGCGGTACAGCCAGTTTTTCATCCCGAGGAACGGGGTGTATCTGGCAAGCTGTATGACCGCAAAGTTCTTGACCACCTTCAAAAAAGGAACCGTCTTGTAGACATGCCAAAGGGAATTCGCGCCTTCCACCGGATAGCGTGTCGTCCGTCTACTCACCCTTGTTCACTCCGACAAGTGGAAGCAAGTCTTCCATATGTGTCAGCATGTAATCCGGCTCATAGGATTGCAGATAATCGACTCCCTTGATGGTCCAGCTTACCGCTGCCGTTTTCGTGCCGGCATTTTTCCCTGCCAGAATATCATGATAATTGTCTCCCACCATGATGGCTTCATCCGGTGTGGATCCAAGCTGCTGGAGGGCGAGTAGGACGGGTTCCGGATCCGGTTTGGCATTGGTGACATCGTCTAGACATACGACTACGTCAAAGAACTGATCAAGCCCGGTCAGCTTCAAGCCCATCACCACGGTCTGACGCATCTTCGTCGTGACGATTCCAAGCTTCAATCCCTTTTCATGTAGAGCTTTCACCGTTTCATATACCCCGTCAAATTCTTTTACTAACTTGTCATGGTTGGTCATGTTGAAGTCGCGATAATGTGTAATCATTTCATCCACCCGGGATTCATCCATTTTGACAAAGGTATCGTATAATGGAGGTCCTAGAAAAGTAAGGATGTCTTCACGGCCATATTGTTCTGGATAATAGTGGTTTAGCGTATGAAGGAACGACTCGATAATCAGGTCGTTCGTATCAATCAGTGTTCCATCTAAGTCAAAAAGCAGCGTGTTAATGGTCATAAGATGCTTCCTTTCTTTTCTCAAGTTCAATTCGCTTCCAAATGAAGGCCACCGCGACGGTAAGCAGGATGGCTGTGACGATTCGTATCATCAGTAGTGGCCAGACTGGAATTCCTAGCGGGATGAAGATCAGCGTGTCCTCCACCACTGCATGGCAGGCAACAAGGAAGATGAATGCAAGTGTCAGGTCCTTCTTACTTACATTATCCTCTTTTACCGCTTGAATCATAACACCCGCTCCATACGCAAGACCGATCAATAGACCCGCAGCCATGGTAGTGGAGGTATTTTCCTTCATGCCAAGCAGCCTTGTGAACGGTGCCATCCACTTGGAGAACACCGCCAGCCAGCCCAGTTCCTTCATGTACTGAACAAGAATCATCAACGGAATCACGATGATCGCCAACTGCAAAATTCCCATCAATCCGCGCTGGGTGGCATCAAGGAGTATAGGGAAAAAGCCAGTTACAGCCTCCTCGGACCTTGCGACCATCCCATAATGGGCAAGTTCTCCCCCGCCCTTCCAGGCAAGGTTGATGATGATCCCCGAGAAAAAGGCAAGGCCCAATCTCACCAAGAGAATCACCCATATTTTCAGGCCTACCTTTGCAGCGACTGTCGATTCAACCAATAGATTATGGGAGAACGAGAGCATGACGGCCAAAATAAAGACCTCTTTCACGGTCAAATCAAGGGTAAGAATGGCCCCGATCCCTGCATATAGGTTAAGGAAATTACCGATGACCAGTGGAATGGCTGCTTCACCTGAAAGCCCGAAGATCCCCATGATCGGCGCGATTGCTTGGATAAGATATTGTAAAACAGGGGTATGCTGAAGGATTCCGACAAGTAGGGTGACCGGAAAAATCACTTTCCCCAATGTCCAAGTTGTCCCAAGGCCCACCTTCAGTCCCCGTTTGAATGTTTGAAACATGATGCCCCTCCCCCTTTGAGGTAGCCTATCCATTTGTCTGTGTATGGTTGGAGGCTTTCGTTTACTTTGTCGTTTCTGACTTGGTTTTTGAATCCATATAGCGTTCTTTTTTCTCAGGATCCAAATAACGCTTGTTCGCCATACCTAGCATTCTTCGAACAATGATAAGCGCGATGGCAAGGATGACAAGGCCGATCGAGATGACCTGCGCAATTCTCAAGGTTTCCGTCAGCATCAGGCTGTCCGTACGGAGGCCTTCGATAAAATAACGTCCAACAGAATACCAGATTACATAGCTTAAGAAGAGCTCGCCTCGTCTAAGATTCACTTTTCTAAGCAAGAGCAACAACGCGACTCCGACAAAATTCCAGATCGATTCATAAAGGAATGTGGGATGGTAATAAGCTCCGTTAATATACATTTGGTTGACGATGAAATCAGGAAGATACAAGCCTTCCAGGAACTCCCTCGTGACCTCACCACCATGAGCCTCCTGATTCATGAAGTTACCCCAGCGGCCGATAGCCTGACCTAACAAGATACTTGGCGCCCCGATATCCGCAAGCTTCCAAAACGATATGCCTCTGATTCTTGCAAAAATAACCCCGGTAGTGATGGCCCCGATCAGACCACCATGTATCGCAAGGCCGCCTTCCCAAATCTTCAGGATGTCTCCTGGATTCTGTGAATAATGATCCCATTGAAAAATGACATAGTACAATCGTGCACAAAGGATCGCAATCGGGATGGCAAACAAGACAAGATCGACGAATACATCCTTGTTAAGTCCGCGCCTTTCCGACTCTCTTGTCGCTAACCATAAACCAAGCAGCGCCCCGGTACCAATGATGGCACCGTACCAGTAAACCGTGATCGGCCAGCTGACCAGGACCGGATTCAACGGTTCGATGTTTCCTAACAACATGTTCCCCACACTCCATTATCTATTAAATGTCTTCCTGTTCATTTTCACTATTGATTACACCGGACAAACGGTTGGAGAACTGCTCGGCAGCGTTCATGCCCATTCGCTTGAGGCGGAAATTCATCGCCGCCACTTCAATGATGACAGCCAAGTTTCGCCCAGGACGAACCGGCACCGTAAGCCTTGTCACTTCCGAATCGATGATTTTCATTTTCTCCTCATCCAACCCGACACGATCGTATTGCTTGTTCTTGTCCCAAAGTTCCAAATTGATGACAAGTGTGATTCGCTTATAGCTGCGCACCGCCCCTGCTCCGAAAAGCGTCATCACGTTAATGATCCCTAGACCCCTGATTTCAAGCAGGTGCTCTATCAATTCAGGTGAATTACCGATAAGCGTATCCGTATCTTCCTGCCTGATTTCCACGCAATCATCCGCAACCAAACGATGCCCTCTTTTTACAAGCTCAAGCGCCGTCTCACTTTTACCGACCCCACTTTTACCTGTGATAAGCACACCAACCCCATAGATATCCACAAGCACGCCGTGAACAGCTGTCGTAGGTGCAAGCTTTCCTTCCAAGTAGTTCGTCAAATGAGAGGAGAGCCTAGTGGTTTTCATTGGTGAACGCATAAGCGGAACACTTTCTTTTTCCGCTGCCTCTACAAGTTCAGGCGGCACCTCCATGTCCCTTGAAACGATGATACCGGGAGTGATATCTGTACAAAGCTGATTCATCCGCGCCGTTTTTTCCCTTGGCGTGAGCCTTTCAAAAAAAGATAGCTCCGTCTTACCAAGTAACTGAATTCGCTCAGCCGGGTAATAGGTGAAATAACCGGCCATCTCTATACCAGGGCGGGAAATATCACTTGTCGCAATCGGACGATTAATGCCCTCTTCGCCTGCAATCAATTCAAAATTAAACTTCTCAATCAGATCCTTCGTCCGAACCTTTGGCAAGGCCAAAACCTCCTTCAATTTAAAAAGCAGCAGCGTACTGCATGTTATGTAAAATTAATCTTTTTTCATTTTAGCACTATTTGGTTTATTTATTAAGTGGGAGCGGTCGGGAAATAGTTTTATACCTAATAGAAGAACTGAAATGGTTACCATACATATAAAAAAACCGAGCATACACTGCCCGGTTTTAGTATTAATTTAGTAGACAAGAGCCACCACTATTATAGGGTATCTTGGATCTCTTCCACAGGTTTCTCCACAGGTATTTTGGTCCCACCAAATTCCTTCTTGATAAATTCCTGAACTTCATCCGAATGATAAATACTACTTAGCTTTTTTATTTTCTCATTATTCACGTTTTCTTTTTGAGTGACAAGAATATTGATATTCGCTTCTGTATCCTGATTGATTTGTTCGTGATAAATGGAATCCTCAATAGAGTTAAGCCCGGCATTGAGTGCAATACTGTTTCCAATCAAGGAAGCATCAACATCAGGAAGGACTCTTGCCGTCGTGGACCCGTCCACTGTAACGAAATTAATGTTTTTCGGGTTTTCTTTAATATCTTGTATTGTTCCAAATGAATCAAAATCTTCCTTTAATGTAATGAGTCCTGCATCCTGCAAAAGGCGAAGTGCTCTAGCTCTGTTTGCCGGATCGTTCGGAATGGCAATTTCAGCATTTTCCGGAATTGCTTCTACTGATTTTATACTCTTAGAATAAATCCCCATTGGTTCTAAATAAGTTGTTGCTATCGCAACTAAATCTGCATTTTTACTTTTCACATAATCTTGAAAATAGGATAGGGACTGAAAAGCATTCACGTCAATCTGGCCATCATTAGTAGCTTCATTGATTTGCAAACCGTCATTGAATTCCTTCACCTCTATTTCAATGCCTGCATCTTTAGCTGCTTGAGACTTGGATATGTAGTTCCAAACCTGGGCATCTGAGCCGGAAGATCCTACTATGACTTTATTGTTCTCAGCAGCATTTGAACTTAGGTTGCAAGCTGACAAGATTACCAGCAAGATCCCTGCTAAAAGTATTAGTGATATTTTTTTCATGTTATTCTCCCCTTTTTTTAAAAAATAAAAAAAATCCCTCTAAATAAGAAGGATTTTCCGTGTAAACGAATGTCTCATCTTATCTTCCAAGCACATGTATGCTTGATGGAATTGGCACAGTACTTTATAAGCCTGTTGCCGAGGTTTCATAGGGCCATTCCCTCCACCTCTCTTAATAAGAATATGTTTTTATACTGTCTAGAAACTAAAACTAACATCCCCCATTTTACTGGTTGTTATAAAAAATCAAGCTAGGCAGTCATGTCAGCATTGCCTCTTGGATGAAAGCTTTTGATTTTTTCCAGTAAGTTAATAATTACCTGAAATTTAATAATATTAAGATATTATAATTAATCTCATCTGTCAAGTCGGATTTATGTTTTTTTACCAATAAAATAACGCGAACCGTATTATTACCGGTTCGCGTTATCAAAAAATAGCTATTATTTTTTTTGCAAAGGCTCGACAATCGCCTTCTGAATCAACAGATTCAATAAAGCAATGACAATCGCTGCAAGGATCGCCGTTCCAAACCCATCAATATTAAATGCATCGCCCATCAAGAAGGCAGTCAGCATCAAGGTGATGGCATTGATGACAAATAGGAACAATCCAAGGCTGAGCAGTGTGACCGGCAAGGTGAGAATCACCAAGATCGGCTTTACGATGGTATTCAAGACCGCCAGAATAAGACTGGCAATGATGGCGGCACCTACCCCGCTCAACTGGAAAGAGTCAAAATAACCGGCCACCACAATTAATACTAATGCATTGACGAGAATACTGATGGCCCATCTCATTAGCGTATCTCAGTCTCTTCATTTGGTAATAAAAATGTCAGGACAAAGTACGTGAGAATCAATGGCATGACTCCTGTCGGGAATAACAGGATGACAAAAATGACACGTAATAAATTTGAATCGACACCCAAGTATTTTGCAAGACCACCAAGCACACCTGCAAGCTTGCGGTCATTTTTTGAACGTATAAGACGTTTCATGGTTATTTCACCTCATATGGTTTGATTAAAATGGAGCCGGTTGTCGTTTCTGCCAGGATGTAGGTAAGTGGCGCATCTTCCTTTTTCGCTTTAAAATGAAGTGCCTTTTGCACTACCTCATTCTTCTCTTCCACTACATCCATCCCAGGAACCTCACATGTGAAGCTTCCAAGATTGGTTTTCAACTCCGCTTCCACAGAATTGACTGTCGGAATGAACAGGTCAACACTGCCTGTTTTCGTTTTTGCCATAATGGAACGAGCAGCAGAACCGGTAATTTCCCCGACTACACTTCCGTTAAAGCTTTGTACATCCAACTTTTCGATATTGCCACGTACCCGAAGCATACCGTTGATCGTTTCCGCTTCTACCTCTTTTGCATCACAATCGGTCAGCTTGATATGACCGTTGGCCGTTTCCGCTTCAATATACTCGCTCGTCAGATTATCCCATGCGATTGAACCGTTTGCCGATTTTAACTTCATCGACTTTACATGTAAACCTTCCCCTGAAATCGGTCCATTAAACATGCGGATATGGAGATTATCGTATTTCTCTTCCGGTACATAGACCGTTGCGTTCACTTTTATATGCTTTTTCTGAACCGAAAATCTCAATTTACCTGCCTCAATGGAAAATAACACTTCACTCAAGAACGCCTTGCGGGCATCGTCCTGGGAGTTTTCCTCATATACCTTTGCCTCACACTCGATCTTCACATCGTTCTCTTTCCAAGGAACCACTTTCACCGATCCATTTGCCACATCTAGATCAATATGCTGCAAATGTACATCGGATTGCTGGAAAATGTGTTGAAGCGAAATCGAAGGACCAAAGTTGAAATCCAAATCGAGATCTTTAATCTTCTGTAGCGCGCTACCGACGAAATCCAAAATGTTATTCTTAAAAGAGGAGGCCTGCTTGCTGTAGGAATCGAACTTTGATTTGTCATAAGAGCCGGATCCTGAACCATTCTTTGCATTCGAAAAAACCTTTGTGGACAAAGCCTGAAAAATATTCTCTTCCGCTTCCTGGGAACCCTTGGCACCCTTTGTAAGCTCCGAAACAATCTCATCCTGCCTCAAATTCTTCTCTTCACTATTCTTCTCCAAACTCTCCAATAAAATGATAGCCTCTTCCGCCGTCAGCTTTCCTTCTTCCACCAACTTCAAAATACGCTTACGCTCTTCCATCCCTCAACATCCTCCTTTTAAACTACTCTCCTCAAAATCAAAAACATCTATACTACCTCTACGACCAAACCACCCTAAAAGTTTCACTTATCGCTTTCTAGTCTTATTGTTGCACAAAAATTACGAAAAGGGGTCAGACCCCGGCAGGATTTTTTAAACTTATGTCATACGCCTCAAGTCTTAGAAGGGAAAAACACCAATGTGTTGCCGTTTTCTCTGTTGATTGTAGTGCAAGGTGTTATGTTAGCTTCCTGGGAGGTAGGGGTTGATTTAGACCTCTAACCGTTGTGAGGGATCTCAAGCTTCCCCCCGCGGAAAACGAACTCCTAAAACAGAAATCAACAAGTACTGGTAAACACCTAATTTTTTGGGGTGTGATGTCCGTCATGGTATAATGGCCTTAGTTTTCGGGTATAGATTGTGTGGAAGGAGTGGATTGAAATGGACTTTATTATGGATCATTTGCTGACTATCATTATCGTGCTAGTCGTTTTGTTTGTGGTGATACCCTTCTTGAAAAGCATTTTGTCAAAGCTTCTTATTGTTGGCCTTGTTCTGGCAGGACTCATTTTCTTTGGAGTGCTTGGCCCTGATTTTACAGAGTCGTCCTCCAACTATGTTGAGAATACGATTCGTCCTGTAGTGACGGAAGAAATAGATAAAGCAAACTTCAATTATGATGAAGATACAAAGGAATATATCATTCAAAGTGCTTCCTTTCACCTTAAAGGTAAATTGAATGAAAATACGGGGGAAATTCGTTTCAGAGAGAAAACCTACGAGATGGATGTTCGCTTCCTAAAGGATATTATTGAACAGAAAGTTAAAGAACAAGAGACAAACCAGTAAGTTGCAATTAACATAAAAAAGGATGATGGGCACCATACTGGTGGTTCCATCATCCTTTTTCTCTTGAACAGCATATTATCCTTTACTCACTGTTTCCACTTCTCTTACTCTCTGCTCCATTCGGTCGCGGTCACGCAACAACACCGGACGCAAATATTGACCTGTATAGGATGCCTCTATTTCAATGACTTCTTCTGGAGTTCCGGTAGCAATGATGCTTCCTCCCTTGTCCCCGCCTTCAGGACCAAGGTCCACCATATAATCCACCGCCTTGATGACATCGAGATTATGCTCGATTACTAGAACCGTATCCCCATTCTCCACAAGACGCTGAAGAACTTTAAGCAGTCTGGCAATATCGTCTACATGTAGCCCTGTCGTTGGTTCATCCAAAATGTAAAGCGAACGACCGGTAGATCTGCGGTGCAGCTCCGATGCCAATTTGACACGTTGCGCCTCCCCACCGGACAAGGTGGTAGCCGGCTGACCTAGTGTGATATATCCAAGCCCCACATCATAGATGGTTTGCAGCTTCCTTTTAATCTTAGGGATATTCTCGAAAAAGCTGACAGCATCCTCTACCGTCATTTTCAAGATATCATCAATATTTTTCCCTTTATATTGCACTTCAAGCGTTTCACGGTTGTATCGTTTACCATGGCAGACTTCACATGGGACATATACGTCCGGAAGGAAATGCATTTCAATTTTAATAATTCCATCGCCTCGGCATGCTTCACAGCGTCCACCTTTTACATTGAAGCTGAAACGGCCTTTTTTATAACCGCGAACTTTCGCTTCATTGGTAGAAGCGAACACGTCACGGATATCGTCAAAAACGCCTGTATAGGTAGCAGGGTTGGAACGCGGCGTTCTCCCGATCGGCGACTGATCAATATCGATGACCTTATCAAGGTGCTCGATCCCCCTGATTTCTTTATGTTGACCTGGTTTCGTTTTGGCATTGTGTAATCGTTGCGCCAGCGCTTTGTGCAGAATCTCATTGATGAGTGTACTCTTTCCAGATCCAGATACCCCTGTTACTGCAACAAAGCATCCTAGTGGTATCTTCACATTCACATTGCTCAGGTTGTTTTCGTTTGCGCCGATGACTTCCAGGAAACGATCCTTCACAATCTTCCTTTCCGTTGGAAGCGGGATAAACTTTTTCCCCGATAGGTACTGTCCTGTCAAGGAAGCTTCGTCATTCATCACTTCTTCCGGTGTACCTGCAGAAATCACCTGTCCGCCATGCACCCCGGCACCGGGACCGATATCAAGCAGATAGTCCGCTGCCATCATCGTATCTTCATCATGCTCCACGACGATTAGCGTATTCCCGATATCTCGCATGCTTTTAAGGGTTTGGATGAGTCGATCATTATCGCGTTGATGAAGCCCGATAGACGGCTCATCCAAAATATAAAGGACTCCGGTCAGACGGGAACCGATTTGTGTGGCAAGGCGGATCCGCTGAGCTTCTCCTCCAGAAAGCGTACCAGCTGAACGACTAAGAGTTAGATAGTCCAGCCCTACATTATTTAAAAACCCAAGACGCTCCTCAATTTCTCTTAGAATCAAATGGGCTATTTTTCTTTCTTTTTCCGTAAGATTAAGATTGTCAAAGAAATCCAAAGCTTCCACGATGGAAAACTTAGTGACATTCCCGATATGCTTTTCATTAATAAGTACCGACAGGCTCTCGATTTTTAATCGATTTCCTTTACAAGCTGGACAAGGTTGCTGAGCCATATATTTTTCCATCTGTTCCCGGATATAGTCCGAGCTTGTTTCCTTGTAGCGTCTTTCCACATTGGGGATAACTCCCTCGAAGCGAATATAGCTTTCCCGCACCTGGCCAAAGTCATTTTCATAGCGGAAATAGACTTCTTCTTTTCCGCTTCCATACAGTACTTTGTCCAACAGGTTATTGGGGATATCTTTTACCGGTACATCCATATCGATGCCAAAGTGGTTACAGACCGCTTGTAGCATCTGTGGATAATACTGCGAACTTGTCGGCTCCCATGGAGCAAGGGCATGCGCTTTTAAGCTGAGATTCTTGTTTGGCATCACAAGATCGACATCCACCTCAAGCTTTGTCCCCAACCCGTCACATTTCTGGCAGGCACCATATGGACTGTTGAAGGAGAACATTCTTGGTTCCAGTTCACCGATGGAGAATCCACATTGTGGACAAGCGTGATGCTCACTGAACAGGAGTTCTTCTTCCCCAATGATATCCACAATTACTTTTCCTTCGCCAAGTCGAAGCGCTGTTTCCAATGAGTCGGAAAGACGTGTTTCCACACCATCTTTCACAACAATCCGGTCAATGACCACTTCGAGGGAGTGCTTTTTATTTTTCTCCAATTCAATCTCATCCGAAACTTCCATCATTTCACCATTCACCCGGACACGGACATATCCTTGCTTTTTAATGTCCTCCAAGGTTTTCACATGTGTCCCTTTACGTCCTTGAATGACAGGTGCGAGAATTTGAAGCTTGGTCCGCTCGGGATACTCCATGATCCGGTCCACCATCTGTTCGATCGTTTGGGAAGATATCTCGATTCCATGTTTTGGACATGTTGGTCTACCTACCCTTGCGAAAAGAAGACGGAGATAATCATAGATTTCCGTTACCGTCCCAACTGTGGAACGCGGGTTACGGCTTGTTGTCTTTTGATCGATGGAGATGGCCGGTGAAAGCCCTTCTATCGCATCCACATCCGGTTTGTCCATCTGCCCAAGGAATTGACGGGCATAGGCAGATAAGGATTCCACATATCTGCGTTGTCCTTCCGCATAGATGGTATCAAAAGCTAGCGAGGATTTCCCCGATCCTGAAAGCCCCGTCAACACCACAAGCTTGTCGCGGGGAATGGTCACATCTATATTTTTTAAGTTATGGGCCCTAGCCCCTTTTACTACGATTTTATCCATTGCCATCCTTATGTCATCCTTCCGCTTTCAGCTCCAAGATGAGGTCACGAAGCTCGGCTGCACGCTCGAAATCAAGCGCTTTTGCCGCATCTTTCATTTCCTGCTCCATGCTTTCTATGAGCTTTTCTCTTTCTTTTTTGTTCTTCGGTCTGAGTGTAGGTAATTTGCCTTCGTAATTGCCATCTTCCTCGGCAACAAAGGTAGCACGAATAAGCTCAGGTACCTTCTTCTTGATCGTGGTCGGCGTGATTCCGTGCTCTTGGTTATATGCTTCCTGGATTTCACGGCGACGCTTCGTTTCATTTATCGCAATATCCATGGACTTCGTTATTTTATCGGCATACATGATGACTTTACCGTTTGAGTTACGCGCTGAACGTCCGATTGTCTGGATCAAGGAACGCTCGGAACGGAGGAAACCCTCTTTGTCTGCATCTAAAATGGTGACAAGGGACACCTCCGGAATATCGAGACCTTCCCTTAATAAGTTAATCCCGACCAAAACATCATGTTTGCCCATTCGCAACTCCCTGATGATCTCAATCCGCTCAAGCGTTTTGATTTCAGAATGCAAGTACGCCACTTTAATTCCGAGCTCTTTTAAGTAAGCAGTAAGGTCCTCGGACATTTTTTTCGTCAGGGTAGTGACAAGGACCCTTTCGTCTTTTTCCACACGTTGATGAATTTCACCGATAAGATCATCAATCTGACCTTTGATCGGCCTCACTTCAATAATCGGATCAAGCAGCCCAGTAGGACGGATGATCTGTTCCACCATCTTTGGTGTATGCTCCAGCTCGTATGGTCCGGGAGTTGCGGAAACATAGACTAGCTGGGCTGTCTTCTTTTCAAACTCCTCGAACCTCAATGGACGGTTGTCCTTTGCAGAGGGCAGACGGAAGCCATGGTCGACAAGGACCTGCTTTCTTGCCTGGTCCCCATTAAACATTCCACGAATCTGTGGCAAAGTAACGTGCGACTCGTCTATTACAAGAAGGAAATCTTCCGGGAAGAAATCCATTAGCGTATAAGGGGTTGATCCTGCAGGGCGAAGTGTCAGGTGGCGTGAGTAGTTCTCGATTCCTGAACAGAAGCCCATCTCCGCCATCATTTCCAAGTCATAGCGGGTACGTTGTTCCAGCCGCTGTGCTTCCAAGAGCTTTCCTGCTTCTCTAAGCTCTTCAAGACGTTCTTCTAATTCTGCTTGGATGTTGACGATTGCCTTTTTCATCTTTTCTTCGCGGGTAACAAAGTGGGAGGCCGGGAAGATGGAAACATGGTTGCGGTCTCCAAGGATCTCACCAGTTAATGCGTCCACTTCCCGAATGCGGTCAATCTCATCACCAAAAAACTCCACGCGAATGCAGTGTTCGTCACGGGAGGCCGGGAAAATCTCCACTACGTCCCCTCTGACACGAAACGTTCCGCGCTTGAAGTCAATGTCGTTCCTGCTGTACTGTATGTCAACTAAGTCTCGCAGAAGCGTATTCCGCTCCTTTTCCATGCCTGTTCTTAAAGAAACGACAAGGTCACGGTATTCTTCCGGTGAACCCAAACCATAGATGCACGACACACTGGCGATGATGATGACATCATTCCGCTCAAAAAGGGAGGCGGTTGCCGAGTGGCGCAACTTGTCAATTTCATCATTGATACTTGCATCCTTCTCAATGAATGTGTCGGTAGATGGCACGTACGCCTCTGGCTGATAGTAATCATAATAACTAACAAAATATTCAACTGCATTGTTTGGAAAAAATTCTTTAAACTCACTATATAGCTGCCCAGCCAACGTTTTGTTGTGGGCGATGATTAACGTCGGTTTGTTTACCGCTTTTATCACATTAGAGACGGTAAACGTCTTCCCGGTACCTGTTGCACCAAGAAGCGTCTGATGTTTTTTTCCGTTTTTGAGGCCATCCACAATCTCTGCGATCGCAGTCGGCTGATCTCCATCCGGCTTATATCCAGAAACTAACTCAAACTGTTCCATTCACAAAAAGCCTCCATTTCCGTTCAACTGATCTCTACCAATATTCTACCACAACAGAAGCCCAAAACAACAAAAATACGAACTGATATTCGCTTTTTATAATGTTACATTTTGGTTACGAGTAGATTAAATTCCTGTGGGGGGTCAGACCCCCACAGGAATTTCTCCCTCCGCGTCGAAACCCTCTTCTTTCTCTATACCCGTCTCTGTTGCGTTTAATGGTTGTTTTCTATATTCTTATCATTATCATGTATTTAGAATCGGAAACTGTTTTTGGGGAGATTTGTGATGAAAAAGTTTTTTGGCGGAAAAATGATGTTCTTTTTGGTGATGATGTTGATGTCGGGCTGCTCGTTCAACGATATACCCGAAGAAACAATGGACTTATCCTATTTAGATGATCGGGCATTGGATAATCCACAGGAAGAACTAACCTACAGTGAAGTAAATGGAGAGTATGTTCATGATTTTATCAAAGCCAATAAAGATAAATCCGTAAGGTGGACTGCGACGGTTACACGCGTGGAAAACAATTCAACTTATGAGTTGCAGGAACCGCTTCTTCCAGCCATCCTTGTCACTTTCGCTGACGAGCTTGAAACTCCTCCACAAGTTGGGGATGTTCTTACCTTTACAGGCGTCCTAACCGGTTACGGAGAGACATTCGGAAAAGACCCACTTTGGGTGGTAAGGCCTGCAAAGCTTGAAAAGACTACGAAAGACGAACAAGAAGCCTTAGCCACATTCCAACAAGCAGCACAACAAGCAAAAGAGGGAGCAGACATTCCGTAATCCGGAAATGCCGCTCCCTCTTTTGTCTATTTAAACTTCCCTACCATGCGCTTTGCATACAAAAATCCGACCACAAGCGAAACTATATCAATCAAGATGACATACCACTCATTTCCATGTCCCTTAAAGATGGAAACTAAAATAAGGGCCACTGCCAAACCTGTTCCAACATATAAGCTATAGGTCACACGTGTAAACAGGACAACAAGTAATGCGGGAATTATTATTGCCAAAATCAGCTTTACCAACAATCTGAAAACCTCTTTTCTATCTTTTCCGAAAATCATCTATTGTCAGTATAGCAGTTTTTATCCCTTCTTATAAAACAATTAAACTGTAGCTTTTTTCTGGGGCTTCTCCGCTACTCCTCACTCAACCTCTACAGCTATCTCTGTCACACTTCTCAATTTCTTTTGCTTGTTCGCAAGCTGTATCTTATTTACAAAGGTGAGGATTGATTGCCTATCATCATCGTTTTCAATCACAAACTCGACCAGATAGGTGTACCGTCTTTTTTTGACATTTGACTGGACTCCGAGAATGTTGGCTTTGAATTCGAGTACCTGATTCGAAATCATGAATTTCAATCCTAAAACTAAATCGCTATTTTCCGGTATTTGTACGCGACTGATAAATCGCAATTTTTCCATATTCAGCTCTTCCACGAACACCTTTGTACTTCCTGTTGTCACTTCCCGACCGTTCACCTGTAAAATCGTCATTCCACCGACAACAAAATGCCTCGTTCGATAGAGTCCTAGCCACATTAGTTTTTCCTTCTGATCGCTCACCCTAAGTCCCCCTACTACCGCCCTTTTTGTTTTTTATATCGGCAGGAAAGCAGGATTCTTAAGGATTTCACCTCAACTTGCTTATAAATCGAGAAGGCAGAGATGAAGACAGTTTCACGGCAAAAATTCCACTCTGAGTTGTCTTCATCCTTTTGATGACAATGACAATCTCAAAACAAATTTCTCCTCGGAATTGTCTTCATCCCCTTTATAATGACAATCTCAATCCAAATTCCCCTCCAGAATTGTCTTCATCCGCCTTCTAATGACAATCTCAATCCAAATTCCCCTCCAGAATTGTCTTCATCCGCCTTCTAATGACAATCTCAATCCAAATTTCCCTTCAGAATTGTCTTAATCCCTCTTATGATGACAATCTCAAAACCAAAAGCTACTCAGAATTGTCCTCATCCCCCTCATGAAATCTCTCCCACCTGAAAACTCCTCTACTCAACTCTTCATCCCCCAAACACAACAAAAAAGCCCAAAACACCCTGAATAAAAGGGTATTCTGAGCTTCCTATTATAAATCTTTAAAGAATCAATCCTCTTCCGCCATAATATCAATCAAGCCGATTTTTGGATTTTTATCCTGGAACCATCGTAACGAGAAGTCATTATCAAATAGCGCAACATACTGGTCATTTCGATCCTTCACCAGGATATTACGTGAGTCAAACAACGTCGTATCCACATCCTGGCTCTCCAACCAACGTGGAATTTTCGAGCCAATCATGTTATAGACAACTTCCACATTATACTCGCCTTTCATGCGGTACTCGAATACGTCCAATTGAAGCTGCCCAACCGCTCCAAGAATGTAGGCCTCTGTACCGTATTGACGGAACAACTGGATGGCACCCTCCTGCACAAGCTGGGTGATTCCTTTTCCAAACTGCTTCCCTTTCATGACGTTCTTCGCTTCCACTCTTACAAAAAGCTCAGGGGCAAAAGTTGGGATCTCATCAAATTCGACTTTTTGACTGCCACCGCTGAATAGAGAGTCGCCAATCTGATACACACCTGGATCATAAATACCGATGATGTCACCAGGGTAAGCGTGATCCACCGTTTCACGGTCGGATGCCAAGAATTGTTGGGACTGCGTCAACTTAATGGACTTTCCGGTTCTACTTACCGTTACCGTCATTCCACGCTCAAACACACCGGAACAGATTCTCAAGAATGCAAGACGATCTCGGTGCGCCGGGTTCATATTAGCCTGGATTTTGAAAATAAATCCGGAGAACTCGGTAGATTTCGGCTCAATCTTCTCTATCTCTGTTTGACGGGGCTGCGGCTCACTAGCTAAATCTAAGAACGTACGGAAGAACATTTCTACACCAAAGTTGGAGATGGCACTTCCGAAGAATACAGGAGTCTGTAAACCATTCTTCACCTTGTTGATATCAAAATCATTTCCGGCCTCTTCCAACAATTCGAAGTCCTCTTTTGCTTGGATAAAAGTCGGGTGAGTAGAGATTTCCTCGACAGCATCCAGTTCCTTGAATGGAATGCGGTCTTCTTCATCTTTTCCTTGATAACGGATGAACACTTCATTGTAACGGTCGTAAACACCCAAGAAGCGTTTCCCCATTCCAACCGGCCAGTTCATCGCATAAGATTCGATGCCCAGTACTTCTTCAATCTCTTCCAACAGCGCAAGCGGCTCTTTCCCTTCACGGTCCAACTTGTTGATGAACGTAAAAATCGGGATACCACGCATACGACAAACCTTGAAAAGCTTGATGGTTTGTGGCTCGACCCCTTTAGTACAGTCGATGATCATCACAGCACTGTCCACGGCAGTCAACGTACGATACGTATCTTCACTGAAATCTTCGTGTCCTGGAGTATCCAAGATATTGATGTGCTTATCCATGTATTCAAAACTCATAACACTCGACGTTACGGAAATTCCACGCTTCTTCTCAATTTCCATCCAATCAGATGTTGCAAATTTGCCGGACTTTTTCCCTTTTACCGTACCTGCTGAACGAATAACGTTTCCGAATAAAAGAAGCTTCTCCGTCAAGGTTGTTTTCCCGGCATCCGGGTGGGATATAATCGCAAAGGTTCTGCGGCGGTCTATCTCTTTATTTAAAAGTTCATTTTTCACAGTTTCCGTACCTACCTCTCAAAAATTACACAATAGTGCTATTATAACAGAAATCAGCTTGAGAAAAATATAGCAATCCAACGAAAACCTATTTCCAATATTCCTATTCTCGGGTATACTCTTTGTAAATATATGTTAGGAGTGATCATTTTGGCAAAAAGTAAAGCAAAAAAGCTACGTGATAGACTTGTCCGCGAAGGTAAGCGCAATCCAGATAACGGCCGCGGTACTTACGCCCTTGCAAACCTCACAACAAAAACAACCAAAACGAAAAAAGAAAAATTGAATCAGCTGTACAAAAAAGAACGACAATCTCGCTATGGTGGTGACCGAGAGAATGTCGTTCTTTATTTTTGCATATAAAATTAACAGAAAGAGAGTTGTGCAGAAATTAATGCAATTTCCAGTTGATTGTAGTGAAAGGCGCGCAGACGCCCGCGGGAGGAAGGGACAGGGGAGACCCCGCAACGAAGTGAGGAGGCTCCCGGACCGCCCGCAGGCAAGCGAAGCGCCTGGAACGAAAATCAACCGCATAGCGATTCCCTTATTTCCTCTGCTGAAACGCCACTACCGCATCAAATTCTTGCTCATACAATCGGCTCAATCGGATGAATAACGGAGTCAACTCTTTGTACACTTCCACTTCCTTCTGGTCAGGCACATACCCATTCGTCGTCCCCACCATCTCGTTCATCACATCAAACGAATCGATTTCACCCAGTGCATACAACCCAAGCACCGCAGCACCTAAGCAGGAACTTTCCACACTTTCCGGAATGCTTACTTCCTGGTTGAATATGTTGGAAAGCATCTGGCACCAAACTTCTGAACGAGCAAACCCGCCTGTGGCGTGGATTTTCTCAGGAATGCCGATGATCTCTTCCAACGCCAACAATACCGTATAAAGATTAAGGTTGATTCCTTCTAACACGGCGCGCATCATGTGCTCCCTTTTATGGTGGATGCCAAGTCCGTAAAAGGATCCACGCGCATTTCCGTTCCATAATGGTGCGCGTTCACCTGTTAGGTAAGGGTGAAAGAGGACGCCTTCTGCACCAGGTTTCACTTGGGCTATTTTAGCTGTCATGACATCATAAGGATCGACTCCAAGGGCTTTTGCCTCTTCCACTTCCGCTTGACAAAATTCATCACGAAGCCAGCGCATGATCATGCCGCCATTGTTGACTGGTCCGCCAATTACCCAATGGTCTTCTGTTAGCGCATAGCAGAAAGTTCTTCCCTTTGGATCGGTTACAGGCTTGTCCGCAACGGTGCGGATTGCTCCGCTTGTTCCGATGGTCAGTGCCACCACGCCTGGCTGGACCGCGTTCACCCCAAGGTTGGAAAGAACGCCATCGTTTGCCCCTATTACAAATTTCACATCAGCAGGCAAGCCCAGTTTTACAGCCCATTCTGTTTTTAATCCTGTGATTATTTCCGTTGTCGGCACAAGGCGAGATAGTTTGCCTGGTGTCACACCGGCAACTCCAAGTGCTCCTGCATCCCAATCCAATTTTTCCAGGTTCAGCATTCCTGTTGCCGACGTAATGGAATGGTCCACAACATATTCTCCAAAGAGTTTGTAGAAGACGTACTCTTTTATAGAAATAAATTTATATGCTTTTTCAAAAATAACAGGGTACTCGTTCCGCAACCAGACTAGTTTAGCCAAGGGGGACATGGGATGAATTGGTGTTCCTGTTCTCCGATAGATCTCATGACCATTCCATTCATTCTTAATTTTTTTTGCCCACTTCTCACTGCGCTGGTCAGCCCATGTAATGCTTTTGGTCAGTGGCGTCCCATTATCATCTACTGCTATTAAACTGTGCATCGCAGCACTAAAGCTGATGTGCGATAGTTCTGCAGTATCTATGCCACCAAGCATGACCGCTTCCCTAATGGAAACAGCCACAGCTGCCAGAATTACGTCGGGATCCTGCTCGGCCGCTCCCATTTCAGGAGTGTAAAGTGGATATTCGACCGCATGTTGGCTCCGTACTTTTCCGTCCTTTGTAAAAAGAACTGCCTTGGTGCTTGTCGTTCCTATATCAACGCCTAGCATGTATGTTGTCATGGTGTCTTCCTCCTTGATTTAAAGACTGTTTTCGTAAACTTTGTTTCTTTTCCGTATTGATGTATCAACCGTTATTTTCCTTACTGTCGTGCTCTTTTCCTTGCTGTAGGTAGAAATACTATTTGCAATCATTTAGAGTGACTAAGCCGTAAAAAGTCCAATTGCCGACTTTTTACAAGTTAATAGCAACAATCTTTGAGAAAAGAGCCATTCAAAATCACAACGGGCCAAGGAAATAGATCCTTGACCCAACTTTAACTTATCCTAAGGCTTTGTTAAACACCGCTGTTGATTTGCGCGCCGGGCTTCGCTTTCCACGGGGCGCTTGCGGAGCCTCCTCGGCTTTGCCTGCGGGGTCTCCTCTAAGCGCTACTTCCCCCTGGAGTCTACGCCCTAGCTCCAATCAACAGCTATAAGACTCTCTGCATTCAACAATATCCTTATCAAAGCTTACCCTATAAATATACCAAGAGTTACCGCTACTGCAAAACCGACAAGTCCGATGATTGTTTCCATCATGGTCCAGGACTTCAAGGTGTCTTTTACATCAAGGCCGAAGTATCTGTTCACCAACCAGAAACCAGAGTCGTTTACGTGGGATAGAACCGTTGCACCGGAAGCGATCGAGATAACGATCAGACCAAGCACAGGTCCTTCAAGACCCATGATTCCGATAAGCGGTGTGATCAGACCTGCTGCCGTCACCATGGATACCGTCGCGGAACCTTGGGCCACACGAACTGCCGCTGCGATCAAGAACGCGAGAACGATTGGAGGCAATGCAGAACCTGCCATCATTTCACCAAGAACATCACCAACACCAGAATCGATCAATACTTGCTTGAATACCCCACCGGCACCAGTTACAAGGATGATGATACCAGCTGGCTCAAGCGCTTTTGTCGCAATATCTTGTACATCTTGTTTCGTATAGCCGCGCTTTGTTCCAAGGAAGTAGAATGTCAATAAAGTTGCGATCGTCAATGCTACGAATGGGTGACCGACAAATGTCGTAATCTCACGAACAATATGACCTTCCTCATAAATGACCGTTGAAAACGTATTCACTAAAATCAATACTAAAGGTACTAAAATGATGGATGCGATCAATCCGAAGCCTGGTAGATCTTTGTCATATACCTTGTCTTCATCGATTTCCATGTACTTTGGAACCACAACATGAATTTTCTTACCAATATATTTACCGAACACCGGTCCAGCTAAAATCATGGCTGGAATACCAGCGATAACACCAAATAAGATAACCCAACCAAGATCTGCGCCGATTAGGTCAGCAACCGCAATCGGTCCCGGAGTCGGCGGGATGAAGCTGTGCGTTACAGCAAGACCAGCCAGTAATGGAATACCGTAGTGTAAAAGGGACTTTCCTGTTTTTTTGGCTAAGCCATAAACGATTGGCACTAAAATGATGAAACCTACATCAAAGAAGACCGGGATTGCCACTAAGAAACCTGTGATACCAAGTGCCCATTGGGACTTGTCTTCTCCAAATTTCTTCATCAAGGTTTGAGCTAGTCTTTCTGCTCCTCCTGAGACTTCTAGCATTTTACCGAACATGGCACCAAGTCCGACTACGACTGCAACGAAGCCGAGGGTGCCTCCCATCCCGTTCTGGACGGATGATATGACTTCGTTTAGTGGCATGCCTGCTGCGATACCTACTAGTAAACTGACAAGTAGCAGGGCTACGAATGCGTGTAGTTTTGTACGGATGACTAGGAATAATAGCACGAATATGGCGGCTGCTGCAATTAGGATTAGCATGGATCCTGACATGGTTTGTTTCCTCCTTTTTAAATACCTTTATTTAGAAAAAATAATGTTTTTACGTTTACTTCCTGATGACTTTCGTTCCAGGTGTTCGCTTTCCACGGGACGGTGCTTGAGCCTCCTCACTTCGTTGTGGGGTCTCAAGCTACCGTTTCCCCCCGCAGGAGTCTCACACCTTGCACTCCAGTCATCAGGAGGGATATTCATTTAAAATAACGTCTCTCGTTTTCAACGAATCTAACAAGCCTTAGTTCTTCTCGACTGCATGGCCGCCGAATTCGTTGCGGAGGGCTGCTACTACTTTTCCGGAGAAGGTGTCCGGCTCTAGGGAACGGTAGCGCATCATTAGGGATAGGGCAATGACTGGTGCTGCCGCTTGGAGGTCAAGGGCTGTTTCTACTGTCCATTTACCCTCACCCGATGAATGCATAACGCCTTTGATTCCTTCTAGTCGTGCATCCTTGCTGAATGCATTTTCGGTTAGTTCCATCAGCCATGAGCGTACGACTGATCCGTTGTTCCATACTCTTGCAACCTTTTCATAGTCAAAATCAAAATCACTTTTTTCTAAAATGTCGAAGCCTTCTGCGATTGCTTGCATCATGCCGTACTCCACGCCATTGTGGACCATTTTCAAGAAGTGGCCGCTACCGGACTTTCCGGCATATAAGTAGCCGTTCTCTACACAAATATCTTGGAATAACGCTTCTACATGCTTGAATGCCTCTTCATTGCCGCCGATCATCGTGCATGCTCCATTTCGAGCGCCTTCCATACCGCCGCTTGTCCCCACATCCAAGTAGTGGACGCCTTTTGCAGCAAGCGCTTCTGCACGCTTTAATGTGTCTTTATAGTTGGAGTTACCACCGTCGATGATAATGTCCCCCTCCTTTACGAAATCAGTAATCACTGAAAGTACGCTTTCGGTGATCTCCCCAGCAGGTACCATCATCCATATCACTTTCGGGGATTCCAGCTTGCCTAGAGCTTCCTCAATCGAGTAAGCACCGACTGCGCCAGCCTTTTCGCTTTTGACAACGTTTTCTTTGTCCACATCAAAAGCAACAACCTCATGCTTGTTATCTATTAAATTCAACGTCAAATTATAGCCCATTTTGCCTAAACCAATCATTGCTAGTTTCATAAACTGTAAAACTCCTTCGTATACATTCCTTATTGAGGAAAAATTTTTTTTAACATGTCACTATTATGAAAAAAAATTCCCCAAAATGCAAGCGTTATCAAAAAATAGTTTCTTTTTTTTTGAAACCTCTTTATGATAGATAGTAGATTACTATTTCTGGAGGGTCGCACCATGAACAGGCAAGAAACACAATACTGCATGATGCGCATACGTTCCCACTATCCACAGTTCAGGGGGAAGGAGCAAGTCATCGCGGACTATATCCTCAATAATCCACAGAAAATTGTCCATAGCACCATCAATCAGGTTGCCGATGACCTCGGTGTGGCGGATTCTACTGTTTTCCGTTTCTGTCAGCGAATCGGCTTTAAAGGCTACCAGGCGATGAAAATTGCACTCGCAACGGAAATTGTGGAGCCCATTCAAGATATTCATGAAAATATCATGGAGCATGACAGCGAAAAAACGATTGCGGAAAAAGTTTTTCGCTCCAATATAAAAACACTGGAAGACACTCTTAAAATCCTTGATGATCAGGCTTTTCACGAGGTGATAAGCGCCATTCTTGGAGCTCGCAAAGTCGAATTGTTTGGCAGCGGCGGATCCAATGTCATTGCATTGGATGCCTACCATAAACTTATCCGTACAGGGGTTTCTGTGAACGTTCAGTCCGACACCCACATGCAACTTATGTCTGCCAGTCAACTGACAGATGAGGACGTTGCCATCATCATATCGCATACTGGAGCGTCTAAGGATATGATGCATATTCTCGAAGTGGTGAAAGCAAACGGCGTCAAAACGATCGGCATCACGAACTTTGCCAAATCGCCCCTTAGCCAGGGCGTCGATATTGCCCTCTATACGATGTCAGAGGAAACGGATTATCGCTCAGAGGCATTGGCTTCCCGGATCGCCCAGCTTGCCATGATTGATGCCATCTATGTCAATGTACTGATGGCGAAGAAAGACGAGGGAAAAGAGGCGCTGCAGAAGGTACGTGCGGCGATATCTGTGAAGCGTATTTAATAAAGGCTGGCTAGTTTGTCGTAGGTTATCGACATCTAGCCAGCCTTTATTTTTACGGAATAACTTTTAGGGATAACATCCATGATCTATGAAGACAGTTTCCCCGTTTTTTTCATCAAGATTGTCTTCATTCTCAGACCACCACGAAATAATAAACCACCATCGCACAAATGCCTACAGGGACACCGTGGCGTGCCCACTCTTTACTTGTTATACCAAGCTTCCCAGCAGCAATGATATTTGGGATGTTCCCAGGCACCAACATTCCCCCACTAATCATGAGACCAAGCAAAATGATGCGAATGATGGATGGATCCAGCTCGGGACTGATTTCTGCAGCGGCGAGTGTCGCGTTATCCAAAATGGCGGAGGACATATTGAACCAATATAAGACGGAAGGGTCCATTCCTAAAAAGTAGGCGGAGACAAACGGTTCAAATCCCGCACCAAGAAAGGTCAGTCCCATTACAAAAAAGTAAATTTTCAAGCCACGAATAAAGATTTCTTCATAGCTTTCCTGGTCCTTCATACTCCGCTTCAAATCGTTAAGTCCTGGTGCTTTGACCATAAAGGCAGCAAGCAATCCGAATAAGAACAAGGCGATTAGGATATCCTTGCCCACCAGCCTCAGCAGGTAAAAGAAATCCCCGTTCAGCTTACTGATTGTCACGATGGATAACGGCTCTCCAATCGGCGTCAGAGCTGCACCCAACCCTATGGAAAAACAAGCAAGCACTGTAAGCTTTATTTGCTCTCTCTTTTCAAGCTCTATCCCTACCACTATGAACACCAAAAGAAGCGCAGCAATAATAGCGGTAATGACACTTGAAATCAAACCAAGAAATACGACAAGTAGAAAAATAAACATTTTGAATGGAACCCTGCTTTTCAAAAAGTGGAGAATCCGGCTAAACGGCATCTGCATCCATCTAAATAGTAGGCCTGCGACTAAGACGGCAAGTGATATGAATATGGGGTCGGTTGCAGCCATGAAGAATAGCCGTTCATTGTAGACACCACTTACCATGCTTGCAAGTATTCCCATGCTCAGTAAAAAAACTTCCATATTTTCTTCTATTTTTTTGACAAGTAAAGGTCCCAATAAAACCACCAGAAAAATCGATATCAACCCGAAATCCATTTTTCACACTCCCGTTGTCTGAAGAAATTCTTTAGATAACGGTTCATGTATATGCATTAATTGGACAAACATGCCTGTTACAATGTTTACTGCGGTTCGAATGTAATCATAGTCGAACAACTCTATTTATAGTAAACTATCAGTATTTGCAAAAGGAGGCCCAACCTTATGAATATTTTACTTCTAGGTGCAACCGGACGAGTCGGAAGTCATATAGTCAATTACGCCCTTTTAGAAGGACATCATCTTAATGTATTAGTTCGTACTCCAGAAAAGGTACAAATAGATAATGAAAATTTATCCATTATTCAAGGGAATGTTTTAAATAAAGAAGATATCATATTTGCAGCACATGGATGTGATGTGGTTGTTAGCGCACTTAATACAGACGGTACAACGACCCTATCAGAAAGTATGCCACTTATTATCGAGGCAATGGAACACGAAGGTATAAAACGAATAGTGACGATAGGAACAGCTGGTATCCTGCAAAGTAGATCCACTCCCAATACTTTACGTTATCAATCTAGTGAATCAAAGCGTAAATCAACCCGTGCAGCGGAAGAACATCATAAAGTTTACAATATACTCAAACAGTCAGCCCTCGAATGGACAATTGTTTGTCCTACTTATTTGCCAGATGGAGAAAGGATAGGCAACTATCGTATAGAAAAAAATTATTTGCCGGTGGATGGAGTTAAGATATCAGTACCGGACACAGCAGAATTTGCTTTGAGACAAATTTATACTATTGATTATATTAATTCTCGAGTAGGTATCGCCTACTAATTACCACTCAAGCTACTTTGGGATTGAATTATATGGATGGTTGAAAAATAAAAAAGTGTTAAGTTGTAGAACATTACTCGGATGTGGTAGAAGATCAAGCCGAAGTGGTAGAAGGTCTCATCTAAACGGTAGAACATTACTCGGAAGTGGTAGAACATCACGCTGAAGTGGTAGAAGGTCTCCTCTAATTTTCCTTTTCTAAAGGCTTTGTTAAAGTTAGATGTTGATAATAACCTGTTTCTAGCTGGTGATTGTAGCAAAAGGCGTAGACTCCAGCGGGAGAGTAGCGACAATCTTGAGACCCCGCAGTGAAACGAGGAGGCTCAAGGTCGCCCCGCGGAAAGCGAAGCCTATTGCGGAAATCAACAGCGACGTTTTACAGAGCCTTTCTAAAAAAATCCTTTAAAAAATGCCAACCAAATTGGTTGGCACTTAATTATATTGATTTGCTTTCATTACCATTTCTGCAACGGTTACTGTACGATTTGTCTGATATTTTAGAACCTCTCGAACATCTTACATTATACCGCTTCCGTATGCTTCCACTTCTTTCCGACCTGTACAAATAAAAGACCTAACTCATGATGATCATTTTCGTACAAGGCACATTGTGCAAACCGTGCCTCACCGTTGGCATCCAAAACCTGTAGCTTGCAGAAAGCACGGTTTTGTTGAAGTGCTTCGTAAAAACTAGACACCGTATTAACCGGCATATTGTTCACTTTTGTGATGACTTCGCCAATATGAAGGTTCATTTTTTCGGCAGGGCTTTCCGGGATGACTCCTAGAATAACAAGTCCCTTATCTCGCTGAACAAAAATTGGCTGGTGCTTGTCATCCTGCATTCTGGCTCTGTAGTTCAGCCACTCTCTTCCCACTACTGCAAGGACCGCTGCAAATATAGCGGCATTTTCCCACCAAAAGCTTCCAACACTAATTGCCAGCGTTAATACTCCAAGCAAGAGTAACTGACGGCCGACAAGTGGGATGACATCCATCGGCAGACTAGACTTCAGACGCTGATAATATCCCATGCTGAACGGGACGAGCCACAAGGATAATGTATGTTCTCCCATCTGCAACACAGGCCACCACTCGAAGCTTGCTTGAATTCCGCCAGACCCCATAGGGACAAAAAGAAATATTGGCAGGATCCATACGCGCTGGACCACATGTGTGCCGACCGGTAATCCCCGTTTGCTTTTTTGAAGCTGTGGGGAAGTTTGTAACGGCGCCTGCTTTAAGACAAACAAACCTTCTGCAATCATAAGAATCCCCATCAACAGTGCCAAAGTGGGAAGATGCGTCTCTTCCAAGGAATCAAATAAGCGCTGAATGATGGTGATGCCAGTTTCCATTTTTGGCAATAGAACGACACCCAACATGGAAAATCCGAATATGTAAGCAGTCGATAGCCATCTAGGCTTGATGAAAAGTGTAAAAAGAATCGTAAACACGCTTAGTAGGACAACCGCTCCGAATGGCAGAACGAATCCTAAGCCAATTGTGAGGACAGATAAAGCAAGTCCCACCAAAAGGCTTTTGCATGCCTTTTGGAACTCTGTGAGTCCGTATTCCACTCTTATATGAAAGTCATAGCGTTCTCTTTTAACGCGAAAATATCCCAATACTACTGCAACGGCTAACGTCACATAAAGGACAGGGTGGATGAAAAGGCGTCCCACTCCTATCAGTAACTCCCAAAACCAAGATTCCATCACCCATACACCGCCTAACCAAACAAACTTTTCTTTTATTTTACCACAAAAAAGTCAGCTCCCACCATAACGGAAGCTGACTTTAATTTATTTCAGCAATGTTTTGATTGCTTCTTTTAGCTGAACATCATTTTCTTTAGCGCGTACCGCTTCAAGTAATTGTGCTTGCAGCTGTTCTGCTGTCTGGCTATCGACTTTACCGGATGTAGATAGATCATTCTTCGCTTGGAAGGATTTCACCGCATCTTCTGTTTCCTTGCTGAAATAACCATCCTCACGTCCCGGATCAAAACCAAGGCCTTTTAGCATCACTTGTACGTTTTTCACTTTCTCACTGTTTGTGTCAAGGGCTAACTCTTCATCCTCTTCCATGTTGATTGGGTTTGCATAGAAGTAATCAGGCTGTTTGACAGGTATGGTCGGCTCCACACCGTCGTTGTGAATCCAGTTACCATCAGGTGTCAACCACTTATAAAGAGTCAGCTTCAAGTTGCTGCCATCACCAAGTTCCAGGGCTTGTTGAACCGTCCCTTTACCGAATGAGGCATCACCAATCACCTCATAATTTCCTGCCTCTTTTAAGGCTCCTGCAAGGATTTCCGATGCAGAGGCACTACCCTTATCAATCAGTGTCACGATGTCATAAGGCTTCTTTTCTGTCATGGAGGAGAAGAAGCGTTGTTTTTCACCGTTTCGTTGTTCGATTTGAACATAAGGCTTTTCCTTTGTGACAAGCTCAGCGGCAATGATTTGTACCTGATCTAAAAGTCCACCAGGGTTTCCACGGACATCAACTACCAGGCCTTCAATATTTTCTTTCTCAAGAGCGGCTAATTGTTCCTGGAAGTCCTTACCAGTATCTTGAGAGAAGGAGGTGATTTGAATATAGCCCACTTTTTTACCATCTTGTTCAATGGTTTCAGAGTAGACCGTTTCAATTGGGATCGTATCACGGGTCACGTCCACATTAAATGGTTCCTGTACACCCGGGCGTTGAATTTCTAGCGTAACGACCGTTCCTTTTTCACCACGAATTTTAAGGACAGCCTGATATAAATCCAAACCTTCTATGTCTTCTTCATCCACCTTAAGGATCTGATCATTCGGTTGCAAACCTGCCTTTTCAGCAGGAGAACCACGGAATGGTGAAACGATCGTCACCTTTCCATTTTGCATGCCTACTTCAGCCCCAATGCCCTCAAAAGAGGATTCAAGTGATTGGGTAAATTGTTCTGCTGTATCTTTATCCATATACACGGAGTATGGATCCTCCAGTGTATTAACCATCCCTTGAATGGCACCTTCAATCAGCTTTTCTGAATCTGTTTCTTCCACATAACGGGAGAAGATGATTTCATATGCCTGTTGGATCTTTTCCATTTGCTCTTCTGTATTTTTCGGTTTTTCCTGTGGTGCCGCCTGCTCCGAGTTATCCGTCAGAGGGTTTTGCACGGACGGTACCGCCGCAGCCTGCCCATGTCCGAACCATTGTAGTCCTGCATACATTCCTGCTGCTCCAACTAAAACTGATACAACCATCAATACTGTAACGATTTTGCGATTCATGAAAGCTCCTCCTCATCCTATACCCCGTACCGAACGTTAGATATGACGCAATTGTACCATAGCCGGCGTTGGTTGAAAATTATTAAAACTTATGTAAGTGGCCACGGAGTGCGGGACAAGTTCGTTCGCTTGTCCCACTTGCCATTTCGTCCGTCCTTGTAACAAAAGGCATCACACAGGGTAGTGTAATGCCTTTCATAATGTAAGTATATGTTGTTGTGGGGAAAATATGTGTGGGGATATGGAAATGCTTATGATATTTGGGATGGATTTGGGGAACATTTAATTGAGATTATTGTATGTGGACAATCTCCCTTACTTTTCGGCTGCTACAGGTGTCATAGCCACTCTATGTGGACAATCTTTTCTGCTTTACGGTTGTTCCGCGCGTCATTGCAGCTTTATGCGGACAATCTTCTCTACTTTACGGTTGTTCCGGGTGTCATTGCAGCTCTATGCGGACAATCTTTTCTACTTTACGGTTGTTCCGGGTGTCATTGCAGCTCTATGCGGACAATCTTTTCTGCTTTACGGTTGTTCCGGGTATCATTGCAGCTTTATAAGCACAATCTCCCAACTTTCCTGCTATACCAGGCGTCATTCGAATTATATGAGCAGAATGGAGACAGTCTCTTATATAAATATAGGTTTCTAAATAGAAAAAGAAAAAACACAACCCCGCCGCTTTAACTCATCAGCGAGATTGTGTTGGTTTAAAAGTTAAAAGTTGATATAAGACGCAGGGTTTACTGCATTGGACTTGGATCCATTCCAGCCGCCTTTGTGTAGCTCAAAGTGCAAGTGAGGGCCTGTTGAGAATCCAGTGTTCCCCATGT
Organism: Sutcliffiella horikoshii; assembly: GCF_021991925.1. Taxonomy (GTDB): domain Bacteria; phylum Bacillota; class Bacilli; order Bacillales; family Bacillaceae_I; genus Sutcliffiella_A; species Sutcliffiella_A horikoshii_F. The sequence continues at coordinate 550,047 of NZ_RXZI01000002.1, read as the reverse complement.
TACCAATGAATTGGCCTTTGGATACGGATTGTCCCGCACTTACTGCCATGCTATCAAGGTGGGCATATACAGTCGTCCAAGTTTGACCATCAATGTAGTGCGTGATGAATACTACATTACCGTAAGAGCTGGAGTAGTAAGCTTGGAATACCGTACCACTTCCTGCTGCCACTACTGGTACATTTCCAGTTCTACCATTTTTACCGACATCAATTCCGTAGTGATGGGAGCCCCAACGAGTACCAAATCCGGAAGTTACGCTACCAGTTGTCGGTCTTGTCCAAGATCCGGATGAAACCGGTGGTGGCGGTGATGATACTTGAGTTGGTGGTGGTGCCGGTTTACCAGCAGCTTTTGCCGCGGCAGCTGCCGCTTCTTGCTCTTTACGTTGTTGCTCTTCAAGGGCTTTTCTTTCTCTCTCTTGTCTTGCGCGTTCTTCTGCTTCACGCTTGGCACGTTCTTCTGCCGCTTTGATTTCTGCGCGGATTGCTTGTTCCTGAGCTGCTAGAACTTCAGCTTCGTTCTCAAGCTCATGGATTTCGTGCATCGTTGCTTGTTCTTTTTTCTTTAGTTCAGCTAAAAGCTTATCTTTTTCAGCGATTTGCTGCTTCAGTTGTACTTCCATGTTTTCCAAATCAATTAACTGCTGCTCTAAGGAAGCAAGCTGTTCACGCATTTCCAGCTCTTTTTGTTCTAGAGCCTGCATGTCCTCTTGATGAGCTTGTAGAATATCACGATCGGCTTGAACAATTGTTGCTACCGCACCAACGCGGTCCAGAAAATCTCCAAAGCTTTGTGCACCTAACAATACATCTAAGTAATTCACGGCTCCTCCACCCTGTTGGAAGGAACGAGCGCGATCTTCTAGAAGCTCATTTCTCTTTGCGATACGTTCTTTTAGTACTTCAATTTCTGCTTTTAACTTCTCAATCTCTTTACGAGTAGTGTCAATTTCTTCTTTTTTGCCACTGATTTTATTTTTCGTTTCCGCTACGGCTTTATCAAGGCGTGCCACTTCGGCTCTGATTTCTTCTTGCTCCGCCTGTAACTTATTAACTTCGTTTTTCTTTTCGGATCTAGTGGATTCATTCGTTGATTGTTGATCTTTCACTTCGTTAAGCTTTTGCTGCATTTCATTTGCAAATGCTTTTTCGGTTACACCTGAAGCGAAGAATCCGGAAAAGCCAATGACTGCAGCAATAGCGATTGTACCAATCTTTCTTCTCATCCCTTACTTCCCCCTAAACTCTTATGTATCCTAATAGGAACAAATTGGATGCTCCTATCAGGTTTTTGTTTTTTATTGAACGGGTATTTCTACCGTAGAATAGTTAATCTCTTAAACTCGCAAAAACTTGCGGACGGACATCATGCTTCCCCACATACCAATAAACGCTCCGATTGCCACCAGGATGGCGATGACCTGGAATGCGAATGGGTAAAATGGAAGCAATTGAATGAATGTGCCTTGAATTCTCGGCTGTACTAAATCTATCAAATAATAGTAGGATGTGAGGATGATCCCAATTGGTACAATCGAACCGAGGACTCCCAACCACAAACCTTCTAGAAAGAATGGCCAACGGATGAAACCGTTTGTGGCACCAACCAACTTCATGATTTCTATTTCTTTTCTTCTGGCAAAAATGGTGATCTTGATGGTGTTGGAAATTAAGAACATTGCCGTAAATACTAGTCCCAAAATAAGGGCCAATCCTACGTTTCTTGCAATCTCAAACACTTTGAACAATCTTTCTACCGTTTCTGCGCCGTAAATGACCTTGTGTGTGTAATCCAACTCGTCAATCTTCTTGGCAGCGGTAATGGTTTCTTGTGGTGTTGCAGTTTTTACGATGAAAACATCATATAACGGATTGTTCTGTTCAAACAGCTCAAATGCTCCGCCTTCCTCCCCAAAACTGTCCACTAAACCTTTTAACTCATCTTCTTTCGAGGAATAGTCGACTGTTTCCACTTCTGGAATGTTCTCTATCTGCTCTCTTAGTACTTCCTGATTTTCCTCATTTGCTGTCAAATCAATATGAACTCGGATCTCTACGTCGCTTTCAATTTCGGAGGCGACGTTATTCAGGTTCATCATCAGTACAAGAAACACACCAACCAATAGGAGCGTAACCGTCACGGCACTGACAGATGCAAAGGTCATCCAGCCGTTACGCGCCAAACTTTTGAAGCTTTCCTTAAAGTGTCGCATCAGAGTTCTAGGCTTCATAACCGTAGTCCCCCTCTGCTTGGTCACGTACTATCTTTCCGTTCTCGATTGCAATTACACGCTTCTTGATGGTGTTTACAATCTCACGGTTATGCGTGGCCATTACTATTGTCGTGCCTTTTTCATTTATCTCTTCAAAAATATTCATGATTTCCCAAGAGGTATCCGGATCAAGGTTACCCGTTGGCTCATCTGCAATCATTACTTTCGGGTTATTGACGATAGAGCGGGCAATGGAAATACGTTGCTGTTCTCCCCCTGAAAGTTCATTAGGAAGATGGCGTGCCTTGTGTTTCAGTTTTACTAGATCAAGGACTTCCATGACACGTTTTTTTATATTTTTAGGACTTTCTTCAATTACCTCAAGGGCAAAGGCTACATTTTCATAAACCGTCAACTGTGGAAGGAGTTTGAAATCCTGGAACACAACCCCGATGCTTCTTCTAAGGATTGGAACCTTGCCTTCTTTCAGCTTTGAGAGGTTCACTCCGTCTATGACAATGCTCCCACCAGTAGGCTTTTCTTCCCGATACATCATTTTGATGAACGTGGATTTTCCAGCCCCACTGGGTCCTACTACATAGACAAATTCGCCTGCTTTTATATTTATATTTATACCGTCCACAGCTTGGACGCCGTTTGGGTATTTTTTATAGACGTCTTGCATTTCAATCATTTAATCACCTATCTGGGTCAAAGATTTGAATCTCATTGAAGTCCCTGTTTATCGATACACAGGAAGGAGAGTATTCATTTAAGGCTTAATGCTTACGGAATGCGGTTAGAACACTTGCTGCTAAAAACGCAATATGTATAATTATCTAATTTTTCCGCATAAACTCACTTTATTATTATATCATCTATTTCGACAAAATAAGAGTTTTTATTATTACAGTTTCTTTTCAATTGTATGATAGGGTTGGTAATAGAGGGATAAATTTCCTTCAATGTGGAGTTTGTCGAAAAATATTGTCGGTTTGGGGAGAAAAAAACACCTTCGGGGGTCAGACCCCCGAAGGTGTTTTGGATGTTTTATAGAATACTATAAGGTTACTTAATTGTTAATACATCGACAGCAGCGATTGCGCGCTCATTGTTGCCTTTTTTCGCGTAGACTGCAACACGGTAGTTTCCTGCTGGTAGTTGTGTTCCGTCAGCCAGGGTACCATTCCAGTCATGGTAGTTATAGCCTTTTCCAAGATCGGCATCATAAAGTGCGTCTCCCACGTAAGTACCAAGTCCTCCAGTTGCTGTAGCAGTGTAAACCCAAACCTCGAATTCATCCGCTCCACCAGGAAGGTAAGAGTATAGTTCAAAGTTGTTATCTCCCAGTGGAGTAAATCCAAAGTGAGTAACACGAGGGTAGTCCGGCTCGCCTACAAATAGAATAGTAGGAACTTGGATTACTGTGTCACCTTCTGTTACCACTAAGTGGCCCTCATAGTAACCAGGCTCAAGCTTAGAAGCATCTACTTGTACGTTCACATTTACATTTTGTGTTTTACCAGCGTTTACTTTCAAGTTCTTGCTAGTTGTTACCTTCACATGTTTCCCAACTTCATTTTTGAAAGAGAATTCCATGTTATATTTTTTCGCTTTGTTAGAAAGGTTTTGAATTTCGAATTGTTGACGTTCTACTTGCTTGCCTTTCTTCTTATCGAATACACCGAAAGAATAGCTTCCAGGATTCACAAGCGTCTCAGCTTGTAATGCATCAACCACACGGATGCTACCCGCACCTTGAGAATTATGTGCATATTCTTTACCAGTTGCTGGGTTGATCATTTTTTCCGCAGTGTTCATCAATGCAGATTTCACTTCGTACACGCCCCACTCAGGGTTTGCTTGAAGGATTACCGCCGCCGCACCAGCTACGTGTGGAGCAGCCATACTTGTACCTTGTTTCGCACCGTAACCATGTGGGTTAGCAGGATCGAAAGTTGGTACTGTACTTACAATGTTCACACCAGGAGCGGAAACGTCAGGCTTGATCATCCAAGTGTCCACAACCGGACCACGGGAAGAGAAGTCTGCCATTGTTTCGCCAACTCTTTCAGAAAATGCAATGTTAAAGCTTACTGTAACGTCAGCTACTTTTGCTTTTAATGCTTCTCCATCAGCTTGGTTCAGCATGATAGTTGGTACATCCATGCCAGGAATTATTGGCATTGCACCTGCAACGTTATTGTAAAGAATTGCTCCAACTGCTCCAGCCTTCTTCGCTTCTGTCGCTTTGTCTACGAAAGGAATACCAGCTCCACGGCTGATTAAAGCAATTTTACCTGTTAAATCTTTTCCTGCAAATTCAGCAGGAGAACCAAATCCTACATCCACTAATCCAAAATTTTGACCGTTTAATGCTAGTAATTCTTCCTCAGATGGGAATCCTTGAACAGCAGAAGATGCATAGGATACACCGTCAGAAGACGTTGTTTTCGCTGTGAATACATTGTAAGGAAGTTGAGTAGCTCCTACAGAAATCGCTTCACGGGAAGTTCCCGGAGAACCAACTGTCCAGTTGTTTGGACCAGCGTTACCATTTGAAGTTACTGCTACTACTCCCTCAGCCATTGCTTGATCAAGTGCAATGGAAGTTGCCCAGTCAGGAGCATTTAAAGAGTTACCTAAAGATAGGTTCATTACGTCTGCCCCATCAAGCACTGCGCGCTCGATAGCTGCCACAACGTTTTCTGTAGATCCGCTTCCGCCAGGACCAAGAACACGGTATGCAAGCAATGTAGCGTCTGGCGCTACGCCTTTGATTGCTCCGTTTGCTGCAACTGTTCCCGCAACGTGTGAACCGTGAGTCGTTGCCGCTCCACGTGGGTCACCAGGGAACGTTTCTTGAGGGTCGTTGTCGTTGTCAACAAAGTCCCAACCCAAATACTCACCAAAGTTATCTGCTAAATCAGGGTGTGTGTAGTCAACACCAGTATCGATGATTGCTACCTTTACACCTTCACCTGTAAATCCAAGGTCCCAAGCGTCGTTAGAACCGATAAATGGTGCGGAGTCTAACATTGCCGGGCTGAACTCCTCTTCTGAAACAACCTCAGTTGTCGTGTATTCCACGTTTGGATATACCGCTTTTACACCAGGAGTCGCTAGTAGACTAGGAATCTCGTTTGCAGGAATCTCAAGGGAGAATCCGGAGAATACATGGTCATACTCACGCTCTACTTTGCTTTTGGAAGTACGTGTTGCCACTTCCTTTTTTACTTTATCACGAGCACTTTTCAGATTCTGCTTGGACTGCTTCTTCCCATTGTGCTTCGCTTCAACAATAGATTGTTCTTGTAATTCGACAATTACCTTTACTGCTTTGGAGGATGATAAATCAAAATCCCCTTGTAATGTAGCCAACTCTTGTTTTTCTTGACCTGTGTTGGCAGAGACACCGTTTGCTGCAAAAGTACTAAATACAAGTACCAGAACCAGCAAAGGCATGAATGCTGCGATTAACTTCTGCTTCAAATCATCCCACTCCCCTTTTTTATATCTTACGACTTATGTAAAAAATTCTAGACATATACTTAAGTACCATTTACTTACGATAGTCCAAAATCTTTACAATCCACATTATATTTTTAACAATTGAAATTTTCAATATACTTTAGTTAGATAAACGAACTATTTCGACAATTCAGTTAAATATGACTATTATTTTTCCACAATACACCAACAAAAACACCCTTAATTCCCTATTATTCGATAAGAGCTTTTAGGTATCTTAGGGCATAAAAAAGAACCCTCCATATTTTAGGAGAGTTCTTGTCTATACTTATTTATGTTGCGCTAACCATTCTGCTAAAACTGTCGCATCTTCTTCCGGAACAAGACCAGCTGGCATGCTTCCTTGTCCATTGTTGATGATGTTTTCAATTTCACTCTGATCATATTTGCTTCCTACTTTTTGTAGGTTCGGCCCGCTTGCACCTTCCATGTTACGGCCATGACAGCCGATACAGCTTTGATACAATTGCTGCGCCTCTTCATTTTCCACCATTGCGAACTCGCCACCGCCGCCAGTTGTTTCCTGATCCTCATCAGCGCCGCCACCGCAGGCTGCAAGCGTAAGTAGTGATGAACCTAAAACAAATGCCATAAAATACTTTTTCATAGGTAGGTCCCCCAATTTTGAGATGTAATAATTACCAAGTTCGTTTATATTATATCCTATTTACTCTCTTTTAAAACCCTCACCCAAGACCTCGGATGCGTTGGTAACCACCACAAATGCAGACGGATCAATGGTCCGGACCACTTGTTTCAATTTTGTGAATTCGGTCTGATCGACCACACACATCAAAACAGGCAATTCATTTTCCGTGTAGCCCCCATATGCGGCAAGTTTCGTCACCCCACGATCAATTTTCGTAAGGATGGCTTCTTTGACTTCATCTTCCTTCTTCGTAATAATGATCGCCATCTTGGAATAGCCAAGTCCGACCTGTACAAAATCAATTGTCTTACTTGTGACGAAAAGGCCGATGAGTGCGTACATTCCAAGCTCCAAATCAAAGACCACCGCAGCTGAAATAACGATAAGTCCATCAATGATTGCCACACAAGCCCCAAGCGTCAACCCAGTATACTTATGGATGATCTGTGCCGCAAGGTCTGTTCCTCCTGTGGAAGCACGGCCCCTGAATACCAATCCAAGTCCAAGTCCTACACCTATTCCCCCGAACAAGGAACCAAGTAATGGATCCTCTGTGGCCGGTGCCATGTTGCTTGTCCAAAGTACTATTAGCGGCAGCGTAATAGTACCCACTAATGTCTTAAGACCAAATTGTTTCCCCAATAGTATGACCCCAGCCAGGAAAAGCGGAATGTTAAAGCATAACTGCACAATTCCCGGTTCCCAATCAAGCAGTGATTTCAATATGGTACTGATTCCACTAACTCCCCCGGAAGCAACCCTATTCGGCAGCAAGAACATGTTGAATGCCAGCGCCACAATTGCTGAACCCAACACCACATATGTATATTCCTTTACCCGTTGATACACAGGATTCACTTGATACCCATTTCTATTTTTACGACTCAACTTTAAGCCCTCCAAAATCTTTCTAAAATACACACAACGAGCAAGAGTATAGCACGCGATGATGAGAGTGTAAATGGCATTGGTATAACGTGGTAAAGCGTTAGCGAGACTAAGAATCTCTTCCTGCAATCGCCAACTGTTGTTCTTCGGAAAGCCGGATTGAATAGGTAGAACCGAAGCATTCCGGCACTGTGAAGGGATTATCCTGCCATGTGACGGGATTTCTTGTTGATTGTGACGGGATTTTCACCTCTTGTGATGGGATTCCGCACTCTTATGACGGGATATTAACGAACCCTGCATGGCAAAACCGGTTTACCAATGAAAATTCCTTATTTATGAAGGGATTGACCATTCTTATGACTAGATTACCGGTAGTTGTGACGGGATTAATCAAATGACTCTTCCAAAACAACTATTTCTACAAGAATTATTGTTAGAATGTCCTTCGGTAACGGCACTATACTTATTTGATTTCACCTTCCATATAAAAAAAACCTCCAGCCATCCCTGGCCAGAGGTGTTTCGAGTCATCTCTTATAATTTTGATCTTAAATATGCATCAATAAACGGATCCAAGTCCCCGTCCATAACCGCTTGTGTATTACCGACCTCCGTATTGGTACGGTGATCTTTTACCATGGAGTAAGGATGGAACACATAGGAACGAATTTGGGACCCCCAGCCGATATCCTTCTGCTCGCCACGGATTTCATCCAATTCCGCCTGCTGCTCATCCAACTTCTTCTGATAAAGCTTAGCTTGCAACATTTTCATCGCGCGCTCACGGTTCTTGATTTGGGAACGCTCCGTCTGACAAGTCACGACCACATTCGTTGGGATGTGGGTAATACGGACCGCAGAATCGGTTGTATTGATGTGCTGTCCACCAGCTCCACTTGCACGGTACGTATCAATCTTTAGATCTTCCGTACGGATATCAATCTCGATGTTATCATCAAACTCCGGCATAACCTCACAAGAAACAAAGCTTGTGTGACGGCGGCCAGAAGAGTCGAACGGGGAAATACGTACAAGACGGTGAACCCCTTTTTCCGCTTTCAAATACCCGTATGCATTGTGACCCTTGATCAATAGCGTGACACTCTTGATACCAGCTTCGTCGCCAGGTAGATAATCAAGCGTCTCTACTTTGAAGCCTTTACGCTCCGCCCAACGAGTGTACATACGTAACAACAAGGAGCCCCAATCCTGGGACTCGGTACCACCAGCACCCGGGTGCAATTCAAGGATTGCGTTATTTTTATCATGCTCACCACTCAACAATAGTTGAAGTTCAAACTTGTTGAAATCCTCCGCTACCGTTTTCACTTCGCTCGCAAGCTCCGTTTGCAGCTCCGCATCAGGTTCTTCTTTTACTAACTCATAGGTTAATTGCAGGTTCTCATAGTTCTCACTCAACTCATGAAACTGTCCAACAGGTTCCTTGAGTGCATTTGCTTCATTGATGACCACCTGCGCCTCACTCTGGTTGTTCCAAAACTCAGGGTTGGACATCTCATTATCAAGCTCAGCAATTCGACGTTCTTTGGCCTCTAAGTCAAAGAGACCCCCTAAACTCGACTAATCGCTTAGCCATTTTTTCTAACTCGTGACGAATCTCTACTAATTCCATTTATTTCACCTCATAAAATTTTCACTAACCGAATTTTAACCCTCGTCAAACAAACAGGGCAACTAATAGTCTATAATATCGTATTTCACTGAAATAAAAAAGTACCTGAGTCTGGGATCGGGAATACAAATATCATTTTTGTGCGCGTTAGCTTTACTGAGATAGCTTTTTCAAAAGTTAATTCTATATTGAAACGCTGTAGCCCATGAGAAACCTAAATTTCCATTTTTGATTAAACAATCGTTTGTTTTAAAATTGCTATTTTAGTAAAGGGAAGCCTCCTGGAAACTGACCAAACTACGGGGGAATTCCAACTATTTTGCCATAACATTCTCAAAAGTTAATCCTTAAGTGAACGGCTGTACCCCATGGGAATCCTTACTTTCCATTTCCACTTATACCAACGTTTGTTTAAAAATTGCTATTTCACAAAATCGTTTGGTCCCGTTTAAAGGGTGATGTTATTTCAAGCTTTAGAGTCATGTTCGGTTGAGTATTAATGGTTGGTCAGCTCAAATGTCCGAAGTTTTCCGATATGTGTCCGAAGTTTTTGCAAAAGTGTCCAAAGAAATTCTAAATTTGACCGAAGTTTTGCAATAAATGACCGAAGCCCCAAAAGCATTTGTCCAAACGCCCTTTATAAGTGACCGAACTCCCCTATACTTTGTCCGAACCTACTGTAATTTCCTCACATTCTTGTCCGAAGAAAGTAACGAATTGTCCGAACCACTTTTCCACTACATAAAAATAGACATTTTCTATGGAAAATCGCTTTTTTCCCTAAGCTCCACTAGCAAAACCACAGTTGACCATTCTAACAAACAAAAAGCGGGGCCACCAACAGCCCCACTTCCGCTCTCAAAACAGCCATTACTTCCCGCAGCAGTTTTTATATTTCTTTCCGCTGCCACAAATGCAAGCATCATTGCGGCCTACGTCCATCACTTTTTTCACTGGCTTTTTCTTTGGAGGCTCGCCGCCACTTTCTTTTGGAACGACCGCCTGACCTTTGGCCACTTCTTCACGTTGAAGATTGTTGCGAATCTGTGCCTTCATCACATATTTGGCTACATCTTCCTCGATTGCCGCAATCATGTTTTCAAACATCGCGAATCCTTCGAACTGATACTCACGAAGCGGATCGATTTGACCGTATGCACGAAGGTGGATACCCTGGCGAAGCTGATCCATCGCGTCGATATGATCCATCCACTTGCTGTCCACCGCACGCAACACGACAACCTTTTCAAACTCACGCATCTGTTCTGTGGAAAGCTCCTGCTCCTTCTCGTCATAACGGGCTTTCACTTTTTCGACGATAAGCTCAGAGATTTCCTCAGGCTCTTTACCGCGCAAGTCGTTAAGTGTTACGGCTCCTTCTTCTAACAGGTTAGCGTCTACATAATCAACGATTCCCTGCAGGTTCCAATCCTCTGGAACCTCCTCTTTTGGTGTATAAAGTCCGACTTGACGCTCGATGGTGGACACAAGCATTCTTTCCACCACTGCGCGCAGGTTCTCGGAATCCAATACTTCAAAACGTTGAGTATAGATGACTTCACGCTGTTGACGAAGAACATCGTCGTATTGTAGAAGCTGCTTTCGAGCATCAAAGTTATTACCCTCAACTCGTTTTTGCGCAGATTCAACTGCACGGGAAACCATTTTACTTTGGATAGGCTGGGTATCATCCATACCTAAACGTTCCATCATGGTCTTCATATTGTCCGAACCGAAACGGCGCATCAGTTCATCTTCCATGGAAAGGTAGAATTGCGTCACACCTGGGTCTCCCTGACGACCGGAACGTCCACGAAGCTGGTTATCAATACGGCGGGATTCATGACGCTCTGTACCGATAACGGCAAGACCGCCAACTTCCTTCACACCTTCGCCAAGCTTGATATCTGTACCACGACCGGCCATATTCGTCGCAATCGTAACAGATCCCTTTTGACCTGCACCAAGGATGATATCCGCTTCACGCGCATGGTTTTTCGCATTCAACACGTCATGCTTGATGCCGCGCTTCGTTAGAAGTTTCGAAATAACCTCAGATGTTTCAATCGCAACCGTACCAACAAGCACAGGTTGTCCGTTTTTATTACGCTCTGCGATATCATCCGCAACCGCATTGAATTTCCCTTCAATCGTTTTAAAAATAAGATCGGCACGGTCATCACGCACGATTTCCTGGTTTGTCGGAATCGCAATAACGTTCATGTTATAAATGTTACGGAACTCTTCTTCCTCCGTTTTCGCTGTACCTGTCATCCCGGCAAGCTTTTCGTACATACGGAAGTAGTTCTGGAAAGTAATCGTTGCAAGCGTCATGCTCTCATTCTGGATATCCAAGCCTTCTTTTGCTTCAATTGCTTGGTGTAATCCATCGGAATAGCGGCGGCCTTTCATCAGACGACCAGTAAATTGGTCAACGATGACAACCTCGCCTTCCTGCACGACATAGTCCACATCATGATGCATGGTCACATGTGCTTTTAACGCCTGGTTGATATGGTGGTTCAAGGTAACATTGCTAATATCAAATAAGTTTTCAATGCCGAACGCTTTCTCGGACTTTGTAATCCCGTCCTCTGTCAGCTGCACACCTTTTGTTTTCACATCATACGTGTAGTCCACATCTTTCACCAATGTACGGGCAAACGCATTCGCTTGGATGTACAAAGCAGCAGACTTCTGGGCACTACCGGAAATGATCAATGGCGTACGCGCTTCATCGATCAAGATGGAGTCAACCTCATCAATTACGGCATAATGAAGTGGACGCTGCACCATTTGCTCTTTATATAGGACCATGTTGTCACGCAGGTAGTCAAATCCGAATTCATTGTTCGTACCATATGTGATATCCGCTTTGTAGGCTTCAATTTTTTCATCACGGGAAAGTCCGTTCAGGTTCAGGCCGACAGTAAGGCCAAGGAACTCATAAAGCTGACCCATTTCCGTCGCGTCACGACTTGCCAAGTATTCATTGACCGTTACAACATGAACGCCTTTACCAGTGATCGCGTTCAGGTAAACAGGCATCGTTGCCGTCAACGTTTTACCTTCCCCCGTTTTCATCTCGGAAATGTTCCCTTCATGTAGGGAAACACCACCCATAAGCTGTACTTTATACGGATAAAGACCGAGTACACGCTTGGACGCCTCGCGAACAACCGCGAATGCCTCCACCATCATGTCATCGAGCTTTTCACCCTTCTGATAACGACCTTGAAATTCAGCCGTTTTCTCGCGAAGCTGGTCATCGGTCAGCCTTGCCACATCTTCACTTAGTGAATCTATCTGATCCGCCATTTTTTCAAGACGCTTCAGTTGACGCTTATTCATATCAAACACTTTATTCAATAAACCAAGCATACAAACGCTCCTCTGTAACTATAGTTTTATAGCCTAAATAATATATAAATTTTAACACTTATTGGGTTTGGTAACAACTCAAACAAAATTATGCAAACTTAAAGAAAAAATGCCCTCTATAGTAAGAAGGGCATTGAAAAATAATCATTAAGTTGAAGCAATTGAAGTGTCTCGGGCTTTAGTATTATTACTATTCGTTTTAGGTACTGGTAAAATATAATTTGAAAGTTTTAAAGTACCAATCATTTTGCTAATAATTATGCAGATAAATAATATTATCACCAAGTAAACAGGTAGATAATAGGTTCTCCAGAGTGTACTAGGTACATGTTGAAGCATAATGAATAAAATAAACGGATGAAGGATATAGATACCCATTGCATATTTACCTATTATTGAGCTTATATTTTCTAGAAAAGAAACATTATTAATGAATTTATATAAAGAAAATACTGATAATGTCAATACGGGTATATTTATTAAATTTGTTATCCTACTTGCTGGAGCAGATCCAGTGACATTATATTCAATGATCCCACCAATAACAACTAAAACGCCCAATAGTAACCATACATATTTATACTTACTTATCACTTCAGAAATATTCTCCCAGAAGTATGCAATAAAGCCACCTAACATAAAGTAAAATATCCACCTAAATACAAATGCATCGCTATAATATATTTTTTTCAAATGAACTTGATCCACTACTAGATTAAGAGAAGGTGTTAGATATATAGCGTTAACAATAAGAGCTATAATTAATAACATTCCCCAAACGAATTTTGTTCTTGCGAATTGAATAACAATAAATAAGAGATAAAATTGTAAAACCATCGCCATAAAATATAGATGATAATAAGATCCTCCTAAAACAACATATTCGATGAAGTATGAAATTGGATCTAATCCTTGTTTTACTCCCACACCAAAATAAATCTTATTTAATCCTATATAGAATAGACTCCAAATAAAAAAAGGAAAAACTATTTTCGTTGTCCTTGTAACAATGAAGTTTTTTAATTGAAACCCTTTTCTTCTCACTTGATAGACCAATAAAAAAGCACTAATCACTGCGAAGGTCGGAGTCCCAAATCTCGCAAGTTGATTAATTCCAAAAGTAATCTCATTAAATTGGTTTCCATTAAAAACATAATGAATAGCTGTCAAGTGGACTAAAACAACGCAAATACATGCTAACGCTCTAAGTAAGTGTATCTCATTTATAGTACTATTTAATGACTTACTTTGTTTGTTAATCATCCAATCATCTCCTATTCGTTAGGTCAGGGATGATTATAACACAGAAAAATTATTTTAAAATAATTTTTCTGCGCATCCTTAAATTGGTAAATCCGTTCGCTACAGTCCACCCTGTAAATGATTAACCTCTTTAATTCCTTTATAGTACCTATAAAAATAGATATAACCGGTAAATAAAAAAAGCTGTCGAACCATGTCGACAGCCTGAATTATTTATTGATTCATTTCATTTAATAAGACTCAATCAATCCATATTTCCCATCGTTACGCTTATATACAACATTCGTTTCGTTTGTGGCCGCGTTCAGGAATACGAAGAAATTATGTCCCAAGAGGTTCATCTGCAGGATTGCTTCCTCACTGTCCATCGGTTTTAAGTTATAGCGTTTCGTACGAACCAAGTCTGCTTCGTCCTCTTCATCCTCCACTGCTACATGGGCTGGTGCGCCATTATCGATTACTTCGTTGAATAAGTATTTAGGTGAACCTGTATCGCGAAGCTTACGGTTTACCTTTGTTTTATGTTTTCGTATTTGTCGCTCTAGTTTATCTACGACAAGGTCTATCGCTGCATAGAGATCATCGTGACTTTCTTCTGCACGTAACACTAGGCCTGTCATAGGGATGGTTACTTCAATTTTTTGTTGGTTGTTGTAGACTTTCAGATTTACTTTGCATTCTGCATTGTCTGTGGAATCAAAATAGCGTTCAATCTTTCCGATCTTATTTTCAACATAATCTCGGATTGCTGGAGTTACCTCAATGTTTTCACCGCGTACGTTGTACTTCATAAATCGAACTCCTCCTTTTGTTCCTGTTTGAACTTTTCTTACGCCCAAACAATCTGCCTACATATTCCCTTCAAAAAAAGGAAGGGTTAAGCTTTATTAAGCTTATGTAAACATATTTCTACAATACCCAACAGAATTCCTGCCTAAACGTAAAAGAAATGTTAAGAATTTGTGAAGGCTAGGGTTTGGCTTGTTCTTTGTGGGGTGAAACAAGTATATGCGGGGGGATGGGAAAAGTTTCATGAAAAATTGAGGTATTCTGTTTAACTCCCTGTTTCCTTTCGTTCCGGGTGTTCGCTTTCCGCGGGGCGACCTTGAGCCTCCTAGCTTCGCTGCGGGGTCTCAAGATTGCCGCTACTCCCCCGCTGGAGTCGAACACCCTGCACTACAGTCAACAGGGGGGGATTTTCAACCTCAGACATTCCCCCTCTCCCCATAATTAAATAAAAAACCCTCCAAAGTTGGTGGAGGGTTAGTGGGCGATGTGGGGTAGGATGTGGTGTTGCATTTGGTTTTTCCAGTTTTCGTATGCTGGTTTGATATAAGTTTGTAATGCTTCTTTTTCAGGGATGGTGTTTTGTTCGAAATGGCCGATTTGCTCGAGTTCATCTAAGAGGGCGCTAAATTGAGAGATTGCTTGAAGGGCTATCTCGTTGTTTTCAAAGAGAGTAACGAGACTTACGTGCGCTTCTGCAATTTTTCCGATAGCTTCGTGGCTGCCCAGCACGATTTGACGTTTCACAGGTGTGGAGGCATTATGGTTTTCTTCGCTCAAAAACTCAAAAGCTTCTTCTACTGTTTCCAGTAGGGCATTATATTTCTTAAGTAAGAAAAATTCACCTTCTGTCAAAGCTGCCATCCTCTACACCTAGTTTCTCTTATCATAATACATCCCGTCTGCTGCGGGTATGCTGTAAGCTTGGCCATAGGCCTTAGCGGTTTTCTTTGACTGCTGGATTTGTCCCCACTCCTGCTTTAATTGTTTGTGAAAACCCTCAAGCTTGGGAGTCACCTGCTTACTGACTAAAGCCACCTTTTTACCAAGTGCCATCTCTGATTCTGAAAAAGGGGGAGCAAGACGTTGAATTAAAGAGTCTCTGATTTGTAATGCCCTATCAATCTCTTCTAAAAATGCGTCCCGGCTTTCTTCGGCGGGTAAGGGACTTTCCAGTAAGGTCAAAAGATGCGTAGTGACTTTATCCAGGCTTTCAACAACATTCATTACGCCTGGCCGCCTTGAGCAAATGCCTGTTGGCGATTCATTTGGATGACCTGCTTCCATGCATCACGGAATTCCATCATAAGCCCTTCCACTTCTTCGACCATTGCAGAATCGTTTTTGAGGTTCGCTTCAATTAGACGACGGTTCATATAGTCGTACATCGTCATCATCGATTTCCCGACATCTTGGCTCGTATCAAGCGTCACCATCAATTCCTGAATTATTTTTTGCGCCTTGATAAGGTTAATATTTTTCACTTCTATATTCTTTTCTTCTATCGCTTTCTTGGCCAGCTTCATGAATTTAAGAGAGCCATTGTAAAGCATTAGTGTCAGCTCACCAGGGGTAGCGGTGTTGACGGAATTTTGTTGATAGGCTTGATAGGGATTATTGATTGCCATGGTTGTCCTCTCCTTTTACATCAGCCATTGAAAAATTGACTCATAAGTTGCATTGATTGTTGATTTGATTGTCCGATTGCTTTTTCCATTGCGGTGAACTGTTTCCAATAACGTGCCTCGACTGTCTGCATTCTTCGTTCAAATGCGGAAATCCGCTGATCCACATTCAACAATTCTCTTCCCATCGTGAACTGCTGTGCAGTACGGGTTGGCGTTCCTGCCCGTGCTTCGATTGATTGAATGGTCGCCGTTACATTTTCTCGCAACTTCCTAGCAAGACCCTGGGAGGATCTATCTGCCCCATTTGCAGTAAATAACTCCATTACAGAACTTGAATCTTTCTCAATTGCTTCCCTTAACTTATCTTCATCTATAATAAGCTTTCCCTTGTCCAAATAATTAGCACCGGTGGAAATACCGATTTGTGAAAGCTGATTGAATGCTCCTGAGATACCAGATATAGGTTCATAAAAGCTCATCCGCATCTGTCCCAGTCCTGAGGAAAGGATGGAATCATTTCTTAAAAGCCCACTCATCGCTTTCTCTTCCCATTGTTCAATCTGTTTTTCCGATAGGGATTCACGTTCTTCATTGGAAAGAGGTTTGTAATCACGATGCAACGGTTCACCTAATTTACCGTTGATTTTTCCGATTAACTCATTGTATTTGGTAATATAGTCTTTAATGGCTTGGAATGTCTTGTCTGTATCATTCTTAATCGAAATAACAGATTCGCCTTCCATATCTCCATTCAAGGTGAAGGTCACACCATTCAAAGTGAAAGAATTGGAATTCCGCTCAGTTGCCACACCATTAATCTTAAATGTAGCAGCGGTTCCACCCTGCTCAATATTTTTATTGTCTAGTTTCATTACATTCGTCATAAATGCACCAGTTACCTGGATTTCATGAGAAGCGTCTGCAGACCTGAATGTACCTGCATCTTTTCTAGTCATCATGATGGTTCCTTTTACTTCATCAAAAAAGGCCGTCACACCAACATTGGATGAACTAATTCTATTCATCACTTCATTCATAGTGGCGGAACCATCGAACTTAAATTCCTGTTCCACCTTTGCACCTTGTTGATTGAAGGTTGTGATGGAAAAATCAAAACTGAATGAATCGTATTCAAATGCTTGGACTTCACTCCCAGCTGCCAATGGTTCATTGAAAGTAAGTTTTCCTGTTTTCTCGTCAAGCGTTGCGAAGTTACCATTTATATTTTCCGGAATATTCGATTTAGTATAGACAGGAATTTTATCTGCGCCAACCCATATGTTCATTTCCTCATTCCACTCCACTGACCCTTTCAACTGCATCGAGTTAGTTTCTCCCTTTAACACAATCGCGTCTTGTGTTTGCTGGGTAAGCGCAAAGTTTTGGAATTTATCCCGTTGTTCCCAAAGGCTTTTGTTCGGGTCAAATGAGCTGTCTTCTTCTAAAAGATTTGTTGAACTTCTGTATGCTGCTGTAGCAGCCTTCACATCTGAAATAGTGTAATTTGCATTAGCAGCTGAAGAGGAAGCAAGCGCAGATACAGCCGAGTTACTAGATGTCACCTGTTTTTGAGAGTAACTCCTCTGCAATGTCATATCGAAGGATAAATTTCGAAAGTCGTTTAGTAGCCTATTTGTCTCCCTATATGCATCCCTCTTCCATTCCAACAATTGCTTCTGCTGTGACAATTTGTTCATCGGCATACGCTGAGCCTTCATCAAATCGCTTACCATCTGATTAATATCAAGCCCACTTTGAAACCCAGTTAAGCGCATATCCTTCACCACCTATATCTTTTTATCGACAAACAATCCCATATATTCCGTCATTGCCGCATACATATCAAGAAATTTCTTAGACGGTATCTCTCGAACAACCTCATCGGTCTCCACATCCACCACCGTCACATAATATTCATTCAAATCATCGTGTAATTCAAAGCGCACAGCTACATTCATTGGCTTCATGAAATCGTTCATGCAGGCTACGATGGTTTCCATCTGTAACCTGCTCTGTTCAGGATGACCTTGCTTCGTTTCTTTTAACGATACATCTACTTTTGTTGAAACTGTTCCTTGTGCTTGCGTTCTAGTTGTGGGGTCAAAGATGCCGCTTCCAATTGGCAAAATGTGCATACGGGTCCCCTCCGTGAAATGTTTACTCTAGTAGTAATATCGGTAATTGGAAATAGTTATAAAGGGTGAAGGGGAAAAATTATTTTATCAGGTTCCTTACAATAGGAAAGAGACCCTAGAATCTAGAGTCTCTTTGAATAAAATTAACGAAGAAGTTGTAAAACTCCTTGTGGTTGTTGGTTCGCTTGCTTTGCGACTATGTCTTTCAATCATAGAATAGACTATATCTTCATCCATATCTCTATGGAGCTGGGCACTTCGAACAGTTTAACTGCCCTACGAGATTCATAGTCATAGCTGTCCGCCTTAGACCGTGTTCTCTAGTCGTTGAACCTTCTCCATCCTTTCGGAACAGGAGCTTGGCTGCTGATTATCCATTGGTCCATCTTCTTCATTTTCATACCATAACGCCTACCGTTTCCAGTTTCGCTGTGGTTGAAGAAGCTTTAGGAAGTTCCAGCAATTCACCCAGTTATACTCTAGCTCGTTACCAAACTAGACGCCCTCTAATCATTATCTCAAGAGTTGAAGTACCCCCTGAGGCATTTGATTGGATTGAGCCAACATTGCTTGAGATGCTTGTGCAAGAATAGAATTCTTAGTTTGTTCCATCATTTCTTTTGCCATATCAACGTCCCGAATACGAGATTCAGCAGCTGTTAGGTTTTCAGAAGATGTGTTAAGGTTATTGATTGTGTGTTCTAGACGGTTTTGGTTTGCACCAAGTTTAGAACGCTCAGCCGACACTGCTTCAATTGCATTGTTGATTGCTGTGACAGCGTTTCCAGCATTGGTTGCATTAGATACATCTAAAGCAGCTTCATTTGCAGAATTGTTAGTACCATCTGTTACTGTATCACCATCAGTATAACCAGCATCCCCTGCTGAACCAGTAAGACCTAAGGCAGAAGCTCTCATATCGGAGAATTCTAAAGTCATTGTTTGGTTTTCGTTAGCTCCGATTTGAGTCGAAAATGAAGAACTACCTCCAGTTGCAGGTGTACCAGGCACTGCAGCTACAGCAGCAGTTAAATCTACAGTCCAAGAGTCTCCCTCTACAGCATCCCCAACTGCAGCAGACACATCAAATGTTAAACCGTTTGTAGTAAATGTACTGCCTACTAATACAACATCATTTGCGCCACCATCAATCGACCAACCAGTATCAGTCTTTTCAAACGTAATTGTTGTATTAGCTGCTCCATCAAAAGTACCGTTTACTGTAACTTGTCCACTTGCTGTATTGCCTCCCCCTGGAGTCATATCAGTTGCACTTGCAAATGTTGTTGCATCTACACCAGGAGTTCCTGGTACACCTGGACTTCCCCCAGTTACAGCCCCATCAGTTGCACTTAATAATTTCTGACCATTAAATTCAGTTGTATTTCCAATACGGTTGATTTCACTCGTAAGTTGGTTAATCTCTTTTTGAATTTCTCCACGATCCGATCCAGTATTTGTGTCATTACCGGCTTGAACCGCTAACTCACGCATACGCTGAAGAATATCATGGGTTTCATTTAACGCCCCTTCGGCAGTCTGTATCATTGAGATGGAGTCCTGGGCATTTCTGGAAGCTTGATCCAACCCACGAACCTGAGCTCTCATTTTTTCAGAGATTGCAAGACCGGCAGCGTCGTCCCCAGCTTTGTTAATACGTAAACCAGAAGACAATTTCTCCATAGATTTCATTTGAGCGTTTGTTGCAGAACCTAATTGACGGTGCGTGTTCAACGCAGCAATATTGTGATTAATTCTCATTACAATTTTCCTCCTTGAGTTGTCGCCGATTTCACGTCCTTGTGTAATCGGTGTTAGTTTTGCAGATAGGTCAAAAGTCGGCCGCCTTTTGATTCTATTTGCTTACATGTTTTATATCGACCGTACTCGACAACTGTTAATAGAGTTAGAGAGAATTTTTTACAAATTGTATTATTTTTTTAGTTGGTTGCTTAAAGCTTGGATAAGATCAAGTGAAGAGTGGGACGCTGCGTTGTTTTCCTCCTGTATGGAAAGATAAATTTCTTTTCTATGTATCTCAATATGTTTTGGAGCTTGGATGCCGAGCTTCACTTGATCACCATTGATGCTGAGAACCGTAATCTCGATGTCATCACCGATCGTGATGGCTTCATCTATTTTGCGGGTTAGTACTAGCATGCGGTCTCCTCCTCTCTATTTAGCTACTGCTTCTGGAAACAGATTATGCTTCGTTTGATATGGACTGCCTGTTAAAATGACTTGCTTGCCAAGCTTATTTTTCGTATTTACTACAACAGGAGCTAGCAGGTTGGCAGTTGTAAGGTGGAAAGGGTCTGCCAATGTCAGGACTACATAGACCGTCACATCTTCAGCAGTTTCCAACTCGAGAACATCCACCGCTTGGTTCTCCAGATTGAAATCATAATCCGGATAGAACGTAAAAGGATTTGTCAGAGCAAAGCCTAGCCCTGGCGTCTGTACGGATTGTAAAATATGAAACGTGCCATCCTCCGTAAAAGGAATCACCGCGAACTCCTTCTCCTCTATAAACCCCGGAAAGCCATTCGGAAATCTTATCACTTCTTCTTTCTGTACCTCTATTAATCCATGATACTTCGTTTCTATTTTCATTTTCTCACAACCTTATATTTTTTGTTCGTAGCCGCTTGTACCTATATATCGCAAATTCTCAAAGTCTATTTCAAGCGAAGAGTAATTAGCCATACTGACCTGTGTGGCACCTGGTGTATACTCATGCACTGGCTTATTTATCTCTATATCTATAACTGGCTTACGCTGGTGCCACTGGATATCCACTGAACCAGGCTCATAATTAATTTTCACACTAAAATGGGACGGAATCCAGCCAATATTGAATTCTTTTGGAGGACCTTCACTATTCCGCTTCGCCTGACGGACAATCGCGCCACCACCATGTTCGATTTTCATCATCTCATTTCCGTCCTGTGCAACTCGCGCCAGCCCTGCCAGCCAATCCTGCCGCCCAAGCTGCGCCGCCTCCTCAATCCTCCTGGCTACACTCTTCAAATCCATATCCTCTCTAGCCTGCGTCTGATCAATCGTCAACCTCCCCGGCCTCCGCTGCATCATCAACTCCGCCTTAGGTTGTTCAATACTAATTTCTGCCCTAGGTTGCTGGATTTGTTGTACCGGTTTCTGAATCTGCAACTCAGTCTGTGCAAAAGTCGACTGCAATCGTATCTGTGGAAAATGCATATAATCACCCACTTCTCTAAAAGGTTTTCTAGATCTAAAAAGATACCCTAGCTGTTGATTGGAGCGAAAGGCGAAGACTCCGGCGGGAGGTAGCGGTAGGTTGAGACCCCGCAACGAAGTGAGGAGGCTCAAGCATCGCCCCGCGGAAAGCGAAGCCTGGCGCGAAATCAACAGCGGCGTATCACCAAATACCAAAAAAACTGCCCCAGAAACAACTGCCATCAAACAGCTCCCTCCAAGACAGTTCCTCACCCTACCTTAAAAAATCCAACAACGAAGGCTGAATCACACGCGCCCCCACACCAAGCGAAGCACGGTGTACACTCTCCTGCATCGTCAAATCCGTAATCACTTTCTCAATATCCGCATCCTCATTATCAGACAGGATCCGTGTCGCAACCACTTCTTGATACCCAATGCGATTATCCACCATTTCCAATCGGTTGTAACGAGCACCTAACTCAGAACGCTCCGCTGAGATGGTATCCGCCGCTTTATCAAAGCGTCCCATCAAATCCTTCAATGCATCTGTATCACTTGTTTCCAAAGCCTTCTGAAGGCCATTCCAAACTTCCATCATGTCTTTATTAAAAACATTATCCGAATTAATGTTGGATTGTAGCTTTATCCCACGAGAAACTTCTACCTCGAAAGGAGAGTTTTCCGTACTTACAGACGAAGGATCGTTAGCATCCGTAATTCTAGGCTTATCTATCGCTGTACCGTTAAAGATGTATTTTCCGGCAACCTGAGTATTGGCAACCTGAACGAAATCGTGCTTTAACTGCTCGATTTCTTTTGCCATCGCTTGACGGTCTTCCGGTGAGTAGGTGTCATTGGATCCCTGAACCACCAACTCGCGGGCACGATGCATCACGCTTTGCACATGGTCCAACGCCGCTTCGGAATTTTCCATCCATGCATACGATTCACTCAGGTTACGTTTGTATTGTTCAAGCTCCGTCAAGTTTGTACGATAATACATCCCTTTCATCGCCACAACCGGGTCGTCGGAAGGACGGGAAATTTTCTTACCTGTAGAGAGCTGTTCCATCAACTTACCCATTTTCCCGTAACTTGTACTTAATTGACGCAGAGAGTTCTGCGTCAGCATGCTTTGTGTTACACGCATTTATCTACACCTACCTTCCGCCTAATCCTAAGCCGTTAATGATTCTATCTAAAAGTTCGTCCGTTAAAGTAATCATTCTTGCCGAAGCATTGTATGCATGCTGGAACTGGATCATGCTGGTCATTTCCTCGTCCAAGGAAACACCGCTTACCGATTGTCGGCGCTGATCCACTGATAGTCTCAATGTTTCACTGTTGTAGGAGAGTCTGTTCGCCTCCTGGGCATCTACCGCCAAGCCTCCAATAACACTTTCGTAGTAGTTTTGGAAGGTTGTAGAAACACCGTTCAGCTGGAGCGTACGGGCCTTCACCTCTGCTAAGGCAATGGCATTGCTTCCATCACCTACACGACCACCGACCTCACCGATTTTGGGGATATCAACCGAAATGTAATTCCCTTTTGACACGTCTTCCAAGCGGACTTTACTCAAGTCAAAATGGACAGAAGGATTTCCATCCGCATTGATAAACTCTCCCGACAATCCTAGACCAAGGTCTTCTAAACTGGCAAAACTTCCAGAAGTCATTAATTCCTGTTTTGGAGACTTGGCTGCATCATAAACCGTGTATGTAAACTGCTGAACTCCGTTGGCATCCACTGCAGACTGCACAGTAACCGAAACATTTTCCACACCATTAAATCCGTGGAACTCACCTGTTGTAATGATCCCCTTGTTGTAGCCGGAAGCCGCGATATTGTCCAAGGACTGCACGATATCTGATGAAACCGTGAAAAGTTTAGCTGCATCTTTGATGTTCCCCGCAGCTATATCTGTATTTTTAAATTCAAAGAATTTGAACGCTGTATGCTCTCCAGATTCCATGCTCGAGATACTCCAGCCAGATTCATGAACTCTATTAATCTCTTGAGCAAATTCAAACGCTACCGTATCCAGGTGGTTCAACATATCAGGGTATAACCCCTTTTCAGTATTCCCTTCCATAAACCCATAAGAGTCGATCAGGCCACGAAGCTTACCGGAAGCTTGCATACTGCCGATTCCAAAGCTTGTATCCCCAAGCTTGAATCCATCCACAAGCCCTGTATCTGCTCGGTATTCTAAAGAAAGACTGTTCACTCTAAGACTGGTGGCATCAACAAGCGTACCGATTTTACGACCAGAATCATCCACCATCTCAATAGTCAGTTTACCTTCTGCGATACTGCTTGGGTTCCCACTACTTCCAATTGTTGTGGCCTTTATATTGACAAGCTGTGATAGTTCATCCACCAAGCGGTCCCTTTCATCGTAAAGATCATTCGCGAGATAGCCATGTGGTTCGATTTCACCAATTTGCTTATTTATATTGTTGATTTGCTGACTAAGTGCATTTACCTGCTTTACCGTGACATCCATTACATTTTTGATGTCCTGCTGAACAGATGATAAGGAATCCGATAAGAACCGGAATGTTTCCGCAACCGCCAGTCCGCGCTGTCTTACCACCGACCGTGCCCCTGCATTCGTCGGATTGACCGCCAAATCTTGAAAAGCCTGCCAGAAACGGTCCAAAGTGGTAGAAAGGCCGGTTTCGGATGGTTCGTTCATGATCTCTTCCATCTTTTGCAGGGAATCTGCACGCGCCTCCCAATAGCCAAGCTTATTGTTTTCACCACGATACTGGATATCCAGGAAACTCTCCCGCACACGCTGGATACTGCCTGCCTCTACCCCAGTCCCCATCTGTCCGGGTATTTGCGGACGATTCATGGAAGCTGGTGGATATGGTTCTGTTTGGACAAAATTGACCCGTTGTCTGGTATATCCTGGGGTATTGGCATTGGCAATGTTATGCCCGACCGTCTGAAGGGCAGTTTGCTGGGTAACCAGACCACGTCTCGCAACTTCGAGACTATGAAATGTTGAACGCATGTGGTGTTCCTCCTAAGCTTTTGAATCGAACAGGGAGCGCGCAGGTGCACTAACGCTTTTCTTCATGTTCGCGGGTTTCTCATAATTTACCGCATTTGGCAACGGGTTCAGGGTGTTTATGGTCATTGTGACAAATTGAAGGGACTGTTCAAGTAACAGCTGATTGAGTTCGTTCTGCTTTTGGATATTGGAAATGATCTTAGCTAACCTATCTTTCAAAGGAAGCATTTCACTTCTTTCTGCAGGTGAAGCCATTTCGGCAAGCTCAGTTATTGTCTTTCCGCCGGATAGTTCCGCACGTTGCTTTTCTAGCTGAATGATTGCCCGTGTATATTGTTTTTCTTCTCTAGTAATCTCTTGGAGCTCGTCTACCTTGTTTGCTTTTACTACCTCTTCTTTCCGTACAGTCAGTTCATAAAGGTAAGAATGCAAAGTGAGCATTTTATCGAGTAATGTGATAATTGTTGGAATGGACATAGGTTCTCCTTATTTTGAAGGCTCTGTTAAACACCGCTGTTGATTTCCGCGCTAGGCTTTGCTTTCCGCGGGGTGGTGCTTGAGCCTCCTCGGCAAGCCTGCGGGGTCTCGACCTAGCGCTACCTCCCGCCGGAGTCTTCGGCTTGTGCTCCAATCAACAGCTAGAGTTCTAATCATGCTCTAACAGCCCTTATTTATTAAAATAAAAATCTATCATCTTACTGGCAACGGCTTTGGGATCTACCTTGTAGGTGCCGTTTTCCACAGAAACCTTGAGCTTTGCAATCTTTTCCTGACGGGCCTCTGCAAATTGGGAGCGCTCTTGCATCTCTTTTGCTTTACTGGAGATCTCCACCTGGTCACTCTTTGCCTGATTAGGCGTCTGGACCTGCTGTTGTTTCATGTGATTCTTATAGGGGTTGACTCCTGAAGGACCAATATTATTAATCTTCATTGTTATCCCTTCCTTTTCGAACAGTTTGTCTATATATGAATATCGGCACAGATTGGTGAATGTTTATAGGAATTTCTTATCAATTGCATGGTAGGTTCTTCCTTCGCTCCGAATTACCCGCTGTCTTTCTTCTTCACGGTCCAATTGCGAAAGTTGCCCCTGAATATCTTTTTTACAACCAATACAAAGCTTATCCTCTCTAATCATCCTACCACAACGGTCGCACGGATACCCCAAATTTGGAAATTGGGTCAGCTGAATGCGGCCTTTTCGGATAAACTTGAGGATCAACGACTCAGCCACCCCGGTATTTTCCACGACTTGGTCCAAGCTTGCCATTCTGTTATCTCGTTGTCGGATGTACTTGTATACAGTCTGATACTGAACTTCCTCTTCTTTATAACATGCTTCACACACTTCCCTAAAAGCATTTTTTACATAAATCTCTCCACAGTTTGGACAATTATCGAGCTGGGACATGAGGCAACTTCCTTTCGAGCATAAGTTTCTTACTTTTTATATCGTAAAGGAAGCAAAAAAGTTAACTGCGAACTAAGGTGAGCGAAGAAATATCTCCAGCACCTGCCTCTTTTAATATCTTTGCCGCCATCCTGATAGTCGTTCCAGTAGTGTAGATGTCGTCGATCAGGAGTATGCTTTTCCCTCTGACCTTTTGGGGTTCGATGACGTAAAAAGGATTTTCTTGATGCAAACGTTCTTGCCGAGCCTTTTTGGACTGTTTAACAGAATCGGTTTTCGCTAGGAGCTCGGGGAATCCAATTGGAGCTATCAACTTCGCTAAAAGAAGGGACTGATTGAACCCCCGCTCATAGAGGCGTCCTGTTCCTAAGGGGATAGGAACGAGCATCCATGAGTCTTTTTTAAAATACTTTTCATACATCTGCCGAAAGTCTTTATAAAAGGCATCTACCAGAATTGCATCCCCTCTGAATTTGTATTGTGCCAAAACTTCTTTCATGTGGTCGTTATACGTAAAAACAGAACGATTCATCTTTAGCATTCCAGCTGTCTCATCATCACTTTCCCACCTGTGGCAATCAAAGCAGATATCCCCATGCCGGTTTTCCACCGGGACCTCATCCCATACCCTGCCACATATCCTGCATAACTTACCGCTGATTTTCTGAAAAGCTTGCTCACAAGATTCACATACTTGTTCTGCCTTGCTAATACCTAAGAATTCATCCCATCCAAACGAGGAAGCCACCTCCCCCTGACAAACCAAACAGTTACTCATCAAGAAATCCCCCCGTTTTCGCTCGATAGTTCATACGCCTGATCTGATCGATTGCGGCTATCATTTCACGAGTTCTTCCATAATGAAAAAATCTCACATCTCCTTCCGGATGGTGACTGCTGCGACCAGCCCTTCCTGCAATCTGAACAAGGGCACTTTCCGTAAAAAGATTGTCCTCTGCTCCAAGTACACCAACTTGAACATCTGAAACCGTAACTCCTCGCTCCAGTATCGTGGTCGTCACCAAAATTTTTATCTTCCCCTTCCGGAAATCACCCACCTTCTCCTTTCGCTTCTTATCTTTGGCATGAACCCCAGCCACAAGATCTCCATATACCTTTTGTAGAATAACAACAATCTGTTTAAGCAAATCAATACTTGGTACAAAAAGAAAGATGGGTCGGCTTGCCGCATGGTGCTTTTGGACCCAATAAAGCACGTTTCCTGGAAGCCTATTTTTCTTCATCCTTTTTTCCCAGTTCCCACACCACTCTAGGGCTGGGACCGGTAAAGGGTGCCGGTGATACCTCGCCGGAATAATGACAGAGGAAAGCGTACCTGAATGTACCGCACGCTGTATTTTCTTAGAAGGCGTGGCACTCAGATAAATAGTGCTACCACCTTCAGTTCGAGCTTTTCTCGCTGCATATTCTAACGAGGAGTCGACCGAATAGGGGAAAGCATCCACTTCATCAATGATAATGCTATCAAAGGCCCGGTAGTATCGAAGTAGTTGGTGGGTCGTTGCGATAGTAAGCGGGGCATTTTTGATTATGTCCTCACTTCCCCCGTACAAGGTGGCAATCTCTATATTCGGAAACACCTGTTGAAGACGAGGGGAGAGTTCCAAGACAACGTCCGTTCGCGGCGTGGCGATGCATACCCGCTTGCCTTGGGTCAGAGCTGTCTCTATTCCTTTAAAAAGAACCTCCGTTTTTCCAGCACCACAGACTGCCCATACTAGGAGCTGTGTGTTAGATTGGATGGCCCCGATCACTCGGTCGGATGCTAGCTGCTGCCCTTTTGAGAGGGTGCCATTCCAGTCGAGTGTGTAGTTATTGGATTCAGTTGTAGGCTTTGGTCCGCTCCAGCTAATGAGTGGTGTGCATTCACTCACCCTCCCCATCATGATACAGTGCCGGCAATAGGTGCATTCTCGCCTGCATCGGGCACAATGAAAGGCCGCAAACAAGCTGGCTTTTTCATTTCCACATCTTTGACAAATGTGGCCAGTTTTGGCGGCAGTTACACCGTGATCATATCGCAAATATCCATTCTGGTAATGAGATTGAATGGTTTCTAAGGGAAAAGGAATTTCATCTAAGAGAAGGCGTTTACCATGGAGATAGTGCTGAAGGTGTTGGTTGAAGGGGAATGAGGTATTGAGTGGCGGATGAGGGATTTCTGGAAAATCAGAGATCCTTTTAGTGAGTTCACTTTCTTGGTTGGTCGGAATCAGTATTTTATTTTCGTTTTTACAAAAAAGCATAGCTTTCCTCCTTAGATTTTCTTGAATTTTTAAATCGAAAGTTATAACAAGTGGAAAACGTGCAGACGCCCGCAGGCAAGCGAAGCGCCTAAAACGGAAATCAACCGATTTATAAATCTTTCTTCAAAAAAAAGACACCCCAAGCAAGCCTGCCCCTGATGTCTGTTTTTGTCGTTATGGTTGTATAGTAATATTATCGTTTGTACCACCCAAGTCCCAGTGCACCTTCACCTAAATGCGTGCCAATCACCGGGCCGAAATAGCTTAGGAAAAATTCGACGTGTGGGTACTTCTGTTCAAGTTCTTTTTTCATCTCTTGTGCTTCCGCCTCGCGGTTGGCGTGGATCACCACTGCACGCATCGGCACTTGCTCTGAAGCCACTTCATCCAGTAGGTCGTGGATGCGCTTGACCGCTTTTTTACGTGTACGGATCTTTTCAAATGGAACGATTTTCGTGTCCACAAAGTGCAAGAGCGGTTTAACCTGTAAAAGGCTTCCGACAATCGCCTGCGCGCTGCTTAGGCGTCCGCCGCGCTGAAGGTGAGAAAGGTCATCCACCATAAAGTAGGCACGGATGGACTTTTTCATGACGTCCATGCGTTCGAGGATCTGTTCAGGATCCTTTCCTTCTGCGGCCATCTCTGCCGCTTCCAAGACGTATAATCCTTGAACCATGCAACTAATTTCAGAATCATAAGCGTAAACCTGGATATCATCGACCATATCTCCTGCAGCAACCGCTCCTTGGTAGGTTCCGCTGATTCCGCTGGAAAGGTGGATGCTGACTACTGCGTCGTAGTCCTTTGCAAGTTTCTCATATAGGGCTACAAACTCGCCGATTGCCGGCTGGGAGGTGGATGGTAGGTCGCGACTATTCTTTACTTCTTCGTAGAATTGGTCGACTTTAATATCGACTTCCTCCTGATACGATTCGTTCCCGAAAATAACATTCAGCGGGATCATATGTATATCATGCTTTGCACGTAATTCTGCTGGGATGTAGGCAGTACTGTCTGTAACAATCGCCGTTTTCATAAATAGTAGACCTTCCTTATACTAAGTATTTCTGTTATCTATTTAGATTGTACATGAAATGTGGATAACTTTCACCTTTTGTTTGATTTTTGTTGTGGACGGTGATTTATCAACCACTTTTTCACTTTTATCAACCAAGTCGCACTATTTATCAACCAACTATTCATTTTATCAACCAACTCGGACAATATATCGACCATTCGACACCATCAGACAAATTCAGCACGGCCCCCTGTCCCTCTCCCCTACCCCAAAAATCCCACCACAAAAAAAACCTTGGAGACCCAAATCCCCAAGGTTACCTAACCTCTACCCAGCCATTCTTGATTGCCACAACAACAGCCTGTGTACGGTCATTTACATTCATTTTTTGAAGGATGTTACTTACATGGTTCTTCACCGTCTTCTCACTGATGAACAGTGCCTCACCAATCGCTTTGTTGCTTTTACCGTCAGCAAGCAACTGAAGCACTTCGCACTCACGGCGTGTCAGCAAGTGAAGGGGACGGCGAATTTCGATTTGTTGGTACGTTGTAGCTGCCGAACCGCCACCGTTTCCGCCACGTCTGCTTCCGCTTCCTACTCCATTTTCGGTTAAACGGCGGTATTCCCTTACCAAATTGTGCGTCACTTTCGGGTGCAGATAAGATCCGCCATCCGCAACGACCTTGACTGCATCCACCAATGCATCTGCATCCATTTCTTTCAGCAAGTATCCGCGTGCACCTGTTTGCAAGGCATGGGTTACATAGTTTTCGTCATCATGAATGGATAGTACGATGACCTTCGCTTCCGGGTTGGCTTCGACAAGCTGTCTTGTAGCCTCCACACCATTCATTTTAGGCATGTTGATGTCCATGATGAACACGTCCGGCTCGTGCTTTTCCATCAGGTCAAGCGCTTCCGCTCCGTCGTCCCCTTCCGCCACTACGTGAAAGTTTGTTTCAAAATCCAGAATGCGTTTAACTCCTTCACGGAAAAGCTGATGATCATCAATAATCACGATTTTTGTCGTATCCATTCCTCTCATCCTCCCAAATACATCTTTAGCTTAACGGAATTTTGATAAAGACGGTGGTTCCTTTACCGGTTGAGGACTGGATGTCCAAGTCCCCGCTGATAAGCTCTACCCGCTCCCTCATTCCAATTAATCCAAACGACTTTTCTTTTTTTTCTGTCGTATCAAATCCTACACCGTCATCTTTGACGATGACAATAATATGGGTAGGTTTCACCTCCAATTTTACATAAATGGAGCTTGCTTCTGCGTGCTTGATCGCATTGGTGAGCGATTCCTGCACAAGCCGGAACACTGCCACTTCCAGGTTGGCGGAGATTCGGTGCTCCACTCCAAGGTTCATGAATTCAATTCGCGGATACCCGTTATGATAATCCTCGATAGTCGAAATATATTTTTTTAAAGTAGGCACCAACCCAAGATCGTCGAGTGCCATCGGACGAAGATCATAGATGATTCTCCGTACTTCATATAGAGCGGAGCGCACCATCACTTTCAAGGAGCGGATCTCGGATAAAGCCTCTCCAGGTCCCCGCTCCCGGAAAGTGCGATCAATCAAGTCGGAGCGCATCATCACATTTGCCAGCATCTGTGCCGGACCATCATGTATCTCCCTTGAAAGGCGCCTGCGTTCCTCTTCCTGCGCTTCCATGATCTTAAAGCCAAACTCACGTTTCTCAGAAGCATCCGCAATCATTTGCCCTACCTGCTGTAGATCACCTGTAACGTAATTGAGTACCACGGAGACTTGGCTGACAAGTCGATCCGCCTTGGTAATCGTTTCTTCGAGATTTAGCAGCCTGCGCTCAATTTCATTTCTGCGATTTCGCAGTTGCACCTCTTTTTGGGAGATGGTATGTAGTTCTAGTTGAAGTTCGTGTGCGTGATCATACGCTTGTCTGATTTGTTCTTCTGTATAGTTTTTAAATTGCCTGCTTACTTCTGATAGTCGGTTTCGTGCCATGCGGACCTGGATCTCCAGCTTATCTTGTTTATGGATTAGCTGTGTCACCTCAAGCTTTACCGCATTCAACTCTTTGCCAAGGTTCTCAAATTCCTTGCGGGAACTTTCCCCTATCTCGAAAATCTCGTCCTTGCTCACTTCCACCGTTTTAACCATTTGTTCAATAATCATGTCTAATTGTTTAGAGTTTATAACTTTCCGAGACATAGGACATCCTCCAAAAGACCCGGTATTCTTAAAAGAATATCAGGGATACTTCTTTATTCAATATAGTACATTATACCCAAACGCAAGAAAGACACTATATGCTATATCATTCCAATTTTTCCAAACGTTTGTGGGGGTACCTGTCGAAAATTGTCCACACTTTATTATATCGGACCAAAGTTTTACTTGTATAACATTATTATTACAATCAAATTAAAGTTTGTCGATTCTTGCCGTATAAAAGGAGTAATGGACTAGAATTCATTTGATGTCCTTCCCTTTTGCACTTATAATAGAAAGAGTATGGGCATAAAAAAATGCCCTACAAAAGTGCCAGTCATTAAAGGGGAGTTGTCAGAGTGCTGTCTCACTACTATACCGTAAAAGGGCATGGCGAGCATGAAATAACGATTCAAAAGTCCAGATTCATTGCACATATCGCCCGTGCCACAACCGAGGAAGAAGCCCAAAACTTCATACAAGAGATAAAAAAGAAGCACTGGGGTGCAACACATAATTGCTCCGCCTACATGATCGGTGAACACGACCAGGTCCAAAAAGCCAACGATGACGGAGAACCGAGCGGCACAGCCGGCGTTCCCATCCTTGAAGTGTTGAAGAAAAAGGGCCTAAAAGACACTGTAGTTGTCATTACCCGCTACTTTGGCGGTATTAAACTTGGCGCTGGAGGTCTAATACGGGCGTATGGGAAAGCTACCTCTGAAGGAATAAGTGCCACAGGAATGGTAGAACGGAAATTAGTGCAAATTATGCATATTACAGTTGATTATACTCTAAGTGGAAAAGTTGAGTACGCACTTCATACTTCGAGCTATGAAATAAAGCAAATTCTCTACTTGGATACTGTTACATTTGAAATTTATGTTACAGCAATGGAAACACCACTTTTCAAGAATTGGATAACTGAATTAACAAATGGTAAGGGTGAAATAACTTCCGGAGTATCTATTTATAAAGAGAAATCGGTTATATTTTAACTTTTGAGGAGATTATTTATATGAAACATTCGAGAATAGATTACAAAAAGACAAAGAAAAAGAAAGTTTTCAAAAGAATCTTTCTATTCATCACTATTCCTCTTCTACTTATAGCACTCTATCTTGGTTATACGGTTTATGAAACCATAAAGGCAGCAAATAACTCATACGTGGCATTAGATAGAGATAAATCAAAATACAGGGAAAAGCCTGTCGAAATAAGAAAAGACCCTTTTACAATATTGATTTTGGGAATTGAGGACTATGGTAGTGGTGGTAAAGGGGGAAGGTCAGATACTATAATGGTCGCCACATTTAATCCAGATGATGCTTCCATGAATTTACTCAGCATTCCTCGAGATACTCGAGTAAACATTGCTGGAAGAGATGAAAAAGATAAGATAAATCATGCGTATTCTTTCGGTGGATTAGACATGACAGTAAGTACCGTGGAAGATTTCTTGGAGATACCAATAGACTATTACGTAACCTTAGATTTTGATGGTTTCCTGAATATTATTGATACTGTTGGTGGGGTTACTGTTGATGTACCTTTTGATTTTTGGGATTACAAACACGGTGATTGGGATACAAAACTCTATTTCAAAGAAGGCAAAATGAGATTGAACAGTGAGGAAGCATTAACTTACGCCAGAATGAGAAAGAAAGACCCTCGTGGTGATTTAGGGAGAACAGAAAGACAGAAACAAGTCGTTAAAGCGTTAATTGATGAGATTAATTCACCATCTACTCTTTTTAAAGTTAATGATATTGTGAATGATGTGGGTGAAAATGTTGAAACGAATATGAGAGTAAATGAGGTTTTAGCATTTCAGCAGAAATATTCTTCATTCCGAGCTTCTTCCATTAATAATCTTGATTTAGAAGGAACAGATGAATATATTGGCGGCATTTATTATTATATACCTGATGATACATCACTTGCTAATCTTCAGATAGAACTAAAAGAACATTTAGAAATGGATTAGCTTGTTAACTAAACAGCATCCCCTAAAATTCTACATTTTTTTCAAAACACTACTAAATTACCTATTTAGTAGTGTTTTTTTATGATAAACTTATTAATTGAAAAATATGAAATAATTAGGGGGCAATTTCTTGAAAAAGAAGATATTTATCGTTACGTTTGTATTTTTACTTGGTTTTGGGTTCGGCGCAGTTAGTATCTCCACTGCTAACGCGAATAGTAATGTAGTTTTAGCAAGTGTCGAGTGGGTTTTGAGTAAAATAAACCCTGTGGAACAAAGACTAAGTCAACTTGAAGCACGTGTAAATGAACTTGGTTCCGGAAATCCTACTCCAAGCAATCCTATTCAAGATGTGTCAAGCGTGGTAACTACAAAACAAACTGCAATTAGAAGAGGGGCAGGTACTCAATATGCTAGTTTAGTAGATGTTCCTGCAAACACTGTTGTTACTTATCATAGTACGTACACTAACCCTTCAAATGGGGAACAATGGTTTATTGTTAGATTATCAGATAATAGACTTGGTGCTGTAATAGGTTCAGATTCTCAAATTTCCGTAACACCAATTCAAACTGGATTTCAGAATGTTGTATTTAACAATCCAGCGCCAATAAGAAGAGGGGCTTCCGATTCATATTCAATATATACTACTGCTGCTGTTGGATCTACCATGAAATACGAAAGTACTTTTGTGAATTCTTCTACAGGAGAGAAATGGTATCTTGTTAAAATGAATGATGGAAGAGTAGGTGCGGTACGTTCAAACTTTGCTGAGGTGATCAGATAACATGCAAAAAAAAGTATTTCTTTTCTTTTGTCTTTTATTCTTTTTCATCAAAGTGGATTTTTCAAATGCAGAGTTTATACCAAAGCAGTATGTTAATCCAGTTACTGTTGAGTTAACAAGAAGCAATACGATCAACTTTACTCCTGCTGGGACATATAAAATAAAAAATTTACAAAATAACACGGAACGTTTTATTAAACCTAATCAATCATTAACAATTACAAATAACTCAGGTAATTCTGTAGCTAGTTTTGGATCTATAACACTTTCCTCAACAAATGGTTTCGAAATAATTGAAATGACAGGTAACTCGCAAATTGTAGTATTTTCTGCTAGCACGCCTGGACGCAGAGATGCAAGTACTTCGGGTCAGATTTTAACAACCTTTGAAAACGGGGAAGCAGCAGAATATGTAAGTACGCATAACAATAGTCAAGGCGTTTGGTATATTGTAAAAAGATTAAATGGTCAGCATGTTGCTGTACTTGTTAATAACAATGTTCAGTTGATAAATTCTCCTGCACTTTCAACAATTAACACCATTATCGCCAATAATGATAGAAAATATCGAGGCAGTGCTATAATTCATGCAGGGCAATTTATTAATAAACTAGATATGCAATCCTATCTAAAAGGTGTACTACCCAATGAGATGCCTGCTTCATTTCATCTAGAAGCACTCAAAGCTCAAGCGGTGGCAGCAAGAAGTTACGCATATGTCAAGAATGCAAGAGGTCCACTGTCTAATACTACTTCAAGTCAAGTCTATCGTGGCTATACATCTGAAAATAGCAGGACAAATCAAGCCGTAGATGAAACAGATAAAAAAGTAGTTAGATATAATAATAATGTTATAGAAACGTTCTTCTTTTCTACTAGTGGTGGGAGAACAGCCAATGTAGGAGATGTCTGGAATTCAAACCAAAGCAGTTTTCCTTATTTAGTAACAGTAGAGGATGCTTTTGAAGTTTCACCACACAGTAATTGGACTGAAACATATAACAGTAGTTCTTTATTAACAAGTTTCGGCATTAATACCAATGTTCCTCTTTATAATGTTTCCCTTGAAAAAACCGGGGCAAACGGTGAAGTATCAGCAGTAACACTTCATACTGGTAACGGTGATTTCCGAAGAGCGGGTAACGAATTGACTATACGCCAGCTTTTCCCAACCAGTAACGGCAATACGTATGGATTCTTAAAAAGCAACTGGTTTGATTTAACAATTAACACGCCATTTACTATTCAATTGGCAAATGGTACAAGGAATCAGTTGAGCTTAAAAGGTCAACAAGTTCAATTAGCTAATAGCCTTACTTCTCTTAGTGCAACAAACACTTCTATAGCTCTTTCCAATACAAATATTTCTAAGGAAACAGACCCTCAATCCATTATCGTTAATGGGAAGGGCTGGGGGCATAGAATAGGAATGAGCCAGTATGGTGCACAAGGTTATGCTAATAACGGTTGGAATTATGACCAAATTATTAAACATTATTATCGTGGAACAGTTGTTAATGATTTATAAGAAAGCTTTTACAAATTAAATATTATTGAAAATAAAGAAGACCCCATTTCCGCGTTGAAATGGGGTCTTCTTATAACGTAAGGTTAAAATTTCAGTCCAAGCTGTTTTAATGAGCTTGCTTAATATAAATTCTCAGAAATTCTTGTTTTATTTTGAGGCAAAATAGGGTAGATAAAAAGAGGATAAATACGAAAAGCCAAAAAGGATTAAAAATAAAATCCATAAATCCTCCAACTACCACTCTCGGTATGTTAACTGTAAAGAAAACAAATAAGCTAATAAATACCGGATTTTTCGGCATTCTTATAAAAAAGATGTACATTATTTGAATGTATGCACCAAGATAAATTGTCCCGAACAAGATACCTAAATAGCCAAAGTTAGCGTATGCTTCCCCAGCAAACACTGTGTTTAAAACACCAGCCGTCCCTTCTGCCACTCTATCAGGAAAATATTGCCCCATGACAAGTTTTGCAGAACGTACCTGTTCCAAGTCATAGAATTGCAAGAGAATATTGGGTAAGCTTCTGCCATTAAGAAAGTCAACTTGATTTCCGAAAAGCTCTAAGTGTAAGAAGAACGGTGATATTTGTGAAAGAATTAATCTTCCAACTGGCCCTGAATTATAAGAAAGGAATTGATCCACACTCGTAACTCCTTGTATAAAAACATACATGGTCACTATTAAAATTACTCCCACAGATCCAAGCATCATTAGCCTTTTTAAGGAAAGTCTAATTTTACCGATGTAAAAATTTATTAATATAAACATAAGGATGTAGAAGAAAACAGGAGCTTTTTGCAAATCATATACAGATACAAAAACAGATAAAACAAACATCAGCATAAAAGAAATTTTCCATCTTAACAATTTTGTTTTTACATAATATACATATGCAATTAAAGATAAAATTGGTGTTAATCCTAGAGCGAAAATATTCTTGAATAAAACATTTCCTGTAAATCCATGAGATGCTTCTATCCTAAGTCTCCCAAGATCAGAACTGCCTGTTAAGGCAGCTATTATTGGTACATTGTTTAGTTGGGTTATCATGTAAATTATAGCCGCAATGCTAAACAACATTAAGATAGAAAAGATATAAAAATAATCTTTACTCTCCCTTAAATCCGTGGTTATCGGGGCCTCTAAATATAAATGAAATTCCTTCTTCGCATTAAAACCAACCCATTTAGATAACATCAACATTGTAAGAGGGATTATAATCATAATGTAGCATAGCCACAAAAACCCAATAACTCTATAAGTATCGTCTTGCATTCGATGTATCATGTAATTTTCGTCTAACTTTAACACAATTAGTAAAGGTCCAATAAAACTTGAAACTAATAATGAATAATAATACGTTATACTTATTAGGTTCGGCTTTAATAGAGACAAGCTACCTGATACTTTATAGAACAAAAATGAAGATGTAATGAGGGTTATTAGCCATAAGGTTATATAAAGCATAGCTATTTCCTCACTTTCTTATGCTGATTAATTTATCTTTAATAGTTAAAAGTGTGACGACAATGTTCACAATCCAGGGTATAACAATATAGTAATTGCTAATTCCCTCATTTTCTTGTACATAAACTATAGTTAGTATGCCCAATATGCCACTTAAAAACAAAAGAACCATTTTGAAAATGGATACGGGAATATAATACTCTTTTTGACTTCTTATAAAAATTGAAATATTCACAAATAAATAAGAGGCTATTAGAGCAATTACTGCCCCCCATATTGAAAATACTGGGATTAATAATATGTTTAAAACCACACTAATTACAGCTGATATTCCAACATAAATAGATATGACACCTGTCTTCTTATTGAAAAAGAGACCTATAGATATAATTAAGTAATAAAAACTTAAAAATGATCCTAAGCTTAAAATAGCTATATAGCGACTAGCCTCTGCATAAGCAGGGTCCTTAATCATAAATTCCATTACTAATGGGATTACTGTCGCTATTCCCAGTAGTCCAGTCATACCGATAATTAATATCAGTAAAAACAATGTTGAATAAATCTGTTTAGCATTTGAATTATCCTTTATCGACATAGAATAAGGTCTCCACGCCATTTGGACACTAGAGGTTAATAAACTTATTACTGTCGCAAATTTAATTGCAACACCATATATACCTACGCTATTTAAAGATTCAAACGTTGTTAAAAAAAACCGATTGGAGAAAGTTATAATCCAGAATGCAACTGAAGCAGGCACTAGAGGTGCACCATACACCACCAATTTTTTTAGTATTTCTTTATTAAATTTAAAAGAAAACATTTTTATTAATGAAGGAACCAAAACTAATACAATGATAATTACACTAATCAGTCGTCCCAAGTAAATAGAACTTACTTGCAGATCTGAATACTTAAGAAATAGATAAGAAAGTATGGCTACAAATGCTAATTTTGCAACAGTAGTAAAAACAACTTTTTTACTTTTAAATTGGAACCTGTAATAGGTTAATACCAAAGTAATAATTGTTTCGACAATGAGGACGGTTCCTGCTAGGAAAAAGATGTATTTATAATCTGGCGTACCTAATAAAATGGTAGAAATGTACTCACCAAAAAATATAAAGATTAAATTAAATCCAACTGCAATAATAACACGGAAATATAGAGCAGTCTGGAACAACTCTGTTCTTTCTTTTTCATCATTTGTATTGTAGAAATAATAAGCAAGTGCATTATCGGTACCAAAAATAACAACAAATATTAATATGGAAATGAGAGCATCTACGTTTTCAAACACTCCCATTTCCGATGGGGATAGGTAGGTTGTGTAAATTGGCAACATCAGGAATGCAATTAATTTTGTCCCTACATTCATTAATGCATAAAGGAGGGAATCTCCCCCCAATCGTTTTAGATGATTAAACAAGAATTTAACACTCCTAAGACAGTGTAAAAGTTGTTGTCTACAACTTAATGTAGTTAGCCGGCTTTTCCACATCTTTCATTGCGTTTCGTGTATCAAATATTACATTGCTGTGTTTACTTACCATCTCATAATTAATATTTGTATGATCTGTTAAGATAAGTGTCAGATCTGCTTTTTTGAGTAGATCTTCATTTAGTTCTACAGGTTCAATAACATCTCCGTCCAATTTGAAAGAACTTACAAATGGATCAATCACAGTTAAATTTGCACCTTCTTTACGTAACCTAGACATAATTGGTAATGATGGAGACTCTCTAACATCATCGATATCTTTCTTATAAGCAACTCCTAATACAAGGATATTTGATCCACGTAATGCTTTTGATCTTTCATTAAGTGCATACATAA
Organism: Sutcliffiella horikoshii; assembly: GCF_021991925.1. GTDB lineage: Bacteria > Bacillota > Bacilli > Bacillales > Bacillaceae_I > Sutcliffiella_A > Sutcliffiella_A horikoshii_F. The sequence continues at coordinate 511,195 of NZ_RXZI01000002.1, read as the reverse complement.
CCCTATCTACAACAAAATCTGGCATAGAATTATTAATTTCACCTGCAAGTTCAATTAACTTAGTATGGTAATTAAACTCTCTAGCCTTATATGTTAAGTAAAATGGATCGATAGGAATACAATGACCACCTAGTCCAGGTCCTGGATAGAATGCCATAAACCCATAAGGTTTTGTTTTTGCTGCATCAATTACTTCCCATACGTCAATACCCATTTTCTCGCAAAGTATTGCCATTTCATTTGCTAAAGCAATATTAATATGTCTGAAGGTATTCTCATAAATTTTTTCCATTTCTGCTACTGCTGGACTGGAAACTTGATGAACTTCTCCTTCAAGCACCGCTCGATAAAGAGTTGCAGCAATTTCCGTACAGTTCTGAGAAACACCACCTACTACTTTAGGCGTATTTTTGGTATTATAGAACTTATTCCCTGGATCGACTCTTTCAGGAGAGTAAGCAACGAATACCGTTTCACCTACAGTTAATCCAGCTTGTTCTAAAGCTGGAACAACGATCTCTTCAGTAGTTCCAGGATACGTAGTAGATTCTAGAACTATAAGCATTCCTTCATGAGAAAATTTCGCTATTTCTCTAGTAGAGCTTTCTACGTAAGATGTATCAGGCTGTTGGTAGACATCTAGCGGTGTTGGAACACAAATAGCTACTGCATCTACATCTTCTATTTTTGAGTAATCAGTTGTTGCTATCAGCTTTCCACTTTGAACAAGTTCCTTAAGCTCTTCATCCACTACGTCCCCAATATAGTTTACCCCTTCGTTAACCTGAGCAACTCTGCTGTCTTGCACATCAAACCCTATAACTTTATAACCAGCCTTGGCTTTTTCCACAGCTAATGGCAAGCCCACGTATCCAAGTCCTACCACTCCAATGACTGCTTCTTTATTATTTATTTTATTTAGTAATATTTCTTTTGTATTCATAATCGTTATCTCCTTTATAGGTAAACTCTTTTGCCGGTTTCCGCAGATTCCAATATAGCTAATATTAACCTTACAGGAGCTATACCAGCTTGTCCATCAACATTAGGATTTTTCCCCTCATTAATTGATACCACCATATCTTGAATGATGTGTTGATGCCCTGGGGTTCCAAATGGATCATTCTTAACTCTCTCAATAATTTCAATTTTTTCTTCTTCTTTTAGATCTTTAGCATCTAACACTTCAAAGTTAATTGCAGTTTGCCCACTTATCTTAATAGAAGCATTTTCTCCAAATATCGCTAAGGATTCCTCTAAGTTTTTCGGATAAATAGTGGTTGCTGCCTCAATAATCCCTAGTGCTCCACTCTTAAACGTTACAACCGCTGCAGCAACATCTTCTGCTTCAATATTCCTTAAACGAGTGGTAGCCATCGCCTGTACAGATTCAACCTCTCCCATGAACCATAACAGTAAATCCAAATCGTGAATGGCTTGGTTCATTAGTACTCCACCATCAAACTCTTTCGTTCCTCTCCATGGAGCTTGAGCATAGTAAGCATCATTTCTATTCCATCTAACAGTCGCATTAGCATGGCTAATCTTACCAAATATATTATTGTCGAAAAGCCTTCTTAGTTCCAAGAATGCCGGCCTGTATCTATTTGGATGAACAATAGCAAGCTTCACTCCATTTTCTTCACAAACCTTTATCATTTCTTCTGCATCTTGTAATTTCAGCGCCATTGGTTTTTCAGCAATAACATGTTTGTTATAGTTCGCACAAATTTTTGTCATATTGGCATGTAACCCAGAAGGGACACAAATATTTACAACATCTATGTTCGTTTGCTCTTTTAACATTGTTTCTAAATCACTAAAAAGTTCAAATTGACCTTCATATTCCTTTAGTCTCAATTCATTATTATCACAGAGCGCTACAACTTGAGCACCCTCAATGTTTGCGATTGCATCCATATGTTTTTTAGAAATATGGCCAATTCCTACTATAGCAAAGTTAATCATACCTTCTCCCCCTTTTTGCATCTTGAATATACTTGAGAAGTGTTACTAGAAGAAGGGATAGGAATAAACCGAAAAGGAAGGCAGCGGCAACGTTGGTTTTAAGGTTACTCCTTTGCTGACTTACAACTGTATCCAAAATCCTTGGCTCTTCATAGTTTTCTAAATTATTTTGTTCCTCTGTCAACTCAAATGTGTATTCAAATAATATATCCTCTTGATTAGAAAGCCTTTGAAGGTAATCGCGAATGGTTAATGGATCTAACTCTTCCCTATCCAAGAAACCTTTATATTTTTCTATTTCCTTTTCCGTTTGTTGTTTTTTCATTTCCAAGGCAGTAATTTGATTATTCATAGTATTCTTCGTTCTTTCAGAATCTTCTACTAAATCACGAAAGTAGTTTTCAGTAACTCTATCCAATTGCTCTTCTAATTCTGACTGTGAACCGCCCGTTAAACTAAAAACCACCACACGGTTATTTGGTACCATTTCTAAATTTTTTCGCAAGCTTCTATCGATAAATTTACCATAATCATTTTTTACTAATACCGGATCAGAAAAGCTCCCTTTACTTTCACTACCCAAATAAACAGTCTTAAGAGCAGTATAAGGTCTTTCCTCTGTGAATTTCGTTAAACCAAATGCCACTATTGCTAGCGTTATAGGTAGCACCACAAAAATCCATTTCTTCTTCCAAAAATACTCTAGAAACTCATATAGTACATAACGTTCTTTTGTTTCTTCCATGAATGTACCTCCTACTTTATGTACAAAAGAATTTCTCCCTATAATAGGGAGAAATACCGTTAGTTATTTATTATAGAATTCACGGATCACTTTTACTACGTACTCTTGTTGTTCCAATTTAAGTTCAGGGTACATAGGTAAGGAAAGTGCTTCTTCCGCTGCTTTTTCAGAATGAGGGAAATCACCTTTTTGGTAACCCAGATCACTGAAGACCGGCTGAACATGAAGCGGAAGTGGATAATACACCATCGACGCTACACCATTTTCCTTTAAAAATGCTTGCAATTCATCTCGTCTCTCCACTCTAAGTGTATATTGATGGAAGACGTGATGATTACCTTCTTTTTCAATAGGAGTAACAATGGATTCTATTGACTCCTTAATAAGTGATGTATAGTTGTTTGCTAGCTCTCTTCGTTTATTGCTCCACTCATCAAGATGGGGTAACTTCACATTCAAAATGGCGGCTTGCATTTCATCTAAGCGGCTGTTGTACCCTAATACATGGTGGTAGTATTTAGGTTTACTTCCATGCACACGTATTACCTTCATTTTTTCAGCAATTTCTTCATTATTTGTCACAATCATGCCTGCGTCCCCATAGGCACCTAAGTTTTTAGTCGGGAAGAAGCTATAAGTTGCGGTATCACCTAATTCTCCGACCGATTTACCTTGATACTTAGATCCGATTGCTTGGGCAGCATCTTCTACCACAAAAAGGTTGTGTTTATCTGCGATTTCTCTAATTGGCTGCATATCAGCCATTTGCCCATATAGATGAACCGGGATTATTGCTTTGGTTTTATCAGTGATTGCCCCTTCAATATTAGCCGGGTCAATATTAAAAGTTATAGGATCGATGTCAACAAACACAGGTTTTGCTCCTACACGAGCTATAGCCCCTGCTGTTGCAAAGAAGGTAAATGGAGTTGTTATGACTTCATCGCCTTCTTTTACACCACAAGCTTGTAAAGAGATATGTATGGCGTCACTTCCATTTCCTACTCCCACACCATATTTTACGTTTGAATAAGCAGCTACACTTTCCTCTAACTGCCTTACGTTTTGCCCAAGAATAAATTGTGAGGAACTCATTACCTCATCTAATTTAACCATAACTTCATCTTTTATAGATGAATATTGTTCGGATAAATCTAACATAGAAACCTTCATGTAAATTCGTCTCCTTAAAATAAATAATAATACCACTCGTACATAATAACACATATACTACCGACAATTTCTAACAAAAACAACTCTTATTTTACAATATTATTAAGTGATTATCACGTAATTTATTATTAATATTCCTTTTTCCTAACTCTTTAAACTATAAAATGTAAAGATGCTTCCTAATAACCCGAATATAATGGTTATAAAGAACACTATGCTAAAATAATCCCGACTCAAAAAGAGAGCCATTAAGCTGAAAAACGAGCTGATGGAATAGATGAGCAAAACAGTGTTTCTATGTGAAAAACCTAAGGATAGAATCTGATGATGTAGATGTTTCTTATCCGGTTGCGTAATGGGTTTCCTATTTATAAGACGCCGAATGATCGCTAAAACAGTATCAATTACAGGAACACCTAATATTAGCACTGTTATTGTAATATTAAAAAGAGCCACACTTTTATATAATCCCAATAATGAAATAATTGCGATACTAAACCCAAGCAGCAACGATCCAGTGTCCCCCATAAAAATCTTTGCTGGGTTAAAATTATATGGTAAAAAACCCAGTGTGCTTCCAAGTACCATCACGGCCAAAGTACTTATTAATACCTTCTCATTACTAATTGCTGACCCTAATATTGTAATAATGATGACACATGAGACACCTGCTGCCAAACCATCTAAACCATCAATTAAATTTACAGCATTTGTGATTCCGATAATCCATAAAAAAGTAAATATATAACTCCAATAATCCAGAAGTTGAACGGTTCCAAAAAATGGGATATTAAGAAACTCAATAAGCAGTCCACTTTGAATGACAATTAAAGTTGCTAAAATCTGCCCGAAAAGTTTCTTCCAAGGTGAAATTTGAAAGAGATCATCTAAAAAACCGGTAAGAACAATTATTATAAGGGCAAAACTAATTGAACTTATGTGATATTCACTTAAATCACTAATGATATAGCCCAAAAACAAGCCAATAAAAATAGCTAGTCCTCCTAGCCTTGGCATTAACTTTTGATGAACTTTCCTCTCGTTCGGCTTATCTGTCACACCCCATTTGAGGGCTAACTTCATTACAAGTGGAGTTATTAAAACTACTGTAATAAAGCATGCTAAAAAGACTTTAATTAATTCACTAATAATCATTTCTTTTTCTCCTTGAGCCAGCCATCGTATATAGTATGCGCATTGCAAGAGAGAAAAATGATAAATTCTTTAAACAAACAAAAAACGTTGATTTCTTCAACGTTTTTTGTGATTAACGATATTTCTTTCTGAATACCTTATACATATTTATCATTGGTTTGTAATTTTGATTTACTAATCCTACGAGTTCAGCTAGTAATTGCAAAAGGACTAATAAGATTAGTGTGATAACAATTGCTCCCCATATTGTAGAAGAAGAAACCATCAAAGCAACAAAACTGAAAAATATGCTTAAACCATACATGGATAGTACAGCTTTTCTGTGAGACATACCCAGTGAAATTAGACGATGGTGCAAATGCCCTTTATCTGGAGAAGATATTGGTTTTTTATTTGCAATCCTCCTCAAGATGGCAAATAAAGTATCAAAAATTGGTAATCCCAAAATAAGAATAGGAACAATGAAGCTAAAAAGAGTAACACTTTTATAAAGCCCTAAGAGAGATAGTACAGAAATACAATATCCTAAAAATAATGCTCCGGTATCTCCCATAAAAATCTTCGCTGGATTAAAATTATAGAATAAAAAGCCTAAAACGCTCCCTAACACAATTAAGGAAAGTGTCAATATCAGCATTTTACCATTCATTAATGCCATAACGGCGATTGTTGCTATTGCTATTGCGGAAACACCTGCTGCCAAGCCATCTAAGCCGTCTATCAAGTTTATTGCATTTGTAATGGCAATTATCCAAATAATTGTTATAGGAATAGCTAAATAGCCAAGTAAAATATCTCCTATAAATGGTATATAAATATTTTGTACGGTCAACCCACTCATTACAATTAGTACAGCAGCTATAACTTGGCCAAGCAATTTAGATTTAGGTGATAATTCAAACTTATCGTCCAAAATCCCAGTAATGACAATTATAATACCAGCAACCGTTATAGCTGTTACCTTTTGATCATAAAGTCCAGCTACAAAATAACCTACAGCTACACTAATAAAAATCGCTAAGCCCCCTAAACGAGGCATTATTTTCTGATGAACTTTTCTTTTGTTTGGTTTATCCGTTGCTCCAATTAAAAATGCAAATTTTATAACCAAAGGTGTCACCAATATAGCCGTTACAAACGCTGCAAGAAAAGCAAAAATGATAGTTAAATACATGGTATAGTCCCCTTACTATATAAAGGTTTTTTTTCCATAATCGACTTAATTCTACATCTAATCTACTTGACTAGTTTACAACTTATATATATAACTTGCAAATGGAAAAAATTATAATTTAATGAAACTATAATATTGACGATATATTTTATATAAAGTTACAAATATATTACACATTTAAACATTTGTTTAAAGTATAATGAGAATTGTGACAAAATTTTATTAGGAGGACATAATGTTTAAGTTTAGAAGCATCTTGTTTTTGTCGTTATTGTTTTTTAGTCTAATTTTCCCCCAAACAGATTCTCATGCCAATACCATTTCTCACATTGTAGTGGCGGAAGATGTTGTTAATGTTAGGGAAGGCCCTGGTACAAATTACACTCGAATTACTACAGTTACTATGGGACAAAAATTTGAAGTGTTGACGTATAAAAATGAGTGGTACCAAATCCAGTTGAATGCAACCCAGTCTGGATGGATTGCAGGCTGGTTAGTAACCCCCGAAACTTCATATAAAAATGCAATTTCGCTTACCAAGAACTTAGAAGTGCGGTCCGGAGCAAGTCCTAAATCCTCCGTAATTGCGACACTTGATAAAGATCAAAAAGTATTGGTTAAACGTGAAGTTAGTGGGTGGTATGAAATAGTAACCTCTGCCTTAACAGGATGGGTTTATAAAGACCTTCTATATTCTGATACTACAGTTAACAACGGGAAAGTAGACGTATATGGGTCTCCTAGTACTAGAGTGGCGACTATCGGCTCTTTAACAAATGGGACAACCATTACTATATCTAAAGAGATAAATGGTTGGTATTATATCTCATCCACTGGTATACAAGGATGGATTTATTATTCACATTTAAATAATGGAAGTCCTAATCCCCCTTCATCTGTGACGGCAGAAGCAATTGTTTTACCCTCACATTTAGATGTTTATAGTGGTGCCAGTCTAAGAACAACTAAAATAGGGAGTATAGCAAAGGACACTAAAGTTAATATACTTACAGAAATTAACGGATGGTATGAAATAAACTCCGCTTCTATTAATGGTTGGGTTTATGACGGATTACTCAAAACAAATATTGAAGTCAAAGGTGATTTCGTAAACGTTTATGGAGCCGCAAGTACCAGAGTAGATACTATAGGCAATTTAAAAAAGGGTGATAAGTTAATTATTACCAATGAAATTAATGGCTGGTATAAATTTTACAATAATCAAATAGAAGGTTGGGTTTATTCTGATCATGTGACGAACGGAAGCCCAAACCCCATTATTATATCTGGTACACCAGCTATCGTTTTACCTGAGAAATTACCATTTTACTCAGGTGCAAGCTTAAGAACTACACTTTTAGGTCATATACTTAAAGATGAGCCTGTTACGATTGTCAGAGAAATTAACGGATGGTATGAGATTACACTAAACCAGAAAAATGTATGGGTATATGGCGGCTTACTTAAATCTACTATTCAGTCTTCTAACAAAATCGCCAATGTATATGGTGTACCTAGTACCCGCGGTGAAGTGATTTCTAACCTTCAAAACGAATTAATTACTGTTAAAAAAGAAATTAACGGGTGGTATTATTTTACAAGTGATTCGAAGAACGGATGGGTATTTTCAACACATTTGATTGAAGGTAGCCCAACTCCTATTAATGTAAATGGTGAAAAAGCTATTGTTTTATCAAACAATTTAGCGGTATATAGTGGGGCTAGTTTACGGACTACCTTGGTCCATACTCTTTCAAAAGATACTCCTGTCAATATTATTCAAGAAATAAATGGCTGGTATCAAATAGTCTACAATAATAACCTTTCTGGTTGGGTTTATGGCAATCTATTAAAGGCTAATTCTAAAGTAATCGGTAATTATGTGGATGTATACCCTTCTCCCACTACAAGAATTAGTCCGATAAACACTTTAAACAAAGGAGCATCTTTCGAAATAACGAAAGAAATAAATGGTTGGTACTATATTAAATCATCCAATGTTACTGGATGGGTTTTTTCCAGTCATGTTATTGAAGGAAGTCCTGCCCCGGTTATGATACCAGCAGTAGTCATTTCATCTGTTTCGTTAAGAAGTGGTCCTGGAGCTGAATATAGTACTGTTTCTTCGTCAATTTATAAGAAGCAAGTTTATATCAAAAGGCAGGTAGGAGAATGGTACCTTGTTTCTCATGGTAATAACGAGGGATGGCTTAACGTAAGCACGGTTCAAATTATCACCAAACCCAACACCTCCTTATTGGGTAAAGTAATTGTGTTGGATGCAGGTCACGGAGGAGTAGACCCGGGTGCAATAGGGGCTCTTTTAAAACTTCAAGAAAAAGCTTTAACATTAAGGACTGCCAAACTACTCGAAGAAAAGTTGAGTGGATACGGAGCAATAATCGTTCAAACAAGAACAGTGGATACTTATGTAGAGCTTATAGATAGAGCAAGAATAAGCAATAACAATAATGCAGATGCATTTATCAGTATTCATTATAATTCTGTGTGGAATTCCCCTACAGCCACAGGCATAGAGACACTTTATTATAATCAAAGTAAGGATCAAGCACTAGCTCAGCATCTTCAAAGTCAACTTGTCTCTTATTCCGGATTAAGAGATCGCGGAGTAAAATATCAAGATGTGAATGTTTTAAGAAATAACCAGCGTCCTGCCGCTTTAGTTGAACTTGGGTTTTTATCAAATCCGGTAGAGGAAGCAACAGTGGCAACGAATACTTATCAAGAAAAGATTACCAATGCAATGGTTCAAGGTTTATTGAATTATTTTAATAGGTAACAAAAAAGGTTCGATGTGAGTAAAACTCACATCGAACCTTTTCACTAATTATACTTACTGATTTTTCAATAATTGCTCTTCCGATACTTTTCGAACTACCCTAGCAGGACTTCCTAACACTAGTTCTTCTTTTTGAACGTCTTTCGTTACAACACTTCCGGCTGCTACTGCGCCATCTTCGTGAATTACCTTTCCTGGAAGCACTGTAACATTAGCCCCTACTCTTCCACCTTCTTTAATAGTTACCCCTTTGAATTTATCATATCTTTCTTTAGATCGCGCCATAAAATTGTCATTAGTAGTTACTACTCCCGGAGCAATGAATACATAGTTTTCAATAGTAGAATATGCAGTAATATAGCAATTTGTCTCTAGTTTACATTTTTCACCAATCAAACAATCATTTTCAATAGCTACTCCTCGTCCAACAATGGTTCTGAATCCTACTTTTACTCTTTCGCGAATAGTTACCAAATCAGCAACAAACACCTCTTCTGAAATTTCAGCATTGGCATATATAATTGCCGAAGTTCCAATTGTACACCCTGCTCCAATAAAGGTTGGTGGTAACTTTTTCACTTCAGGGAGGATGGAATTTTTAGCACGAGTCGGCTGTTTACCTATTATTACATTGTCTTGTATAATTACATTACTTCCTATCTTTGTACCTTCATAAATTACTACATTGTTACCAATCGTAACATTTTCTCCAAATTCTACATTATCTTTTATAACTACATTTTCCCCAGTAATAGGTTTATTCATTTTTAGTTTCCTCCTTTAAGCTCATGTACATGTTTTTCATTTTGAAGATCTTCATTCATTGCTTGTATTAATGTTTTTGCATTTTCATCCCAAGAGTGATATTCCTCGACATACTCCCTTGCATTTAACCCCATCTGCTTCATAATTTCAGGGTGTCTGTAAGCATATTCTAATCTCTCTGCCATTTCATCTTCACTCTTTACTTCAACTCCACCATTGGAGCGTTGCACAATTGTTTCAGACATATTACATCTAATAATTGTTGGAATGCTTGCAGCCATGTAGTCATAAACTTTATTCAGGCTCATTCCCCATTTATAAAGATCAGCATCCAACATAGAAATTAAACCTACATTGCACCTTGAAAGAAGGCTTGGAATAAGGTCCTTTGATATAGGGTCGAAGAAAGAGATATTATGGATTTTTTCATTCTTCACCCTAGAAATCAATCTTTCTTTCTCTACTCCATCCCCAACAAATAGAAAATGGATATTATTATTAGTTTCTTGAATTATCTTTGCTGTGTTTATGAGCACATCTAGATTATTGGCTAGTCCATGTGCACCGGTGTAAACTGCTAAAAACTTTTCCTCAAGCCCTTCTATTTTTTTCTCCATATCTTCCGGTAAGGGGTAAATTCGATTGTAACGTTCTATGTCTACACCGTTAGGTAGATAAATTATCTTTCTTTCTTCAATCCCCTTACTCCTTACATAATCCGGTGCTTTATCAAATAAAACAATTATCCTTTTAGCTTTCTTATATAAGAATAATTCTAGCTGTCCTAAAACTTTAATTATAGGATTCTTCTCCGAAAATTTCCCGAGATGTATTAACGTTTCAGGCCATAAATCTCTTTCTTCAAAATAAAACAGCGCTTTTTGATTTTGAGCAACAACATAACCCAAGAATGCAGCCAAAGGATGGACTATGGTACCCATAACAGTATCTGGTTTTCCTTCTATTCTTCTAGAAGCTTTTAAGCCTCTATAAGCATAGCTTAATATGTTAAAAACACGCTTGAGATTATTTTTTTTATAAGGCGTTGTTCTTATCCAGACATACCTTATCCCCTCTAGCTTCTCAACTTTATAGAACCTCTTAGATTCTTTAGAGAAATAGTTTTCTTTGCGTGTACGGTGATCAAAAGATGACGCAAAGATAGTGACTTCGTGACCAGCATCAATCAGTCTTTTACTTAGATCGTAATCTCTTGTAATTCCACTCTTTCCTGGTGCAATGGCATAATGATTAAATATCCATAGTTTCATTATAAATCACTCACAATTTCAAGTTAGTTTATTCAATTTATTAAAGAGTTCTATCTCTTTTAATGTTGTCTTTTTTAATGAAAATTTCTCCTTAATTTGCGGATCATCTACCAAATCAATTTCATTTAACACATTGTCTAATGATATATCTAACGCTTCATTGTTAAAGAACCATACATTAGGGAAATCTCGGAGCATCTCCTTACAAATTGGGAGGTCTGAGGTAATGACCGGCATACCATAGGAAGCGATTTCACACATCATTACTCCTTGAGCATCTAACCTAGTTGGCATTATGGCACAACTATATCCCTTCAATTTTTCAGCTAGTTCATCAGGTTTTAAAAATTCATCATACACCCTAACATTATTTGGCTGATCTAGGTATTTAAAAAGGTTTCCTTTACCATATATATCAAATGTCAAATGAGGGTGTTTTTCTGCAAGGCTAACTACAATATCAACTCCATACTTTGGATTATCAAGGGGTCTTATCGTAATGAAATCCCCCTTTTTTCCCTGATTAGGTACATAAGTTTTTTCTAGGAATACTTTATTCATCGAATTAGGAATAACAGTAGAATTTTTCATGACTGCTTGTCTGTCTAAACCTGTATTCTCTATACAAATATCCCTCATCCAATTACTCACAAATACCATTTGTATTTTATTCTGTTTTATCAACTTAATTATAAACTTCTTTATCGTTAATAATTTAAAATAGTCATATATGTATTGAACATATTTATTCTGTTTTGATGAAGGCATAAAAGAAAATGGTTTTGGGTAATATTTGTTCATATTCATTACTTCATGTCCATGAAAGAACATTACGAGGTGAGATATCTTTTCTATATATTTCTTTAAAAATCTAATATGATTTCTTATATTCGGGGCATGACTTATTACAATGTCGGAAGTAGAATAAAGTTTATTTTTTACAACCTCTTCTTCAGTAAGAATATTTATACCGTCATAATTATAACTACTAGTAGCATCAAAAGACAGTACATTTACTTCTAGATTATTGTGTTTGTACTCCAAATTTCTCGTGTGAACAAAGTTCATAGCATATCTATTTGCCTCACTGGGATAATCTTGAGCAAGCACTAGAATCTTCATAAGGTATTACACCACACTTTTAGTTTTTTGAATGCATCAAACTAGAATAAACCGTTTTAGTCCTTTCTAGCCATAGATGTTTTTGTTTTAAGCTTTCTATTGCATTCTTTTCATATTGCTGTCTTTTGTTATAGTGAAGCATCTCACTAATTCCTTTTTCAAGACCTATGGCATTATCCTCGACCACAACACCAAATTCACCATCTTCAACCAAATCTTTTTGAGCACTACAATTGGTAGCAACAACAGGTAATCCATATGAAATATATTCAAAAAGTTTTACAGCTACTGCAAAATCATTGTAAAAGTCTTTCTTTATAGGCACTATACCAAAATCTGCATTCTTATATAACGGGACTAATTGTTCTCCATGTGCATGTATCAGATTTAACCAACCAGAGTTTAAATAAGGAGCAAAAAGTTCTTTAAATTGATGAAATTCTCTTTCTCGACAAACTAAAGTTAATGAAACCTTCATCTGAGAATTGTTAATATTTTGAACTGCTTCCAACATCTCATAAACACCATATCTTGGATGGATTCCTCCAACGTATATAGCCTGTGCCACTTCTTTATCTATAGGATTCTGCCGGAAATTAGTTAAGTCCGTACCACCAGGTGGTAGGATTTCAACTGGGTGTAATTCCAGATATTCATTCATATATATACTAGGAAGATAAAAACAGGTCACATATTTCTTATATATTGCCAATTCGAATTTGAATAATGATTGCATTATTGGTTTTACAAAGCTATTAACTTTGTATAATTCATCGAACTTCCAATATATATCTCGATAAAAAAGTCCTAAAGGTATATTGTTTTTTTGTAAATATTTATAAAATCCAATATCCAAAAAAGGATTACGTGGGATATGATCTCGATCAGTTAACCAAAGCGGAATTGTAGCATTTTCTGTATAACAACATTCAATATCATTTGGATCAATTTGAGTATAGAGCTTTTTCAATTTTAATTTTCTTTCTCTTGAGTTACCGTATATCTCTATAATCTCTTTATGGTTAATTTTACCAAAATCTCTGAAAGCCTCAATCATTTTAATTGGCCTTACTGAAGATCCGCTTTTTTGTTCTTTAAGTTCATAAGGGAAATAAACAATTATTTTTTTCATGTTCGGATTTACCTCAATTTTTTTAGATTCTGTACCATTATATACTCTATCCTATTTAAATTAAAGAAAGATAAAATTACTTTCAAGTTAAGTTTCCATAATAGGAAATGTAATATTCAAGAAAAAGGAAGTTAAGGACTTTTATTAAATATTACTAAGTCCATTTCGCCTCACAACTTAACTAATTAGAATGTGTTCAAAAATTATTATTTTATCCACATTGTGTAATTTCATAAAAGGAAAACACCAACTCTATATAGAGCTGGTGTAAAAATTGATTAAGGGTTAAAAGAGTCGGGTTTTGGCCCTTTACCAAAATGATATAAAATTGATTTAACAATGCGATTTGAAGCCATTCCGTCACCATAAGGATTTGAGGATTTAGACATGGTGTCATAAAACTCGTTGTTATTTAAGAGTTGATAAGACAACTCATAAATTTCATCTTCATCCGTACCTGCAAGCTTTAAAGTTCCGGCCTCAATTCCTTCTGGACGTTCTGTAGTATCTCTTAATACTAAGACAGGTATTCCAAGTGAAGGTGCCTCTTCCTGGACGCCTCCGGAATCAGTTAGGATAAAAGTTGATCTGGCAGCAAAATTATGAAAGTCATACACACCAAGTGGTTCAATTAGATGTATCCTAGGGTCATCGCCGATAATATCATTTGCAATCTCTCTCACTGCAGGATTTAAGTGTACTGGATATACTACTTGAACATCTGAATGTTCGTTTACTATTTTTTTTATAGCCCTAAACATATTGCGCATAGGGGTACCCACATTTTCTCTTCGATGAGCAGTCAATAATATCAACCTGTCTTTGCCTATCTTATCCAACACTTCGTGTTCATAAGTTTCTGAAACAGTTGTTTTCAAAGCATCAATAGCTGTATTTCCGGTTACAAAAATAGATTTTTCAGACTTATTTTCATTTAAAAGATTGTTTCTTGATTTTTCAGTGGGAGCAAAGTGCAAATCAGAAATCACACCAGTAATTTGGCGATTAATCTCTTCAGGGTATGGAGAATATTTATTCCAAGTTCTCAATCCAGCTTCAACGTGGCCAACAGAAATTTGATTATAGAATGCGGCTAAACTTGCTGCAAAGGTAGTGGTAGTATCTCCATGGACCAAAACTAGGTCTGGTTTTACCTCATTCATAATAGTCTCAAGACCTTCTAATGCACGTACTGTTACACCAGTTAAAGTTTGTCTGTCTTTCATGATATTCAAGTCATAATCTGGAACTATTGAAAATAGCTCCAAAACTTGATCAAGCATTTCACGGTGTTGTGCAGTCACTGTTACTATAGGTTCAATATCTTCTGAGTATTTCTTTAACTCCAATACGAGCGGTGCCATTTTTATAGCTTCTGGTCTTGTTCCAAAAATCGTCATTACTTTTATTTTATCTTTCATAATCTCTTCACCTTTCAAATCAAAAATAAAAACTCAGGTGTATGTTGCTAATTATATTAACATTATCATAGAGAATAAACATTAACAAATGGCATCAAGGGAAAGGAAATAAGTTTTATAATTCCGGTTACAAAATTGACTTATTATGTAATTTACTTTCCACCTGTAATGGATAGCTAAAATAAACAATCATAAATTTATAATAGGTTTACTTATAGACGAATACCGGTATCTATGCTTACAGTGAAATTTTTCCGATTTTTTTTCGACTACGCAATTACCAGTTTAAGTACCATATAAATAAGGGTACTAATAGATTGACTACTTATCTATTAAAAGTATTCATAGAGTGGAAAGAGGAATCATATTATATAAATACCATGTAATGAAAAGAGGGTGAGTAATTTATGACTGCAATTACCAACAAATTTTTTCCGCTTATGAAGAATACATTCACCACCGCAACAAAATGGAGACCTGACTGGAACTGGTCTGAATTACACGACGTGATGAACGCATATGGCATTCGACTAATTATCCTTACCTCTTTGAGTCCATTTCTGACAATACTTCCTGCACTTTCTTTCAAGCTTGCACATAGTGAATCTTCCGTTATCGGTTACATGCTTTCCATTCTCATGCTTATACCATGGTTTATTGTTCCATTCTTATTTATTCAGCACATTACATCTCGCTCACGCTTCGGCCAAATCACTTCCTATGTTTACTTTGGAATCATAGTAACAAGCTTTATTTTATGGATTCTTTTTATTAAAATCTAAATGACGTAAAAAATGGCGCTGGTTTTTCTAATCAGCGCTCTACCATTTTCTACATGTAATTCACTCTTTTTTTCTGGACACTAGTACACATTTCCTACATTCATTATACAATTTGTTACATTTTCAAACAGTATTTGGATTTGTTTTTATTGTGTAAAAGGAAAATAAACCATATAATCGTTAGTAGAAAATATAAAACAAAAGGAAGCGTGCTATGTTAAAGAAAAAATGGTTTATTGTGCTCGTCAGTATGCTGGGAATTACCACAATAGGTGTAGGAATATTTGCTTTTACCGTCTATAAATCTCTTGAAAATGCAGCAACATCCATGCATACACCATTAGATAGATCAAATTCCGATAAGCGATCGTCACAAGTAGATTTTAAAGAAAAAGATCCTCTATCCTTCTTGATTCTAGGGGTGGATGAACGCCCTGGTGACAAGGGACGTTCAGATTCCATGATTGTACTTACAGTCAATCCTAACAATAAGTCGATGCAGATGGTCAGTATACCTCGTGACACCCGGACAGAAATCATCGGAAAAGGCTTTGAGGATAAGATTAACCACGCTTATGCTTTTGGAGGACCGGAAATGTCCATTGCAACAGTGGAAAACTTCTTGGATATCCCGATAGATTATTTTGTACAGGTCAACATGGAGAGCTTCAAGGAAATTGTCGATGCAGTCGGTGGAGTGACGGTAGACAATAAATTGGAGTTCAGTCAAAGCGGACACCACTTTCCTTTAGGGGAAATTGAATTGAATGGTGAGCAAGCACTAAGCTTTTCCCGTATGCGTTCGGTGGATAGTGATTTTGGTCGTCAACAAAGACAACGCGATATCATCCAGGGAGTAATCAACAAAGGAGCTAACATCTCTTCTGTTACTAAAATTGATGATATATTAGACATTCTTGGAAATAACGTTCGGACAAATTTAACTTTCAATGAGATGGTGGACATTCAATCCAACTATAAAGATGCACGTCACGAGCTATCCCAACATCAGCTGACAGGGTCCGGGACAAGAATTGATAACATCTATTATTTAATTGTTCCTGAAGAAGATCGCTTGGCCATTTCCAACCAACTAAAAGAGCATTTAGAACTTGATACAGAAGTGGCAAGCAACAACTGAAAAAAGAGAGGGCTTCCCGAATGACCGCGGCAGCCTTCTCTT
Source organism: Sutcliffiella horikoshii (assembly GCF_021991925.1). Taxonomy (GTDB): domain Bacteria; phylum Bacillota; class Bacilli; order Bacillales; family Bacillaceae_I; genus Sutcliffiella_A; species Sutcliffiella_A horikoshii_F. Next base: position 494,504 of record NZ_RXZI01000002.1, on the reverse strand, counting down.
TTTGTTAGGTTATTTTCGTAAGCTTTGTTGCTATTACGCACTTACAAACCAACCGTAATATTCCCTATTGTCGGGCTCTTTTCCCTGCTCTACTAAATTTAAAACTTTATTCTTTGGAGTATGTAACCGTAAAACGTCCCATTGCCGACTTTTTACTAGTAAATAGCTACTATATCTTTAAGAAAAGAGCTTTTTGTTATTAAGAACAATCAGCCCAACAGACCGAACAATTTTTTCTTTTTGACCCTTTCCGGTATTTCCTTCATGATCATAGAGCCTTCCACTAACAGTTCTGCATTTTCCATCAGCATGTATTTGGCATCTACGCCACATTCTTTTTCTATCACCTTAAACGCATCTGTCATTTGAAAGTTTCTGTTTTTCAAGTTGTGCGCATCAGAAGCAACAAGATGGGTTAAATTCGCATCAATCAGGTCCAATGAGAATTTTTTGATTTTTTTACCGAACTTCCCAGCTACACTGGCTGCCGTTATTTGCGTACAGGCACCCTTTTTCACTAACTGATATAATTTCTCCGGATTTTCTATCAATTCCGCATTACGCTCAGGATGCACAATAATCGGAATAAGGCCTTTCAGTTGCACATCATAAATGATCTTTTCCGTGTAAAGAGGAACTTGGCTAGAAGGCAGTTCAATAAAAACATAACGGCCCGTATCATTGATGGTCAGCAGCTCATTTTTTTCATACTGTTCAAGCAACTCACCCGAAATTCGACATTCTTGACCAGGCAGGATGGTTATACCAATACCTTCCTTTTCTAAGCGATCATTCAATTCCTTGACCTTCTCCAAAATCTCTTCCTTTGTATTCATATACTGCCCATTATTATGATGAGGCGTAGCTACTATCTTTGTAATGCCCTCTTTCGTTGCCGCTCTGGCCATTTCCAAGCTTTCGGTCATATGTCTAGCTCCATCATCTGACGCAGGAAGAATATGACAATGCACATCAATCATTTGAACCCCTCCTAAATAGTACTTTGGTACCATCTTTCTCTCTTTTAATAGTCTATCATTATATTATCATAGTAGTAATCCTATTAGAATGGGTGTATTTTGTCGAATCAAGTAAAATCAAGGATATAAGTACTTGTTCGGTGGTTAAATTTACCTAAATAGCTATATTAACATACCAATAAACGACAGATAATTCCATTAAATTCGGTAAATCGGCTTAAAAAATACTTTCATCGAAAAAAGTTACTTTTTATCTATAAACTTTTTGAAAGTTTTGCCGATAAGAGAGCAAAAGAAAAACACCTCGAAAGGTGTCTCATCTTGTATCCACAGGTTTAGCATATAATATATATCTCTCTGGGGCTGCCCCGGTAAGTGTGAACGGATAACACGTGGTCAAAAGCAGGTCCTCGTTTTCTTTATGTAGCGTGATGACAGTCCGGTCATCTTCATCCACTATCTTCGAATCGTAAATTTCATACATAAAATCACCATAAGGCATCCGGACAAAGAATCTATCTCCCATCTCCAGTTCTCCTAAACGCAGAAATACTGTATCCCTGTGTCCCGAAAAGACAATCTGGCCGTTCTCACCTGGAAAAGATGCCCCTTTATAATGACCTACCCCTTTTTCAAGCTCCGTGGGGTCTGTTCCTTCTACAATCGGAAGCTCCGCTTTAAGCTTTGGTATTTCCAGTAACCCAATAACCTCGCCTGTCTCCGGTGAAAAGTCGTCAGGTTTAGTGGGACGGTCTTTTCTGTCGGGATTCGCTTTGGCATCGACTCTGTCCTTTGTCATTCCTACAGCATCCCTCAGGGCAGCCTCTGTCTTTCTATCCATGCTGATTTTCTCAAAGAGGCCGTAACCAATGAAAGAAAAACCGGCAATGATAAACAGGACGGCAATGATCATTCCTTTTTTCAATGTGTCCAATCTCCTCATGGTCATTTACTTCCATTCTACCTTACCTCTTCAAAACAACAAGCCCCATCGGTTCGACAAATTACAATACTTTATCAAATACCCCGGATATGTTTTTCATGATGATTGGCAAAAATGCGGCAATCAGGTGCAAGCCAATCAATGCGAAATAATAAAATTTACTCTTTGCCAAGCGGAATACCAAAGGAATGACAACCAATAGAATGCCCGCTACGCTAATCATGGAGTAAATCATGACCCCTTGAGCTTCCCCAAAAGTCATGAGTAAATAGAAGAATCCTACTATACTAATGTTATAAATTAATAATAAAAGAGAAAGTATAAAGCACATGATGTTCGTAAAGCTCTTAATTTTTGACCGCCAATCAATAGATTTCATTCTTTCTATATCCCCCTAAACCCCAATTCAATGTCTCCCCTATTCATTCGATAAATAAGTACATTTTCCCTGTTTTTTTCTTTATTTTGGAGAAAAAATGTCGAAAACAAATAAAAACCCCTTTAAAGGGGTCACAGCTTGTAGACAAAGTAAATTTCATAGCAATTTTCAAGTTGATCGTAGTGGAAGGCGCGAAGACTCCCGCGGGAGGAAGGGACAGGGAAGACCCCGCAGGGCGTAGCCCGAGGAGGCTTCCGGACCGCCCGCAGGAAAGCGAAGCGCCTGGAACGAAGATCTATTGTTAAATGCAAATATAATGATAATTAGGGTTTGTCTACGGTTTGAAACCCCTTTGCAGGGGTCAGTTATCATATGCTTATAAATGTTGTATAGTTTTGTGACCTGAGGGTTGTCGCCAAGCTTTCAGCATTTTCTTTCTGTAAAAAAGCTCCTGCCTGCACTTTATATAAATTTTGCTCATTGAACACAAATGTGTTGAAGCCTTTTTGATTTAATTCTGCTGCAAGATTGTCTGCATTTTCCTTGGCCTGGAATGCCCCTACCTGCACTTTATATAATCTTGTTGTCGTTGGCGGTGTTGGCTTCAATTGCAAGTTGAAATACTCCACCAGTCCCTCTGCAATAGCGACCGCACAGGTTCTGCGATAGCTGTCTGTTTTAAGCAATTGTGCTTCCTGGAAGTGTGTCATAAAGCCACACTCGCATAATATGGAGGCCATATCGGTTTCGCGCAGAACATGGAAGTTTTCGGACTTTATCCCCCTGTCCCTTCTTCCTGTAGCCTGGATGAGCCTGCGATGCACCATGCCAGCAAGACGGTCGGAGTCGGGGGAACTAGCTATCGGCGTATATGTTTCAATGCCTTGTACCGTATTCCAGCCTCCATTCCCGAAGGCATTTGCGTGGATGGAAACGAATGCTTGTGCGCGCCAGTTGTTCGCCCGGTCTGTACGTTCCTGTAGCGGGACATCCCTTTCATCTGAATGGGTGAACAATATTTCGGTATCCAAGTAGCGGAGCAGTTCTTCCCTTGCATACTGTGCAACTACCCTATTGAACTCATATTCCCTCATTCCATCGGGTGTGCGTTTTCCAGGGGTGCTGTACCCATGCCCTGCATCTAGCACTATTCTCATCAATCCCACCTCTTTCTACAAATTTAGACCATTTGTACTATCATCGTATGTCCTAAATGTAAAACATTTACAAAAAGAGGCATTTGACCAGTTCGTCCTCTTGTAACCTTTTATATAATTTAACGTCTAACGTTACAAAGAGGGGTATGGTATATATAGAGTGTAAAAAAGCCCCGGAATGATGCATTTCCTTAGTACTAATGATAAAAATGGAGGCGTAGATATGTATAAAATAATACTTTTACTGACAGTTTCCATGATGCTTGCTGCATGCGGAACAAGAGGGAATTCCACCCAGGAGGTACCAATCGAAAACAACACCTCTACAGGCAGCGAGGTTCCATATGAGGGGGAAGGGGAAAATGGTGACTCGGACAAGTCAAAAGATGAGCTGAAAGAGAAAATGAAATTAGAGGAAAATAAAGACGGTGAGCTCAACGGACAAATTGAGCGTAAAGATCAGGACTTCCTATTCACTGTCACGAACAACCAGGAAAAGGATGCGGAAATCACTTTTTCATCCGGCCAGGAATACGATTATGTTGTGATGGATGAATCAGGGGCAGTCGTTAAAAAGCTGTCAGAGGGAATGATGTACACCCAGGCTATGAAAGAAGTCATTCTGGCACCAGGTGAAAAGCTGGAATACCCAGTATCCTATGATGACGTAACAGGTGATCTAGCTGCTGGAGAATACACCATTGAATTTATCTTCACCGGCTCCAATCTCCACGCTTCAGCAAAAGAAACATTCACCATTGAATGATTTCTGCAACCTGTCATAAGGTTGTAACTCCACCGTAAAGTATCTATAATAGAATAAGAAGTTTTTACTGCCAAAGGTCTACGAGTCGAAGTAGACCTTTTCGTTTTTTGGTAGGATGAGAAATAGGACGTGGCGCTTAATGTATGTCCCCTGGAAAGGACAGGGAAGACCCCGCAATGAAAAAGACCACCGAAAAATCCAATAACTTACCTTTTTAATAATTTCTAGCTGTTGATTGGAGCAATAGGCGAAGACTCCTACGGGGGATAGCGACAATCTTGAGACCCCGCAGGGCGTTGCCCGAGGAGGCTCAAGGTCGCCCCGTGGAAAGGAAGCCGTTGCGGAAATCAATAGCGGTATGAAACAGATCATTAAGATGATTTACTTTTTCAGTGGCCTTTTAACGAAGTGAGGAGTCTTCAGGACCGCCCCGCGGAAAGCGAGCGCCTGAAACAAAGGATACAGGAGTAATAGAATCAACTTACAAGCAAATGGAAGGTGACATAAAATGGAGCAGTTCACAACATGGCTGATAGATACATATCCGCTCACGGAAGAAACCAACAGGCACAACCTAAAAGAAGGCTTAAAACTCTTCCGCCAAGGTAATGTCATCAACGCCTACGAGGAAGGCACAAGCATGATCGGCAAAGTGCAGGACAACGGACAAAAGCACGTACTGCTTGATACCGAAATCGGTGACCTCAGCAGATGCTCATGCGGTGCCTCTACCCTTTGCTCCCACCAGATAGCCACCTTTTTAGCCATTTGGTCAGAACATCATACCATTGCTTCCCTTATAGATAGCTGGAAATCTGAAACAGCCGGAAATGCTGTCCCCGTCCTATCTGCCACAGCTAAAAAGAAGGTAACGGGCTTTGAAGAGGATTCCCTTTCTAGCTGGCTGGAATTTGTGAACGATCAACATGAAGAATTTAGAAGCTCCATCCCGACAAAAAGGACCTACCTGACCGGGCTTACTCACGCATTTTTTCCAAAACTGCGTTTACAAGCGCCAAAAAAGGCGGAGATCCGTCCGTTGTTTTTGTTGCACGCTTCCATCTATTGCATGGAGCAAGTGATCAAGAGTTATGATAATACTCAGCCATATCAATACATAGCAGATATCCTGCACCGATTCGTGGACATTGTCGAAGAGGAAGCAAAAGGACTTTTTCACAGTGCGATTGCCTTTCAACTGGACTCCTTGCTGAAGGAAAGCAGACAGTTGATCCGCGAAAAGCTATTGCAGCAAGAAGAACCTTTTATAAGGGAAATGTTTTATATCTATCAGTTCACATGGAATGATGTGTTTCAGCGCCGTAACTGGATGGCATCCGAGTTAAAAGAGTTAGAAGGGGATGCATCCCTGCAAGCGGAACTGGCGAAAACCCACTTGCTCTTTTTACAGAAAAAGGATGAAGAAGCGCTAAAGCTTGTTCGTAAAAACGGCAACCAGTATGCCCCATATGTCTTTCACTGGCTACAGGCTCTTGTTAGCGCCAAAGCGAAGGACAGACTCGAAAGCTGGCTTTCTTTGTCCCTTCCCATCGTGACGGATTATATACACTCAGAAGCTACCTATGAGCGGAAAAGGCAACTGACTAGACATCTGTTAAAAATGCTGACTGACTACGCCATGGAAACAAAACATGACCGATTATATAAAGAAGCCTTACGCACGCTCATGCCATATAGCTACGGGGAATATGAATGGTACCTATTTGAAACGAAAAGCTATCGCAAATGGGTGGAGCTCCAGCTGTGGATGGGCTTTGAACTAAGCGGCCTGGAGGCATTCAAGCTAAAAGAGATCAAGAAGGCCGACCCTTATGCCCTTTTCCCGCTGTATCATGTGGCAATACATAAGGCGTTGGAGCAACGAAACAAGACTGCCTATAAAGAGGCCACCTCCCTTTTAAAAGCTTTACATAGCCTCTATAAAAAAGAAAAACTCGAGGATGTCTGGCTTCAATATTTGCAGCAGTTAAAAGAAGGAACCAAGCGACTCCGCTCCTTCCAAGAAGAATTAAAAAAAGGAAGATTCAGTTATGATTAATGAGGCTTTATATGCCAATTCAAGCTACATCGAAGAACAGAATCAATTTTTTCTTTATGTAAAACTCAGATCTTCTGTCCTTCCGCCATCAAGATTCATTCCACTCCTGTTCACCTGGCATGAAGGTTCTTTTTTTGGTTCCTTTTTTCAGGAGTCCACACATGAGGGGGTGGCTGGGGTATTTTTAAATCCCGGTGATGCATTGGAACTTTTTGCAAACAACACGGAGAATTCCTTTTTAGAGCTGGAATGGTGCGATCAGTCTGAGCAATATCGCCTGATTGCCCCTGCTGTTTCGGATGTACTGAACCAAAGAGCGTTTCAACCGGACTTTGCTGCCTGGCAGACAGGAAAGCTTGCTTTCTCCTTAACTGACGAGGGACGGGAGCTTATTGAGCAGAATCCTCTTCTCCCCTCCTATAAGGAAAAAATGGAGGAATGGATCGATGCCATCATGAAGGATTGGCTGGACCGGAAAGAGGAAGAAAACCTGCAAACCTATTGGATGAACTATGCTGGAGATCCACGTAAACTTGCGGCAGAAGGCAGACTGGTGCAGTATCTTGACGAAGAGGACTGGCTCCGGGATATTGGATGGACAAAAGATTCCACCCCCTTCAAGCTTGGACTCCGTTTATTGGAGCCCGAAAAAGGCGAGCAGGACTGGAAGCTTGAAACCCTTTTGAAGGATAAAAAAACAGAGGAACTATATGTGTGGGAGGAGGATTCCCTTCCATCTTCCTATAAAAAATATAAAAAAGAAGTGAACCGCGGATTTAAAAAATGGCAACAACTCACCCCTTCCCTCTTTTCAAACGGCCAGATCAGAAGCTATCTGACGGAAGAAGACGCCTGGCGCTTCCTTGTGGACGGAAGTGAAAAGCTGCTTGCAATCGGCAGCTTCATCCATCTGCCTCCATGGTGGCAGGCAATCAAGGATTCCCGCATCAAGGTGAAAGCCCGGGTGAACGGCTCCAAAAAAGGCGGCGGCCATTCCCAGTCCTTCGTTGGACTTCAATCGCTTGTCAATTTTGAATGGCGCTTTTCTACCCGTAACACCGAGTTGTCTGAAGAGGAGTTTCTCGCACTAGTAGAAGAGAACCGTCGTCTCGTACAGATTAAAGGCGAGTGGGTAGTATTGGATCCCGGATTTATTGAAGAGATCAAAAGAATGATGAAGCATGCGGAAGAAAACGGGATCCGTATGGAAGATCTGTTGAAAAGCAATGCAGCCGGCATGGGTGGCGAGATTCCGGATGATTCAGAGTCAAATTCAAGCTATTCCGTCCAGGATATCTCCTACGAACTTACCGGATCAGCAGAGCGCCTGATTGAACAGCTATATCAGGGCAAGGACATCCCACCTTTTGACGTGCCAGAGACATTTAAAGGGGAGCTTAGACCCTATCAGGAACATGGTGCAGCTTGGCTGTCCTTTTTAAAGGAGCATGGTTTTGGTGCATGCCTAGCAGATGACATGGGGCTTGGGAAAACGATTCAGCTTATCGCCTACTTCCTCTCCTGCAAGGAAAAGGAACCCGAGGGACCGCCCGTGCTGATCATATGCCCGACCTCCGTCCTTGGCAACTGGCAAAAGGAGCTGGAAAAGTTCGCTCCTAGCCTGGATGTGATGCTACATTACGGACCCAATCGCGGGAAAGGATCCATTTTCCGCGAGGCAGTACTCGGGTTTGATGTCGTGTTGACCTCCTATGCCATCTCCCATCTTGATGAAGAGGAGCTGGCGAGTGTCGGCTGGCGCACCATCTGTCTGGATGAAGCGCAGAATATTAAAAATGCAGATACGAAACAGTCTCAGGCAGTACGGAACCTGAGTGGCGGGCACCATATCGCGTTGACGGGAACACCGATGGAAAACCGCCTGTCGGAGCTATGGGCAATTTTTGACTTTATCAATCCAGGTTATCTGGGTTCCCTTGGCTCCTTTCATAAGCAGTTTGTATTGGCGATTGAAAAGGATCAGGATAAAAAGAAAATTCAGCAGCTTCAGATGCTGATTCAGCCATTCCTGTTGCGCCGGACCAAGCAAGACGAACAGGTAGCCCTTAACCTTCCTGCCAAACAGGAGCAGAAGGAATATTGCCCGCTGACCATTGAACAAGCGTCCATTTATGAACAGCTCGTAAAAGAGACATTGGATAAGGTAGAAGAACTCGGTGGCATCCAGCGCCGCGGCCTTGTTTTAAAAATGCTCGGACAGCTGAAGCAGGTATGCGATCATCCTGCCCTTTATTTAAAAGAAGAGGCCCCGGAGAATCTGTTGATGCGCTCCAGTAAAATGGAAAAGCTCGTGGAATTAGTGGAGCAGATCCGTTTGCGCGGAGAAAGCTGCCTTATTTTCACCCAATACATCTCGATGGGGAATATGATCATCGAGGCTCTGGATTCTAGTTTAGGGGAAAAGGGAAGATTCCTGAATGGTAGTGTGGTCAAAAAAGACCGTGACCAACTCATCCAAGACTTCCAGGCCGGGGAATTCAATGTGTTGGTGCTTTCCTTGAAAGCAGGGGGAACCGGATTGAACCTGACAGCGGCCAACCATGTCATCCATTATGATCGCTGGTGGAACCCGGCTGTTGAGAACCAAGCAACGGACAGGGCCTACAGGATCGGCCAGGACCGGTTTGTGCATGTGCATAAATTCATCGCCACCGGGACGCTGGAAGAGAAAATTGATGCCATGATCGAATCCAAGCAAGCGCTGAATAACCAGATCATCACGAGTGAAGGCTGGATAACGGAGCTTGATAATGAGGAATTGAGAGATTTGTTGACGTTGCGGTGATGATGCTTCGTGGATAGTATCGACGTAAAGCGAAGTCATAGTAATGTTGGAGATAATGACAATCTCACTCGTATTTTTGCGTTGGGATTGTCTTCATAAGGCTGATAATGGCAATCTCACTCGCATTTCGGTGTTGGGATTGTCTTAAAGGTCGATAATGACAATCTCACTCCCATTTTGGCGTTGGGATTGTCTTCATTACCAAAAAAAAGCGCAGCTCCCATCTACATAGATGGATCTGCGCTCTTTTTTGTTTCGGCTTTACGGTTCTTTTTTATATAGGTGGAGAGGAAACCGGTGATGATCCCCTTTACCCCACCCATACCATTCAACCAAACATCCGCCCACTGTCCGCTTCGTTCAGGGTGCAGGTGCTGCAAATACTCGTCAAGCATCGAAATGGTTAGAAGGATTGATAGACTAAACAAACAGACCCTCAAATACTTCCTCCCTAAAGAACTTGCAAAATAACGGACAAGCAAATAACCAAGGATACTATAAAAAAACAGATGGGCTCCTTTTCGGAAGAGAAACTCCACAAACTGGTAGCCTCCCATATTGTCTACACTCACCGTGTTATCCCTGTACGTAATTTCGACGTCGGAAAATACTTGAGCGATGTGTTCTTCTGCTACAAGCATCCGCAAGTATGGCCTGATATCCTGCTCCGCGTAGGACATAGAAGACAAATAAAACAATATGACGGTCCAGCCAAAGGCCAAGAACAAATAGTATAGGATTCTCTTATTTTTCATAGGAGCCACCACCGGTAATGTGTTAGATCTTTTTTATGAGGCTCTCTTTTCGATGCCTTTTAAGAAAAAGATTCTACTTAATTACGGTGTGTCCCAACTAGGCATCCCTTATACACGTATGATTAAATTCTCTTACTTGTCACACCAGGTTTCGATTCCCTCATGGTAAGATAGGCGGTTTTCCCTTTATGTTTCACAAAAATACGTTGCAATAGCTCTTCTATCACATCAATGCCCACTTGTTCTGGATAATCGACCTTGAGGAATGCTTTTCGATGCCGGTACCACGCATAGGAGGAGATATCAAGCTGGTAACTTGGGAGATTGATGGTGACCGAAATGATCCTTTTATCCGCATAAGAGCGGAAGTGCAGTTCAACGGCCTGGTTGCCGGACGTGGAAATGCAGCGCAGATTCTCTTTGAAAGATAATTCTTCCTTACTGATCTCCAATGCTTCAAAAAAAGAAGCCCTTGATGCAGAATAGTCTTCCGATGGTTCTTTTATATAAATAAAGTACTTTTGCCCATCAGCCGAACTGTCACCTGGCCCAGGATGAAAGCTAACTGTCGTCAACTTGAAATCTGCCACATTCATCACTCCCTCTTGCATAATTCACTCCTCCTAAGTATAGATAAATTTACTTTTTATAGAAAATATAGGTAATTTAATGTTTTGTTGTGTTTTTCTAGGTATTCTTTCCTATACTCAATTATTCTCCTTAATTTGCAAAATTCGACACTTTCCATATAGGAACATTAACGATCATTGTTCTACATAAGAACAGTCACTCCTTCTCTTATCTATTACGTTAAAAGAAATGCGGAAAAGAGGAAGGAGATATGATGAACACGTCCTTTTTAGCCAGAAACATCAAATACCTTCGCAATCAGAAAAACTGGTCCCAGCAAGACCTTGCCGATCGCCTGAACAGGGTACACGCCACCATCAGTAAGTGGGAAACGGAAAAGGAAGTGCCCCCATTAGAAACCCTCATCGAGCTTAGCAAACTATTTAAGGTGTCCATCGATTACCTGGTAGGCAACCATTATGAACAAGACCATTATGTAAAAGAATTCAACCGACTCTATCAGATCAACCAGTCAGACGAAGAACTCATGCAAATTGTCGACTACTTGAAACAGCACCAAAAGTTCAAAGAAATACTACATAAGCATACCAAGCAAAACATAACAGATCGAAAAGTGATGGAAGAAATGATGGGTATCTATGTGAATAAATGAGGGTGGGTCTATGCCCCCCACAAGCTAACCAATATATCCGAAAAAAGCCAACCCCTCAAAGGCTGGCACCATGAAATGGAGATACATAGAGGCAATTCTTCTCTCTAGAGGAACCTGGAGGGCTTATCCTCTGCTTCATGCTGATAAGCAAAAAAAGAAAGGCAGCTTGTTTCCGCAAGTTGCCTTTTACATGAAAGGCCAAAGCAAAAATGGGAGGGGAGCCCTTTGCTTTATTGGTAATAGGTTAAAAATCACTTGATACATAAATATGGACGACTTTAATGGCGCAGAAAATTAAGCTTCGACTTTTTCAGGCTGCCTTCCCATGAAATCCGGATGATCCTGTGTATGGGAGGATACTTGGGACTCCTGTGTTTGATGGGAAACGTTCTGATTACCCTGTGGGACCTGAACCTGGTTCCATTCCCGTGGTGGTTCCACTGTCCCTTTGTCCTTGGGCTTGGGTGTACGGGGCTTTGTCAGGGTTTGGCGGTGGCGGCGGGGGAACTGTTCCATGGGAAGCCGCAGGGACCTCCTGTTTTTCCTCTCGCTTCTTTTCCAGAAATCGCACATTGTCGACCACAATATCTGTCACAAAGACGGTGGTGCCATCCTTCCCTTCAAACCTACTTGTCTGAATCCTTCCGGTAACAGCCACCAAGGCACCTTTCCGACAATAATCAGCTGTTGTCTTCGCAAGATTTCTCCATGCAGTGCAGGAAACAAAATCCGCCTCAATCACCCCTTCGTGATTTTTAAAGGTGCGATTGACAGCCAAACGAAAGCTGGCAACAGGGATTCCATCCTTTGTATACCGCAGATCCGGGTCTTTCACCATTCTGCCTATGAGCACTACTTCATTTATCACTTTCTTCCCTCCTTTTTCTACAATTTTCGTGCTGCTTCGTTATCATAACTGCTCTTGGAAATCTGGTAAAATGAGGATTTTAGAATTTTGATTGGTGTTTTTTGTGTAAAAACATGTTTTTGTCCTAGAGGAAAATACGATTTTGATTCGCCACGTGCATGTCGAATTATGATATTAGAAGAAATGGGATATTTTTTTGAGCTTTCTTTTTGAGAAGGTATCTTTCGTTGCGCTTATGTTATAATAAGACAAAATATTGGTACATGTTATTGGTTTCTCCAGTGCCTTAAACGTGAGTTTGCCACTGCGACTAAGCCAAAAAATGACCCGTTGGAGGAAAATCATGAAAACGTTCAAACTAGTAGCATTATCCCTCGTACATGGTGAAGACGTTGAACAGCTGGATTTACAAGACGGTTTGATTATCAATAGAGAGTACGGCAAAGAAAACTGGCTGATCGAGGCATTGCTTCCAAAGAGCGAGCCGGAAAAATATGAAAAGTTCCGTGATACCGAAGAGATGCTTCACATTCAAGCCACCATCTCAAAACCGACAAATGACCCCGCTTCCTTTGAAGCTGTCGTTCGCCAAGTGGCTGTGATGGAGAACAAAATGAGCATCCTTTTTGAAGGCGAACTCTTCCGCAAAAACACCAACTACCACGAAAAACTGCTCGAGCGCCTCGTCCTCGAAGGCTACGCAGGCGAAGAACTCGTCCAAGCCTTCAAGGCAAAAGTCAAAGAAAAGCCTGTGTTGGAGAAGAGTAAGTAGAAATAGACGTGAATAAGAGGGGGGGGGCAGACCTGCTGCGCGTTAATGTGTTAAAAGGGGTCTGACCCTCTTTGCGTTAATGCGCTAAAAGGGGTCTGACCCTCTGTGCGTTAATGCGCTAAATTCATCGGTTAATTTAAGGGTTATATCCATGATACAGGTAGCCCTCTAGGGCAAATGTCCGAAGATTTCGAGAAGTTGACCGAAGTTTTGGTGAAAGTGTCCGAACCAAATTTTCAAATGTCCGAACCCCACCTTGTTATTGTCTCAATGAGCGAAATCTTTGTCCAAAGTTAGCTTAAAAAGTGGGTTCAAATGTCCAAACCGCATTAAAATATGTCCGAACACATTTTGAACAATGGAAATTAGTGATTTCCCTCTCTATTTAGGGAAAATCTCCGATATTTCTACTAGCAATCCACTCACTCACTCGCATAACCACCAGTCCCCTCTCACCAGCCTAAGCTAACCTAACCTAACGAACTTCCTGTTCCCACCTCCTTCCCAAAAACTCCGCCTCCACCACATAACGTTCAGGCGCACTTCCAATGAATCGAAATGGATAACATGTCGTGATCGTCAACACCTCCCGCGGTTTCGGGACCACCACGGAAGTATCCTCTTTGTCTACCACCCTGGTCCTGGCAACTTTATAGATATACTCCCCACCATCAAATCCTACTACAACCTTATCACCGACTTTAAGCTCCCCAAGCCTACGAAATACGGTGTCCCTGTGACCTGAAAGTACAATATTCCCCCCTTCTCCAGGTAACCGGCTTCCTGGTACATGGCCAACTCCCTTTACCAGCTCATCCTCAGACACACCATGGAATACCGGCATTCCAACTTCCAAAACAGGAAAATAAACTTCGCCGATTTCTTCACCGGCCACTACTTTTGCCTCTACCTCTACAGATTCACCACGTTCCCCCTCCCCCGTAACCCGAGACTCGCCCAAACGCAATTCCTCCAATTCCAACCCCGACGACGAAAACTCCTCAACAATATCCTTCCTCTCATCAACAGCCGAAAACCCCTCCCAATACAAAAGGCCGCTTCCAACTAACAAAGCAGCCCCCACGACAAACAACACTATTCCAACTATCCGAAGCACATGCAATAACATTCCGGAAAAACCACCAGCTCCACCATCCATCAGTTACCTCTGCGTGCCAAGCCCATGCCACTCCATCTCACCAACACACCTGCCGCGACTAACATACATAGCCCAGCCAACATTCCTAAACCATACAGGGTAGCCGTATCAGGCATTCTATTATGATAAAGCTCGTCGCTCATCTTTACCCCAACCTGACCTAGGTGGACAAGCTCAGTTCCCGTGGACTTCACATAGGATGGGGATACAATCTGCTCATCCATCACCGCAGAAGCAAGCAGGCTGCCTTCCCCATTATATAAATCCAGGTGGACATCCTTTCCCTCCAGCCAACCTGGTTGCATCAAGGTTTCCTCTGTCACTTGCACCCGTTCGCCGTCCTCTACATGCAGGTCCGCATCCACCTGGAATACACTCATCATTTCTGTCCAAAGGGAAAACACCTTATCTACAGAATTAGGCTCCTCTTCCAGCATCCCCTCCAGTCGCTCCAACTCTTGTGCCAGCACGTCTTTAGGCAGACTTAGGATATGGTGAAAAATGGACCTTGCTTCCTCCGCTTCAAATCCCATGGAAACAAGAAAATCCTCTGCGCGCGCCACTTCCTCCTCGTGTGTCATGTAAAAGTCCACAGCAAGCTCTAAATCTTCAATGAACGTGTAATCCTGTACTTTTTCACCAAATCGGGATAACAGCACTTCCAACTCTTCTTTCGTCAAATCGTATGTTTCTAGCATAATCAAAAGATTTTCCTCGTTAATCGGGGTCCCTAACTCATCGCGAAGGTGATTGATATCTTTAAAATCCTCTAGACTTACCTCATAAAATTTCAAATAGTTGTCCAAGTCCTTTCTCGTCCAACCAATTTCCTTCAAATACGAATCCACTTCCTCCACTTTCGGTGCCGCAGCAACAGCGACGGGTCCAAGAAATAATGTCAGCCCCACCATCCATGCACAAGCAAACAATAAAATCCGTTGCATACCATCATGCCTCCCTATTCTCGCTACATTTTTTTAGTAGGATGCGCCAAAACGGAAAAATTATACAACACAAGTGTGAAGAGGATAGAGCAACCTAAATGATGATTACCCCAATCTTTTCCAACAAAAAAACACCCAGCCTCTACCGCCGCCAAAATAAACGGTAGAGACCAGATGCCATTGAACTTTTTTAAGAAGCGCCTTCCAGTGCAGCTTCAATATCCTCTTCAAATGTCTGAAGAACAGGCTGTAATACCTCATCCAGCTTACGGAAGGTGGATGATACACTTCCGGGTGATCCTCCAAACTCCTCGGCAAGCGCCTTTTGGGTTTCCATTTGCTCTTTCATAAAATGGGTATCCAAAAAGTAAATCATGGCTGCTGCGTAGTTCTGTTCATTGCGGATCATCGGACTTTCCTTCATGCAATAGATGGACCACAGCATGTTGGCAAATTCCAAGAACCTTTCCGGATATCCGCGTTTTTTCGCCGCCTCAGCAAACAGCTCCAATACGCGTTCCTGCGCCTCATCCTGGACAGGAAGCTCCTGCACATCCTCTTCACTCAACTCAAATTCAACCATGCGCCCTGCAAGGTCTGGGAAGTTTTCTCGAATATAGGTCTCGTTTACAGCAATGTCGCTAAGTGCGTCCTGCATTTTTTCTTCCAGACGGATTGTCTCCAACACGCCACGTTCAAATGTCGACATGAATACAACTTTCGCCTGCTGATATGAAACAAACATCCCGATGACCAGCTCGTTTTTGCTTAAGCTGTCCTCTCTACCAATATATGTGACCTTCACTTTTTCTTTGGTGAAAAAGTCTTCCATGGTGTAAACATCTCCACGAAGATTTGCCACCTTGTAAATGGAAGGATAAGCGTCCTGCCAGCTCTCAGCCCATTCTTTCACCTGGGAACGTGAGAACTTCCCTGCATTAACATCAACAAACTCTTCCACAATCGTGCGGCCGTTATCGTGTTTGACCGTGAACATATACCAGAGATGGAGAAGCTCATTAAAAGCTTCTTCCTTCATCTCATCCATTGAAAATTCATGTAGGTATTTGGTGCTTACACTCTCAAGCTCTCCAGCAAATTTCTCATATGCAAATCGCATGATATCGACTTGCAAACCCATCAGTTCCGACTCCAATACTTTTTCAAGGCCATCCTGCTTCTTTTCACAGCATTTCTTATATTTCTTGCCACTGCCGCATAGGCATGGTTCATTTCTTCCAATCATTCTATCACCTTACACTTTTTGTATTTTCGTAGTTGTTCGTCCTTCTAAATTACAGACAACGAGTTTAATTCTAACATACTTCTCCACTTCATGGAGAAACCAGGGGCTGGGTATATTAGCCAACGGCAATAAAAAAACACCTCTGAGCATTAAATTCAGAAGTGTCATCTTTCAATCTATCAATTTATTTTATAAGCGTTTGCAGCTTTTCTCTCATTTCATCTACAAGCTCCATCATAGAGATATTCTCCCGTTCTGTTCCTTGTTGATACGCATACTGAAGGACTTTTATGATTTCATCTTTATTATCAATAACTTTATAGTCATTCATTTCTCTGAATTTCACCGCCTAATTAATTACAAAATATACTACAATTCTACTACTTTCTCGAAAAAAGACAAGATTATTTTGAAAATTTTTCTAATAGTATAAAATTCACGTCGATATTTGTTTTATATTCTATAGCCTTTTCCCCATAATCATAAACATGTTTTTAAAATTTGCTTTTCCTCCTCCCAATTTTATATAGTAAAAAGAGAAAGTAGGTGTTCTAAATGAAAGTAATCAAAGGAATGTTCATCACTGCTCTTGTAATTGGTGGACTTGGTTTTGCAGGCTATTATATTATTAATAAATACATCGAAGATCAGGCTGTTGAGTATGTGGAAAATGATATTATGAATAACAACGACCTTGCAATGGCAAGGGAATATGTGGACAACTCCCCGGCACTGAAGAATTATATCGCAGAGGGTTCACAGGCAAATTTGGAAGAATTGCCAATTCAAACAAGAGAAGAAGCGACAAGAATGGTCATGAGCAAGCTAAGCTTCCAAGAGATGCAGCAAATCCAATCGAAGGTTTCCAACGGCATGACGGAACAGGAAGCCATGGAGATGATCCAGACATTTGAGGATAAGCTGACAGATGAGGAATTGCTGGCCTTGAAGGCGATTGTATATAGGGAATTGTATGAATAACTAAAGATTTGTGCCTGTAAACTCGTGAAACATGTGTTTACAGGCTTTTTTATTTTCCTTTTCAAGGCTCCTACCCTCGCCAAACAACCATGACAAGCATATGTTATGGAGTGGATAGTATGTCTAAAGGAGGCATTTATACTATGTCATTATATTTTGAATGGAGGAAGAGCTGCGGGTGCCGGGTGCCATGTAATTGCAATATTCAGCCAAAGCAGGTGGAACCGCGTTACTATTTTAACCAGTCGGATGAAATGATGGCTATTCCTGCTGATACGCCGACACAGGCCATTGAACTAGAGGTAACAACATACCAACCAAATGAACCCGTAAAATTGGATGCGATGCTGGAGGCCTTCATCTTGACGGAAAATGATCCGTATTACAGCTTTATCGTGGAGTTTTCATTATTGCGGGGGACGACTCCCCTGACAAGTGAAAGCTTTGCCATGATCAACCAGATAGGAAAAAAAGAAAGCGAAAAAACGATCATCAACACAACGAAAATCACATGGACAGATATAGTCCCTCTACCGGGAACCCACACCTATGCCATTGAAGTTAACCACATTACCTTGCCTGAACAGCATATCGCCAGTGTCGAGGTACAGGATCGATCGTTAACAGCCATTGCTTTTCCACCCCGTAAGACTCCAAACCCAGAATAGTAATTTTTGAACAAACGATTGATCAATTGAATGTGAAGAGTTAGATTTCACATGGGTTTCAGCTGTTGCATTCTGGATTAACTTTTGAGAAAGCTATGTTGGTAACATTTATGACGAGATGTCGAAATCCATAGAAAAATAAGGATTTCCAAAATTTCATTTTGATTAATATAGCTTTTTTTAAACAAACGTTTGATTAACCGTAAACGGAAAATTAGGATTCCCATAGGGTTCAGCCATCGTATTTCGGATTAACTTTTGAAATAGCTATATAAGTAAAATAAAACCCCCATCCATTAGTAGATGGGGATTTTATTTTGGGGAGTTTACTGTTCGGCCCGATAGGCGTATTTCTTTTTGAAGACCCACTCTCGTTGTATAACATAACTGACTAGGAAAAGAAGGCCGTCGACAACTACCTTTATCCCAACCTCGCCAAAGCCTATCAACTCGAAGAAAATGTAGACACCCCCAGCCGAAGCAAGCATTTGTGCCACACTCAAAGAAAAATACTTTATCAGAGCATGAGAACTGTGAGACTGGAACACCACTTTTCGATTAAGGGTATAGTTGAACAACGAGGACAGCACCCTAGAGACAATCGTTGCAAGAAGGATGTAGGATTCTACAAATATTCCGTTCAACATCATGATGAAGAGGGCGAAAAGCAGGATATCCACTCCAAATGATAGCACGGAAGATAAGATGAATTTTAAAAAGACGGTATAGATCCGTACAGAATCCCTAATGGGTTTGAAATGAGATGACTTGTTTTCCTCGAGATAGATTGTACGGATTTTCACTTCTTCGATTTCGATTTGATTTGATTTGCATTCCATTAGCATATTCATCTCAAATTCGTAACGCTGCCCGGTAACACCAAGCAATTTTTTTATAAAATGAGCTGGAATCCCTCGTAGCCCTGTTTGTGTATCAGAAATCTTAACCCCACAGGCAAGCCGGGCAATATTCTTTGTTAAAACATTTCCAAACTTGCTACGAAACGGAATGTCCTCTCCAGAAAAATCACGAACACCTAGGACAAGATTTCTCGGTCGTTCGGTAAGCTTATTTGCCACCCTCTTCATATCCTCCACCGCATGCTGACCGTCCGCATCCAACGTCACCACCCCCACCGAACCCGGACACTCCTCTAGAAAATAAGTGAAAGCTGTCTTCAGCGCCTGCCCCTTTCCCCTATTGACGTCATGCTCTAATAAAATGCATTCTTCCCTCTCTTTTATTTTCGAAAAGATGGACTGACAATCGGCTTTGCTCCCATCGTTCACGACTAAGATCTGCTGAAAGCCTTCCTTGATGATCTCTTCTATAAGTGTCGTCAGCTTTTCATCAGGATTATAGGCCGGGATTAGAACGGTGACATCACTGTTACTTACCATTATGATACCTCCAATAACGATGGATTTTTATACTACGCTCTTTTCCCAAAAAATTGTTTATAGTCAATGTAAAAAGTCAACTATTGAACTTTTTACTGCTTACAAACTTAAAACAAGTAATAAATTCAATAGTGCAAGGAAGAGAGTACGACAGAACGTAAAATTACAAAGTCTACGAAAATAGCCTTTCACTATGTAGAAGCTGTTATCTAATAAATGGTTCACAGAACTTTCGCAGTAAGCATTTGTCATTATTTTCCCTAAATAGACGAATCCCTAACATAAAAGGTTGCCATTTTAGAATATTTTTCTAGGTTGGTTTACCTTTTTCCGGGTACCGGGTATATAACCATTAAGCTATTTTCGTTCATAGACGAGAAGGATAACGATGCAGAATACGGAATATGCCCATATAAAATAAACGCAACCCTTGAGGAGGAAGTAGCATGACTGAGCAACGCATGGAAATTGTAGGATCTTACCTAATGGAAGAAGAAGCAATGAATAAAGTGAATTGGTTAAAAGATGAAGGCTACCACCCTGAGGAAATTTGGATCATCCGCGACCGACGCGGCGTGTTGGAGCAATTGGGAGAAGAACCAATCAGCGGTGTTTCAGGTCGTCCTGGCACAGAGGAAACCGATTACGCTAGCACAAGTGCCACCAGTTCCGTTGTTTCTCCGGGCAGCCTGCTGAAACCTGAATCCAAAAGCGTCGCTGCTACCCTGATGGAGCTTGGAATCGATAAAGAAGAAGCCTACCGCTATGAATTTGATGTGAAGGTCGGGAAAATGCTGATTCTCGCTACCCCGGTAGCAACCAGCGGGTCAGATACAACCGAGAGCCGAGTGAATCGCTATAGTGTGAGCGAGGACCCGGCATTGATGATAGAGGAAGATGATAAGCAAGTGGGGGCTAGGAAGAGCACTTCCGAGAACCACATCCAGAGAGATGGAGGAGAGAATGTGGCCGGCACCTCCAACCATACTTCCGGGAATACACCTGGTAGCTCCATCAACAGACCTATGCCGGATGCCAATATTGATGGCAGTGTTCCACTTGATGAGCAATTGCTAACGGAGGAGCCGGTTGTGGATGAAAAAGTGGAAAAGGATTTCGCTCGGGAGGAAGTAATTTCCCTGCATGACCAGGCAAGTGTCACCAATGAATCTCCTACAATGGATCGAGGAGAAATGCGAGCGGATACCACCTTCCGAAAGTCAAATAATGGAAAGCGATATGCGGAAAACAAAACAGAGGAAGATGTGGACAAGGCACTACTTTATGAGCATGGCCAACCATTCCCAATGGAAAAGCCATATGAAGAAGAGGTATACGATAGAAATGTCATCGCAGACGGGCCATTGCATGTCGAAGAGGTACCAGGGGATGCCACCACAACCGAAAGGGAAAAGCCATTATTCCAATCTGATGAAGGAGTAAGACCAACATCTGCACTAGAGCAAGAAGAAGAAGAAGTGTCGACTGAGGATAACGGTCCCATACTTTTTGAGGATACGTTGAACGAGATAGAACGCGACAAAATGGGAACGGAGCCTGGCCTGGATGAGGAAGGAACGCTTGTGACAGAGAGCCAAGAGGATCTCTACACAACCGAGTATGAAGAAGGCGTATTGGCAGATGAAGACGCCGACATCTATTCAGAGACACCTTCCAATTACGAGAATGAGACTTCTGTTTTTGAAGAGGAAACCCCAGAGCCATTTTCCTCCCGTAAAAAAGAGCGAATGGAAACAAGACGAGCCGGACTCTTTGACTCAGAGGACGATGACCTGTTTCGGAAATAATAGAATAATAGAGAAAGGGCACCAGCCGGGGGCTGGTGCTTTTTTTTTGAAAAAAGTTAAAAAAGGGGTCAGACCCCTAAAGGATTTTCCCCCTCGACGTCGAACCCCCCACTTCCACTACAAGCTTACACTCTTCCCTGTTTCGCTGCTGCGGTAGATGGCATCGATGATCAACGAGGTTTGCATGGCCTCTTCAGGCTTGACCACCAGTTCTTCCAATCCTAGGCAGCTGTTTACGAAATTTAGGGCTTGCGGCAGGCTTGGGTCATCTTCGCCCGGCACCCAATCGGCTTCTGTGTTTAAGAGCATTCCATGCTTCATCTGATTGACGTGGAACGGGAATAGGTCCACTCCCCCACTCAGGCCGGAAATGCTGACACTCTCCTCATCACTCTTCACATTGGCAGACCAGGACGTTTCAAACAGCATCGACGCTCCACCCTCAAACTTGATATATGCCGTCACATGGTCGTCCACTTCAAACGTTTCATGATCAAAGCTTCCCCACTGATTCACCTGACCTGGCATTTTGCTCAACTCATTATAGGTTGTTCCCATCACTTCCACAGGCTTCGGATTTCCTAGCAACCATAAGGAAAGGTCCAACAAGTGGCAACCATAATCGATCAGGCTACCGCCGCCCTGCAACTCCTTATTCGTAAACACACCCCATCCAGGAACCTTGCGACGACGCATCCCTTTTGCCCTTGCCACCATCGGACGACCGATCTCATCCTCCAATACAAGACGCTTAGCGGCAACCGATTCCTTCATAAATCGGTAATGGTATGCAATCGCAAGCTTCTTCCCGGCAGCTTCAGAAGCAGCAATCATCGCTTCACATTCATCAGGACGCATGGCCATCGGTTTTTCACAGAAGACATGCAAACCAGCTTCAAGCGCCGCGATGGAAATTTCTGCGTGAAACTTGTTCGGTGTGCAGATGGTCACTGCATCCACATCCCCAAACATATCGGCATAATGTGCATACACTTTGGCTATACCGAATTTTTCTCCTACTATTTTTGCTGTCGCTTCATTCACATCACTGATTGCGACAATCTCCACTTTGTCACTTATTTTTAAAAACGTCGGGATATGGCGGTTCTGCGCAATGCCACCCACTCCGATAATTCCCATTCTTAACTTTTCCATTTATCTGCACCTCATATCTGTTCTCTGTGTCTGGTTATCACTTTACTAGTGAAGTCCTATATTCATTAGGGGTGACCCCATAAAACTTCTTAAAAACCTTGCTGAAGTATTTTTCATTATGATAGCCAATATGATAGGCAATTTCATAGATTTTAGATCTTGGATTGGCCAAGAGCTCCTTCGCCTTCTCCATCCGGATCCGCGTCACATAATCCGTGATGGTCTCATGATATTCTTGTTTAAATTTACGCGAAATATGCTCCCTGCTTAAGTAGAAGCGGTCGGCGATCTCCTGGAGAGTGATATCCTGCTGATAATTGGCCCGCAAGTATTCCTCTATTTTTTCCATACTAGAAGGGACACCAATCCCAGAAACAGCAGGAATCGTTTCCACACTACCCAAAGACCTTCTTACCAGCGCCTCCTCCTTCCACTTCTTGACCGCCCGCTCTAATGTTTCATTCAATAAGTCAGGGTCAATCGGCTTCAGAATATAATCGAAGCTTTTATACGTAATGGCATTTCGCATAAAAGTGTAATCATCATAGCCACTGACCACTATTGTAATGCTTGTGAGTTCCGATTCGGCAATCCACTTCAACAAGCTGATGCCATCCCGTTTTGGCATCTGCATATCGGTGAAGATGATTTCGGGACGATGCTCTTTGATGAGCCTGATCGCCTCGTCCCCATCTCCGGCCTCATACACCTTATCGATGCCATTTCCTTTCCAATCGGCCAATAGTTGCAGGCCATCCCGCACATGTTTCTCATCATCAATGATGATTGCCTTCATCCCGATCACCCCCAACTTCGAGCGGAAGCTTCAGTGTTACCATGAACCCACCGTCCTGATGATTTTCCAAACGAAGCGCCGCTAAATTATCATAATATAATTGCATACGAGTATAGATATTTCGGAGTCCTATATGTGTTTCTTCTCCATCCCTACCAGGATTCCCTTCCGAAAAGCCCCTGTAAATTTCGGCCAGTCTGCCCTCACTCACCCCTGCACCGTTGTCACGGATGGTCAGATGCAGATACTCACCCTTAACTTTTCCGGTAATATCGATCTTCCCGACGCCCTCCCGGATATCAAATCCATGTTTAAAATAGTTCTCGATGACTGGCTGGAGGATCATTTTCGGCACCTCTACATTCAGTGCTTCTTCTTCCACATCAAAATCATATTCAAAATGCTCCCCAAATCGCTCCTTTTGCAGCAAAAGAAAAGCTTTCAAGTAGTTGATCTCCTTTTTCAAAGGGACCATGTCCTCCTCCATGTTCATGCCGTAACGCATAATCTTGGACAGATGCGTCAGGAGCGTATAGATCTGAGGTACATTGTTTTTCAATGCCAGTGTGCCGATCGATTGTAGGGCATTATAGAGAAAATGCGGATTCAACTGGGATTGCAACACCTTCAATTGATTGGTCTTGTTTTCAATCTCAAGCTTATACTCTCTATTAATGAGCATATTAATGCGCTCGATCATCTGCTTAAAACGATATCCTAGAATACCGATTTCATCATTCCCCAATGATTCAAACTGAACCTTCATATTCCCTTCTTTCACCTGTTGGATATTTTGCAAAAGCACCCGGATCGGGGAAGTTATTTTAAACGAAACGATCAAGGAGGCCAGGATGACTAGGCATAACCCGATGACGCCAAACAAGATATTAATCTTCGTCACAACAAAGGCATTATCATAAAGGGTTGAATACGGAACACGCTTGACCAAAATCCAGCCACCAACGGCTAGCTCTGTCCGGTCAAACATCATCACGCCTTGGAACTCACCATTCTCCCACTCCATCGTCCCTTTTTCAGCATCGGATTGCATGATGGCGGGGATCCATTCTTGTTCCTCCTGCTCGGAAGCCACCACGGGATTCGAACTGTAGATTAGATCACCTGTTGGGGAAAGGATGAAAAATTCCTCCGTTTCCTTTGTAAAAAGATTTTCACTTAACTCTAATATCTTTTCCGTTCCTACTTCCAGTGTAAGAAAAGCGAGCACCCTATCGGAAGGTACATTCCTGAGCACCCGGTGCACATAAATGGTATTCCGTCCCTGTTGAAGCTGATCTGTTTCGATATGGTAGTTAAACGGACTGATTTGTGCAAGCTTATAGGCAGCGTCATACGCATCCGAAACCCTATCAGAAAAAACAACCGTCGATCGTTTGGATGCAGTGATCCCCCTATTATCATCTGCAAAAGAAATCTGAACCCTCGTGATATTATCCTCCGCATAGAGGATAGTCTGCAGCACGTTCCGGACCATCCCTATCGTTATATAGTTATCATCCTTCTCAGGAGCCCTCATGTAATTGATGAAATCAGGATTATTATAGAGGGATAACGTCAGTCCGTTCAGCTCTGACAGATAGTTTTGGAGATTTATTTTCCCCTGATAGAGCAAATTGCTATTTTCTTGGACGACAAGATCTTTGAATGCCTCTTTTGTTTGGTAGTAGGTGATGATGATCGACGTTCCGAATGGCAGGATGGTGATGATCAATAGTAGTGCGATTAGCTTATTACGAATACTTTTCCTGAACATCCCAACCACCTCCGAAGCGCTTACATTTTTTTGTGTATACCCTTTTAACTCCCTGTTTCCTTGCGTTCCAAGTGTTCGCTTTCCGCGGGACGGTGCTTGAGCCTCCTCACTTCGTTGCGGGGTCTCAAGCTACCGTTTCCCCCCGCAGGAGTCTCACACCTTGCACTTCAGTCAACAGGGGGGAATTTTTTAATGTTTAAGGGTAACTGCAGTAGAAGAATCTGGCTGTTTGTTGATAAAGAGACTCCCCAGGCGCTCCGAGGAAAGCAAAGCCCGGTGCTCTAAGTCAACAGCAGTTCAACAAAACCTTTTTTATAATTATAGCAGAAAAGCATGCCCGCTAAGAGACATGCTTTTCGAAAATAGTACTTATTTTAGGTTATCCCATGTAGTTTGGAAGCGCTCAAGAACGGTATCGTAATCGATTCTTCCAGCTGCATACTCCTGGATCGTGGCAGCAAACTCTTTGTTTGCTCCGTCCGGCCACATGAACCAAGTCCAAGGAACCGTTTTTTCCGCAGTGGAGTACTCAAGGATAGATTGACCAAGGTCACCAAGGCCAGCAGGCTCGATGTTGTCGAATGCCGGGATGAAGGCGAACTCTTCTGTGATGAAGCGTTGACCAGTTTCAGAGGAAACCATCCAGTTAAGGAATGTTTTCGCTTCTTCGATGTTTTTAGAGTTTTTGTTGATTGCCCAGTTGTTTGGAACCCCAACAGGCAGGCTGTCAGCACTTGCATCGTCATTGATCGGGATCGGCAAGAAGCCCATGTTCATGTCCGCATCAATTTCATAGATCATGTTTTCTGTCCAGTTACCTTGTTGAAGCATCGCTGTTTTGCCGCTAGCAAATTGAGTAACTTGCGTGTTGTAGTCAGTTGTTAAAGGGTTTGCGTTCCCAAAGTTGATTTCTGCATCAAGAACCTCTTTGAAATCCTCGAAATGCTTGTTTCCAACGATTTTCTCCGAACCGTCATATAAACCTGCGATGAACGCTTCCGGATCGTCTTGTTGTGCAAATGGAATGTTAAGTAAATGTTGACCGATTACCCACCACTCGCCATATCCAGCGGAGAAAGGTGTGATGCCTGCTGCTTCCAATTTTTCAGCAGCCGCTTTTAATTCTGTGATATTAGTTGGTGCTTCTGTAATTCCTGCTTCTTCAAAAAGATCTTTATTGTAGATGAAACCATATCCTTCAAGGTTGACTGGCATTCCATAAAGCTTGCCGTCTTCCGGATCTGTCATTGGAACTTTTCCGATTGGAAGTACATGCTCTACCCAAGGCTCCTCAGAAAGGTCAGCCAAGTGCTCTTTCCAAAGCTCAAGCTCTTTGAATCCCCCGTTGTTGAAGATGTCAGGCTGCTCGCCGGATGCGAATTTCGCTTTCAGCGCCGCACCGTAATCGGCACCACCACCAACTGTTTCAAGCTTTACTTTGATGTTTGGATGTTCTGCTTCGAATTCTTTGATCATTTCCGCTAATTGATCGGCGATTTCCACTTTAAATTGGAAAAGGTTCAGTGTTACTTGGTCTCCATCCCCGGAGTTATTGCCATTGTTGCCGGAAGAATTATCGCTAGAACATCCTGCAAAAATCCCCACAACCAATGACAACGATAATAATAGAAGTACTAAGCGTTTCATTGAAATGCCCCCCTTGTTTTTAAATGAATAATTTTATAGTAACCTGGCAGGAACTGCAAAATGTGCGCTTTGCAACTTGCAGCCCTTGCAAAGCTTACTTAACAGAACCTGCAGCAATACCTTTGATGATATGCTTTTGTAAAAATAAGAAGAAAATGATGATTGGTGCGATACCGAGCATCAATGCGGCAAGCCCCATATCCCACTGTTTCGTATATTGGGCAAAGAACGAGCTTGTGGCAAGCGGGATCGTTCTGAGCTCTGCCGATTGAAGTACCAGTAATGGCAACAGGTAATCGTTCCAGATCCATAGTGTGTTCAGGATGACGACCGTCACCGTGATCGGCTTAAGTAACGGGAATACGATTCTCCAAAATACCCCGAACTGACTGCAGCCATCGATTCTTGCCGCTTCCTCTATCTCCACTGGGACCGTTTTGACGAATCCGTGGTAAAGGAAGAGCGATAGCGGAACCCCGAAACCGAAGTACATGATGATGATTCCTGGGATGCTGTTGATTAGATTAAGTGCTCCACCTAGTTTCATCAATGGGATCATAACCGTTTGGAACGGGATGACCATTGCGGAAACGATGATGACAAATAATATTTTACTAAACTTTCCGGGAGTGCGGACCATTTTCCATGCTGCCATCGAACTGATGACAACAATTCCAATGTTACTGAGAACCGTGATGATCAGCGAGTTCCAGAAAGCACGTGGAAATTGGATGATCTCCCATACTTTTGCATAGTTGCTAAAAAGGATCTCTGTCGGCAATGCAGCCGCGTCAATCAGTATTTCACTAAAGCTTTTTACCGAGTTTATAATGACAAAATAAAAGGGAATGAGGAAGATGATTGCAATTAGGATGCCGATAATTTCCAGCACAAAGGTTCGTTTTGTATACTTTTGATCCATTATGCTTCAACCTCCCTTTTCTTTGTCGCCATTACTTGGAATGTCGTGAAGATCGCTACGACTACAAAGAAGATGATTGCTTTAGCCGTTCCGAGGCCATAACGGTTATTCTGGAACGCTTCTTGATAAATGTTGATGGCCACCGACTGTGTCGAGTTGAATGGTCCACCGCCAGTTAAGCTCAGGTTCAAGTCGAATATTTTGAATGCCATGGCGATCGTCAGGAAGAAACAGATCGTAAAGGCCGGTAAAATTAACGGGATGATGATTTTGGTGATAAGGGTGAAGCTGTTCGCTCCATCGATCCTTGCCGCTTCAAGCAGGGAATTGTCCACCCCTTGTAGCGCTGCGATATAGATGATCATCATGTAACCGCTGATTTGCCAAGCGAATACGATGACGATTCCCCAAAATGCCGTTGTTTCATCTCCAAGCCATGGTAGCTGGAAGAAGGAAAGTCCGGTAAGTTCCCCAACGGATGCGAATCCTCTTACGAAAATGAACTGCCAGATGAAACCGAGCAATAGTCCCCCGATGACATTCGGGATGAAGAAGACGGTTCTGAGTATGTTTTTCGTTTTCAGTGCTGCGTTTAATAACAGCGCGAGGCCGAAGCCTATCAAGTTACTGATGATAACTGCCGCGAACATGAATTTTGTCGTGAACATGAAAGAGTTGAAGAATACTTCATCATTTGTGAAAATTCGTTTGTAGTTCGCAAGCCCCACCCATTCAATGGCAGAACTGACACCATTCCAGGAAGTAAAAGAATAATAGATTCCCATCAGGAACGGGATGATTTGGATTACAAAGAAAAAGATAAGTGCAGGGCCAACAAACGCCGTGTACGTTAAAATACTCTTAAGCCTGGCTTTCCTTTTCGGATCGCCTTTCACATCATGCAACTTCGTCCTGCCTGACGTATTCGGCACAACAGGATCCACCTTAGGTTCAATTTTAGTCTCCATCGTTACTCACCGCCTATTTGTAAACGCTTTCCTACATTATAAAACGCTTCCACAACATTTCAGGGCCACTCAATTGACACCTTAGGAGTACTAAATTGACCGATGGCCGCTGGGCTTCGACATGAAGAGGGAAAATCCTTTGGGGGTCTGACCCTTTTTTAAAATTTTTTTGCGCCTTCGACATGAGAGGGGAAATTCCTGCAGGGGTCTGACCCCTCACCCTTACTTTTTTCACTTCTTTTTGTTAATTCGCTCCATATTCTCTGGTATAATAAGAGGAAATTTTACTATATTTCAAGAAAAGTAGGAATAAAATGAATATTAAGCAGCAGTTTTCATTGTTTTTTGAAAATATGGCCGATATGGTCTTTTTGGTAGAGTGGAAGAATCACGAACTGTGGTACACAGAAGTAAACCCAGCTGCCCAGCAGAAGCTTAAAATAGACATGGTCGGAAAGAGGCTAGTGGATGTCCTTCCCCAATCCGTATATACCTTAATAAATGAGAACTATTTAAAATGCATTGAAACCAGGCAACCTGTCACCTATTCAGACCTTAACCTGTTTGTTGCAGACTTACCCGCCTCAGAAACAAGCCTGACTTTTATTGAAGAGGATGAGAAGACGTTCGTTCTTGGAATCACTAAGACCTTAAATGCCCAAAAAAAGAAGGCGGAAGATTATATTTTCCTCGAATCCTTAGTAGAAAATACAGTAGATGCTATGCTCGTCATCGATACCGATGGTTTTATACTTAAAATTAACAAAGCCTTTGTCCGACAATTCGGCTGGAATACATGCGAACTTATTGGAAAGCCTTTGGAGTCCCTTGCCGTTACACCAGAAGATATGAAACCGCAATCGTGGAAAACCCTGGCCTTACTTAAGGAAGCAAAGTCCGTACCCACTGAAGAAACCATTCGGTTGACTAAAACAGGAATGGCCATCCACACATCTATCAGCTATTCACCTATCCTTAATGAGGATGGGAAAGTCGTAGCCATTTCGATGATTTATCGAAACATCCAGCATTTAAAGGAACTGGAAGAAAAGCTCGAGGAAAGCCATGACGCGTACAAATCTCTATTTTCTTATCATAAAAGTGCGGTCTGTATGGTAGATGATGAAGGGGTTATTCAAAATACTAATGATGCCTGTATGACAATCACAGGCTACTCTAAAGAAGAAATTATTGGCTATAACATTGTAAAATACGCAAATAAAGTTGTGCCTGAACTAGACCTGGACAAGACAAAGCGTGGTAAGGTGGCAAACTACGAACTACTTTTTCCCGATGCCAAGGGTCGTGACCTTTATTTATCCGTAACGAATGTCCCCATTATTGTAAAAGGCATCACCAAGGGGACCTATATCATCGCACAAGACATTACGGACAAAAGAATTATGGAAAGAGAAAGAGAAAAACTCCAAGAACAGCTAACCTTTCAAGCCTATCATGATAGCCTGACAGAGCTGCCTAATCGCAGAATGTTGAAGGATAAGCTGGAAGAATCTTTGGCCGAGGCCGAAAAGAATAAAGCCATGCTTGCCGTGTTCTTCCTTGATTGCGATCATCTAAAGGAAGTGAACGACACACATGGGCATGAAGTGGGGGACGACCTACTTATCGCCTTTTCCAAACGTTTATTAAAGTGTATAAGAGAACGAGATATGGTGGCCAGACTAGGCGGCGACGAATTTGTAATCCTGCTGCACGACATCGACAACTTGGAACAGGTGGACAAAGTAGCAGAACGAATCCTGACAACCTTGGCAAGCCCATACACCATCCAAGGGCACCAAATCAAAGTCACCTCATCCATCGGCGTGGCCACCTACCCAGCCAACGGAACAACAGCCAAACAACTCTTCCGCAAAGCCGACCAAGCCCTCTACGCCGCCAAAAAAGCCGGCCGCAACGGCTACCAAGTCAGTGGTTTTAGTGCGGTAGAGAAGTAAAAGGGGTCTGACCCTTTTTCTCTGCACCTTCGAGTAAGCCTTCTCGAAGGTGCTTCTTTTTTTATTATGTTATACTTTTTAGAAAATATAGAGAAGATGGAGGTCTTTTATGATTAGTCAGACGAGAATGATTGTACAGGAGTCTTTGGATGCTTTATTGGAGGATTCTGCTTTCCTACCGGAGCTTGATGGGGACGCAAGAAAACAGGCATTTACATCGCTTGGTGCTATCCTTTCCACACCGAACCATTTACATAAGTCGTTTTTGCGTATCGCGCTTGAAAATGGAAGCGTTGTCAGAATTCCTGCCTTCCGGGTCCAACATAACAATGCCTTGGGACCATATAAAGGCGGGATCCGCTTTCATGAATCGGTGAATGAGGATGAAGTCATCAACTTGGCTTCCCTTATGACATTGAAGAACGCATTACATGATGTACCTTATGGTGGAGGCAAGGGCGGTATTGTACTGGACCCCAGATCTTACTCCGAGAAGGAACTTCACCTAATATGCAAAAAATATGTCCAATACTTCAGTGATATCCTAGGACCGGACAAGGACATCCCGGCGCCTGATATGGGATCCGGAGAGCGTGAAATGGATTGGATGATGGCGGAGTACAAAAGCATACGGCCTGGCCAGGCCTATAAGGGAAGCTTTACTGGAAAGAGTGTCATAAATGGAGGATCTTTGGGAAGGCGGGAAGCAACTGGTAAGGGTGTGTATTTTACTTTCCGCTATTTGTTACATGACTTCTTACAAAACCAAAGAAAATTTCTTTCTAATACGGATAATGCTTTTGCTAAGACCGCTTTGGAATACGACGGAAGCCCCATGACAATCGCCGTGCAGGGTTTTGGAAACGTTGGGTCGGTTGCTGCGCTTGAGGCTTATCAATGCCAGCACATGCAAAACAAAGTGGTAGCCGTCAGTGACCGGAATGTCACTCTGCATAACCCAGACGGATTGGATATTCCAGCATTGATAAAATTTGTTGCACTGAATAATGGTGATCTACCAACCGGAGAGAACCAGCTTTTAGATGCGAATATAAAAGCAACCATCATGGATAGGAACGATTTATTGTACATGGACGTGGACGTAATGATCCTTGCAGCACTTGAGGACCAAATCCATGACACCAATAAAGAAAAGATCAAAGCACGAATCATAGTAGAAGGAGCCAATGCTCCAGTGACAAGCGAGGCAGACGAATACCTCAGCGATAAAGGGGTCATCATCATACCAGATATCCTGGCGAACGCAGGTGGAGTCATCGTCTCCTACTTAGAGTGGATGCAAGGACGGGAAACCCAATTTTACTCAGAGGATCAGGTATACAAACTCCTGCTCGACAAAATGAAAAACACCATGGACACCATATTACCAGCCTTCTTCGGTGACCCCCACCCACTAAGGCAAAACTGCTACATCCACTCCGTCATGAAGCTCTCCACCGTGCTTTATAGGCAAGGGAAGCTTTATTGAGGTATCGTGTTAAAAGGGGTCTGACCCTCAATCAATTAAAGCACTAAAGAAACCCAAAAAAAGAGCCGGAATGCCAGGGCATCCATCCCTTCATTCCGGCTCTTTATATTTGTCCCATTTTCCTCTTTCTTCTCCTTTGACTAAGGAGCACGTACAATCCAATCCCCGTCAATGCCCCCACACTATCAAGCAGCACATCACTCACCTGGCCACTTCTTCCTGGGACAAAAAGCTGATGCACTTCATCGGAAATGGCATAGAGTACAGAGATGCCAAATGCCAAAGCAGCACTCTTCCTACCTCTCACCCCACTCCTTCTCAGCGCATTCAAAGTCAGGAGCGCAAGCAACAAATAAGCAAAGAAATGCGCGTTCTTCCTTACAAAATAGCTAATCTGTTCTATATGTAAGTCCGTCTGAGGCGCAACTCTTTCAACTACTTCATTTACCAGCTCGGTGATACCACCGCTCAGATTTGCTGATTGCTCGGCATGCTGGGCGGAAAGTAAAAAAATTAGAGCCATCCAACTAACAACAAGGCCCCAGGACACTACCGCTAGCATTCTTTTTTGAAAATACATCCTATTTCTCCCTTAATACAAACTGTTAAAATTTCACTAGATATCTAGATAGTATAGCATATACCTCCCCATCTCCTCCATCGGTCCTGCCTTCTTGCCTTATAGAAACCTCTTCCTATGTGGCATATAATCATATAATTATGTAGTAGTATCCACTGGGATCTTCCGGGTGGGCGGATTAAGAATTTTTTCTATCAGAGAGATTATTTTGAGCTAAAGGAGAACGGTTGTAATTCATATCGGATGCGTAGTCCCATTTCTAATATAAAGAAACACTTGGGCCATCATTCTACGGTGGCTCTTTCTATTACTATACAATTATCAAAACTCAGTATTATACTTAACCACTCTTTCCAAGTAATTTAGTATATCTTCTTTTAATTCATCCCTTTGTAAAGCAAAATCAATGGTCGCTTTGATAAAGCCTACTTTATCTCCCACATCATAACGTGTTCCTTCAAAATTGTATGCGAGTACCGCCTGTTTCTGATTAAATTGCCTGATTGCATCAGTAAGTTGTATTTCTCCACCCGCACCAGTTGGGAGGTTTTCTAATATATCAAATATCTCTTGTCTAAGAATATATCTACCCATGATAGCAAGGTTAGATGGTGCATGTTCCTCTGAGGGCTTTTCCACTAAATCCTGAACATGAACAACACTAGGTTCTATCATATGTCCTTTCGGATTTACAATTCCGTATTTGACTACATCCTTATTTGGGACCTCATTTACACCCAATACTGCACAATTATACCTTTCATAGATATCTATTAACTGTTTGAGACAAGGTTTTTCTGATTGAACGATGTCATCTCCCAATAAAACTGCAAAAGGTTCATTACCTATGAATTTTCGGGCGCACCAAATGGCATGACCTAAACCTAGTGGTTCTTTTTGACGAATATAATGGATATTGGCCATGGAGGAAATTTGCTGTACTTCTTCGAGTATTTCATACTTTTCTTTTCGCAATAGTGTCTCTTCTAGCTCATAGGACTTATCAAAGTGATCTTCTATGGCTCTTTTCCCTCTACCTGTGACAATGATTATGTCCTCTATTCCAGATGCAATTGCTTCTTCAACGATATACTGGATTGTCGGCTTATCTACAATTGGTAACATTTCTTTTGGTTGAGCTTTGGTGGCGGGCAGAAATCTCGTTCCCATCCCTGCAGCAGGAATTATCGCTTTTTTTACAGACATACAATTACCACCTTTTCATGGAGTTTGAAAGTTACACATACTCTTAAACTAATTCTAGTTGATGTGAGGATGTCCTTTCTTAAATATTAAATTTACAAAGAATTAATATATCCTCTGATTTATAGGACTAATAATCTAACCACTATACAATACCTACATATATTTACAAAAAAGAACAATTTTCTCATAAAAGTACTAGGTATTTTTTACCACTATACATTATAATAAATAAAGTAAGCGCTTTATTTTAACTTGTATGGGAGGGATTTAGGAGTATGGGTAACGAATTGAATGTGATTCATCAATATCGGATTGGCCTTACGACGATGGCTTTGCTGTCTCATCGTCATCCTCAGTATCAGACAAAGATAATGGATATAGAGGGGAAATTTATGACAGATGAGACAACAAGGGAAATTTTGCATAGAGGCTGTTTGGATGACAGTTGCACTTACGAGGGGAGAAGGATCGCAACCATTCATTTCACCAATTATATTCAGAAGACACCAATCTTGATTGACCAAACGGAAGGAATTATAGCCATTCCAACCCATTCACCAGATCAGGAAGCATGCTGTTGGCTGTTCCTGCAACATTTATCACATGTTGAATCTGTTTCCTCCACAAAATGTATCGTTTATTTTAATAATCATGAATACCTAGAGTTGGATGTATCTGCCATAACAGTTTATGAGCAGGTAAAAAAAGCTTCTGTTGTATTGACAAGATTCTGTTCCAACAAACAATACAATTTTTCATTAAATCCAAAAGTTAGGCGCACTCGTAAAGATTTCAGATAGTCTGAACTTCTTCACCATGAATTAGTAAGATATTGCTGCAACCTTTATAGGGGAAGGTTACACCAATCTGTTACTAATAGACAGGAATCCAGGTTCTCGTTACAGTTCTTTGAAGTGGAACAAGAACCCGGATATATACCTCAATTCAAAGTCTTCAACTTCTACCACGCATCTTTTCAAAACTAGTAGTTTTATTTCGTTTTTTCCACTTTAAATACAGAATCACTTAATTTTACCGTTCTCTAAAACGAACTTTAGTGATATACTCTTTTTGTTGGGTAAATATTATAAAATTTGGAAGTGGGGGATTGTTTTAGTTGAAAAGAAGTTTTTGGCTAAATGTAACAGTTGTATTCACCTTACTACTTTCTTTACTTAGTCCTGCTGCACAGACTTTTTCGGAAGGAACTGAAAGAGTGCTTGCCAAGGTATCATTAACGGAAGCAGTATCATCGGAAGAAGGCAATGTTTTAGTGTGGGAAACGTATGGCGAGGATTTCACATCTTCGGCTGGTGTTCAGAGTTTCCTTCTAGTAAGGAATGGTAAAGAAGTAGAAGTCACCCCTGAAGAAGTGGCTAGCTTAGCTACGGAAAGCAAGAAAGTCTATACATATACGGACAAGGTAGAAGAACCAACCACTATCGTGTACAGTGTTGTGTGGAAAAACGCTGAAGAAATTCAACAGAGTAACGAACTTACTGCAAAGGTACCGGCAGCACCTGCAGAGGAAGAATTATCTTATGACCAAGAAAATGTAGATTCATCTAAACAAGCGCCGGAAGAAACAGTGCAGGAAGATGTATCTGAAGGCAGCACCAATGTCAAAGAAGAGGAGCAAACAGAAGATTCCTCCTCTGAACCGACTGCTAGCGAAGATGTTGTTGAAGTCGATGAAAGTGCTCCCGTTTCCGTTGAGGAAGTAGAAGGAGCCGAAATGAATTTCGTTCCTTCGGAAAAAGAAAATTATCTTAAAAGTACACTAATTGATGAGAATGCGGAAGCTTTCATGTTCCTCGACAAACTGTTCGTCAATGAACACTCCTTTGGTGTTATGTGGTTTGGTTATGTGAATAAGAACCTTGGTAGAATTTCCACGTACGAGCTGTATCTTAATGACACACTTATCACAGCCGGCGGACCTAGATTATCAGACTATGAGTTTACTAATTTAACACCTGACACTGTTTATGAGGTCAAGGTGAAAGCTTTAAATAAAACAAATGATGTATTAGTGGAAGAATCGTTGAAAATCAAGACACTTCCCGCTCCGTTTGGTAAGGTGGTCAAATTTGACGATGCAAATCTTAAAAAGGCCCTCAAAACACAGATGAAATTGGATAGAGAAATTCGTGAGAGCGATATGGAACACCTGACCATGATGGATGCAAGCTCCCTTGGAATCATAAGCCTAAAAGGATTGGAGAAGGCGGTCAATTTGGAGTTCCTTTTCTTATCCTCCAATAGTATTACCGATATTACTCCGCTTGCAGGCTTAACGAAGCTTTTCTTCCTAGACTTGGAGGAGAATAAAATTAAGAGTATTACTCCTCTTAACAATTTAAAGGAGCTATATTTCTTAGGCTTAGCTAATAACCCGATCACTAACCTTCAACCATTAGCGGGACTTACAAACCTGGAAGGCTTATTCTTGCATAATACAGAAATCACCGATATTTCTATTCTGGAAAATCTGCTGAACCTGACTTTTGTGACAATTGCAGATACGAAAATTGATTTTTCACCTGGAGCACCCGTGTGGGAACTGTTAAATGTTTGGGCAGAAGCAGGTGTATATGTGGATGTTTTGGAGGAAGATTATTTCGAACCTCTTGAGTTGTACTTGTATGGTGTGACGGAACAAAGCATTTCTGCCTCTTGGTGGTATTATTCCGAGAATGAAAAGGACTATGAAAAAGAATACACTTACAAAGTCTATGTAAATGATAAGCTTTATAAAGAGACGAAAATGACGGAACTGACCATTGTTGGGCTTGATCCAGTGAAAGATTACATTATCAAAGTAGAGATGTATGATCCGAGCGGAAAGCTGCTCTATGACACTTTTGAAATGGCACAGACCCTAGCACCGCCAACCGGAGATGTTGTGAACATTCCTGATGAAGGTTTGAGAGAAGCGATTCGTTTAGAACTTGGACTTCAATCTATCAACCGTGAAATTCAGCAATCAGATATGGAAAGACTGGAGTATTTATTTGCTGGATGGATGGATATCAAAAAGTTGAATGGATTGGAGCATGCAGTGAATCTGTATGACTTGGCACTCACCGGCAACCATATCCAGGATCTTTCTCCCTTAAAGGGACTTCAATCCTTGGAATCTTTAAATCTATCAGATAACTTGATCACAAACATCAAACCTTTGCATGGCCTATATCTCTACATGCTTGATCTGTCTGATAATCCACTTACGGACATTTCCAGCTTGAGCGGATTACTTGACTTGCAATTTGTTTACTTGCATAACACAAAGATCACAGATATAAGCGTTCTCCTGGAACTTGACTACCTATGGGAAGTTACCCTTTTCGGAATTGAGGGGTTAACTTTTGAAGAAGGCTCCCCAGAGCTTGAAGTAGTGGAAAAACTGAGAGCACTTGGCGTAATGGTTTACCTATCTGAGGAAGACTACTACGGACCGAATCCATTAACAATTGATTTGGTGGATGTAACGGAGAGTACGATAGAGATTGAGTGGACATATAAGTGGAATGCAGACGTGGATTATTACGTGATCCTTCTTAATGAAGAAGTAATCGATATTACTGATGCGACTTCCTACACATATACGGACCTTGAAGCGGATACTACGTACGACCTTGCCATTGCCCCTGCGGTTAATTATGAAGAGGAAGAATACTGGCTGTATTATGAGTCCATAACAGCCACAACTTTACCTGCAACGGAAAAACCTGTAGAGAAAGAAAAAGAAGATAAAACACCAGTTGTAGTAAAACCGGTGGATAAGGACAAAAACAAAACAGATAATAAGCCAACACCAGTTACCAAGAAAGGGAATAAGCTTCCTTTCACAGCCACCAACACATTAAATTACATCCTGGTTGGATTGGCCTTATTGATGATTGGAACAGCAGGATTCTGGTGGACACGACGCAGAGTGGTAGCATAAATATTAGATTGACTCAGTCTTACAAGTGTTATAATAATAGAAAACAGCCGAGCGGGGATCCATTCTCTGCTCGGCTGTTTTCTATTAGGTTATATTGCTTATCTCCCGATTCCCCTTAAATGATTGACCGGTTCTTGTCTCGATAATTTTTTCCGATCCAATGCACCAGATCCCAATAACACTCCTGCCACGATCAGGACGAGACCTATCAGATGGAAGATTGTCACTTTTTCGCCAAGCAAAAAGACCGAGCCAATTAATGCGAAAAACGGTGTGAAATTCAAGAAAATAGAGGCTTCTGCGGGACCAATTTTCCCAATCATATAGTTATAGGACATATGGCCAAGC
The DNA here is from genome assembly GCF_021991925.1 of Sutcliffiella horikoshii. Classification (GTDB taxonomy): domain Bacteria; phylum Bacillota; class Bacilli; order Bacillales; family Bacillaceae_I; genus Sutcliffiella_A; species Sutcliffiella_A horikoshii_F. Next base: position 456,778 of record NZ_RXZI01000002.1, on the reverse strand, counting down.
GCGGTGGCGATAATGGCTGATGTGAAAAAGGCAAGCCACACATGCCAAGATATCGTTGTAAATTCCTTCACTGCTCCTGGTTCCGTCATCAAACCGATAATCATTAACGTGAGCGAGCCAATGATCAGCATGTATCCTGTCAGCAAGCGTGGATCCAGGGTTTTTGCCAGTTTACTGATGAGGATGAAGCTGAAGGCTTGCGTAAGGATGGACAAGAATACATAAATATCTCCGATGTTTATTTCAGATACACCATTGCTACCTACAAGGATGGTGACTGCAACACCTGCCCCGCCGAGGAGGAAGCCGGTCCATCGTTGGAGGTTTGTTTTCTTTTTAAGTAATACGGTGGCGATCAGAGCAGTCAGTATTGGCCCTGCCCCTAAAATAATTCCTGCATTCGTGCCGGATGTCCCTTTTAGACCTATCGATAAAAAGTAATGATGGCAGACTACATTAAGGAAGGCTCCTAGAATGATATAGTAGAATTCTCTTTTGGTTGGAAGCCTGACAAGCTTGAATATGGAGAGGATCAGAAAGACGGTGAGGCCTGCTGTCATGATGCGGAAAGCGGTCATGGTGACAGGGCTCAAGTTCTCCACAAGGATTTTAACTAATGGAACGTTCATGCCCCAGAATATCATGATGAGTAGGAGCGATAGGTAGTATTTAGTGTGGTGCATTACGGTTGGGCTCCTTGGTACGGAAGAGTGATATCAATCCTTCCGTAATTTTGTTTCTTCATATGGTAGCATAAAGAAGATTCAACCGTATAGTGGCAAGTTCTAGTTTTTCATTAGATGTTTTCCAATTCCTTGTCATATTCCAGCCTTCTACCTACACCATCAAGTTACAACGTCTGGCAAAACCTCCGAAATGCCTCCCTGCCTTCCTCGTTGCGTTTGAAGACTCCAGCATGTTCGAGGATCAGTGCAAAGATCAACCCAACTTCTTTTTTCAAAATCGCCTGCACATCCACGTCTCCTAAAGGTGTGCGGACCTCTGGATATTTCTCTATTATTCTCTTAGCCCAATGTAGATGCTTTTTCATATTGTCATCAGCTGCTAAACGGTCCAACCCATTATCAGATACCATCAGTTCCCCAAGAATCCGAAACTCTTCCTGAAGGCGGCCGGGTAGGACAGCAAGTCCCATTACTTCTATAAGGCCGATGTTTTCTTTTTTGATGTGGTGCACTTCCTCATGTGGGTGGAAGATTCCCATATGGTGTTCTTCACTTGTTCGATTATTCCGCAGTACTAGATCCAATTCGTATAGTTCCCCTTTTCTGCGGGCAATCGGGGTCACAGTATTGTGCGGGGTATCCTCCGAATAGGCAAGAATATCAACCGTCTCATCGGAGTAATTTTTCCACGCTTGATAGATGGTATCTGCAGCCTCGATGATTTCCTCTTTTACAAGGCCATTGAGACGAATGACACTCATCGGCCAAGAAAGCCACCCTGCGGTCACATTGGGAAAGCCTGATAAGGAAAAGGATTCCTCTATCTTTGCTTTGGCCATCGGGAAATCATGAAATCCACCTTGGAAGTGATCATGACTAAGGATGGAACCACCTACAATTGGGAGGTCAGCGTTAGATCCGACAAAATAGTGTGGGAGTTTGTCAGTGAACTCTACCAATCTGTGAAAGGTGTTTTTTGAAATTTTCATCGGTTCGTGTACACCTTTTAATACAATGGCATGTTCGTGGTAGTAAACATAAGGAGAAAATTGAAGATGCCACTGTTCCTCCATTAAGGAAAGAGGAATGGTCCGGAGGTTTTGACGTGCAGGATGATTCACCCTACCACCGTATCCCACATTTTCCACACATAACAAACAGGATGGATATCCTGTCTCTTTCATGTTCCGTGCAGCGGCGATAGCCTTTGGATCCTTTTCAGGTTTGGAAAGATTAATGGTTATTTCTAGATTGCCATACTCCGTTTCCGCCAACCAATGCGCATTTTTTTCAATGCGATCTCTTCTTATATAATGGGAGTCATTCGCTAGTTTATAGAAATATTCTGTCGCCTGAACCGGCCCTTCCTCTTCATTGATCCGATTAAATTCTTTTGTTACTTCTGATGGTCTTGGAACAAAGCAGCCCATTATTTTCGTATCCAAAAGGTCACGGTAAGTGACAGTATCGGCCTCCAGCAAACCTTCGTCTGCCGCCCAATCTAAAATTTTCTCTAAAATCGGGACAGGAGAGTGAAGCTCGCCAGCCTCCACGGAATTTGGAGCTGGTGTATAATCCTCCAGCTTTAAAATGGATAGGATGGAATTCCTTGTGTGAGCTATATCTTGGTCCTCTATCAGCTTCTTTTGCAGGCCATATTGAATAAGCTGATCTATCTTTCCGTAAATATTTACAGTCACGTTAAACCACTCCCTTCATTTGGATAAAACTTTAATTCTTGTATCCTTCGGGATGTTGTTGATGCCACTTCCAAGCGCTTTGAATCATTTCTTCCATGGAAGAGTGCTGTGGATTCCAGCCTAATTCTTCTTTTGCACGGAGAGAGGAGGCGACCAGTTTAGCAGGGTCCCCAGCTCTGCGCGGGGCAACTTCTGCCGAGATTTCTTTTTGTGTCACCTTCCGGGCGGTTTCGATTACTTCTTTGACAGAAAAACCGTTTCCATTGCCAAGATTATACGTCCCATTCCCTCCACCATTTCGCAGCTTATCCACCGCAAGCAAATGAGCGGAGACCAGGTCGGTGACATGTATATAATCGCGGATACATGTACCGTCTTCTGTTGGATAATCATCTCCAAAAATCATGATCTTCTCCCTCTTCCCGAGTGCTACCTGCAAAATAAGGGGAATCAGGTGGGTTTCTGGTGTATGGTCCTCCCCGATATCCGCTTCCAAGTGAGCACCCGCCACATTGAAATATCTCAAGACAATGAAATTTAATCCGTAAGCAACCGAACTCCATTTCAGCATCCTTTCAATGGCAAGCTTGGTTTCACCGTAAGGGCTTGTTGGATTCGTTGGATCTGTTTCCAGGATAGGGATGTTTTCGGGTTCACCATATGTTGCAGCGGTTGATGAGAAGACAATTCGATGCACTTGATGCTTTTTCATCATTTTTAAAAGGCAAAGTGCCCCGTAGACATTGTTGTCATAATAAGCCAATGGATTTTGGACACTTTCTCCAACAAGGGAATCTGCTGCGAAATGGATAACCGTATCGACTTCATTTTCGTCAAAGACCTTTTCTAAAAAGTCGAAGTCCCGAATATCTCCTTCATAAAAGCGGACATTTTCGTGAAGTGAGCCTGCATGCCCTGTTTTAAGGTTATCAATTACAATGACATCTTCCCCTCTTCGCACCAGGTCCACGACCGCATGGCTTCCAATATAACCGGCTCCCCCGCATACTAATACAGCCATCTATTTATCATCTCCTTAGCCTATATTCAATTCCCTTGCCCCATCACCAATTTCTACTGTGTAAAATTCAGGTACCAATCCGGTTACTTCTTCATATTGCCTTTTCACATTTTTCAGGAACTCATCCAAATGTGCATTCTCCACGAGATTGACAGTACAGCCGCCAAATCCAGCGCCAGTCATTCTAGCTCCTATGGTTCCTTGTTGATTCCATGCTGCTTCAACAAGAGCATCCAGCTCAAGGCCAGTCACTTCATAATCATCTCTAAGGGAACGGTGGGAGTCATTCATCAGCTGGCCAAATCCTTTAATATCACCCATTTCAAGCAAATGTACGGCTTCTTTTGTTCTGTCATTTTCATACACGGCATGTTTTGCTCGCCTTTGGATGACATCATTGGTTAAGTGATGTTTCACTTCTTCAAACTGGCTTGGTGTCAGATCACCTAAAGATTGTATGGAGTGGTGCTCCTGTATTTCCTTTAATGCCTGTTCACATTCTGTTCTTCGTTCATTGTATTTAGAATCTGCAAGCCCACGCCTTTTGTTGGTGTTTCCAATAACGAGGGTAGCATCCTTGAGGCTGATTGGACTGTATGTGTAGGAAAGTGTATTGCAATCAAGCAGCAACGCATGATCTGCTCTCCCCATTCCAATGGAGAATTGATCCATGATGCCGCAGTTTACCTTCATAAATTCATTCTCTGCCTTTTGACTCATCTTCACCATGTCGACCATTTCCACCTGCAAGCAGAACAATGACTTCAGGAGGACAGAGGTAACAAGTTCAATGGATGCAGAGGAGGATAAACCCGCACCATTTGGGATGTTTCCGAAAAATAAAACGTCCAACCCATCATCCGGCTCATAACCATTCTTCACAAATTCGCGGATGACACCTTTAGGGTAATTGGCCCAATTGTCTTTTTCATTGTAAACTAGGTGATCAAGCTGGAAATTAATGATTCCTTCTTCGGGAAAATTCTTGGAATACACGTTCACTTCCTTGTCGTCCCTTCGCCTTGCGATTGCATATGTCCCAACACTTAATGCACAAGGAAAAACATGACCTCCATTGTAATCGGTATGCTCTCCAATCAAATTGACACGGCCTGGTGCGAAAAATGCCCGGACAAGATGAGCATCACCAAACACCTTTGCAAAATCCTTTACTAACCCTTCAAGCATCAAGGGCACCTCCTTTCAATTTAAAGCATCATTTCCCCTTCAAGGATGTCAAGACTGTACCTTCCACTTGAAGCCCTTCATCCTCGCGAAAAGGAAAATTAATAGTACCATCGGCCTCTCCCTCCAGTTCAATGGAGCAGACAAGTAGTTGGTTTAAATAGAGAGAAAGGGTAGAAGTCCTTTTCTTGACCTGAACAAAATGATAAGCAGAAAAATCATGAGCATCAGGCAATGGGTATTCATCCTGCACCTGTTCGGACTCTCCATGTATTTTTGTTTTGAGAATGGATTTTTCCATATCAAATGACCATATCACCTTATTTCCGTTGCTTTGGAGGAATGATAAGAAATGCACCTGTTTCACACCGCTACTTGGAAGAGAGATATTTTTCTCAAAATGAAAATCTGGATGTTGATGCGCTAACAGTCCAGCATTCAAATCACTGATGGATGAAGTAAATCGACCATCATAAGTCGGCACGACAGGGAGCGGCAGTTCACCTTTCACTGGAGGCTCCAGCCATATGTGGTCCCCTTGCCATTGAAAGCGGCCAACCCTGACCCTTCTTTCCCCGACATTCTCTTCAGGTTCATAGCCGTGGTAAACGATATAGTCATCTACGCCATTTGGGCCTTTCACCACGACATGATGTCCCGGCCCATGACATGCCTCATTGGTTTTTAAAATAGGCTCTCCGCCTTTCCATTTCGACCAGCTCTTATCCTCCATCCCATTGTCCCCCATCGGTTTGGAAGAGGTTGCATAATAGACGCCGTACGTATCATCTCCAAAGAAGCCTGCACTGTACATCTGATAGTAAGTACCATCTTTCTTCAAAACAAAAGGTCCTTCATTCCAAAAGAAGCTGTGCTCTTTGTTTCCTTCCCACAAATGCTCAGGAGCGACTACCATGGTTGGATTCCCGCTCAACGTTTCTAAATCTATCATCCGATCGACCACATTTCCGGTTCCGATGACATTGTTTGGCCCCCTGGTGTACTCGTTGCGGACATTATAAAACATATAATAGCTTCCATCCTCGTCCTTGAAAGGGTGGGCATCGATGGACCATTCATCTGTCAGTGGCTCTTTAGCAAGCGTGAATGGGCCTGTCGGGCTTTTACTTTTAGCCACCCCTATTCTTCTTATCTCATCATTCCCGTGGCCATTTTCATTTCTGACGGCACCTGTCACATACATATAAAAAGTGCCGTTTTCATGGATGATTTCCGGCGCCCATAAATCAATCTGAGCCCAATGGTCCTGGTCAGCAGAGGCCTGCAATGCAATTCCGCACGCCTCCCAATTCACTAAGTCCGTTGAGGTATAAACCCTTATTTCCCTTGGTCCTGTATGATAAAGATAATAAGTGCCGTTATATTTAAGTACCGCGGGATCTCCATGGTCCAATCCCGCAATAGAAATAACCGGATTTTGATATGTCATCTTACTTTACCTCACTAGAAAAACGTTTGACGGAACGGCCTTCATTGATTTCCTTGATAATCTCTAAATCTATTTTCGGCTTGCGGTCATAGGTTAATAGCCCGTTTATTTCCTGCTCCACATCTGTCAGCTGGGTGTAGCAAAACCCTTGGACAAGAGGCGATTCCAACAGAGCGGAAACAACATCGTAATAGCGGTTGGCAAAATCCTGGTCATCAGATGCCCCAGAGTATCCCCAGCCTTCCCATTCACTCTTTTTATAGGCGATGCCGCCAAATTCGGATACTTGAATCGGCACTCCATCATAGTGATGGCCAGGTACATAAATAAGACGGCTACCCGGGGTTGCCTCCATAATTTTCTCCACTGTGCTATATCGTTCCTTTAGCACATCCTTGTTGCTTTCATAATCATGGATGGTGCAAATATCGGATTTTGTATGCTCCCAGCCGTCATTGGAAATCACCAATCTGGTAGAATCCAGCGATTTAGTCAGGTAATACATGGCAAGGGTGTGGTCTTGCTGCCTTTTATCTGCCAAAAGCTTTGGGACGCCCCAGCTTTCATTGATAGGAACCCATGCAACGATGGATGGATGGTTGTAATCCCGCTCAATTGCTTTTTGCCATTCATCCGTTATGCGGCGGACGGCGTCTTCGGTATAAGTATAGCTGTTGGCCATTTCTCCCCAAACCAACAATCCAAGTTTATCTGTCCAATAAAGATAGCGGGGGTCCTCAATCTTCTGGTGCTTCCTCGCTCCAGTAAAGCCCATTTCTTTCGTAAGCTCGACGTCTTTACGAATGGCATCATCAGATGGAGGTGTCAAAAGTCCATCAGGGAAATACCCTTGATCTAGAATGAGCTTCATATAATATGGCCGGTTATTCAGCATGACCTTCCCATTTTCAACGGAGACCTTCCTCATTCCAAAGTAGCTGCTCACTTCATCCAAGACAGTCCTGTCATCTTTTAACCTGAAGACGACATCATAGAGATTTGGATGTTCCGGGCTCCACAATCGTCCTTCGTCATGAACATGAAAATCATTTAGAAAGATGGAGCGTAACCCTTTATTATTAATCAATTTAAGAGATTCAGAGGCTACCAGATTCCCTTCAAACGAAATTTCTATGTCGAGGAACTGTGAATCTGAACCCCCATTCACAACATATTCCATCATGATTTCATCTTTATCGATATCAGGAGTCATCTTTACTTTTTCAATATAGGACGACTCTACCATCTCAAGCCATACAGTCTGCCAAATGCCGGTGGTCCTTGTATAAAAGATTCCTTCAGATTTCTCTTTCCAGTATTGCTTTCCGCGTGGTTGATCTAAATCCTGCGTCACATCCTCTACTCGAACCACCAATTCATTCTTACCAGCATCCACCGCTTCGGTTACTTCCAATTGAAAAGGGACATGCCCTCCTTCATGGGAACCGATATACTTCCCGTTCACCCACACAGATGCTCGATAGTCGACAGCCCCGAAATGAAGGATGAGGCGTTTTTGTTCCCATTCTTTCGGGATATCAAAGCTTCTTTTATACCAGACAAGATCATGGAAATCCGTCTCATGGATTCCGCTCAGTTCACTTTGGTAGCTGAATGGGACAGTAATTTCCTTAGTGAACTTTTTTTGAAGATACCATTTTTCCAAAAGCCCCTTGTTTGCGTCATCATAATCAAATTGCCATTGGCCGTTAAGGTTCTCCCAGTTTTTACGGATAAATTGCGGTCTTGGGTATTCAGATCTTGGAATAGACATAATGTAATTCTCCTTTAGTCACGTATTAGGATATCAGGTCGTTGATAATGTCGGCCTTGATGTTCTACTTCTATATATGGCCAGTTGCCGGTATGGGTAAGAAAAGTGTTCTCTTTCTCTTCTACTAAAATCGTATCTTCGGATTTAATCCCACGTATGGCAGGATTCCAGGCATATGCTTGGTGTAAAACAACCTCTTCTTCACTGTTCATGCTAGCTAAATATTCCCGAGAGGCAAAGCCAGTCAATCCACCCTGATGCAAAAGACGCCAATCCTCAGGAAATCCTGCCTCTGCATACGCTTTCAATCCAATCTGAAACACATCCTTCACCTTACTGCCCGGTCGGGTAGCGGCATTCATCCATACATCTATCTTGGCAAGCTTCTCCTTATTTATCTTCAAATGCTCTTGCAGTGGACCAAAGTGTACAAAACGCGTCACATTTGCAACAAGTCCGCCTTTTTCTGCACAAAGGACTAACATTGCATATTTATCAAGCTTTTTCTCGGTAGGGATAGGATGACGGTAATTGTAAATACGTTCATCTGTTGCAACAAGGATCACTTGAGGGTTCACTCCCTCTTTTATCGTTTTTGTTGCGACTAAAGAAGCTATTTCAAACTCTGACATGCCAGGCTGAATTTCCCTTGCGACACCTTCCAGGGTATTTGCTGAGAATTGACCAAGCCAGCGGTATTGTTCCCGTTCCCTCTCAGATAATTGACTCCTGAGCTGCACCAGCTCTGAGGAAGCATCCTTCATGCCTTTCATATTGGTGTCTGAAACCACCTTTTTATCTTTACAAAGCCTGTTAATCAATGGTGTTGTGCTTTCATACCATTCACATTCCACCAGTTCATATCCAAGCCCTTCTAATTCCTCTTCCATGATCCTTCTAGATTCCATTTTTACAGTAATGCAATATTTTTTATCATCCAAAAGCAAGAGATCAGCTACACCATATTCACTGGTATTGACGATATGATTGACTTTTCCCTCTGTAAGCCACGAGAAGTTCTGCCTTTTGCGGACCAAGAGTCCATCATACCCTTTTTGCTGAAGCAAACTTTTCACCTTTTGCTCTGGAGAAAGCGCGGAGATTTGAATGTTCATATAAAGATGTCCCCCCTCTAAGAATATTTTCAAATTAACTGTTAGTAAATTAAATTTATTAACTTGTTTTCATACTACGCTACCAGGCAAATGGTTTCAAGATTTTTCTTAATATTCTATTAAAAATCATCTATTTGTCACTGGACCCACAAGGGTTCCTTCTCCCGGCTTTCCTCCTTTTATACTTGGCCAACCGTCTTCCCATTTCACTTTATCCAACATTAATGGCCTTCTCGTTGTTCCACTGCCAATCCACGGTGTTTCTTTATCAATCGCATGATAAATGATCCAATCCTGACCTTCCCCATCTGTTATAATGGCATTATGTCCCGGTCCAACAAAACGATCTCCCCCTTCTAACAGGAGGGTTCCACTAGTATCCATGATGTCCTTGCCGTCCTTATCAAAATAAGGTCCATTTACTGTTTCAGCACGTCCAACCGCCACTCGATATGTACTCCATTGTCCCTCACAGCAAGAACCCATTGAACCAAAAAAGTAATAATGATCGTCCCGTTTCACAATATAAGGCGCTTCAAAATCAGTTCCCGCAATTTGAAATTTGTCTCCGGTGTAGGTTAAGCCGTCTTCACTTAATTCAATGCCCCATATTCCATGCCAGCTCCCCCAAAAAAGATAGGCCGTCCCATCCTCCTCTACAAATAGCTGCGGATCAATAGAGTTGTTCACACCTATTTCCTTACTATCAAATAACTTTCCTTTATCTTCAAAAGGTCCCTCAGGATTATCTGCTACCGCAACGCCAATAGCTGGGTTTGCATCTCCCCACGTGGATTGAGAATAATAAATATAATATTTATCGTTAAAAAAGGAAACATCCGGTGCCCATATCCCCCCCTCTTCCTTCCAGGCTGGTTTTTCTGTAAATGCCTCGCCCGCATATTCCCATTCTACAAGATCCTTTGAACGTACAATCGGGACAACCCTTGCACCCATTCCGTCTCCCCAATTGTCTTCTGTTCCATACACATAATAATAACCGTCCTCTCCTTCCACAATGGAAGGATCCGCAATTACCGGTTCAAATATCGGATTTTGATATTCCAGTCCTTTCGTTTGGGAAACATTATTGATTACAAGAAAGCTGATCCCAGCTAACACAACCAATATCAGTCCACTACCAATCCACCACTTACGATTCATTCAACTACCCCCTCTAAGAAAGTAAATTTAATTAATAAACTTAATTTAGATAATAACAGGTACTCATGACTTTTGTAAGATATTATTTAAATATTGTGAATAATTCATTTATTATGGAGGAAACTGCAGAGACAGTACAGTTAATCCTCTTTATATTTTTATAATATTTAAATTTATTTGTAAATTAATGTTGCCAGTTAATAATGTATGCGTTATCATAAATCCCAAGATAATAAATTTATTTTACAAACTACTTTTTTAAGCTTGCTGGCTTTGGGTTACGAAACGGACTATTACCGGGAATACGGATGACTTCTCATCCTTCCATAAATTTTTATCCAAAAGAACATAGGGGGTTATGTGATGAAAGGGTTAAAAGTAATGTTCTTGTTACTGATCTGTTCGTCGTTGATATTTGCAGGTTGTAGCAATGGCGCTAACAGTGGCGGGAATGATGGGGAAATTACCTTGGAGTTCTGGAATGGGTTTACTGGTCCGGACGGTGAGGACATCGGTAAAATCATCAACGAGTTTAACGAAGCACACAAAGGCGAGATTAAAATTAACACACAAACGATGCCATGGGGGAATTTTTACGATCAGTATAGAACTGTTGTAACAAACGGAGAAGCACCTGATATTGCTATTATGCATTTAGATTCGATTGCTGGATATGCAAGATACGGGCTGTTGACTCCATTAGATGACCTGGCTGGTGACATAGGTTTAAGTGAAGGGGACTTTATTGAAGAAGTATGGGATGCAGGGGTTTATGAAGACCAGCGATATGGGATTCCATTGGATGTACATCCCCTGACTTTGTTTTATAATGTAGACCTACTTGAACAAGCAGGCTACACAGAAGCGCCAAAAACGTATGATGAACTATTGGAAATGTCTTTAGCAGTGCAAGAACAGACAGATGCTTGGGGAATTGCGATGCCTGTTTTCTGGCCAAGTAATATGATCTTCTATACTTCCTTAATGTCTCATGGAGGTCAATCTGTGAGTGAAGACGGACTTACTCCTCTCTATAATTCACCAGAGGGAGAAGAAGCGCTTCAAAAGATGGTGGATCTTGTTTATGAACATAAAGTATCACCTTCAGACGTTCAAGCTGATGGGGAAGTTACACTATTCCGCCAAGGGAAAAGCGCATTCCATCTGAACGGCATCTGGATGATTGCAGGGTTTGAAGAGCAAGATGGACTTAACTTTGCAACGGCACCAGTTCCGGCTTTCGGAGATCAAGAAGCAGTTTGGGCAGGTTCTCATAACTTTGTTATACCGGCCCAAAAAGACGAAGATCCAGAAAGACTCGAAGCTGCGATGAAGTTTATCAAGTATGTATCCGAAAACAGTTTACAATGGGCAAAAGCCGGACAGGTACCTGCAAAATATTCTGTCCTTGAGAGCGAAGAATTCAAAGCCCTTGAACATCAATACAAAGCATCACAACAAAACTTCGTCTTCCCTCCTGCCACTCCTTTCTATGGAGATGCTTGGGGACCTACAGGACCTGCAGTCGATGAAGCGATGCTAAATCAACTTTCTCCTGCGGACGCTTTGGAACGAGCAGCAAAAGAGGGAGAAGCCAACGCGAAAGAAGCATCACAATAATAATCATCACTAATGTATAAGGAGGGTCCCCCTCCTTATATTCATTATTCATGGGAGAGGGTTGCAAATGAATACATTGGAAGCCAAAAACAGCCAGCCTTTCCGTAAAAGGAAAAGTTGGAAAGAAAAACTAATCCCCTTATTATTTATAGGTCCTCATCTATTCTTTTTTATCATTTTCCTTGCCTATCCAACCTTGAACGGACTTTATATCAGCTTTCACAATTGGAACTTCTTTACCGACATGAGGTTTGCAGGATTGGAAAACTATGCGAACATCCTGTGGAATAAGGATAGCCTCTTTTTTACGTATTTCTGGTCTGCCTTCCGGGCCACATTGCTATTCGTTATAATTTCCGTTCCATTTTTAGTTATCATTCCTTTATTCATCGCAGTAGCGATTAACGCGCGACCTCCAGGGCATAACTTTTTCAGGGCACTATTCTATGCCCCAAGTTTATTTTCTGTTGTCACTGTAGTATTGATCTGGATTTGGCTACTTGATACAAATGCAGGGTTAGTGAACTACTACATAGGGCAATTGGGTCTTGATAATATCCCTTGGCTCACAAGGACTCCTTGGGTATGGGTTTCACTGGTGGTCATGACGATATGGTGGACGATCGGGACCAATATGATTCTGTTCTTGGCTGCCTTGGGTGAAATTCCGGATCATTTGTATGAAGCAGCAAAAATCGATGGTGCGAACAAGATCCAGCAATTTTTTCATGTAACCTTGCCTGGTTTGAGGGGACCGATGGCCTTTGTCCTGATCATCACGACTCTTGCCTCCTTCAACGTCATGGCACAGCCGCAGCTTGCCACAGGCGGTGGACCAGGGTATGAAACGAGAGTATTAATTTTATATATTTATGAAGTAGGATTCACAGGCGGAAATCCAAGGGCAGGTTTGGCGGCTGCCATGTCTGTTGTGCTTGGACTGATACTTCTGAGTATCAGCATGATTCAATTTAAACTGATGATGAAAGAGAAATAAGACAGGAGGCGAAGAAAATGGCAATAAAAGATAAATCATCCAAAAGATTCAGTTTCCTCTTTTTATCTATCGCGGCTCTATTTTGGATCATCCCTTTCCTTTGGGTCATCTCCACATCTTTAAAGCCTGAGAGCCAAGCGATATCCTGGCCGATCCGCTGGATACCGGATACCATTACTTTCAAAAATTTCACAGATGTATTTGCTAGAAATGACGTTCCGATACTACGATGGTTTTGGAACAGTTTTTTCATAGCAACCATTCATACAGGATTGATGCTTTTATTCAATTCCATGTCTGCATATGCCTTTGCCCGCCTGAAATTTAAAGGGAGAGACGTGTTATTTTGGGCTTTGATGGGAACCATGATGATTCCTCCTGTCATGAATCTCGTTCCTTTATATGGACTTGTAAGTTCACTTGGCTGGACCAACAACTATGCAGCCATGATCTTCCCTGGCCTTGCGAGTGTATTTGGCATCTTTCTTCTTCGCCAATTTTTCATTGGAATCCCAATGGAACTCGAAGAAGCGGCGAGAATTGATGGAGCATCAAGCTTCACAATTTATTGGAAGATTATCCTTCCACTTGCTAAACCTGCCTTGATTGTATTGGCCCTATTTACATTCATGGGGAACTGGAATGACTATTTATGGCCATTGATCGTGACTTCAAGTGCAGAAATGAGGACATTACCAGTAGGACTTGCTATCATGCAAGGACAATTCAATATACAGTTTGCCAAGTTGATGGCCGCTACGATTTTCTCTGCCCTTCCGGTTATTATTCTGTTTATTTTTGCACAGCGCTTCCTTGTAAAAGGTATTGCGTTATCAGGAATAAAAGGATAAGCCATGAAGAATGCATGGATTGTTTTTAACCGTTCTGTATTTGAAGGCTATCAACAGCTGGGCACGATCATTAAATTCACTATCCTTTGGTGGCTTTGTATGCTGCCAATCCTGACTTTTGGCCCAGCAACCGCTGGGCTGTTCTCCGTTATAATTAAAAGAAAGAAAGGTCACAGTATAACTGTAAAGGACTATTTCCAAGCAGTTCATCAACACATTGGGATTGGGATGAAGTTATCTCTCCTGTATCTATTTATCATGGTACCTGGAACCGTCTATACTATTATCCTCTTTACAAATGGAAGTGTTGCGGCCAATATTATTGGAATCCTTCTCATATATATACTGATTATATGGAACCTCATTGTCCTGTATATGTTCCCTTTAATGATCATACAGGAAGAGCAAGATTTGACCACCATTGTCAAACAGTCTTGGAAGCTAGTAACGGAGAATTATTCGTTTACCTTTAATATCGCATTATATATTCTAATCACTACCTTTATATGCAGCGTTTTGACCATCATGCTCATTGCATGGAGCGGCTTGTTGGCTTTAATTTCCTATAATTCTCTTTCCTTTTTATTACACAAATATAATCCGAATGAATACAGTTTTGATTATAATGTTAAGTGGAGAGGGTTAATCAGACCTTGGAACAACTAGGAGCTCCACGTGCAGCCAATCGCTTTTTTAAAAGCATTTAAGAATTTTTATAGAATTGAGGAACAAATATGTCTTTTATACCGAAAACTGGTAGCTTTGAAGGAATGAAATCACTTAACAAGTCTGCCATTATGAATTTGATCCGTTTACAGGGACCGATTTCCAGAGCCGAAATTGCAAAACTGACAAAATTAACTCCTCCTACAGTTGGCAGCATCGTTTCGGAACTGCTGGAGGCGGACTTTATTAAAGAAGAAACCGGCTTCGCGAAATCACAAGGTGGAAGAAAGCCGATCATGCTAACCCTTAATTCATCAAACTACTTTATTATTGGCATATATGGATCTGCTGAGGTCATCACCACTGTCATCTCCAACCTTGATGGGGAGATTATTTACAGTAAAGATAGAGAGGTTTGGAATACTCCAAGTGAGGTAGAATTTCTAACCATGCTAAAAGAATGCATTCAAATCACTTTAGATGAAAATGACCTCCTCCACTCCTCCATCATCGGTATCGGTGTGGCCATGCACGGCCTAGTGGATCCAGAGAACGGAATAGCCATTTTCGCACCTCATTTAAACTTGTCGAATATCCCGATTAAGAAGACCTTAGAAGAAAAGTTCTCCATTCCGGTACTTATGGAAAACGATGTAAGGGCTCTGACACTGGCGGAAAGTTGGTACGGTAAAGGCAAAGATGTATCCGATTTTATCTGTATAAGTGTAGGAAGAGGGATTGGTTCAGGCATTGTCCTGAATCATAAAATCTATAATGGCGTATATAACAGCGCAGGAGAGATCGGCCATACCATCGTCGATGTGAATGGTCCCAGATGTAAATGCGGCAACTATGGATGCCTAGAAGCATTCTCTTCAGAGGCGGCAGTGCTCGAGCGTGTCAAGCGCGGCATACGGTTAGGGCGCGATTCTATATTGGCTGCAGAAATGAATGAAGACACCCAGTGGGATATTGAAATGATATTCCGGGCGGCTGAAAAAGGGGACCAACTGGCACTAGAATCCCTTGAGGAATCAGGTCGCTACCTTGGTCTGGCCATCGCCAATTTCATTAATATCTTTACCCCATCTAAGGTTATCTTAGAAGGAAAGCTTTTCGATGCAGGAGATCTCATTCTTTCTCCGATCCGCACCATGGTGGAAAGGAGCACCCTGAAAAGCTCCCCTGGCGCTGAAGCCATTGAATGCTCCACTTTAGGAAAAAAGGGAATGGCCGTTGGTGCTTGCACTTTGGTATTACGGAGTTTGTTTAAACCAGGAGGATTTTAAGTTATTTTTAATTGTGGAGAACGGCATGAATTTTGTTAGTTTGGAAATTAATATGGGCTGTATGGAAAATAACGTATAGTGGATCATAAATCTACAATAAATAGTGCCTGATAAAAATGAAAAAGTGTGGCGGGATATTCCCTTGCCACACTTTTTTCTATTTTATCAGGCTCTTTCTTTCAATTCCACTCTTCTTCTCCAAAAGAACAACACTCCACCAAAAACGAGCATTACCGTTCCAAGTAGCATATTATTATAGGAAGAAGTTGCGGTGAGAGGAAGCTTGTTCCCCTTACCTGGGTTCCCCCCACCTTTTCCAGGTGGTGTCTTATCGTTCTTGCCATTTCCTTTTTCATTGCCTTTGCCCGGGTTTTCGCCACCTTTGCCTGGCGGTGTCCCCGGCTTGTTGCCATTTCCGTTGCCAGGCGGAGGAGTGTTACCATCTCCGTCCCCATCATCCGGGTCCGTTCCTTCCTGTTCTCCTACACGGACAACAACGGTCGTCAATGGCTCAATGGTGATGCTGCCTGAAGAAAGCTCAAAACCAGTCGGCCCCGTTACTCCAGCAACATTAGCCTCGTCCGCATCAACCACTACCACACCTTCCGTTAAGCCCTTCTCTAACGTCAATGTTCTACTAGAGGTATCAGCATTTACGAATGTGTAATACTCCACACCAGCAGTCGACACGCTGCGGTATGCAACAACCAGGTCTTGCTCCTTGATTTCTGGGGCCGTCACCATCGTTACATTTGAATCTACCAACTCACGAGAGCCCAAACGGAAAGCATCCGTTGAACGACGCAGCTCGATCAAGCCTTTCGTGTAGTCACGGGTCACGTTATTGACAGGGTATTTCTCCGCATCTGTCGCCTTTTCCCAATCAAAACGATTGATGATATCCGAGGAATCATAGGAATCGTGAATGAAATACGGATAGACGAACGGGTTGCCATTAGCATCCGTCATATACGTAGACTTGTATGGCGCTTCCGTTGCCTCCGCTCTCCATTGCTTCGTACGTCCAAATTCCTGTCCGGCATGTAAGAACGCCGTCCCTTGAGACGTCAACACCATTGCATTACCCACTCGGATACGCTTATGGATTTCCAAATCGTTTTCCGCAATTTCTGGATCTTTTTTAATCGATTGGGCGATGACATCGTATAGCGTCAGGTTGTCATGCGCTTCGATGTATTGCACCACATCACCTGGTTGATCCGCTTCAAAGTTATACGGCTGTGCTTTAATGTTATCGAAAATTTGTTGCACGTTACGCGCGCCACCTGTGATGAAGCGGGGCTGTCCTTCGCTTCCGAAGCCAGATTTCAATTCGTTACGGAATTCGTCGGAGAAGCTTCCGACCGCTTCCGTGTCTTTCATCCATTGCTGGTCGGCAGCCTGGACCGGTTCGCCCTCGTCCCCAGCAAATGTTACCCACCCTTCCCCGATCATCACAATATTCGGGTTCAATTTTTTCGCTTCGTCAAAAGCGATCTGGATACTTTCTGCATCATGGTCTCCCATCATGTCAAAACGGAATCCATCCACTTTGTACTCATCGACCCAGTGCTTGATGGAATCCACCAGCACGCGGCGGGACATTTCATGTGTCGTTCCTAGGCGACCGCCACCGAAGCTTGTTCTAGGAGTTCCATCCGCATCCATGAAGTGGTAGTAGTTTGGTACAAGGTCTTCGAAAATGTGGACCTGTGCCGTATGGTTGAACACCACATCGAGCACCACACCCATATCGCGCTTATGAATCTCGTTGATCAGATTCTTGAATTCTTTAATTCTCAATTCCGGATCCTCAGGGTTCTCCGAGTACATACCGGATAAGGAGAAATAACTGTGAGGGTCATAGCCCCAGTTGTAATTCGTCCCTGTTGAAGCATACTCTAGCATGCGCTCCCCAGACTTAAATTCATTGCTAAAGTAATAACTCATCACCGGCAACAATTGAATGTGGGTGACGCCAAGCTCCTGAATGTAATCCAGTTTTTCTACAAAAGAAGCAAATGTACCGAACTGTGCTTTCAGGTCCTCGCCGATATTCGGGTCGGATGTGAAGTCGCGTACATGCACCTCGTAGATGATGGTGTCTTCGCGCTTTTCAAAGCCAGGGATGTCAGCATAATCAAGCTCAGGCCCAATGGAGCCGATGTCCACTATCGCCGCTTTTCCGACCTTGTCTCCCGCTTCGTTGTTCCATGCTGCCATTGATTTGGCATACGGATCTAACGCTAGATTCGTTACATCACCATGCGTAATTTCATAATGATAATAGTAGCCTTTTAAACTAGTTAAGCCTGTATTTTCCTCTGATAGCTTGACAGACCAAACACCACGGTCCCCTTTCGCCATCTCAATCGTGTCAACGATCTCGTTCTGGTCATCCTTGTCATAAAGTACCACAGACACATTGTCCGCTTTTGGCGACCATACTTTTAACGTGGCCGTTCCGTCTTCATGCAATTCTGCCCCAAGCTTGCCGTCATAGGCATACATTTCATCTATCAGTTTCCAACCCGATTTTACAGAAATAGTCCTGTCGCCATATGTCACGGCAAATGGTATCTTTTCCAAATCAAACTCACCATGTACATGTACCGTTTTCGGGCCTTCAATGGTCACATCCGTGAAGGACACATCGTTCCCATCAACATCCTTTATTACTAATTGCTCTTTTAATTCTTCTACATTTAATCCATCTGTCTTGGTAAAAGTAAGGCTAATCAGTTTGTCTGACAAGACCTCTCCGGAAACAAGCGCCAATGGTACCGTTCCATAAGGGTTCGTGTAGACCTTATCCTCGCCCTCTTTTACAAAAAGTTGGTTGTATTGCTTCAGCATATCAAAACTCATATCTCCTGTTTGTCCCCCTGTTTGTTTGTTAACAAAAAGGAAGCCGATTTTGTTTGCATCTTCTTTTAACTTGATGTCGTAATAAGCACCGTATTTTCCAATTCCTGCAGCATCCGCGGCACCGTTCGGCCAGCCGTCAGATGGCGACTCGACATCCTCCCAGTTCCATAAACCCCAACCGTCATAGTCGGCGTTCGTTCTTTCATAATGAATGCGGACCGTATTTGCCGGTAGGTCCACCGGCTCATATAAGAATACTTCATCAGAGCCTTGCTTGATCCATACTTCATTTAGGTCTGGACTGAACAGCTCGACCCCTTTATCTCCGCCGTCCTTGTCCCCGTTTGTTCTGTTCAGGACTAGGAATCCAACGTTTTGTGCACCACTTTTCAGCTCTACATCAATATATGCACCATAATCCGTGACATTTCCAGCTTCAAATGGTGTACCGCCTGATGGCCAGTTGTCAGAAGGTGCCGCCACGTCTCCCCATAGCCATAAGCCAAGGTTTTCGTAGCTGTTGTCTGTGCGTTGATAATGGATGCGAAGCGTGTTTTCGCCGATTTCACCCGGTTCCGTTGGCTCTTCCTCTACAGGCGGCCCTGCTCCTTCCACTTCAAGCAAGACAGTTCCCCCATCTTCCATCGCTGGAATCGTGAAGGTTACTTGTCCATTTTCATTTGCTTGGTACTCCTGATTAGAATAATGATCGGTCACCACTGCTTCGGAGGAACCAAAGTTAAGGGTAACGTCTCTTGCTGTAGCTGCTGTATTCAATCCTACATATACAGAATTCTCTCCATATGTGCGGGAGAATACCAAGAATTTGTCACTATCAGATCCCGCTACCTTCTCACGGTCCCCTTTAGCAAATGTGTTTGGATTTTCGTTACGGAACGCAAGAACTTTTTTATAATGCTCTAATGTTTCATTGCCTTCCACGTCGTCCCATGGCATATTCTGACGGTTGGTATAATAAGGATAATCGTTCTTACCAGGCAAGCCCAGCTCTTCCCCATAATAGATGACAGGCTGTCCTTTTGCCGTCAGTTGAAGGGATGCTGCCACTTGGTACTTCCCAAGGTCGCCACCCACCAGTTCAAGGAAACGGTCCTCGTCATGGCTTCCTAAAAATTGACCAAGGGTTGCTGTGTTATTCAATTTGCTATTGCGTGCCTCGAGCTTTTGCTGAACCGCTTCTAGTTGTCCGTTTGCAAAATCACGGGCATAGTTCTTAAACTCAAAATCTAACAAGGAATCCATCATTCCGCTGTTCAGGTAGCCTTGGTCGTCATTGACATTAGCTCCCCATGCTTCCCCAATCAGCTTGTGCTCTGGCATCTCTTTTGTCAGGGCATTTTTAAACGCCATCCAAGTGGTGTCTTCCACGTGTTTAACCGTGTCAACACGGAAATAGTCAATCGTGTTGCCTTTTGCCGTTCTGGACTTTTCGATCCAGTCCGTCTGCCATTGAACCACCTGCTCACGGACATCCGCATTTTCCGTTAGAAAATCCGGTAGGCCAGCTAGCTCGCCTCGGATTGTATCCGAACCGCCATCTCGAAGCATTCCGTCAAATCGCGCACGGTCTTCGTCTGTCGGGAAGTTCGCCACACTGCTGCTGTCACCAGGTTTCAACCCGTAACCTGTGTGGTTCAGTACGACATCGACCATGATTTTGATTCCGCGTTCATGTGCCTTGTCAATCATTTCATGGAAGTCATCCATGGAACCGAAATGCGGGTTCAATTTCCCGAAATTATCCGCCCAATAGCCATGGTAAGCATAATATGGCGTATCCGGTCCGTCGGTGTGTCGCACGTCATATTTAATGTTATCGACAACCGGACTGATCCAGATCGTATTGATTCCAAGCTCGTCCAGGTAATCAAGTTTTTGTGTGATCCCTTTAAAATCCCCACCCTGGTATGTACCAGATTTGCTTGTATCATAGCCAATTCCATGTGGGTCATTGTTAGAGGCATCCCCATCAAAGAATCGGTCTGTCAGCATAAAATAAACCACCGACTGATCCCAATCAAAATCCGCCTCTTCACCAGTGAAGGTGCGTGCCTGAACCTCGAGGGTTGCAGAGCCTTCGTGGCGATTTCCGAATTCATCTACCGCTGTTATCGGCAAGGTTTTCACACCTGCTGTTACACTCTGTTTGACCGCGACTGTTAATTCATTCAGTGCAGGATCGATGGCCACTTTCTCTTTGCCGCCGATTTCTGACAGATTGATAGATAGTTCACGGATTTTTGTTCCTGCTTCCGATTCCACATCCACCGACACTACTGCGTTTTGGTTGTAATCTACTTTTTCCGGCGTAGTAGATGCTGTCAGTGTAACGTCGGAGGTAACATACTTCACAACAGACTTTCCATCCACCGTGTTATATGGGTCACTTACTTCCTTTGTCTCTCCATCCACTGTCACCAAATAAGTATATTCATGCTCGCCTATAGGAAGGTCTTTTACTGTATAAGTAAAACGCTCCTTATCCTGCTCGGCGTTCATTTCGTATGTTTCACCTAAAATCGCTAGCTCGACCTTTTCGACCTTGTCCATTTCACCTGCTGCGTACAGGTCTTTATCACGGAAAAAGAAATCTGCGCTTCCGTCCGCGACCACAGGTGCGCTTCCATCAGGAACTTGCGTGAATGTTTCCTGCTGGCTTATTACGTGAACTTTGGTGATGTCATCGTTTTTGTTGACCTTTATCTCACGATCCTTATCCACGTCCTTTTCTTCCCAATTTCCTTTTCGGATAATAAAACCGACTTTATCCGCATTATTACTAACTGCAATGTCGGCATATGCCTTTCCATCCTTGAATTCTGTAAAGTCTATCTGGTCATCCTTCACACCAGTCCCCCAGACCCACAGATTCCATCCTTCATAATTCCCATCAGGCCGTTCATAGCTGAACACTATCTTCTTATTTCCAGTTTCGGCTACCGCTTTAGTAGGTAGGTACCCCGCAAACATGGACACAACAAGTAGAGCGGAAAGTAAAACAGCCATTCCCCTTTGAACCCTTCTCTTCATATCCCTGCCCCTTTCAATACTATGATTTTCTTGTCTTGCTAAAATGCGGAAGCGTTTGCACAAAGTTGCACAGAAAAATAATTAGCTTGGTGTTGGTGATGTTTCTATAAACGTGAAATCGTTTGCGCAAATTTGCACACATTGATTCCCAAACATCTAGCAAACTATGCCTTTCTATGCAAACGCTACCAACCTATCTAGTATTAAAGATACTATGAGTTTTCTTAATAATCAATAACTTTCTGGGCGTAACTGCTTTTATCCGACTAAAGACCTTGGCTATTAAGGCAGAACTCTATATTGTAAGGCCCGCCCATGTTAGAATTACTCGTAAAAGGTTATACTAGATAAAAAATAACCACTGGAGGTGGATCAAATACAGAACCTGGTGGATGAGTTAACTATTAATCTCTCTCTTCCTTTCACCTTAAAGGATGCTTTATCTTTTAAAACAAAAGAAGACCTACACACCTTGCGCAAGAATTATGGGATTGAGAATGCAAGCAGCCTGAACAAGGGACCGCTAGTTGACTTGTTGGCGGAGGAGATCCCCAAGCGTTTGGAAGATCTTCTTTTGACTTGGGATGAGCATCGTATGAAAATCCTGAAAGGACTTGTCTTCCATAATGGGCAAGCTTCCACTGAAACATTGGAAATCCATCAACTCTATTTCTTTCAAGCTACGGGCTTCATTTATCTAGTATCAGAAGAAGGACAAAATAAGCTTGCCCTCCCATCTGACCCTAAATTGACTGAGGCCTTAAAAGATATTTTAATGGATCCAACATGGTCTTCTATCACGAAGCAAAATACAGAATGGATTAAGGTTACCCATGGGATGCTATATTATTACGGCACGCTAAGCGATGATCAGTTCTTCCATATGATAGAAGAAGAGTTGGTGGAGATGAAGGATTTTCGTCGCTTCCTCTACACCATTAAGGAAGCGGAGCTCTATTATAAATCCCATTATCATGATGAACACGGTTTTTCCCATTATGAAGTAATGCAGCCTAAAATGATATTAGAGCAGCAAGAAATGAGACCGAGCCAGAACTTTTATCCTTTTACCAAAAAAGAGTTACTCCGTGCAGGGGAAGAAGGTTACGTCGAACGGACAGCGAGTTTTAAGAAGGTCTCTGCCCTATTAAGGAAAGAGTGTTCCCTTTCCCAAAAGGAAGCAGATCTCCACACTATAGAATGCCAATCCATGTTTAAGCAGGGATATATGCCAAATGAAGTAGTAAGAGTAATGTCTGAAGATGTTGTGTTTGAAAGCATGGACTCTGCCAAGATAGTCATAAATGAGTTGATGCATTTTTATAACAACACGAAACAGTGGTTCCTGAAAGGGTATGCTCCCCATGAAATTACTTCTGATAAGCCTACAGTAGCACCTTCTCGGAACAACGTGGTAAGTTTTGACACTGGAAAGAAAGTGGGAAGGAATGACCCTTGTCCTTGTGGGAGTGGGAAGAAGTATAAGAAGTGTTGTGGGAATTGATAATTGAATGCCCCCCACCGCCGACAAAATACGACAAAAACACTCCATAAGTCCTATGTCCTTACACCTCCTAAAAGACTACAATAGGTATGTACTTTTCATAAATCATGGAAAAAGGCAAAACTAGTGAAAGCTAGTGACGCAAAACTAAAGGGACTTCCGTTTGCCTTCCGTGGTGAACCAGTTAGCCAGTTACCCGCACCAACCTCCGTTGATTTATGAGCGAAAAGGAGGTCCTGCTATGAAGACCGTAAGAAACTTACAGTACTTCTGGCATACTATGCGAGCCCATTATTTCACGGTGATTGCCAACGATTGTCTGGATAAAGACATGAAGCATCAACTAGTGGAAAAAGCGGAAGCACATAAGTCAGAAGCCATTCAATGCAGAACGAAGATTCAAGATTTAACTTGTTAGATCTTGAGAAGCAGCAGCTAAGATAAACAGATTGAAAGAGGCCCTGGGAATTTTGGGCCTCTTTGTTGATTTTAAGGTTGTTTTAGGGATTGAGGAAGTGTGTCGAATAAGTGGGGTATGTGTCGAACGGCTCGTATATTTTTTTAATGGAAAATAAATTTGGCCTAACGGAAAATAAATGATGTTGAATGGAAAGTATTTTTGGCTAACAGAAAATAAACTTCCGTTAGGGGGAAGTTACGCAGGATGAAAGCTACAGAAAGTTCCTAAACTATCATTTTATTACCCATTTCACAAAAAAGATGGCAGAGAAGTCTCCCTCTCTGCCATCTTTTTGTTCATTAACATTAGATATGCTGTTCTGTCACTTTTGGTTTGCGCGCAAATGCCATGATACCTGCAATCAAGTAAAGAAGGGCTGGAATGAATCCCAATCCAAATGTCCCGACTCCGATGACAAGTGCAGCCAAGATCAGCATGACTCCCGCAAGCACTGGCTTTTTGTTGCCTTTTAGAGCGATGATAGCAATTACACCAAGGATTAAAGAGAGAAGTCCTACTGCGATCCAAGTCGGGCCAGCTAATGCCAGCATGTCCATGAATGCCGCCATGTCCACTTCTTCCACCGCCGGGTCGGTTGCCATTTCTTCCTCCATCATCTGTGTAAACTCAGGACTGGACAAGCCGAAGTTCATCAATAATCCAAAAAGTGCGGTAATCCCACTGATGATCACTGCGATAACAGTCATTACTATTTCTGCTGTACGTTTCATTTTTTGTTCCTCCTCTTGTTTATGTAGTTGTTTTATTGCTTTAGTAGTTTATACGGATAGTAGCCATGGTTAGTTTCAAAAAATCCATGACAAAATCCTATCAACAAGTATTAATTTTATCATGATGCCCATCAGGATAAAATAGTAAAATATTATATTATTTTCCCATAAAGCGAAAATGGTAAATAAATCCTGTAAATGTCCACTTTTCTCTAACTTACATAAACCTACTTATTTCTGCATCTATTCGATAAAAACATCCAGTAATCTAGCAATAATTTGCGGAAAATGTTGGATTTTTTGTTGTTTATATCATGTTAATAAAAGGTATTTTTCAACTATAGATGTTTAATCGGAAAAAGATGACAAGGGGGAAGTTTAAATGAAAATTAAAGTGAAAAGCTGGAGAATGTTAACGGCACAGGACAAGATGTTTATTTTAAAAGCAGTTAGCCGCCAGTCCCAAGTAAAAGTTAGTGCGTAAGAAACGGATAGTCAGGTAAAGCGCAGGTCTCTCTTCCAACTTCTATCCTCTGGTATTTAGCTTCGTTATGTTTACCTTTAAGAGTACGACCATCGAGTTCATCTGCTTTTTTGTGACCTGTTGAAGAAAGCCAAGTGCCGGAATATCATTACGGTACTTGGCATTTTTTGTGTTGGCGTTGGAATCTACACCTCGTAGAGTTCAATTGGCAAGCCATCTGGATCGGAAAAGAATGTGTACTTGTTGTTAGTGTATTCGTCTATTCTTTTGGGTTCCACCTTTACCCCTTTTCTTCCAACTCCTCTACTGTCGCTATGATATCTGAAGTTTTAAATGCCAGGTGGCGGAGGCCCTGCGCTTCGGGATAGCTTGGCCTTTTCGGAGCATTAGGAAAAGAAAATAGCTCAAGCTGGGTACCATCGGGGAGGCTAAGATCCAGTTTATAGGAGTTCCGCTCCTCCCTATACACCTCACGGATGATGGGGAACCCCATCAGATTGGTATAAAAATCTTTGGATTTTTCATAGTTGGAACAGATGATGGCGATATGGTGTATGCCGCTCAGATTCATTGGAATGATCCCCTTTTTATCCTACCTTATCAAAAACAAATAGAAAAGGACAGTTTTCACTGCCCTCCTTTGAGGTGTAAACAATTCCTTACACTTTTCACCATTCACTTAGCAATGACCTTTGCCTCCAATGTTGATACTTATTCCAAAGAGGTTGATGTTGACATTGTTCTTGCACTTTTTGCAATGGCACTTTTCTTTATGCTTTGGTTTACAGTGTATTTTATGGTTATGGTTATGGTCATGTCTTGAACTTGCGTAGTAGTAGCATTTCATATGTTGTTGCACCTCCTTTTAAAGGGAGAAGAGTCGGAGACCCGTCTCTCTACCTTTTCTATTATTCTATGAATAATGCGTTGGGATGCATGGACTTGTGTCCTATTGGGTGTGTGGAATTTGATAGATTAATAGAAAAAGCAGAGAGATTACCCTCTGTCTTAATGATTCGTGAATTCCTGAGTGCGTGAACCCGACCTGCTCGTTCCGCTCATATTTCACAGGTTATCGCCATATATGTAGTGATGTGGTCATTACTTTTGGAGGTTACTATGTGGTTGATATTGATGGGACTTTTATTTTTATATTTTGTGGTGCAGGGGAATATATGGGGGATCATGGTGGTGATTTTGATGACTGCTGTAGCACTTCCAGGGATTGGTAGGAGAAAAACACATGATTTAAAGCGGACCTCGCCTATACAGAGATCTAAAACGGAAGAGAAATATAAACAAGGCGACATATATGGCATCTATACAGACCCACTTGCCCTACACCACCAACAGCAGGAACGAATGGAGCTTGAACGGAATGGAAGAGAGAGGATATAGAGGGAGAGCTCTTCCGCTCCCGCCACCCTTCTATTAAGTGGGGAAGAAGCGGAAGAACTGTCCTTTTATTCTACTGGCACATACTTAAACGTATCACTTGCATCAATGATCATGCCATCGTTCAGCCAGACGACGTATTCTTTTACTCCGAAGTCATTTCTATTGCTGATGATGGTGTTAACCTCGAGGCTACCATTTGATCCGTACACCACAAAGTTGCTTCCACTTGTGCCATTTGTTGTCACCTTGTACCTGCCAGAGGGAATATCAACACCAACGACGAAGTAGCCGGCAGGAAGAATTTTAGGAGCATCCTTCTTTTCCTTGATACCACCAACAATGGTATCAAGTTCGGCTTGTTTCCCGGCAATCTCTTCTTTTAAGGAAGTAAGGTCGCCATTCAAGCTCTCCAGTTCAGCCTCTACTTCTTTCCTTCCCTCCGCTAACTCTTTTTCCAACTCTGCCTCAATATCGGAAAGCTTACCATTTGCCTCGGTTAAGTCGTCCTCAATCTGTTTTTTGTCTTTGATCAGTGCTTCTGTAGCGCTCTTCTCATCTTGCAAGGCGGAAATCTCCTCTGCAACACCCTTCTTGGCCTCTTCCAGTGAAGCGATTTCCTCCTCGATATCAGTCTTCTGCTGATCACGGTCCGCTGCCATTGCTTCTATTTCTTGATCGATTGTACGGAGCTCCAACACTTTTTCCTCCAACGTTATCTTCGCCCCACTAGTGCCAATCGCCGCACCAATAAAGAAGATCAATACAGCTCCTACCACCATGCCAACAATCTTTAATACTTTCTTTTTATCCAACTTGATTCCCCCATTTCCATGATGAATATTCACTACAGCGGTCCTACGGGGTAGCTACAAAATGAAGTTCATATCATTATATGGGGGAATCTAGATGGTATTCTTCTTCCATTTTTATTTTATGGTATCAAGTAGAAGTTGCTATTGTGATATACCCATCAAGAAAAGTTGATTAATAAACAACTAAGAAAAGCACCCAATCTATCAACTGGTTTTCTTCGTTTAATCGAACGTTTGTTTAAATAAAGGTATTTCTGAAAAACAAATGGAAAGGTAAACGCGCCAAAAAATATCGGAAGAGAACTTCAAGTGGGGACGGAACTTTTGCTGCTTCGCCATCCAAGCAAAGGAGCAAAAGTACCGTCCCCACATCCACACTACATCAACTTTAAAAAACTCTCCCCAAATTCCGGTTGTTCCACGTCTAAATATTCTGCGATGGTCGCTGCAATATCTGCCATGGTATCTCTGGTTCCTAGATCGACTGGAGATATCCCCTCTCCCACAACTAGTATCGGAGTTTGTTCGCGGGTGTGGTTGGAGTGGCCAATGGTTGGGTCGTTGCCATGGTCGGCGGTGATGATCAGTAACTCCTCTTTCCCTAAAGTGGGGATGAACGCAGCAAGAAACCGATCCACCTCTTCCAGTACTTCTTTGTACCAAGTACTGTCTTCTTTGTGACCGGCAAGATCTGTTTCCTGGACATTCACAAGGAAGAGAGCCTCTTCTTTTGTTGTGTTGTACTTATCCTGGAAATGATGTAACACCTCTTTTGTTTCGACCACACCGTCTGCATAGCCACCCGCCTGGATGACATCTGCCGTTTTTCCAATCCGGAAAACTGGTAGCCCCTTCTTTTCCGCAAGATAGGCGAGCTGTTTCGTGCTGTCGACACCATAGCCGAGATGCAATACATGATAGCCCGGGCCGTAGACTTTAGCTTTTGGTGAGTCCACTCCCCATTGTCCCGGATTTTTTTCCTGGACGGTGGATAGGATGATTTCGGTGGAGGTTGTCGTGTTGCCGAAGACGATGACCCTGCTAGTGTCTACATTGCTTCGCACCACTTTTCCAATTTCACAGGCATCCTCAAAAGTAATCTGGTTAAGGTCACATACCACGTTGATGATATTGCCGAGCTGAGATTCGAGATTGTCTCCAATCACCACGGAACCCTCCACTAAAAGGACAGGCACTCCCTCTATTGGATATTCCACTTTATACTCGTTAGCCTCCAAAGCTTCCTTCAATCCAGGGGCAATGTCCTTCATCAATCTCTCTTGAGGCCTGCCTGGCTTGCTACCCATCAACTCCTGATGGCCCATATAGGTGTCCGCCCCATAATGGGCGAGATTGCTTTTTCCATGTGCCGCAATAGGCACCCCAGTACCATCCGCTATTTTCTCCAGTCCAAGCCTTTGAAGGTTGGGAATCTTTAAATCTACTGTTTCACAAATGCTTCTATACGTGTTTGCTTCCATGTCCTCCGGTTTGACAGTCTTGCAATCTTCCATTGCACCTACTCCAAAACCGTCCAGGATCAATAGTGTGACTTTCTTCATCGCTTACAGCCCCCTTCTCTGAAAATAGACCACTTCAGGGTTTGATGTGCGAACCCCTCGCACAAATGCCACATGGGCTCGGGTGACAAAAATTTGCGTGCGGAAAGCGTACACCACCGTATCCCCGACCTTCATGTTCTCTTTTTTCTCAAGAGCCCCGTAATAGTCGATGTTCTCAGGCGAAACAAGGGCTGTATGGGTGCGTTGAGTGAGAATCGCTGTTTCATCGCTTCCATATAGAGCAGACTCCATGTTCCCTCTCGCATAAAATCCGCCAGCAATGGTATAGGCAAACTCTTCGTCCATATGGGAGATTTCCGAGACGTACACCATGGATGGCACTTCTTCGAGGTCCTCCCTATACGCGTGCAATGGGGTGGTCCCTGTTATGGCGTGTCCAGGCTCCCCATGTGTCACACCGCTTTCTTTTAATAGTGGCATGGTATAGCAGCTTGTGGCACTTGGGGCATTCACTTGCAAGACTTCGAGATTATGCTGTTCCAAGATGGCCTTTGCGTGATGAAGTGTCTGGATATTGGAGGTGAACGCCATGCCATTCTTTTCTTCATTCAATTGAAAAACCGGAAAACTCGTTATCCCGATGATCCGGATCCCAGGTAGCGTGGTGAGTCGCTTGATTTCCTCATTCAGCTTTTCCAACAGAAACCCGCCGAACTGACCTGGGAACACCTGGTCCGTTGGTTTGATGACACGCAAAATGACATCCTGCCGTATCCCAAGCTCCATTGCTGCTTTTGATAACTGTTGGGCCCTTTCATAGGAAAATAACGTGATCACTTCTGGTTGGAGCTCTTCAAGGGCGTACTTCCACTGGCTGTTGGATGGCTGGACAAGATGGCCGAGGTTTCCTATCTTACAGCCACCCTCCTTTAGCATGGCCGCCTCATCGATATCCACCCCGACAGCTTTTTCCATCCCATTCTGCTCGATGATCTGACCAATGAATGGACTTCTCCCTATTTGTTTGGTCATATAATAAAGCGTGATGCCATGTTCGGAAGCGGAGCGAGAGAGTGCTTGGACATTTTCCTCGATCTGGTCGAGGTCCAGCACATAGGTATTGGCCGGAATATCGCCATTGCGGTGAAGTATTGTCGCGGTCCTCACCAGCTCCTCATTTCTTTTCAGTGTCATATCAAGAAACATGTTTGATCACCTCATCGCCACTTTTTCAAGCACACGGTTCAGGATACGGATGACCGTGCTTGCCGAGGATTTCATCGGATTGATTCTCAGACCATACTCTTTCAGTTCAGGCTGACTTTCCAAAAAGCTCCCAGAAACCCGATAAATCATCGGTATCAATTCAAAGCGAGATTCGGCTCCGACCGGGTAAGTAGCCGCACCAAACTCCGAAGCTGCCTTGATTACTTCTTGAGCGATCGGCTGTTCAAGTTCCACGATGACATTTTTGGATTGGGAATTGGTGATATACACCTCTTTGACATGAGGGACTTCGCCTGAAGCGATTCTTTCCCGCAACTCTTCCACCTGCTCGTTTTGAGTAGCAAGCATAACAGGTGCAAAAACAAGGCTCCTTAGCAATTCATGTGCTTCAAATCCTTGCACTTGGCCGCCACCTGAGTAATTACGGTGATGAATCTGTTCAATTGCTTCCTTTTTGCCCAAAAGAATCCCTATCCCCTGTGGCCCAAGCAGCTTGAAGCCGGAAAAAGTGGAATACTCCGCGCCATACTGAACGCCAATCTTTGGCATTTTCATCGCACAATAATTATCATCCACAACAATGGGAAGGTCTGGGCGTATTTCTTTTACAAGTTGAATGACTTCATCCAATTGGTAGGTATCTGTTGGTTGTTGCCTTGCATGCTGTACATAAAAGACCCTGGAATCGTTATCAGAATGTAAATGCTCGCGCAACTTATCCAAGTTATTGAAATCTACTTGCTTTTGCTTTATTCCCATCATCCTGAATGTTTCTTTGGTTGTCATATAGACCGGTGCGGTATGAACGATGCACGTATCACCTGGCTCCAACAGCTGGCTTAAGATAATCCGGATTGCTCCAGTCCCGCTCCCCCTGACCAAGGCGCATGCCTCCGCATCAAAGGTTTGGGCAAGCACCCGCTCCACCCGGGCGGTCACATATGGACGGTTATATGCTGGATGAAGTCCCACATCCCCTGTCTGGAAAAATTCATTATCTGCAAATTCTCTCGTAATCTCATCTATTAAACGGAATTGTAGTGCCTGCGCCTCTTTCATGCTCAAATTAGGCAAAATGGAATCTGCATATCTCATAAGCTCGCCTCTTTTCGTATGCTGAATGCTTGCTGAGGATTTTTTATTAGTAGTTTTTCGATCACATTATCCTCCACTCCCTGTTCCCTTAACCTTGGGATGAAGCTGCGGAGCACCACGTCATAACCTTGTCCACCTTTTGCCCGCATATGGGAATTGCGTGTCAGGTCACTTGATAGTAACAACTGGTTTTCATAACCGTTTTCTAAAAATTTCATGAGGGACGCGAGGCGGTCTGCATCTGTCCGGTAGTTTTCCTTGCCGATTGTGTCCAGTGCAACAAAAGCACCAGAAGCAAGTACCTCCAGGACGACCTCATCCTGT
The DNA here is from genome assembly GCF_021991925.1 of Sutcliffiella horikoshii. Lineage (GTDB taxonomy): Bacteria > Bacillota > Bacilli > Bacillales > Bacillaceae_I > Sutcliffiella_A > Sutcliffiella_A horikoshii_F. Next base: position 425,783 of record NZ_RXZI01000002.1, on the reverse strand, counting down.
TCATTCAGATCCTGGTGACCGATAATTACCTGGTGCAGTGGCAGTCCTTCTTTTTCAAAAAGGTCGATCTGTTCCAAGGCCATCGTTCCAAGTGTGGTGTGAGTGGACAATGGAAGCTTCGTAACTTTTGCTGCTTCTATTGCCCCGTGGAAAAGCTCCAGCTCAATCGGCTCGAATTTATTATGACTGCTGCCGATTTCCCCAATGACACCTGGCAGTATATCCGTCCCGTCCATTCCATGCTTAATTTCATCGATCATCCATTGGCAAAAATCATCCCGTGTGTAGCTTGTCCTGTCCTCCGGGATAAAAGGATCTTTATAACAGCCAGTACTTGCGACAATCTGCAAATCCAGCTCACGGCCTATTTGAAGAAGGGCAGGGATATTCCTGCCCATTCCATAATTGGTTACCTCAATAACCGCTTTTCCTCCGTGTGCTTTAAAGCTTCTAAGGTCTTCCGTTACAAGCCTCACATTTTGCAGCGCTGTATCCGGATCGCCTTTGATCCTGCTTAGGTCAATGCTTAAATGCTCATGACACGCACATACCCCCAACTCTTCCGGAGCAATCGGGCCAAAGATAGTTTGAATATACATGTAGATCGTCTCCTTCTAATCAAGGTTTATTGTGGCGGTGTAAAGAGACCGAGTAACACTAAAATGTTTCCGATGATACCTACTGCAATGGCACCAAGAGGTCCAACCGCCATTCGGACAATCGGGCGTCCAGCCGCTTCATTGAGCAAGTAAATACCGGCGATGGCGAAGAACCCGAAACCAGGTACAATCGCATTGGCCGCGTTCGCTCCACCAATCAGCAATGCCACTTCAAGCACCCGTGTCATGGCAGTACGGATATTTTCACCTGAGGCACGTACTCCAGGATAGCGATCCAAAAACTTAGCCAAGTACGTCAACAGCCAAACTTCCGCAAAAATAATCAGCGCGCCGGCAATGGCAGCAACCACTGGATTAGGTGACAGGATTCCTGCCCCAAAGACGAATGTGAATCCCGCAGGACCATACACCCCTGTTGCAATCGCAGTACTAGCAATCAGCGGTACAAATCCGATTGCTTTTGCAAAAGAAGCAATCGCACCCTCAGAGATTTTTCCTTCTGACAATAGATTAAGAGATATTGGATCTCCCGCAACAATCAGATAGTTGGCAGCTGCAGAAATAAGCGCCCCACTGACCATTAAAATCCAAACATGTTTTTTAATTCGATTCACACGGTCCACAAACAGACTCGCAAGTGTGGACAAACTCGTATCATCCGATTTCTCCCGGATGGCAAACGTCATCAAGAAAATCATTCCCACGACAAGTGCGATCCCTTCCGGACTTAAAACCACCGGCGTTCCTCCGATAGAAATAAGCTGCTCTGTGTTGGTGAAAACAATGATTTGTCGTGCAAGAGCGGAAACTAAAAATGCGATAATCCCTTTTTTCACACCAAATTGCAGCGCAATCGCAATCGCCGGGAAGACCATGAAGGATACGACAACCGGCGCGCCTACTAGATTGAACCCATCAACGAAATTCAGCGGCAGCTTTTCAAACCCTGCCACCACAAACTGAAGGCCAAAATAAACCCCAGCACCGTAAAGTCCACCAATCAGACCGGCTACAGCAGTCGATACTTTCCCCTTGTTCAAAGAAAGCCCGATAATATCCGTTCCTAGCAAAATACTATGGATCAACAAGATCCCGCCAGCGATGGAGATTGGTATTCCAAATCCGATGACAAGTCCAAAACTCATCGCAAATGCCGTCACAGAAAGTTCTTTCCGCGACATGCGCCCTTCCAGATTTTCCGGTACAACCGGTCTCAAGCCGTCATTAAAAACAGCAATCCCCATATTCGCCATGACGGCTCCTACTACCCCTAGTAAAATTAATATTCCTGCTTCTAATACCATGAAAAACTCCCCCGTTTCTCCCTACTTTTTTAAAAGCTCAGCCAATAGTAGCTCCACCGCTTTTTCCTTGTGATCCCCTGTAAAACCGAAAGCTGTTGCCCCTTGCTCCACTGCCTCCTGTACCTTCCCCTGCACCGGCGGTTTGCCTGGCATGGAGATGGTGGCACATTTGTTTTTCCCAAGAAGCGCAATGGCCATCGCAAGTGCACCGCCTCCACCCGTATGGCAAGCCCCAACATAATAGTCTGCCTGTCCATTCTTCAACATCATGGCAGCTTCCAAATCCGGCTTGACTTGTGTTTCCACCTTTCCATTGCCATGCTCGATGACCAGCTTTTCAATTTCACTTTTTTCTACTTGCCCGCCAATTACGATTTTCATAGTGAATCCCTCCAGATTTATAGATTAATTGGTTAAAACGCTTACAAAGTGCATTTGTAAAAAGGCTTTTTCCTCTTGTGGCAAAGGCTCCCCCAGTTGCTGTTCAATCCATTCCACCCGTTTGTTTGCTTCATTAATATAAGGAGATTGTTGCACCTCTTCCATTATCATCTCGGGTGGTGCTGAGAGCTCTTCTCCCCTGTCCATCCTCGTCACAGCCATTGCCAAATGGGTAATGAGCATTTGGTACTTCTCTTCTTCTTGAGTGGAATTCACAAAAGCTTCCATTGTTTTAAGTGTGATAGCCTGTGCACGTTCGGTAATGGTTTCCGTCGACATAAGGATATCGACTCGTTCTTTAAGCATGCTCATTATTTTTCACGACCTTTCTATTAGGTTAGTAGCAAAATACAAAAAATTGTATTTTAGGATTATAGTAGTTGGAAAGCTTTTTTTTCAAGCAAACGGCGGGGTCTTCTAGAGATTTTTACTGAAGACTCCGCGATTTATATAGTTTTAATACCTCGGAATAACTTCATTTCTCTCTACTTGCTTCTGAACTTCCCTTACCTCATCCATTGAAATAAGCTTTAATAGATATTCCAGTTTTCTATTTCCTCTGTTCATCAAGCATACGGCTTCGGTCATTTCCTCTTCCATTTGCAGAGCAGCAGAAGTAGTCAGTGGGCGGATGTTGATTTGATTTTGATTCCTTTCATCTACATTCCAAACGGTCGCATCTATCTTCCCTGCTTGCAGATTGGATAATAGATGCATATAGTTCAGCGAAATCAACTCCACGTCTTTCCCTTCCGTTTCTGCAAGTATCAACGTCTTTTGGTCAGTAGATGAAGGGTCAACCCCTATCTTCATCCCATCCTTGATTGATTCGGAAGCTTCATCGGCAAACATTAGGGCATGATTGGATACATATGAATGGGGACCAAAAGCCAGTCCCAGCTCTAGGTTGTTATCTTCAACCATATGCTGTTTGGCTGAAAACCTCGATACCAAAGCAAGGTCATATCTTCCTTCACGGAGTGCCCCGACCCGAAGGCTTGAACCTCTCATGAAAGCAATGTTAAAGAAAATATTCAGCTTTTCAAAGGCAAAGGTCAGACCAGTGGCCATCCCTTCATACTTTTTGGAATACGGCAAAGGCATAACCGCTGTTACCTGATTGACCCCTGCACATTTTAATAATTCATTCGTATCCTTATACCGGAGAAACGTTCCTAGATGCCCCCGTGACTCCAAGGAAATAGCCTCAAGCTTTACAAGCCTTTGAAGAGTTGTCTGGATGGTCCCCCGTCCGACCTCAAGCTCTTTTGAAAGATCCTCCACTCGCGGTATTCTTTCATTCACTTCCACAAAAAGCAGCTTCTCACTTAGCTTCTGCAAAATAATCCCGCTTTTTAAATACAAATTTACACTCTTTTTCAATAGCTTCACCATCGCAATATACAATTTGTTGTATATTGTGATGGTAACATGTGGCAGGGTTGGTTGCAAGCGTTTTCTTTTAAGGGAGGGGTTCAGGTAAAAGCGTTAAACCCCCACCACAATGATGATTCCCCCTTCTTCCATTTTGTAATTCTTAATTTTACCGATTGGAATCTTACGAACAATCTCCCAACTATTAAAATCAATTCTCATATGCCCACTCTTATAGGTAAGGTGGGGCGGCTTATCGAATATACGCTTATTAAGAATACTGAGGTTTAAGGGTTTTAGTTTCGCAATCTTGAAGATCAGCTCTCTACCTTCTATCCTGACTGGTTGGAGGGTGATGGAAAAGGAGAGATCTTTCTTTGCCACCTTTAGGTCCGCTTGCGCTTTTCCAGCGATGTGAATCTCCCCCTCCTTAATTTTCACAGTGACTTCCTGGAGTTTATCATTTCTTCGTAGCACTTCTTGCAGCATGGTAGCAGTGATTGGCACCGGAATGCCATTGGCGTCTTTGACGCGATTAATACCATTCTTTACTTTTTCGAAAAAATCCATGGAGATCGCCTGCTTTCTTGGAATTTCACACTGTCTAACAAGGTACTTTACCCTTCACCATCAACATATTAAAACATCCCATATTCATTCGGCGTTTCTTCTGGAATTTCCTGGCCTACATCCCACAATTCCACAATCCTCTCGCCTTCAAAACGAAAAATATGAATCACCGCAGCCCCGAGGTCCATAGGATTCTGTTTAATATGAGAGTGAATAGCAACTTTATCTCCATCTTCCATAGCATGCTTCACTTCAAGTGTTTTGTTGGGGCTTTGAACCGCATTTTCTTCCATTGCTAACATGAGCGATTCAGCGTCCCCACGAAAATAGGGGTTGTGGTGACAAAAATCAGTGGCAATGTGGCGTTCGAATGCTTCACGGATTTTTCCGGAAGCAACCATTTGAAGAAATGAGATGGCTGCCTCTTTGTTTATAGTACTAATCATTTTATCTCAACCTTTCATGTAGTATATTGCTTACCTTAACAGCTATCTCTACTGAAGAATGATAATAGATACTCTTCATAAACTTCGTCTTTGGCTAGCATAAGTCCTTCAGCAACCTAAAAATAAAAAGACTCCTCTGCTACAACAGCAAAGGAGCCTGTGAATACTATGTACTTACTGATGGACTTTTTCGCCCTAGACAACTAAGTATACACCACCGTTCATGATTGCTGATGAATGTGATGACAATCTCACGCTGGTTTTCCTCCTGAGATTGCCTCCATCCACCCTATGATGACAATCTCACGCTGGTTTTCCTCTTGAGATTGTCTTCATCCACCCTATGATGACAATCTCACGCTGGTTTTCCTCTTGAGATTGTCTTCATCCACTCTATGATGACAATCTCACGCTGGTTTTCCTCTTGAGATTGTCTTCATCCACCTTATAATGACAATCTCACTTTGGTTTTCCTCTTGAGATTGTCTTCATCCACCTTATAATGACAATCTCACTTTGGTTTTCCTCTTGAGATTGTCTTCATCCACCTTATGATGACAATCTCACTTTGGTTTTCCTCTTGAGATTGTCTTCATCCACCTTATAATGACAATCTCACTTTGGTTTTCCTCTTGAGATTGTCTTCATCCACCTTATGATGACAATCTCACTTTGGTTTTCCTTGAGATTGTCATCCACTCTATGATGACAATCTCAACCTGCATATCCTCTCGAGATTGTCTTCAGCCACTCCGCAATAAAAGACTCCTGAAAAATGAATTAAAATTCATAGTGACGCCATTGTTTCGTTCCTTTACATTGCATATGTCTTTTTAAAGTTCGACTTATCGTCCGCTTTGGTAACACTTCACCACACCACTCAAAAATATTATTCGTGGTAATTTTCTTTTCTGGGAACAACATGGTAAGCTCTCTCACGTTTCTCATAATGAGAGATTCCGATATTTCTTTCTCCCCACAACTATTGCATATACATTTAGTTGCCATAACACTCATCTCATATGCTCCACACTTTATACAAGTACATCCTTTTCTAAGTTCATGAAATTGGTAGTTTGGTGGGAGATGAAAGGGTGCTTCTTGAATATGAAGGGAGGTAAGCTGATTGGCTAATATATGGTGGTTATTGTTCAATTTGGGAGAGTCAAATTGGAATCGCTGTAGGTATCTATCAATTTGGCCAGGAAAAAGAAAAGGCTTATTGACGGGTGCTTGGTATAGGGTGAATTTAGGGTTGATGAAAACGACTAATGCTTGGATAGGCAGGTTGCAGCCGAGCTTTTGGAGAAGCTGACGTAACAAAGATTCAGTCCTGTTTAGTTGGATTAAGGGATTGGTTACCTCTGATTGCGGAGGAATTCGAGTGTATAAGCGGTCTGAATCGTAGAAATAGTCACCATCAAAGTTCTTGATTTCAAATAGATAAACAGTGTCAGGGGCAATAATTAAAGTGTCTATTTGAAAGGTGTTTCTATTTTGCAGTAGAAGCAGATCGTTGAGAATTAGACAGTCAGACTGAAGGGTGGCGGTTAAACTATCAAATTGTACTTCCCCTTCATATCCTTTACGGAGGTTGTATAGGTGCTTCCTCTCCTTTTCTGACAACTTAACTCGGGTGTTTAAGTATTGATATACCTTCAGTTCACGTGGCATGGATCGAGATTTATATAACATGACACACTCCTTTCTGTATAAATATAACAGATCGAGAATAAGTAGTGTGAATTTTTACTCATTTTTCTAGTTTTATATTATGAAGACAATCCCGCACTCTTTTCCTCTACGAAATTGTCTTCATCCAGTCCTATACAATCAACTCAACCATCAAACCCCCTTACCAACCACAACTGCCCGCTTCAACCGCCAACCTCTCATCAGCGTATACGTATAAATCCCAAGCGCCACCCAAATACACATAAAGGCTACAAGGTGAGCGTCCGTAAACGGCTCATGGAACAAATACACACCCATGATCAGCTTGATGGTCGGGGCAAAATACTGCAAGAGACCGACCATGGAAAGCGGAATCCTCTTTGCGCCACTTGCAAATAAAAGCAATGGGATGGCTGTGACCACACCGGACAGCAACAGGAGCAACGTCACCGCTACTTCTCCACCAAACGCTCCACCACCGCCACTCGCACCATGCACATAACTCAAAAACAACAACGCAAAAGGTGTAATCAACAATGTCTCAATCGCCAGCCCGACCAACGCTCCCACCTGAACCATTTTCTTGATCAAACCATAAAAAGCAAAACTCAATGCAAGCATGATCGCCACCCACGGAAAGGTTCCAAAGCTGAAAGTCAGCACGAGCACACCTGCCCCTGCTAGAATGATAGACAATGTCTGCAATCCAGACAGCTTTTCTTTTAACACGATGACAGCAAGCAAGATGCTTACCAGCGGATTGATGTAATAGCCAAGGCTCGCTTCGATGACGCGGTCGGCATTCACCGCCCAAATGTAGAGACCCCAGTTAATGCTGATGAAGATGGAGGCAAGGCTTATTCCGATCAGCCTTTTCCGATTCTTCAAAAGACCCTTGAGCTCCAATGTAAAGGAAGGGATTTTTCGCAACGCAGCCAAAATAAGCAGCATGAACACAAGCGACCAAACGATTCGATGTGCAAGGATCTCACCGGCTGGGACATGGTCCACCAGCTTCCAAAATAAAGGGAGAATTCCCCATAATATGTAGGACAAACCCGCACAGATAACCCCTAACCCAAACTCCCTGTTTTCTGATGTATGATTCATAACAGTACCTCTTTATTCTAAGAATGTTTGTAATTAGTTTAGGCGGGCAGCAACCAAATTGCAACGAAAATGTTTCGGGATACGAAAAAAAAGCGAGGGGCAACATGCCGCTCTCACTCTTCTTCATAATAAAGCGTATAGTCCCTCACATGGGCTTCTTTTAGAAATGCAGCGAAACGGGAATGGTGTTCAAAAAGTAGACGATGCTGATCTTGGGCTTGAGAAGTTGTGATGCGACGGTACATTTCGAGGAATTGTTCCAGTGAATCGATGTATTCGCCTGCTTGATTGGATAGGTGCTTTTTGGATTGCACAATGCTTTCATTTATTTCTTCGTTTCTACGCAGTAGGTTTTTCAAGGTCGGTGAAGCGTTATGCAGAAACTCACCGGAGGAAAACGGAAATTTATATGTATCTTTCATTACTGGACTCATCTGCTTCCTCCTGTCACAATCTGAGCGGAACGAATGTTACTGGCTAGTTCCTTGTCTCTATCAAAAAGAACATCCAGTGTCACCACCACATCTTGAATGAATTTCTCCAGATGCTTGATCTCATGTTCAACCGTTTGTATGATTTCTTCAAGCGGCCCCAACACCCCATGCTCGATTGGATCGAAGCTCTCATCAAACACAACACTTCTGGCTTTTCGCTCTTTCGGAATCCCACCAAGGATTCCGAAATTCGACATCCTACTTTTAGGGAGTAGTACACTCGGGTTGGCCTCCAAAGCACTTATCCCCATTCCTATGTCGAACTTCACACCTGAATAAATCTCTTCCAGTTCACCATGGATATAGCCCCTTATCTCTCGGATGATCTGCTGCTTATCCCCCACACCATTCTGGCATTTTTCCATGAACAATAATAATTCTTCCCTATCAAGAAGAATCGGCATACCACCAATTGGGTCAAGCATATTAAAGTATGTCTTCATATGACCTGTTTTGTATAATTCGGTCAAATGTGCAATTCCATGATACTCTAGCTGATCACGCTGTTGGTAACCTTGAAGCAACTGATATCCAAAATACGGGTTAAACATTAAAGGTTTTGCAGACTGGTTTGCCTCTTTTGCAATATTTACTCCTAAAATGAACCTCCCTAACGGACTCTCATACATCTCTTTCGCCTTTTCTAACCCTATCTTCCTATCAAAATTTCCAAACCCTTCAATAAACGAAGAAACCCCAGCATTATACCGTAATTCCTGCAACTTAAAAAAAGGCATCCACGTCAGATGGGAAAAAGGATACTTCGCAACATTCGTGAATTCCTCCGTCTCCAAGTCACCCAAATAATGAATCTGCGAACCTATGTAAAGCTTCCCCCTAAAATCTTGAGCATACAGAGGCTCCCCTTTGACGCGAACATGTTCGATGATTTGGGAAGGTTCGTTGTAGTACTCTTTGGTGTATTGGATTAGGTCTTTTTCTGGGAGGATTAGTGGATTTTTAATTCCAAGGTTATTCTTAAGATGTCTATTAAATCCTTCATCAAACAGGCTAAGAGTATAAGTATTTATTGGTGCATCATTTAAACCCCTGACATTAACAAAGGATGTATTTACATAATTTGAAGAAGTGTTTATTTTTAAAGCTAGGTTTATAACCACATGACCACCCAAAGAATGTCCATCTCCAAAATTGGTTGGCTCAAACCCTTGATTTAAAATAGTGCTATTTACCCTTTTAAAGAAATCTTCTGCGTCATCTAGTTGTAATGTATTGGAAGCTGCGGCTATTCCTGTTGCATTATAGTAGGCATCATTACCGTCGTGAGTTCCTCTATAAATATAGTAAACTTGATCAATCTGTTTATCTGGCAAATGGAGGTGTATCGCTAAACCATCCATACCTGATCCATTTCCAATTTGTAAGGATTCACTGTCATATAAAGTAACATTTTCACTACTTAATGAAAATCCGGTATCTTTTTGAACAATTGCTAAAACCTCTTCAACCATTACTACGTCGTACTGTATTTTTGTTAATTCATTTCTTGCATCATCCGATATAAAGGCTTTCCCGCTCATTAATCGTTCCCCGTTACAGTTTCAAACTGTACACTTTCCAACATAGTTTTCATGAATTCTACTTGTTCATTTGTATCAATGTTACACCCTTCTGGACAGACGATAGAATAGTCCAATTCCATTGTTTGGTTAGTAGTTTTGTCCGCCACAAAGCCGTAATAAACATTTGCCCCTTCATGGTCAGGGTTTCCTAAAATCCACTCTTTTTTATTAGTGTCATAGTGTTCAACCTTTTTTTCCAAGAAAATAATTAGGTTATTTGCTTCATATAATTCATAATATTTTTTTCTATCATTTTCATCCTTAAGAAAATCTATTTGAAACTGGACTTGGTCACCATCAACTTCTTTGTAGGTGTTTTTTATGCCGAAAATTTTCTTTTCTTCATCCTCTTTCTCAGCTACCCAAACTTCATAAAAATCTCCCTGTCTCCCATAAAATTCAGGCGGATCACTAATCAATTGAAAATCACTAGGAAACAACATCGTATATGTACCAATCTTCGATTCAAACACATGGAACCCTTCAGGCGCCTGTTCCTCTTGCATTATAAAATCCCTTGTAAAGGAATCCTTCAATGCAGGAGTATCGTATTGCATCCCTCTCACCACGAAACCCCCTCCAATCAGTAAAATTCCAATAAAGCCGAGCACTATCCATTTCTTATACAAATATAATCGCTCCTTTCTATAAGAGCTTTTTTCAAAATTATACCATGAAGTTCTATGAAGGTTCTTTCGGTTTTGTTTATTGCTTGAATTTAGCACAAAAGGCCTAGTAAGAAAGCTAAAATTCACCCTAGGAGATTAGTTTTAAAGGTTTTGGAGGGGTTAAATATATTTTGGTGGAATTTTAAATATTGGCTGGAGCACCTAAGGAAGGTCTGGAACTTGCCCACCTTCCTTAGCCGTTCAACAAGGTTGTAAATTCTATGGAAAGCACAACACTTAAGGATAAGGATATTAACCAATCTTTCTTCCTTGTCGTTTTCAGTAATATATTTGCAGTGGAAGTAATAGCCATTAGTATGCAAAAAACAAAAAGTATCATTATTAAATCCATCTTTAATGCTCCCTAACTGACTATTATTTAATATGGTTTTCATGGTATCACACTTGTAAATTTTAGTATATATGAGAATTTAAGAGGGGTAGGTCGCATCTAGCTATCATGTGTGATTGGTCTCTAAAATCTTTTAACACCAGAGCCCACTAAATGATATAATACAGACGAATAGGTCTTATTCCCTAAAATAAACAAAAGGAGCACCTCTACATATGGGAATCTATAACCCTGAACGAAACCTCAGAGCCCACATACTCAAACACTTCCACTCACATCCAAAGTCAATCGAACACATCATAAAAGACTATCATTCCAACTCTGCCCTTAACCACGCGCTAGTAACGAGTTTAAAGGAGAAAATACTCTTAAACTTAAGAAACTATCAGGTATGGGATAGGTTTGAAGATGCAGAAATTGAGAGGTTGATCGAGCTAGAACTGCACTATCACATCGAAAGAATGAAGTCCGTTCATCAAAAACAAACGTTTTATGCAGAATCCTTTAGTTCTCATTTTTCTATTCAATTTGCGGGAACTTCGTTACTTATAATCTCACTACTCCTCTATACCATCTATCAGGTTTTAGTAAAAGATTTCTCCCCCTCCTCAAATAGCGTTCAATATAGTAAAGGTGATATAGAGACCTCTAGTGGCTTTGTTCTTCTCTTCATGGGAATTGTCTTTCTTCTAATCGCAGGGCCACGGGTTGAAAGATTGTACGGTTCTGTAAAATTCATATACCTGTTTCTCCTACCAGGGTGCATTATTTTCCCCTTTCAAAATGGAACAATAATCGAGCTTTTATCTGGGTGTATCTGTGGAATAATGGGAATCTATCTCGGATTGACCTTATTAAGAAAAGGAAAAGCTAGCTTGGATAAGGCTTGGATAGTATGGGGATGCTTTTTCATTTATCTTGCAACCTATTATTACAAGTTAGGATCATTGTTTAACCCTTTTCCACTTATTGTTGCCGCTGTTATCGGGTTTCTTTTCTCGAAATGGATAAAATTCAAAGTTCGTGGAGTGAAGTAGGCCCCCTTTCTAAATTTATAGGCGATATACCCTTGCAAAAATGCGATAAAAGTATCATATTAAAAGGTAGGAGGTGCGATATGCGAAACGATATACAACCAAATGAACGGGCATATTCGACCAAAGAAGTTGCAGAAGAAGTGGGGATTGCCACACCTACAGTACGTAAGTATGGACAGATATTAGAGCGGAATGGGTACGAGTTTTTAAAAGATGGTGACAGACGGATCTTTGTTGAAACGGATATTGAAGCACTTATAGCGCTGCGCGATACGGACAAGCCACTCGACAGCACGGCACGCGATATTGTGGGGCTACAAAAAGAACGGTTAGAAAACACAACGGAAACGGATATAGCGCTACCCGATACGACCGATACTCTACCGAGCGATCCAAACCAGATTAAAGAAGCTTTTAGATATTTAGTCAATGAGCTAGCAGCCGCACGTGAGATGAATGTTCAGCTCAAAAACGATATGACACATATTAAAACAACAGTGGCTCAGCTTCAACAAGACCATCATGTGATTAGTTCCAGCATTGGTAACTCTGCACAACGGACCAATAACAAGATTGAAAGATTAACAGAACAGCAAAGAGCTAACTACGAAGCTTTGCTAGAACAAGAAAGAGAAAGAACGGAACTCTTACAGGAAGAAATACAAAAAATGCGGGATGACCAGAAAAAAGAGTGGGTATCCCAGAATGATTTTAATAGACGATTAGAGGAAGAAATGCAAAAGCGTAATGGTGGGAATTGGAGTTGGCTGTTTTCGCTTTTCAAGAAATAAAGTACTGTTATTAGTATCGTATCGGGGGGCGATATACAAGTGGTAGCCCTAACAAATACGTTTAGAGCTAATACATATTCAATATTTTGGTGCACGATACGATAGAAAAATCGCTTATGATACATGGTAGTGTTATCATAGGCGATTTTTAATTAATTACTGATTTTTGTGTCGTATCTTGATTTGTCAGCTTTCATTATTCAACAATTTCCCGAGAAATATTACATAAGATGACTGAATGTCGACAAATACAGACGAATCCATTTATCTCTTTAATGGTACTTCTTTTTCAAATGGAACCCATTTAGTGATATTCTGTATATCTAAATTATAGGTTTCGGTACTAATTGGCATATTGGTTTGGAAGACAAATGTGCCTTCTGGGGTAACACGGTTACTAATAATTTCTGTGTTAACAATTTTATTATCGCCTTTCACTTCCACAGTGAAGTCTTCCATGTTTTCTATTGAAGTCCTCCCCCTAATGGTAACCATTTTGGAGTTGGCTGTTACAGGTTCTGTTGTTATGGAATCAATGATCCATTTATTAGCTATAACATTCTCGGATTGTTCAGTCAATTCGAATTGGGTGTTTTCAGGTTCGTGTAGTCGGAAGCCCTCTATTAATAGTAATAACTCTTCGTCCCCAGAGAGATTCTTATTTGCCTCCTTTCCCATTGTTCGGTTAGTGAACTCAAATTCTGTGGTAAAGGACTGACCCATATACGACTGAGAAGTTGTACCACTTTGAATAAGATGTTCCTTTTGATCCTTTGTTACTACCAAAAATTCTGGCATTATCATCGTATATTGCTCATCGTTTTCTCCTCTAGCCCTCATAATATCGACGAGTCGTTTCTTCTCTGAATCAGAATACTCCGATCTTAATGTTAATCTATGTGCATTTGTCGAAGATTCCCAATCAAGAAAATTGGTCTCAAAGTCTTCAAATTTAAAATCACTTTGAATGGCATGTTTGCTAGTTTGTGCTTTCGCTTCCCTGATATCAATAGGAATTTCCAAGTTCCACACACCATTCTGCCAAAATAGCTCTCTAAACTGAACCTGCACCTTAAACGCATCAGGTAAATTATCTACTTCACCGGGTTTTATCACAATAGTTTTTTCGAAAAAGCTTTTACCTCTCCATGATGCTTCTCCAAATGGGAATTCCTGTCCGTTCTCGTCAATTGTCTTAATGTTTGACGGTATATCTTCATAAGCCTCATTAATTTGACTAAGGTATTCCACATTATGTTTCTTTAAGTAATCCTCTAACACCCATTCTTCCGGCTTTAATCGGTAAAAAATTTCAATTTTTAGAGGGCTGGCACTTATATCGGTAACTTCCAATAAGATACCTTCGTCCTTCACCGAAAACAAAGCTTCTTTTTCTTCTTCGATTACTGGTAGGCTAGCATTACCCCCATCACTTTCTTGTATACCACTATAGAAGGCTGCTCCTACTCCTAATGCAAGGACAATGCTTGCAGCAGTTAACAACTGATAGGGCCAGTTGCGCTTTTTCTTTCTCGCCTGATACGGCTCGAGCTTGCTTAACACTTCACCGTCAAATCCAGCGGGCAGTACCGGGGATTGAATTGCTTCTTGGAGGAAGGCATCCTCTTTTTGTAGTGCACTCACCACTTCGCGACAGGATGGGCAGAACTCCAAGTGTTTTTCCACATGCTTCTTTTCCTCCTGAGACAGCACTTTATCCACATAAGCAGCCAGCTGATTAAATTCGAAACATTTCATGAAAATAGCCCCCTTCCTCCTGTTTCATGTTTTTCCTCAATCGATTTTTTGCCCGGTGAATTCTGTTGGCTACCGTGTGTACGGGTATGTCCAGCACTTCTCCAATCTCCTCATAACTCAAGTCGTTCGTATATTTCAGAAGGACAATGAGGCGATCCTCCTTTTTTAATGTGGTCAATAAGTTTTCCAACTGCCTGTATTTTTCTTTTTGAAGATAAACGACTTCCGGGGTCAGACCCCCGCTCCCTGTTTCATCCGAATATTCCACCGTTTCTACTTTCTTTTTTCGAAAAGTATCCATGCAATGATTGACCGAAACCCGGTACAACCAGCTTGCAAAGGTCCCCTTTCGGTCATATTTCTCAAGTTGCCTATACACTTTGATAAAGCACTCTTGAACAAGGTCCTTCGCGTCCTCCGGATTCTTCACCATCCGGAGGACCATCCCATAAAGTCTGTTCTTATACCGATTTATGATAAACGCAAATGCCTGCTTATTCCCCGCAAGCACCTGCTCCACAAAATAAAGATCGTCCTGCTGTTCCAAAAACCCATCTCCCTTTGTCCTTGATGCTCTGATAGTGCTACCTACTCATTATAACGTGTTGATTGTGGAGAAAATTTCAAGAAGTGAAAAAAGATTTTTAGGGCGTCGAGGAAATACAAGGGGATTACATAGAAGTAGCCCGAAGTTAATTTACATAACCTCGGGCCACTTTAGTGTTCGATATCTATCTCTTTTCCAAAACGTTCAACAATGTAGCTTTAAAGCTCTCATAGACATATGTCCATAGAGTTACATCCGCTACATATCTCTCCTTTAAAGTAGCAATGACTTCCTTCTGTTTATCTGCAAAAGTAGGATCTTCCTTAGGTGGCAGCGCCGCGCGGAGTTCATCCACGATTTGTTGCACTTCAGGTGCTCGCGGTCCCCATTTGCCTAAAAGTTCTCCTTGTTCGCTCAAAATTAGAATCATTGGAATCGCTCGGCCCCCATTTGTCAAATGGCGGTCAATCAGGCTTGTGTCGGCATCCCTTAAGGCTACTCGAACATCAATATCTGCTGCCTCAGCCAACTTGCGAATGACCGGGTTGATCATCATCGCGTCGCCGCACCAATCTTCTGTTATCGTCAGAAAGTGCAGGGACTGATGTTGCAACTTTTCTACCAATCCGTCGGCAGGCAATCGGAATTTTTCATAGACAGTGAAGCTTTCTTCTTTCAGTGTACTCATTTCATCCATATATGCCTGTATGGATTTGCCTTCTTGGAAAAATTTTTCTTCGGTTTTCATTGTGGGATCCTCCTGTAAGTTTGATGGTCAATCTCTTTTCTTTGCTTCCTTAGTAAAATGGTCAATTGCCCATTTACTTTCCTTGTCCAATATCGCTAATGCATTGAGTTTGTCTTGAGGCGCATTATTAGTCCATTCCTGAAGTGTCTGTACCACATCTTTCTTTTCAGGAAAATATTGAAGAAAGATTTCAGCTTGTTCCCCAAGCTTTGTCGACCATATCTGCGAGCGGGCCAAGACCATGGAGTAGAAGGTTCTTATCAGTTTTCTGGCGAAGCCTTGTGTGGTTGCGTTGAATTCATCGTCAGACGCTCCATTTAGCTTTTTCAAATATCGCTCCGAAACCTCAGCTATATCTCCATTAAAACTTATCGCTATGTCCTCTGTCAGCTTATAAGGTCCGAAACGTTCGCGAAGGTCTTCTCCATCTACACAAACACAAAGTTCACGTAGGAATGCCTGTTCGTAATAGTTATTTGGATCCATACAATAATCAAGAGTAGTTTTCGCAATCCCTACCTCGCGGACCAGCGAGTGATACTTACGGGACAAACTCTCACCTAGCTTCTTCACTCTTTGGTTTTCGTTGTTATGTAGATCTCGCTTGAATATAGCTAGTATGTCCAGGTCTGACTTACCTTTTTCCGCATCACCTCTGGCTACGCTTCCGTACACATAAACACTATGTAGTAGGTTAGGAAGCTGTAAGTGAAGGGTTTCGATTGTTTCTTGGACACATTTCTGATAAACGAGTGCTATTTTTTCCACTCCCACATCCCGAACAATGAATCCCTTCTCATCAAGTCCATATCCTTTACGCAGATGGTTCATTAGATTTCCCCTCTCTAATGATTTCTTCCAATTCTCAAGGTTCATTATCTACTTGATTCAGTGTTTTTCGGTAAAAAGGCCAAGTCAAAAAAAGATAAACCAAGCGACATGCCCAAAGCAATGGAGATAGATTTATAGTAATTAGGATCACCGATGTTTATGAGAAAGCTCAGGCCGAAGAATATGGCAAAATAAAGAATGAATCGGCCAGCTCTCCTTTGTAGTTCTGGACGCGGTAATTTCCTTGCTTTCCATAAGATTGCAAAGAGAAAGTAAAGCAATGAAGCTATTAGAAAAATTGCGTAACCGCTCACCATCACAGTTACGAATGGGTGATTTACATCCCTGTAAACGATGAAGATTGTTAGAATGGTGCTGATAGTGAAGATTATTAAGTAAGCTATGGATATTTTTCGCATGATTTTGACCTCGATTCTAAAAATCCCCTATTGCTTGCTGCTCAATTAATATGAATTATACATTATGGAATGTATTCCCACCCTTGGCGCATGGCACACGACATTATAAAGAAGTCCTGAAAATTCCTAATTCCCCGAATGAGATATTACTTTCTTCCAACCCCTCTTCATTTACTGTGCCAATCATATTTATTTCATTCATCGTTAGATACATCTTTTTACTGGGGTTAGCTATTTTACGCTTGTATATACCCTTCAATAAGAGTACTTGTTCATCATTCATTTCATAGTATTCTTGCCAAGCATTTATGGCCGATGAAAACTCCATAACTTGCCTTTTCAAAATTGCGCCACCATTATCAATCATTGTATTAATAGGGTGAGAAGAGTATATTTGATTCTGATTCCTCTCACCCCAAAAACCTGTTGTGATGACAGGGGTATCTCTGCCTCCAATACTTTCATATAAATATAGCAGCGTTTCTGTACTGGCTATTTCGATAATCTTTTTTGGGGAACCTTGAAATAATTCTATAGCTGGCTGATTTATGGTCTCTATATTGTCATTTCTAAATGCAGCCACCACACTATTCTGACAGAATGTTATCGTGCCCCTGGTGCCTTGATTATCTTGAACACTATAATTGAACCCATCCCAAGAATGCTCATTAGATATTTCAGGGTAATGAGCTACCATCATGGCATGAGCAATGGACGCCAATATGCAACCATTCCATAATTGTTGATAGTCCCATCCTTCTCTTAAAATAGCTTTTTTTTCAATGTCTCCAACCAAGTTCAGCACCTCTTTCCTCTTCACTAACTAAAAAAATTTTAGAAATGGAAGAACCCTCCCCTTTTCTAACTTTAGGCTCACATATTCTTTAGAAATAAATCCGTTTATTTCTACATCTAATCTCTTTGTTCTTCCTCGTATCCATTTACAGCATTCCTTATAAAGTTCTTTTAATTCAGTTGGCTTTTGGATCAATTGATTATCATCATAGTATTTGGTTTCAACCCATAGCCTCCCTTTTGAAACATCCATTTCTCTTATGGTAGTCCTCGAAAATTCAATAACTGGAGAAGAAATGGCGTTCATTATTTTTCTTCCATTGGTTAGTTCCTCAAGTTGATAATTTCCTAGACTTTCTTTATAAGCATAGACCTTAAACCATCCTTTACTAGAAAAAGGGTGAGGTAACTCACTCACCTCAACCGGTAAACTATGTACTCCTTCAAAAAGGACCTTACATCCAGCCTCTCTCACTAAAAAATCAAAAAAATCCATTTCAGTTTCTTCATCCAATATGAAGGACATCTGCTGCCCCATAGTATCGCTCCTTCCCAAAGAGTTGGTTCAACCGTTTCTGTTTTTAAAGAAATAAGAAATAAGAGGCCATCCTTCCAATCACTTTGAATCAGCGCCTAAAAGAAGTGAAAGTACCGTTCCTCCTATACTCCGAGCTAACTCTAATGGCGAAACATCATGTTTGTTTTTTCTCTCTCTGTCGGCTTCATGTTTTAGTAATTGTTGAATTACCTTTTCATCACCCCTGAAATAGAATATGGCATCGGATAATGGTGTGTTTCCATTTATGTCTTCTAAGTCGATTTCCGCTCCGTTCTTCAACAAGACTTCTGTTATTTCAGCAGAATTATTTTGGGCAGCAAAATGTAAAGCTGCTGTTTCTCCCAAGTAATCCTGCATATTAACGTGAGCACCATACTGAATGAGTAATGTTGCCATTTCTATATGCTGATCAATAACTGCCTGCATCAACGGAGTTCGACCATCATCATCCTGGAAGTTTACGTCATGCCCTGCTTCTAACATCTTTACCAATAATACAGTATCTTCTAAAAGAATGGCTTTCATTATTTCAGTCATTTCTTTTCTCCTTCTTCTTATAGCCATTCAATTCTAAATTCTCTATGAAACTATTAAATATCTCCAACCCAAATTCATCCTGTTTTCGCAAATAATCTTGTTTTTGCTTTATAATGAGTGAAATGACATCTAAGTCTTTTTTCATAATAACAGCCAGAGCCACCGCATTAATGGCCCTTTTATAATTAATTGGACAAAGCAAAACAGCTTTCTCATCATCTCTAAGACATAGATTATAAACGGCTTCTTTCTCTAAGTATCTATCAATTAGTGGGAGAATAACTGTCTTTATACTTTGAAACATAGATTCAGCAATAGCTGGAATATCTCCTTCCCTAATGATGGTCCATCTCCTCTGTCTTCCATCCCTTACATTTCCTAACTCCGCACCTATGGTAAACGTCCCTTTTTTCTCTTTCTTTGTAAGCAATGCGTTCCCCATATGCCCCATGCTTTCGACCTCATCGAACCTTATTCCAAAATCAACGGTCACATCTAGGTCTTCTTGGTGCTCGATATACATTAAATGGATGCTGATTAAACCTTTCTCCATTTTTTTAATAACCGACTGCCCAATCACCCTTTTTTCAAAACTGTGCATATTCAAACGTTCAGAGAGATCCTGTAATAAGGCATATTTAAGCTGCTTTGTTTTATTCTTTTCCAAGTTTTATTTCACATCCGATTATATTGTAGTTTTAAGGCTTAACCACAGATTTGGAAGCAACTTTTCATTCGATCTTTCGCGTTACTATAATTGGAAAGTTGAATTCAACCAATATAAATAAGGTCGTTGTAGTAGTCATCCCATTCACCAGTAATAAACTTTGCTCTTACTGCATTCTCTAAAGAAACTGGGGACCAGGATTCAAGTTCTTTAAAATCTTTTACTTGGTCTTGGTCTGGAGAATCATCAATTATTTCACCTTTATAATTGGCCAACATATATCCTTCTTCAGTCTCGACCTTGTAAATCGGTAAGTTTAATTCGGGAATCTCTCCATTTCCAATGATTTTCCATAAACCATTCTCTAACCTCGAGTTTACCGTCTGAATTAATAGAATTACTGAATTTGAAATTATAGTATTTACTGGGGGATGTTCCCTCGAAATCAAGTCGTATATAACGATACAGTCACAGAATGTTCCTTCGCCTACTACTTGACCATAACTATATAAATTATGATCAAGTTTAATGGTAAATACGTCGCCAGTATTAACCTTAACTTTTTTCTTTTTCACTATTATCATCACCATATGCTCATAGGATTTACCCTTTCAAACATCTCATCATTTCCACAATTACAAGCGTGTGTTATCGTTTTCGATTTTTCTATTAAAAATATCGTGTAGGTATTCTTCTTGATTAGTGTTTAGAAAATGATTATTATCATTTTCCCTATAATATAGCTCCAAAATACCTTTATCGGAATCCACGATTGGTCGAACACCATCAAGTACAGTAAAAAACCCAAAAATGGAAGTATCCACAGCCCTTCTAATAATATTAACGACTATTTCTTTTTCTTTATCGTTTAGATGCAAAAACCAGTTAGAAAGTTCAAGGTCCTCACTACTAGGTTTTCTTCCAGGCGGATCAACTAAATCTTCTATACTATCTGAAATACTTGCATCACGAACTACATCTATAATGCTTTTTACAAATTCTTCACTATTCATTATTCACCTTCCCCTAGTTCATTTATTAATAAAATCTACACAAACATCGTGTAATTGAATATTTTGCTTCAAAGAGTTATTACTTTCCTTTTCAATGAGATCTAGCTGTAGGTTATCCTTCATATAACCATCAATAAGTTCCAAGATTCCATAAATGGTTTCATAAGTAACTTCATATAATACCTTCTCGGCATTTACACAATTATATTTGCTCAAAGCACCCTGAACTGCTTCGTCTTGAATTTCATGTAGTGTCTGGAAAAATAATTCCTGACTAGAACTCAACTTTCTCATATAAACCCTCCTTATCAAATTTTTATTTAACTTATTTCCGAACTCAGTAATCTTTTTGACTTTCATAATTTGAGTCTTTATTAATTTTCGAGATACCAAGCTGCTACTGTTTATACCAATATCTCCATACATTACCAGTGAACTCATAATATCCACATGATCACCTTGTTTCTATTTTAGATAGAGTATATATAAAAAGACCTTTTCTATTTCTAGATTACTTAACAAATTTATATCAGGAAGTCTTACCATTGTTATATTTCGTTATGAAGAAGCACATATCCTTTTCGCTTTCGTATAAGATGTTCTTTCGAGTTTATCTCCCCAATAAAAGAAACCCTGATAAGCGTTTAGCCAATCAAGGTTTTTTAGGTTAGCAGTCTATTTCAAAGGATCCCTATGCCACTTGTCATCACCCATGATTCTATCGATGATTTGATTACCCTCCCATACTGCTGCTATTTCAAGACCAACACATTCTTCTTTATTAGCATCTTTTATTTCTCCCCTATGATAGATAGAGTAATCACCTGTTATTGAATCGATTAAACATGCTGGTGGAGGCCATGCTTCCTCTTCATTATGAAATGGACGATTCTCAATATATGTCCATTCCCCTGATTTAAGTATATCTTCATATACTCCAACAATAAATTGATAATCTTCATTACGAGGAATATCTGCTATTGAAATCCCAATGTAGCTATAAATCGCAATGCCTGCGTCTTTAAATCTCCTACCAAATGCAAATTTACCATCTGGTAGGGGGATTGCATATACATCACCTAATTTTATTCCTTTACATTTCATCTAGATTTCCCAAACTCCTTTCAGCAGCGTTTAAATATTTCTGCCTATCAGCCAATCAAAGGTTAGTTTCTCATTATTTAGCACGATTTTTTGATAACATCCTCTATAAGTTCCATCACTTCAGTATCTTCCTCTTCCTTTAGAGCTGTTTGAATTAGACTTATAACCCTTTGATCATTAATTTCTGATAAGGCTACAACAGCCATATATCTAATATCTGGTGAATTGTCTGATAATAATTTTGCCAACGGTTCAATTAAATCTTCATCTGGAAAGGATGAAGCAATTTGCGTATTCCAATATCTTATCTCATATTGCGCACTATTTAATCCTTCAATTAAATGAGGCATTACTTGTTCTGGTAAATACTTCAAAAGTACGTCCTCTATTAGTTGGTAAGCTCCAAAACCACTGCCTTCTCCAAATGAGTTCAAAAACAGAGGTATACAAATTGGATTAGGATTATCTAAGAAATATTTTCTAACCTCATTATATGTATTGAGTATCTCAGGATTACCTTCCAATGAGCTATCATCTGGAAGAGGTTGATTTTTTTCTAAAAAATCTATAGCCTCACTTAGATTCATTACTTTGACTTCAACTATAATACCTTCTTCTATTTTCCGACTCCGTATGGATTTGCAACGCCTAGGGCTTGGTTAGCCTGTGATGCTTGTGACATTACACCATTTCTTCGTATCTAGCTGTTGCATGCTAATTACGGTAACTTTCTTAGTTTCAAAGCCGTTGTCTTACCAGGATGAGACTCTAAAACCACTCCATCATTCCAAACCTCCACCATGTCCCCTTTTCTTACCACAGAAATCGTCGTTTCCTCCCCTTCCGCCGTTAGAATTTCGGTTACTTCATTAACCGTAACCCATAGCTTGGAGAGCGGCTGGTTGTAGTGATTGTATTGTTCTTCTAAGAGGATAGTTTCTCCCTTTTTCTGAAGTACCTTCCCTAGATGGTGGGCATCCCCTGTGGTGTCTTCACTAAAATTAAACGTTGGTGTTTCTTCCCTGTTTACAGCAAGAACAACGAGAAAACCTACTACTAATAAGGCAATGAATCGAATGCCAGCCTCCTCCCTTCTTGAAATATCATTTCTATTAATTCGCTTCTTCATTCCATTTTTCTATTATCTCTATGGCATCCTCTACATTTTTCACTCCAGATATTTTAATTGATAAGGAGTATTCTTGTTGTATCTTCTCAGCCTCTGACAAGTTGTCTTGTGGAACAATCATATGGGTGTGACCGTCTCTTGCGGCAATTTGGACCTTTTCTTGAATAAGTCCGACTTCCAATACATTCCCATCCTTATCAATTGCCCCCGTTACAGCGATAGGCACTTCATTGTTCCAATTGTCCTCTTTCGAAAGCGATGAAAGAGTCAAGGCCAAACCTGAACTATCTCCGCTCCGATCCTCCCTTGTCAAATAGTCGCTAATTTCAAGAGGGATTTCCTCAAGTAAAAAGGATAGATTTTCACCCATCGTCACATCCATATTCTCTCTGGTGGAGAATAATCCATAGAAAGAATCGACCTTATCTTTATACCGTAGACGATTATCTATATAAATGACACCATATTGATTGATACCATTTTGAAACTCCGTATCTGCCCCTTCCATCACATAAGCTGTTAAAACACTAGCAATAAATATGCCTGAACCTTCCACCACTTCATGTGTCGGATAATATAAATAATGAATGGACTCTGAATCATCCATAAACAGTAAGGGATACTCATATAAAACTAGGAAACTGATAAAAATGGAAGAGAGGATAAACGATCTGCAAGTTGGTCGGACATTTATGGAAACTCCTATAAAAATGGCGCACATAACTATTAACATAAGTAAAAGGAGTACAAAAAAGGCCCCAGATAACAAATCGAACAAGTATAAACAGAGAAAACTAAGATAAAGAAATCCTACTCCGGTAAAAGGCAATAGTAGAAGCCTGTTTCTTTTATCTAAACCATACATATTGCCCCTTGGCCCCCTTCCCACTATCCTCTATTACTATTCGGCAGATTACCTTATTATCCTCTTTTTTCCATAGGCGTCAGAAACACAAATGACATCTCCATGTGCATTTAATGGTAAATAAGTGGAAAATGCGCATATTTGTCCTCAATTTGTTAATCTATTAAGGTACTATTCTGGCTATAATATAAAAGTAAGAATTTAAAAAAGAAGCAGTGGACCGTCCCTCTGCTTCCGTAATTTTATTGCCATTAGTCAATGGGTGGGTAAGTTATAAACCTACCTTTTAAACTTACCAACTATTTTTATTGCTTCATTTCGTATCCAAGATATTGGATGATTTGTAAGAGGTTCAATATAGGGAATTAATTTGGGATCTTTATAATATGCTAACCCACTTATTACATGACCATTTACCTCTTCATCATTAAGTAAGTCTAACAAGATTGGAATTCCTTTTTTCTCCTTCATTTTAGCAACAGCAATAATCAACATTTGTCTAGCTATTCCATGTTTCTTATCTTGAATAATCTCGAGTAATTCTTCTACTTTTGATTTGTCTTGAATAATTGATAGTGTGTTTCCAATTGCCCATTTATAAGATAGATTTCGAGAGTTCTTGAACTCAGTTATTAAGTCCTCAGTAGCTTCAGTAAACCCCTTTACTCCTAAGCATCTTACTAGGAATTGCTTATCACTTTCATCAACTATTTCTCGAATATGCTTAAGCAAGATCGGCACAACATCCTTGAAACTTTTGTCTATTTTCATCAAGTCATTTATGTTTGAGATTTGTATATCTTTAAATCTAATCTCTTTTGATAACACTTCTTTTTCAAGTTTCCTTATCACTTTATCACCTACTTATTTAACAAGCTTTTTTAATTTAACGGACCATAAAAAAGGAAATGATGTTTTTACTTGTTTAATTCCGAAAGCTAAGGGTATCAAAAATTTGTCATTTATAAAATATTTACCTTATTAATTCTGAAGAAAGGAAAAACCCTTACATCTTTAGATCACCTATTTTGAAATACCAAAAAACCTTGAAAGATTTATACCTTTCAAGGTTTACTTTCAAATTCTTCCACTATGCTTAGGTACTTTGCATTTCAGTTTCTAATATATTGCAAACTTTGCATAGATAGAAATAGAGAAAAGATTCACCGAAATTAAACGAGAAATTTTCATGTACTAATCCCTCTGAATTAAAATCCTCACTACATATTGTAGCTACGTATTCCATCGGGTTATTGCAACATTCGCAATTTTTATTAATGTTATCAACAGCATAAAGTGGTTTCCCAAGAATCCTACATACGTATTCCGAACCAAATGCCTCAAAAGCAAGGTCAGATGGTTCGTCGGTAGAAGGTGTATCAACTTTTTGGAACTGTTGTAATGTCATAGCAGATACAGGAAGTGGATAAGGCAATCGGTCTTCCTCTTCACTAACCCATCTTTCATTATCGATCTGTTTTACAATATTTACTTTTCTATTAACTGGATCAATTTTAAAGACTTGACGTTCCCAGTATGAAGAGCAATTCAAACAAGAAACTAGCGGTAAATCTTTTAAAGACCTATTGTATATTTGATTTAGTCTTGAATCAGTTAAGTTAAAACAAAAGATTAGATGTGAATTAGTCTTACAATTAGGACAAATTGGTGTAGTCCAGGAATCTCCACCAAATGAATGGTTGAAGATTCCTGACCCTTTCACAACTCGATACCCAGGCACTCCCAATGTTCTTCCTCCTCAAGTTATTTTTTTGGCGGCTTCCGATAAAGTTGCTGACCGTACCTGACAGCTTCCTTTAAACCTTCATTATATTTCCTCCCGAAGTTTTTCTTTACATCCCATACATATTTTTCCATACGTTGTCTATCACTTAGTCGGTTTCGTCTTAGCCTTCACTGCTTGCTTATTAGCCTTCACCGTGCGGTTATGCTTGACGGTTGTTGCGACGAATTTCTTCGCCTTTAAGCCCTTGGCACCTTTGGAGATCGCTTTAGCCCCTAGTTTCACTCCAAACTTTGCCACTCCCGCTCCAGGCACAAAGTTGGAGGCAGGCTTTCCGCAGCACCCGCTTTAAGGTACCACTTGGAGTTCGGGCTGCGCAGGGTGTTGATGTCGTGTGACATTACCCCATTCGTCGTATTCATAGGTTGCCGCGATATTCCCGGCTGAATCGGTGAGGGCGATGACGTCTCCGCGGGCATTGAATTGATAATATTAGACAATATTATTATAGCGTGTTTCATAGTTTTGTAAGAAAAAATAAAGAATATAAAAAAGAAGCAGAGGACCGTTCCCTGCTTCTCAATAGTTTATTTATTCAAACTGAACACCTTTAACCCGTTTTTTCTCAAATGCAGTTTTGATAGAATCAGATACCAGTACATGAGATTTATAATCTTTATTTCTTAGAATATGATAGTGATGTTCTAAGTTTCCTTTATAAACTATTTTATCTAGGCTAAGAATTGCATCCGTTCCTCTAATAGTAGTGTACTTCGATTCGACTTTATCTAGTACTTCAATAGAATTCAGGACATTTAATAGAAAATAATTAGGAACTCTACCATTTTTAGCATAAACACTTGCTTCGAAAATTTGAATATCATCCGGACAGTTTTCATTTAATATTTCTATTACTTTTTCCGAGACAATTAAAAGGAAACCATTATTAGGCAAAACATCATATAAATATTTTTCATCACATTCAAAAATTATTTTAGGGGAAACCACCTCTTCTTTTAATAATTTCTTTCCTTCTCTAAAAAGAAACCTATCTGTTCCACTACCTTCAATATACTCTCCTATTCTATTGTTAGGGTAATCTTCGGGTACAGACCAAATCCAAAACACTAAATACACCTCTTTCTTATTTTGCCCATTGGCGTTTATTCTTATTTCAAGCTCTGCTTCCATTTCTTAACAATTGTCTTTCTCCGCTAATTATCCCTCGTAATGCATCATTATATTGCTTTTGAGACCAACCATTTGCAGTTCCAATCTCTAGTACTTGATCCATTTGCCTTGCTAGATTCTCACTGACTTTATTGGTATGTTTTCCTTTGTGTATACTTCTTGTAGGATGTAAGGAAGCTTTGCTTGGCAAGAACATTTTATTGCTTCTAGATTGCAAGTCAAATCCAGCTTCCTTTAGCAATTTATGATTTTGGGTTAATTTATTCTTATCACTAATTATATGGTGTTCCTGAAACCCTTGTTTTCTTAGATTTGCAGCTTTACTGTTTACTTTTCTTTTGTTAGATTTAGATACTGTTTGAATTGGTTTTACTTTTGCTACAGTTTTCTTAACTTTAATAATACGGTTCTGCTTGACGGTTGTTGCGACGAATTTCTTCGCCTTTAAGCCCTTGGCACCTTTGGAAATCGCTTTAGCTCCTAGTTTCACTCCAAACTTCGCCACTCCCGCTCCCGGCACAAAGTTGGAGGCGAGACTAGCCGCAGCTCCTGCTTTATGATACCAATTGGAGTTCGGGCTGCGCAGGGTGTTGATGTCGTCCAAGACACCGATTTTCAGGCCTTTTTTGGCGATTTTCTTGGTGGACTTCCAGCCTCTTTGCAACCATTTTGGAGCATGCCCGTCCGGGTCGATATTGTTGACTGGATCCGCATCGGCATATAAGTAACGATTCAGAGATGTTGGTTCGTCTTCTTCCCCTTCGTATTCATTCGGAACGATGAAACGGCCGGTGGAAGGATCGTAGTCTCTCCAGCCCATCAAGTATAGGTTGATGTCCTTGTCATAAAGGACCCCATATTTTCCGACATATCGGTATGGATTGGCATCGGCCAGGGCTTGGTTGCCAGTGATAGCAGTGACGTTACCCCATTCGTCGTATTCATAGGTTGCCACGATATTCCCGGCTGAATCGGTCAGGGCGATGACGTCTCCGCGGGCATTGAATTGATAATAGTAGACAATATAATTATAGATTTTTTGATAGTCTTAAAAGGAGCTTTTGGAACTAGAATAAGGAATATAAAAAAAGCAGAGGACCGTCCACTGCTTTCAACAAAGTTAAGAACCTTGAAAGGCTTTTAGCCAATCAAGGTTTTTTAACTCATAAACCAACTTCATAACTGAATTTGAACCCAGCTCTATTTATAATATCGGAAACTTGTTCAATGAAAAGTTCACCTGACTGAGGAGGATTTTTTTAAAAATATATCTTTATTTCAAATTCACTTCCATTTGCAACTTCATACTGGGAATAAATCTCTCCACTCTCTAAAAAACTTAAATATACATTCAGTTTTTCTTGAAGAAGCATAAGGTGTTCGTCAATGGCATTCCAATCCATAGTATCAATTATCCCTAAGGTAACTACACCATCATCTTTATTAAAACTAATAACATCTACCTCATCTGTTTGCTTCAACCCCATTATGTCCCTCCTATCACTTCTTCTTACGTATAATATTTATTTGTGTTGGAGGTATTACTGTTCCACCACTAAATGGATGCTTACCTTTCCCAACAACTACTCCACCTGTTTTGGATATTTCAGGGAATGCAATTTTTTGATTTTTGGTTAGCGGAGCAGTCTGAGAAGCCTTGCATTCTATACAACTTATATTACCTGTTTTTGCATCCCTGTGCATTATATCTATTCTTGTTTTAACCCCGCTTTTTGTTTTGACTGTAATTTGTTGAACAACTACAGAGTTTTTCGGGTTAGATTTCACTTTTGTAACTGATTACTACCCTTAGTATTATTCTTCGTCTTAGCCTTCACGGCTTGCTTTTTCGCCTTCACCGTGCGGTTCTGCTTCACAGATGTAGCAACAAACTTCTTCGCCTTGAGTCCTTTGGCTCCTTTTTGGATGTTTTTCACACCGTATTTGGCGACAGCTTTCACTCCAAATTTCGCCACTCCCGCTCCCGGCACAAAGTTGGAGGCAAGGCTAGCCGCAGCACCCGCTTTATGATACCACTTGGAGTTCGGGCTGCGCAGGGTGTTGATGTCGTCCAGGACACCGAATTTCAGGCCTTTTTTGGCGATTTTCTTGGTGGACTTCCAGCCTTTTTGTAGCCATTTTGGAGCATGCCCGTCCGGGTCGATATTGTTGACCGGGTCGGCATCGGCGTATAGGTAACGATTCAGAGATGTTGGTTCGTCTTCTTCCCCTTCATATTCATCCGGAACGATGAAACGGCCGGTGGAAGGATCGTAATCTCTCCAGCCCATGAGATATAGGTTGATGTCCTTGTCATAAAGGACCTCATATTTTCCGACATATCGGTATGGATTGGCATCGGCCAGGGCTTGGTTGCCAGTGATGCTTATGACGTTACCCCATTCGTCGTATTCATAGTGATTGCCGCGATATTACCGGCTGAATCAGTCAGGGCGATGACGTCTCCACGGGCATTGAATTGATAATAGTAGACTATTTATTATAGCGTGTTTGATAGATTAATTATGTTCTTTTGGTTCTAATATAAAACAAAAAGAAGCATAGTACAGCCGCCTTCTTCCCAAATTTTGAGCCATTAGTGATTGGTTTGGTAAGTTATGAGCCTACCTTTCTTATTTACCAACTACTTTTATTGCTTCTTTTCTTTCGTATCCAAGATATTTGATGGTTTGTAAAAGGTTCAATATGGGAATTAATTTGGGGATCTTCATAATATACTTTTGGCTGATTTAATCGTAAGAAGGTTAAAGCATAAAAAAACCTTGAATGGCATTTAGCCAATCAAGGTTTAAAACTTGATTTAAATTATATAATTATCTTTTGTAATATTAATATAACCTCTGTAATCAAACTTTCAATTAGTTGTTGCTATCTCGATCTTCTATGAATTCTAAAAACAAATCTTGTAGTTCTCCTTCTGTATCCTTAGAATCAAGCAGTAATTTGGGTTCTAACGAACAATCATTTAAAGTTGAGCTTCCATCTATTACACCTAGCATGTTTGAAGTGGTATCGATCATGGTTTGTTCAATTATTCTCATTAAGGTATCTTTATTTTCACCAGTTAAACTATTGTAAAAACCAATAGCTTTTTTCCAATAATCATCTGTTTTAGAAGTAACATTCGTTGTTTCATACAAGTTTTTGTATAGTTGAAGGTTCTCTTTAACGATGGTCTCATAAAGTGATTTCACAAAAATATCACTCATTTTACTTCCTCATTTCTGGATACATTTTTTTGTTTAATTTAATAAGTTTTTTTAAAGCAGAATTCGGTATGTCATCATAGACTCTTCTAAGTTCCCTAATATCTCTTGCCAATAACTGTCTAGGATTATCTATTCCTTTTGCACTTCTAGAAACTATTCCATTAGGTCCTTTAATGGTGTGCCCCACCTTTGGAACATTAATTGCAGGTGCCGTATTTAAATCATAATTTTTTACTAATTTCTTCATTGCTGCCTTCTGTCCTACATGATGGGCATCAAGTCCTTTTACTCCTTTAATATCTTTATATGCTCCAACTTGATATTTACCTGTATCCTTATTACTCTTCCTCGTATTCCCCTTATTCACCGACTGCACCGGCTTCGGTTTTGCCTTAGCCATCACGGCTTGCTTCTTCGCCTTCACCGTGCGGTTCTGCTTGACAGTTGTCGCGACGAATTTCTTCGCCTTTAAGCCCTTGGCACCTTTGGAAATCGCTTTAGCTCCTAGTTTCACACCAAACTTCGCGACTCCCGCTCCTGGCACAAAGTTGGAGGCAAGGCTTGCCGCAGCACCCGCTTTATGATACCACTTGGAGTTCGGGCTGCGCAGGGTGTTGATGTCGTCCAGGACACCGAATTTCAGGCCTTTTTTGGCGATTTTCTTGGTGGACTTCCAGCCTTTTTGAAGCCATTTTGGTGCATGTCCGTCCGGGTCGATATTGTTGACTGGATCGGCATCGGCATATAGGTAACGGTTCAGGGATGTTGGTTCGTCTTCTTCCCCTTCGTATTCATCCGGAACGATGAAACGACCGGTGGAAGGATCGTAGTCTCTCCAGCCCATGAGATACAGGTTGATGTCCTTGTCATAAAGGACCCCATCTTTTCCGACATATCGGTATGGGTTAGCATCAGCCAGGGCTTGGTTGCCTGTGATGCTTGTGACATTCCCCCATTCGTCGTATTCATAGGTTACCGCGATATTCCAGGCTGAATCGGTGAGGGCAATGACGTCTCCGCTGGCTATTGAATGGATAATAGTAGGTAATATTATTATAGCTTTTTTGATAGTCTTATAAGGTGAGTTTGGACTAAAATGGATATAAAAAAGAAGCAGAGAATTTTCCCCTGCTCCCTAATATTCTTCCTCTAGTTCTTTACTATTTTATTTAACTATACTACTCGAAGTCTAAGTCAGAAAAGTCTAAATGTAAAGTCTCCTCTTCATAATCATATTGTTTATTACCAATAACCTCCTCTTCAACACTCTTCTGTATATTTCTTATTTTTTCATCTGAGAGTCCATAGTATTTAAAAATGAGCACGAGTGCGTCAAAATAATATTTAATATATTCTTTACTTTGTACAGGTTGATTTGTTATTTCTTCATAGGTTAACCATAAACCCCAGTTAATCATTTTTTCTTTTGAATCAAAGTCAGGCCCCTTTACCTCTACACTAATAGTATTTTTATTTGTAGATACAATTAAGTTAAAATATAGGACTTCATCATTTTCAACTACTTTTTGCAAGTCCTCCTTAAGAAATTTATTTAGCTCCTCCCTAATTATCAAATCCACTTTATGACTTACAGAGAAATAACTATTTACTTCACTATATATATTACTGGTAGTGATATCTATTTGAGATACCTCCCTTTTATTTTTTCATACCTGGGTTGCCGTGATATTTCCGGCTGAATCGATGAGGGAGATGACGTCTCCACGGGCATTGAATTGATAATAGTAAACAATTTTATTATAGCAATTGTTTGATTTTGGTTTATAAATTGATCAGATGTTTTTACTGCTATAAAAATAATTGAGATAAATAGAAAAAAGCAGGGGAGCGTCCCCCGCTTCATGCAATACAGATTAATTTCATTATAACTTCATGCTAGTAATATTAATCTGTACTTCACACTTATAATCCTTTCTTAGAAAAATACCTTTTCTCCCGATTCAGTATAAACAAAATACTTTTTATTATTTTCGGTTAATAAAGTAATCTCTGTGCCAATCGGCATATCAAAAATCTTAATTATTGCAGGTTCTATTTCAAGGATCGTCCCCCAGTCACAAATTGACATATTCGATGCATCTGCAAGAAATTCTTCTGTATCTATGTCAGATAAGAATCTCCACCCATTATCAACCTCATTTATTGGTTCTTCTTTAATACACCATTTCAATTCCCCTAGATTTTTGAGAATATTTTTGGATACAACGCTACCTCCTAACCCTAAACTCTTTTTCAACTAATCGCCTCCAACGCTTCTTTCATATCCTCCGTTCCACGTTCTTCAATTATTCGCTTTAATGAATAACCATATCTATTTAAATCATTAATGTTCGGTCGTTTTCCTAAACATTTAATTATTAGTTCGTTTCCTTCCTTTGTACGTTCCTTTAATACTTCTTGACATAGAGTCATTATTGCAGAATTAGAAAATTTACCATCTTTCAAATTCAAGTCAACACCCGTTTCAACCAACCTATTTGCCAAATCAACAGCACCTGTACAATTAATATTTGCTGCTAAATAATGTAATTCATTACACCCTTCATTGGAAATGATATTAACTTTTGCATTATTGTCTAGTAAGAAATTTGCAATATCAAACTTTCTACTAATTAATGATCTCTCAAGTAAACTAATTCCATTTATATCAACAGAGTTTATTACGTCTTCAATACACTTATTTCCGTTTTTTAACTTCCCCAAAAAATCTTCAAAGTTTCCGAACTTTATAATAGTCCAAAGATCAGCTTTATTTATATCCATTACTTTATTACCTCCTTTTTTCATACTTATGACCTCGGTTAGTACTTGGTAATTCTGGTCTATAGTTTTTAGGGTTCCTGTACCACTCTAAGAATTCTTTCTTTGAAATTATACCTTTCATATACAATTCATGAACTTCAGAATACTTTTCTCCTGGTATATGGCCCATATCCCATTGTCCGTTCCTTGGCTTAGATTTATCCCAAATTATCTCCGCACCTGAAGGATCATAGACTTTTCCATTCTTAGGATCTTTAGCACTCTCCCAAACTTGTTCAACTTGACCCTTTCCATAACTAGGTCTGCTTTTATTATATGGTTTTTTGGAAAAATTTACCTTTCCCTTGGTATGATTATTACTTTTCCTCGTATTCCCTTTATTCACCGACTGCAACGGCTTCGGTTTCGCCTTAGCCATCACGGCCTGTTTCTTCACCTTCACCGTACGGTTCTGCTTGACGGTTGTTGCGACGAATTTCTTCGCCTTTAAGCCCTTGGCACCTTTGGAAATCGCTTTAGCTCCTAGTTTCACTCCAAACTTCGCCACTCCCGCTCCTGGCACAAAGTTGGAGGCAAGGCTAGCCGCAGCACCCGCTTTATGATACCACTTGGAGTTCGGGCTGCGCAGGGTGTTGATGTCGTCCAGGACACCGAATTTCAGGCCTTTTTTGGCGATTTTCTTGGAGGACTTCCAGCCTTTTTGCAACCATTTTGGAGCATGCCCGTCCGGGTCGATATTGTTGACTGGATCCGCATCGGCATATAAGTAACGATTCAGAGATGTTGGTTCGTCTTCTTCTCCTTCGTATTCATCCGGAACGATGAAACGGCCGGTGGAAGGATCGTAGTCTCTCCAGCCCATGAGATATAGGTTGATGTCCTTGTCATAAAGGACCCCATATTTCCCAACATATCGGTATGGATTGGCATCAGCCAGGGCTTGGTTGCCAGTGATGCTTGTGACTTTACCCCATTCGTCGTATTCATAGGTTGCTGCGATATTCCCGGCTGAATCGGTCAGGGCGATGACGTCTCCACGGGCATTGAATTGATAAAAGTAGGTAATATTATTATAGCGTGTTTATTAGTCTTATATGGGAATTTTTGGACATGAATATAGGAAATAAAATAAAAAGAAGCAGAGGACCGTCCCCTGCTTTCCAGCTAGTCATAAAAAACCTTGAAAAACATTGAGCCAACCAAGGTTGATTATTTTGAATTATATAGACATTTTTTTAATCTTCCATTAGTTAAATAATCATTTTTCAGCAGTCTCGTGCTTCTAAAGAAAATTTAATTAATATATCACTGTAAGTCTGAAAACTAAGTCGTTAAAGTCAATATCACCAATACCGTTACTACATCGAAACAGAAAGTTATTGTCATCTTCTTGCTCAACTATTATTCCGGCATTTCCAACCCAAGCTTCAACCCCTCCATCAAAATCCCATATATTCCATAGATTCAATTGACCTACTTGATTATGAGGGAAACATTTAATAATAAAGCTGGATGGAGCACTATCTTGCCAAAAGACAGGTGATTTTATTCTTTGACTATTAATCTCAATATAGCCTTTTCTTTTGTCAAGTGATAGTTCAATACCTTGTCTATATTCATTTCTACAACTAATAAATTCAATTTTGATATCTTGCCCTAGTTTAACCTCAAACCTCTTTGACATAACTACCTGGCTACCATTGATATTTAATGCCTCCCCCTTATTTTTAATAAACATCTCACCTAAACTCATAGTATTTGTTCCCTCCCTTAATAGCCCGGTCTTCTAAACGGGTCAACTTTCGCATGGTCTTGTGGCCACCTTGGAACAAAATCTTTTCCGCCATCTCTTTTGGGAATAGGTTCATGACTCAATTCCTTTGATTCCATACCACCCTTATCAGGATTATATCTTTGCGGAGCATTCCCTTTTTTCATCCTTGCTACGTTTTCTGCACCATATTTTTTTATTGCATTAGCACTTGCCGCTTCATTTTTCCAATATCTTGATCTCACAGTGTTCCATGCTGGCTCTTTACCTTTAGATGTTGGTTTATAAACATCATCACCAACTTTCCACCTTTTAGAAACACTTCCCTTGCTATTATTACTCTTCCTATTGTTCCCCTTACTTACCGACTGTACCGGTTTCGGTTTGGTTTTAGCCTTCACAGCTTGCTTCTTCGCCTTCACCGTGCGGTTCTGCTTCACCGTAGTAGCAACAAACTTCTTCGCCTTGAGTCCTTTGGCTCCTTTTTGGATGTTTTTCACACCGTATTTTGCGACAGCTTTTACTCCAAGCTTAGCCACTCCCGCTCCCGGCACAAAATTGGAGGCAAGGCTAGCCGCAGCTCCTGCTTTATGATACCACTTGGAGTTCGGGCTGCGCAGGGTGTTGATGTCGTCCAAGACACCGAATTTCAGGCCTTTTTTGGCGATTTTCTTGGTGGACTTCCAGCCTTTTTGCAGCCATTTTGGTGCATGACCGTCCGGGTCGATATTGTTGACTGGGTCGGCATCGGCGTATAGGTAACGGTTCAGAGATGTTGGTTCGTCCTCTTCTCCTTCGTATTCATCCGGAACGATGAAACGTCCGGTGGAAGGATCATAGTCTTACCAGCCCATGAGATATAGGTTGATGTCCTTATCATAAAGGACCCCATATTTTCCGACATATCGGTATGGATTGGCATCGGCCAGGGCTTGGTTGCCTGTGATAGCAGTGACATTACCCCATTCGTCGTATTCATAGGTTGCCGCGATATTCCCGGCTGAATCGGTCAGGGCGATGACGTCTCCGCGGGCATTGAATTGATAGTAGTAGACAATATTATTATAGCGCATGCTTAATAAATTGCCATCTGCATCCCGGTAGAAGTTGGACACACCTTCAGGTTCGCCGCCTGTTTCCTTTGTGATGGAGAAAATCTCTCCATTCGTATCGCGGTGATAGTGAAAATGTTGCTTTGCCAGGATATTGATTTTTGCCAGGCGGTTCCCATCTTGATCGTACTCATACTCAAAATGCTCGACTACTTGGTTATTAACCGTTTTCTTTACGGCAACCAGCTGATCCATATTATTGTAGCCGTAGGTCTGGATGGTCGTGGTGCTACCTTCTATTGTTGTCTTTTTCGAAATGGCACCTGTTGTGTTGTATTCGAAATTATTGGTTCGAACTAACGCTCCCGTGCTTTCATTATAAACTTTCTGTTGAAGCAGTCGGTTTCCGGTTGTGTACGTATACGTTTCCTTCGTTTTTCCTGTAGTTAAATTGTCTACTTTGGTGACATTGGAGTTGCCGTCATAGGTGTATTTGTATCTCTTTCCGTTTGCTTCCACTGTCTCCAAATTTCCGGACGGTGTATACGTGTATTTTCTGACTTTGTTGCCATCCGTTATCTGAGTGATTTGTTCTGTTGGCGAGTACTGATATGCAAGGTTGATTATCTGGGAGCCACTGTTGTTGGTCCCTTTTAATGTTGCTACTTTCGAATCCCCATTGTATGTCAGCGCGGTTGTCACGCCTGGTGCCAGTACTTTCGTAATGGAATCATCTACTTGATACTCGTATTGAAAGAGTCGAAATTCGGTGTCGTTATTTCTTTGACACGTTCATTGGCATCATAGTAAACGACTGTATCTCCCAGGAAGTTCTTGAATGTCTCTGAATCGTTCCTGTCGTTGAATTCATTAATTGTTTCGGTTCCTGTATGAGAGATGGATTCCTTGATTAAACGGTTATTGTTATCGTATTGATAGACGGTAACACTGTCGAAGATACCGTCCCCATCTGGGTCAAAATTAGACGGAATTTTTACTGTTTGATCGTAGATCCATTTCTTTAAGATGTTATTATTTTCATCATAGAAATGGCGATTCTCTGTAATTAACCCATCAGCCAATCCGGTTTCTTTTACAAGTCGGCCCAGTTCATCATAAACCAAGGTCGTCTCTCTGACTGTTTCGGGATTTGACCCTTCTTTGCTTTTAAATACCTTACCTGTGACTTGTCCCATGTCATCATAACGATATTCAATGCTTGTCAAAACGGCTGGGCAGGTTGAGAATTGAGTGTATGTATAGTTTATAATGTTAAAGCGCAAAGGAAGATTTCCTTTGCGCTTAAGTGTGTGTTAATTCTGATGCAGTAATCTTATACTCTTAGATTATAAAAGAAACGAGTAATCTACTCCCTCGTCCCTCACTTTACTTTCCGTCAACATTAGGAAAACTATGTTTACTATTATTCACCCTTTCT
Organism: Sutcliffiella horikoshii; assembly: GCF_021991925.1. GTDB lineage: Bacteria > Bacillota > Bacilli > Bacillales > Bacillaceae_I > Sutcliffiella_A > Sutcliffiella_A horikoshii_F. Next base: position 389,137 of record NZ_RXZI01000002.1, on the reverse strand, counting down.
AATCTACCTCTGAAGAATGTATCCTTAAACTGTTCCATTCGAAAGGGGATAATTGGGGCTAAATACGGCACTCCAACAGAACGAAGTGTAACCATATAGATGAGCAAAATGGTTGTACCAATAAGCATGCCAGGAAGTCCGAAATAATTTCCAATCCATAAAAATGCAAATCGCAGTGTATTTGTAGGGGCTGCCATTTGTTTCGATGCTAGTAAAAGGCTTGTTAAATAGGTGATGGACACTAATATGAGGCTCACCGGGTGTATTATTTTTGCAGAAACTGCTGTTTCTCCAATTGCGATGGTAGCCAACAAAGAAACAAGTATGATCGCACTTTGAGGAATCCTGAAAATGGCATCGACTAAAACCATTAATAAAAAGAATAAAATAATCATACTCCAAAAAGGGGAAAGCAGCTCATCCCCTTTAAACAAAGTTTCCGCAACATTTTTGGGTAACTTATCAGAATAGAATTTCTCCATGACAACATAAACGCTCGGGATATAGATTGTCATAATAAAGCTGATTAGCCTCAAAAAACGAATGCTAAAACGGCCCAGTTTCTGATTATATTCATCTGGTGCGTGGAGGGCAGATATAAATAAGCCTGGTAAGATGATTCCATAGGGATTCCCATCAACTAGCACTACTACTTTTCCATCATATAAGGAGGAAGTAATAACATCAGGTCGTTCAGAGGTTTCAGACATAGTAAATAAAAAATCTTTATATGGATTCTCCATAGCTTCTTCAATCAGCTTTGCCTCTAATACATAGTTAACTTTCAGTTTATCTATACGCCGCTTAACTTCGGATAACACATCTTGATCCACGACACCTTGAATGTATAGTAGGGATATGGCAGTTTTGGATATAGTTCCGATATTCATGGATTCTGTACAAAAACTTGAAGTCTTTAACATGCCACGCAATAACCCTATATTTGTATCTAGTTTTTCAGTTAATCCTACCATCCCGCCCCTTGGGGAACGCTCACTAACTACTTGTTCTATACTTCTTTCTTTCATCTGAACCGTCTTAGCAATAATCCCCTTGGCATATCCGTCGATTAATAACACGGTGTGTCCATCAAGAAGAGCATCTATCAATTCTTCCAGTGTGTTGGCTATGTTAGTACCAGCTGTTCTTATGATTCTTTGGGAAACGTTATCCATGAAGGAATCATCCCGCTCTATTTCATCATCTAATTCTAACAGAGGTTCAATTATATGAGTCTCCAGTTTATCTGTATTCACTAGTCCTTCCATATAAACAAGCGACATATATAAAGTACTTTCGGTACCAGCTTGAAGCTTTCTTATGGAAAGAGAGGATGTATGATGAAAACAAGTTTTAAGGTTGTTGATAGTATCTTCGAGATTAGGATGGATGGGCTTCATTTTATCATTCACCTTGCATATATTAGTATGTTTCTCCCTTTAGGAGTGCATTGGGTCGTTAACTAATATGCTCGTAAAAAGTGAAACTATACTGATATGGGCCTTACTTTAAGTTGCTTCCCCCTTCCCCTTCTCAAAAATAATTCCCATCATATATATAGAAGTAAGATGAATTTTGAGGAGCGAGGATAATGGCCATTAAACCACCTGTTCTACAAAGTGGAGATACGATTGGATTGGTTACTCCAGGAAGTCCCATAGATGCAGCGATTATAGATGCGAGGGTGCAGTTTTTGAGGAATATGGGGTTTAACGTTGTGTTTGGCAATTATGTGTATTCTATTGATGGGATTGTTTCTGCCCCTGCTGACAATAGGGCCGAGGATATTATGGATATGTTCCAGAATCCTGATGTGAAGATGATCCTACCGACACGTGGTGGGACAGGAGTGCAAGGTATCCTTCCTTTTCTAGATTTTAATGTGATCAAGGAGAATCCTAAGCTCATTTCAGGATACAGCGACAACACGGTCCTGTTGAATAGCCTCTATCAATTCAGTGATCTAACTACCTTTCATAGCTTGATGCTAATTGATTTTCGAGCGGAAACGCCTGCTTATAATTTTAATCAATTTTTCGCAGCCACCTCCACGTTCACATCACCACGCACTATTCAAAATCCACCAGAAATGACGCTGATGAGTGTGACGCCTGGAAATGTGACGGGTCCCATCGTTGGAGGCAATCTGACCTCCATCGTGAATACCCTTGGCACTCCCTATGAAATTGATACGAAAGGGAAAATTTTATTCCTTGAAGAAGTCCATGCACCTGCTACGATGATTTTCCGCTTCCTTACCCAGCTGTCCATGGCAGGAAAATTCAACGATTGTATCGGCATCATCATGGGTGAATGCACGGATTGTCCCGCTTCCTACAACACTACATACTCAGACCTAGTCAATTACTTTCTTGTTCCTTTTAATAAACCACTGATGATCAACCTCGCCACCGGACACGGCAGATATAAAGCGGCCATCCCAATTGGCGCCAGCGTCAATCTGAATACGACGAATAATACGTTGACGGTGTTGGAACCAACGGTATCATGGGAGTAGGTTGGACCGCAGAGGCATACCCGTAATCAAAACAGGAAGATCACTTGATTGAGAATATAGCGAGATTTATGTAAATATATGGATTGTCGTTAATTTGAACGAGTTTATTGTATAATTAGGAGGTTTTATTGTATACTTTCGCCATTTTATTGAATAATTCATCCACTTTATTGACTAATTCACTTCACTAATCTAACTCGGTGTAATAGTGGCCACCCCTGCAAGGTAACCTCTCTGCTCAACTGAAGTTATTTCGATAAACCATTCGAGATTAGTCGATACTTGGCACTGTCCTCACATCCCTAATACATAGCCACCAAAAATTCATTTAATCAAACGTTTGATTGAAAATTTCTATCTTAAAAAAATAATAGCCTAAAAATCACTCCAAAAATCTATAAGTCAATACTCAAAAAACTCATACAATTCCTCCACATCATTCGTCTTATAGACCAATTTCTCTTTATCAAAGACCAACATAATCGGAAATTCGGGAATCCCAAGTTCTTCTTTGTAATCCACCACATATTCCTCATCGTAAGGCCTCCAAGTAGCAACCACTTCTTCATCCGTGATATCCAGGATTTCTTCATAAAGACTCTCTTGCAACTCTGCAGGTAAGGTAGAACCTTCTTCATACATAACAACTAGATTATACCCGTCCACATGTGATAACAGCCTTGCATATTTTTCTTCGTAGGTCATCTCTAAAAGGATAATCTCTTCTGGTGTACCTTCAAAGCTCCCTCCCCTAGGTGGGGTCACCAATACTTTTTGCCCCCTCTTTAGGTCTTCAATAGATGCCTCGGTTCCGTCCTCATGCTTAATTGTCGTTTCTTCCCCCACCTTAGCGATGTATAAGTAACCCTCATCTGTTCCATTTGGCCCTTTCCTATCTCGTTTTTCCCATTCGGAAATGTCAACCTCAACTCTACCCGTACTAACATCCCATACATTTCCGATCATTTTATTATCTTCAAAATGTGAGTAAGTGCTCTCTTCATATTCCACTGCTTGAGATCCACAAGCAGTAAGGAATAAAATACCAAACAGGATTAACACGAAAGATGAATGTCGCATAGCTTCCCCTCCTTGTATCATTGGTGTTGGCGTCGCGCCCCACCCCAACCTTCATAAAAACATATTAAAATACTGCTTGCCTCCTACCCTACTATTTTCTTCAGAACCTCTCTCTATCCTTATTTTTCCAAACATACTCTCTTTTACAAACTAATCCCACAACAAATGGGCATTATACATAATAATTGGAGGGATTATGATGAGGAAAAGTACACTATTTTCATGTATAGCATGTCTACTGCTATTGGGATTTCAACCAGCACCATTTATAGAAGCCATACAAGAATCAAGGGAACAAACACCAAGCTATGCAAAATGGGGCCAACTCGCGATGAAACGGACAAAGGAAGCCTATCCTAAAGCGGATATAGTCGATTATCTTCATGTAGGTAGACAGGAAGGTCCAGTATTAACAACGGAAAAATTCAAGTTGTGGCTAAAAGAGGGGAATGCTGAGTTCGGAGTGGAGGTTACAATTAGTTTTTATTCGAAGAGTGAGGCTGTTAAAGAGGTTAAGTTGAAAAAAGAAGATCGCCGGTAAAGAGATGTCAAAAAATAACCTGTCTATTGCAAACATTTCTCTTGCAAATCACTTCAAAACATACTATTATATTCTCAATAGCACGTGAGTTAGTGTTATGCTCAACTTGAGCCTATATACTCCAAAGGGGAGTAGCTGACAGTTATGTCGACAATACGTGGTAGCAATATCACCGGCTTAACTGGCAACTTAAACGTTGTTTGCGAGACCTTTGCCATGATGGTAAAGGGATATATTTGTGCATTTCCAAACCTTTACCATGCATTTGGTAAAGGTTTTTTGTATTTTCCAAGGAGGGAATGACCATCTAAACAACAAAATCTTGCAAAAAACTACCTATATCAAAAACTCAACGTAAAAGGAGAAAAACGAACGTAATTGAATCATCTTTCTGAGAAAAATATTTTAATCTGGTTAACCTTTTTTGTCACCTTGAAATTGTATGCCGTTTCCATATTAACCTTGGATCTTCATAATCCGCCAAGATCATTGGCATTACCATCACCAAGTATTTAAATGAACCTTGTTTTGCATGATGAGCATAAATAATAGATCAATGGAGCGGAGGAAGATAATAATTGGATGTTGGATTATTGCTTGAATACGGTTGGGTGTTGCTCATACTGATTGGTCTGGAAGGGATTCTCGCTGCGGATAACGCGCTTGTTATTGCGACAATGGTAAGGCACTTACCGGAGAATCAACGGAAAAAGGCTTTATTTTACGGATTGGCGGGGGCATTTGTGTTCCGATTCGGATCTTTGTTCCTTATCTCCTACCTTGTACACATATGGCAGGTTCAGGCTGTAGGAGCATTATATCTGTTGGGGATTGCTGTATATCACCTTCTGAAAAAGCATGTATTAAAGCCTAAGCTCATGAAGCATGCCGAGAAAAAGAAAGGCTCCGGCTTCTGGATGACCGTTATAAAAGTGGAGCTGGCTGACATTGCCTTTGCAGTAGATGCCATCCTAGCTGCCGTTGCCCTTGCCGTCATGCTTCCGACAACCAGCCTTCCGACAATCGGTGGCTTAGACGGCGGACATTTTGCTGTTATCCTCACAGGTGGGATCATTGGTTTGGTCATCATGCGATTCGCGGCCGGCTATTTTGTCACCTTGCTTGAAAAGCGCCCCGGACTTGAGACAGCTGCATTCTTTGTGGTCGGTTGGGTAGGGGTAAAACTTGGGGTGTACGCACTTTCCCACCCGGAGTTGGCGATCCTTTCAGAAGGTTTTGCAAAAGGAGCTCCATGGAAAATCACATTCTGGTCTGTACTTGTGTTAATCGGGGTGCTGGGATGGATGTTGTCTAAAGAGAAAACGAAGGTACCACAGGTGGAACATTAATTGGATGGGTCGCAGGGACATGGTTGGTCCCTCGACCCATTTTTACTTTAGTTTAAAGGGAACGCTCTTTCAAAGTTGGTCAGCTTGCCAATCACTCCACCAACTTTAAACCCCCTCACAGCTTCCTCAATTGCCAATTAACATCACGCATATTAAACTCCTCATACCCCTGCATTTCTCCCCACTCTTTTGTTTGTTGGTAATTTTCATGGGATGGATCGTTTATAATAGAGAGGAATGTCTCATAGCCCAGCTCTCCTCCAACATCTTCAGGCGGGGCATTGCCTTCACCGTCACTGCAAATGGGGAAGTTGGCCGTGTAGTCATTGATAGTCTCTTCTACTTCAATTGTGTGCTTCCAACCATCACCGAAATCATAATTATACACAACTTTTGCCTCCACATAATCCTTGAGCTTTTCCCCTGTTTCCATTTTCATAGGAACTCCTCCCTGATAGGCAAGGGCCTCATCATTACAAACCAGGTTAAGGCTTGGTCGATCATGCCATCCGGAACCGTCTTCCTTCTTTTCAAAAATTTCAAAGTTATGAAGATGGCTATTTTGCCAGGAGAAAGCAGTCTGCAAAATGTCATGTAAATCTGGGAAGGTGATGCCTACAGGAACGGTGATCCGCCTCCACACATTGTATTTTTCAAGCTCCAGTGTGACCTTCAGCACCAATGCTTCTGTATTAAATACAGATTGTCCTGAAAATTCCTCCAAATCCTTATACATTTGAACATTTGGGTATAAATAAGCCTTCTTCCCGTCTCCGACCAACATGGAACTGATCCACTTGCTCATTTTTACTTGCACGATTGAATCCGGTTCCCAAAAACTTTCTCCAAAGTGCACAGCTTCACATGCCTTATTCAGCCTTGCAACCAACTTACGGTCCTTCGTTTTGGTGAAGATCGTCTCTGTTGAGGAATTGAAATATGCTTCAATGACCTCTTCCTTGATAGACTCCGCCTGAAAAACCTCACAGATTGCATCCTTGATCAATGTGTCAAAATTCTTCTTATCCTTCGCTTTCAAGCCATATAGCACAATGGCATACCGATTTTTATCATTAACGAGGACAAAGAACTTTTCTCTACCAAACTTCAAAAAATTAGCGTGCCACCCCAGCAGCGGATTACTTTCTTTGTTAGTTTCCCCAGGTGTAATTTTCAACTCGTCAAACAGTTTCTTCGTACATTGAATTAACATATGGGCTCTCCTTTAATCTTGTTACTTTGATTTTATCATAGGGATGGACGAAAGGGACAAGCACCGCGTCCTAATTGGATCGACGTACCTGTCCCCTTCACCCCTTACTCAAGAAACCAACTTCAAACCAGTAACCCCAACGATGATCAGTATCAAACTGAAGATACGGGAACTACTTTTGGATTCGCCAAAGAAGAACATGTTTATAAGGACGGCTCCGGCTGTTCCGATCCCAATCCATACAGCATAGGCGATACTTAATTGTAGATAGGCAAATGCTTGATAAAGAAGGAAAAAGGACAACCCGAATCCCCCTAGGAAGAGCGAGCCCGTTTTGATATTTTTTTTGGTGCTGAACAGCTTGAGGCCGATGACACCGATAATTTCACTTATTGCTGCAAAGGTCACAAATAGCCAACCCATTTTACTGCACCCTTTCTTCTGTTTTGTTATCAGCAAGCTTTAGCCCGATGACACCAGCTACAAGTACCCCGATGAAAAGTAGTTTGAGCATATTCATACTCCCTTGGAAAAGGAAATAATCCATCAAAACCGTTCCGATAGCACCAACTCCCGCGAAAACCGCGTACACGGTTCCAGTCGGCAACCCTTCACACGCTTTTGCCAGAAAATAAAAGTCTATCCCAATAACCAGGATGACGAGCGCCCATTGCCACACAGCCTGAGCTGTACTAAAGCCATAGACCCACACCATCTCCAGCGCACAGGTTATGATTACATAAATCCAATACTTGTTCATGTTGATTCACCTCTTGTAGATAATATGAATGACATTCATTCATTTTTATACCAAAAAATAAAAACACACTTCACGGACGTAAAGCATGCTCCAAGAAAGTCAGTAATTCTGCCTTCTGTTTTGCCTCATTATCAGCTTCATAATCATTAAATAAGAAGACTTGCTCTGCTGCAGATTCAATCATTCCAAGCAATAATTGGGAGGTCCGATTTGGGTCAACCGTATCCCTGATAAGTTTACGGCTTTTATTTTCCTCCAATATGGAAGCTACCTGCTCATATAACGGTGTATAGATGGTTTCCCATTTGCTGATATGTTCCGTGGTGGATATACCTGCATAGACAATGGCAGAAACATCGCGGAACTCACCTGTTACGTAGAAAATGGCCTCCACCAATTGGGTGAGCTGCACCTCTAAGGAAGCGTCAATCGAAACAGTCTCTTCAATTCTTCTCATAAAATTCAAGACAATCTGCTCTGCAACAGCAGGCATAACCGAAAGCTTAGAAGGAAAATATAAATAAAATGTTCCTTGAGCAATCTCCGCCTTCTTTACAATATCCGAGATCTTCGCTTTTTCTATACCCTTCTCTTTAAAAACCTCAATGGAGGCCTGAACGATTTTTTCTTTTTTATCCACTATAGTAACTCCTCCAATCATAATGACTGAATATCATTCATTTTAGCTTGGGAGAGGTAGTATGTCAAGGAAGTTTCAAAATGCAAAAACGCACGGAAAAAGGATGCCCCCTCTTCGTGCGTTCATTTGATAAACCCAGGTTGGTTATTCTACCCTTATAATTGTTCACCATTGCTGCTGATAACATCTTTATACCAGAAGAATGATTTCTTTCTGCTTCTTTCCATTGTACCGCTTCCGTCATCATGTTTATCAACATATATGAAGCCATATCTCTTGGAATATTCTCCTGATGATGCACTCACCAGGTCGATGCATCCCCATGAAGTATACCCGATGAGGTCGACACCATCTTCCACCGCTTCTCCCATCGCTTTAATGTGATCACGCAGGTAATCAATGCGATAGTCATCAATGATGCTGCCATCTTCCTCCACCTTATCATAAGCACCCAATCCGTTTTCAACGACCATAAGGGGTTTTTGATAGCGGTCGTATAATTCATTTAAGGCAACTCGTAGACCAGTCGGGTCGATTTCCCAGCCCCAGTCACTCGCTTTAAGGAATGGGTTTTTCACCCCGCCAATCAGGTTTCCTTCCCCGATTTCTTCTGCAGTCTTATTCTTTTTCTCCGTTCTGGACATGTAGTAGCTGAAAGAGATGAAGTCAACCGTTCCTTCTTTAATGATGTCCAGGTCACCTTCTTGCATTTCAATCACAATATCATTTTCTTTGAAGAATCTATTGGAGAACGTCGGATATTCCCCTCGAACTTGGACATCCCCACAGTAGAAATTGAACATCCTTCCATCTGCCAAGGCATGCATCACGTTTTCGGGATTGGCATCGTAGGAGTATGTTGGTGCATAGATAAGCATGCAGCCAATTTGTGAACCTGGAATGATTCGATGGCCAAGTTTTACTGCAATGGCACTTGCCACAAATTGATGGTGCAATCCTTGGAAGCTTTCCTGCAGACGTGTTTCGTCACTCGTTGCAGAGAATCCAAGGCCGAATAATGGGAAGTGTGTAGCACCGTTGATTTCATTAAATGTCAGCCAATACTTCACTTTGTCTTTATAGCGGTTGAATAGAACCGTGACATAACGCTCAAAGAATTCCACCAATTTACGGTTTTTCCATCCACCATATTCTTTTATCAAATGTAACGGAGTTTCATAGTGAGCAATTGTCACCAATGGCTCGATTCCGTGTTTGTGCAGTTCGTCAAATACACTATCATAGAACGCTAATCCTTCTTCACTTGGCTCCATTTCATCGCCTTTCGGGAAAATACGGCTCCATGCGATACTCATGCGGAACACTTTGAAGCCCATCTCGGCAAACAACGCAATGTCTTCCTTATAACGATGATAGAAATCAATTGCTTCATGGTTAGGATACGTATATTTTGCTGTATCCATTTCAAAGTCAAAACCAGATTGTGATAAAAGCTTCATACGGATTTTGCCACCAGGTAATACGTCAGCGAGGTTCGGTCCTTTTGCAGTACCGTGGAACCCGCCTTCCATTTGATTGGCAGCTGTTGCGCCGCCCCATAAAAAGTTTTTTGGAAATTGATATGTTTTACTCATACTATTACCTCCAATTTATAGATCTTCACCATTTGATTTGATTACATTTTGATACCAGTAAAAGCTCTTCTTTTTCTTTCGCTCCATTGTTCCATTACCCTCATTATCTTTATCAACATAGATGTAACCGTAACGCTTTTTCATCTCACCCGTTGATGCGCTCACAATGTCAATTGGTCCCCAGCTTGTATATCCGATAAGTTCCACACCATCTTTAACTGCTTCTTTCATTTGTTCAACATGTTTACGCAAGTAATCGATTCGATAATCATCCGGAATATCTCCCTCTTCATTAGGTACATCCTGGGAACCTAATCCATTTTCTACAACAAACAAAGGTTTTTGATAACGGTCATGTAATTGATTCATGGTAATGCGGAATCCTTTTGGATCAATTGTCCATCCCCATTCTGATTTTTCCAGATAAGGGTTCTCAATTGAACCGAATACATTACCTGATGTTTGATGTTTAAGAACTTCAGGATCCGTACTAGTCGTGCGTGATGCATAATAACTAAATCCAATATAATCGACGGATCCGTTTTTCAAAATTTCTTCATCTTCAGGCTTCATTTCAATTTCAATGCCAAAGTCACTCATATAGCGTTTTGCGTAACCAGGGTATGTCCCTCTTGCTTGAACATCGATGAAGAAGAAAGATTCTCTATCCTTGTCCATCCCATCCCAAACATCATCAGGATTTGAGCTATATGGATAGGTCATCCCCGCAGCTAACATGCAACCTATTTGAAAGTCGGGATTGATCTCATGTCCTGCTTTAACAGCCAGTGCGCTGGCAAGCAACTGATGGTGAGCCGCTTGATATTGAATTTGTTTTTTGTGATCTCCTTCTTTAAAAACAAGGCCTGCCCCGATGAAAGGTAAATGAAGCAGCATATTGATTTCATTGAATGTCATCCAATATTTCACTTTATTTTTGTAGCGTTTAAAAATCGTTTTTGCATATCGCTCAAAAAAAACAACTAGTTTTCTATTTCTCCAACTTCCGTACTTTTCTATCAGATTGACCGGAACATCAAAGTGAGCAATTGTGACCACAGGTTCGATATTGTATTTAAGCAGTTCATCAAATACATCGTCATAAAATTTCAGGCCTTCCTCATTTGGTGCTTCATCATCACCATTAGGGAAGATCCTTGCCCATGAAATAGATAAACGCAGCGCTTTAAAGCCCATCTCAGCAAATAGTGCAATATCTTCTTTATACCGATGATAGAAATCAATTGCCTCATGGCCTGGGTAGAATTCATTTTCCTCTGGCTCTAGACTTTCAATATTTCCATTCATTATGTCCCATCGCTTCTTGCCTGTCGGAAGTAAATCGACAATTGTTAACCCTTTTCCACCCTCAAGGTATGCACCTTCAGTCTGGTTTGCCGCAATAGCGCCGCCCCATAAAAAGCCGCTTGAAAATCCATTAACTTTTTCCATCCTACTACCTCCCTATTCATAAAAAGAAAAGATATGGTTTTTACTTTTCAAACAACCATATCTATTCCATTACTAAGCTCTTACATCTGCTATGTTTTCACTAGCCTCTGCATGTTTCTCTTCTGGTACTTTGATTTTAATTAACGGATCATTAGCGTTAACAGCTTTCACTGTCGTTCCTTCTATACTTGCAAAATTACTGTGATTTGTAATGATGATAGGTGTTACCACTTCATAGCCAGCTTCTTTAATTTTCTCAATCTGAAATTCTACAAGAAGATCCCCTGCATTCACTCTATCTCCTTGCTTTATATGAGCAGCGAAGTGTTTACCATCAAGTTGTACGGTATCAATCCCGACATGAACCAGGATATCTACTCCTTCATCTGAAGTAAGACCGATTGCATGCTTTGTTTTAAATAAGGTTGTAATGGTTCCACTGACTGGTGCAACCACACGTCCTTCAGTGGGTAAAATAGCTATTCCCTTACCCATTGCTTCAGAAGCAAACACTTGGTCAGGAACCTCACTTAATGGAACGATTTGGCCTTTCAACGGGCTGTTAATGGTGACACCTTGTTTTGCTGTAGAATCGTTTTTTTCTAATGGAGCTTCATCTTTGTTCACTCCTCCAAAGAAGTATGTTAAAACGAAACCTAGAATAGTGGCTAGTAGTATTGCCCCAAGGAAGCCCCAGAACGCAGTATTCATTCCTTCTTCAGGATGGATAAAGCTTGGGAAACCAAATACCCCAAGTCCACCCATGACGTGCAATTTTGTTCCAAAGAAACCTATTAAACCTCCGCCAATCCCAGCTGCAATACAGCTGATGATAAATGGCTTTTTCTTAGGAAGTGTAATTCCATAGATTGCTGGTTCTGTCACACCAAAAATAGCAGAGATAAATGCTGGAGCACTCAGTGTTTTTAATTTTTGATTTCTTGTTTTTAACCAGACTCCAAGCACAGCACCCGTTTGAGCAAAAGAAGCTGCGAATATCATTGCTAAGATAGGATCATAACCCTGGGTCGCCAGATTATTAAAAGCTACAGGAACAAGTCCCCAATGCAAACCGAAAATTACAAATACTTGCCAGAAAGCCCCAAGGAAAAGCCCTGCGATAATCGGGCTTAGATCATATACCCATATCGTTCCTTGACCAACAAAATTAGCTGCCCAGGTGGCAATTGGTCCAATTAGGATAAATGTTAAAGGTACAACTACTAGCAAAGTCAGTGTTGGAACTAAGAACGCTTTTACAACACTTGGCACAACTTTAGCAAATCCCCTTTCTACCTTTGCTGCGAAGAAAGATGCTAAGATAATAGGAATAACACTGGATGAATAGGTCATCAAAATAACTGGAATTCCTAAGAACTCAATGAATACCGGTGACTCGAATAAAGTACCTGCAAATAATGTGTACAACGGTTCACCAACAGTTAATGTAGAAAGATTAGGATAAACAAGGGCAGAACCAATGACAATTCCTAAAAATGGTGTTCCGCCAAATTTCTTCATGGCTGTATAACCAAGAATGACAGGTAAGAAGTAGAACAGTGCGTCACCAGTTGCATTCAATATTTGATACGTTCCGCCTGTATTATTTATCCAACCCAGCGCAACAAATAATGCGGTAAATCCTTTGATCATACCTGCAGCTACTAACACACCCAAAATTGGGGTAAAAATACCAGAAATCAAATCGATGAAACGGGACATTAAATTGCCCTTATCCCTGCCTTCTTCTTCATCCGTCTCGCTTTGATTCGAGGAGAAGCCTCCAATCGCTGCAACTTCCTTATAAACCTCTGGGACATGATTCCCAATAACGACTTGATACTGTCCACCGCTTTTCATAACAGTTACAACACCATCTAAATTTTTCAGTTCTTCCGTTTTGGCTTTTGCTTCGTCTTTTAATTTAAAGCGAAGTCTAGTAATACAATGAAAAACGCTATTAACATTTTTCTTACCGCCTACCAACTCCAATATTTCTTTTGCTAACTCTTTATGTTTCATCTTCTTACACCCCCAATAATTTTCAAACCATTTCCCAAAAGAAAAAACCCAAACTACGTGAAGACAAGACATTAGTCGCCCGTCATTCCCGTAATTCAGGTTTAGCCTCATAGAGTAACAATCCTAAACGGAAAAAAATATTTATTTTTTCACGACACGTTCGATATGAATCGTTAAATATAGCAATTCTTCTTCAGTAAGTTTATATCGATACTGCTTTTCTACAAATTTCTTGATCTTCAATGAACATTGATAAGCATCCGGATACTTATTGATAATGACATTTAACAGATCATCTTCTTGCCCATTTCTATGGTGCTCGCCCCTGACCAAGCGATGAGCGAAGAATTTCAGATGAGTGATGAACCGATGATAATGTAAGGAGGACTCATCAAATTCGATTTTGAAACTGTACTTCACGATGGTTAACACATCTTGGATTACTTTCGTCATATCCACCGTGTTGGTCATGTCCTCATTAAATTGAGCATTTACGATGTGAAGGGCAATAAATCCCGCTTCATCTTCAGGTAAAATAACATCAAATTTTTCACAAATCTTATTCAGAGCCTCCAGACCAATTTCAAACTCCTCTTTATAAAGGTTCTTCGTCTCCCAGAGCAACCCATTCTTAATAGGCAGATTCTGATTATAACGCTCTATCGCAAAATGAATATGATCCGTCAAAGAGATATAAATGCTGTCATTCAGTTCTTTTCTAAGCTTCTGCTTAGCAAAAAGTATGATGTCTTCTGACAGCTCCATATATTCCATTGGTATATCCGCAATCAGGGTTTTAAATTTCTTTGTGATATCCTGGTCTTCCAAAGTGAAGATTTTTTCTACTTTATCTTCCTCAATGTTTTCTCCAACACGCTTGTTAAAGGCAAGCCCGCGGCCCATGACAATCACTTCCTGATCATCTTTCATGGAAACAATCACATTATTGTTCAGTATTTTACTAATCTTCACTTCTTCCACCTCCGATAACAAAAAAGGCAAAACCTTCCCTCTGTCAAGGGATTCGGTTTTGCCTGAATTAACAGTAACAATCCGTTCTGTATGCGCTTACTTAGTATCTTACAACATTTTTTATCCATGTGCAACCATTTTTTCTTTGGATTGAAGGTATGTCTCCAACTTTTCACCTAAGAGATTCCTTACATCCCTTTTTTCTTCAATTAACAAGAAGTTATGAGTCTATTTATGGATGTATTGTTAACCAAATAAAGAAGCATAGGAATCGCACCCATGCTTCATCTATATTTCCAATATTTATTCGGGTTTAAATGTTTTACAGTCTGTTTCATGACTTGTCTCCGCTTCTTTTCCTTTGTTGCTGGCTACGTAAATTTGAGGAGCTCCGCATTTGTTTCCTGATTTGTTATATACACAGTTGTTTACTTCACATAGTACATCCTGTGCCATAATTTTATTCACCTCCCTGTAAATATTTCTTATTATTTACTACCCGTTTTTTCTATTAAATAACATGGAATCGATGGAACTGTCGCTTACCACATCTCCACCTCTCCGTATGCTTGAATGCAATCCTATTCTTCTTAGAAAAGTTGTTCACTATTTTTGGGTCCAGGGTCGGTGCTGTTTGGAATAATTGGTTCATTTTTAAGTTCTGCACATAGTTCGGTGTTGACATAACAATTAGTTTTAATAAGGAGAAGGTGAAAAAAGTTATAGTGGAAGATTAAAGGGGAAATCGAAGATCTAAGCTCAAAAATAACCCGAGATTAATCCTCGGGTTTTTAGGTAACGGCCTTCTGGGCATTATCATAAATTCAGAGAAAAGTAGATCTGAGGCCTGTCTCATCATCCCGTCCGAGTATACCTACAAACTGGAAATCCACTACACCCATAAAAAGATCCATATTTACCTTTTTTGATAGTAAGCTGCCCACCACATTTCGGGCATAATTCAGCTATGGCTTGGTTAAGAGTCTGTTTCTTGACAGTCGGGTTTGTAGCCGCCGTTTTCTTTTCCTTTTGTTTATCTTTTATCGATTGCACATGTTGCTTATGTATCATTTTCTTTTGCTTCGGATCTTGGATGACCAATTTCTCTAAGGCTTTGTTAATTCCTCGCAGCTCTACTTCACTTATTTGCCGATTTAACGATTCCTTTATGACCTTGTTTAGTTGCGGGATTTGGATAACCCTTGCAGAGCTGAAATCGTCTTCAAATTTCAACGTAGATCTGCTTGAGAAAGCAATGATAGATTGGAAGGTATGGTGCTCTCCAAGGTAATCCTTTAATGCTTGGATATGCCCATAGTTCTGCCAAATCGGATTCAAAAATTTCTCTTTTCGCTTATAGATTACCTGGGTCCAGTTGCGCTGGTTCTCCTTCCCGAAGATCCATCCTTCATAATGCTTTGTTTCAATAACAAAGATTCCGGTCGGAGAAGTCACTACATGATCTATCTGAGATGTACGACCATTTACACTTGGTACATATAAATCATGATACACAGTGAATATTGGTCCCAGTTTTTCTAACTCGTTGTTCACTGCCCTCTCCCCAACGGCCCCTTTTATGATGGAATAGTTGGCTTTTAAATAGAGCATTCCTGCTAAAAAAAGAAAAGGTAAAACGATAGGAACTAAAAAATATAACACTGGTAATAAAATTATGCTACCTACAAAAATAACTACGAATTTCTGGAGATTGGACAAAGAGGCACCTCCCTTTCTGAGTCATAGGGACAGGCACCGCGACCCACGGAGGCCTCAACCCTCTTCTTCATTATATTCCTCATCATTCTCTTCCTCATCGTACCAATCATCTTCTTCATCTTCTAAACTCTCGTCATACTCATAGTCCCACTCGCTATCCTCGTACTCAGATTCTTCTTCATACCACTCACTTTCCTCGTACTCCACCTCTTCTTCATCGTACCAGTACCAGTCACTTTCCTCGTATTCATAATCTTCGTTTTCCTCATAATACCAATAGTCATCCTCATACTCGGCCTCTTCTTCATTGTAGTCGTAGTACCAGTAGTCTGTTTCTTCGTCATAATAGTACCCTTCGTCGATGTACCAGTCATAGAGCCAGTCGTTGTCATATTCCCAGTATTCATAGTAAGAAGATTCGTCGGAGTAATAGCCCCCATTGAAGTAGCCGTATTCAAACAACTCCCACAGATAGTCGTAATAATAAATTCCATCAGCATAATAAAATAATGAAGCAATTTCTTGGTCGGACATTGGATTTTGGATCCATGCTTCTATTAGCTCTACAATCGTGTAGATGGGAATGCTGAACCCAATATTGGTGTCTCTCGTGTCTTCAGCGGAATTGATGGCAATGATTTTGGCCGTTTTTTGGGATAATAATGGGCCTCCACTGCTTCCTGGAGAGATTGGTGCTGAGATTTGGTAAAGGTCTTCATAGATGAAATTGTCTATGTAAAAGTCTCTGTTTGTCCCAGTTATATAGCCCATAGTCGCGGTATTCTCTAGTCCAAGCGGGCTCCCCAAGGCAATGATTTCTTCACCGATAACAGTGGTATCTTCTGTTTCCATTTCTATTGGCACCCTGTTGGTGAAATCGGGAACGGACAGAATTGCGACATCAATCTCATTTGAATACCCTATTACTTTTCCTTGATGCTCTGTGCCTTGTATGGTGCGAACAACTACATTCACACTCCCTTCCACAACATGGGCATTTGTCACCACAATACCTTCCTTATTGTATAGGAAACCAGACCCCTGACTTGTATCAGTAAAAATGGTGTAGACCTGCTGCTGGGCCTCCGCAATAATATCAGTGAGCTCTTTGACTTCTTCTGCCTTTGGTTCCTCTATTTTCACCACAGGCTGCAATGGCTGTTGCTTTTCTTCCTCATGCTTAACCACTTCTTTTGTTTGCTGTGTCTGTGTAGGTTGAGTCTGTACGGGTACCTGCTTGCTTTCCAATATGTCCGTAACCTTTATAAAGACCAGTCCGCTTACCGTGAAAAATAGAAGAAGCACCATTGTAAAAATCAAATAAAGCTTCCAGTTACCCTTTCCTGTTCCACATCCACTACAAAACCGATCACCCTTTTGTTTTTCTGTGCCGCATTTTGGACAGTACATAAAGTCCCCCCTCGAAACTGTTGAGTAAAGATAAAAAGGAATAATATAACATTATTATACTCCTAAACTCCTATCCGTAGGGATGTTTTTATAAATTTTGTAGCCTAAATGGTTAAGAGAATAGGAACCTTACCCCATTTCTCCTTTGAAGATTTCTAGTACTCATATTTGAGGGATTATTAAATTTCATTACAAGTTTTCTTGGAATTTGATGTTAATATTAGGGGAGATAATTAATGGATTTAGGTGATTTCAAATCGAGGTGATTGTATGTTTTATTGGGTATTATGTATATCCGTGATGCTCTACTATATGGGCTTTATCATAAACAAACAGCATAAACAATTATTCTCCAGCACTTCTATCCACATAAGATGGTGGTTTAGTTCTGCAACCATTGTATCTTTAGGCATCTGTATTGAACAATTATCAAATGGTGTCCAAAATATAAAGGTGTTGGTTTTTGGCTCCATTTCTTCCCTTTTATTTCTAATAGTCTCTTGGGTTACAAAAGATGACTTTCCTCGCTAACACACATAAAAATGGTAAAAGGTTCAAGGTTCAAGGGTCCTTTTTCCTTGATAAAATATTTTTAAAGTGAAGACGGCTCAGCGCTCCTGTCACCACAACTCTCTTCTACCAGTTATCAATTGTTTCTTGAAAGTTGTCCCTCTAATTGGCAAGGCGTGCTGAAGCTTTTTTCCATCTCTTTCTCTCAACATTTAATACTTACAATTTTCTAGTACAGTTTTATAAAAATAATCACAGGCTTCTTCTTCAGAACGAAATCTCTTTATTTGAGTCCTCAGACCTCTTTCACTATAATATACTTCCCATGTATTTTGATTTTTGTTTAAGCAAAAAGCTTCATTAGGTAATCCCCCATTTAAATTGTATAAATCACAAGGAACATTTTCATTATCTAAGGTTTGCTGTAATTCTTGTTTATTCATATTCCTTATATATCTCCTTATTCACACAAAATAAATCAACATACCTACAACTTCCTTCTGAAGAAAGACCTTGGTTGCTTAACCCAACCAAGGTCAATTTTTAAAGGCTATTCCCTTAACTTCTTTAAACCACAATTCAAAAATATCATCTGGCAGTAGTTCTGACTCTGTCGAATAAACCAATTCATATTTATATTCACCTTTTAGGCTATTTTGCTTTACATTATAATGTAATTTCATTTCTGTTGGCATCTCTTTTTTGTACTCTTTACACTTCTTATGAATGAGCTTTAATTCTTCATTACCTATTCTAAGGGCTGTCTTTTGCCTACCTCTTGAAACATCATAAATTTGATTATTTTGACTATCTACTCCTTTTACAGCTTTGTTTAACTGATGTTTATGAACAACTTCTCCATTAATTTTATAAAAAAAGTCAATGACATACATTTGAGGTTCATATGAACAATAAATAAAAATATCATCTGCTTTATTGGCTACGTATTCTAGACAAATAGCCACCATGTCTGCTTGTAGTCCTGAGAAATAATCTTCAAATACTTCCATATTATCCCCCTAGCACTTTATGAATTTCTAGAAAATCAGTAGCGAGGATGGTTCCCTTGGCTTAGTGCAAATATTCCTATCTACTCATTAAAAGATTTTAGATTGATCGTTAAGTGTTCTATTAACAATTTCTTCTGCACTTAACCCTTCTTCATTCCAAAAAATTAAGTCACTCACATTGGAATGAGGAACATTCTGTTCTACCGTATCTATCATATTATCCAATTCTTCTTCTGATCCATCAGCTTTTAATATCTTCTGTACAAGAATGACTAATTCCTCTTTAGTTAACTTCATTAAAGTTTTGACTCCATTCTATTAGAACTCCTTCTCAAAAAATATTAAAACAAAAGGCTTGAAGATTTTAATCCTCAAACCTTAAATACTCTACCAGTTTTCAATTACCTCTAAGCTGTCCTCTAAGTACTCATTAAAAGAACTATACCTCTTAATTTCTTTCTTGCTGAATTCATCCCACCTGATTATAAGATGGGGCAAAGAGTTTTCATCTTCTCGACTAAAAGTAAATTATATTGAAAGTTATCTCTTAGACCAAGTTACTTTTTATTTGAAGCATTATTTAAAAATGCATTTAACCTATTCCCTAAGTTTACTTTAACGTTCTTCATATTACTTTCTTGATGTTGTACTCTACTAATACTAAATATGAAATCCTTAAAAGAGTTTGAAACTAAAAATATATTTTCACCTTCCATTTCATGAAACCAAACATATACTTTATCTTCATCACCAATACAAATTAAATCTCCACCTGGTAAATCAGCAATAGGAATCATATTATCTGGCAGTATTTTTTTGTAACTAAATATCTTGTCCTCCAAATTATTTTCATCATTATTTAACCCATATAAAGAATCGATTTCGAATTGAGACTGTTTTTTTAATTTCTGAAATTCTAAAGATGGGATTAGTCGAAAATCTTCTTTGATATAATCATTGCCGAAATATTTTAAATAATAAAAATAGTCATTAGGAAAATTTATATTAAATTTTTCTTCAATTTTCTTTATTTCGTCATCGTTCCATATTGTATTGGTATCTCTTAAATCAAAATCAATAATTTGCTCTAACTTTGCTTTTAATTTCTCCATCTAATAGCCTCCTCTTAAATCTGATGCAGAACCAATGTGTGGGATATTCATATGCAAATCAGTTGGAATTAACTCAATTATTGTATCCGACTTATGATGTGGTGTAACACCTGCTTGCTTTAATAATTTCTTTGCAGCATTTTTTGAAGGCAAATTATATTGCTCTTGTATTTGCTTATATACTAATGAAAAATCATTAATCGTCCCACTAAGTTGGCCTTTTTCAAATACTATTTCACCTTCTGACCAAGGGGTAAAGTTAGGTCTACCTTCATTAAATTCTACTCCTTCACCATTTGTAATTCTTTTGACCTCCGGTTTATCTGAATACCATGTTCCATTACCAGGTTCACCTTTCCAATGACCATTACTTTTTGGCAACCGTGTCCTTGGGTTATCCTTACCAGCTAACAACTCGATCCTATTTATAATATTTTGTTTTACATCATTAACCTTGTCATAAATCCGAAAACTGTTCAATACATTTGAAGGAACACCCGCAAAGGCCGGTGTCCACTGTTTGTTCGGGAGCACGCCATTCATCAACTCACGCACCCGCTCCAAACCAGCGGCAGATGAATGCTTAGCGGAACTCAACGCTTTTACCTGCTGATCTTTTAGCTTGATATTCAGGTCTGCTTCCACTCGGCTACCAAGTCTTCCAATGGTACTACCTACTCTAGAGATCCCTTTGTCCCCAACTACTGCAGTTCCGATAATAGTGGTCGCGTAACCTAACCATTCGCCTCGGCTATTCGCATCTCCGTGGATGACGGATTCGTTGAAGGAGTTATAGAGCTCGTGGCCTATTTCTAGTAATATAGCTGGGTCCGAGGCTACAGCATCTATGAACTCGATTGTTTCTTTCACCACCTGGTCGGGCTCTGTTGCTAATCGTTTAATCCCGTCCCAAGTGTCTGAAACAGCTGAAATGACTCCCTCGCCAAAACCTACATTAAAGTCCCACAATGCTTCTCCCATGGACTTTTTCTTCGGCTCCGGTTTCGCACAACTCGGATTAACCCACTGATCAAACGACGCCGCATGCCTCACTGGATAGAACACCCCAAGCTCCGGATAATGCTCGCTGTTCCATCGCTGCATGACGGTCTGGTTGTATAGCCTCGTCTGCAACTTCCCGTACGCCTCCAAATCCTGTAGCATCACCGGCGAAAAGCTCTTCATATTTATCTTACCAGATGCAAACTGCTGGCTCATTTCCTCTATGTAACTATTGATTAGCGACAAGTCCTCCACCAAACCAGTGAACGACTGGGTTTGTTGGTAGTCGAACTGGTGCAACTTGTCCACCGTTTGTCTGGCAGATTGCTTGGCTTGCTGGATGCCCTCATGAAACTGATGATCCTGCAGCCTTGGGAGGTACACGATGTCACCCACTCGGCTGAGTTGGGAATTCGTTTCTCCTGTCAGTTCTGCCACCATTCGGTTAATTTGATTCAATCCGTTCTCCAGTTCACTTGTCAGGAATCCCTCATCGATAAATCCGTGCGTATTCCCCTCAAGTCCATCCAACTCATACTGCAACTGCTGAAGCTTAGTTTGAAAGTTCGCGAGGAACGTTTGGAAGAATTGCAGAAATGGGAGGTGCGCATATTCATAGAACCGCCTAATTGCGCTGGCACCCTTGCCGCGGAAGGAATCCTTTGAGGCAACAAAGGATCGAATCCCATTCTCCACGGCATTTAGTTGGTTCTCCAATTCGGAAAGTTGCCGGCTCATCCCTTTGATTCCCTCATGCAGGGATGATACATCTAAAACCTTCATCATTCCCCTCCTCTCTCCATCATTTTACAAAATCTGTATATGCAAAACTATCACGTTTCGACTTAAATGGAGAAATTCCTGCATGGAATTGGAAAATGGGAGGATTGGCCTATGAGGTAATAAAAATAAGAGACAATGATTAGTTCGCCTCTCTGTGATCAAAACTATTTGTGTTAAAAAAAACCTACTTCATATCTATAATAATTGGCTCACTGTCTTTGTAAGGTTTATCCACGTTAGAATCGTCTATGAATAACTTACGTGCTACCATTCCAATTGTATTCGTAGAGACTGCATCTACCGTTCCACCTATTATCCCACCAGCTAAGGGGACCATTTTCCCTAAATTTATAACCCCTTTGCCTCCAAATTTAGTTAGCAATCTAAAGCCTACAGCTTGATTAATTTTCTTTATTACTTCACCTGGAATCTTTTTTATACCACTAATAGCTAGTTTTTTTCCTATTTGAATACCTGAATTTTTTAGAAGATCTTTTGCTCCATTCCCTGCTAAACAAGTATACACGAATGTCTTTACTTCATCTGACTTTAAGTCATGGCCTCCCATATGGGCAATAGCAGCCACCATTCTAATTTGTACTAAAATTACACTTGTGATGTTAGCTGGAATTGCAACAGGCATAACAATTACACCACCAAGACCTAATAAGAACCCACTTGTAGCACTCTTAGTGTTCTGCCATTTAATTAAACTATTAACATTTTCTATTATTGAGCCACTTTTCTTTTCATAATTTTGTGCCAACTCGATAGCGGTGTCCATACCAGGTATTCCACCGTTTACTGCTTTGTCGTAAGACCAATCTAGAGCTTTCATAATAGCTTCTTCGGTTAATGATTTGTTTCTCGTCACCATGTCTTAACCTCACTTTTATGTATATAGTCTATATTTCTACTATACTTCATAAATTAGCTCGAAGATATATTAACTTCCAAAAAATTCATAATATGGTCTTTTAATCTTACTAAAAAAGTGATGTCTATACTATATATAGAAGGGGGAGCTTCCCTACCTTTATACCAAAAAGTTTTTTATTTGGACCCTCAAAAAAAAGAGTGCCCCCACTTGGACACCCTCTGTCTAGCCTTATGTTAATTAGTGTAGCTTTTCTCGGTTTTATGAGGGGCAACTCTATCAGATGATCTGCCATCGTATACCTTTCTTAAGAGGTATTCGTGGAAGAAGAATTCAAATACCGTAACAGCAATGGCGGCAATGATTGCTGTTCCGATGATTCCTCCATCTGAGAAGCTTGTAGCCATCAACCATATCAGTACAAATGCGAGTCCTAAATCAGCTATGGTAGCAGTTATATTATTCGTTTTAGCTAGAATAAGCATATCCCCCACCATATAGGAAACAAGTCCAAGAACAACGGCAATCAAGAGAACGCTTCCAAAAGAGAGACCTCCAATTGCCCCGAGGATTACATACAACAGAACTAAGGTTGCCACAAACTTGATACCTATTGCAGTTAACAGCTTTGCCATATTACATGCACTCCTTTATTGAGTATTTTCGACTTTTGTTCTTAAATTCCCTCGATTAACATACATAAACATTTCACGTTATTTTTGAGGCTTTAGTCAGTTAAACGATGTTAATGAGATTTATAGAATTGTTATATATTCGCTATCTATTTATTTCACAATTAGATAATTCTCCACACACAAAGAAGGGTGGAGGCATCCCTCACACCCTTCTTTCTTTTTTCCGTCCCTGTATACTTTCAACCTCTAAAGCCAAGACGGGGGTCAGTGCCCCTGTCCCCTCGACTCCCCTACCAACTTTTCCACTTCCTCACCATATGGCATAGCTGGGGATGTGCCGGATTTGGTGACAGATAGGGCTGCTACTGCATTGGCCCTTTGGCACGCAGCTTCTACGGATTTGCCTTCTGCTAGGAAGTGGGCGAATCCGCCGTTGAAGGCGTCTCCTGCGCCGGTTGTGTCAACGGCTTGGACTTGGTAGCCTGGTATGACTTTGCCGGTGCTCTCTCCTTTTTGTATAAGGTAGCAGCCTTGTTTCCCGAGAGTGATGATAACCGTGTCTATACCTTTAGTTAGCAGTATTTCTGCAGCTTTTCTTGCTGACTCTGAGTCTGTCACTTTCACCCCTGTAAGTAGTCCGGCTTCGGTTTCGTTAGGTGTGATATAGTTCACTTTTGCTAGGAGTTCATCTGATATTTTTTGAAATGGTGCCGGATTTAGGATCACTGGTTTTGAAAGTTTATTTGCCAAGTTGATGGTGGTGCTGATGGCAACCATTGAAGTTTCCAGTTGTACGAGAATGATATCCCCTTCTTGAAAGGCCGCTTTTGCTCTTAGGACTTCTTCTTCCGTAATGGTACCGCAAGCACCGAGCGATACGACGATCATATTTTCCCCTGAGTCATCCACTGCTATCAGGGCTGCGCCGGTAGATTCGTCTTCCACTTGGTTGATAAATCGCGAATCAATGCCTTCATTTTTAAAATTTCGAATCGCATCATCCCCGAATAGGTCTTTCCCCACCTTGGTGACCATGGTAACTTGGGCTCCCAATCGTGCGGCAGCCACTGCTTGGTTTCCACCTTTTCCACCGGGACCCATTTTAAACGGGCCACCCAACACGGTTTCTCCTGGTTTAGGCATGTGGGGAGTTCTTGCTGTTAAATCTACGACATAGCTTCCCACTACTACGATTTTTGACAAGTTGATCACCTACCGAGTTTTGATTTCGTTTACCGTTCCTTTCCTACACCAAAAAACCAATTTCTATTTACAAATTTAAAGCTAAAATTGACCGGCGTGCCTTCCCCCTAAACCCCGCACCTCCACAAATCAGGGTTACCCACGGAGATAGCTAAGGCACCAGCCTTTAGGGAATCATGAATCTCGGTTTCGTTTTCGATGAGTCCGCCGGCGATGATGGGGGTGGGGAATGTTTCGGTCAGGTTGTAGATGACTCGAGGCATGATGCCTGGCAGGACTTCGACTGCGTCAGGTTGGGATGTTTCGACCATTCTTTGGCCTTTTTTGATGGCGTTGTGGTCGATCAGGAAGAGGCGTTGGATGGTATTCAGCCCCTCTTCCTTTGCAAATTTGATCAGGTGGTTCTTGGTGGTGATGATTCCTGTCGGTCGTAGGACTTGGGCGATGTATTGGATGCCGCTTTTATCATTTGATATGCCTTCTATAAAATCTAAATGTAGGAACACGTACATGCCTGTTTGTTTTAGCTGCTTTATGTAGTCTGGGAGTGTAAAGATAGTGCCGGTTAAGAGGAAGGCGATGTTCGCTTTGCTGTTAATGGCTTCTTGGATCTTTTCAGGTGCGTCTATTGCGGCAATCACTTGTGAATCAACCATGTCTACGATATTGATAGCCATCTTTTCACCTTCCTTCCTTATACTTCTACTTTTAGTCTTGGTATATCTTTAATGCTGTTAAGAATGTAAGTGGGCTGAGCTACGTTCGAGTTGATGCTCGTTTTTTTCGTTATCCCTGTCAGGACCAGAATCGTTTGCATGCCCACGTCATTCCCCATTTTTATATCTGTTTCTAGCCTGTCTCCCACCATGATACAATCACACAATTCCATATTCAGATGATCTGCCGCGACCTGTGCCATGATTCGGGATGGTTTTCCGATGATCGTTGATATGGCGTCCCCTGTCGCACCTTCAATCGCTCCGATAATGGCTCCGCAATCTGGAATTTGACCTCCTGGAACCGGGCAGGTGCGGTCCGGGTTGGTCGCAAGGAAGCTGGCTCCGTTTTTCCAAGCGAGAAAGGCCTGTGTCAGTTTTCCGTAAGTAAAGTCCCTATCCCATGACACTAGTGCATACGTTGCCTTTGTGGGGTCATGGGTGATTGGCACTTCCATCATATCCAGTTCTTCATATAAAGGGGATTCGCCGATTACCCATACTCTTTCATCCGGTTTCATGACTTCCTTTAAGTACTTAGCAGTAACGTAGCCTGAATTGATAATTTCATAGAGGTCCACATCTATGCCCATTTTTTCTAGCTTTCTTTTATAAGCAAGTCTTGAATTGGCAGGGTTATTGGAGAGGAAGACTACTTGGTCTCCCCTCTCTTTTATCAGTTGAATCGTTTCTGCTGCGCCATCAATTTCTTTATCCCCAAGGTAAACAGTGCCGTCGAGGTCGAAAATATATCCTTTTTTCATGCCTAACACCACCTAGTACAAGGAATTCCTTGAAATTTTTGTTGCAAGGAATTGCAGGAAAAGCACGATGACAATGATAAGAATGGCCATGGCAGAAGCGGTATAGACCTCTCCACGGAGTAGATTCTGGAATACGACTAAACTCATCGGTGCCCAGCTTGATGGCGCCATGAGGATCGTGATACTCGTTTCCTTGATGACTGTTACAAACACAAGGATGGATCCTGCAGCAATCCCCGGAAGCATCAATGGACCAATGACGGTGATGATGGCCAAAAGTCTGGAAGCCCCAAGGTTGATGGATGCTTCTTCAATATCCGGTTTGATGGACATCATCGTCCCCATTGTGGAGCGGATCATATATGGCATACGTCGGATCGCATAAGCAATGATTAGGATCGTTGCTGTTCCCGTCAGTTGCAATGGTGCGGTATTGAAGGTCTGGATATAGGCGATACCAAGTGCGATTCCAGGTACAATCAGCGGAATGGAGGACATGAAGTCCAGCTTTGCGGCATTTTGTCGTACTACAAAGTAAGAGACAAGTGTAGAAACCACCACACTGATGCCAAGTGCACCAATGGCAAGAATAATCGAGTTCATGATGTTACTAGTCGATCTTGAGAAAATAGTCCGGTAGTGATCCAATGTGAAACCTCTTGGAAGAAGGTCTGCTCCCCAAGTGGTCGCAAAAGATTGCATCAGGACAGAAAGGACCGCTAGCAGCGGGATGGAAATAATGAAGCCAGTGTAGATTGTAAGTCCTGTTGTTACCCATTTGTTGTCGTTTAGCTTGATGGCTTTAGGTTTGCCCGATAAGGTTCCGTAATTCATCTTCTTCGTGATTTTTCGTTGTATCCAGAAGAAGACCCCAGCTACCAAGACCATTACGACGGTTAAAATGGAGGCCCCAGCCCAGTTGAAGAATCCGGAAATTTCCCTGTAGGCTTCCACCACGATCAGGTTGAGCCCTTCAGGTGCCAAGATGATCGGCGTACCAAAATCAGAAAAGCTTACGGTGAATATCAGCAGAGCACTTGAGATGATTCCCGGGATCGCAAGCGGGAATGTCACAAACACCAAGCTCATCCAGCTGCTTGAACCAAGGTTCTGGGATGCTTCCTCAAGGGAAATATCACTCAATTTGAATGCTGCAACCATTGGCCACAGGGCGAATGGGAAAAAGAAGAAAATTTGAACCAATACAATCCCTGTCATGGAATAGACATTGAACAGGACGCCGCTTCCACCGAGCTCCTGATAGATCGTATTGACCCATCCGGTCCGGCCGAACATGATGATAAAGCCTGCAGCGGAAATAAAGGTCGGGACGATGATCGGCATCGTACATAGGGCCGCAAATGTCTTTTTGAAAGGCATGGTTGTTCTAGCAAAGCCATAGGCTATGGGGATGCAGAGAAAAATGACCAACGTGGAAACCCCAAGGGATAAGGTCAAGCTATTAGTGAGCGCTTTAAAGTATGTACCCCCGGACAAAAGCTTCTTGTAGTGATCAAGTGATGCATTGGAAAAACGCTCGATATTAGTTGCGAGTATATCAGGATTTACGAGAGAGCCGAGTATATTTACCGGCGCGCCCGTAAAACTGACAAGGAAAACCGATAGTAATGGAAGCACCAAAAAGAGTGTGAAAAAAAGGATGACCAGAAGCTTCATAAAGAATAGGCCATCAATTTTCTCAAAAATGGAGCGTCTCTCTTTTTTAGGAGAAGGCGGCTGGGTCTGGACCTTCAATGGATCCTGCAGTTCTGGTTTCATAACAATAGCACCCTCTCCGAATCCACTGTCACCTTCACCATTTCCCCGCTTGTTAAAATAGGGTCGCCTGGTACGTATACATGTTCAATGGCAAGCTCAGCGTGGCCCACTTTCACATCGTAGCGGATGTTGGAACCTAGATACGTATGAAGAAGGACTTTCCCCTCCATGACGTTTCCATGGATGAGATCCTCGCTTATCCGGTGAAGTTTCATGCCTTCTGGGCGGATAAGGACTTTCACATCTTTCTTTGATGTCTTGGCAGAAGAATGCAAGGTCCAATCCCCTATTCTCACCACAGTCCCTTTTTCATCAGAGCCGATTATCGTTCCATCAAAAATGTTGGAAGACCCTACAAAGTCCGCGACAAAGGTGGAACGCGGGTTGCTGTATAGCTCTGTTGGTGTGGCAACCTGTATGATCTCCCCATCTTTCATGACGGCAATTCTGTCTGCCATACTCATGGCTTCCTCTTGGTCATGGGTGACAAAGATGGTGGTGATGCCGACATCTTGCTGGATTCTTCTAATCGTGGTCCTCATCGTGTTACGAAGCTTTTTATCCAGGTTAGATAATGGCTCGTCCATCAGCAAAACGGAAGGCTCCAACACAAGCGCTCTTGCAAGTGCCACACGTTGCTGTTGTCCGCCTGATAGTTCATTCACTCCACGCTCGGCCAGATGCCCAAGCTCCACATAGTCCAGTGCTTCCAACACTTTTTTCTCTACCTCTTTGGATGGCTTGGCAAGTCTTTTGCTGATCAGCCTAGCAAAACTATTGATCTTTTTGGAAAAGCTTCCCGTATTAAAGTCTCGTACGGTTAATCCATAAGCGACATTTTCAAAGACATTGTAATGAGGAAAAAGGGCATAACTTTGAAAGACCATCCCGCAATTTCTTTTGTTTGCAGGCAATTTATTGACTACTTTGTTATTGATATAGATGTTTCCAGAAGTAGGATTTTCAAATCCGGCGATACAGCGCATGGTTGTTGTTTTCCCACACCCTGAAGGGCCAAGAAGCGCGAAAAATTCGCCTTCTTGGATATCAATATTCACGTTTTTAAGTGCTGTCACATCATTATATTTTTTGATTAATCTATCTACCTGTACTGAACCCATATGATTATCTCCCCGTCTGTCTTTAGATTATTGGAATTTCTCTCTCCACTCGTTACGTACGCGGTCGTAGTTTTCAACTACCCAGTCGATATCAAGCTCCATGGCATTGTCTTTAAGTCCCTCAAGCGTCAATGGTGATTTACCTTCAACCTCTGGATGCATCGGGATGTGGAACCAATCCGCTTTGATTTGTTGTCCTTCCTTGGATAGCATAAAGTCTACGAATTTCTTTGCGCCTTCAGGGTTAGGTCCATCCTTTACGATAGAAACAGGGTTTACTAGAATAGGAGTGTTCTTCGGGATGTGGAAATCAACGGATTCCCCACGGTCTTTCATTTGGTAGGCCATAAAGTCAAAGCCCACTCCAATGGATGCTTCCCCGGAAGCTACGGCATTGGCAGGTGCACCACCGGAATCTGGCATCGCATTTGTCTGTTGAACCAGCTTCTCAAAATACTTCCAGCCTTCTTCCTCGCCTTTTTCCATCAATTGACTAAGCACTAACAGTGTCGCTGTACCAGATGCTGCAGGGTTTGGAATCTGTAATTCTTTTTCCCACTTGGAGTCTAAAAGATCATCCCAAGTTTCCGGTAGATCTGCTTCATCCACTAGGTCGGTATTGTAGATCAGTCCAAGTACGAATACCTCCAAGCCCACCCAGTTCCAGTCTTCATGTCTTACTTTGATGCCATTCTCATATACTTCCCAGTCTTTCACGGATTCCGGTGTGTAGCTTTCAATGAAGCCGTGTTTGATCGCGGATTCAAACGGAAGGATTCCTCCACCGCCATACCATAGATCGCCTTGTGGGTTATCCATTTCGGCAATCATTTGGTTAACTAAGATATTTGTTCCAGCATATTGTACGTTTACTTTTCCACCAGTTGCTTCTTCAAACGCTTCTGCAAGTTCGCGGGTCATATCAGGTGTTTCCGGTGAGTACAATGTTACTTCGCCAACACTTCCATCAGAAGAGCTTGAATCCGATCCACAGGCTACAAGCCCTACGCTCAACACTAATGCCATCAAGATTAATAATGTTTTCTTCATAAAATAATCCCCCTCATAATTTTTCATTTAGCTGGTCAAAGATTAGCAAAGTTAGTATTGTATACGCTTTCACCTCCAGGCAAAATAAAAAGAGAAACCACACAACGAAAGAAGCCTATAGCAGGCGCATCCGTTGAGGGTTTCTCTTATATTCTCTACCCAAATTATTTTACTTTTCTAAATTATACAACAAATAGAAGTAGAAATATAGTGTAATGAAGAATTTATTTAAAAAGAGTTCAGTCCCTCACTGATGCATGTAGCATTCTATTTTGATAATAGTACAATTCGACATCGCTCGCCCTTCCCCTTCAAAAAATGGCAAATAATTTGAAGAATATTACTTTTGTAGGAGAAGATGGTTGGTAACATAGGTAAAATTAATTATTGAGAAAATTCAAATAACTATATATAGTTTAGTATGTAAATGAATATTGGGCAGAGACACAGAGAAGAACCCCATTAAAATCCTTATAGTAAGGATTTTCGTGGTCGGCTCTTCTCTTTTTATTTGCCCTCTTACATTATGTTAGAGGAGGAATAACATGAAGAAGAAATCTTTTAAGAATTTCGGAAGTATTGTCGTTTCGTCCGCACTAGCCCTTAGTTTGATAAACTTTCAGCCGCAAGTGAGCGTTCATGCCGAGCAGGATCATAGTGAATTACTAAACGAAACATTTGATGATGTTTCAAATGGACAGCTGCCTGAGAACTGGGAGGTTGTCGTGGGTAGTGGTGAGGTTCAAGACGGTAAGCTTGTATTAAGCTCTCCTGCCACTGCCAGCCCGTCAGTGGTAAAAGCGCCAATTGATCCTGAGTATGGAGACTATACGATGGAGGCGGATGTAACCTTCCTCTCTTCTGTTAATGATGCACGCTGGGCGTCCATTATGTTCCGGATTCAAGATGCTAATAACTATTATCAGTTTGCTGCACGAAAAGGGACAAGCGCTTTGAATGGGTTGGAGTTTGCAAAGAGACTTAACAACGCTTGGGCTGTTGCCCAGACGAATTTCTATCCTGTGAACTTTGTTTACAATAAGAGTTATCGCCTCAAAGTAGTAGTTAGTGGCAACAGGGTACAGCAGTTTGTAAATAATGAGCTGGTGATTGATAGTGCGGATGCGACGGAGTGGATGAATGGGGATGTGGGGTTCCAGGTAAGCGGCTCAACTGTGCAGTTTGACAACGTCCAGGTCACTACATATAAGCAAGCTCTTCCACCTATAGAAGATTCTGGTGCCTTTCTTCCTGTTGAAGCGGAGACAAATATCATTAACCCTCCTACCATCATTACTGGCGCGGGGTTTACAGGTGATGCTAGCCAAAGTGCTTCCAGCCTATTAGTGGTGGAACGCAATGCTGACGGGGAGTTAACAGCAAACGGCCTTTCGTTACATGATCAACTACAGCAGATAAAAAATAAGAAGATTCCTGTGTTGCAGGTGGAGCAAGAAGGATATGGGGAGCAGATCATTGAAAATCTGAATGCCACCCAGACAACGGATGTTCATGTTGTTTCCTCGAATGCTGCAATAATAGAGGAAATAAAATTCCTAAACCCTAAAATCCGTGGTGGTTTGGTGTATAGCGGTAATTCTTTGAATAAGAATGACTTGCGGGAATTGCCATTTCAAGTGCATTCGAGTGAAAGCAAGGTTGTGTTAATCCCACAAAAATTACTGACGAAGGAAATCGTCCATTACCTGCATAACCGGATGGTTGCCGTTTGGGGGATTGGAGCAGATTCATTAAATTCCACGCATGAGCTTATCCATTTAGGTGTGGATGGAATGATTACAGATTATCCGGAGTATGCTACGGAGGCGTTTAGCCAGTATCCAGAAAACACGATCGTTCAACGTCCTATGGTCGCTGCCCACCGCGGGGTCCCTTCCCTTGCTCCTGAAAATACGATGGTCGGATACCGATTAGCGTACGATCTGGAAGCGGACATGATTGAAACGGATCTTCATAAAACAAAGGATGGCCATATTATTGTTATGCATGATACGACGGTTAATCGGACCACTAACGGAACAGGTGCCGTTGCCAATTTGACACTAGATGAAATTAAACAGCTTGATGCAGGAATTAAGTTTGGTGAAGAGTTTGCAGGTGAACCAGTGCCGACCTTTAGAGAGTTTCTACAGGAGTTTAAAGGTAAGGATGTTGTGCTTCTGGTGGAATTGAAGGCTGCTGGTATGGAGGAAAAGGTTAATGCGGAGATTCTGGAAGAGGGTATGCTGGATCAGGTTGTCGTACAGAACTTTAGCTTAGACAGTATGAAGATCTTCAACCAGTTACAGCCAAACCTTGCAACAGGTTATTTATTCTCTGCCGCTGTGCCAGGATCCCTACAAGCTAAATTGGACAATGCGAAGAAGCTTGTAGACTACGGAACTAGCGCAAACGTAACCCTTAATGCAAGCTATGGCAGTGTATATGAAGAATTCCTTACTTATATGAGACAACGAGGAATGTTAAGCATGCACTGGACGTTCCGGGAGGAAGATCCATTTGCGGACAAGCTTAAAGAAGGTTTGATCGGACCAATTACCGATTACATGCAATGGCTGACGGAATCGCCTATCAGTCTTGAGTCACCTA
Organism: Sutcliffiella horikoshii; assembly: GCF_021991925.1. Classification (GTDB taxonomy): domain Bacteria; phylum Bacillota; class Bacilli; order Bacillales; family Bacillaceae_I; genus Sutcliffiella_A; species Sutcliffiella_A horikoshii_F. The sequence goes on along the minus strand of NZ_RXZI01000002.1, from coordinate 356,694 downwards.
TTAAGAAAGCGAATTTGAAAGTAGGCAAGTCCCGTAACATCCAGGCTAAAGCCTTCCTAAGTTACCGGACAGGTGAGAAAGTGAATATCGAGACGGAACTTTATACCGTTGGAGATAATGGGGTAGTAAGGATTGAAGGAAATGAGATTATTGCTCTGGCACCAGGTACGGCACAGGTGTTTGTAAAACATACCTTTACGATGCTTGGACAGGAATGGAATTTGGTTGCGGAGCCGATTGAAGTGAAGGTTTCGGAGTGATGGTTAGGGTCGAGGGACCTGTCCCCTCGACCCTCCTCTCCCCTCGACTCCTTAATAGATAAAAAAAGATGCAAAATATTTATCCGATTTTTCCAATTGAAAATCTTCTTCTTTCTTGAAATTTTTTAAGGAATAGACTTGCAATTCATTACCATCGGATGTAACGAATTTATCCTCATGGATATAGGATACGCTGTTCTCATTTTCTGTTGTGAATACATCTATTTCTCCGGAATCTAGGTTATATTTTGCAACTTTCTTGTCGGAGGGCTCTCTTCTAATATTTCCTTGTGTGATATAAATTGCTTCTTCATGGATGTGAATATCATTTAAGTTGTTTATTGGCAGCGTGATATTTTCCACACTATGATCCTGTACCTTCACCTTTATTAACTCGTTGGAGGCATTGTCCATCCCGTCACTTGTTTTAACTAGAAAAAGATCGTTCTCTAGTAGCTTCATACTAGATGAAAACATTAGATTGTCTATTTTAATCGTGTCTACTACAGACAAATCTTCTTTATTTATTACATTAATCATTCCATAAATATCGTTGGGATTAGTATGAATAATCGCTAATAAGTACAATACGTTAGAATCTTCCAGTATATGAATAGCTTGACCCTCTATCTCTACGTGAGCGATTTGTTTACCTGTGGAGATGTTCGTCTTCGTAAGGTCACTTTGTTCTAACGGCCCTCCAGCCATGTAGGCAAACTCCTCATCAACAGTCCAAACAGTAGGGGCAACTTTTTTTCCGTTAGCAACCTTTTTAACTTCCAAATTCTTTTTGTCAAACTCTAATATAAAATCATTGGAATCGTTATCTGATAACGGATTTGTATAGTAAATTTTGTTATTCAAGGTAACGGAATCCTCCATAAAGGCTCCCATCGTTATTCCCTTATACGGAGTCGATTGTTTATGAAGAAAATTCCCATCTTTATCGTACAGATGTACTTCAGATTTATTAAACATATCCGTATAAACGGCTCCATACGCATACTTTTCCATACTTTTAACTTCTTTTTGACTGCATCCCTGCAAATAAGTGACGAGGAATAGCAAACTGATGCTTAAAAAAAGTTTACCCAGTAAACTTGAAGAATGTCCAAAGAACATGCCGTCTGCCCCCTATAAAGAATTAATGATAAATTATATCTAGATGAAAGTTAGTAAATTCAGAAAGATTCATAGCTTGTAGACCAAAACTATGTCTACAAGCTATGAACTTCATTTCAATGAAGTCAGATTCACTTAGAATAGATTGTATAAGTATGTGAAGATTGTACTAAATCAATTGGAAATACAATACCTCCGCCTTGATTTAAGTTCAAACCTGTAATAGTCTTATAGCCCTCGTAAACTAATTGTGAGCAGTAAAATTTTGAAGTTGTATTGATATTTGTAAAGTCCCAGTTGTAAGCTTTTCCTCTGTGTGAATAAGCCCTGTTCGCAACATTTGCATCTTGTGTAGCAGTAGTTCCCCTAGTAGTTACTCCATACACAGTACTGTATTTTGTCCAATTGTTAGAATACGTACCAACCCCCCCACTTGGGAAAGATTCTACAGTTGATGTAGAAGAGTATATAATACCTGCATGCCCCACTAAAGAGCCATATTTACCATCTTTTGTAACTAAAATGACACCTTTCCTTGTGGGATATGTTCCAGCCATAACAGTTACATCCCCATCTTTTACCCCTTTATCAGCTTGAATCTCCATCGTATTGGATTTAATTTCTTGATCAATCTTGTCAAAAGCTTCTAACTGTTGTAAAACGATTTTTTCCTCTTCAACCGATTCAGAGCTTGCATGTGACACACTAGGAATTAAACCACCAGCTAATAGAATGACAGAGAAAAATAATGATACTAAAATTTTCTTCATTTGAACTCCTCCTTTTCATCAAATATTAAACATTTTGTTAGAAGGGTTATAGCAGGCTCCCTTCTAGACTTCTTAGCGGAGATGTGACAAAAATTCATCCCTTCTCCTCACTAACATAAACCTCTAAATTTCCCTCCCTTCGCTTTTTAATAAAGCTAAATACGATAGCGTTAGCTTCTTGAAAATAAGTTATCATATTAAGATTTTGCATGAAATTCCTAATTACTGGCTAATAAATGAGTTTTGTTGATAATATTTAGGTGATTCATTCATTATCATAGTAAAATATAAGATTATTTATATTTTTTTATAAGTTAAAACCGAAAAATAAAAAAACCCCCTTTTTGGGGGAAGTTAGTATTTAATATCTCCAACCTATGCCTGGATCATCTTTATGGTCACGTCCGTCTCCATCAATTGCATGAGCTCCTAAATCTGGGGAAATACTACCTGCATTTATAACTCCTCCAAAAATCATGGCACATATGACTAAACTTGCTACTAAATTTTTCATAACACCCCTCCAAAATTTTACTTCTATCTAGTATTATTATAATAGCAAGTTAAATTGTTTGATTTTTTAAAAAACTGTACTTTCTTTCTGTTTTTCTTGGAATATGTTGGTCTAGGCATGGCAAATCTTCAAAAATATAAAATTTGTTATATTTTTCTTTGGAGGAGTGAGGGTTTTGCTAAACAGTAGGCTACTTGGGGAAGAAATTAAGAGAATTCGCAAAAACAAAGGTCTTACTCAAGCTGATTTGGCTGATGGAATTTGCACGCAGGCAACAATCAGTGGGGTTGAATCGGGGAGAACGTTTCCCAGCATCGACATCTTATATTACCTTTCATTGCGTTTGCAGGTATCAATGGATTATTTTCTAGAAAAAATCACCTACAGGCAGGAACAATATATAAACGATACATATTCCTACATTAAACAGTTGGTTAAGCAGGATAAATTTGAAGATATACTGGAAATCACTAACTATGAATTGAATAGAGAAACAGGATACAAGGACGAATCATTGGAATTATTTTTGAAATGGCAACTGGCAGTTTCCAGTTATGAACTAAAGCGGCTAACCTGGGAGGAATGCATCGAGCAATTACAAGCCCTTCTGAATAGCAACCATCATTCTGTTAAACAGCAATTTATGAATATCCGCATCAAAAATAGTATAGGAAACGTACTTGCAAACAATGAACAATATCCCCAGGCTCTTGCCATATTTAATGAAATCCTAAAGGAGGAAATTAATATGGAAGGCTACCATAGAATGAAATTAAAGGTTTACTTTAACATTTCCAAACTATATTACGTTATGGAAGACTACGGGCAGTCCCATCATTATGCCTTAGAAGGGATTCGGATATCTCTAAAAATGGAGGATTTATCTGTCCTTGGGCCACTATATGTTCAGGCTGGCCAAAGCCTGTTCCGTCAAAATGGTGACAAAATAAAAATACTGCAACACTATCACAATGCAACATTTATCTTTCAACTTTATAACAGAGAAGACCATATAAAAGTGGTGGAGAAACTGAAGCAAATGCTTTAAAAGTGCCAAGGGTGTCACGGAGACAGGCACCTTTACCCAAAAATGGATTTGTATAAGAGTTGTGCTGTGGTAAGAACCTTGGTTGTTCTGGGTAGTGTGGGTTCCGAAGCTATGCTACCTCTTTGGATCTATATGTCCACTCCCCCTATTCTCTCAGCCTCCTTAAAATTATTTCGCAATACCATGCGAAAATAGTCGATATAACTCACACACCCCTCATCCTTTACATATCAATGCCAAAAACAAGATTAAACAAACATTTGTTTAAAAATAGTTTTCTACATATAACTTTCATGTTAACAGGAAGGGTAATGATAATCAAATTATATTGTCACTTTATGGAAGCGAGGAAGTAGTGGCCCGTCGCCCTGCTTCCGCTCTCCTCACCATGCTATAATTAATAGGAAAGAGGTGGTTTTTTGGAAAATAACGAAATAAAAGTAAGTGGCTTAATAAGTGAAGATGCAATGAAGGAATATATGGTGTTTCACTCGAACAAAACAAGAATTTGGTATGTGATTATATCGATTTTACTTTATTCTTTCTTACTACGTATAGCAATACCTGATGTATCCATCATTTTCATGCTATTTGCCAATTTGTTTATGGGCACCATTGTTTGGTTTATGGTATCGAAGAAGTACTCAAAGAAAGGGATCAAAGAATATAGAAGTGATCCGCTCATGCAACAAGAAGTATTCTACACGATCAATGCAGAGGGAATATATCAAATAGTGGGAAGGTCAGAAATGTTGACAAGATGGGATGACATTCTCTCCATCCACGAAACAAAAAACCTGTTTTTATTTTACATATCAAAAAACAAAGCAATCGTCATTCCGCAAAAATTCCTTTTGAAAAATGAGATGCAGCGCTTGCGTCAGCTCATTAAGGAAAATGGGAATTCTCAGGGTGCTGCCCTTAAACACACTGAGCCGATTACAAGAAAACAACCAGAAAACCCCGATGGTATAAGCTTTACCATCTTCATTAGTGAAAAGATGTTCATTGCCCATATCCATTTCCTCGCAAGAAAAGCAAAGGTATTGTTTCCGATTTGGGTTGGTGTGATTTATCTTCTTTTAGCACTGCTGTTGTTCAAGGAAATAACCATTTTCATCGCATCGTTTGCAGTAATTGTCATCATAGCCACCTGGTTTTTGTTATTAACCGTTATTAATTGGAAGGCTGCAATAGAATACAGGAGTGACCGGCGCATGCACAACGACATTCATTTAGAGGTAAGCCCGGATGGAATTACTCAAACCCTGGAAAGCGCCCAATCCCATTACTCCTGGAATAATATCCTCTCAATCTATGAAACCAAGACTACCTTATTATTTTTCGTTTCAAAAAATAAAGCTATTTTACTTCCGCAAGCGTATCTTAATGCCGATGAACGATCCAAAATTAAAAGCATCATTAGTGAAAATGCAAAAACGAAAAAGGTGGCATTTTTGGATAAAGCAAGCTGATAAACCGGGAAGCATCTGTTGAAAAAACAGGTGTTTTTTTGGGTGGATGGAGGTCAAATAACTAGATAGTTACAAAAGGAAATGAGTATGTTCAGTTGAGTTCAGGTTTGAAGTATTCACATTTTTATACAGATTTTGGTGTTGGAGAATTTTGTGGCGGCGTATAAGGGTCTACTTTAATTTGAAATTGCAACTTACTTAGGTACAGTTTAAAACTTATAGAATAGTAACCAATGCTGTTGACCAATTACGCATATGAGAGAGAGATGAGTAGTATCCATGTACCAACCGTTAAATCAAATGTAATATCCATACCTTAATTAACGCTTTATAATGAAAGAGGGTCGAGGGATCTGTAACCTGTTCCCTTGACCCTGTTTTTTTATTGTTCATATCATTACAATCTGGGCTTATTATCGAGTTAGATACTAATAAAATTCAACAAACTAACATTTTCCCTAGGAAAGCCATTGTTTTTACCGAAAGAAAATTAACTCCGCATCCCCTACAGACTCAATCCCTGAAAAAAATATCTCGTGTATATACTTTTTCACTTACGTCTTTAAGAGCTGATTCCATTCTATTGGTTATTATAATATCCGCTCTTGCTCTAAATCTCTCTATTTCCTTAATTACTTCATATTCTTTAAAGATTTCTTGATTTAGAACTGGTTCATAGATAATGATTTCTACTCCTTGTGAGGCTAATCGATTCATTATTCCAAGGATAGAGGAGGCTCTGAAGTTATCAGATCCCGTCTTCATGGTTAGCCGGAAAATTCCGACTGTACGAGGTTTTTTCTCTAATATTTGAGAGGCAATAAAGTCTTTTCTAGTTTTGTTGGCTGAGACAACGGCTTCAATAATATTATTGGGGATGTCTTTGTAATTTGCCTTCAGTTGTTTAGTGTCTTTTGGCAGACAGTAACCGCCATATCCAAAGGATGGGTTATTGTAGAAGTTACCTATTCTTGGATCAAGACTGACCCCTTCTATTATTTGCTTAGTATCAAGGCCTTTTGTTTCCGCAAATGTATCGAGTTCGTTGAAGTAGGCAACACGAAGGGCTAAATAAGTGTTTGAGAAAAGTTTTATCGCTTCTGCTTCAGTTGAATCTGTCATCAACAAAGGTACGTTTCTTTTCCAAGATGCTTCTTCTAAGATGGCGGCAAATGTCTTGGCCCGATCCGACCTTTCACCAACAATGATTCTTGAAGGGTATAAAATGTCATAGAGAGCTTTTCCTTCTCTTAGGAATTCAGGTGAGAAAATGAGATTTTTTGTATTGTATTTGTGTTTGGTATTAGCTGTAAATCCTACAGGTACTGTCGATTTAATGACTATAACGGAATCCTTGTTTATTTTCAAAACTGTCTCTATAACAGTTTCCACAGAGCTAGTATTAAAATAGTTTTTTTCTGAATCATAATTTGTCGGAGTGGCGATGATAACGAATTCTGCTTCCTTGTAAGCAATTTCTGGATCTGTTGTTGCTCTTAGTTTGATATTTGGCCTTGTAAGAAAGTCTTCTACTTCCTTATCAACAATTGGAGACATTCGTTTATTTAGAAGCTCTACCTTTGATTTATCTATATCTATTGCAATGACCTCATGATGTTGAGCTAACAACAACGCATTGGAGAGTCCTACATAACCTGTACCTGCTACAGCTATCCTCATACAAACCCCCACCTTAACTTTAAGTCTTTATACTACAAGCATATCAAGCAGATGTTAGTAAAAAATGAATCCAATGTAAATTTTTTGATAAATGGTCGGAAGTAATGAGATAGGCTAGCTTGATTATTCTACCACTCTCTTAATTAAGCATGTGAACTACTTATTATAAACTTGAATTTATTAATATATTGTAAAATATTTTCTATTATTTTAGGAATATTTACGTATTTTTTAAAATCATTATGCTATGATTTTTTTTCGTTGGGAGTCTAAAGTAACAGTGAAGGAGTGAAGAAAACAAGATATAGACTTTTTCACTGTTAACTATTTTAGTTTTTTAGTGGTTGAAGAGAAGATATTAATTTTATCATTTGGAGGTTAACACATGTCGAAATTTAGAAAAACACTCTTATTATGTGTCATTTTTTGCGCAACTATTTCTTTAACGCTTGTAACTCAATCGAATGCATCTCATTTTTCAGGGGATTTGGAACTGGACATCTAACCTATGGTGTAGGCTCTGGGTCATCATCCAGAGCAAGTACTGCTGCTAAACAGTGGAATGGGGTTAGTTCTAAAGCATCTCTACCTTATTCAAGTGCAACAAATCAATATGGTTCTACAGCAAATGTAGTTACTCATTTTAATTCTACAGCACCACCAACTTCTGGAGCCCTTGGTAAGATGTATCCATATAAAACATACACTGGTACCTCGGCTTCACTTGCAACAACTAGTGATAGATGGGTAAAGGCAATTGTCTATCAATATAAAAATTCATTACTTGATACCACTACTAAAAGAACAAAAACTGCAACTCATGAATTTCGACATGCCCTTAGTGTGGCACATCCAACTTCAAGTAGTACAGTCGCTGTCATGCAACAAGGGGTATTAAATTATTACGATTTGAAAACTTATGACAAAGATAGTTTAAAAGCAAAGGGGGGTAAATGATATGAAATCATTTAAATTGATTGGATTTTTATTATTCAGCTCAATACTTTTCATTACTGGATATCAGTTTTTTGGGAAACGAACCCGTTGATATTGAAATACATGGTAGTAATATAGTTTATGAGTATAATGACCTTATTAATGAAGCAGAGGTTGTTGCATTAATAGAAGTGAAGGACAAGTTGTCTAAGAAAAATAGTACTGTTGTCTATCACGAAAACTCCCCTATCATCAGTTTCATTATGCAACAAGGGAAGTTGAAGTAATAGAGTTTCATAGTCTTCATCATGTAAATATTCATTGTTTTTTGTAATTGTTGCAGATTCATTTATGAATTGCTTTATGTTACTACATCCCTCAAGATAAAAAAAGAACCTTCAAAAGAAAGTTCCTTTTAGTAGAAAATAAATACTTCACTTTTTTCTTCCTGTATAAGCGGTATGAATAAGATAGCCTGCACCCTTTATTCCTTCTTGGGTCGACGGACCTGTCCTTCCCCCCCTTATCTTACTGCAGCCGCTGAATCACACTTTTTGAAATACCGGTAATTCTGGCGATTTGACCGTTAGAGATCCCTTTCTTTTTCTTTAACTGAATTAAGATGCTGTTTCGATCATACGGATCCATATGTTGTAGTTTATTTTTGTTTGTAATTCCCAGTTCATTTAAGTACACTCGTACTTCTGAATCGGTTAATTTATATGTATAGTCTAGACATTGGTCGTCATTGGGTTTGCTCATGTATTGTTTGAAAAGGTGACGTGCTTTGAGATGGTTCTTGGAGAAGAGCTTGAAAACTGGTTTTGTATCTATGATGGATGGGTGTGAAAGGTACTCTGTGATGCTGGTCCACTTGCTGGTGAACACGCAGGAAGCAAGGCCAGCTTTTAATGGGTTTTGATGGATGTAGCGAAGCACTGTTAGGAAATAGGCTTTTGTTTCTATGGTTTCGCTCTTATATCTCTCTTGAAAAAGGTGTCCAATTCGTTGGTACTTCCAGTTATACCAGAAAACGTAGCTGGAACTTATCCGCTTAACTGCGAGGGAGAGAGGCTCGTCCTCTGATTCTTTTATCAGTAAATGGATGTGATTATCCATTAGGCAATATGCATAGACTTTATAGCTACTTTTTTCTTGATATTTCTTTAAGGTCAGCAAGAATCTTTCTTTATCTTCCTCCTCTTCAAAGATTGTTTGTCGATTGATTCCTCTTATCATGATGTGATACATATGAGTTTTGCTTGTCTTCCTTGCTTCTCTAGGCAACGGAAAAGCACTCCCCCTCATAAAAGCTGAGTTATTTTTTCACTTTTCTTGGTATGATTCATTTTTTGCTTTCTATTTTGAAGCTTTAATGCCTCCCAGATACTTTGCTCGGTGATGGTGTCGGAATTTTCTAGGTCAGAGATTGTTCTGGCTAAACGGATGATTTTGACTTGGGCGCGGTTACTTAAGTGTTGTTTTGAGGAAATTTGACGAAGCAGCTGTTGTTGGCTGGAACTTAATGGACTAGCAGACTGGAGTGTATCATATGAAACTAATGCATTCAGAACTTGGTTTCCGTACCGGTTGTATTGACGTGTTCTAGCTTCCGTTACCCTTTTTAATACCATGTCAGATGTATCTCCAATAGGCATGGTAGTGTGGAAGTTAACTGGTTGAATGTCTAAGAAGATATCCAATCTGTCACGGATGGGACCGGATAGGCGATTCTGGTAGGCTGAAATTTGTTTGGGACTACATGTACAATAATATTTATCAGATCCCAGATACCCACACGGACAAGGATTCATTGCACCAATTAAGGTAAACTGCGACGGATAATTAACCGTTGCATTTGCTCGACTTATGGTAACGGTACCTGTTTCAATTGGTTGACGAAGCATGTCCAACGTCTTTTTGGAGAACTCTGCCATTTCATCTAAAAACAAGACCCCATGATGTGCCAGTGAAATTTCTCCGGGTTTTGGATATTGTCCTCCGCCAATAATAGATACACTGGATGCAGAATGATGTGGAGCTCGTAATGGGCGGGAATGTTGATTGGATAGAGGAACACCACTCAAATGGTGTAAACTTATTACTTCTAATCTTTCCTCGCTGGATAACGCAGGTAATATGGATGTAAAACTCTCAGCAAGCATGCTCTTTCCACAGCCTGGAGGGCCAATCATAAAAAAGTGATGTCCACCAGCAGCTGCTATTTCCATGGCACGCTTAGGATAAGAATGACCTATTATCTGTTCAAACCTTACAGGAGAAGTAGTTTCTTGGAAGGAAGATTCTTTTTCAGAAGGAACAAAGGAAAATATGGATTGGCCTGCTAAATGATCGAGTACATCCTGTATAGAAGTAACATAGATTAACTCTACATTTTCAAAGTCAATCGCTGGTAAGTTCGGATCATAGGGTAAATAGAGTTTCTTCAATCCAATTTTTCTTGCTGCTAATACGGCCGGAAGCATCCCCTCTACAGGCTGAACATTGCCATCCAATGATAATGCACCAATAAATCCCGTATCCTCCTTAATCTCCTCTTTTACCGCACCCATTGCCCCTAATAGGCCAATTGCCACCGCCAAATCAAACATCGGGCCATTTTTCTTTTGCTCTGCAGGTGATAAGTTGACTATTACCTTTTGGTCCGGCACCTCATAACGGCATGATCGCAATGCAGCAGCCACTCTTTCCTTCGCCTCTTTCACGGAAGCATCAGGTAGCCCCACAATAACCACACTTTCTGGTCCATGCATGACCTTTACCTCTACAGAAACCCGATAACCATCCATCCCCTTTAACCCAACTGTGGTTACTTTAACGGTCATATTCTTGTTCCTCCTCCATAATGATATTGAGTTCTAAACATGAAATAGAAGTGAAGAGTTTGAGAATGTTTAAAGTCATATGAACTTGCGGAGCAGTAACTATTGCGAATAATACAGAACGTATGTTCTATATTATTATAAAGTGTTATCCCATGCTAGTCAATTAAACGATATCATTCCTTACTAGATAAGTAATGCGAAGCTGGATGTAAAAGGATCGCATTACTTATAATTTCTTTGCTGATATAGATAGATTCGGGCAGGAAAAAGGTGTTCAGTAGTTCTTACCTTATACAAACTACACACCCGTTAAGATCACAATATTCATGGACTCTCACGCTCTAAGTTAAAGGTAACATTCACACCTTAAAATTAACGCTTTAAATCAATAAAGGGTCAAGGGACCTGTCCCCTCGACCCTTTTTTTAAGGAGCTCTTTTTTTTCATAGAAACATATTCTCTTATTGTACGATCAGAACCTGCGAAGTCATGATGCTCCTTTAACAACTCCCACATTCTTTTTGCGGTTCTACGAAACTTCTTTTTCTGCTTCAAATCTTCTTTTTTCCACAGATCAATAATCTCTTTTACAGGACCTAAGACTGGTGACTTCCTGGTTTGTTTCCTCTTGGGCTGTTCGTTGAAGTCCTCCATGTCAGCATATTTCTTGATCGTCCTTACATCTCTATTCATCCTTCTTGCTACATCTGTATATAAGCAATCTTTATTGTTTATCTCTTCTCTGATATAATAATTAATTTCGGCCACTGCCAACATCTCCTAAAATACCTCCTGCACTCAATGTACCCAACAGGAAGTGTATGTGTATTTTGGATTGTTGACAAGTGGTTTTTTCTTTTTTCTTTCGACCCTCCGGGCCTTACATAAATTAAGTGCCATTAACTACATTTCTATACTGCCATAAACAATTTATTCTATTTTTAGTACCGAGCAAATGATTAGTTACAGTTTTTATAACGGATGGGAGAAAGCGTCCGGTTCAAAAAAGTAGCGTTACTATCTAATAAAGGGTCGAAAAAATTTCATCTCGCCCCTTAGGATGCAGAAAACCGTCCCGGAACTTCCATGTCCCCTCAGCCCACGTAAAATTAACGCTTTAAATCGATAAAGGGTCGAGGGACCTGTCCCCTCGACCCTCGTGGTATCATTGCCCTTCCCACCCACTCCTCAGACCACCCAGAATGTGCATGGATCATGTACCACCAAATCAGAGAAGTTATCCATACGAAAAAGACTTCCTGTTATCTTACATTTCATAACTACACAGAAATACAAGTCTCCGTTTCCTCACAGACAATGAGGCAGCAGATTCATAAAGCTGCTGTTATTTATTCTATCTTTTGTACAGAGCAGAAAACTAGTTACAGTTTTATCACGGATGGGAGAAAGCGTCCGGTTCGATAAAGATGCGTTACAATCTAATAAAGGGACGAGAAAATTTCAACTCGCCCCTTTAGGAAGCAGAGAACCGTCCCTACGCTTCCCAAATAAGTAACCAATGCTTTTACCTATACCAGTATATGTAAAATACTCATGAACCCTTACGCTCTAAATTAAAGATAACATTCACACCTTATAATTAACGCTTTAAATCAATGAAGGGTCGAGGGACCTTTCCCCTCGACCCTTGCCAGCTAGTAACGATTGGATTTTATCGTTTACTTCAGCACTTTCTTTATATGAAGAACTTTTCCATAATTCATATGGTTTACTTCAGCACTTTCTTTATATGAAGAACTTTTCCATAATTCATATGCTTCGTTTACCAAAGCTTGTTCTGGTACTTCTGCCTCTTTAATTATACTATTCACTTTCATTCTTAATTGGTCTCGAAGAGTTTTAATTTCACCAAAAATCTCTTCTTCATTAAGAATCTCAACTTCCCCTAATAGCTCTAGTGCCTTTTTTTCCTTATCAAATTCACTCTCATTACTATTATTAAGTATCATTCTTGCCTCAATATACTTATTTAGTGCATTAACTTTTGAATTTTCTACTAATATGCCATCAAGGGTTACTCTAGCTTTCTGCCATTCCCTAGTCCCAGATACTTTTCAACCTCATTAATTTCATTTTGAAAATCAATTTTTTCGGCCTCTTTCTCACATCCTATACAAACAAAGATTATTAATATACTTATTAGAAAACGCAAATATAATTTCATAATTTCCTCCTCAATACAATCCTACTTATTCTAATATCGGTTAATTCCCTTTATTATTTACTTTGATATAAACAGTTGTCTTGAAAAATTCAGAACTTGTAATGGCCCGTTTGCATCAAGTAGTTTCAGAGTAATGATAACTTGTTTTTGGATATTGGGTGATAGTGATAGTGATAGTGGAACCGATACTTAGATTAGGACATAAGAGGATATTAGGAGGGGTATAGGTGTTAGAAATGCTTTTCCATTCCCGTCAAGTCATACAATCTCATGCAAGACGAGATAAGTAATGCAAAAATGGATATAGAATGGATCTCATGACTTGTGATTTCTTTATGATATAGATAGAATTCGGAAGGAACTACACATTCGTAAAAGCAACCGCACCGATAACAATATATTTTTCAAATAAGTAACCAATGCTTTTACCTATAACAGTATATGTAAAATACTCATGAACCCTTACGCTCTAAATTAAAGATAACATTCACACCTTATAATTAACGCTTTAAATCAATGAAGGGTCGAGGGACCTGTCCCCTCGACCCTTAACTCTTGATCCACTTTAGGAGAACAAGCCATCAAAAGCATTATTGTGATGGTTAATAGAAAACCTTGTTTCACCGTGTTTACGCCCCCCTACTAATTTCTTCCTTTACTTCTAGCATACCATGTTGCTGGTTGAGGGGACAGGGACGTTAATCGATTTTGAAGCGGTGGTCCGTCCCTTTGAAACTTATCGGATCATAGGATCACAAAGGTTCTATTTCTTTAAAAAAAGGGGGATTACCGTGGAGAATATTAGTGGTTTTTATGCTATGGGTTTCCATGGTTATAGCAGGTTGTTCGAACGCTGTAGAATATAGGTTGTTTTTCTTAGGGATAGGTACGTCGCCAAGGACTGGTAATCTATAACGGCATATGTAATATTCTTAACCAACACGGTCTTTTAGCTGAAGACAACATTTAAACCTTAAATTAACGCTTTAAATCAATAAAGGGTCGAGGGACCTGTCCCCTCGACCCTCCGACTTTAACCTAGCAGTCCACCTTTACTGGGAAGTTATGTCATTCAGCAAGTGAACAAGATGATTACAATATTCAAGATGAAGAAGGATTACATTAATGAATAATATACTTTTCGGGATGAAGGATTAGTATTTTATGTCCTGTTTGTAGAGAGTCATTTGAAAAAGAAGATTATGTAGTTATTGATACAGTAATACGATGTATCATGTTGGTTGTGAGGTAAAGTTGTGGAACCAGAGAGAGGATTAGGTTCACATGGGAATTTATGTGAGCGTTTTGGGATATTTGTTTTGAACTAAAATAAGATACAACATTAAATTAACACTTTAAATTATTAAAGGGTCGAGGAACCTGTCCCCTCGACCCTTCTATAGGTTACTGTGCTCTTTTTTAATTTCTTCAAAAGCCCAATTTGTTCTGGCTATAACATTTTTTTCAGGGACAAAAACCTCTTCTGAGTGCAGAAATAAAATATCTTGTTTCCTATATTTTTGAGATGTATTATCCAACACTAATACTTGAGGTAATAAAATGATATCTTTATTTCTGTAAAGCCCAATTAAATCTAATTGTTCTCCGTAATAATTACTCCAGCTTTCCATATCCCAATTAAGGTGCCTTTGGACAGCAGTGCCAGATTTAAAGCTTACTCTATCCGCAATTTCAGATAAGGTATTGGTAGGAATAAGAAAGAAGTTTAATATATCTTTTGTAATGGCAAGCATCATATTTCGAGTGAAAGAGTATTCTGTCATAATATAATCTTCCCTTCTGTATATAGAAATAAGGATATATAATTATTATATATCCTTAAAGGGAAAAATTGGTGTTTTTACTCAGAAATAAATAATAGATCTTTCGTGACCCCGTATTAGCTACGATAATTTTCATACCCTTTTTTATATCAATTAAATGTCTATGTATTCTTAGTTTTAGAGTATCAGAGAGATGTTAGGGAAATGTTAAAATATAGTACCTGTTAACGATTATTTCCAGTTTTGTTGACCAATATATTGTAGATGCGAACTAAATACTGTATGCCACCTTATGAAACTTTCCACGATCATTGGCATCCCATTATTCCATGTAGAATTATCAATATTGCATTCCTTAATATCAAATTGAATCCGACTAGATTTGTTTTGATCCATTCTTCTCCATATTAACGCTTCCCCGAATTCTTCTTCGATTTCACTTTGAAAAGATAATAGGTAATCAAAGATTTTTTTATTCAGTTCTGTACTATTTTTCTCAATTACCAGTTGAAGAGAAGAATTATTTTGACGGACAATTATAGAATGGTATATACCTCCTATACCAGTTGCCGCAGATAGCCAATTATCCATAGAAGGACTAACGTTTTTATAGTGAGGTAATTTTTTGTTGAGATGTGGGAGTAAAGTCTCCCAAAAATTTAACCTTTTGTGATGTCGTTCAGCAATCTCCTTCTTCTCATTGCCTTTATTTTTCACCTCTTGACTAGGGCCCACAATTTTTGTGAAAAGAGGAGATACTGCTGAATCACTTAATTTGATAACTTCTAACTTAAATAGATACCAACTAATGTCCATTGGAGTGATTTCATTCAGCCACTCTATCACTTCTAGATGCTCAACCCTAGGTTCGGGACTAATCCAAACAACCGTCTTGGCTGCTGTTCCCACTGCATAGGTTAATAGTTGTCCCAAGTGCGTATGATCTGTCTTTTCAAGTTGATTTTCGATAATAGCACTATTCCCATGCTCATCTTCACAAAAGATATCTACATTAAAAGATCCAATCTGTTTCTCGGTTTGAATTACATTTAGGGTCATGTCTAACTTATCATTTAGAAAGTCTATGTTTTCTGCCAACCATCTAGTAAAATTTCTCGGTTCATTTATCCAAACAGCTCGGACATTCAGTAGTTCCGGTTTTTTAATTTGCATTTCTTAAACCCACTTCCTGTAGATATTCTATTTACATTTCTAGATTGAAATCCAAATACCTTTATAATCATAAAAGAAACCGTATTGTTGGATTGGTGGCTTTAGCTAACTGGTATGGACTTAGTTTCTCCAATTGTACCTCTTGTCTTAAAGACGGAAGTATGGAGGGAAATATTTCTGCCAGTAAGCTTTTCCCACAACCTGGCGGACCATACATCAGCATATAATGTTCTCCTATTACTGCAATTTCAAGTGCGCGCTTAGCAAATTCATCACCTAACATTTGACTAAAATCTTTTTTAATTGTTATTGGTTCTTCTATTCGGCTGCTAGATTGGATGAAGAAAAGGGTCGGCTGCCCGCTTAAATGGTCGATGACATCTTGAAGTGTTTCTATGTAGATAAGTTCTACACAGGGGACATCAAGGGAAATGGTGGGGTCATAGGGGAGAAGTAACTTAAGGATTTTCAACTTCTTCGCTGCAAGAACCGCAGCAATCATTCCCTCTACCTGATAGATTAACATCCGGTACAATTCATTTTGTTCACGGTCTAGCTGACTAAGCAGGTTGCGATATATTAAGAAATTAGTAATGCCGCGGAATGACCTTGGGGTCATGGGGATGCCTTCTTGTTGGGTGGAAATGGGATTATTATGGCATGGGGGGATAAAAGGGGTTTTATATGGTTTTATAGAAACAGACAGGTAGCCACAATTTCTTGACCACCTGCCTTACAACTCACCCATATTCAATTACGGGAAATGGGTAGAGGGACCTAAACTTTAAAGCACAAATGGGTTGCATTCCTGTCCCCTATATTCAGTCAATAGCTTTTAAAAGCAAATACTTTCCATGCTCCATCTTCGTTAATCATTGCCAGTTCTGCGGTCTCTCTTCGTCCATTGTTGAAGGTGAAATCGGCATATACAATCGTCATATCATCTTCTAATTCTTGTTCATGAGAAATATTAAATTCTACTAAATCACCATCAGTACGATGAGTAAAATTACTCATACTTTGTGTTATCCATCTTTCATCGCCCATTAATTGTGCCAACATAAAATTTATTCCTGACTTGACCATAGCGCTTTCAAGACGCTTTCTTATATTTTTTCTCTGTATTCCTATTACCAAATTTATTCCTATATTTTATATGAACCCTCAAATGTACAAATGTTTTTAGTATCAAGAACCAACTTGCCCTTAATTAGATCCATATTTTCCTTTATATGATTATGTCCAACCATAACCACCAAAATTTCTATTTCATTTAGAAAGTCTTCAAAGTTCATAAACTGATGGTCTACAATTCGAGATTTTATTAATGGATCAAATACCTTAACCCCAAATGCTAAGTGCTCGTCCATTCTGTCTAATAATTGGAGTGTAGGACTTTCTCTAGTATCATCTACGTTTTCTTTATATGCTAAACCATAAAGTCCAACTTTGGAAATATCTTTGATGCCATGCTCTCTCATAATATCTCTGATACGACCTAATACATGACCTGGCATGGAATCGTTTGTCTTCCGTGCAGTTAAAATCATATTTGTTAAGTCTGGGTAATCTCCAACTAAAAACCATGGATCTACAGAAATACAATGTCCTCCAACTCCTGGACCAGGTTGTAGTATATTAACTCGTGGGTGCATATTAGCTATTCTGATAATCTCGTAGACATTCATATTATCAGTGCGGCAAATTTTTGCTAACTCATTAGCAAAAGCTATGTTGATATCTCTGTAAGTATTCTCTACAACCTTAGACATTTCTGCTGATCTAATATCTGTTACAACAATTTCAGCTTTACAAAAATTTGAGTATAAGCCTTTAATCTTTTCTCCAATTTCAAGATTATCTGAACCTATTGTTCTAGAATTGTGCTCTAGTTCATATATCATGTTTCCAGGAATAATTCTTTCCGGGGCATGCAGCAAGTGAACATCCTCTCCAATTACATAGCCTCTTTTTTGTATTTCAGGACGAATAAATTTATCAATTGTTCCCGGCGATATAGTTGACTCAATTATTATCACTGCGCCTTTCTCACAAACGTCAAGAACACTATTTACTGCTGAAATAACATATTTCGGATCAAGTTTTTTACTTTCTTTAATATAAGGTGTTGGGACTGCAAGAATATAAGTATGAGTTTTCTGATATTCCGTTGAAAATTCAATTTCATTAGTTAGTGCTTCTTGAAATAAATCCTCTAAACCTATCTCTTCAAACGTAAGTTTTCCTGCATTTAAGGAGTGTACCAAATTAGTGTTGTAATCAGTGCCCACTACCTTAATTCCACTTTTTGCAAACATAAGGGCTGTAGGTAACCCTATATATCCTAGTCCAACTATATTAATTTTCGACATTATACTCCACCTTACTTACAAGATTTTTATTTTCTATATTAAACTTTTTTTCATTTCCGCTTTGCTTGCATATTAGTAATAATATAGAGAGTGCTTCTTTAACTAGTTGAATTTAATCTTGCATTACGATTAATCAAGCTTATTTTAGTATTAAATATGATGAAGTACCTTATTGAATAAATCATAAACATTACACGTAATGAATTAACAAAAATGACAGCATAACAAAAACCCATTAACCCAAAATTCAATAAACATAGTGTACAGATTATCCCATACAGTATAAAATATATAATTTGAAGAATAAGGTTCCACTTTTCATGGCAATAACTCAATAGAATTGGCTGTATCAAATTTCCTAAGATGAAAATAACCGCTCCTAAATTTGCTACAATAAAATACTGAGAAACAAAAGGAGCAATTGATGGATAGAGCATTTCAATGAAAAACTCCCCAAAAGTAATGATAACTATCATTATTAATATAGTACCAATCATATAGAAAGTAATTCGTTTATAAAAGATATTTAAAGTAAGATTTATTTCTCTAGCGTAGTAACTTAATAGAACTCCAGCAATAGGACCAATCACAATGCCCGCTGTTTTCCCTAAAAAAGATGCAACTGTAAAAATTGATACAGATTGAGGGTCTAAAAAAGGGTATATAATTAATCTATCTATATACATCATAATCGCCGATATCATACCTGCAAGGAATAAGTAAAAATAGTTATTAAGGCTATTATTAAATAATGGTGAAATACTAAATTTATCTTTTATTATGGATACACTAAATAAAAGATAAATAAAGGCAAACAACTCTGAAAATAGAAAAATTGCAATCCAAATTCCAGTCATTTTAGCGATAGCTATCCCTAACAGACAACCAATTACCGCATAAAGGCTTACTAATAGATTTTTTTTGTAATTTAGATTTATTCTAAAATCCACTATATAATAAGCTCTAAATAATAATAAAACAGATGTTAAAACAATTCCAATAACTGTTAGATTTATTTCTCTATAAAAGAATACTGCAATCACGGAAGAAATTAATGTAACTATAATTACAAGGAAAACAAAAATAATATTATAGTCGCCATTTAGATTTTTGCTATCATTTTTCTTTTGCATAAGGAGACGAGAATTATTTAATGAGTTCCCCATAGAAACTCCAATTATATTAACAAGCCCCATTATTAATAAAACTAGCCCGTATTGTTCTATTGTAGTTATAGAGCTAATATACGGAAATGCAATTAATTGAGTTGTAAAGGTTAAAAGAATTGACGCAAGAATATTTAGTGCAAAATCATTGATTATATTGCGATTAAACTTGACCGTTTTAAACATCTTAATCTTCCTAACCACGAAACATAGTTTTAAAACCTTATTTACATGTTAACCAATTATTTTGGCCCCTTACTGTCCAATTTAGCAGCACAAATAACATTATCATTAATCCTAATCCACCAGTTAAAAGAGTTGTTTGTAATCCTGTATCATTTAAAACAAATAATATATAACTTAATGAACCAATAACGAAAAATGGAGGGATATTAAATGTAAATGAATCTATCAATATTAATATCAATGCAAATATGCTAGCAATAATAAGCATGCCTAGTATACCTCCATTATAATAAGCATCTGCAAACAAACCAGTATTTGAGTGGGAATCGTTATCAAGAAAGTAATTACTAATTAAAACTGGAATAGGTATCTGATAATCGTTTTCCAACAAAAAGATTTTGCCAATAAAACCCTCCGCAAAAACCATTTTATCTTTAGAGCTGAAAAACTCATAATACTGGTATTGTATTTGTGCAGGTATAAAAAGCATTCTATAGGGTATGGCTCTGTGTAATATATCAGTTAAATTAACATAAACTAATAACAATGAAAAAACATTTATTACTGTAAGAAAGATACCCATGCCTTTTAAATAAATATTTTTTTTCATAAATATTGCAGATAGTATTACTATTCCTATTGAAAACAAAAATGCTTTATTTCCAAAACTCAAGTAAAGTAGTAACTGCAAAGATGAAACCAATAATATCATCTTTATATTTTTCTTATATAAATAATACATAAAGAAAAATGGAAATAGTACTTTAGCACACCAATTAACCATATATCCTAAAAAGCCTGAAATATTATTTTCAGCACGAAGATCATAAATTGTATCAAAATTAAAAGCTCGAAAATCTATTCCACCTCTTTGAATTATCAAAAATACACTTAAAATAATATAGAATATAAAAAGAAATTTTAAAGATATTCCAAATATATTGCTTTCAATAGTAATATATTTAAGTTTTATCTTAAGTATAAGAGCAATAATTGACATACAAGTAAACACATAAAACAAGTAGGTAAAATCTTTGTTGTTTAGCCAAAAATAGGAGATTAGTGGAATAAAAGTAAAGAACTCTATAGTAATATATATATATGTGGAGGGTCTACTCTTATCTTTTGGCGAGATAATAGAAAGTAGAATAATTAAAATTATTGAAATTATCATTTTATAATTATTAATATTTAATGTTAGACCCATGTAACTATAAATTTTAGAAATATTAAATATATACACCAAGACTAAGCTCAACTTAAACAAAAATAAATAAAATATTTTTTCTATAATCTTAATACTCTCATTATTAGTTCTCAATATAAAACCCCACAAACTAGATAATAATATTTGTAAAAATTAATCTTTCTTTCTTGAATGAAATCTTTTATATTCAGCTTGTATCAAACTGTTATACTCTTTAGTAATTTTTATATAGTCATAATTATTTTTAATAAATTCGACTGAGTTTTCTTTATAAGTTGAATATATATTCTTGTTTAGATTAGCTAAGTTGGTTATCTTCTCCCTTAAATCTTTTACTGAATTTTCTTTATATAATTCTCCATTTTTATAAGAAAGCCTGTCCATATTAATTTTATTTTGTTCTGCTATAACTGGTAAACCGCAAGCTTGAGCATCATAAAAACTTAAACTACATTGCTTAGGAAACACACAGACATCTGCCATTTGATAGAACCTTGGTAAGTCCACGTACTTTTGTGTTTGATATCTTATTATTTTATTTGGAGACCTTTGTAAAAAGGACTTAAATAAATAATCCTCATATTCTTTTAATCCATTCCCTACTAGGACTAAAGTGATATCTCGCTTACTATTAAATTTATCTTTAAATGCCTCTGCTAGTATATTTATTCCTTTATCTTCATTTAATTTCCCCGTATATAATACAACGAAATCATCTTCTTTTAAATTATGTTTTTCTCTAAAAAAATTACGCTCATTTAAATTTGGGTGAAATAAAGTTGTGTCCGATCCAAAAGATATAAACGGAGTTAATTTTTTCGGTATCCCTAGCTCTTTATTTACATAGTCATCGTCTTGAGTTCTTATAATAATTAGGTTATTCTTTTTAATAGTAGGAGTTAATATAGTCCTATAGGCTAACCTAAATAGTTTTTTAAATTTATTTTTAGAAGCTATGTCAAGCATATGTGAATCAAAGATAACAGGATAATTTAGTTTCTTTGATATGAGAGTGTAATGCATCCCTACTAATGTATCATTAAAATGACAAAACAAAATATCAGGCTGAAGCTGATCAATTATATCTTTATAACCACTTTCGAAAATAGCCCTTCCCGAGATAAATCTTTTAACTCCAATTCTTACAATTTTTACACCGGTAGCTTCTTCATAGACTTTATCTTTCTGATCCATATTGGTATTATCTGCAAAATCAATAAACCTTGGGTGCGGTACATCCGCACTACCAGTTATTATAAAAACTTCATATCCTAATTTCGCTTGAATTTTGGGAAGGATGTTTATTTGGTCTCCAAACTCGGGATGAAACATTTGATCAAAGTGTACTATTCTCATATTTTCCTCCATACAACTTGATTTACATAATCTGTATATGATAATATTATTCGAAGTACTTTCTCTGATACATTTGGCATACTATAATCCCTAACAAGTCTTAGAGTTCCTTTTTCTTGCGTTTCTAAAACCTCTAATCCTTGCAAGATTCTCTCTTTAGTAAGACCGACCATAATGACCGACGCCTCTTCCATCGCCTCTGGTCTCTCATGAGCTTGCCTAATATTAAGTGCATTAAATCCGAGAATTGAAGACTCTTCACTAATAGTTCCACTATCACTAAGAACAGCTTTAGCTTTTATTTGTAGCTTAACGTAATCATTAAAACCTAAAGGCTTTAATGTTTTTACTAACGGATTAAATTCAACCTCTTTAACTTCAATCATTTTTCGTGTTCTAGGGTGTGTACTTACAATTACTGGAATGCTGTACTTTTCTGCAATTCCATTTAAACTATCAACTAAATTAAGGAAATTAGTTTCAGAGTTAATATTTTCTTCTCTGTGAGCAGATACGACAAAATAATTTCCCTCTTTTAATTCCAACCTTTCTAACACATCCGATTTCCCAATATCATCTTCTCGAGAAATAAGAACTTCAAACATTGGACTTCCTGTTTTAATAATTCTATCTGCTGGAAAACCTTCTTTAAGAAGGTACTCTCTAGCAATATCGCTATAAGTTAAATTTATATCAGCTGTATGATCTACTATTTTTCTATTCGTTTCTTCTGGAACCCTTTGGTCAAAGCATCTATTCCCTGCTTCCATGTGGAAGATTGGGATATGTCTTCTCTTTGCTGCGATTGCACATAAACAGCTATTGGTATCACCAAGCACCAAGAAGGCATCCGGTTTTACTTTTTCCATAATAGGATCTATCTTAACAAGAATGTTGCCAATTGTTTCAACTGCTGTTCCAGTCGCTGCATTAAGAAAATAATCTGGCTTCCTTAAAGCAAGATCATTAAAAAACACTTCATTTAATTCATAATCATAGTTTTGACCAGTATGAACGAGAGTATGATCGATTGCATTTGACTCTTCTAATTTATTTATAACTGCCGATAATCTGATTATCTCCGGTCTAGTCCCAACAACAGTCATAACTTTTAATTTTTTCATTAGTTATACCTCCAAGTAGTATGTGTCTGGCCTATCAGGATTGAAGTACTCATTTGCCCACATAATAGTCACCATATCGGTATCACCGAGATTTTCAATATTATGTGTATAGCCAGTAGGTATATCAACAACTTCCAATTTCTCTCCACTAACAAAATATTCAATGATTTCATTTGTATAAATTTTTCTAAAACGGATAACTCCTTTTCCACTTACAACAAGGAACTTTTCGTTCTTTGTGTGGTGCCAGTGGTTACCTTTTGTTATACCGGGTTTAGAAATATTTACGGAGACTTGCCCTCTATCAGGAGTCTTAATAAACTCTGTGAATGATCCTCTATGATCTACGTTCATCTTAAGGTCATAACTAAACTGATTTCTCGGCAAATAGCTCAAGTAAGTACTATATAATTTTTTAGTAAAAGCTTTAGACATATCTGGAATAGTACGTTTTTCACGACTTTCCTTAAATGAATATATCATTTCAACAATTTCACCTAGAGTAGTAACATGAACAACTGGAACTTCACAAAAATCCCCACTGGTGTTTTCTTTACCATATAATGCATTGATAAATTCACTTATTAGGTCATCTATATAGACTAAGTTCATCTCCACACTCGGGTCGTTCACATTAATAGATAAGTCGTGTGCTACATTATGACAAAATGTTGCTACTGCACTGTTGTAATTTGGCCTACACCATTTCCCAAAAACATTTGGTAAACGATAGACAAGTACTTTTGCACCAGTTTCTTTACTATATTCAAAAAGCAAGCCTTCACCTGCTTTTTTACTTATCCCATATGGGTTATTAAGTTCAGCTTGAATGGAAGAAGAAATCAATATTGAACAAGTATTTTGGTGCTTTTTCAGCGTTTCAAGAAGTGTTAAAGTAAATCCATAGTTACCATCCATAAATTCTGACTGATCCTTAGGCCGATTAACACCAGCAAGGTGAAACACAAAATCAGCTTCTTTACAATATTTATCTAGTGTAGATTTTTCCGTTTCTCTATTAACCTCTAAAATTTCAGAAAAATCTCTATTTTTAAGTTCCGCTATAAGATTTTTACCAACAAAGCCTTGGGCACCAGTAACAAGTATCTTCATTACTGATTCCAACCTTTCAACTCTTCACAAACGTAATCAAGCATTAATAGTTTATCTTTGATTTGTTCAATATTTAATCTCTCAGTGTTATGAGAGTTGTATTCTTCTTCAGTTGATAATTTTTGGTCACCTTCTACAAAATATTTATCATAGTTGAGATCTCTCGTATCTGCAGGTACTCGGTAAAACCCCCCCATATCTTTTGATACTACATGCTCCTCTCTGGTAAGGAGAGTTTCATAGAGCTTTTCACCATGACGAGTTCCAATTATTTTGATTTCATTATCTGCATTGAATAGTTCCTTTAGTGCTTGTGCCAAATCAGCAATTGTTGATGCGGGTGATTTTTGAACCATAATGTCCCCTGCTTCAGCATTTTCGAAAGCAAATGCCACAAGTTCAACGGCATCCTCAAGACTCATTAGAAACCTTGTCATGTTTGGATCTGTTACCGTTAATGGTTGTCCACTTTTTATTTGTTCGATAAATAGAGGAATTACAGAGCCTCTTGAAGCCATTACATTTCCATAACGTGTACCACAGATTAACGTCCTATCAGAATCTACTGTCTTTGCCTTTGCTACAAACACCTTTTCCATCATTGCCTTGGAGATTCCCATTGCATTAATTGGATATGCTGCTTTATCTGTAGATAAACAAATGACTTTTTCTACACCACATTCAATAGCAGCAGTTAATACATTTTCCGTGCCTAAAACATTTGTTTTCACGGCTTCTAGAGGGAAAAATTCACAAGAGGGGACTTGCTTCAGAGCTGCTGCATGAAAAATGTAATCAACGCCATACATAGCATTTTTTACACTAGCAAGATCCCTTACATCACCTAAATAGAATTTAAGTTTGTCATTCTTATATTGTTTTCGCATATCATCCTGTTTCTTCTCATCACGTGAAAAAATACGGATTTCTTTTATATCAGAATTCAAAAATCTCTTCATAACAGCGTTCCCAAATGAACCCGTACCACCCGTTATCAGTAAAGTCTTATCATTTAACATATTTATCCTCCAATATTTTCCGCAACATATTCACATACTGTTGAGTACAATGTTCTTTAGTATACTTTCTAAGGAAAACATTCCTGCAATTCTCGCCCATATTTCTGCATTTTTCTTTATCATTACGAAGTTCTTTTATTGAATTTACCAATTTTGAGGTTTCTCCAACTTCCATGGCATAGCCAGCATTATTTTCTGTTAAGTCCTTCGCTATATCAGAATCCTCGCCCATAATGGCGATAACAGGTTTGCTTGCCATCATATAACTATAGGTCTTACTAGGAACAGCTAAGCACGTTAACCCTTTAGCTAAACTTACTACGAAACAGTCACTAATATTAAGTGCATCCTGAAAGTCTTGACCATGTAAAAAATCAAAAATACTTACATTATTTAATTTTTCTTTTTGTACTATCTCCTTTAAGATATCCATCTTATTTCCATGTCCAGCAAATAAAAATTGAACTTTTCTATCATCTTTGAACTGGCGAATTGCATCGACTAGCGTATCTAGATCCTGGCAAATTCCCATATTCCCAAAATAGGAAACTATAAGATTGCCATCGTTTTTTATCGATTGAAATAATTTATTTTTTGATGCATCTTTTGCATCAGATATTCCTTTATCCTCATACCAATTAGGGATTACTTCAACCTGTTCTTTAGATAATATTGATCTATGGTTAAGTAGATATGCTTTCATCTCATTCGATAAAGCTACTACTTTATTTACATGTTTGAAAACACTCTTGTTAACTAAT
Organism: Sutcliffiella horikoshii; assembly: GCF_021991925.1. Lineage (GTDB taxonomy): Bacteria > Bacillota > Bacilli > Bacillales > Bacillaceae_I > Sutcliffiella_A > Sutcliffiella_A horikoshii_F. Next base: position 330,597 of record NZ_RXZI01000002.1, on the reverse strand, counting down.
TTCATCATTTTGCTTATAATGCTACCTTCTGAAATACTATTTGTTATATGAGCCATCTCCGGATAAACATCATAGCTTACGAAAACAATTTTAGTATCAAAAAGCTTTGAAGCTAGAGCTGCAACTAACGGTAATACTGGTGGGTTAGAATAAACAATTACCGCCCTATACTTTCTTAACTCATTAATACGCAAAGCAACAGAAAAAGTGAAAGAAAAATAGTTAATTAGCCTTCCAATAATGTTACTTCGTTTAAGTTGAATATATTTTAACCTTCTTATTTCTATCCCCTTATAAGTTTCTTTCAACGGTACTTCATCATTTAAATTATATTCTTTTGGATAACCTGATAACGCTCCGACTGAAAACCCAGCTTTCTTAAGAGCCTCTGCAGTATCAAAAGGTAGTGTAGCAGACGAAACATATTCAGGGTAAAAATACTGACATAAAAATAAAACATCTTTCTTTTTACTCATTTCATCGCTCCCTACCTTCAGTTCTTATAATAGTGTCCTTAAAAGATATAGTCTCGTAATCTATACTCTGACTGTTCATCAAAGTCCCTGGACTTCCAGCCATTTCTTTATCATAAACAAAAGAGCCAAAGACCTTTCTAAATGTCTCTGACTGTTTAAGGCCTATTGAAACAGCCCAATTTAAAATGCTTGTTACATTTAATGTTTTTCCATGAGCTTCTGCAATAGTCTTTACTAACTCGGTTGTATTTACATAATTCTTATTTTGTGGAAAATACAACCCACTTGCTTCGTGAACGATTAATAATCTTATGAATTCTGATAAATTTTCAATATATATCATGCTACGCTCATTATTTATATTAGGAAAGAATGGTGCTTTTAAAGCCAGGGTAGCAAGTCTGCCATAGTTCCCAGGACAATTTCTACCATATACGATTGGTGGTCTTAAGATTGCAATGTGAAAGTTATGATCACCTAGTTTTTCAAGGAGTTGCTCAGCTTCAAATTTTGACTTTGCGTAAGGTGTCTTTGGTACAGGAATCGTATTAATTGTTATGTGTCCTGTCTCCGTACCATAAACCCCCATCGTACTTAAAAATATAAATTGTTTTACTCCTTCTTTTTTCGCTTTTTTAGCCAACTCTATAGTGAGATCCCGATTCACTTTATAATACTGATCCGTTTCATTTTTTTTAATATGAACAATTGCAGCGGTGTGAAATACTACATCATAACCTTTAAATGATTGTTCTTTCCACTGTTCGTCTCGCAAACTAATTGATTCTACTAAATATTTTTCAGGATATTGTGATACCCATTTAGTAAAAGACGTACCTATATAACTATTAACACCAGTTACAAGTACTTTTTTCATTTTGAAACAGTCTCCTCTTTAGTAGCAGCTACCTCTTTAGCCCCTTGATTAATGTCAACTAAGCACTTGTTAACGTATCTATCTTCACCTAATAAAACGACGCCAAAAGTTCTTAAAATTATCTTTAAATCTAGCCATATTGTAAAATTCTCTACATAATAAACATCAAACTTATATCTATCTTCTAAGGAAAGATAAATATTGCCGCTCACTTGTGCTAACCCTGTCATTCCTGGACTCATGTTAAGCCTTTTTGAAATTTCATCATCGTAATCTGCAAGGGATGCAATTCGTTCAGGTCTCGGCCCAACTAAACTCATTTCACCCTTTAATACATTTAGTACTTGAGGAATTTCATCTATCTTCGTTCTTCTAAGCAGTTTTCCAATTCCAGTGACCCGGTCATCGTCTTTCATTACCTCTTGACCCTTAACCATATTGTCCGATCCCGTTTTCATCGTACGAAATTTATAAACTTTAAAGATTTGTTTGTTTAATCCAGGTCGTTCTTGTAAGAAAAATACAGGTCCTTTTGAAGTGGCCTTAATTAATACAGATACTATAATCCACAGTGGTAAAAATACTAATAGAACTATTAATGAAACCACAATATCTAATAGACGCTTTATAATCCTTTGAAACATTTTCCCTTCCATTACAATCCCTCAACTTCATAATCAATAGGATTTAAATACCCATCACTAAGTTTTATTCCACCATCGTTTTTATCTGTTTTTGCTGACCATATTCTAATTGTATTAGATCCGTCTTTATAGAAAGCTCCTGGATACGGATGTGTAACAGCTCTGACCAACTTACCAGCTTCATCCATAGTCATGCTGCTTAGAATCTCACCATCTTCTGGCTTTCTTCCTGGCCATTCAGTAGCATCTGCGTTATTTTGCTTCGTAAGTGTAATATTATTTTTTACGATATCATCCCAATACTTTGCAATTAGGGTAATGTGCATATCGTCCACTTTTTGATAAAGCTCAGTTGCTGTAGTGTTCAGAGCTAGTTTAATAACCCCTTGTCCGATAATATCACCGGTATCGACACCTTCATCCAACTTAAACATAGTAACACCAGTTTCATCTAAACCTTTGATAATTGCCCAAGGTATTGCTGCTCTTCCTCGACCGACTGGCAATAAAGTTGGGTGCATACCTATACAACCATACGTAGGTGTTTCGAGTACATCTTTCCTAGCAATTTGTGACCAACCAATAATAAACAACCAATCAATCTGGTGTTCTTTTAAAGCACTAAGAACCTCTTGATCATTGATATTATCTATTTTCAAGAGGGGCGCATTATGTTCAGTTGCAATTTCATCTAAATAAATTCTTCCCGACTTATTCTTCGCTTTTTTGTCCTTAAGCGTGATAAGTAAATCTAATTTACCACCAATGCGATATATTTCTTCAATACAACTCAGACCTAATTGTACACAAGTAGCAAAAGCTATTTTTTTCTTCAACTTATCTCATCCTCTCTTTATCTAGAATCCACGTCGAAATACACTTTCAAAGGCCTCAGCATAAACCATTCCAGCTTGCCCACCACGGTAGGCTGCTAACCCTTTGATTGCCTCATTACTTCGAGGATGAGGATAATCTCTCATTACACCACGATATTGCGCTAGAGCCTCTATCTTTTTATCCACACTCTCTTCACCAACCTCAATAAAAGTGTTTGGTGAAAACTGATTCATCGTTTTGTTTAGTCCCCATTCCGTAGATGATGGAACTTCCATGAAGAGTAATTCCTTTAAAGGTTTAACATCACTTCGGCGTTGGAACAACCTTGCTGCCGCCTGACATGCTAGCGATGTATGTAAGTGATCATTATTTAAATCTGCAGGATGATGTGTAAAGATAACATCGGCATTCGTTTCTATAATGGCTTTTTCAATAAATTGTACAAGTTTTATATGCGGTACCATATTAAACTCTATATTTGGGAAATCTCCATAAATTACTTTATCTACACCGATAATCTCCATAGAACTATCTACATCTGCATGCAACTCTTCTGTGCTAGGACGATGGTTTCTCGCATTCACATCACCAGAAAGAATACAAACATTTACAGAGTGTCCTTCCTGTGCAAGCTTGTACATGGTAGCCCCTGCACCTAACACTTCATCATCTGGATGTGCAATTACAACTAAATATGACATTTGATTTACCTCACTTCTATTTCTTTTAGTAGCTTAGTACTTATTCGGAATATATAATCCAACGAACTACTAAACTTCCAAAACATAAAAAAACAGGGCATTTAACCCCACCTCACACCACACCACTGATAACTTCTCGTATCTAAGGTGGAGATCCTTCCCCACCCACAGTGCAACCGAGTGCCTCCATTGATAAAGGTAAGGAGACATCACCTTGTTTTTGTTAGTTTTTTTATTTAAACACCCGTCTTCGCTTTTTCTACTAATTGTTCCATATAATCTACGATTGAATCTCGTAAATCTTCTCTCTCTAATGCAAAGTCCAACTGGGCTTTAATAAATCCAAACTTATCTCCAACATCATGGCGTACTCCACTGAATTCATAAGCAACGACCATTTGTTTTTCGTTTAACTCTTTAATTGCATCTGTAAGCTGGATTTCTCCACCAGCACCAGGTGCTTGTGTTTCTAAAATGTCAAAAATCTCAGGGCGCAGTATGTATCTTCCCATAATCGCATGGTTAGATGGCGCTTCTTCCATTTTCGGTTTTTCTACTAAACTATCAATATGGAAACAATGCTCATCAATTTCTCCATTCTTCTTGGAGATGACACCATACTTCGATACATCTTCATTTGACACTTGCTATACGCCTAAGACCGAAGAATTAAAACGCTCATATACCTCAATTAATTGCTTCGTACATGGTTTGTCGGGAGAATAGACAATATCGTCCCCAAGCAACACCGCAAATGGCTCATCCCCAATAAAGCGCTTCGCACACCCGATCGCATGCCCAAGGCCGAGAGGCTCTTTCTGACGAATATAATGGATATTCGCCAGCTTAGAGATTTCTTGAATTTCCTCTAGCTGATTATATTTTCCCTTTTTCTCTAAAGTCTCTTCCAACTCATAGGACTTATCAAAATGATCTTCAATCGCGCGCTTTCCACGACCGCTGACGATGATGATATCTTCAATCCCAGAAGCAACAGCCTCTTCAATAATAAATTGTATCGTCGGCTTATCCACAATCGGTAACATCTCTTTAGGCTGCGCTTTCGTTGCCGGAAGGAAGCGAGTTCCCAACCCTGCCGCAGGAATAATCGCTTTTCTCACCTTTTGCATATCGTCATCCTCCTCTTACACCGATACTTTGCTTCTATATAAATGCTCTAACTCTTCTTCTTTGTTATTCGCAACAGACAGAAGATATCTCCTTAATTCCGGTTCACTCATCGTTTCAAAATTCCTCAAGAAGTAAGCCAATATTTCTTCATCCTTCAACGGCGCTTTCCCAATATGAATCTTCGGAAAAACATCCGCCTTATGAATCTCATTTTCATTCAATAATTCTTCATACATCTTCTCTCCAGGTCGAATCCCGGAATACTTGATCCCGATTTCATCAATAGAATAACCCGAAAGGGTTATGAGGTTCTTCGCCAAGTCGACAATCTTAACCGGCTCGCCCATATCCAACACGAACACCTCTCCACCACGCGCCAAAGTACCAGCCTGGATTACCAGTCTAGATGCTTCTGGTATGGTCATGAAATATCGTGTCATATCCGGATGCGTCACCGTAACCGGACCACCAGCCTGAATTTGCTTTTTAAACAGAGGAATAACACTCCCCCTACTCCCAAGCACATTACCAAACCGCACCGCAACAAACTTTGTCTTACTTTCCTGCGCCAGCTGCTGAACTACCATTTCCGCAAACCGTTTCGTAGATCCCATAATGTTAGTAGGATTAACAGCCTTATCCGAAGAAACAAGCACAAATGTATTAATACCGAAGGTATCCGCCGCTTCCGCCACATTTTTCGATCCAAATATGTTGTTCTTCACCGCTTCCTCCGGATTACGCTCCATCAACGGTACATGCTTATGCGCCGCTGCATGATAAACAACATCTGGCTTGTACTTTTCCATGATGGAGAAAATCTTGCTTCTATCCTGTATATCCGCAATTTCTGTATAGATGTTGATGGTAGTATCATATTTTGAACGTAGCTCCAACTCAATGGAGTAAATGCTGTTCTCCCCATGACCAAGCAAAATCAGGTTTTCAGGAGTAAAGTTTGATATCTGACGACAGATTTCCGATCCGATAGACCCTCCAGCCCCTGTTACGAGAACTGTTTTTCCTGTGATGGATTCGGAGATGCTGTCCATGTCTAGCTTTACAGGATCTCTTCCAAGAAGGTCTTCTACTTCTACGTCACGGAACTCGTTAACGGAGACTTTTCCTAACATTAGGTCTTCTAACATTGGGATGATTTTTGTTTTTGCATCTGTTTTGACGCATTCTTGGTAGATCGTGTTGATTTCTTTTTTCCCTAAGGAAGGAATGGCAATGATGATGTTGTCGATTTCCTGTTGCTTGACGATGGTGACGATATCCCTTACTCCACCGAGAACTGGAATGTCGAGAATTTGAAGCTTCTGTTTTTTCGGGTCATCGTCCACGAACGCAACCGGCAGAAGTTCTGCGTCTCTGTTATGTAAAAGCTGTCTCGCGACCATTGTTCCAGCCGCTCCCGCCCCAACTACCAATGTGCGCTTTTTGTTATTGTTTTTCTTATGGTAGAAATCACGGTATACACGCCAAGAAAATCGGGATCCACCTATCAGGATCATATGCAACATCCACGTGATGATCAGTGCACGGGTGTACACATTCCCAACAACAAGCAACTGCACAAATCCAGCCACCGTCACGGAATATGTCACTGCTTTGGTAATCCCCATCAATTCCCCTATGCTCGCATATTCCCACGCCTTATGGTAAAGCTTGTATGTATAAGCGAATAAATGATGCCAGATAATTAAGGTTAAAGAGCTAAGAAGCACCGTGTTGGAACTAAGGATATTAATATCCGGGATAAGCATCCAGAAACTCAAATAGATGGATGATAGGACAATCAACGAATCAACTATGATTAAAAATGATAGCCTTTTTTTGTATGTCATATGTGGACCCTCCTTTTCTTTTGAATTAATTGTAAAGATTATAGTAATATAGTCACGCTATTTGGTTGAAAAAGAGGAGGATGAAACATCCCCTTATTTTCCACCGTAATAGTAATAGTACTGGCTATCTTTTTGTTTTTTCATGTTTAATACAACACCAAGCAGCTTTGCCTTGGCGGAGCTCAATAAATCTTTTGCTTTTACGGCACTATCCTTGTCTGTCGATCCACTTGCCACGACAAGTACGGTCCCATCGCATTGATTGGCCAATATCTGCGCATCCGTCACGGCAAGTACAGGCGGCGTGTCAAAAATCACAAGATCATAGTCGTGGTAGGCTTCGGCAAGCAACTCCTCCATCATTCTCGAGCTCAGTAACTCTGCGGGGTTTGGCGGAATCGGCCCACTTGTCAGGATATCCAGGTTGGCGATTTTTGTAGGTGCCACGGTTTCCCTCAGTGTTGACTGTTTGGTCAATACGGTCGTCAGCCCTTTGAAGTTATCCTGCTGAAACGTATAATGGGCGGTCGGTTTTCTTAAATCCGCATCCACGAACAACACATTCTTCCCTTGTTGTGCATTCACTACTGCCAGGTTGCTCGCTGTTGTAGACTTCCCTTCAGACGGACCTGTCGACGTAATCATGATGGATCTAAGATCGTTATCGACTGAAGAAAATTGAATATTGGTTCGGATGGTTCTATATTGTTCAGAGATAGGTGATTTCGGTAATTTATCAGAGATCAAGTGGCGGCTAGTCGTCCCTTTTGCGTTATTCATTAACTTATTTTTTTTAAGAGCCAACCGTCTCACCCCTTGTTCTCGTTTTCGCTTGCCTTTGTTGCCTGATCGCTTGCTGGATGTCCTTGTCCTCAATAACCGTAATGGAACCCAAAACCGGTAATTCAAGCAACTTTTCTACATCTTGCTCGTTCTTAATGGTGTTATCAAGGAACTCTAGCAGAAATGCAAGGCCCACTCCAGCCATCAACCCTATTACAAAGGCAATTGCCATATTCAGGACTGGTTGCGGTTTAATGGGAGAAGGGTTTTCCCCTATTTGTGCTGACGATAAGATGGTTACATTATCAACGTTCATCAGTGTGGTCACTTCACTTTGGAACACTTCTGCGGTGGTGTTGGCAATATTAGCTGCCATCACTGGGTCTTGATGTTCAACCGTTATTTTTAGAACTTGTGAATTACCTTCTGGACCAACTGTTATGATTGAATTCAACGTTGAAAATGTTTCTTGTCCATTAAGCTCTTCGCTCACTTTATCCAGAATTGCAGGACTTTTGATGATGACATTGTATGTACTGATAATTTCCACGTTAGAACGTATTTGGTTGACATCTACGGTGCCTTGATCATTTTTCGCCTGATTTACCAATAATTGAGTGGAAGATTGATAGATTGGCGTTAATAAGAAATAGCTCACGACTCCGCTGACTGTAGTTGCTAGGACGGTTAAGAGTACGATGAGCCATAGGCGTTTCTTTATGGTTTGAAATAGTTCTTTAAGACTAATAGTTTCTTCCATGACGACCTCCGAATGATAGTTGGTAAAGTTTTATGATTCTACATATATTTTCAATTTCTGTCATACAGAAACTATTATAGTTTAGATTGGAATACATATCTACATATTAATTGTAAATTCTCTGTAATAAAAGAGGCAATTCCTTGAAAGCGCTATTTATTTTCGAGTAATTTTTTACAATTAAATCGGTTTTTGTCGAATGAGGGCTGAAGTTTGTCGAATGGATAATAAGTTGGAACTTTCTGCATATAAATGTTATATCTAGTGGACGAACATAGGGGAGATTTTTTATGCGGAGACGAAGAGGCAATCCCGTATTGGTAATATTAATCGGTCTTACACTTACAGTCATTTTGGTCTATATATTCTCTTCCATTTTCATGGGATCAGAAAGAAAAGCAAGGAATATAGTTCATGAGTTCTATGAATACGAAAGCATCGCAGATTTCGGCCGCTCTTGGGAATTGCTACATACGGATATGCAGGCAAAGTTTGGACGCGGTGCTTATGTTCAGGATCGTGCTCATGTGTTTAATGGACACTTTGGAGCGGATACTTTTACCTTTGATATATCAGGTGCAAAGGAGAGAAAGAATTGGAGGATGGAGAAAGAGGGAGAGACTTTTAGTTCTGTTTATGAATTTGAAGTGAAGCAGGACTATCATGGGAAGTATGGTCATTTTGTTTTTGTGCAATATGTTTATGTGGTAAGGGAAGATGGGGAGTGGAGAATTTTGTGGGATTATAAGAGGTAAACTTGCATCACTACAACTCCCAAGGGGTTGTAAACCACATTAAAAGGGACAGCATACACTGTCCCCGCTTTATGAAAGAGATTACTGTTGATCTTCTTCCTCTTCCATGTTCTCGTCATCTTGTTCCATGTCTTCTTCCATGTTTTGATCTTCTTCCATTTCAGGATCTGCAGGTTCTTCCATTGGTGGGTTTTCTTCTGGCGGAGGAACATCCTGATTGTTTGCTGCACATCCTGTAATTAACATTGCCGCTAAAGCTGTACCAGATAATTTAATTAACCATTTGCTGTTCATATTAAACCTTCTCCTTTCGTATATGGAATTTCAAGACCTGTTTTACTCATTTTGCGTGGTCCCTTTTTATATTCCCCAACTTTCGAGAAAGTTTGCATGTTTTTTTGCATTTTTTTATTTTATTGCTTTTGACCTAAAGCAAACATCATTTCCAATTCGCAGACAAGTTGACCGTCTACCGTCGCCGTTCCCTTGCCCTTACCAATGCTGCCACGCACCCTAGTCATTTCGACTTCAAGGCGAAGCTGGTCCCCAGGTACTACTTGCCTTTTGAATCTGCAGTTGTCAATTCCTGTGAAGAAAGCCAGGCGTCCTTTATTTTCTTCTTTTTTCAGCATCGCTACCGCTCCGACTTGAGCAAGTGCTTCCACAATCAGGACCCCAGGCATGACCGGGAACTGTGGGAAGTGTCCATTGAAGAATTCTTCGTTGGCAGTAACGTTTTTCAGGCCGATGGCACGCTGGCCTTCTTCGATTTCGATGATTCTGTCGACCAAAAGGAATGGATATCTATGTGGAATGATTTCTTTGATTTCGTTAATATCAAGCATGTTTTTGTGACCTCCTACTAATAGTTACTTCCAATTATATAGGAAGGCATAAAAAATAGGAAGCCCTTTGTGGACTCCCTTATTCTTTGTTAACAAGGTCGAGAATATGCTGCCATGTTTCCTTGTTGAGCACATCCATTGGATCTCCCCCACCTAGAACACCGTACCCAAACATCGCCCCTGCGATAATTGCCACAGCCATTACGGCAAGGATGATGATGACACGTAACCATATAGGAATCAGACGGATTCGCCATTTAAGCTTTTTCGGCTTCTCTTGCTCTTCAGATGCCGCTAGTTCCTCTTGCTGTTTTGCTTTATTTTTTTGAGCTTTGCGCAATTCTTCCCTTGTTAAGCTCTTTTTTGGTTCTTTTTGTTCCATTGCGCAACCTCCTCTTAGGCTAAAGTTATATTTAAGATTTCAATCCGTTCACAAGCCCCATCATCTGGTCGGCGAACTGGACAGATCGTGCGTTAAATTGGTATGAGCGCTGCATGAGCGTCATTTCGGTCATCTCAGATGCCAGGTCCACATTGGATTGCTCAAGCATCCCTTGCCTTAAATTAATGTCCTGACGTGCGGCTCCTTGGATGAAACCGACCACATCTTGTGGGTTGGCAATTTCCACTGGAGGAAGAGCAAATAGGGAACCTGGTCTTGCTTCGAGCATCTGTGGACGGATGACCTGGGCCATTCCGAGCTCTCGTGCGATTGCTTGTCCATTATTTAATTCCGCTAGGATGATGCCTTCTGATTGAAGCTTGATATCCTTCACGTTTTCCGGCAAGACGATCGGTTGTTCGTTACTGTCAAGAACAGGGTGTCCCTCAGCTGTCACAAGCATCACTTCGTTGTTGTTGATTGGTGATAAATAGAATACACCATTTCTCGTGAATTGTGTACTTGTCTGTCCGTTTTCGGTCACTTGAACGGTGAAGAATTGATCCTCTTTTGCTAGTGCAAAGTCTAGCATACGATCCGTGTTTTTCAAAGCGCCTTGTGTCAGGTTTAGCTTTGTTTGGGCAAGGCCCGCACCTGAGGACATACGGATGCCCAGTGGTGTGTTCCTGACGGAGTCGTATTGGTTCAGTGTCTGGTTGTTGCTTTGTCGCACAAGTAATTCCTGGAATGTGGATTGTCTGTTTTTATATCCTATGGTATCAACATTGGCGATATTGTGGCCGATGGTGTCCAATTGTCTTTGCAGCTGATTCATCGTATTGGTTGCGTTTAGCATGATTCTGCTCATGGTTATGGGTTCCTCCTTTCTATTTTAGGTTAGTTGATCCGTCCGATTTCGTTGGCCGCTTTTTGCATGCTCATGTCGTATGCCTGGATTATCTTCTGGTTTGCCTCGAAAGCACGGAAAGCGGCAGTCATGTCTGCCATCGTCTGAGCCGTGTCGACATTGGAGCGTTCAATATGGCCTTGGAGCACTTGGAATGCTATGCCTGGATTATTGACGGCGCTTGGGAGCGCTTGGCCGTTTTGGAGTCTATACAAGCCGTTATTGTCACGTGTAAGGTCATTGGCGTTAGGTGCAAGCGCAATTCCGATACGTGTATTGATGACGCCGTTTTCAATGATGGTTCCATCCTGCTGGAGTTCGAATGTGTCGGACTGCAGTTGGATCCTTGTATTATTTTCATCAAGGACATAAAGGCCATTGTTGGTGGTCAGGTAGCCTTGCTGGTCAATGTTGAAGTTTCCGTTCCTTGTGTATCTTGGAGTGCCGTCTTGGTTCTCCACAGTGAAAAAGATGGCCGCTCCTTCAGGAAGGGTTTGGTTGAGTATGGCAAGGTCTGTTTGGTTGCCTGTTGGGCGCATATCGCCTTGGGTATGATTTGGTGCCGTTTCTTGCAGGTAGACGCCTGTATGTAGAGTCCCGATTGTTTGGTTTTGGGAGAATGAAATTGGTTTAGATATCGGGATGTTTCCCTGGTCCATTTTTTTCAGTAGTAGTTCAGGGAAAGCCCGTAAGGATGACTGGTCGGCTTTGTAGCCCGGTGTGTTGGCATTGGACAGATTGTTAGACAGCATTTCCATACGGCGCTGCTGCGAAATCATACCGGCTGTTGCTGTGTGGAATCCACGTAACATAATTGGGTTCACCTCTTGTATTTGGTAACGTACATATTTATCTACTTTCTATTATAGTATATATTTCGAATTGTCGATATATGTAATTTTGTGAATAATTCGAGAGAAAGAAATAAAGCACCCTGTTAGGCGCTTATTTGGTAGTGTTTTTGTAGTTGTTGTTTATGATAATCGAGTTTTTTAGTGAGGCTTAGTTTCATTGTTTCGTCTAAACAGTCATTTATGAGGATCTCGTGATAGTTTGCTCTGAATGTGTGCCACTTTATGATTAGCTGTTTGATCATTTTGGGACACCTCCGGATTTGAATAGTTACTTTTCACTATACCCTTCGAGGAGAATTTGTAACTTTTAAGGGGCCCACATAGGCATTTAAGATGAAAGGACTAGGTTTTTGGTGCTAAGGGTGGGGGTGGATGGGGAGTTTGAATGGTGGGTCAGACCCCCGCAAGGGGGTTTTGAGTAATGAGTGGGTTCTTTTTTGGGGGTCAGACCCTAGCCCCCCCTTTTCTTTTCGGTTAGTTGTTGGTGGTGGATTTTTGGGTTTGTTTGGTTTGGTGTTCCATTTTTTTTAGGAGTTTGGCGTTTTCGGTTTTGAGTTTGCTGTTTTCGATTTTTAGTTCTTTGATTTGGGCTTGTAGTTCTTCGGTTGTTTGGGTTGTTTCTGTTTGGGTTTCAGCTTTGGCGTCCGTTTTGTTTGCGTTGTTGGAGCATGCTGCTAGTGTTAGGGTGAGGGCGCTTATTAGTAGTAGGTTTGTTAGTTTTTTTGTCATGGTTTTGTGTTTCTCCTTTTTTTAATGAGGGGGGAACGGGTAGTGTTCCCCTCTCGTTTTGGTTAGGCTTTTCTTCTTCTGTTTGCAAGCAGGAAGATCCCGCCTGCTGCTGTCAGGATTGCTCCGAGGATAAGATAATTGTATAACGGTGTTGCGGTGTTAGGAAGTTTGGAGCCTTTTTGCTCTTTCTTTTCTTCCTTTTTCACGTTTTTGTCACCTTTATTTTTATCTTTATCTTTTGCAGGAGTTTTGTCCTTGTCGGATGGTTGTTTGCCAGGAGTGTTTCCTGGTTGTTCGTTGTTGTCGCCTGGCTCTTCGTTTCCGTCACCCGGTTCTTCGTTTCCGTCACCCGGTTCTTCGTTTCCGTCACCTGGCTCTTCGTTTCCGTCGCCTGGTTCTTCGTTTCCATCGCCTGGTTCTTCGTTTCCATCGCCTGGTTCTTCGTTTCCATCGCCTGGTTCTTCGTTTCTATCACCTGGCTCTTCGTTTCCATCACCTGGCTCTTCGTTTCCATCACCTGGCTCTTCGTTTCCATCACCTGGCTCTTCGTTTCCATCACCTGGCTCTTCGTTTCCATCACCTGGCTCTTCGTTTCCATCACCTGGCTCCTCTTCAGCTGCTACCGTTTCAAACAGATAGGTTTGTGCATCTCCTAGCTGTTTGCCGGCATAGTCTGACAGAAGACCGGATACTTCCACGCGATATTCTGTTTCAGCTTCTAAGTTATTTGTAGGTGTCCATACAAAGATCTTGGAAAGCTTGATGCTTTCATCTTCTTCAAAATATCCGGAGTTAGGGGCTGTTTCACGATATCCATTGTAGCCTTCTAACGTGAAGGCGCCTTCCACTTCGGAATTGTCCTCAGTTTTGTATACTTTAATGAAGTCTTGAATGTTTGCTTGGTTCATGAGTCGGTCGAATTCCACGGTCACGCTGCTATCAAGTTCGACGTCTTGGGTGGAACCTCCCGTGGTAATCGCTTCAAGTACAGGATCATAGTTGCGGACCATCGGAACATTCAGTTCTGTCTCTGCAGGTGGTACTTCGACAATTCGACTTTGGTATGTTTCATATCCTTCTTTTGTCCATTCTACCATCCAGAATCCTTCTGGAACATCCCAGCCGTAGCGGCCGTCTTCATCTGTAATTTGTGGATTAACCTGGCCGCCGAAGAATGCAGCGTTCCAAGGTTTCCATAGTTGATCATTTTGCTTGTCGCGTTCAAATACCTCTGCTGTCACTCCCGGCAGGCGGTAGTCCATGCTGCCCTCGAATACATAACCAGATGGGTCAATAAGAACGATGACTTCCATCAATGGCAGGCGGATTGTATTTTCGCCCACTTTATATTCCAACTCAAACATTTGTTCACCATAGGAGCTCCATGTCCCTTCGATGTGTGTTTTGTAAACATCTCCGGACTTTTCAAGTGGATATTCCTCCCCAAGGAAGAGGATTTTACCTTCTTCGATATCCATATCAAAAGCGATTTCCACATCAATCGGTGTGAATTCGACTATGGCGAAGGTTGCCACACCTGTGTAAGGATTCAGCTTGATATCCTGGTTCCAGCCTGCATCGATGGTCACATCGGTCACTGCCGGGATGGCCGGGATATATTTCACCTTAACAGGACTAGAATAAGCTGTTTGCTCGCCATTTTTCACTCTTGCTGTCAGGGTATGTTCACTATCTACGCCAGCTTCTGTACGTAGCTGTACGTCCGCATACCACCAGCGTCCTTGTGCGGTTGTTTTGCCGATAAGGGTATTGCCATCGTAAATTTCCACTTCTGATCCAGCCTTGGCCGCTCCATATACTTTTACAGTCGAGGAAGCGGTGGCTTCTGGTGCAGAAAGAGTAACAAAGTATACGTTTGTGGTTGTTGATAGGGTTGTTCTGTCCACTCCAGCAGTGATTCCAGCAGTTGTAACAAAGCTTCCTGCTTGGAAGTTTGCGTCCACAGTTGCTTTAAAGGATACTGTACCAGCTTTACCTGGTCCCACTTCTGCCACTGTGACAGTCGTTTTGTTGATGCTAGAACCTTCTCTATCACTTGGAAGGATGGATTCCTCAATCAGCGATACTCCTTCTGGTAAAGTGAAGTCAATTTCAACGTTTTGCACAGCAGCGTTGCCATTGTTTTTGTAATTGATACGATATTCCACTTGAGAGCCTGCTGTTACTGTTTGCTTGTTGGTTGAGATGCCGTTTCCTTCAGCAACAAAGCTTCCTGTTGCCGGTTTTTCCAAGATGATGGTGTACTCTTCTGTTGATGCGGTTACTTCTTTTACCGCTTGCGGCTGATTATACGCTTCTGTCTTCAAAGTATAGCTTTTGCCAGCTTCGACATTTCTCACTTTAAAGTAGCCATTCGCATCTGTACGAGACCAGTAGGAGCTCCACCTTGCGTTTTCTTCGTAAAGGTAGACATATGCTTGACGAACCGGTTCCCCTTTTTCATTCAATACTTTCCCATGTACATATTGTTCTGGGGTCATGATGATGTTACCAAGATTTAGCGTTTCTCCCTCAAAATCTTCCGCTTTGATGGATAGTTGCTTCGTTTGATAACCAGGCATACTGATATCAAGTGTCATATTTTCCACGGAGATTCCAGCTAGTGTCAAATCTCCTTCAGACTTTGTTTGTCCATAAGCATAAGATGTGTTTCCATATGCATAATAAGACGCACCGAGTAACGGGTTATTATTACCGTCGACAATCTTAGCTGTTACTTTTGCCCCTTCGGAAAGCTCCACTTCAAGCGTGTTGGCTCCTCCTACAAGGGTGATCTTGTACTGATCATGGATTTTATAATTGGTTGCTTGCAGATTTAAATTATAGTCATCACTTATTGCAAGGCTGCCTAAAGAATACACTCCGTCCTTGCTAGTTAAGCCCCAGTCCGTGTAATAACCATACTGATATCCGAACTGACTGACCATCTTACTGCTGTAAAAGGAGATGTATTCTAGCTTTGTAATCGGATTTCCTGCTTGATCCGTTACTTTCACTTCTACATCAGCTGTTTCCACTTGAATCTTTTCTAGTTGCAATTCGATTGGTTTTGTGACGTAGTCTGTGTCTTTTTTGATGGTAATTTCAAAGATTTCTTCTACATAATCACGGTGACCGTAAAGGATCACTTCATATGTCCCCACAGGTAAAGACAGGATTCCTGATGGGTTATTGTAATCGCGTAAGGTTCCGTTTGGATTGGTGTATCCGTAACGGAATTCATTTGCCGTATTGGCATCTATTCCTGTTATGGAGTAGTAAAGCCCTTGAATTCCCGTTAACGACTCGCTATCTTTTGCAACAAATTTTACATCATTATAGCTACCAGCAGGCTGCAAAGTTGTTACTTCCAGATAGCTGATATACTGTGCTCCATTCGTTGTGAACATGCTGATTTCCACCTGATACGTAGTGCCAGATTGAAGGCCGGTCAAACGATACTCGCTTGCCTCACTTGATACGATATGTGGTTCGTCATTGTCCACTTTCACTTCGAAACGGTCAATGTGCTCCGCATCCAAGTTTGTCCACCATTCAAGTGCTATTTCACTATCTGTAACTTGTGGAAGATATGCATGAAACTCGGTTAGTTCCCCATCATTATCATAGTGAACATTTACTCCTCTTTCTAGAAGGGTCTTCACCACTCGGTAACCTTCTGTCCCTTCTGAGAAATCTACAGAGATGCCTGTCATGTAAAGGTTTTGCAAAGATTCGAATTTGACTAACAACGATATTTCTGTAATTGGATTGTCTTTAAGCCATAAGATTTCCAAGCCTAACATATTCTCCATAGGAGTGATATCACTGATATTATTTGTATCAAGATCCAGGTAGGTTAGATTTGTCATGTTTTCCAGGCTGGATATATCCGATATTTTATTGTTCCAGAGAGTCAAGTTTGTTAGTTTTGTTAGGTCTTTCAGTTGCGTGATGTCTGTAATATTGTTATGTGCAACGTTTAGATGTATTAAATTGCTGGCGTATTGCATACCCTCAAGGCTTGTAATGTTATAACCAGGAGCATTCAAATATTCCAAGCCTAACATATCTCCCGTGGTAAGGTCTCTCTGGTGAATTCCTAGAACATCTCTAATGGCCTGCTCTAGATTTTCATCTTCAATCGTAATGGGATCTCCTTCTCCTTCTCCATCATCATTTCCGAATGGAGTGACATAGATAGTAGAAGAATCAAGGACATTTCCATTGTTATCGTAAGCAATTACCTGGATTTCGTATTCTATGCCAGATATCAAGCCATCTATATAGTAATGATTATCCAATGTAGTGCCAGCATAGTCACCATCCACAAGGATTTCATATCTATCCACACTTAGATCCCCATAGATATCCCAGTAAAGGCTGATGGAATCTGCTGTTACTTCTTCTGTGAAGAGGTCCATCCAGAAAGTAGGCTCTGTTGGCTCCACTTGTGTCCATAACTCTAGGGAAACCATGTATGATCCGTCCGTTGTGTGCCACGTTACATCAACAGAATAATGGGTATCTGCTTCGAGTCCTTCCAGTACGTAAGAGGACTGGCTTGGTCCAAATACCATTGGTTCTCCAAAGTTAACCGCTAGTTCAATGCTTTCAATCTCATCCGGGTCCACATTTGTTGCCCACCATTCCAGGGCAATGGAATCATGTGTGATAAGATAAGGAACCACCGTAAAACTTCGATGTTCTTCTTGGTGGTCATAGTACACGTGGACACCATTCTCTTGCAATAGTACGACTACATCATATGCCTTTGAGCCTTCCTTAAAATCTGCAGGTATTCCAGACATATACACTGATCTTAAGGAGTCTAACTCAAGTAGTACAGAAATGTCCGTTACTGATGTATTAGACATATAAAGTATTTCAAGATCGTCCATTTCTTTTAGCGGACGAATATCTTCCACTGCAGTGTCGTCTAAATCCAAATAGGTTAGATTGGTCAAGTTCTCCAAAGCAGAAATATCCGTAATACTGCTATTCCCCCATAATTCTAAGCTAATTAATGAGGTTAAATCTTTTAAGGGAGTGACATCGGTAATTTCATTGTATCGAACATCCAAATATGCAAGATTTACCGCATGTTGCAATCCTTCTAATGATTGAATCCCGAGGTGTCCAGCATGTAGCATTTCAACCTCTGCCATATCCCCTGTTGTCAGGTCTCTATGGTAGATGTTCAGGACCGAACGGATCTTCTCCTCTAAATTAGGATCTTGGATTTCGACCAGGTCTCCTTCTCCCTCGCCCCCGTCATAATAAGGCACGACCCATATCCTGTCGGAATCAAGATAATTAGACTCCTCATCCAAGGCTTCCACTTCAATTTCATATTCTTCTCCCTCTGTCAGCCCCTCTAAAAGATAAGAGGTTTGGCCTGAGACAGAGTCATACAATTCACCGTTCACATAGATGTTATAACGAGCCGCTTCCAGATTACCGCTCACATCCCAGCTGAAACGGATAGAATTGTTGGTTACTACTTCAAGGTAGAGGTCCAACCAGAATTCATCATACGTTCCATAGTCTACGTAAACACCTCTATTTTTTAATTCCTGAATGACATTCCACGCTTGACTTCCTTCGGATATGTCGAGGTTATAGGTGTTAATTAATGACACCCATTGTAAGTTCTCAAGGGTTAGAAGGACATCGATGTTTGAAATATCCGTATACGATAAGCTTAGATTTACAAGCGTTAACTTGTGATTTTCTAATGCTTCTATGTCGTCGATCGGATTTTGATTCAAATACAAATCTTTAAGGTTTTCCAGCTTGCTTAATGGGGTAAGGTCATTAATGAGATTGGCTACTAAATCTAATGACTCCATATTGCTTGCAAGCTCAATCCCATTTAGATTTTCAATTTCGTAATAAGCTGCCCATAACTCTTTTATTTTGTTCATATCACTTACATACAGTTCGCGATGATGCACCATTAAGTGATTTTTTATTGCCTGATGGAGATTAGCATCCCCTATCTGCACAATCTCCCCTGATGGAATGGAATCTGTCGTCACATGATAGGTACCTTCCGTCAACAATTCGCCTTTGGAATCAAATGCTTTTACAGTAAAGACATACTCCGTTTCAGGTTGAAGATTCTCTAAGTCAAACCAACCAGAGTAATAGCTTTCACGCTGGGCTACAAATTCTTCATCAACATATAATTTATAGTGATCCAACATGCTACTGTTGTACCACCATTCAAAATAGATAGCACTTTCATGCTTCTGATACAATTTAATATCTATTGGCTTATAGGTATCCTGATCTGCATAATAGACAACTACGCCATTTCTCTCCAATTCTTCTATTACATCATAGGATTGGCTTCCTTTGTAATAATCAATTGGATTATCATCAATATCCACATAGCCAAGATTCGGCATACTTAATAATGGACGGATATCTTTTATATAATTGGAATACAAAGATACATCATATAAGTTGCTTAAATTACTTAATGGTGTGATATCTTCTATCGAATTATAGCCCGCTCCAAGATAACGTAAATTAATAGCTTTTTCTAGTCCAACAAGGGAACTAATACCTTGGTCATAGATATTAAGGTATTCAAGATTCTCCATATCGGATTCGTAGATATCCCGGTTAATAACTCTTAGTTCAGCTCTTACTACTTCTTCAAGATTTGGATCCTCAAAAATCACTAATTCACCGCTCGGCGGCATTGCTGTCCAACAGTTAATGTAGATATAATCTAATTCATTTCCTTCTTCGTTATAAGCAATTATCTGAATCTCATATTCTGTATCAGCTTCAAGATTATCAATGAATAAGCTGTTATCCCCTGTTGTTTCTACTATTTGCCCATTCATATAAATTTCATAATAGTGAACAAGGTCCTTGTTTCCGTAATAATCCCATTGTAATGTTATTGTATTATCAGTAACGTGCGCCCATACATCAAGATTGGATTCATAGTGGGTTTCTGTATTAACTTCTACCCCTCTATCACGCAATTCTAATACTACCGACAATTCCAGTGAATTTTCTGCAAAAGTCAGTTCATGTAGATCCGCTACATTAACATAGTAAAGATTCTGCATGCTTAAAAGTGGCGAAATATCCAGAATTGGGTTGCCACTTATATCTAACCAAGAAATATTTTTATCACTTAGAGAGGAAATATCCTCTATATTGTTATCTCTTAGGTAAAGATGCATTACATTTTTCAAGTCTTGTAACGGAGACAAATCCACAATATTATTACCTACTAGATTAAGTTCTTGAAGGTTGTTTGCCTGTTCCAAACCAGCAAGATTAACAATATTTAGATGACTTGCATCCAAGTACCATAAATAGTTCATATCAGATGTTACGACAGGTCTATCTGTGATACCAAGATGGTCTTTTACAGCTTGCTCTAAAGCAGAATCCCTAAATTTGATTTCCGCTCCTGTTGGCGTCATTCTAGTTTCCTCGAACGAAGTACTGCTCACTATTTCTTCTTCTTCGGAATCTAACGCTGTTACAGTAATTTCATATCCTGTTTCTGGAGTCAAATCTGAAAAGATAAATGAAGTTTCCTTCGTAGTCGATATCAATTTTCCATCAAGATAAATTTGATACGCTTCTACCGTTTCTTGTCCGGAATACTCATATGAAATGATGATGCTAGAGTCGGTTACTCGATCCGTGTAAATCCAAATATATTCACCTTGCTCACCAAGCTCAACCGATACACCCTTATTCACTAGTTCGTTAATTATCATCTTGGAAACGGAACCTTTACTTATATCCAAGTTAATCATATTGTATAAAGTCACGTTACTTAACGCGTCCAACTGTAATAATACCTCAATACTATTTACTGGAGTATTATGTATATAAAGCGTGTCAAGGCTTTTCAAAGTTTCTAAGCTTTTAATACTTTCAATTGGGTTACTGCTAATCCAAAGTGTTTCCAGATTAGTTAGGTTTGATAATGGAGTGATATCTTGGATGTTATTTACTTCTATATCCAAATATTTCAGTTTAGTTAAACCTTCCAAAGGACTTACGTCAGTAATTTGATTATAAAAAATACTTAACTCTTCTAGATTAATAGCCCACTCTAATCCTTGTAAGTCTTTAATATCCCGATCAACTGCACTAAAAACAGTTAAAGATTCCATATCACTTTTGTAAATTTCATCACGTGAAAGGCCCAAATAGTCTTTAAGCGCGTTTTTTAAATTTGGATCGGGAACTGTAACTACTTCTTCATCATCGATTGATGACTCTGTATTTTCCACAGTGCTTTCTTCTTCATTTAATTGCTGGTCTGTTTCTGTGCTATTTTCTACACTGTTTGGTGAAGTCTGAGGTTCTATTTCATTCTCGGTTTCAGTTTCTGCTTCAGTTTTGGTAGCCTCTTCCGTCACTAGCTCATCTTCAGAGGAGGCATCAGCAGTTGTTTCTTTAGAAATCAATGGTAAAGTAAAAGGTTTACTCATTATGATTTCTTCATTTTTCATTACACTTAACGCATAGATAATCGTATCTACATCTAAATGCGGGGAGGAGTCAAGATATGTATAAGTACGGTTCGTGAATTCTTCCCCTATATCCTCAGCTATTAATACAGGCGAAATGCTTTGTTCCACCCCATTTTTTTCTAGCATGAAAGATTCTGGTGCGATTTCAGTTATTGTAGAAGTCTGGAAAGATATCTCTATGCCTTCTTCCTTTTCTACTGCGTTTGTTATGGACACAAACGTTTTGGGTGGTTCTTGTGTAACTGTTTCTGCTTTTGCAATTGCGGGACTAAATAATGATAAAACTAATGTTACTACTACAAAAACATGAATAAGCTTTCTAAAAGACCGTTTCAACCAGTATCAACCTCCACTTACAAATAATGTATACTTTTAACGCAAAATCTATTATACTTCTAAATTACTAGTTTGGGAATATAGGTTTGTATATATTTGTTTTAAAATTACAATATTAGTAATAATTTTAGGTTGAAAGTTTTAGTTTCAAAGGAACGTTTGATTCTTTTGGTTTATAGGTGTAAAAAAAGAACAACCAATGGTGGTTGTTCTTTTTTAGTGTAAGTATGTTGTTTAGGCAAAGCTCTTGCTTGGTAAACGATCGATGTGGTCAAGCATGATGCCTGTTCCTATTGCTACACAGTCCATTGGTTGTTCCGCCACCAGGACTGGTACTTTCAGTTCTTCTGCCAGAAGTTGGTCCATTCCGTGTAGGAGTGCTCCTCCACCTGTCAGGATGACACCGCGGTCGATGATGTCTGCTGATAGCTCAGGTGGTGTGCGTTCCAGGACGCTTTTTGCTGCCTGGACAATTATTTGTACGGATTCTCTTAGTGCTTCTTCGATCTCATCAGATTTCACGGTGATGGTCTGTGGAAGTCCGCTAACCATGTCGCGTCCGCGGATATCGATGGACTCGTTACGGCCGCCTGGGAATACGGTTGCGATTTCGATCTTGATGTTTTCTGCTGTGCGTTCACCGATCAGAAGCTTGTATTTCTTTTTAATGTACTGAAGGATTTCGGCGTCGAATTTGTCGCCGGCCATTTTAATAGATGATGCCGTTACGATGTCGCCCATGGATAGGACGGCTACATCTGTTGTTCCACCTCCGATGTCGACTACCATGTTACCGCTAGGTTGGAAGATGTCCATTCCCGCTCCGATTGCCGCCACTTTTGGCTCTTCTTCTAAGTAGATTTTTTTACCGCCGCTCTTTTCTGCCGCTTCTCTGATCGCTTTTTGCTCAACGGATGTGATGTTCGTTGGGCAGCAGATGAGGATGCGTGGTTTAGATAGGAAGCCTTTTACATTTAGTTTTTTGATGAAGTGTTTGAGCATTGCTTCTGTTACTTCGAAGTCTGCGATGACTCCATCTTTTAGGGGACGCATCGCTACGATGTTACCAGGCGTACGCCCAACCATTTTACGTGCTTCTTCCCCTACCGCTAATACTTTTCCTGTGTTAGTGTCTAGTGCGACTACGGATGGCTCGTTTAGGACGATGCCTTTCCCTTTTACGTGGATGAGTACGTTCGCCGTACCCAGGTCAATTCCAATATCCCTTGCAAACATCTTACTTTTTTCCTCCTTGCTTTGTGGGTTGCTTTTTTTGTTAAATGATTTTTTTGGCTGTGTTGTAATGCGTTTTGTTGCGTTGGCGACTTTTATGTGAATGTTCGTTGATTGTTATGAAATGCTTTTGAACACTATCTTTAGTCCTAATTGTATATTCTATCACATTTTACAAAATTAAGGGGGAATTTAACAGTAGTTTCCTGTCATTTTTTTAAGAAATTTGTCGAATAGTATCGTGTTATATTATGCACCTTTAAAACTACTAGATAAATGATATAATTTTTCTGAATTAACAATTCATGTATTTAATTTTCTATTCAGGAGTGTAATTATGAAATATTGTCCGAAATGTGGTACAGAACGACATAATGATTTTAATTTCTGTGGGGAATGTTCATTCGATTTTAAATCCATTACCCTAACCTCACACTTAGTGAGTGAACGGGATACACAGGAAATAATGGAGCACGTACGATTTAGATATGATAGCGCTGTTGAACAAGTTACAATAATTGATGAAAAAAACTATTTGGTAACAGATGATAAGGGTCAGACTTTTCAAGTCAGAGTTGGAGGTCTCATTTCACCCACCTCTTCTAAAATTTTAAACAGTAATTTTTCTCTAGATCATTCCACGGGGGTCAAAAAAAACAATGGATACTTAACGACTGGGTTTATATTGGGATTAGCATCAGTTTTTTTAGCATTCATTGGTATCATCCCTATAGCTGGAATAATTATAAACATAATTGGACTTGTAAAGTTCAATTCTTTCAAAGAAAAAAACTATTGGATGGGAATTGCAGGACTTATTCTTTCTTTCATCTATTTCTTTATTTATTTGAAACTATACGGACATATCGGATAACATGCAATAAATAAAATACCAGAACAAAGTCACTTTCTCTTCGCTCTGGTACCCATGATTATTTTACCGTTTCCTCTTCCTTCTTGTACTTCATCTTGGTTGCTTCGCCGCCCCGTAAATGCCTGATGGATTTATGGTAATCAAGGATTGTTTTCACTTCATTCGCTAAGTCTGGGTTGATCTCCGGCAGTCTTTCGGTCAAGTCCTTATGGACAGTACTTTTGGAAACGCCAAATTCTTTCGCAATCACGCGAACTGTTTTCTTCGTCTCCACGATATACTTTCCAATCTTGATAGTTCTCTCTTTGATGTAATCGTGCACACCACTCGCCCTCCCTAAATTGTGGATGTTGAGAAGTGTGAAATGAGACCCGCTTATTTCGATGTAACGAAGTGCATATAATTAGAGTTGTATATAAAACAAAAGTAGGATGGCTGGTGTAATTCTTCGAGACAATCTACGATCCCTCACCTCAAACACTCTCTTTGTATGTTTGGTTTGTATCAGTTTATTAGCTTGGTTGGTTGTTTATGCCAATAATGTCAAGAGGGACAAGGGTTTTGTTTGATTTTTTTGAAATTTACTCGATTTACTTGATAAAAACCCTTTATGCCGGACGGAAGTATGATGTTTGCTATAATTATTGTATGAAGGAATGGAGGGTGACCTGTGCAAAATATGTTATTGAGTCTCGTGCGGTCGTTGATTCAGAGAGATCTTAAACGCAGGATTATGAGGTATTTGAGGAAGAGGTTTTAATCTATTTAGAGGTATACCCCCTTTTACGTCGAATATTGTTAGTAAAGGATATGATTGGGATGGGAGTGTTGGAGCATGGGTTTGGAAGCAAAGTTGACGTATTCTGAAAGCGGGCCGAATTCTGTTATGTTGCATTTTGTCGTTGAAAACACTGGCGGCTCCAATGAAAAAGTGACCTTCCGTAGCGGCCAGCGATATGACTATATTTTATATCGGGATGGAACACGGGTTGAGCAATTTTCAGAAGGCAAGATGTTCACAATGATTTATGAGGAGATTATGGTGGAGGCCGGGCAGGAACTTAGCTTTGATATCCCTCTTAAGAATCTGCAGCCTGGTCGGCATAAGGTGATTGTGTGGCTGGCTGATTCGGATTGGCCTGGAGTGAGGGATCGCTTGGAGTTTGATGTTTAAGGTTCAACCCGTCTGAGTGACGGGTTTTTTATATTGACTTCTTCTTTAGCTCCTCCCAATATTCATCAGATCCCCCCATGTCTTAATTCCCCGCTCATGGCAGATTTGAAGCAGCTCGGTGAACAGGAATGCGGTGGTTAGCGCGTCGCCTAGGGCTGAGTGGCGTTGGTAGATTCTTGTACCGAAGTCCCTGGCGTATTTTTCAAGATCGCGCATGTCGTAGCTAGGGGCGATATAGCCGATAAGGTTGAGCGTATCAATGGCTTTAGGGTTTTTCCAGGTCAAATTGTGTCGTTTTAATTCTGCCTGTATCGCTTGCATATCAAAGGCTATGTAGTGACCGACAAAGCAAGCGGACTGTCCAGCCGCGAAATCCCTCAGATCTTCAATTGCCATCAACGCTGTAGGTGCTTCCTCTGTCTGTTCTTGTGTTATACCAGTAAGCTCCGTAATTTCCCGAGGAATTTGTCGATATGGGTTGATATAGGTTTGGTATGTGCTGTCTTCTATGACTTGCAGGTTCTTTATTTTAACGGCGCCAAGTTCTATGAGTCTGTCTTCTTTTGCCACGTTGAAGCCAGTCGTTTCCGTATCGAATACAGTGAATTCGAGTTTGTCGACAGGTGTGGAAAGCGGTATGTTTTCTGCTAAATTGCTCGGGAAATAATGTTTTTTTGCGAAAGGGAACATATTTTGTAGGTACCTCCTTCTTGCTGGTTAATAGTAGGAAAGCATATGGCTTTGGAGCTCCTTGATGAGACGGATGCTGAGCATGAGTTCTTCTTTTTCACGGGTGGTGAGGGTTGTCAGCATTAAGGTTGATGTGAGCTCCTCTCCGTTTTGATGCTGTTGATGCCGGTTTCGAACGTAATAGTTGAGTATGGTACTGATTGATGCTTTGAGATCCTTTTGAAAATTTTCTGAGAGGATCTTTTTTTGATGGAGTTGTTCTATCTTTTCGATTGGTGTCCCATAGGTGATGCCGTGCATGAGTGCGAGTATTTGCAGGCTGTGATGGTATGGGAACAGGACTTCTTTTTTTAGGTCAAGTTGCTTTTTGTTGCGGCGGAACATGGATCGGATTGGTTGCTCTAAGGTTGGAATTGGGTTTTCCCGTTCTAGCTGGGAGAGTCTGTATAGAAATATTTTGGCTCGGTCGAGTGAATCGGTAACTGTTTGTTGGAACTGCTGGTTTAGTGTATCGTCGCCCGCTATATGGCGATATGAAAAGAAGTTCTGGGCTAGGAGCAGGCGGTCATTGGTGGACTTTAGTGTCCATTCATGGATGCGGGACCCCCACTCCTCAAGTGTACCGCGCCAGATTGGGTTGGATGCCATCATATCGCCTGTGCACCTTTTGTAGCCGGCAAGTTCTAAGTTTTCGACAATTTTTTGTGATAGATCGGCGAAGTATCGCGTGGCGATATGGCCGCTATGGGTGGTGCTGTTTGGTTGATTGTCTAGGTCTGGCTGGTTCTCGTAGACGAGGAAATGATCCTGGTCGGTGAGGAGGAATTGTTCCTTTCTGGCTCCGCTTCCCATGAGGTAGAAACAGAATTTTGTAGGTGGTGCGGTTGGCATTTCTTTTACGGAAAGCTCGATACAACGATTGATGAGTTGATCGTAAAGTGTGTTCATGACTTCAAGTGTTGTCAGGATCGGTACTTGTTGTTGTAGCATGGTGGTAAGTGTAGCGTATAGTTGCTGTTTGATCTGGGGTAGTTCTTCTTTGGTGGCTGATTTGAGTGTTTCTGTGTTTTGGAGCATGGTTGTCGGTTGTTTGGCTTGCAGTAGGTCTGTCAGGGTGACGAGTCCCGCCAATTGGTTCTTTTCGCTTGTAACTGGTAGGTGTTTGATGCCGTTTAGAAGCATGGTGGTGAGTGCTTCGTAGTAATAGGCGGTCCTTTGGATAGTGATCGGGTTTTGAGTCATGATGTTTTGGACTTGACCTTGGGTGCTTTTGCCATTTGTGATGACTCTGTTGACGAAGTCGTGCATGGTGACGATGCCTTTGATATTTTCGTTGTCTAGGATGACGGCGGCGGTTGTGCTGCTTTTTTTAGATAGTTTTTCAGCGACGGATTGGATGGTGTCGGTTGTTTTTGCTTGGATGGTTGCTTGGTTCGCTTGCATGATGTCTTGGACCCGGAGGATGGTCGGGTCTGCGGTCGGGCCCATGGTGGTGCTCATGTTAATTTGCTCGGCGAGTGAGTGATAGACATCATGAAGTCGGGAGCTGATCTGGTCTAATAGGTAGTCTCGGAGGGCAGGTTCGCTCCATCTTTCTTTTAGCACCGTATAGGGAATGAAAAGCGCTTCTGTATCGTCGATGGCGCGGACTTGGATCAGGGTCGGATTGTGTTGTGTCGGCTGACCTGGGAGCTGATCCGGGTATAGGGGTGTGGTTGGGTCTGGTTGTTGGGTTTGAGGAAAATTGGTGGTGAGGAAATGGTGGAGGTTGGACAGGCCGATGAGTTCGTTCGGTTTGATGATTTCAAGGACTTCGTCTTGGGATTTTTGGGATGGGATGTAGACTTCTGCCATGCCGGAGAGCACAAGAAAGATGCCTTCTCTGTTTTCGTTGGCGTGGAGGATGATGTCGTTTTGATTGTAATGGAAGGTTTGGCATTGGTTTTCTATTTGGGTTGCTTGGTCTTGAGTCAAGTTTTTGGTTAGTAGGTGCAACATGTTGGTGGCTCCTTTTTTTGCAGGAAAGAGGAGCAATGCGGTGTGCACTGCCCCTCCCTGCTATTTGGTTTATTTGTCGATCCAGACGTCCCCATTTTTGTAGGACATTTGTTCCGGATAACGAAGGTCGACAACTTCGTCTTGGATTTTTTGTGATGGTGCTTTCGTTCTTAAGGATACGACGACGATCGTGATGATGGCTGCTGCCGCTCCGAAGACACCTGCTCCTGTGTCGATGATGCCAAGGATGGTGAAGCCGCCGTATTTTGCCGCAAAGATGTAGGAAAGGGTGACACCTAGTCCCACGAGCATTCCGGCGATGACACCTTGTGCGTTTGCACGCTTCCACCATACTCCAAGGAGGAGTGACGGGAAGAAGGTTCCGGATGCGAGCGCGAAGGCCCATGCGACGATCTGTGTGATGGCCCCTGGTGGGTTAAGCGCTACAAGACCCGCAAGGACGGTTGCTGTGACGATGGTGACACGGCCGACCATGAGGCGGTTTTTGTCGGTTGCATTCGGTCTCATGACACGATAGTAGATGTCATGTGCAAATGAGGACGAAATGGCGATCATCAGTCCACCTGCTGTGGAAAGTGCTGCTGCCATAGCGCCTGCCGCTACGAGTCCAATGATGAAGACGCCAAGGTTGGCGATTTCTGGTGTGGCCATAACGACGATATCGTTTGCGATGATAAGTTCGTTCCATTGAAGGATGCCGTCTCCGTTTGTGTCAGCGACTTGCAGTTTGCCTGTGTTCACCCAGGATTCTGTCCAGGCTGGTAGCTGGTCGATAGGTTGTCCCGCTACACGTCTCATCAGGATGAAACGGGAGAATGCTGCGTATGCCGGTGCAGATAGGTAAAGTAGGCCGATGAAAAGTAGGGCCCATGCGCCTGACCAGCGAGCTGCTTTCATAGTAGAGACAGTGTAGAAACGGACGATTACGTGTGGCAGTCCTGCGGTTCCGGCCATGAGTGTGAACATGAGGGCCATGAACTGCCATTTGGTGCCGTTGGTGAATGGTGCAAAGTATTCGGATACTCCGAGTTCCCGGTCGAGTTCCCCCATTGTTTGGACGATTTGCCCGTAGGATAGCCATGGCAATGGGTTGTTTGTTAGTTGCAGGGACATGAAAATAACCGGGATCAGGTAGGCGATGATCAGGATGATGTATTGTGCCACCTGTGTCCAGGTGATCCCCTTCATACCACCGAATGCAGCGTAGAATGCGATCAGGACAACCCCGATCATGGTTCCGATTCTTGCGTCCACTTCCAGTAAGCGGCCGATTACCACTCCGGAGCCGGAAAGCTGGCCGATGGAGTAGGTGAAACTGATGATGATGGTACAGATGGCCGCGATGACGCGGGCGGTATGGCTGTCAAAACGGTCGCCAATGAACTCAGGTACAGTGTAGCGGCCGTATTTTCGGAGTTGTGGTGCTAGGAGGAAGGTCAGGAGCAGGTAACCGCCTGTCCAACCCATTATGTATGCTAGTCCGTCATAGCCGAGTAGCATGATGGTTCCGGCCATCCCGATGAATGACGCCGCACTCATCCAGTCGGCGCCGATGGCCATTCCGTTAAATACTGGTGGTACGCCGCGGCCTGCTACGTAGAAGTCGGAGGTTTGGCGCGCCTTGTTGTAGATGGCGATTCCGATATAGAGTCCGAATGTGATCAGGATCAGTGTGAGTGAGACGAGAAACTGGTTATCCAATCGTGGGTCCCCCTTTGGGTTTCGTGTTATTTTATTTGTGTGTTTGGTTGTGTTGTTGGTTATTTGTGAGAGTCTTGGTGTGAGTGTGTGTGTTTGGGCGAAAATCTCGGTTGTGAGATTTTCGGGTATGAATGGTTAGGTGTGAGAGTCTTGGATGTGGGTTGGTTTATTAGTGATCAAATGTTTTACCAGCGCTAAGGACTTCGTTGGCTTTTTCGTCGATGCCGTATTTTGCGTCGATTTTGTCGCTCACTTTGGCATTGACAAAGAGCAGGATGATGAAGGTGATGATGGAGCCTTGGGCGCCCATATAGTAGTGGAATGGGAAGCCTCCGAAAATGGTGAATTGCAGCGATTCAGCGAACAGGACGATGCCAAACGATACGCCAAGCCAGATAGCCAAATAAATTAGGATGTATTTATTTTTCTCTCTAAAATAGGCATCCGCAACGGATTTTTCGATTTTCTTCAAGGGTTTGCCTCCTTTGAAATTTGTTGGTGTTGGGGTTTCGACGTTGGTGTTGAAATTCCTGTAGGGGTCTGACCCCTTTTTTGAAAAAATTTTTTGTTACCTAAGGCTGAAGATGAATTTGACGGTGTCGAGGAAGGGCGCCGGTACTAGGGCGATTTCCACGACGGCGTAGGTGAATAGGGCTGCTATTGGGACTGAGAGTAGTATGGGTCTTTGTTTTTTGATTGCCAGGAAGATGCTTGTGATGGTGATGATTAGGAATAGATAGAATAAAAGCATTGTTTGGTTCTCTCCTTTTGTAAGCGCTTAAGCTTTTGTGTCGAATCTCCCTCCTTTTTGGCTTGGGGTTATTCTGTATTAAAACAGAATTTTATAATAATTCTAATAATTAGATTATGGTATAAGGGTTGTTTGAAGTCAACTGTTAATTTCCAAAGAGAGTTCTACATTTTTCGAGAAGTTTTTTTGATCGTGTATTAGTACAACTAATGTGATTACGGAGGTGATTGAACTTTGAACATCGGTAGAAAGTGTCTCGTTTACACCATTTTCATACGTGTATAACAGTATTTTTTTAAGGAATAGTATGTAGTGAATAAAGTTCGGGTATAGACAGTAGAAGTCTGTTAAGAAAGGAGCTATATATGGATAAATTCTATAAGTTACCCTTTGAAGAAGTGATGAAGACTATTGAGGTTACAAAGGATGGCCTTACTGATTCGGAAGTGAAAAAAAGACAGGAGCAGTATGGTTTTAATGAACTTGGAGAAGAACAGCGAAAAAGCACCTTTCAGGTCTTTATGGAACAGTTCAAGGATTTTCTTGTCATTATTCTTATAGTAGCAGCTTTACTATCTGCCTTTTTAGGGAAATTCGAAAGCACCATCGTAATCGTGGTCGTGGTTATCATCAATGCCATTCTTGGAACCGTTCAGCATGTAAAAGCGGAGCAATCGCTAAAGAGCCTGAAAAACTTGTCCTCGCCCACTGCCAAAGTTTTAAGAAATGGAGATAAAATTGAAATACCATCCAAGGAAGTCGTGGTTGGAGATATACTTTACCTGGATGCAGGGGATTACATAAGTGCGGATGGCAGAATCATCGAAACCCATAGCCTTCAGGTAAATGAAAGCTCCTTGACCGGTGAATCCATCAGTGTTCTTAAAACCCTTGATCCGATTAATGAGGACGATGTTTCCATTGGTGATAAGACGAATATGGTATTCTCCGGCAGCTTTGTTACATATGGAAGAGCTGTCATTGTGGTTACTGAAATCGGACAGAAAACGGAAATCGGTAAAATCGCCAACTTGATGGAAAATGCTAAAGAGAAGAAAACGCCGCTTCAGATGAACCTTGATAATTTCGGAAAAAAGCTTGCCATTGCTATTATCATCATTGCTGTTCTTATTTTTGCGATTGATATCATTCGGGGACGGACACTGATTGACTCATTCATGTTCGCCGTTGCCCTGGCAGTCGCTGCCATACCGGAAGCATTAAGCTCCATCGTGACAATCGTGCTTGCGTTTGGCACACAAAAGATGGCAAAGGAAAATGCCATTATTCGAAAACTTCATGCAGTAGAAAGCCTTGGAAGCATCTCTGTCATTTGTTCAGATAAGACCGGGACACTGACACAAAATAAAATGACCGTGCAGAAAGTGTTTCTGGATTCAGAAATCCATGAGCATGACAAATTGAGGCTGGACCAGACGCTGCATGAAAAATTCCTTCTTATGCAGCTTTTGTGTAACGATGCTGAGACCACCAAGGATAAGGAAATTGGAGATCCCACCGAGATAGCCTTGGTGGATTTTGGGGAAGAAATTTATAAATTGGACGAAATGGAAACAAGAAGATCCTACCCTAGACTGAAGGAAGTTCCATTTGATTCTGACAGAAAGCTGATGAGTACTGTCCATACCCTAGATTCCAAACAGGTACTGATTACTAAGGGTGCCGTCGATGTATTAATGGATAGGGTGGTGAAAATAGAAACTTCAGATGGCATATCCAATTTTTCAGAAGAGGACAGGAAGAAAATCGAGGAAGTGAATCATTCCTTTTCGGAAAGCGGACTGCGTGTGCTGGCGTTTGCTTATAAAGAGGTGGAGAATTATGAGAATATCTCGACAAAGGATGAACATGACTTAATCTTTGTCGGATTGACTGCCATGATGGATCCTCCCCGTGCGGAGTCTAAGGAAGCGGTCGAACGATGCATTTCAGCAGGCATCAAACCGGTGATGATCACAGGCGACCATAAAGTAACCGCTTCTGCGATAGCAAAGGAGATCGGGATTTTCAGAGATGGCGATAAAGCGATTGAAGGATTTGAGCTCGAAAAGATAAGTGACGAGGACTTAAAAGGCATGGTGGAGGACATTTCCGTCTATGCACGAGTATCTCCAGAGCATAAAATACGAATTGTCCGAGCCTGGCAGGAAAAAGGGAATATCGTTGCCATGACCGGCGACGGAGTCAATGATGGTCCTGCATTAAAACAGGCGAACATTGGTATCGCCATGGGAATCACAGGAACGGAAGTGGCCAAGGATGCCTCGTCCATGGTCTTGACAGATGATAACTTTTCCACCATCGTTAAGGCGATTGCCAATGGAAGAAGCATCTATGCCAACATCAAAAATTCCATCCGGTTCCTGCTTGCCGGTAACACCGCAGGAATTCTATCTGTTCTATATGCTGCTATAGGCGGATTGCCTGTTCCATTTGCGCCCGTGCATCTGCTGTTCATCAATTTGCTGACAGACAGCCTGCCGGCGATTGCGATTGGACTTGAACCTCATAATAAAAAAGTGATGGATGAAAAACCGAGGGATGTGGAAACCCCGCTTCTCAATAAAGTGTTTGCAGCCCGGCTCCTTAGTGAAGGTTTCCTGATTGCCATGGCCACCCTTATTGCGTTTCATATCGGACTAACCATGGACGACCCTCTGACAGCCAGTACCATGGCTTTTTCCACACTATGTCTTGCCCGACTGTTTCATGGCTTCAACGCACGTTCCAGGCAGTCGATATTCAAAGTTGGATTGTTTTCAAACCTCTACTTGATAGGGGCAGTCGTCATAGGCATCGCACTCTTGCAGCTTGTTCTGCTGGTTGATCCTTTAAAAGGACTTTTTGAAGTTGCCACCCTAACTTCTGCCCAGTTCGGCTATGTCTATGCTCTGGCACTTATGCCGCTTGTGCTTATTCAACTGTATAAGTTGATTTTTGTGAAAGATTGAAAGAGGTATCTGCAATGACCTGTATTCCGTTATCCTGAGGAATACAGGTTTTTTGCGTGTTTTTGTAAATTAATGAGAGAGGACGGTTCAATAAAAATGACCGAGCAGTGCTGCTCGGTTGGGTTTGGGGGTTTTATAGTGTTTCGTCTTCGTACTCTACCCCGTGTTCATGCATGAGGTCTTCGAGTTTGGTTTGGAATTGGCGTATTTTGGTGCGGCCTTTGTCTAGGTGCTCGTTTGCTTCAAATACTTTATCGTAGTCCTGTTGTTCGAGGGCGACCCGGATCATTTTGAAGCCTTGGAGCTGGGAGTTGCTGCCTTCGATATAGATTTCATGGATTTCCCTGACGGCTTCAGATTTTGGGCGGATATTTTCTAGCTCGGTGATGAATTCCTCGTAGGCTGGTATGGTGATGGTGTCGATGATTTCGTACATGGTCCAGTCATCTGTATAGTTTTGGCCGGAGACGCTGCTGTAGGAGTCGATCGCTTCAAATTCCAAGTCAGCTACCTTTGGCAGTTCGGTATTTATATAGTTTATGAGGTCGTCTTTTTCCGAGTCGGTGCTTGAGCAGGCTGACAGCAGCATGACGAATAGAAGGGTAAACAGGCAGAGTTGTCTTTTCAACGTTGTGTTGCCTCCTTGTTGGATGGATTCTACCTCTTACCCTATTTCGGAATGGATTTGTCTTATGACAGTGGGATGGAATTTAGTGGTGATTTGGCTTGGTTTGGTTTTGGTTTGGAACGTGAAGGACCCTGACACGTGGTAGGTGTGAGGGTCCTTTTTTTGGTGGATTAATTTAAAGTTTCGATGCATAGTTTTATTGCGTTTGTGAGGTCTTGCTGGGACCAGCTTGGTGTATTTGCGAGCTGGACGGACAGTTCGTGTGAGGCCGGGATGTGGATGAAGCCGGCAGGGATGTTTGTTTGATCGTTCTTTAGGTGGTGCAGTGCCGCGTACATGACGTTGTTGCACAGATAGGTTCCTGCGGTGTTGGATACTTTGGCAGGATAGTGGTTTTCTGTCAGATGGTTGACCATGGCTCGAATTGGCAGGGTGGAAAAGTATGCTGCCGGCCCTGATTGGTCGATAGGTTCGTCCTGGTGGATGACGCCGTTGTTGTCCGGTGCGCCACCTGCGTCCTTGCAGTTGATGGCGATCCGCTCGGGTGTGATGTGGGCGCGACCGGCGGCAAGGCCTAGGGAGATGATGGCGTCTGGCTTTATTTCGTAGATGTGGTGGAGCAGTTGGGTGGCGGATTGATGGAAATCGACAGGTAGAATGCGGCTATGAATCTTGTAGTGGCCGATGGTTTGCTGGTCGAGTTCGTTTGCTATTTGCTCGGTTGGGTTGATGGTGAATTTTAAGAATGGTACGAAACCTGTTAGAAGTAGGGTTTTGGTTTTCATTGGTGGATGCTCCTTTTTTGGGTGGGTGTGGGGTCTGAGCTTTAGTGCTTTAGAGCAGTGAGGGTCAGACCCCTTTTAGTTATTTAAAGTATTAATGCGCCATAGACCAGCGCGCCGCCGATGACGTAGGCGGGGTGGACTTTCCATTTTTCTAGGAGGAGGTAGCTGGCTATGATGAGGAGGATGGTTTGGGCTGCTCCGGAATCTTGGTAGGATTCGGCGAAGAAGCGGTAGGCCATGACTCCTAGTAGGAGTGCGATGGTTGGTCGCACGTAGTTGGACATTCTTTTTACTTTTGGTGAATCTCTGAACTTGTATAACAGGCTCATGAGGGCGACCATCAAGATCAGGGATGGAGCGACGGTGGCGAATACGCCAACGGCCGCGCCTAGGATTCCTGCTTGCTCGTAGCCGATGTAGCCGGCCATTTTGGTTGCGATCGGTCCTGGCAGGGCGTTTCCGAGAGCGAGGACCTCACTGAATTCGGAGACGGTCAGCCATCCATAGCGGTGGACGACTTCGTTCTCAACGAGCGGGATGGAAGCGGGGCCTCCCCCGTACCCGAGTATGCCTGGTATGAAAAAGGCGAGGAAAATCTCCCAATAGATCATGATGGGGTCCCTCCTTTTTCTGGTTTTGGTTTGTCTTTTTTCAGGACAGCCGCTGCAAGTAGCAGGGCAATGACGATTCCTGGATGGATGCCGAGAATCTCGATGAATAGGAAACTAGCTAGGATTAACAGGATCGCTGCTGTCCAGCCAAGCCCCTTTTGTGATTTTGATAGAAAGTCCCAGGTCAGGACGGCGAGCAGGACGCCCACGACTGGCAGGACTGCTTTGGTCATGCCTTGCACCCACCCTTGGTCTTTAAAACTTGTGAGGGTGGTGAGCAGGACGATCATGAGTATAATGGTCGGGATGGTAGAGGCTAATACAGCGTTCATCATGCCAGTATAGCCCCCCACGCGGTAGCCGATATAGCCGGCCATCTTGGTGTTGATCGGTCCGGGCAGGGTGTTGGCGAGTGCGAGTATATCCGAGAAATCGTCATCAGATAGCCATTTGTACTTGCCCACTACCTCTTTATGTACAAGTGGAATGCTGGACGGACCTCCGCCATAGCCCAGCATCCCGACACGGAAGAATGCGATGAATAAGTCCCATTGCTTCATGGTGTGGTGGTTTCCTCCTTTGATGAGGGTCAGACCCTTTTTAGTTGTTTAATACTTTAATGGAGTGAGGGTCAGACCCCTTTTACTCCTTTACCGCTTTACCAAGATGCGATGCAGCCGTCGGTTCTTGGTTCGGTGCCGCCGGTGAGGGTGCCGGTTTGTGGGTCGCGCCAGATGATTTGGCCGCGGCCGAAGCTGCCTCCGTCGAGTGTGATTTGGATGTTGTGGCCTTTGCGTTGGAGTGCTTGGGCCAGGTGTTGCGGGAAGTGGTGCTCGACGTGTACGGTTTTGCCTTCCATCCACTGCCATCTTGGTGCGTCCAGAGCAGCCTGCGGGTTCAGGTGGAAGTCGACGGTGTTCATGACGACTTGCATGTGTCCTTGTGGCTGCATGTAGCCTCCCATGACGCCGAATGGTCCGACGGCTTCGTTGTCTTTTGTCAGGAAGCCAGGGATGATTGTGTGGTATGTCTTCTTCCCTGGTGCCAGCGCGTTTTCGTGTTCCGGGTCGAGGGAGAAGTCATGCCCCCTGTTTTGCAGACCGATTCCGGTTCCTGGTACGACGACACCTGATCCGAATCCCATGTAGTTGCTCTGGATAAAGGATACCATATTCCCTTCCCCATCGGCAGTGGCCAAATAGACGGTTCCTCCTTTTGGCGGGGTTCCTGGCTCTGGCGTGAGTGCCGTATCTGTGATGAGGCTTCTTCTTTCTTTTGCAAAGGAACTAGAGAGCAATTCTTCTGCTGTGTGGGTCATGGTCGTTGTATCTGAGACGTATTTCTTGGCGTCAGCGAATGCCAGTTTCATTGCCTCGATTTGTTTGTGATAGGTTTCGAGACTGTCGCGCTCCGTGAAGGTGTCTTCTTTTAGCATGTTAAGTGCCATGAGGGCGACGATTCCCTGGCCGTTCGGTGGGATCTCCCAGACGTCATAGCCGCGATAGTTGACCTTGATCGGCTGCACCCATTCCGGTTGGTAGGCTGCAAGGTCGTCATATGTAAGGAAGCCTTTGTGCTGTTTGGAGAAATCAGCGATCTTGTGGGCTAATTCTCCACGGTAGAAAGCTTCTCCGTTTGTTTCCCCGATTTGTCTTAAGGTGTCGGCATGGCCTTTAGAGGACCAAACCTCACCGATTTCAGGTGCACGACCTTCTGGGGCGAAGGTTTCGAACCAGTGAGTGAATTCTTCGCTCGTGCAGAATTTTTTACAAGCGTTATAGGCGCCCTTCCAGTACTTGCCGAGTGTTGGCGAGATTGGGTAGCCTTTTTCCGCGTAGTCGATGGCTGGTTGCAGCACTTCTGAGAGTGGTAGTTTGCCAAACTTCTTGGATAGCTCTGCCCAGGCGGATGGTGCTCCGGGAACGGTCACTGGAATGAGCCCCATTTTCGGCATGGTGTCATGGCCTCTTTCTTTTACCGCTTCTATCGAGATGGATTTTGGTGCAGGTCCGCTTGCGTTCAGTCCATGGAGCTCCCCTTTTGTCCAGACGAGGGCGAATGCGTCGCCGCCGATTCCGTTTGAGGTTGGTTCCACGACGGTCAGGCAGGCCGCGGTGGCGATGGCCGCGTCGATGGCGTTCCCTCCCTTTTTCATAATATCGAGGCCAGCTTGTGCGGCTAGTGGTTGAGATGTCGCAACCATGCCATTTTTGGCGAATACCGTGTTGCGCTGTGATGGATATGGGTTGTTGAGATAGTCGAGTTTAAGTGTCATGTGTTGATCCCCCTATTATTTCGTTATGCGAATTATTTTCTATTATACTTAATTTTCTTTATTTTTTCAAAATAAGAAATTTTACTTTGTTGGTGGGGGTGAAATGGATTTTAGTATTCGGGGTGTTGACGTATTGTCGGTAGGAGCCTTCGTGGTGGGTGGTGGAGAAGTAATTTAGGATATCGGTTGTGGTGACGAGTGGGTCGTGATGGTTGTTATAGTAGTATTGTCTGTAGCTGCTGTATGGGTAGTCTTCGGGGTTGTGGACCATTTGGGCGGCGACTGGGTTGAGGTGGATGTATTTGCTGACGTCAATCAGGTAGTCGATATCATGGATGAGACTGGATTTGAACCTTCCTTCTAGGAGGTGGCCGGTGAGTCGGTATTTGCTGTTGATGTACTGGGCGTATTTGGTGTTAATTTTTTGCATGATCAGGCTGATGTGGGTGGTTTCGGTTTCGATGAGCAGGTGGGTGTGGTTGGTCATGAGGCAGTAGGCATGCAGTTTGAACGGGTATTTGAGTTTCGTTTCGAAGAGGATGCGCTTGTAGGTTTGGTAGTCCTTGGGCTCAAAGAAGATGATGCTGCGGCGGTTTCCTCTTGTGGTGACGTGGTACTTGGCTCCTGGGAACC
This sequence comes from Sutcliffiella horikoshii, assembly GCF_021991925.1. Taxonomy (GTDB): domain Bacteria; phylum Bacillota; class Bacilli; order Bacillales; family Bacillaceae_I; genus Sutcliffiella_A; species Sutcliffiella_A horikoshii_F. Next base: position 292,862 of record NZ_RXZI01000002.1, on the reverse strand, counting down.
AGATTCTTGGGTTTCGTGGCATAGTGGGTGGTGCTCCTTTCGGGGGTGGGATTTTGGATGCGTGTGGGTGGTTTGGGTGGGAGATGGGGTTGGTGGTGCAGAGAGATGCTTCGACGGTGATGGTGGAAATCCTTTGAGGGTCAGACCCCTTTTCGTCCGCCAAATTCCGACACATTTCCTTACTTTGGTTGTATTCGTGATGGAGGGAGAAATTCCTGCCGGGGTCTGACCCCTTTTTGAAATTTTTTTATGTCCACTTATTAGTGGACATAAAAATACCGCCAAACGGTACCTACGTTTGGCGGTTGAGACATTCTCTGATTTTGTGCGCTGTTGTGTTGTTTGTGTATCGGTATTGTTAGTATACCCAGGTAGGCTTGGTTTTATTCCTAGGTGGGGTGGAAAGTAGCAAAAAAAATTGAATAGAAAAAGAGCAGCTTTCCGGGAAGCTCTTCCCGTTTGTAAGCTGCTCTTTGGGTCAATAGAGTTTATCGTTCTAGCATTTATTTTACAAATGAGACTTTGTATTATGTTAGATAGCTAACAGATTCTTCTTGTTCTTCATCAGAAGAGCCTTCGTCGCCGTCTTTGTCTTCTCCTTCTTCAGGCTTGTCTTCGCCTTCTGCAGGAGTTTCTTCTTTTTCTTGCTCACCAGCTGGCTCGCTTCCTTCTTCAGAAGCTTGTCCTTCTTCCTCTAATAGGGAAGTGACTGGTTTGTTAAAAAAGCTGATTGGATTGACTGCTACATTGTCTTTGCGGATTTCAAAGTGAACATGGACAGAGTCTTTGTTCAGTTGGTTTGTACCCGCTTTTGCGATAGTGTCGCCTTGCTCTACAAAGTCATTGACTTTCACTTTTACATCAGTCAGTGATTGGTAGACTGTTTTCACACCATCTAAATGCTCGATTTCAACGACATTTCCTAGTAATGGATCATTTTCAACATGCGTTACAGTTCCACTTAGGGATGCGACTACTTCGAACGTTTCGCCGTCTTTCATTACGATATCGATACCTGTGTTTGGTTGGTATCTTCCATTGTACTCAATGAAAGCAGCTTCTTGCTCTTCTTTGGATCCATTTTCATCCCAGAATGGCTTTTGGATCAAAGATGAGTTCACATCTGTTACCGGCATTACAAAGTTTTCAACCGGGCTGTTTACTTCGACGGATTCTTGATCGCCGTAAGAAGTATTAGGTCCTTGCCCTTCTGCATTGTTACCTGGAACCTCTGTGTCATTACCTGCTTGGAACATTAAAACCGCTGTCAAAATGATTGCTGCGCACCCAAGATAGATTGCTGGGAACACCCAACGCTTTTTCATTAAGCGTTGCCAATTTGAATTTTGAGAAGTCCGTTTCTTTTCTTCCTCTCTCATTGTATCATCACCTCAGCAATCATTCTGAACAGATTCCGAGAATAATATACATCTGGTGTAAAAAAATTTTTGAAATGCTTATTTTCCTTCATTGGTGCGGGTTTTATGCATGGGGATTGAAAAAAGTTTGTAAAGGGGTCAGACCCCGGCAGGAGCCGGGGTCTGACGGGTGAACCTCTATTCGACGATGAGGGGGAAAATCCTTTGGGGGTCTGACCCCCAAAGTGAATTTTTTCCACCCCCCTCCTTTATTGCTTCGCGGTCACTTTGTTGAGGTATTGGTCGGCGCTGGCGATTTGGACGTCTTTGTAGTAGTGGGAGATGATTTGGGTGTAGCTTTTGCCTTCTAGGGCCATGCCGTTGGCGCCGTATTGGCTCATGCCAACACCGTGGCCGAAGCCTTTTGTGGTGATGATGATGTTATCTCCTTTGCGTTCCCAGGTAAAGTCACTGGAGCGTAGCTTGAGGGTGTCACGCACTTCCCTGCCTGTAAGTTGCTTACCGTTTATATCGACGGTGCTAACCCGGTTACCTGTCGTACGGGCGATGATCTTCCCCACCGCTCCATCGTTTCCAAGCGTTACCCCTAGCATCGATTGGAATTCCTGAACTGTTAGGGTTACCTGGCTTAAGTATTTTTCGGAGTCAACGTCCCATGGGCTTGCGACGCTGCGCAAGTATGGAATTTCATTTGGCCAATATTCCTCAGAGTTTTCAGTGTAGCCATTGCTTGTGGAAAAGTAACTCGCATCGATCGGTGCATTATTATAGGTAAGGACGGATCCTGCTGTCTCGGTCACCGCCTGTTTTATTTTCTCCATTTTCCAGTCGAAATCATCTGCTTCCCATATAGCTTTAAGTTCTTCCGGGCTTTTATATACTTGGTGCTGCTCCGTATCAGTTACGTCGGCGCCATTGGGCGTCCCTAGCTTTTCATCAGCCATCAGCTGCCTTAAAATATACGTACGTGCAGCGAGGGCCTGGGCTTTTAAAGCCTCTAACTCGAAGTCGGCTGGCATTTCAGAAGCCACCACTCCAACGATATAATCTTCCAATGGGATATTCTCGATCATCTCTTGCTTGTGTCGATACACGGCCACGTCAATCGGGGATTCAGCCACTTCCACTTGTGATTGGACTTCTTGCTTTGATTGGAGTTCTTCCGCCAACTGGCCGCTTTCCTTGTCGACAAACGGCATGACTAACAATGTTGGTACCATTAATACCATGACAAAAAGGACAGAAGTGAGTACGATAATTGGTTTCAAGTTTCTCATAGCGCCGAGCCTCCGATAACAATAAAGTAGTAGGTTGTTGATGGTTGGATACCTTTACTCTTTCATTCTTATGGGAGTGGACAAGCAATTATGACTAAAAAATGGGCGGATTGATAGAGTTTCATAACGTGGATTACAAGGAAGAATGAAACCCAAAATGCCTACAAACTTCTATATTATATATGCATAAGCCACCACTTTCAGAAAATACTTCCTTAGTACCGAAAAAAATGGTCTGACAGAAAAATAGGTGGAATATTATTAAGTAGTTAGAAAAATAATTCCCTTTTGGGGTCAGACCCCTGAAGGAATTTCCTCTCTTACGTCGAAGGGGCCCAAAAAATCACAGAAAATTGCAAAAAAAGGGTCAGACCCCTAAAGGAATCTGACCCTTTTTGTAGAATAATATAGATATATGATTGGCTGTTTTGGTGTGTTTAGGCTTCTTTGATTTGTTCTAGGATAACTGTTTGTTCTTGTTCCATGGAGCTTACTCGTTCGATGTCTGCACCTAGTGCTGCCAGTTTGTTGTGGAAGTTTACGTATCCACGATCTAAGTGTTTTAGCTCGGTTACACGAGTGTATCCGTCTGCAATTAATCCTGCTAGGGTTAATGCTGCTGCTGCACGAAGGTCTGTTGCCGCCACTTCTGCGCCTTGTAGTTTGGATGGTCCATTGATGACAACGGAACGTCCTTCAATCTTGATGTCGCCGTTCATACGACGGAACTCTTCTACATGCATAAAGCGATTTTCAAATACTGTTTCGGTAATCATGCTAGTGCCTTCTGCCGCTAATAATAAGGACATCATCTGGGATTGCATATCTGTTGGGAATCCAGGATGAGGCATTGTTTTGATATCAATTGACTTCAGCTTTTCAGGTCCGATAACGCGTAATCCGTTTTCGACTTCTTCAAACTTAACGCCCATTTCTTCCATTTTCGCGATTAATGAGCTGGAATGTTCCGGCACTGCTCCTTCGACAATAACGTCTCCGCCTGTGATTGCAGCTGCTACCATGAATGTACCTGCTTCAATGCGGTCAGGGATGATGTTATGTTGGCATCCGTGTAATTCGGAAACACCTTCGATTCTGATTGTTCCAGTACCTGCTCCACGAACTTTCGCTCCCATGGAGTTCAAGAAGTTCGCTAAGTCCACGATTTCCGGTTCTTTTGCAACGTTTTCCATAATTGTTGTACCTTCAGCAAGGGTTGCAGCCATCATGATGTTTTCTGTTGCTCCCACACTTGGGAAGTCCAGATATATTTTCGCGCCTTGTAATCTTCCGTCTACTTCGGCATCGATATAACCATTACCAACTTTCACTTTCGCACCCATCGCTTCGAACCCTTTTAAATGCTGGTCGATAGGTCTTGAACCGATCGCACATCCTCCAGGTAGAGCTATTTGTGCTTTACCGTTACGCGCAAGCAATGATCCCATTACTAGGACTGATGCACGCATTTTTCGTACATATTCAAACGGTGCTTCCGTGTGCAGCTCTCTTGTTGCATCGACAATTATACGATTATTTTCAAATTCAACATCGGCATTCAAATAACGCAAAACCTCGTTAATCGTATAAACGTCGGAGAGCTCAGGTACATCTAAGATTTCGCATTTGCCTTTGCTAGCTAATAAAGTTGCGGCGATGACAGGTAGTACTGCGTTTTTTGCTCCCTCTACTTTAACAGTACCCTTTAACCTTTGTCCGCCGCGGACGATGATTTTTTCCAAAATGTTCCCCTCCGCGTCTTATATTCTATATATTAATATTCAACAGTAATAATTGGCGTGCCTACAATCACGGTAGTCTTATCGCCCATTCCTTGTGTTCGTAACCCAATTTGTAAGTTCATCTTTCCCTGATGTGTCGGAAGAACATTATTCCACGCTTCAGTATATGCCGAAACAGAAACAAACGTATCTTCCTGAATCTCTTCCACCACTTGTGCTGAAAATGACTCTAGCAAAATATTTGTCGTATTTTGCAAACCATCTTCAATTTTATCACTGAAATCGCCGATCATACAACTAAATATTTCAAAGTCTTCCTGAGAAATACTGGTAAGATTCGAATGGAAATGGTTTATTATCTCTGTTGCTGCGTCATCTTTCCAGCCATACCCCGTAACCTCATATAATAAGTACGAGCTTGGGGATGTCTTTGTGTGGGTAGTGATGAGCTGAAGAGTCTCTTCTTGTTTTAATGAATCGTTATAATAAGTCCCAACTGCCTTCCACTGACCCTCTTCTTCTATCACATTCCACGTAAGATGGCCCATATTCTGTTTTAAACGATTTACCTCTTTTTGAAAAGCGACTAAATCCCTAATTTTATAGACGTTCGTGCGCCCAAAAAGTTTCCATTCCTGAACATTTATTTTTTCCTTTTGAAAAACTTCCGCGATTTCAAGTATCTCAGTACTGATATCGTTTGGTAATTGAGCTCTGCTTCTTTCATTCCCAAGAATTACCCCCGTAAAACATATTAATAAAATAAAAAATAGTCCTAGCAATCTATTAATATAAAGTTTCCACTTTTTTTCTGCCCATTTAGTATTAGTTATTATGTCCTTATGGCTCTCACCATTGTGTGTTTGATGCCCGTTCCACATATCCCCCACGCCCCTTTGCTTGTTAATAACAGTGTGGCCAGGTTGGCGATGAGAGATACATAGGTTTCTTCGTCAAAATTTTTGAGATTTTTTTTAAAAGGGGGTCAGACCCCGGCAGGAATTTCTGTAAGGATGTCGAAACTGCCCGCCGAGGAGGGGGAAAAAGAAAATAAAAAAAGGGTCAGACCCTTGAAGGGATTTCTCCATCTATGTCATACACCCGGACAACTAGAAAAACCAGGGGATCCCTTCCCCTGGCAGATCGGGTATCATATTTTTCTAGTTTCACCAGATCATTGGTAGCCTCTGGGACAGGAACAGGTAGTCCAAGAAGAAGTTGCTTACTGTGGATCCGATGGCGATGGTGACTAGGATGAGTAGCAGTCTGATTTGGACGACTTTGTTTGGTTTCATCCATTTTTCGTATTGGATGGCTTGGAGCGCCCACCATGTGATGCTGATGAATAGTAGGTGGGAGATGATGCTGACGAGTGCTTGTACTCCGATATCAATCATTGTGAAAGCAGCCTCCTCTTTATTTTCCACTAAAGTGTTTTAGTTTCTTCCTATAATAATACACATGAAAAAGAAGGAGCTCCCCGACTCCTTCTTTTCTATTAAATCATATACCCCGATGTGGTGACAATTGGCTAGTTGTCTGTTACGAAGATATCCAACAGGATGTCAAAGTTGTTGCCGAACATATCTATGGCAAGGCCTGGAAGGATTCCGAGCACCACTGTAGCAACCGCGCACACAATGACGGTGATCCAGATTCCAACAGGAACGTGAATCTTTTCTTGGCTTGCCGCTGGGCGGAAGAACATTTGTGTCATGATACCGAAATAGTAAAAGTATGAGACGACGGTGGTCAGGATCAAGACGGATGCCAAGACGTAGGCGTTGTTCGGTTCGGAAACGGCTCCGACGAAGATGGATAGTTTTCCGATGAATCCGGCTGTTCCCGGGATACCTGCCAACGAAAGCAGGAATACCGACATCAACACTGCAAGCAGTGGTGAGCGCTGGTACAGTCCAGCAAATCGGCTCAGATCCTCCGAGTCATCTCGTGCAGTGACCACCTGCAATACCGCAAGCGCCCCGATGTTCATAAACAGGTAAGCAACCAGGTAGAACCACATGGCTTCAAATATGAAAATGAAGTTTACAGTTGCCAGCGGCACTAAAAGATAACCGGCGTGGGCCACACCTGAGTAGGCGAACATCCGCTTGACGTTGCGCTGGCGCAGAGCAACGAAGTTTCCTACTACCATGGAGGCCACGGCCAATACTGCGATGAATTCTCCCATCGAGAACAGCATGGATGAGCCTTCTGCTGAGCGGGTTGGGAAGAATAGAGTCACGAACAGGCGCAGGACGATGATGAAGCCTGCTGTTTTGGATACGACTGCAAGGAATGCCGTTACTGGTGTCGGCGCGCCTTGGTAGACGTCCGGTGCCCACATGTGGAATGGTGCGGTCGCAAGCTTGAAGGACAAGCCGACGAACATCATCATGAAGGCGATGACAAGTAGGAATTGCATGTCGCGTGCGTTGATTTGTGAAAGTGCCATCCACATTTCCTGTAGGTTGGTGGTGCCGGTCAGACCGTACACGTAGCTCATCCCGAACAGGGTGATGGCGGTGGCGATTCCGCCGTTGATGACATATTTCATGGCCGCTTCGTTTGATTGCAGGTTCTTTTTGCGCAGGCCTGCCAATATGTAGGAAGCCAGGGACAATAATTCAAGTCCGACGAAAAGTGTGATAAGGTCGCCGCTTGAAGACATGATCATGGCCCCGAGGACGCCGAGTAACAAGAGGTAGAAGAACTCCCCTCTGTACTCCCGCAATCCTTCTTTTGGCTCGTAGCTGATGGCCATGAGCATCACGAAGGCTGCTCCGACTAGTATCAAAGTTTTGAATGCCATCGCGAAGCTGTCGAGTCGGTAAGTTTCGTAAAGGATGGTGGTGACTTGCATTGGATCTTTGTCGTACATGCCCACCAAGAATCCGAGGGCTACAAGGATACTAGCGAATCCGAGCCAGCCGAGCAGTCTCCGGTCTATTTTTTTCGGTAAAAATAAGTCCAGTAGTGAGAGAAGGGTTGCTACACCAAGGATGATGAATTCCGGTGCCATGACGCTCCAATCAAAGCTGAGTAAGGTTTCTAAATCCATCTCCTTTTCACCCCCCTATCCCTAAAATGATGGTCTTGATGGTATCTTGCAACGATGCTGCGAGAATGCTTGGGTATACTCCGATCAGGATGATGAAGAATAGCATGGCGAATACGGGAATGTATTCGACTCCGCGCAGGTCCACCACTTTCTCGCCATAGCCTGCCGCTTTCGTGCCGAATGTCATTCCGAGCACGGCGCGCAGGAGGTAAGCCGCTGTTAAAATGATGCCAAGGGTCCCGACTGCCGCGACGATCGGCATTTCTTTGAAAAGTCCCATGAAGGCAAGGAATTCGCTGATGAATCCGGACATGCCAGGCAGGCCGAGTGAGGCCATGGCGCCGACAAGGAAGAATCCGGCTGTGAGTGGCATCGCTTTTGCGAGGCCTCCGAGCTTGCCGATATCGGTGGTTCCGGTGCGTTCATACATGACTCCAATCAAGAAGAACAGAAGTGCCGCGATGAAGCCGTGTGAGACAACCTGGAAGATCGCGCCTTGGATTCCCGCTTCGTTCAGGGCCGCAAGTCCGATCAGCACGATCCCCATATGCGAGATACTGGAGTAGGCCAGCACCATTTTGAAGTCTGTTTGGATGAGTGCGAGAAACGCTCCGTAAAGGAGATTCACAACCCCCAAGATTGCTAGAATGAAAGCGAGCTGGTCGAATTGTTCCGGGAAGATTCCCACTCCGAAACGGATGAGACCGAAAGCTCCTATTTTTAATAATACGCCGGCGTGCAGCATCACGATGGATGGCGGTGCTTGCACGTGGACCTTCAGCATCCAGCTATGCAGTGGCACAATCGGAAGCTTGACGCCGAATGCGACAAGCAATGCGATGAGAAGCCCCATGCGCAAGTCATCTGACACTTCACCGAGGAACATGGCGTCGCTGTTGCCGGTGAACATGGCCGTGATTTCGGCGATATTCATCGTTCCTGTTTTGGTGAAAAGAACAACGAACACAATTAGTAGAATGGCAGAACCGAGACCATTGTAAATAAGGAAACGGTAGGCTGCACTTTCTTTTTCAAAATAGCCCCACTTACCGATGAGGAAGAACATCGGGATTAAGGTGAGCTCGAAGAAAAAGAAGAATAAGAGCAGGTTTTCCGCTGCAAAGACGCCGAGCATCCCAATTTGTAATAGAAGGAAGAGGATAAAGTAGCCTTTCCATTCTTTTTTTACATGGATGCTTGCGATGGCGGCAAGGGTGGAAAGCACTGCCGTAAGCAGGATCATGACAAGTGAAAAGCCGTTGATTCCAAGCTCGAAGGAGATTAGCTGGTAAACTTGTGCGCCATAGATGTCATTGGTCAGCCCTTTGTTGCCGAATGTGATCCATTCGCGCTTGACTGCAAATTGCTCAAGACCTGCCCCCGCCTTGTACTGCCAGAACGCGATTAATGCGAGCACCAAGGATGGCAGGGTTGCGAGGAAACCGACGATTTTGATGGCTTCCACGTTTGTTTTTGGTGTAAAAAGAAGTACCAAGATACCTAAAAGAGGGGCAAAGATCAACGCTGTCAAAAATATGCTGTTCATCCGATGTACCCCCCTGTGAAGACGAAAATGATGATGAGAATGGCGAGCCCGACAAACGCGACTGTTCCGTATGTCTGGGTTTGGCCGTTCTGCACTTTGGCTCCAAGTCTACCGATCTGTTGGGACGCCGCGGCGATTCCCTTCATCGTTCCGTGGACAAGGAACTCGTCAATGTATTTCAGGAAAAGACTGATGACGCGGGATCCGTAGACGAACGTCATTTTGTAGAATTCATCGACAAAATATTTGTTGCGCAAAATGCCGTATAGATGCGGTGCGCCTTGGCTGAATGTTTCGCGCGCGATGGAGCGGCGGAAGTAGATCAGGTAGGCGATTCCGATTCCGGCAGCCGACACAAGGATGGCGGCGATCATGATCCAGAGAGGTCCTTCGATGTGTGACGGACCGTATAGGCTGGTCCCTTCTGTCAGCCAGTCTCCGAGGAAATGGCCGAACCAAGGTGTGTTCATGTAACCCGCTACCACTGCGAGAACGCCAAGCACGATCATCGGAATGGTCATGACAGACGGCGATTCATGGACATGTCGCTGGTCTCCGCGCGCTTCGCCTGTGAAAACAAGGAAGAACAGTCGGAACATATAAAATGCCGTGAAGAATGCGGCAATCAGTGCCAGTAAAAATAGAAACGGATTTCCGTTCACCCAGGCTGCAAGGAGGATTTCCTCTTTACTGAAAAAGCCTGAGAACAATGGAACACCAGTGATGGCAAGCGTTCCGATTAGAAAAAGAATGCCGGTGGTGCGCATTTTTTTCCAAAGCCCGCCCATCTCGTCGATGTTTTGGTTGTGGACGGCATGGATGACACTTCCTGCTGCAAGGAACAGCAATGCTTTGAAAAACGCGTGTGTAGTAAGGTGGAAAACCCCTGCCACATAGCCTGCAGAACCGAGCGCGAGCATCATGAAACCGAGCTGACTGACGGTGGAGTAGGCTAGTACCCTCTTAATATCTTTTTGCACAAGGCCGATTGATGCCGCGAATATCGCGGTGAACGCACCGACGATCGCAACGGTCATCATGGCTGTTTCGCTGGCGTTGAATAGCGGAAACAAGCTTGCCACTAGGTAGACCCCTGCTGCAACCATGGTCGCGGCGTGGATGAGGGCGGAGACAGGTGTTGGACCTTCCATCGCATCAGGTAACCAAGAATGCAACGGGAATTGACCTGATTTCCCCATGGCCCCGATGAAAATAAGGATGGCGATGAGGGTCAGCATGCCTGCGGATATTGCGCCAGCATTGACTGCATCAAAAATGACATCATATTCGAAGCTGCCGACTTGCCAGAATAATAGGATGATCCCGATGAATAATCCGACATCCCCAATACGCGTCATGATGAACGCTTTTTTGGCAGCGGCTTTTGCTTCGTTTTTATGAAAATAGAACCCGATGAGCAAGAACGACCCTACTCCGACAAGCTCCCAGAAGATGTAGAGCTGAAGCAGGTTCGGTGACATTACAAGTGCCAGCATGGCAAAGGTAAACAGGCCCAGGTAGGCGTAGAACACGTGGTACCTTTCGGTGGCGTCCATATACCCTTTGGAATAAATATGTACGAGTAAGCTGACAAGTGATACTACGACAAGCATCAAGGCGTTTAATTGATTGACTTCATATCCCGCCGTCAGTACGACGTCTCCGATTTGGAGCCAGTCGAATGTGGCTTTGAAGGTTGGTGCTGAAAACCGCTCCCATAGTGCCATGAGGGAAAAGATGAGTGATAGACTGATGAGTGCGATTCCGAGGAATGCGCTCGATTCTTTCATTCTTTTGCCGACTAGCAGTAGTAGGATAAAGGAGATCAGCGGAAAAAGCGGGATGATCCAGGCATTTTCCATCATTGTATCAAGTCCCCTTCTTTTACGCAGCTTTGTGTTTGTGGCTGCGTTTTTGTGCAAGCTGGTTGCGGAGGTACGTTTTGTTATCTGGTAGACTCCCTGTTGATTTCCGTTCCGTGTGTTCGCTTTCCGCGGGACGGTGCTTGATCCTCCTCACTTTGTTGCGGGGTCTCAAGCAACCGTTACCTCCCCGCAGGAGTCTCACACCCTGCACTGCGATCAACAGGGTGAACTGGCATAGAATTCTTGGTATCTATTTTTCTTAAACAATCTTTGAAGATAAATCACATTTGCAGCCATCAGCTAGATTATTAGTTCTTCAACGTATTCATTTCGTCGATGTTGACGGTGCGCCGGTTGCGGTAGAGGGCTATGAGGATAGCCAGGCCTACTGCGGCTTCTGCTGCTGCGACGGTGATGGTGAACAGGGAGAATACTTGCCCTGTGATGGACGGTGCGATGCCGAATTTGCTGAATGCGACAAGGTTGATGTTGACGGCGTTCAGCATGAGTTCGATACAGATCAGGACGATGACGGTGTTGCGTTTGGTGAGTGCCCCGTAAAGTCCGATACAGAATAAAATAAGTGCTAGTACCAGGTAGGCTGATAATGGAACTCCGCTCATTCCTTGGTCGCCTCCTCTTTTACAACGTCTTCGTCTTCATCATCCCTTCTTGCCAGGATGATCGCTCCGACAAGTGCCACGAGCAGGATTACCGATGTCAGCTCAAATGGTATGACGTATTTTGCATAGATGGCTACACCGATCTGTTCGGTATTGTTCACATGCAGGTCGGCTGATTCTTGGGAACCAAGGTCAAGGCTGTACAGTCCGAAATACATGACTGCCGCAAAGCCGAGCACCCCTGCGCCGACGAGTATTTTTCTGCCGAGTCCGGATGTTTCGGATTCGTCGTTGTGACGGGTCAGCATGATTCCGAACAGCATGATGATGGTGATGGCTCCGGAATAGATGAGAATCTGGACAGCCGCTACAAATTCAGCGGAGAGCATGACATAGATGCCGGCAATGCTGATGAAAGTGAACACTAGGGCTACAACCATGTGTACGACCTTTGTCAGGTTCAGCATGAGCACTCCACCAGCGATCGCAGCGATTGCAAGGAATAGAAATGCGATGAATTCACCGGTTATGGTCATGCTTTATTCTCCCTTCTGATGTTCGTATCATTTTCATCGAGCCATTGCAGGTCTTTGAAAAGTCGATCACGGCTGTATTCGGCAAGCTCAAAGTTGTTGGTCATGATGATTGCTTCTGTTGGGCAGACCTCTGTACAGAGATCGCACAGAATACAGATTTCGAAGTTGATATCGTATGTGTCGATGATTTTCCCTTTTTTCGTTGGATCCGGATGTTTTTTTCCGGTAAGCTGGATGCAGTCTGTTGGGCAGATGTTGGCACATTGGTTGCAGACGATGCATTTTTCCGGGTAGAACTTTTGGATGCCGCGGAACCGGTCCGGTAGTGGGAGCGGCTCGTTTGGGTAATCATAGGTGACTTTTTTCTTGGTTAAGTTTTGTAGGGTATATTTTAAACCTTTTGCAAGACCGCGCATTTCGCTTCACCCCTATTCTTCCGTTACCCTTTTTAGTAATGAAAGTGAGTTTTGTTATTGATTAAACACCGCTGGTGATTTCCGCACCGGGCTTCGCTTTCCACGGGGCGCTTGTGGAGCCTCCTCGGCTTTGCCTGCGGGGTCTCCTCTAAGCGCTACCTCCCGTAGGAGTCTTCGCCCTGTGCTCCAATCACCAGCTATAGACCTCTCTAAATTCTGGAGTTATTTAAAAAACAATTCCTTCATGATCGCTGAGAAAAAGATGTTCGCCAGTGCTACTGGTAGTAGTACTTTCCAGCCGAATTCCATGAGTTGGTCTGCGCGCAGACGCGGGAATGTGACACGGATCCAGATGAGCACGAATACGACGACGCTGAATTTTAGCGCGAACCAGACGGCGCCTGGGATGAATCCGAGGAACTCGAATGGTGGCAGCCAGCCTCCCAAAAATAGGACGGTTGTGAGTGATGCCATCGCGAATAGATACACATATTCCGCAAGCATGAAGAATGCCCAGCGGAAGCCGGAGTATTCGACATGGTAACCTGCGACAAGCTCTGATTCCGCTTCTGGCAAGTCAAATGGTGTACGGTTCAACTCTGCTACAGAAGCGATGACGAAAATAAGGAAGCCGACTGGTTGCAAGACGATGAACCAGAATGTTTCGCCTTGTGCGGCGACGATTTGATTTAGGTTAAGGCTTCCCGCTAGGAGGACAACCCCGATTACGGACATGACAAGCGGCACTTCATAGGAAATCATTTGGGCCGCTGCACGCATGCCTCCTAGCAAGGAGTATTTGTTGTTTGATGCCCAGCCTGCCGCTACGACGCCGACCGTTGTGATACCGGAGATGGCGATGTAATAGAGCAAGCCCACCCCGATGTCCGCAAATTGGAAGCGGTCGGTGAACGGGATGGTGGCAAGCACCATGAACGCCGGTGTGAAGGCGATGACTGGTGCAATGATATATAACGGTCGATCCGCAAGTTTCGGGATCGTGTCTTCTTTTAATAGAAGCTTCAGGACGTCGGCCACTGTCTGGAGCAAGCCCCAGGAGCCCCCGACCTGATTTGGTCCCATTCGTCCTTGCATGAAGCCCATTACTTTACGCTCGGCAAGGATTCCGTAGGTTACGAAGCCTAGGACGGCAAGCAGCAGTGCCGTTGCCAATCCGAAAAAGATGAAAAAGTTCGTCCAGGATGGTGATGAATGCAGTAATCCTTCCATCATTAGCCATCCACCTCCCCAAGGACAATGTCAATTGCCCCTAAAATGGCTATCAGGTTCGCCATGTTTTCGCCTTCTAAAAGCTTCGGTAGAATCTGCAGGTTGTAAAAGGACGGACGGCGGAATTTTAGTCTGTAAGGTTCTTTTTTACCGTCACTGGCAATGTAGCAGCCGATCTCACCGCGTGGGGATTCGATTCGTACATATGCCTCTCCCTTTGGCGCCTTGATGATCCTTGGCACCTTTGCCATGATCTCACCTTCTTTCGGGAACTGAGCGACTGCTTGTTCTATGATCTTCAGGGATTCCTCGATTTCCTCCATGCGGCAATGGTAACGCGCCCATGCGTCCCCGCCTTCACGGGTCGGCACGTCAAAGTCAAAACGATCATAGATGGAATAAGGCTCATCTTTGCGAAGATCCCACTTTACGCCGGTGCATCGGAGGTTCGCGCCACTCAGGGAGTACGCAAAGGCATCCTCCTTGGTGTAACGGCCGACTCCCTTCACACGGCTCATAAAAATTTCATTGCCTGTTACAAGGTCATGGTAGCCTTTCAGCTGCTCCCTCATATATGGGACAAACTCTTCCACTTTCTCGATCCAGCCCTCAGGCGCATCCCACTTCACCCCTCCAACACGCATATAGTTGAAGGTAAGGCGGGCACCTGACAGCTCATTTAATAGATTGATGATCATTTCGCGCTCACGGAACGCATATAGGAACGGACTGACCGCCCCGATATCTAGCAAATATGTACCATACCAAACTAAGTGACTAGCAACACGCCCAAGCTCCATGGCAAGCACCCGGAGGTATTCCGCACGGTCTGGGATCTCAAGCCCCATCATCGTTTCCACTGCGTGACAAAGCACATAGTTGTTGGTCATGGCGGATAGATAATCCATCCGGTCCGTGTACGGGATGATTTGTGTATATTGGAGGTTCTCCGCGAGCTTTTCGGTTCCGCGGTGAAGGTATCCAATGACCGGTGTCGCTTCCTTGATGATTTCCCCATCGATTTTTATGACAAGTCGGAACACCCCGTGGGTACTCGGATGCTGTGGTCCGACATTCAGTAGCATTTCCTCTGTGCGGATCATCTGCTACACCTCCACATCGTACGGCTCATAATCTTTGCGCAGCGGATAACCAACCCAATCATCCGGCATCATGATGCGCGTCAAGTTCGGATGTCCTGTAAACTGAATGCCAAGCAGATCGAATGTCTCCCGCTCCGGCCAGTTTGCCCCTTCCCATAATGGTTGCAAGGACGGGATGACCGGGTTTTCCCGATCTATTTTCACCTTCAAGGCGACAGACTGCTTGTTTTTATAAGAATATAAGTGGTTATAGATTTCCATATGCGTCTCAAAGTCCGTGCCGTGCATTTCTGATAGAAATTCAAACGTCAGCTGCTCATTGTAACGCAGGAATGATGCTACTTTAAAATAGTTCTCCGGTTTCGCGACAAGTGTCGGCACATCTTTGGAAAGCGGGTTGATGTATGCGTCTTCCAATGTGTTTTCACCGAGGTTGTCGTTGATTACTTTTACGTATTTATCTAGATATTTCTGGTTTGGTGATGGTTGGGCTGGTGTTTCTGTTCCATCTCCTGTTGTGCCTGATGCTGCTCCTTTGGCTTTTGCAGCAGCGGCGGCTTTTGCTTTGGCTGCTGCGGCTGCCTTTGCTTTGGCTTTCGCCGCTGCGATGGCTTTGGCTTTTTCGTCTTGCAGGTCTGTTGAGTCTGAGTCTGCTTGGGTGCCCTCTGTTGCGCCGTCTCGCTGTTGTTTGGCTAGTGCGGCGGCTTTGGCCTTGGCGGCGGCTGCGGCTTTCGCTTTGGCTGCTGCGATGGCTTTTGCTTTGGCATCGCCCCCGTCGGTTGCTGGTGCTTCGCCTGCCTCGCGTTTTTGTTTGGCCAGTGCGGCGGCCTTTGCTTTTGCCGCAGCAGCTGCTTTTTTCTTCGCTAGATCTTTTGCATCGTCAGTGACGGAGGAATCCGTCGTGGAGTCTGTGCCTTCTTCTGACGCTTCGGCTGCTGCTTTTGCTTTTTGTTTGGCTAGTGCGGCGGCCTTTGCTTTTGCCGCGGCAGCTGCTTTCTTTTTGGCTAGCTCTTTTGCATCGTCTGTGTCGGTGGTTTCCGACTCAGACGCGGCTTGTTCTTTTGCTTTTTGTTTGGCTAGTGCAGCGGCCTTCGCTTTGGCTGCTGCGGCTGCTTTCTTTTTTGCTAGCTCTTTTGCATCGTCTGTGTCGGTGGTTTCCGGCTCGGAAGCGGCTTGTTCTTTTGCTTTTTGTTTGGCTAGTGCAGCGGCCTTCGCTTTGGCTGCTGCGGCTGCTTTCTTTTTGGCTAGCTCTTTCGCGTCGTCACCAGCCGGTGTTTCGGTTGGTTCTTCTTTATTTTGAGAAGCCTGCGCTTCCATCTTCTTTTTTGCTTCTAATTTTGCAAGTGCGGCAGCTTTTGCTTTGGCTGCAGCCTCTTTCTTTTTCTCTTCCAGGCTTTTCTCATCGCTCACTGCTAGATCACCTGCTTCCCTGTCTTGGCTTCGTAGCGGATTTTTTCACGGAGCTTGTTGATTCCATAAATAAGAGCCGCTGGGTTTGGTGGACATCCCGGTATGTACACATCAACGGGTACAATCTGGTCCACTCCTTTGACAACGGCATAGGATTTGATATATGGACCACCCGCAGTTGCACAGGATCCCATCGCAATGACCCACTTCGGCTCAGGCATTTGATCATACAAGCGCTTCAACACTGGTGCCATTTTTTTCGTCACGGTACCAGATACGATCATACAGTCGGACTGACGCGGAGATGTACGAAAGAAGGATCCAAAACGGTCGAGGTCGTAATGGGACGATCCCACCCCCATCATCTCGATTGCACAGCAAGCTAGACCGAAAGTCATCGGCCACATCGAATTGCTGCGGGCCCATGCTTTCAGCTCCTCCAATGTTGTCAGGAAGACTGTCTGTTTCAGCTCTTCCATCTCCTCTGGTGATATACTCTCAAGATTTAGATCCATTTCAACACCTTCTTCTTCCATGCGTAAATTAATCCGATCAGTAGTAAAACTACGAAAATAAGCATTTCAATCAGTGCAAAAATCCCCAACTTCTCGTATGCCACCGCCCATGGATATAAGAAAACCGTCTCCACATCGAAAATGACAAACAACAGGGCAAATATGTAATAACGAACATTAAACTGAACACGTGAATCATGAAAGGGATCAATTCCACTTTCATAGGTCGTCTGCTTTGCTGCTGATGGCTTATTCGGACGCAAAACCCGTCCAATAGCAAGCGCCACGACCGGAAGCAATACCCCTAGAGCCAAGAATACAACCACTATCAAATAGTTATTTTGATATAAGTTTAGTAGATTCATGCCCGCCCCCTCCGAAGTCTCTCAATCATTTTCAGACTGCTCACAATATTTAAAAATGTAACCGATAACAATTATATCAAATACCCATATCTGTGTCGACAGCAGATATCCTTATTATGGCTATTGTTTTTAGGGGGGCGAAGGGAATTGTTTTTGTTGAGTGGTGGGATTTTGTGGGTTGGAGGGTTGGAGGGTTGGGTGGTGAGAAGGAGATCTGGGGAGTTTTGGATACTTTTGGCGAGGTTGTGGTTTATCAACCAAGTTTTCGTTATATCAACCAATCTCAATCATTCGGTAGCTCTTTGGTTTTCTAAAAGAAGCAAATTAGGTTTTTGATTAAATTTTTTGTTTTGAAGAGCCTCAAGAAGACCACTTTATGCAAAATTCAAAAGAAAATTACCTTCTTTTCATAAAGTGCGTGCTTGGTTGCTTGATAGAATTATTAAGAACTGGGTATTCTGTGGGGTTTCACTTAAAAGTAGGTAATTAGGGATTATCGGATATCATGAAATATTGCGTTTTATCAGGAAAAAATGAAATATATCATGAAAAATCCAATTATATCCGGAAATCTGGGATTTTATCATGAAATTCTAAAATATATCATGAAATTCTAAAATATATCATGAAATTACCACAAATCGAGTCAACTCGATATCATCAGTCCCCTACCCTCAAAGTAACCATGCTTCCACCTTGCGTGCGGTCACTTTGCTTTAGCGCATCACCGCGGAGCGGGTCAGACCCCTTTTATCCCTTTAACACATCACCGCACAGCGGGTCAGACCCCCTTTAATCCTCTAAATCACAAAAACCCCCTCCCTCCAAAGCACGTCTGCTTTGGTGAGAGGGGGTTTTATCATTCTTATATGCACAGGGTATTGTTACCCTCTTTTGGCTACGTTGATGCGGTTGATTGCGCGTTGAAGGGCAAGTTCGGCACGGCGGTAGTCGATGTCGTCCTGTTTGGACTGTAGACGTTGCTCGGCGCGTTTTCTTGCTTCTTCTGCACGTGTAAGATCGATTTCCTCAGCTGCTTCTGCAGTTTGAGCAAGGATCGTTACTTTATCAGGACGCACTTCCAGGAAGCCTCCGTTTACTGCCACTTGTTCGGTTTTGCCGTCTTTTTTCATACGGACGCCGCCGATTTGAAGTGGAGCAACCATCGGGATATGTCCTGGTAGAACTCCGAGCTCACCGCTTTGAGCGCGGGCTACTACCATTTCTACGTCTGATTCATAAACCGGGCCATCGGGAGTAACTACGCTGACTTTTAATGTCTTCATTTCATTCCCTCCTAGGTCCCTTTAATTAAACTTCTACACCCATTTGCTTCGCTTTTTCCACAACTTCTTCGATGCGTCCAACTAGACGGAATGCATCCTCTGGAAGGTGGTCGTATTTGCCGTCAAGGATTTCTCTGAATCCTTTCACTGTTTCCTGAACAGGAACGTAAGAACCTTTTTGTCCAGTGAACTGCTCGGCTACGTGGAAGTTTTGAGATAAGAAGAACTGGATACGACGAGCACGGTGAACGGTTAATTTATCCTCATCCGTTAACTCATCCATACCTAAGATAGCAATGATATCTTGTAGTTCTTTGTAACGTTGTAAAGTGGATTGCACTTCACGTGCTACTGCATAGTGGTCGTCTCCAACTACTTCTGGTGCCAATGCACGGGAAGTGGAAGCTAGAGGGTCAACCGCTGGGTAGATACCCATCTCGGAAAGCTTACGCTCAAGGTTAGTTGTTGCATCCAAGTGAGCGAAAGTTGTTGCTGGAGCCGGATCCGTGTAGTCATCGGCAGGAACGTAGATCGCTTGGATAGACGTTACAGAACCTACAGATGTAGACGTGATACGCTCTTGTAATTGACCCATTTCAGTAGCAAGTGTCGGCTGGTAACCAACGGCAGATGGCATACGGCCTAGTAGGGCGGATACCTCAGAACCTGCTTGTGTGAAACGGAAGATGTTGTCCATGAAGAATAGAACGTCTTGTCCTTGGTCATCACGGAAGAACTCAGCCATTGTAAGACCTGTTAGTGCAACACGCATACGTGCCCCAGGCGGCTCGTTCATTTGTCCGAATACCATGGCAGTTTTCTTGATAACGCCAGAATCCGTCATCTCGTGGTAAAGGTCATTTCCTTCACGAGTACGCTCACCAACACCTGCGAATACGGAGATACCACCGTGCTCTTGTGCGATGTTGTTGATCAATTCTTGGATAAGAACCGTTTTACCTACACCGGCACCACCGAATAGACCGATCTTACCACCCTTGATGTAAGGAGCAAGTAAGTCTACTACTTTGATACCAGTTTCAAGGATTTCAACGTCTGTTGAAAGTTGTTCGAATGTAGGAGCTTGTCTGTGAATCGGATCACGACGAGAACCTGCTGGGATTGGAGCATCTAAGTCAATGTTTTCTCCTAGTACGTTGAAAACACGACCAAGTGTTACGTCCCCTACTGGTACAGAGATAGGGTGACCAGCATCTTCTACTTCCATGCCGCGAACGACACCGTCTGTAGAAGCCATAGCGATTGTACGCACTGTGTTGTCTCCAAGGTGAAGAGCAACCTCAAGCGTTAAAGTAATGTCTACTTCATTTCCGCTACGCGCTTTATGATTAATATGAAGAGCGTTGTATATTTCAGGAAGATGTCCGCTGTCGAATTTTACGTCGACAACTGGACCCATGATTTGAGTAACGCGACCTTTCATCGTATTCCCTCCTAACTTACTTTTGCAAAATTTTGATTCAGTAATCGTTCTATTCTAAAGCCGAAGCTCCCGCAGTGATCTCGGTGATCTCTTGTGTGATTGCTGCTTGACGGGCACGGTTGTAAGAAAGTGTAAGGCCTTGGATAAGCTCTTTTGCGTTATCTGTCGCACTTTGCATCGCTGTCATACGAGCAGCGTGCTCACTTGCTTTTGCATCTAGTAATGCACCGTAGATCAGGCTTTCCGCATATTGCGGTAGCAATACTTCAAGGATACCTTCTTGGGAAGGTTCGAACTCATAGGATGTAATCTTGTTGGTTGTAGGTGCAATGTCAGTAAGAGGAAGAAGCTTCTTCTCTGTTACTTCTTGGGAGATTGCACTTACGAAATGGTTGTAATACACGTATAACTCATCAAACGTTCCATCCGCGTACATGCTGACTGCACGATTCGCAATATCCTTGATGTCTGAGAAGGATACTTGGTCGCCTAGACCAGTAATTTCAGAGAATACAGGGACATTACGCTTTCTGAAAAAGTCGCGGCCGATTCGTCCGATGGCAATTACTGCGTATTCATCTTGAGACTTATGACGTTGTTGAACCGTCTGATGAACCGTACGTAAGATGTTACTGTTATAGGCACCTGCAAGACCACGGTCAGAGGAGATTACGATGTAGCCTGTACGTTTTACCGGACGGCTTTCTAGCATTGGATGCGATACATCGGTACTTCCCAGTGCGATACTTGCCACAACCTCTTGGATTTTATCCATGTAAGGATTGAAAGCTTTTGCATTGGATTCGGCACGATTCAGTTTCGATGCGGAAACCATCTGCATGGCTTTTGTGATTTGACTAGTCTTCTTCGTCGAGGTAATTCTCGTTTTAATGTCGCGTAATGATGCCAAAGGATCTCACCACCTTTTTAACCCTATTCAGAGCGGTTAGACACATGGAAAGGAGGAATCGAAGGTTGGTTCGGCTTCCTCCATCGCATGGTGTAACTCACTATGTCGATCTATTACTTTTCAGTAGCTACGAAAGTCTTTTTGAAAGCGTTAAGTGCTTCAGCCATTGTTTCGTCGCTTGGTAATCCTTTAGTTGTACGGATTTCTTCTAAAAGTTCTTTGCGGTTGTGCTCTAACCAAGTTAGCATTTCGTCTTCGAAACGAGTTACGTCTTGTACAGGAACATCATCGATGAAGCCTTTTGTAAGAGCGTAAAGGATCGCAACTTGCTTTTCTACTTTAAGTGGCTTGTTCAAGCCTTGCTTAAGTACTTCAACCGTACGAGCACCACGGTTAAGTTTTGCTTGAGTTGCTTTATCTAAGTCAGAACCGAATTGCGCGAACGCTTCTAGCTCACGGTAAGATGCAAGGTCAAGACGCAATGTACCTGATACCTTTTTCATCGCTTTGATTTGAGCGGATCCTCCAACACGAGATACGGAAAGACCAGCGTTGATCGCAGGACGAACACCGGAGAAGAATAGATCTGATTGTAAGAAAATTTGTCCATCTGTGATGGAGATAACGTTTGTCGGGATGTAGGCGGATACGTCACCAGCTTGCGTTTCGATGAACGGTAAAGCTGTCAAAGATCCAGCGCCTTTTGCATCACTAAGCTTCGCTGCACGCTCAAGTAAGCGGGAGTGAAGGTAGAATACGTCACCAGGATATGCTTCACGCCCTGGAGGACGTTTTAATAGCAGGGAAAGCTCACGGTATGCAGCAGCTTGCTTCGTTAAGTCATCATAGATAACTAGAACGTGCTTGCCGTTGTACATGAATTCTTCACCCATTGTTACTCCAGTGTAAGGTGCTAAGAATAGCATTGGAGCTGGTGCAGATGCAGATGCAGTTACTACGATTGTGTAATCAAGTGCACCGTGCTTACGAAGAGTTTCTACCACTCCACGAACGGTTGATTCTTTTTGACCGATGGCAACATAGATACACACCATGTCTTGGTCTTTTTGGTTAAGGATCGTATCGATCGCAACAGATGTTTTACCTGTTTGACGGTCTCCGATAATTAACTCACGTTGTCCACGTCCGATTGGTACAAGCGCATCGATCGCTTTGATACCTGTTTGAAGTGGCTCATGAACGGATTTACGATCCATAACACCAGGAGCTTGCGCTTCGATTGGACGAGTTCTGTTTGTTTCGATTGGACCTAAACCATCAACTGGTTGTCCTAATGCGTTTACTACACGGCCGATAAGTTGCTCACCTACCGGTACCTCCATGATACGGCCTGTACGACGAACTGCATCGCCTTCGCGGATTTCAGTATAAGGTCCTAAGATTACTATACCGACGTTGTTTTCCTCTAAGTTTTGGGCAAGACCCATAACTCCGTTAGAAAATTCAACTAGCTCTCCAGCCATGACGTTGTCGAGACCATGAGCACGAGCGATACCATCCCCAACTTGGATAACAGTACCAACATCGCTAACTTCGATTTCAGACTGATAATTTTCGATTTGCTTTTTTATCAGCGCACTAATTTCTTCAGCTTTGATGCTCATGAATTTCACCCCTATCTACTATCTATTCGTTGTAAGTTGACGTCCTAGACGTTCTAATTTTCCACTGACACTTCCATCAAAAATACGGTTGCCGATGCGGATCTTCACACCACCGATTAAAGATGGATCTACGATGTTGCTGATGTTAAGTGAAGCTTTTCCAACCTTCGCTGCGAAAACAGTGGAAAGTTGAGCCTGTTCTGCTTCAGATAATGCGCGAACAGAGTACACTTTCGCGTCTGCCACATTAAGGGCTTCATTGGAAAGTGCTTTGTACTCGTCAATCATATCTACTACGATACCTTGACGGTGACGGTCTATTAAAAGCTGTAACGTGTTTACGATAAATGGTGATGCAGAAGCAAATGCCTCACGGACGATTTGCTTTTTAGAGTCTTTGCGTACTTTCGGGTTGCTCAGAACAACATCAAGTTCCTTGTTGTTCAAGAACACCTTTTTTACTTCTGCAAGCTCCGCGTCAAACTGTGCATAAAGATTGTTTTCTTTTGCCAGTTCGAAAAGAGCTAATGCATAACGCTTTGCTACTCCGTTTTTGCTCATCGCACTTCGCCTACCTGTTTCACGTAATCATCGATAAGCTTTTGCTGATCTTTTTCGTTTAGTTCTTTTTCAATCACTTTAGAAGCGATCAATACGGACAAGGATGCAACCTGTTCACGCAAAGCAACAACTGCTTGCTCTTTTTCCTGAACGATTTCTTTTCTTGCCGCTTCTTTAAGGCGTGCAGATTCCTCTTGAGCAGCTCTTACGATATCTGCTTTTTGATCTTCTGCCACTTTTTTCGCGCTTTCCACTAAAGCCTGAGCTTCCGTGCGAGCTTCTTTTAATAGAGACTTCTGCTCTTCTACAAGAGCTTTCGCTTCTACATTGCTTTGTTCAGCAGCTGTAATTTCGTTCGCAATGTGATCTTCACGTTGCTTCATCATTCCAACAAGCTTATCCCAAGCAAATTTTCTAAGGAAATATAGTAAGATTAAAAATGTGATTAACTGGAATAGTGCATCTCCTAAAGTTAGGGATCCTGCACCAAGCACTAAGTGATCTAAGCTATACAATGCTTTCACTCCCTTCGAGGAATACATAAGAAAAGCACAAGCACCTAAAGGGCACCTTGGCTAGATTTTCGAAAAAATTGTTCATACTAAAGGAAAGGCGAAGGTTCTCGTGTGAGACGGACTTCGCCATTATGGAACCTAAGAATTATTCGGGCAGTTAATTAACCACCGATAACCATGAACGCGATAACTACTGCGATGATAGGAATCGCCTCAACTAGTGCAACCCCGATGAACATTGTAGTTTGAAGAGTGGATTTAAGCTCAGGTTGACGAGCGATCCCTTCTACTGTACGACTTACGATTAATCCGTTACCAATACCTGCTCCTAGTGCTGCTAAACCAATTGCAACTGCTGCTGCTATAAGACCCATTGATAATTTCCTCCTTATGTTTAAAAAAAGTTTTTTGTGGTTATTAAAAATTTATAAATTAATGGTCGTGACTCACTTTGTGTGCCATATAAACCATTGTTAACATGGTGAAGATAAATGCTTGGATGGTTCCAATGAAAATACTGAACGCTTGCCATACCAACATCGGTATGATTGCAACCGCTGTTCCAATGATTCCAGACATGAAGCCCATTTGATAACCGTTAACTGCTAGTCCAGCAAGCAATCCTAGCAAGATTTCCCCTGCGAAGATGTTACCGTAAAGACGCAGACCAAGCGTTAATGTGTTAGCAAATTCTTCAATGATCTTAAGTGGGAATAAGAACGCCATCGGTTTGAAGAAGTCCTTCCCGTATTGCTTGAAGCCTTTCATCTTAATCCCATAATAATGCGTCAATGCTACTACCATTGCCGCGAGACTAAGCGTAATAACAGGATCTGCTGTCGGCGATTTCCACCATAACGTATGGTCGTCACCAAGGATGATCGCAAATGGCAATCCGAGCATATTCGCGACAAATACATACATCATAATTGTCAGAGCTAATGCAAGGAATCTACCTCCTGTTTGCCAATCCATCGTACTGTTAATAATGCCTTTGGCGAAGTCCACCAACCATTCCATGAAGTTCTGGGCTCCGGTAGGTTTCAATGCCAATGTTCTTGTGCACAAGTATGCAATCAGGAACACAACTAAGGCTGTTATTATAGTCATCATAATATTTGACAAGTTGAAATGCAGGTCGTAACCGAACAAGTCAACCGTCCTAATTGGAGCACTGTGACCCAACACTACTCACCTCTCTTCCCCACTGCTTTAAAGAGTGTTACAAATGAATCTATGATAATGACAATATAGGATGTCATAATCCCTATGATGACGCCGTAGAGATTCAGAGTTTCCGGAAATCTCATAGCGATGACCACCCCTAGTACGGCTGCGGCCATTCTTGAAAAAGAACCTAGTGTGATAGCTTTCCGACCCTCGGCAACCGCTTCCGTGAACTTCTTCACTTTCGAATGCAACAGCCAATGGTTGTACACGCTTATCACTGTCCCCAGGATCAATCCTGCGAACCACTCTTGATGGGAGGTGAATCCCCATCCTATTACAAAAAAGGCAAGAAAAAATAAGAAATACTTCATATGCCTCATAAACTTTTCGGTTGATTCAGGCATATTCATGACTCTCCTGAGAAGAATTTTTGGACAAGGTATAATACTCCCATCACACCTGCTGCTAGTCCTAAAAGAAGTCCAATGATAAGGAACAATGGTTCTGTACCAATCTTGCCATCCAGCCATCTTCCTGCAAATAATCCAACTAAGGTGGGACCGACTAAGTAGGAAAGGATTCCGGACATCAAAGCCATTGCTTGGAATGGGCGGCGTTTATCTTCCATAGAAAACACCCCGTTTTACATGCGGTAAAAAGCTTGAGGTCTTGCTTATAAATCGATGCTAAATATGTATAAAATTGGTTTTTAAAAACCTATGAAAACCCTATCATTTTATACCCTTTGTAAGCATACAATAGCACTTTGTCAATGTCAATGTGTTCAAAGGAAAAATCGACAATCTTTTCGATGGTAAGATTTCTCTCTTTTTTCACCCTTCAACGATGCTTGAAACCGGCCGTGTTCCGCATTGAATTTTACCCAGAAAAAAACAGCCAAATGATGAACACTTTTCCTCATTCGGCTGTTGTATAACATTATTTTATCATATATGGCATAGAGTTTAAGTTTGTCGATTGTGAACATTATGTGACTATTCGCTCGTTTCAGGGCTAGTTGCTTGACACCTTTCGACAAAAATGTCCCTTAGGGGTATGATTGGTCGGCACGCTGCCTCACTCAAAGTAAAGGTCGGCTTCCACGGTGTCTTCCTTGTCGAGCTTCTTGGCAAAGACGACTGCTTTCACGAGCCCTTTCACTTTCACCCGGTCTGCGGGAATCTGGTTTTTATAGAGCCCGCGGGGAAGGTCCCGCTCCCAGTCAAGATAATCAATGAAACGGAGGGTATCCACTTCATAAAGCGCAATCCCCAACTCTTCCGCACCTTCCGGGAGATAGACTTCGTACTGGTACTCGCCTTCCTTGTCCCCGTAGCCGAACTGGAATCCCATGATCCGAGGATAATCCGGTTCTTCTATTATATAGAGGAAAGGCAAACGGATTTGTTGGCTGTTGGCGTTGACGACGACCTCTCCCTCATGCATGCCAGGCTTCTGCTGGTTTGGCGTAATGTCGAGGGTTATCTTCGTTTCGCGTTTTTCCTTCGGTTTTAGCGTGAAGGTGATCGGCGTCTTCCACTGGATGCCTTTTTGTTGTTTTGGCTGATCGAAGGAATAGGTAACTTCCCGGTCCGAGACATTCTCGACGGTGATCGGAATCTCCTTCTGCGTTCTGGTCTCTTTTTTCTCAAGCATCCCGAAGTTAAGGGAACCCGGATACACGAGGCTGTTCGTCTGGATGGCCTCCTCCAGCTGGATGCGTCCCGTTCCTTGTTCAAGGACAGAATAGCCGCTGCCGTCTTCTTTTATGAGCGGCTTGGTCGTATTCATCAAGGCGGCCTTCACCTGAGCAGGCGTCCAATCCGGATGGGCCTGTTTGATGAGCGCGCTGGCCCCTGCCACATGCGGTGCCGCCATGCTTGTCCCTTGAAGCGCGAGATACCCGTTTGGAATGGTGCTATCAATCGCCACACCTGGCGCGACGACATCAGGCTTGATCTCCCATGTATGTGTCACTGGCCCACGGGAGCTGAAACTCGCAATGTCGTCCTTGTGCCATTTGAAGGTGGTCTTTACCATCGAAAAGCTCCGTTTCAGATGCTTTTGTAAAAACTCCCCGTCCTCTTTCGAAATGGAAACCACAGGCATATCCATTTCCACTTCCAGGGTGCCTGTAAAATTCCCGTCCATATTGTTGTAAATCACCACGCCGGCCGCCCCGCGCAACCTTGCATGATGGGCTTTTTCCGAAAAGGGGATCTTCCCGCGTTCAAGCAGCACGATCTTCCCTTCCACCTTCTTTCCTTCCCAATCATCCTCTTCCCCAAGTCCCACATACACCATGGCCATTGGTTTCGTTGGAAAGTCCCAAGGCATGGACCCTTGTAACGGAAGCATTTCAATTTCCCTTCTTGAGAAAATTGGTTTCAGATGTGGAATGTGAAGTGGCGGCGTGGAAGCCCCGACAGAGATTGCCTCAGTGGACGTCCCCGGAGATCCGACCGTCCAAAGGTTCGGCCCGGAATTCCCGCTCGATGTGACCGCGACGACCCCATGTTCCACTGCTTTGTTCAGCGCAAGGCTTGTGGGCCAATCCGGTCCATTTATCGTGTTTCCAAGGGAAAGGTTTAGCACATCCACCTTGTCATGAATGGCCCTCTCGATCGCCGCAATCACATGCTCACTTGAACCATGTCCACCTGGACCAAGCACTCTGTAAGCAATCAATTCAGCATCGGGCGCCACGCCATGAAGGTGTCCATTCGCCCCGATGATCCCGGCGACATGTGTGCCATGGAGGGTAGGCATCCCCTGTGACCGCTTCGTTTCCATCGGATCCTCGTCCTCATCGACAAAATCATAACCACCACCGTAGTTGTTACGGAGGTCCGGATGCGTGTAATCGATACCCGTATCAATGATGCCGACTTTTACCCCTTTGCCGGTGAGGCGGTCCCCCTCCTTGTCATAAAAACGGCGCATCTCCTCTCCACCAATAAAAGGGACACTTTCATCAATGTGTTGAGTGTAATTGGTGACAGGGGAAACCTCCAGGATGCCGGGTTCCTTCTGCAGTTGTTCAAGGTCTTTGAGTGGCCCGTGGATGGCAAACCCTTTGAACACAGCGGTATAGGTACGCTTTATGGTTAGCTTGGGGTATTTTTGTTCAATGATCGTTTGGACTGCGTTTTGGCTATTGTCCTCCACAATTAAAATAACCGTTTGCTCCTGGTTGCCTGTTTTACTAGCAGGAAGAGGCGGCCTTTTTGGGTATTTTGTGGAGTCTGTATTTGCATTTGTTGTATGTAAAGAGTCGTTTGTTCTTGCGTTTGTCATTGGGGTGGTGGCTGCAGCAACTGTATTATTATTGGACAGCGGGCGTATTGTTTCAGTTAATGAAGCTGTCAGTAGCAGTATCGTAAGGCCCAAGCCTATTAAAATTTTACCTATTCTCACGTCCTTCACCTCTGCTAACTAGCATTTGTTATTAGGGTGGGATTATGCATGGGTTGATGTGTTTGATCTTAGGTTAATTGCGTGATAGAAATGTTTGAGGTAAATCAGGGGATGTAAGCAATAAAACAGGAAAGTATACAATAAATCAACTCAAATTAACGACAATCCATATATTACCTATAATTCAGGTGACAAAACGTAAATAAGCTGCCCAAAGATCAGACTTTGGACAGCTTATATTAAAAAAAGATTAATTTGTTAAAAGAATTTCAAGCTATAGATCGTTATTTTGTACCGTAAAGTCTGTCGCCAGCGTCGCCTAGGCCTGGGACGATATAGCCTTTTTCATTAAGCTTTTCATCAAGTGCGGCGATGTAGATATCAACATCCGGGTGCGCTTCTTTGATGACTTCCACACCTTCTGGAGCAGCGATCAGGCACATGAACTTGATGTTTTTCGCGCCGCGCTTTTTCAGGGAGTGGATCGCTTCCACGGCAGATCCGCCTGTTGCAAGCATAGGGTCCACAACGATGAAGTCGCGCTCTTCTACATCAGATGGTAATTTTACATAATATTCAACAGGTTGCAGCGTTTCAGGGTCGCGGTATAAGCCGACATGTCCAACTTTTGCAGCCGGGATCAACTTCAGCATCCCTTCCACCATGCCAAGGCCGGCACGAAGGATTGGAACGATTCCAAGCTTTTTACCTGCTAACACATTTGATTTTGAAACAGAAACTGGTGTTTCCACGTCCACTTCCTGTAGTGGAAGGTCACGGGTAATCTCGAATGCCATTAAGCTTGCCACTTCATCCACTAGTTCGCGGAATTCTTTTGTACCTGTATTTACATCGCGGATATATGTAAGTTTATGCTGAATTAACGGGTGATCAAATACGTACACTTTTGCCATTCGAAATCTCTCCTTTTTGTCATGTTAGATAGCGTCCGGCCTTCTCGTTCTAACGGGCCTGGCTCTCAAATCACACTTCCATTGATTCTACATAAAAAGCTTTCTTGATTCAAGTTATTTTGCACAAAAAAAGAGAGGTCTAACCTCAGACCTCTCCCATGAAAACCTTTATCCTAAAGAAGGATACAATTCATATTTTCCAGAAACTGCTTCCACGCGAGCTTTTGCTTCTTCCAGTTTCGCTTCATCTTCATGATTTTTCAGTGTGAAGGCGATGATGGACGCAATTTCATCCATGTCCTCCAACGTGAATCCACGGCTGGTAACTGCCGCTGTACCGATACGGATACCGCTTGTGACAAACGGGCTTTCCGGATCGAATGGGATGGTATTTTTGTTTACCGTGATCCCAACCTCATCCAACACTTTCTCCGCAATTTTCCCTGTGATGGACAAAGAGCGTACATCCACTAGCAATAGGTGGTTGTCCGTTCCGTCAGAAACGAGGGAAATGCCTTCGCCTTTTAATGCTTCTGCCAAACGTTTGGCATTGTCGATGATTTTTTGTGCATAGTCCTTGAAGGATGGTTGTAACGCTTCACCAAACGCTACCGCTTTTGCTGCGATCACATGCATCAGCGGGCCACCCTGAAGTCCAGGGAAAATGGACTTGTCAATTTTCTTCGCCCATTCTTCCTTACAAAGGATCATTCCGCCACGAGGTCCGCGCAACGTTTTATGCGTCGTGGTTGTGACAAAGTCAGCGTAAGGGACCGGGTTCGGGTGCAGACCAGCTGCAACAAGTCCGGCGATATGCGCCATATCCACCATTAAGTATGCTCCCACTTCGTCCGCGATTTCACGGAATTTCGCGAAGTCGATTTGACGAGGGTATGCACTTGCACCAGCAACGATCAACTTCGGCTTGTGCAGTCTTGCTTTTTCCGCTACATCTTCATAGTTAATAGTATGAGAGTCTTGGTCCACTCCATACTCCACAAAATTATATTGAATACCACTGAAGTTCACTGGGCTGCCGTGTGTTAAATGGCCACCATGGGAAAGGTTCATCCCAAGAACGGTGTCGCCCTGTTCTAGAATGGTAAAATAAACCGCCATGTTCGCTTGGGCGCCAGAGTGCGGCTGAACATTTGCATGCTCGGCTCCGAAAATTTCCTTCGCACGGTCGCGGGCAATGTTTTCTGCTACGTCCACGTGTTCACAACCACCATAATAACGACGGCCTGGATAACCTTCTGCATATTTATTCGTCAGTACAGATCCTTGAGCTTCCATTACAGCTTCGCTCACGAAGTTTTCAGAAGCAATCAACTCGATTTTCGAGCGTTGTCTTCCCAATTCATCCTGGATTGATTGAAACACTTGTTGATCCTGTTGCGCTAATTTCACTTTCGGAATCCCCCTTTGAGTATGAACATCAGATTTTGAAATGTTAAACAAAAACCAATATATTCGGCTTTTCAACCTTTACCTCCTTCATTTTATCACGCAACCAAAAAGATAGAAACAGAAAAGGAAGATTGATAGCGCTTACCTTTAAAAACTTTCGTGAAAAGAAAAAAAGAAAAAAAAGGGGTCAGACCCCTAAAGGATTTCCGCCCTTCACGTCGAAGGGCGAAAACCTTCTATTTTTTTGCTTCTTCAAGTGCTGCGATTTCGTAGATTGCTCTGGCGCCGCCGATGAGTTTGGGGCGGGTACGGGCGATGGTGATATGGGCGTTTCCGACGGATTTGACGGAGCTGCGCACTGGGACTGCGACGTGCTTGATGTGCATGCCGATCAAGGTGTCTCCGATGTCGATTCCTGCGTCCGCTTTAATATGCTCCACCATGACGGCATCTTCAAGCTGATGGTAGGCATATGATGCCATTGCGCCCCCCGCATGCCGGACCGGCACGACTGTCACCTCATCAAGCCCCCGTCTATCAGCTGTTTCCCGCTCCACCACTAACGATCGGTTCAGATGTTCACAGCATTGGAACGCAAGCTCGGCACCTGTTTTTGCACGAAACTCATTTAGCACAGCAAAAAGAGTTTCCGCCACTCCTTCCGTCCCTGCTGTACCGATTCTTTCCCCGATCACTTCACTTGTACTGCACCCTACAACCAAGATTTGTCCCTTCTTTAGCTGTGCCTGTTCCTGCAGATCTGCCAACACCTGTTGCAACTGCTCTCTCCACATATTATTCATCATTTCATTACCCCTCTTTTCAAAAAACGCCCATGAACATTGAGTACAAAGTAACTCTCACATCCATAGGCATTTTGTTATTTTTCAACTAAGTTAAGTCCATTAGCCTTCCAGCTGATGTAGTTTGTTCAGACGGTTCTCATGGCGGCCGCCTTCAAATTCTGTAGTCAGCCAGATTTTTGCGATTTCACGGGCCAGTCCCGGTCCAATCACACGCTCTCCCATTGCCAACACATTGCTGTCATTGTGCTCACGTGTCGCTTTTGCGCTGAACATATCATGCACAAGCGCACAACGGATTCCCTTTACTTTATTGGCCGCAATCGACATCCCAATGCCTGTTCCGCAAATCAGGATTCCGCGGTCATATTCGCCCTCCGCCACTTTTGTAGCCACTGGCTGTGCGTAGTCTGGGTAATCCACGGACGTTTCACACTCACATCCGAAGTCTTCAAACTCTATATTTAACTCTTCCAATAAACTTTTGATTTCTTCACGGATTTTCATTCCACCGTGGTCTGATGCAATAGCCACTCTCATGTTTTCATCCCCTGTCCGTTTGATGTTATATGTACATCTTACCCCCCAGCAGGGAAAAAATCCATTGTGTTGTTTATCATTTTAGTATCGTTCTGACCCCTTGTCTCTTTCCAGGTGTTCGCTTTCCGCTGGGCCGGGTTTGGGAATGATTGTTGGGCTGCTTTATTCATACTATAACTAGTGAGTTCTCCAAATGTCCGAAGATTTCAGGATTTTGACCGAAGTTTTCCGAAAGTTGTCCAAAGAATTTCGAAACTTGACCGAAGTTTTCAGATAATTGACCGAACCACAAAAATCATTGTCCGAACCTCACCGCTACTTTGTCCGAACATACCACTAAATGTACGGTTAAATGTCCGAAGTACGTAGAAAAGTGTCCGAACCGAATTTTCTTATCATAAAGCCCGCATTTTTTTAGGTATTTTTCCGTAGAATCTCCCCAAAATACAATCACAACTCAAAAAAACCCAGGCACCTTTTCAGCGGCGCCCGGGCTTTCCTTTATCATATAAAAACTACACCCTGAACTTCGCGATCATTCGTTTCAGGTTGCTTGCTTGTCCTGCAAGTTCTTGAGAGATTTTTTCCACATCTGCTATCATGCTTGCTTGGTCATGGGTTGTCGCGGTGACTTCCTCTGCACCGGCGGAGGTTTCTTCTGCGATCGCCGCTACTTCTTGTGATTGGCGTGCGGTCGTTTGGATGCTGTCCATTTGGCGGTCCACAAGGTTTGCGATCTGCTTGACGGAAGCTGCCACCTCCAATACGGAGTTGGTCATTTCCGCGATCACTTCGTTCGTGGCTGTTCCTTTTTCCGCTTCGACATTCGCGGCCTTTACTTGACCCGTGATTTGCGTGACGACATTTTTTACTTCTTCTTGGATGTTTTTGATAAGTTCGGAAATGCCTTGTACTGCCTTGGCGCTCTCATCTGCAAGGGATCGCACTTCCTCGGCAACTACGGCAAATCCACGGCCATGTTCACCGGCACGTGCCGCTTCGATAGAGGCATTCAATGCCAATAGATTCGTCTGACCCGCAATATCGCCGACAAGTGAAATGATGTTTTCTACTTCTTTTGCATTTTTCTCAAGACGCTCGACTGTCTTTAAGGATGTCTGGTTTTCACCGGCCAGCTTTTGGATGCCGGATACTAAAGAATGGATGACCTCTTTGCTTTCTTCGAGATCTTTTACCATTTCTTCTGAAAGTTGCTGGGAAGAGGTTGCTTTTTCATGGACTTCATCCGCGATCTTGATGACTTCTTCCACTGATTCCGCCGTGTCCTGAATGGCTGAAGCAGAGCTTTCGGCACCTTTGGCAATCTCTTCAATGGTCAAGGAGATGCTTTCCGCCTGCTCGGAGGCCTGCATGGACACTTCACTGATCTCTTCCACCTTCTCATTCGTTTTCTCAAACGTCTGGTTGATGGTTTTTACCATATCCCGCAAGTTATGTAGCATCAGGTTAAACGCAGTCCCGACCGCGCTGATCTCATCCCGCGAATTGGATACCGGCACATCTTCTGACAGATCTCCGTTTGCTGCTTTTTGTGCCACTGCCTCAAGCGACTGCAACGGTTTTGTGATATACCCCGCTGCGAAGAACGCCAGGATCCCAGACCAGACGATCCCAAGAATCAAGGTTAGGACGGTAAATAGGTTCGCCCCCATAATCCCATCCACATAATCGATTAAAAAATAAATGAAAAATCCACTCACCGTATAGGTGATGACCGCTAAGATCGTGGTAAACAACACGAGCTTGTAGCGCAAACCAAACTTATACTTCCCGTTTTCCCCCATCGTCGTTCCTCCTTCACGCAGGAACGCTTTCTCTTTTTACATCGCCCGCTGCATGAGTGCTATTTTATTTTTTTCCAAACTGATTCTATAACCTCTTGAAGCTCCTCGAATGTCTCGCGATATGTGGCCACAGAACCTCCGAATGGGTCTGATATCTCTCCCGGCTGTTCTACAAACCCTTTTAGTGTATGCGTCTTTCCCACACTTTGCGGATAACTGTTTTCCAATAGCATTTTATGCTGGGATGTCATCGTGAAAATATAGTCCGCCCACTCAACGAGTTCATTGGAAACTTGGGAGGAACGATGGTCCACCGGCAGGGATTTTTCCTTTAACACTTCCCTCGCCTGGCTTGAAGCCTCACTCCCCGGCATGGCAAACACACCAGCCGACCTCACCTCAACACCCTCTATATCACGCCCTGCCATAATAGCGGCAGCCATTGGACTCCGACACGTATTGCCTGTGCACACAAATAATATATTCATATCCTGACTCCTCCTTTTTCCTTATTATAGACAAAAAGAAAGAAGAAGAAATAGTTACAAAGACACTCTCCCTTCTTATGTCGGCATGATGCCTGAAATTTTTAAGCCTAAAACGAAAAAAAGACCTACAACAGGTCCTCTTACGTACCAAATAATAAAAACGGGAAAACAAGATATACAAGTGTCGTGGAAAACTTGAAAATATATACCGATTTCTGCTTCTTCAGCTGCACATCTTCCATTGCCAAGGCGAAGCTGATCACAGCCAGCAACCAGAACACTATCTTGAATTGCATCATATTGAACTCCACCAAAAAGTTGACTGCCAACAGACCAAGGATCAAAGCACTCCCGATTGCCTGTATGAAAAATACCGGCTTAACCCTTTTCGCATAAGCCTCTCTCCAATTGTTGACCAAGAGATCACCCGCTTTCTTTTTCTATACATTATTTTCTACACGGAGAACAAATATTCCTCCTAGTAAAAAAGTCCTGCGACAGAATTTTTCAGATTCAGGTGAAAAATAACAACTTGATCCCAAAGCCCAGCAGAATGCTCCCCCCAAGTGCCTCACTATAAGATCCAAGCCAGCCCTGCAGCTTTCTTCCAAATATTAGACCCATCCATGTCAGCAGCATGCTCACCGCACCGAATAACAGAATCGTCAACATCGTCCTCGCCCCGTAGATGCCAAGGCTCAGCCCAACGGAAAAGCTATCCAAGCTCACACTCAACGCAAAAATAAACAGGCCCGCACCGACCGGCGTGATCATCGGCCCGTCCTCTTTTTTAAAAGAAGAAAACATCATCTGCAGCCCGAGCATCACCAGCAACAAACCGCCAATGAGCGTCGCGATCGAACCGAATTCCTGCGACAGCACTTTCCCGATCACCATCCCGCCAAGCGGCATCACAATATGAAAAACCCCGATTGTAACTCCTATGTAAAAGATCTGCCTGAGCCTCAGCTTGATCATGCCCATCCCAAGCCCAACCGAAAAAGCGTCCATCCCAAGTGCTATTGCCATCAATAAAAGTGTCATGAATTCCCCAACCATGATCGTCATGCTCCGCCCCCCTGGACTTGTCTACTTCAAGATATGCACAAGCCATCCGGATTAGAATGGGAAATTGAGCGACACATGGAGTGGCCGCTTTTGCAATACAAACAGGACACTGATCCTTTCCCCTACAAAAAAAGGAACCTACTAATTCCTAGTAATCAGTCAGTTCCACATTGTGGAGAAATCTATATAAATTGGCAATAACTTTTTTCATACTCCCAGTTGGGTTCTTTATATACATTCACACATTTTTATGTTTCTAGTCGCCTGAATTATACAACCTTGTCCATTATGAATATATATAAAAAGTAATAAATAAAGGAGGTGAGATTAAATGCCTTGTATAAGAAATGATTTAGCTCAACCAGTTTGTTTAACCCTTATCTACAATGTTTTTTCTGGAGCAATTATATCCTCTAATGTTGAATGCAATGAGTGTGCTCTAGAGACAGATTTTGATTTTGAAACTAAAAACCTTACCATAAGAGTACCTTTAATAACGGAAGGCATTCTTACAATTAATGATAATTTCCAAGCGAGTTGCGTTACAAAAAATATTACTTTACCATCTAGTCAAAGCACACAGCAGAATTCATTATTGAAAAATAAGAATAAAAATGAATTAGAGTCAAGGGCTTCAACACCGAAATTGTTCCGGTAATTAAATAGTTGGAGAAATAAAAACAACGCCAGAAAATGTTCTTCTGAGCGTTGTTTGCTTTTAAGTTAGTTTGTGCATTTATTAATGAGATAAAGTGCATTTAGAATGTCCTTGGTTATTCTTTAATAACTTTGTGACCAGCCGCTTTTTCCAGACGGTTCATGATTGCAGTGCCCATTCCTGTTTTTGAAAACGTCTCACTGAAAATGATATCTACGTCTGTTGAATTGAACGCTCGCAGTGCATCATAAAGTCGCGCGGCCACAGTGGTTAAGTCCGCTTGTGTACCACATGCGATGCTAGTAAGCTCCTTAATTCCAGCAGCTTTAAGAATCGTCTCTTCCGTTGCAAGGAAACCTACTTTTTTGCCTTCATTTTGAGCTTTGATGATAGTCTCTTCCAGGAACTGCTGACTGCCCTCAACCAAAAACACAGGCGCTACCGGCGCGTAGTGGGTATATTTCATCCCCGGTGATTTCGGTTTGCTTGTGGATGATTCTGTGAGCAGTGCTGGATCAACGTCCACCTTACCCACAACCCCTTCCAGCTGTTCCTTTGTGACCCCGCCCGGACGTAAAATAACCGGTATTTCTGTTGTACAATCCACAACTGTGGATTCGAGACCGACACCTGTTGCTCCTCCATCCACAATTCCAGCTATTTTATCCGTTAAATCCTCAGCCACATGTGCAGCAGTAGTAGGGCTCGGCTTACCGGACAAGTTGGCGCTCGGAGCAGCCAGCGGCAGACCAGAAACCTCCATCAACGCCCGTGCTACCGGGTGATCCGGCATCCGGACCGCAAGTGTATCAAGGCCAGCCGTCACATATTGAGACACCCCTTCCTTTTTAGGAAGAACCAGTGTCAACGGCCCAGGCCAGAAAGCGTCCATTAACTTATGGGCAGTCTGCGTCAAGTTATCCACAAGTCCTGTCAGTTGCTCTTGTTTCGTTATATGCACAATCAATGGGTTGTCACTTGGACGTCCCTTCGCTTCAAAAATCTTTAATACAGCTTGATCGGACAAGGCATTCGCACCAAGTCCATATACCGTCTCCGTTGGGAATGCCACCACTTCCCCCTGCTCTAAAAGGTCAGCAGCCTGCTTGATCTGTGGATAACTATGTTTAATCGGATTCTCTTTATCCACAGCCCATAATTTCGTATTCATAAATAATCCCTCATTCTACAATCTATTAACATGTGAATATGTAAGGTTTTTCTCCTGAAAGTATAAAGAACTTCCACAAATAACACAAGCCTTATCCACAAACTGTGGATAAAGCCTGTCCATTCCGTGGATAACTTTGTGGATTTAAAGATAAAAAGGGGTTTTAAAAAGGGTCTGACCCGCTGTGCGTTAATGCGTTAGCTTGATGAAAGGGGTCTGACCCGCTATACGTTAATGCGTTAGCTTGATGAAAGGGGTCTGACCCCTTTAAAGTTCACATACCATCAAGGTGCAGTCCGCTTGTTGGGTGATTTCAGCAAAGAAGTCGGATTCGAGCATGGTTGGTGGTGCTGTGTGTATAGGTTGTGGATAGAAGTTGAGCAGTTCGAAAAATTGTATGAAGTTGTTTTTGTTGGTAACTAGGTAGAGCTGCTCAAGCCCCTTTTTTCTTGCGTGCTGTTGGGTGTGCTCGAACATCTGCAACAGCTGAAACTGTTTGACAGCCGGCCCGATGACGAGAGATCTCAACAACCCTGCTTTTCCGTACGTTTCTATTCCTATTGTTCCACAAATACCCTCATTCTCTTCTTCCAGAATGATAAAATCTTCTATTTTATCTTCCAAACCAGCCACATGTATATTGGCTCTTCGTAAAAACACCAGTAATGCCCAAAGGTCGTCCTGTGTTGCAGACCGTAATATTTTCATACTTTTTCACCTCATCTAGTAATTTTTCTATTACTACTCTATTGAGATAGGTGAAAAAGTAGAACCTTATCCGGCAATTTTATTCCATAGAGAAGATAGAAGTTCTACTAGGAAGAACTGTACTTCTACTTCTTCTGGTTCCTCGTCCACGATAAATTCTTGTGTACTTTCTGCAGCAGCATCTGCTTTAACTGTAGTTGCAACCGTCGTCACTTCCGCTGTCTCCTCTTCTTCAAAAGGACTTGCTGTTGCCTCTCCATTTGAAAAGTCCAAGAAACATAATGGAGGGAATAGCACGCACCACCAGTTGGCTCCCGTGCCTTTTCCAAGAGTAATCAAGATTGCCTCATAATCCCCAGCAGGATAAATGAATTTGCCGTACATTTTTGTTGGAAAGTCCACTCTGCCAAAATCGACGTTATAGGACTGAACCATGCCTTCTTCCGCCATAACTTCTTCTACGATCTGTTCGATCTCATCCATGTTGCCAGTGATCACTTCGCGAGCATTCTCCATCGAAGTCAATCCTTCCACCCAAACCGTGATCTCTTCGTTTACACGGTCACGAATCTTCCGTTTCAACTCCTGATCCTGCTCGTTATCACTGTTGGCCAGGATGCGAAGCCTGATCGCCTCATCCGGAATCACCATCGCACCATTCTTCACGTCCGCTCCAGCCGTCGCCTGCTCTCCCAAAAGCGAAAGATAAGCCCCCACAAAAAGTAATACTATATATAAAGTAATTTTATTTTTCTTCAACATATCCCCCAACTCCCCTCTAGCAAACAGTCTAGGCAAAAACCAAAAATCCTAAACTACTAAAATGCAAAAAGTTGAGAGATAAAACTAAAAAAATTTAAAAAAGGGGTCAGACCCCTGAAGGAATTCCCTCGCCCATGTCGAACGCGGAATCCAGTGGGATGACGGGATTGATGATGTCGAAAAATAAGGGGTCAGACCCTCAAAGGATTTTTCCCTTCCACGTCGAAACCCCATTCACCAGTTCACTGGTTTTGGTAGTTTGCTAGTTTGGAGGTTTTAAGGGTGGTGGGAGCGGGTATATGAATAGGACGTGTTAGTTTAGATTTTATGTATTTTTGGAAAGGAAGAATAGCTTTATGAGATCGTTTACTTGCAACATTGAAGCATTTCGCATTGGAGAAATGAAGGGTGCGTTCAATCACATCAGCATTCCTATCGTTTTCGAAATTCTGGTAGGCGGCAGATGGATGACGGGTAAAGCATTTTACCATCACTACCATCGCTCCATCTCTTATGATTCGAACCTGTCCCAGTTGATAAATTTGTGCACAGCGGAAAAAAAGGAAGAAATCCGCCAAGCTTTTGTGAAGTTCGTTGAAGAAAAAACAAATAGAGGCCTGACACTTGCCAGACCCCAGCAGGAAGACGGAGCTATGATGGAAGCATAAATCTGGGGCGTAAAAACCCAAACGCTTCCGCCGACCGATAAACAACCACACCTTGCCCAATCCAGCCGCAGCAAGGTGCAGCTCCCTTCTTCTATTCACTTGAACCTACTCAGACAACCTATCTTCACTTAGCCTATCTCAGCAAATACCATCCGATCTTTTCCGTTGATGTCCAGCACAACCTCCACCGTCGCATGAGGAAATGTCTTTTCCAGCAACCCTTTCACGTCTTCACCTTGTCCCATGCCTACTTCAAACGCCACAATTGCGCGCTCTTTCAGCACTTTTGGAAGCTCGTCCATGAAACGCTCATAGAATTCCAAGCCTGACACGCCGCCGACCAATGCGCGGTAAGGTTCGAAATCCTTCACGACCGTTGATAACCCCTCGTATTCTTTTTGCGGAATATAGGGTGGATTGGAAACGACCACATCCACCTTGATATCCTGTTCGATGAATGGAAGCAGCAAGTCACCTTGAAGAAACTCTACATCAGCCTCCAATGCTTCCGCATTATCTATCGCCACTTCGAGGGATTCACCGGCGATATCTGTTGCCTTTACCGAAAGGCGACTATTTTCCAGCGCCAATGTGATCGCAATGGCACCACTACCTGTCCCGACATCCACAACGCTCAATTTTTCAGCATCAGCTTCAAAACCAGCACCAAAGTGCTTTTTCACCCGGTCCAACACGCCGACGACAAGCTCTTCTGTTTCCGGCCTTGGAATCAATACTTCTTCACTAACAAAAAAGCTGCGGCCGTAGAAATCCTCTTTTCCCATCAAGTACTGCACTGGAATTCCAGCTACATGTTTATGCACATTGAAAATGAAAGAGCTTTGCATCTCCATCGGCATCATTTCTTGCATTCTACTAAAAAGCTGGGCACGATCCAGTTTCATATGGTGTCGCAACAACAATTCTCCCGCATTTTCGTCGCGATCGTTCTTTTTTAAAAAAGAAGAAGCCCAGTTCAGGGCTTCGTACACCTTCATGGCCTTCATCATTTCTCCATCTGTTCCATTCTTAGCGCTTGGTCTTCCATGATCAGTGCGTCAATGACTTCTTGAAGCTTTCCTTGAAGGATCTGATCAAGTTTTTGAATGGTCAGGCCGATACGGTGATCGGTTACACGATTTTGCGGGAAGTTGTACGTACGAATTCGCTCGGAGCGGTCACCGGTACCTACCGCCTGCTTACGGTTCGCATCATATTCAGCTTGTACTTCGCGTTGGAACTTATCGTACACACGGGCACGAAGGACTTTCATCGCTTTTTCTTTATTCTTGATCTGTGATTTTTCGTCTTGACAGGAAACCACCGTGTTTGTCGGGATATGTGTCAGACGAACGGCAGACATCGTCGTGTTAACGGATTGTCCACCTGGCCCACTCGATGCGAATGTATCTACGCGGATATCCTTGTCATGGATTTCGATTTCAACTTCTTCCGCCTCAGGCAATACAGCAACCGTCGCAGTTGAAGTGTGAATCCGTCCGCCAGATTCCGTTTCCGGAACACGTTGCACACGGTGTGCGCCATTTTCAAATTTAAGCTTGGAGTATGCCCCTTTACCAGAGATCATGAAAATGATCTCCTTGTAGCCGCCGACCCCTGTGGACGCCGCTTCCATCACTTCTGTTTTCCAGCCTTGAGCCTCGGCATATCGGCTGTACATGCGGTATAGATCGCCTGCAAACAACGCCGCCTCATCTCCACCCGCTGCTCCGCGGATCTCCATGATTACGTTCTTGTCGTCGTTCGGATCTTTTGGCAAAAGAAGAATATGTAGGCGCTCTGCCAAGCTTTCCTGTTGCTCTTCAAGCTCAGAAATCTCCTCTTTCACCATCTCGCGCATATCGGCATCCAATTTATCTTCAAGCATCGCTTTCGCATCGTCCAACTGTTCTTTGACAGCCTTGTACTCACGGTATGCTTCCACCGTCTCCTGAATATCGGACTGCTCTTTTGAGTACTCGCGCAGCTTTTTCGTATCGCTGATGACTTCCGGATCACTCAATAGCTCCGTCAATTTCTCATAACGCATCTCTACTGCCTGCAAACGATCAAACACGTGCATTCACCTCTATAATGTATACAGAACAATTCTGTAATTATTTTTATATCTACAACATTCTAATTATAGTATACGTTAAGTAGTGCGTCAAAACCATCATCGCCGGAACTGGCTGGAAGTCCCACCTATAAAAGAAAAACCCGTCCCGAAAATTCAGAACGAGTCATGCTTATCTTTCTTTAATTGTCAGCTTGACGTGGTAGCGGGGTGTGACCTCAAGAAACTTTTCGTTGAGCTCTTTTTGCACACGTTTCTTTTCTTTTTTTGAGATGCCACTTGGCGCATAGGCAGTGACTCTTGCCGTGTCTCCGGTTATGTAGACGGGTCCAGGTTCAAGGTCGCTGTTCATCTCAATTACTTCAACAAACTTATTTTGATCGTCTCCATAGTCGAGACGGTCTTCTGAGAGATCAAGGAAATTTGGATTTTGGTTGGTGTTGTAGTCCTCTGTATCGAGGTCTCGTCTATAAAAGCCCTCTTGATCATCGTTCCTCACACCAATCAATCGCTCTCCATCGAAATCTTCCTTCGCGCCAAAGCGCTGTTCGCCGCTGCATCCACTAATAAAAAAAGAGCATACCACCAGTAACAGGACTGCATGTTTCATGCAAACACCTCCTGTTTCTTAGCGTATCCTCTTTTTCTTATATCTTACGGACTAAATTTAGGAAATATTATTGGTTGTTTTCGCAAACATGGTTGCTTATAAATATGTTAGTATCATCCGTTGACTACGTTACTGTCGTGCTATTTTCCTGCTTGTATGAATCAGAACACTTGCATATTGGATGAACTAAAGCGGTAAATTTTTTTCTTGATGATAGCTACAATATTTGAGAAAAGAGCTTCATTATTTTTTCATTGCTTGCAGTACGGACACTTTGTGAGGAACTTCATGATGATGGCGACAGCGAGGTTCGTATGATTCCGAAGCGCCCACCAATATGATTGGGTCATCGTAACAAGCCGGTTCACCATTGATCAAACGTTGTGTACGGCTTGCAGGGGATCCACAGACGGCACAAACCGCTTGCAGCTTCGTCACGGATTCTGCTATTGCCAAAAGCTCCGGCATTTTTCCGAACGGCTCTCCACGGAAGTCCTGATCTAGTCCAGCAACAATGACACAGTAGCCTTTGTTGGCCAATTCCTGTACCACTTCCACAATTTGATCATCGAAAAATTGCACTTCATCAATGCCGACAACATCCGTATTCTCTTCTACCTGATCCAAAATCGATTGCGACGTTGGAACTGGCATGGCAATGATGGAGGTTCCATTGTGGGAAACAACAGCTTCATCACTATAACGGTTATCGATGGCTGGCTTAAATACTTGAATTTCCTGCTTGGCAAATTGGGAACGTCTCATGCGGCGAATCAGTTCTTCGGATTTACCCGAAAACATGCTGCCACAAATCGCTTCCACCCAACCGGAATGCTTCATTACATACATAAACGGCCTCTCCTTTTTGAAAATTTTACGTATAAAAAGTGCTTAGCGACCTGAACCTAAGCACTGAATTATGTAAAAATAGAAGTAAAAAAACAGGCAAGATATAGGATAACCTGCCTGTTTTACTTTATTACTTAAGGCCGTATTTTTTGTTGAAACGCTCAACACGTCCATCAGCAGCAGCATGCTTCTGACGTCCAGTGTAGAATGGGTGAGAATCAGAAGAGATCTCAACTTTGATTAGAGGGTAAGTAGTACCGTCTTCCCATTCAATAGTTTCGTTTGTTTTCATCGTAGAACCTGTGATGAATTTGAAACTAGTGTTGATGTCCATGAATACAACTTTACGGTAATCCGGGTGAATTCCAGCTTTCATTCTTGTCATCTCCTTTTCGCCCTGAGTCTTTCGAAACAGAGTTATCATTCAAATGATACCAACCACTTGGGTCGCCATCACTTATCTTAAAAACACACTGATGAAATTATATCAACTTATGACACGTTTTGCAAGATTACTTTTGGAGTTATATGCAAAGGTGGGGTAGCCAATGTTTTCCTTGTGGGGGATGTTGATGGTTGGACGGACATTTTTTTGCGGAAGAGCATTATATTCGTGTTTTTTACTCGATTTTGAGGTGGTGGAACTGGGTTCGGACATTTACCTCGCTTGTTCGGACATTCATAGAGCTCTTTTTACGTCGGTTCGGACATTCTACAGGAACGTTCGGTCAAAATTACAGGTGGTTTCGACATTTTAAAATTCCGTTCGGACATTTGAGAGGAAACTTCGGACAAGTAACCGAAATCTTTGGACAAGAATGCAAAATGTTTGTACAGAAACGGCAAATCTTTGGACATTTCCGTTTTCACACACTCCGCTCCTCCCTCACAAAAATACAAAACGCCCCCCGCCGAAGCAGGGCGCGCATTAGTTTTATATTGTTAGCGTTTTGCCGTTCCAGCCTTTTGGTCCTCTTCCAGCATTTCGAAGAATTCCTGATTTGTCTTGGACTGGCGAAGTCTACGCAATAGTTTTTCTGCAAAATCCGGAGAGTCGGACATCGTTTTGCGGATGGCCCATAGCTTATCCAGATGATCTTTCGGGATAAGAAGCTCTTCTTTACGCGTACCGGAACGACGGATGTCGATGGCCGGGAAGATACGGCGTTCTGCAAGTTGACGGTCAAGATGCAGCTCCATGTTACCTGTACCTTTGAATTCCTCATAGATGACATCATCCATACGGGAACCAGTGTCCACAAGTGCGGTCGCAAGGATCGTCAAGCTTCCACCCTCTTCAATATTCCGTGCAGCACCGAAGAAACGCTTTGGACGGTGGAATGCTGCTGGGTCGATACCACCAGAAAGTGTACGTCCACTTGGCGGGATGACCAGGTTGTACGCACGTGCCAGACGTGTGATGCTGTCCATCAGGATAATTACGTCACGCTTGTGCTCTACAAGGCGAAGTGCACGCTCCAATACAAGCTCAGCCACTTTGATGTGGTTTTCAGGCACTTCGTCAAATGTAGAGCTTACCACGTCTCCAGCAACGGAACGCTCGATGTCTGTTACTTCCTCAGGACGTTCGTCGATCAAAAGGACAATCAGTTCCGCTTCCGGATGATTTGTCGTGATGCTGTTCGCAATTTCCTTGATCAACATCGTTTTACCAGCTTTAGGAGGGGCAACGATTAGACCTCGCTGACCGAAACCTACCGGTGCAATCAAGTCCATGATACGTGTGGAAAGGCCTTTAGGCTTTGTTTCCAACACAATTTGGCGATCCGGATATAAAGGCGTCAAAGCTGGGAAATGCACACGTTCTTTTGCAGATTCCGGATCGTCCCCGTTCACCGCTTCTACATGTAAAAGTCCGTAATAGCGCTCATTCTCTTTTGGAGG
Source organism: Sutcliffiella horikoshii (assembly GCF_021991925.1). GTDB lineage: Bacteria > Bacillota > Bacilli > Bacillales > Bacillaceae_I > Sutcliffiella_A > Sutcliffiella_A horikoshii_F. The sequence goes on along the minus strand of NZ_RXZI01000002.1, from coordinate 248,430 downwards.
ACGCACCTTTCCAGATACCTTGTCCCCATTTCGAAGGTCAAAACGACGGATTTGTGATGCGGAAATATAGATGTCTTCTGAACTTGGAGAATAGTTGATTGGACGTAGGAAACCGAAGCCTTCCGATTGGATGACCTCTAAAACCCCTTCCATGAACAACAGGCCGTCTTTTTCAGCCTGAGCTTTTAAAATAGCAAAAATAAGTTCTTTTTTGGTCAGCTTGCTGTAGTAGGAAACCTTGTGCTGACGGGCAAACTCGTATAATTCTTTTAGTTTTAAATTTTCTAAGTGAGAAATAGTTAAATCCATAAAAAGAAAACACCACTCTATTCGTTTAATTGTTGTAACGGTCGTATGAATTGTAAGTCTTCCAACACTGATTCAAGCTGAATTTAAGTTCGAAGGATGGGAAATACGGCGAGTCGCTTCACTTTGTTTGGATAATGGATTGGATGCCAAGTGAGGACTGATTCCCTCGTGTTTGTGGGATAAACTCTCCTTATGAAGAAAATGTAGAAGAATCGCTAGGAAGATATAAGGTAGATTTTGCATAAATACTCGTAGTATTGTTTATTTTACCCACAAAATGCCCTTTTAAGCAACTATTTTCTATAGACAAGCTTTGATTGTCCCGTTTATTTTCTGGGGAATATTCTTGTATTTCCTCTAAATCTGTCGATAATGGTAGGTCATCTCTAGTACACTATTCGAGGAGTGGGAAGTTTTTTTGACGTATTTATATTGGAAAACCGTAAATGGGAGGTTCCATTTACGGTTTTATTAAGGTTTCGCTTTGACGCTCAGTTGATTTTCGTTCCAGGTGTTTGCTTTTCGCGGGAAGGTGGTTGAGCCTCCTCGCTTCGCTGTGAGGTCACAAGCTACCTTTATTCCCGCAGGAGTCTCACACCTTGCACTGCAATCGACTGGGTAACTCTGCTTGACCGCTTATTATTTATTAAGGCTTAAATACCAAGTTTGGTTTTTTCTTAATGTTATGCTGGCCATCGATGAAGCGGACGGTTCCTGATTTTGCACGCATGACGACGGAGTGGGTAGTTGCATTGGTCCCTTTGAACTGGACTCCGCGAAGAAGTTCGCCATCGGTTACGCCTGTGGCAGCGAAAATCGCGTCATCACCGCGGACAAGGTCTTCCATTCTTAGGACCGCATCGATGTCTTCAATTCCCATCTTGCGGCAGCGAATTAATTCTTCTTCATTTTGTGGTAGTAATTTTCCTTGGATTTCGCCTCCAAGACATTTCAGTGCGACGGCAGCGATCACGCCTTCCGGTGCGCCACCAGAACCGAACAGGATATCTACACCTGTATGATCGAACGCTGTGTTAATGGCTGCAGCAACATCTCCATCGTCAATCAGCTTGATACGAGCGCCTGCCTCCCGAAGTTCTGCGATGATTTTTTCGTGGCGAGGTCTGTTCAAGATGACAGCCACTACGTCTTCGATATCCTTGTTTTTCGCTTCTGCGACCGCTCTCAGGTTATCTGTGACAGAAGCGTTAATATCAATTTTCCCGACCGCAGCAGGACCTACGGCTATTTTATCCATGTACATATCCGGTGCATGAAGCAGGTTTCCATGATCGGCAATCGCAAGTACCGCCAGTGCATTCCAGCCCCCTGATGCTACGATGCTAGTCCCTTCTAGCGGGTCAACAGCAACGTCGACGCGTGGTCCATAGCCGGTACCAAGCTTTTCGCCGATATAGAGCATAGGTGCTTCGTCCATTTCCCCTTCACCAATCACGACGGTCCCTTTCATCGGCACCGTGTCAAAAACGTCACGCATGGCGGAAGTAGCTGCACCGTCCGCACTGTCTTTGTCTCCGCGTCCCATCCAGCGTGCAGATGATAAAGCCGCCGCTTCTGTCACTCGAATCAATTCCATGGATAAACTTCTTTCCATTTGTCCCACTCCCTTTGTGTTCTATGAATCTAGTTATTTTTTATGGTAGGCCTGGAGGTTGTCTGTGCAACCAAAGGCATTGTGCTATACTTTTCGTTAATAGTATATCACATTTGTCGGGATTTGAAAGTGGAATTGTGAAAAAACAAAACTTGATGCTTATAGACAACTCCGGGTACCTTCCGTCCTAGGTGTTCACTTTTCGCGGAGCATCCAGACAGAGTCCTTCACCCCGCAATTCATTGCACAGGTGGCAACGCAAAAAAGAAGGAACCCACTTGGATTCCCTCTTTCTCCTAAAAATTTATGAATTCTGCATTTGCTCGATTTCTTCTTCTGTCAGCTTTTCGCGCCAGATGGTGGCACCTAGTCCTTCTAGCTTTTCTTCAAGGTGGCTGTAGCCACGATCGATATGCTCAAGACCAGTCACTTCCGTCAGTCCGTCAGCCAAGAGGCCTGCAATGACAAGTGCCGCTCCTGCACGGAGGTCGCTTGCTTTTACTTTGGCGCCTTGAAGTTGGACAGGGCCGTTGATGATGGCAGAGCGGCCTTCCACTTTGATCTGGCCGTTCATACGACGCAGTTCATCCACGTGTTTGAAACGGGCCGAATAGATCGTGTCGGTCACGATGCTTGTGCCTTCTGCTTTTGTCAGCAGGGTTGTCATCGGCTGCTGGAGGTCGGTCGGGAAGCCCGGATGGACGAGCGTTTTCACGTCAACCGCCTTCAGTTTTTCGCCAGGAACGACAAGTACCTGATCCTGGTCGTTGTTGATATCAATGCTCACGCCCATTTCACGAAGCTTGGCGATCAGCGGCTCCATGTGAGTCGGGATGACATTATCGATGATCATTTCGCCGCCGGTTGCAGCAGCCATGATCATGTATGTACCAGCTTCGATACGGTCAGGGATGATCGTGTGTTTGCAACCATGCAGGTTTTCCACGCCATCGATACGGATGACATCTGTTCCGGCACCTTTGATTTTTGCGCCCATGCTGCTTAGAAGTGTTGCCACATCGATGATTTCAGGTTCTTTTGCAGCATTTTCAATGATGGTTCTGCCTTTTGCCTTTACTGCTGCAAGCATGATGTTGATCGTTGCACCGACACTTACCACATCAAGGTAAATGCGTGCCCCTCTTAGCTCTTCAGCGCGAAGGTAGATGGCGCCTTGTTCGTTTGTTACTTCTGCTCCAAGGGCTTCAAAGCCTTTTATATGCTGATCAATCGGTCTTGGGCCTAAATGACAGCCACCAGGCAGGCCGACTACCGCTTTCTTGAAGCGGCCAAGCATCGCTCCCATCAAATAATAGGAAGCACGGAGTTTTTTCACTTTTCCGCTTGGTAGAGGCATCGCAATCATTTTGGATGGATCGACTGTAAGGTCTTCCCCTTCCAATGATACGCTTCCGCCGATTTCCTCAAGCAGGCTGCTTAAAATTTCAACATCTGATATTTGCGGTAACCCTTCGATCGTAACGGGTGAGTCCGCTAGAATGGTTGCAGGGATCAAGGCCACTGCACTATTTTTCGCTCCACTAACGCGTACGGTACCATTTAACTTATTACCACCAAGAATCTTTAACTTTTCCATATAGTTCTCCCTTCAAGGCGAGGTTGGTTTCCAAAAGTGCTATTGTCTATTATACACAATTATTACCAATCGTAAAATTTTACGTTACCTATTAGTTTACACGAAATATTTATTTTCATATATGAAAAAGCATGATTCTTTATGAAATCGTAATATTTGATACCATACGCCTATATTCGACACAACCTTTTTGTCGAAAAAAAGATAAAAAAATACCCCTGCTCATTTTCAGCAGGGGCGTACGAATTATTTTATAAAATTTATTGCTGGCGGTTATTCCAGTCAGCCAAGAACTTCTCGATGCCTTGGTCTGTTAACGGGTGTCCGAAGAGTTGCATCAGCACTTTGTAAGGAACGGTCGCGATGTGCGCCCCTTTTAGGGCAGCCTCCGTAATGTGCATCGGGTGACGGATGGAAGCTGCGATGATTTCCGTTGGGATATCGTGGATCGCGAAAATGTCAGCAATGGTGGAAACAAGGTCCATTCCATTTTGTCCGATGTCATCAAGGCGTCCAAGGAAAGGAGAAACATAAGTAGCTCCCGCTCTCGCTGCCATCAATGCTTGATTGGCGTTAAAAATGAGGGTCACGTTTGTTTTGATGTTCAGGTCACTGAATGCTTTTACCGCTTTCAACCCATCTGGCGTCATCGGCACTTTCACCGTAATGTTCGGTGCGATTGCCGCAAGTGCTTTCCCCTCTTCGATCATGCCTTCTGCATCAAGTGCAATGACTTCCGCACTGACAGAACCCTCCACGAATTCCGTGATTTCGCGTAGGCGGTCTTCGAAGGAAATGTTTTCTTTTGCCACAAGGCTTGGGTTTGTCGTTACTCCCGCAAGTAGCCCCAGTGCATGCGCTTCTTTAATTTCTTCCAGGTTCGCTGTGTCGATAAAAAATTTCATGTTTGTCTCTCCCTTTTGCCGTTATTGTTTACGCTTTCATTGAGAAATAGAACAAAACCGCCTGGTGTGGCGGTTCTGTGATGGTTGCCTTGTTGTTGGTTGAATTATCTTGTTGGTTGAAACATAAATGTATCAGTTGTTACTCCTGTTGATTTCCGTTCCAGGTGCTCGCTTTCCTAGGGGCGATGCTTGAGCCTCCTCGGCTGCGCCTGCGGGGTCTCAAGCTACCGCTATCTCCCTCAGGAGTCTCACACCTTGCTCTTCAATCAACAGGGGGAACTAAGATTTACGCTTTGTTGGAAGATCCAAATTCGCGCATTTTGCCTTTTACTGTATCTTTGATTGCGTCGCGAGCAGGCCCTAGGTATTTACGAGGATCGTACTCTTCTGTTTTCGCAGCAAGTGTTTCACGAACTGCTTTTGCAGATGCAATTTGGTTTTCTGTGTTTACATTGATTTTAGCTGTCCCAAAAGAGATCGCTTTTTGGATGTCATGCGTAGGGATTCCAGTTCCACCGTGAAGTACTAGAGGAACACCAGCACGGTTGTTGATGTCTTCCATCTCTTTGAAGCCAAGGTTCGGTTCGCCTTTGTAAGGGCCGTGGACGGAACCTAAAGCTGGAGCTAGGCAATCAATACCTGTGCGCTTTACAAGCTCTTCACACTCTTGTGGATCTGCATAGATTACGCCATCCGCAATCACGTCATCTTCTTGTCCACCTACAACACCAAGCTCTGCCTCAACAGAAACTCCGTGGAAGTGTGCTAATTCTACAACTTTGGAAGTTGTTTCAATATTCTCCTCAAATGGATGGTGAGAAGCATCGATCATTACAGAAGTAAATCCAGCGTGGATCGCTTTTGCACAAGACTCATAGCTTGAACCGTGGTCTAAGTGAATCGCTACAGGTACAGTCACACCGTACTCTTCCATTAACGCTTTCACTAATGCTACGATTGTTTTGAAGCCACCCATATAACGAGCCGCACCTTCAGAAACACCAAGGATAACTGGTGAATTCTCCTCCTGTGCCGCTTGTAGAATTGCCTGTGTGAACTCTAGGTTGTTCAGGTTGAACTGACCTACCGCATAGCCTTCTGCATTTGCTTTTTTCAGCATTTCTGTCATGGAAACTAAAGGCATAATAACATCCTCCTTCGTATTATATTCACTCCGAAAAGTTTTTCCGTTTGTAAAATATCACCCATATCAAAACTAGCTTGACCAAATGGAAAACCAGTTATGTATAAGGGAGGAACAAAGTCAAAACTTGACGGTTGATTTTTATCCAACACCTAGCATATCAACTATGAAGAAAAACGGCAACTGTTGTAGCATGCCGTTTTCCCATGTAAGCGATAACACCTAAAATGTTTTAATATTCAGTAAGAATTCTTGCGTTTCAGACCGAGTGACGCGGCATGTTTTTGCGTACCGCATCTCTGATTTCGTCAATATCGAATGGTTTGGCAAAATGCGTAATCGCTCCGAGATCTTTGGATTCCTGAATCATATCCAACTCTCCATAAGCGGTCATGATGATGACTTGGATATCGGAATTGATCGCTTTTAGTCTCTTTAAAATCTCAATTCCGTCCATCCCGGGGATCTTCATGTCTAACAATACTAAGTCCGGTGAATGCTTTTCCACGATATCTAATGCTTGGTAACCGTTCGCTGCCTGAAACGTTTGATAACCTTCCTTCTGGAACACTTCATTCAACAAGATCCGTATCCCATACTGGTCATCCACAATCAGTAATTTTTGACCCACCATAACACCCCATCTCTAAAAATAATCAATCCGTTTCCATCCACCCACCTAATTCTACTATAATAGTCTTATTTCCTCCTTTTTCGACCGGGAAATTTTTTGGGAGTGAGGAAATTTTCAAAAGGGGTCAGACCCCGGCAGGACTTTCCCCCTTGACATAGAAGGCCCCGGCCGACTTGGTTGTTGTCGAAATTTGTAGGAATAAGAGGAACGAAAAGGGGTCAGACCCCTCTAGGATTTTTGCCCTTTATGTCGTACTGCCTTCTTTTTGTTGGGTTTTGGGGAATGGTAATAGTGATATTTTAGGTAATTTTATTTGGTGATGGAGTGTGATGGTTAGGATGTTGAAGATTTTTACGACGCAGTTGCAGGGTGTGTTTAATAGGATTGGTTCGAGTGAGGAGTTTGCCTTTGAGGATGCGGCTAGGTTGCTTGCTCAGGCGGCTGTCGGGGATGGAAGGATTTATGTGCATGGAGTGAAAGAAATGAAAGCGATCGAGGCGGAGGCGACAGAGGGAGCGGAGCCGCTTGCAGGGGCTAAACTTTTATCAGACCTGGACAGCTATCACGATCTTACGGATACAGATCGTGCGTTGATTGTGTCCCGTTTTTCGACAGATGAAGAAGCAATCAGTACTGCAAAGGCATTGAAGGAGCTTGGCATTGAGATTGTCGGAATTTCGACGGTGGTTGATGCAACGGAATCGACAGAAGCGGAAACCTTGGAAAATTTGGCCGATGTACATATCGACATGAAACTGAAGAAGCCTTTGATCCCTGGTGATGATGGGGAACGTTTCGGTTTCCCTTCCAGTATGGTGGCTTTATATGTTTACCACGGGGTGGCTTTTACCTTAACAGAGATTTTGGAGGAGCAGGAGTAGGAAGAGACTTTGGGTAGCGCAATTTAGTACGGTGGCAGTTTTCTTAGGTTAACCCCTACTTTGGCGGCGTTCGGCTCCTTCGGTGACACTCTCTACTTTCCTCCACTATTCTGTCACCGTTTGGCCTCAACGATGACAGTTTCCTTAGTTTCCCCCCTAAGTAAGGCGGCGTTCGGATTGGCAGTCCTATGCTCCGGGAGTAATCTTAAAAAAATTTTAAAGGATATTGGCCAAATTTATCGAAACAACTCATAAGTTATTTTTTCATGGGAGGTTTCGAGAGTGTTAAATTTAAATCAATATTTGTTAATAGATAAAGCGACACCCGGAGATGGGCCGCAAATAGTAGAGTTGCTGAAAAGCCGCGCTATTGACTTACAACGGAAGGGTTCCAAACAGTGGGGCTTCCTCCTTACTGGACAAGAGGACGAGGAGATTTTAGAGCTCGTGGCAAAGGGGTCATTTTATAAGGTAAACGTAACGAGCAACCACCTGAATCAGGCTGCACCCGCGCCTCAAGCGGCGGCTACCTTTATGCTGTCAGATACGCAGGAAGAGTGGGATGTTCACCTGTGGGGACAAGAGGATGCCCAGGGTACGGTTTATCTACATAAGCTAGCTGTTGCTCTTGAATATAAAGGCGAGGGACTTGGAGACTACCTCGTGGGATGGATCAAGCAGCATGTGGAAGAGTTAGGCTATGACAAGATTCGGTTAGATTGTGTGGCGGGCAGTGAGAAGCTCCGAGAGTTTTATGAGACGCACGAGTTTAAGCTATTAGACATAGTGGATGCGCATTGTTTATATGAATGGGAGGCAAAGCGATAAGGATGGAAAACAAAAAGTGTGATATAAAAACGGAAAATGGAGTAATAGAAAAACCATTAGAAGTGATCGATGGGTACACAATAAAGTACCATGCAAACGGCAAAACCATTTGGTCTAAGGGGAAACTGTCTGGGGATCAACCAGAAGGCTATTGGGAGTGGTATCGTGCCGATGGGACCATCAAGCGGTCTGGGTATTTTGAGAAGGGCGAGCCTGTTGGGGAATGGATCACCTATGATGGCAAAGGTGAGAAATACAAAGTCACGAATCGTGATAAATAATATGAAAAAAGCTCAGAGCATAGGAACTCTGAGCTTTTTGTATGTCTTTAGAATTACGCCATTACCTCAGCATTTTTCAAAGATGCTGCCACAAAGTCGCGGAATAGTGGTTGTGGGCGGTTTGGTCTGGAAGAGAATTCTGGATGGAATTGGGATGCAAGGAACCATGGGTGGTCTTTGATCTCAATTACTTCTACCAGGCGGCCGTCAGGGCTTGTACCGGAGAAGATGAATCCGTGCTCTTCCATTTGTTGACGATATTGGTTGTTGAACTCATAGCGGTGACGGTGGCGTTCATAGACCACTTCGTCCGCGTAAGCTTTTTGTGCCAAGGAATCGTCGTTCAACTTACAAGGGTATAATCCAAGGCGCAATGTTCCGCCAAGGTCCTCGATGTCTTTTTGTTCAGGTAAAAGGTCGATGACTGGGTATGGCGTTTCCGGGTTAAGCTCAGCGGAATGTGCGCCTTCAAATCCAAGAACGTTACGCGCAAACTCGACAGAAGCAAGCTGCATGCCAAGGCAGATACCGAAGAATGGCACCTTGTTCTCACGCGCATAGCGGATCGCTTCGATTTTCCCTTCTACCCCACGATCGCCGAAACCACCTGGTACAAGGATTCCGTCCGCACTGTTCAATAGCTCGTCCACATTGTCGGCTGTTACTTCTTCAGAGTTGATCCAGTTGATCTTCACATCTGCATCGTACTCGTATCCAGCATGACGCAACGCTTCTGCAACAGATAGGTAAGCATCCTGAAGCTCCACATATTTTCCGACAAGGGCGATTGTCGTTTTCTTGGAAAGGTTTTTCACCTTGTTCACAAGTGCCGTCCATTCGGTCATGTCTGCCTCACCCTTTGCCTCCAGCTTCAGGTGGTCCACCACGATGTTGTCCATGTTTTGCGCCTGATAAGCTAGTGGCACTTCGTAAAGCGTGTCAGCATCGATAGATTCGATAACTGCCTTCTCGTCGATATCACAGAACAAGGCAATCTTATCTTTCATATCTTGGGAGATCGGCATTTCTGAACGCAATACGATGATGTTTGGTTGAATTCCAAGACCGCGAAGTTCTTTTACACTGTGCTGTGTAGGCTTTGTTTTCAACTCGCCTGCCACACGGATGTAAGGAACAAGCGTACAGTGGATGTACATCACGTTGTCACGACCGATGTCGCTCTTGATTTGGCGGATTGCCTCTAGGTATGGAAGTGACTCGATGTCCCCCACTGTCCCGCCGATCTCTGTGATGACTACGTCCGCATTTGTCTCACGGCCAGCACGGAACACGCGCTCTTTAATTTCGTTTGTGATGTGTGGGATAACCTGAACTGTTCCGCCCAAGTAGTCGCCGCGGCGCTCTTTCTTCAGTACAGTGGAATAGATTTTCCCTGTAGTCACGTTGGAATATTTGTTCAGGTTGATGTCGATGAAACGCTCATAGTGACCTAAGTCCAAATCTGTTTCCGCACCGTCACCTGTCACGAATACCTCACCATGCTGATAAGGACTCATCGTACCTGGGTCCACGTTGATATATGGATCAAACTTCTGGATCGTCACGTCCAATCCGCGATTTTTTAACAATCTGCCCAAAGATGCAGCAGTAATCCCTTTACCTAGAGATGACACAACGCCACCTGTTACGAAAATATACTTTGTCATGCTGTCTCCCCCTCGAAATAATTTTATTTAAAAATAGTAATAAGTAACGAACATGCTTCTTGAGAGGCATTTAACATTTTTATCATTAGTCAAAAACACGAAATTCATTTATTAAAAAGGCTCTTTTCTCAAAGATTGTTGCTATTCACTAGATGATTTAAAAATACGTAATAGCAATAAAGTTTACGAAAACAGCCATTAAAAAATGAAGCTGCCCCTAATTTCTCAGGTACAGCATATGGATGTTTATTCACTAATAAAATAAAAAACGCCCCACTTGCCAGCATTTGCAGCAAGGGGAGCGTGTATATGTTTAACAAATCATACGTGTCCTTTTTTAAGGAGCCCAAAAAAGATTCTACCTAGTTGAGGGGCAAAAGTCAAGGACTGTAATCAACTTACGAATTTTCACTCTTCTTCCCCTTAATCATGAAATTCGACGATAAAAGGAGCGAAATGCCGATAAAAATATACGCGGTAGCTATCGAGCTGCTCGGGACAAGGACAAAGTAGTCCAGCATCTCAAACCTGATAAAAAAACCAAATATAAAAAAAAGAAAACCAATCCAATACGTCACTTTTCCTAACGTCGTATGTTTTTTCACCATACTCCCCCTCTTTGGTTACTTTTTCTTTTCTACGTATGATGAAAGAAAAAGTTCCCACTGTTGGTGGATTCAATAGAAAAAGGCTCTTTTCGTAAACTTTGTTGCTTTTACGCTTATGAACCAACTCGTTATATACCTTAATGTCGTGCTCTTTTCCCTTCCGCACTAAATTTTGTTCCATTTTTTAAAGTATCTAAGCAGTAAAAAGTCCAACTGCCGACTTTTTACTAGTGAATAACAACAATCTTTGAGAAAAGAGCCTAAAAAAACACTCCCCGCGTTTCGTCCCGGGGAGTGTTTTTTTAGTGGCGATTAAAGGTTTTCTTCCTCATCCTCATCCACTTCTTCTTCTTCCTCATCGTCTTCAAGTTCGTACTCGTCGTCTTCGATCAGGTCTTCTTCAAACTCTTCGTCATCATCTTCGTCTGCATCATCATCATCGGCATCGTCAAAGTCTTCCTCTTCGACTTCATCCTCTTCATAATCATCCAAATCGTCGAATTCCAATTCTTCTTCATCCAACTCATCGAATTCGTCTGCATCGATATCGTCCTCATCTGCAGCCTTCTTCTTCTTTTTGGACTTCGCCTTAACCTGAGGGGTTGTTTCTTCTTCTATTTGATCATAAGGATACCATGCACGAAGTCCCCATTGGTTTTCTCCAATACAAATGAAACGGCCGTCAATGTTCAGGTCCGTATAGAACTGAGACAACTTGCCCTTAAGATCTTCATCTGTAAAACCGGTGATTTTCTTGATCTCCGTAATTAGTTCGCCAAAAGTCACAGACTGCTTCTGTTCGTTAAATAAAGCAGTAGCGATTTCGATCAATGACATCTCTTGCACTTCTTCTGCCGTTAAATGGTTTAATGCCAATGTCTGCACATCCTTTCTATATATGTAAAAAGACAATAATCATAGCAATTCCTAGAAAAATCCATACCACTCATTATAAACAAAATACCAATGTTTAATCCAGCATAAAATAAATCTTTCCCTCAAAAAATTGAAAAACGGATAAAAAAGAGAAAAAAACAACAAAGGGGGGTCAGACCCCCAAAGGTATTTCTCTCTCCACGTCGAATTCTATATAGTTAGCCTGGCCAGGGAAGCCTGTGTCTCCCTAGCTTCTTTTTTTCTTAATTACATATTCCGTCTGAATTGGCCGCCGACTTCGTAGAGGGCTGTGGTGATCTGGCCGAGGCTTGCGACGCGGACGGTTTCCATCAGTTCTTCAAAGATGTTTCCTCCGCTTATGGCCACCTGCTTCAATCTCTTCAAGGCCTCTTCCACTTCCGCGGCATTTCGCTCTTGGAACGCTGCAAGGTTTCGGATCTGCGTTTGCTTCTCCTCTTCCGTCGAACGGGCAAGCTCGATGTCATTCAAATCGTCTTCAGAAGGTGGATTCGGATTTTTATACGTGTTCACCCCGATGATCGGAAGCTCCCCTGTATGTTTTTTCATCTCATAGTACATGGACTCATCCTGGATCTTCCCACGCTGATATTGCGTTTCCATCGCACCAAGTACGCCACCGCGGTCATTCAAGCGTTCAAACTCCTGCAGCACCATTTCTTCCACAAGATCTGTCAGCTCTTCCACCACAAAGGCACCCTGTAATGGATTCTCATTTTTCGCCAATCCGTGTTCTTTTGTGATGATCATCTGAATCGCCATCGCACGGCGCACAGACTCTTCTGTCGGCGTTGTAATCGCCTCATCATAGGCATTTGTATGCAACGAGTTACAGTTGTCCTGAAGCGCCATCAAGGCCTGCAGCGTCGTACGGATATCATTGAAGTCGATTTCCTGCGCGTGCAAGGAACGACCGGACGTCTGAATATGATACTTCAGCTTCTGGCTGCGCTCATTGGCACCATATTTATTTTTCATGACCGTTGCCCAGATGCGGCGTGCCACGCGACCGATCACCGTGTATTCTGCATCAAGCCCGTTACTGAAGAAGAACGATAAGTTCGGTGCAAAGTCATCAATTTTCATGCCACGGCTCAAGTAGTACTCAACATAGGTGAAGCCATTGGCAAGTGTGAACGCCAATTGTGTAATCGGATTCGCGCCAGCTTCAGCAATATGGTAGCCAGAAATCGAAACAGAATAGTAATTGCGCACTTTTTTATCGATAAAGTACTGCTGGATATCGCCCATCACACGAAGCGCAAACTCCGTCGAGAAAATGCACGTATTCTGGCCTTGGTCTTCTTTTAAAATATCCGCCTGCACCGTTCCGCGCACCGTCTGCATGGTCACAGCACGAACTTCAGCAAACTCTTCCACCGATAACACACGTCCAAGCTCCTCTTCTCGCTTTTGCACCTGCTGATCGATCGCCGTGTTCATAAACATCGCCAAAATAACAGGCGCCGGACCGTTAATGGTCATCGAAACAGACGTACTAGGCGCACACAGGTCAAAGCCTGCATATAACTTTTTCATGTCATCAAGGGTACAGATGCTCACACCGCTGTTCCCGACTTTCCCGTAGATGTCCGGACGTTCTGCCGGATCTTCCCCGTACAAGGTAACCGAATCGAATGCTGTACTTAAGCGCTTCGCATCGTCATCCTTGCTTAAATAATGGAAGCGGCGGTTTGTGCGCTCAGGTGTGCCTTCTCCAGCAAACTGGCGCTTCGGATCCTCGCCCTCACGTTTGAACGGGAACACCCCTGCTGTATAAGGGAATTCTCCAGGTACATTTTCGCGGTATACCCACTTCAAAATCTCCCCATAGTCCACATATTTTGGCAGGACCACTTTTGGAATTTTTAAGCCGGACAGGGTTTTCGTGGTAAGTTTTGTGATAATTTCCTTGTCACGGATTTTTGTGACAAACTGGTCACCGGAGTATTTCTCCTTCTTCTCTTCCCAGCCAGCCAAAATTTTGCGGGAGTCACTCGTCAGTTTTTCCTCGTATTCACGGCGAAGCTCCGCTAGTGAAGCAACGAGCTCCTCGTTTCCAGCACCACCGGCAGCTTCCATCGCCCCATCCAACTGGAACAATTTCCGTGCTAACTCGACCTGTTCAGCAGCCATCTTATGATAGTTGCGGACAGTGTCACTGATCTCACGTAAATAATAGCGGCGATCATTCGGAATGATCACATTCTGCTTTTCCACATCTTTAGAAGTCGGCAGGCTAGACGCGTACGAAGAACCTGTCTTTTCATTCATCAACTCAAGCAACGCGGCGAAAAGCGTGTTCGTCCCAAGGTCATTGAACTGGCTCGCAATCGTGCCATACACCGGCATTTCATCCAATTCTTTATCCCATAAAAGACGGCTGCGTTGGTACTGCTTTTGCACCTGGCGCTTCGCGTCCTCCGAGCCTTTGCGCTCGTACTTGTTAATGACAATCAAATCTGCATAATCAATCATATCGATTTTTTCCAGCTGGGAAGGTGCCCCGAACTCGCTTGTCATCACATACATCGAGATGTCGCAGATCTCTGTGATCCCGGCATCGCCCTGCCCGATTCCGCTCGTCTCGACAATGATCAAGTCAAAACCAGCCGCTTTCGTCACAGCAATCGCATCTTGGATCGCCAAGGAAAGCTCGGAACGAGAACCACGGGTTGCAAGCGAACGCATATAAACACGCGGGTTAAATATGGCGTTCATGCGGATGCGGTCTCCAAGCAATGCGCCACCTGTTTTCTGCTTCGTCGGATCGATGGAGAGAATCGCTACCTTCTTATCCGGTACTTCATTTATGAATCGGCGGATCAGTTCATCGGTAAGCGAGCTTTTCCCCGCACCACCTGTACCTGTGATCCCAAGGACCGGCACGGTTTTCTGCTTTTCTTTTACCTTTGCAAGGGCTGTTTGGGCCGTTGCGGCCACCTCTTCGTCAGAAGTCACCTGAAGCTCGGACAACGTAATCAGTTTCGCAATCGCCTGATGATTATCGGCATCAAGAAGCTCCACTTCATCACCAAGGGATTTGACCGTCACAAAGTCACATTCCTTCAGCATCGAGTTGATCATGCCTTGCAATCCATGCTCGCGGCCATCCTCTGGTGAAAAGATGCGCGCGATCCCGTATGCATGCAGTTCTTTTATCTCACTAGGAATGATGACCCCGCCGCCACCGCCGTAAATGCGGATGTGAGAGGCACCTTTTTCCTTCAGCAAATCATACATATATTTAAAATATTCGACATGTCCCCCTTGATAAGAGGAAATCGCGATCCCCTGCACATCCTCCTGGATCGCCGCGTTCACGATCTCTTCCACGGAACGGTTGTGGCCAAGGTGGATGACCTCGGCACCGCTCGCCTGGATGATGCGGCGCATGATGTTGATCGAGGCGTCATGCCCATCAAATAGACTTGAAGCTGTCACAAAACGAATATGGTTAGTTGGACGATATACTTCCATGTTTCACATTCTCCCCCTTTGTAAGTCCGTGCACTAAAATTTCAATCTGGCCCTCGATGTAGGCATCCAGCTCAAAGTGCCTGTGCAGCACCCAGCGCCGGAATCCCCACATCTGGCCCTGTACGAAAATATTATGGGCAACCAATTGAATCTGCTGCTCTTTCATGTCGATGTCCTCTGCTGTCATGCAGTTACGGATGACCTGCTCAAACATGGCCACCATCGCAAGCTCCTTGTTCAGCACGTAAGGAAGCGCATCTTTTGATAGCGACTTTGCCTCCTGATACATGACAAGGACCTCATCCTGCATTTCATCCATGACGCGAAAATAGTACCGGATCGCAGACTTCAAGCTCTCCAGGTTCCCCCGCTTCATATCGAGCTCCTCCTGCAGACGCTCCCCCACCTGGTCATAAATCCGGTCACAGACAAGATAGAGGACATCTTCCTTCGTTCTGATATATTCATAAAGTGTGCCAATGCTAAAACCGGCTTCTTTGGCAATTTCCCTTGTTGTCGTGCGGTGGAAGCCCTTTTCTTTAAAAAGGCTCACCGCCCCTTTGATCATCTGGTCACGGCGCTTCTCGATCAGCCGCTCGTCTTTTACGGATGCATGTACTTGACGTTTTTTCATCATCCTGTCCGTCACCTACTTACTTAGTAAGCATTCTGGAGATTACGAGACGTTGAATTTCTTGTGTTCCTTCATAGATTTGCGTAATTTTCGCATCCCTCATATAGCGCTCTACCGGGTAGTCCTTCGTGTAGCCATAGCCGCCAAATACCTGAACCGCTTCTGTCGTCACCTTCATCGCTGTGTCACCAGCAAACAATTTGGACATCGCAGACTCCAAGCCATAGCTCAAGCCCTCGGATTCTCTCCAAGCAGCCTGGTAGGTAAGCAGTCTTGAAGCTTCCACCGTAGTCGCCATGTCTGCCAGTTTAAAAGAAACACCCTGCTGTGCCGCGATTGGCTTCCCGAACTGAACGCGCTCTTTTGCATAAGCTACAGCCGCATCAAGTGCACCTTGTGCAATCCCCACTGCCTGTGCAGCAATCCCGTTACGACCGCCATCAAGCGTCGTCATCGCCACTTTGAAGCCTTCACCTTCCGCTCCAAGCATGTTTTCTTTTGGCACGCGGCAGTCTTCGAAAATGATTTCCGTCGTCGGTGAGGAACGAATGCCTAGTTTTTGTTCTTTTTTCCCAACGCTGAAGCCAGGGAAGTCCGCTTCCACGATAAACGCGCTCGTTCCTTTATGCTTGCTGGACGGATCTGTCACCGCAAACACCACATAGATATCGGCAATTCCGCCATTTGTGATGAAAATTTTCGAACCGTTCAGGACATAATGGTCACCATCTAGTTTTGCCGTCGTACGCATTCCACCTGCATCAGATCCGGAACCCGGTTCTGTCAGGCCGTAGCCGCCGATACTCGTTCCTTGCGCAAGTGGCACCAAGTATTTCTGCTTCTGCTCTTCTGTTCCATATTTGTAGATCGGCCAGCTCGCAAGTGATGTGTGCGCGGAAAGGGTGACACCAGTGGACGCACATACTCGGGATAATTCCTCTACCGCGATGCAATACGCCAGGTAGTCACTGCCGATCCCACCGTACTCTTCCGGAAACGGAATTCCCGTAAGTCCTAGGTCTGCCATCTTTTTGAAAATTTCCATGTCAAAGCGCTCTTCTTCGTCACGCTCCGCTGCTGTCGGCTCCACTTCGTTCTTGGCAAAATCGCGTACCATTTTGCGAATCATTTCATGCTCTTCAGATAGTTGAAAGTTCATATTTTTCATCCCCCGATGATATAGTTTTTTGGACGTCGCACACACTCGCCATAGGCTGGGCTTCGCTAATAGCGGGGCGGAGCCGGACGAGGCGTTAGTGGTCGTTTTTACAACTTTTTATGGTTTTTTTGCTAGTTTACGTGCACTTAAAAAACGTTCGGACATTTAAAAAGGTCTTTTGGACACTTTTTATGGTTTTTTACCAGTGGTTTGGACACCCTTTGAGCGTGTTCGGACAACTTTGATGGGTGGTTCGGCCATTTGAAAAATTGGTTCGGACACTTTCGTTGAAACTTCGGCCAACTTTGCCAAATCTTCGGTCAACTTCTCAAAAACTTTGGACAACTTCCGGAAATCTTCGGACATTTGGCCTCGAACGGCTTGAGAAAATGCAAAATTCACTCACTAACACTCGCAAAAGCCGCCCCACCTTTCAACGGCCGTCCCCCATTAGTTCATCAAATGCTTCCCGATCACCATTCTCTGAATCTCGCTCGTTCCCTCATAAATCTCACAAACCTTCGCGTCACGGAAATAGCGCTCGACCGGATAATCTTTCGTATAGCCGTAGCCGCCGAACACCTGGACCGCCTCGATCGCCACATTCATCGCCGTCTGTGATGCGAAAAGTTTTGCCATGGAGGCTTCCTTACCGCAAGGCTTGCCCAAAGCACGTAGGTTGGCAGCGCGGTATGTCAATAGTCTCGCACTTTCCACCGCCGTCGCCATGTCTGCCAGTTTAAAAGAAACACCCTGCTGTGCTGCGATCGGCTTGCCGAACTGGACGCGCTCTTTTGCATAGGCCGTTGCCGCCTGTACTGCCGCTTCGGCGATCCCAAGGGACTGTGCCGCGATGCCGATCCGGCCGACGTCAAGGTTAGCCATCGCTATTTTGAAGCCTTCCCCTTCCGCACCAAGCAGGTTCGCCGCAGGAACCTTCGCGTCTTCAAACGTCAGCTGGACCGTTTTCGAGCCGTGCAAGCCCATCTTGTGCTCATCTTTTCCGATGACAAATCCAGGAGTGTCCTTTTCCACGATGAATGCGGAAACTCCCTTTGTTCCAAGCTCGGGATTGGTAGATGCGAAAACGATGTACGTGTCCGCTTCCCCGCCATTTGTGATGAACACTTTCGCGCCGTTCAGCACATAGTGGTCACCTTGTTTCACTGCACGTGTTTTCAAGCTTCCTGCATCAGATCCCGCACTTGGCTCCGTCAAACAGAACGCACCAAGGTACTCACCGGAAGCAAGCTTTGTGACGTATTTCTGTTTCTGTTCTTCTGTTCCAAAATAAAGAATTGGATTCGTCCCGACCGAGGTGTGTACGGACAGTATCACCCCTACTGTCGCACTTACGCGGGACAGCTCATTGATCGCGATGATGTAGGAAGGAAAGTCCATTCCGGCTCCGCCATACTCTTCCGGGATTGTCATTCCCATCAAGCCAAGGTCCGCCATTTTCTTCAATATTTCACGAGGGAATTCTCCCTGTTCCATTTTTTCCACGAAAGGTGCGATTTCGGTTTCCGCGAAATCGCGTACCATTTTCCGGACCATTTCCTGCTCTTCTGTAAAACGTAAATTCATGCCATTCGTCCCCTCTCCTGCTGTCTACAAAAAATCCTAATCTATCTTTGAGGCCACTAACAAATTGGATAATTTTAGTGTGCTATTAAATACCGCTGTTGATTTCCGCAAATAGCTTCGCTTATCCAGAGGGCGACCTTGAGCCTCCTCGTTTCACTGCGGGGTCTCAACATTGTCGCTACTCCCCCGCAGGAGTCTTCGCATTTGCTCCAATCCACACTAGAAATTATCAAT
Source organism: Sutcliffiella horikoshii (assembly GCF_021991925.1). Taxonomy (GTDB): domain Bacteria; phylum Bacillota; class Bacilli; order Bacillales; family Bacillaceae_I; genus Sutcliffiella_A; species Sutcliffiella_A horikoshii_F. The sequence continues at coordinate 229,952 of NZ_RXZI01000002.1, read as the reverse complement.
CGCTATAAAGTTTTCCGTTTACAGTGACCTCTTGCCATTAATACACCCTTACGCCTCGTACGTATAAAAACCGCGGCCCGTCTTGCGTCCCAGCCAGCCTGCTTTCACATATTTCCTTAGCAACGGACATGGACGATATTTGTCATCGCCAAAGCCTTCATGCAATGTTTCCATGATGTAAAGGCAAGTGTCGAGTCCGATAAAATCGGCAAGAGTGAGCGGCCCCATCGGATGGTTCATGCCAAGCTTCATGACCTCATCGATTGCTTCTGGCGTTGCCACACCTTCGTAAACGGTGAAAATTGCTTCATTGATCATCGGCATCAACACACGGTTGGAGACGAATCCTGGGAAGTCGTTCACTTCCACCGGCACTTTGGAAAGTTTTTTCGTCATATCCTCGATCGCACCATATACTTCGTCTGCCGTTTGCAAGCCACGAATAATTTCGACAAGCTTCATGACAGGAACAGGGTTCATGAAGTGCATCCCGATTACCTTTTCAGGTCTGCCCGTTGCTGCCGCAATCTCTGTGATAGGAAGCGAAGATGTATTTGTCGCTAAAATGGTGTGAGCCGGAGCATGCTGGTCAAGCTCGGCGAAAATTTTCTTTTTGATATCCATGTTTTCAACTGCTGCTTCAATGACGATGTCGACATGCTTCGCATCTTCAAGGGTGGTCGTCGTTTGCAGGCGCTCCAAAACTGCTGTCTTTTCGTCCTCTGTCATACGACCTTTGTCCACGGATCTGCTTAAATTTTTCGTGATGCCCGCAAGCCCCCGCTCCAAGAATTCCTGCTTCAAATCGTTCATATATACGTCATAGCCGGCCATCGCACAAACCTGCGCGATGCCTGAGCCCATTTGTCCTGCGCCGATCACCATTACTTTTTGAATTGTCATGTTCTGATTCCTCCTAAAAAGTTATCTCTTATACTTGAATCAAAATTGCATCGCCCTGTCCGCCACCTGAGCAGATGGAGGCAATCCCAAGGCCGCCGCCGCGACGCTTCAGCTCATGAATCAGCGAAACGATGATACGTGCTCCACTTGCTCCGATCGGATGTCCAAGTGCTACCGCACCGCCGTTTACATTCACTTTCTCCAGATCAAGCCCAGCAAGATTAGCCGATGCCAACGCTACCGCCGCAAATGCTTCATTTATTTCAAAAAGATCAATGTCTTCAAGCTTTTTTCCTGTTTTCTTTAAAAGTTCCGTGATGACAAGTCCCGGAGTCTTCGGGAAATCCTTTGCTTCCACTGCGATCGAAGCGTGGCCAAGGATGGTCGCCATCACTTCTTTCCCTTCTTTTGCCGCACGATCTTCGCTCATCAGCACAAGTGCACTAGCGCCGTCATTCACGCCTGGTGCATTTCCGGCCGTGATAGTCCCGTCATGGTCGAATGCCGGTCTTAAGGATGCCAATTTTTCGATGGAGGTGTCTTTTCTAGGAGACTCATCCTTATTCACGACAATCGGGTCGCCTTTTCGTTGTGGTACGGAAACCGGGACGATTTCTGCATCATATGTGCCATTTTCTGCTGCTTCAATGGCACGTTGATGACTTCTGTATGCCCATGCATCCTGGTCTTCACGGGTGATTTCCATTTCCTTTGCCACACTGTTTCCGTACGTACCCATGTGCACGCCTGTAAACGTACAAGTCAGGCCGTCATGGACCATCAAGTCCTGCACGGTGCTGTCGCCCATACGAAGGCCCCATCTAGCTTTTGGCAGCATGTATGGCGCGTTGCTCATGGATTCCATTCCGCCAGCTACGATGACTTCCTCTTCACCTGAACGGATGAGGATATCGCCGAGTGTGACGCTGCGCATGCCGGATGCGCAAACTTTGTTGATGGTTTCTGTGCGTACTTCCCATGGCAGCCCTGCTTTTTGGGAGGCTTGGCGGGATGGAAGCTGGCCTTGGCCGCCTTGAAGGACGGTTCCCATGATGACTTCGCCGACTTGGTCGCCTGATACGCTTGCTCTTGATAAGGCTTCCTTGATGGCCGTTGCTCCTAAGTCTGAGGCGGATAATGTGCTTAGTCCTCCTGCGAAACGGCCGATTGGTGTGCGGACTGCGCTAACGATTACTGTTTTTCCCATGGTTGATTTCCTCCTTTTTATTTAGAAAAATATCGCTTTGACTTCAAGTTGATTTGCGTTCCAGATGTTCGCTTTCCGTGGGACGGTGCTTGAGCCTCCTCACAACGCTTCAAGGCCACTGAAAAAGTACATTATTTTAGTAATCTGTTTCATACCTCTGTTGATTTCCGCAAACGGCTTCGCTTTCCGCGGGGCGACCTTGAGCCTCCTCGGGCTACGCCCTGCGGGGTCTCAAGAATGTCGCTACTCCCCCGCAGGAGTCTTCGCCTATTGCTCCAATCAACAGCTAGAAATTGTAATAATGATAAGTTTTTGGGTTTTTCAGTGGCCTCCAACGCTTAAGGGGTCTTCCCTGTTCCTTCCCCCCGCTGGAGTCTCACACCTTGCACTCCAAGCAACTGAGGAAATTTATTTCAACACTATTTGTTACCGCTTACAATATTTATTTTTATAAAACTGAACGACCGCTCAGTTTTGGTGAAAAGCATATGGTGTACGCAGTAAACTACGTACACCTTGAGACTTGAATCTATTTTTCTATTAAGATACTAATTCTCTTTTTTCACCTATGACAGAACGCTCTAAGAGTTCTGCTACATCGTAGGTTCCGACATTTTCTTCCACTTCCTTGGCTTTCGTGCCGTCAGATAGCATCGTCAGGCAGTATGGGCAGCCGGAGCTGATGACGCTTGGTGCGACTTCGAGTGCTTGTTCGGTACGGGCGACGTTGACGCGTGTGCCTGTGTCTTCTTCCATCCACATGAGACCTCCACCGGCTCCACAGCACATCCCCGTTTCGCGGCTGCGGTTCATTTCGACCACGTTGACGCCTGGGATGGCTTTTAGGATGTCACGAGGCGGCTCGTAGACTTCGTTGTATCTGCCGAGGTAGCAAGAATCGTGATAGGTGATGGTTTCTTTTACCTCGTATACCGGAGTCAGTTTGCCTTCTTTTACAAGTTCGGCTAAGACTTCTGTATGATGGTAAACTTCAGCTTCGAGGCCGAAATCAGGGTACTCGTTTTTGAAAATGTTATAGGCATGCGGGTCGATTGTGACGATTTTTTTGACTTCGTTTTTCTCGAATTCTGCGATGTTGCTTGTTGCAAGCTCTTGGAAAAGAAATTCGTTTCCTAGGCGGCGCGGCGTGTCACCGGAGTTTTTCTCCTTGTTTCCGAGAATCGCGAATTTCACGCCGGCTTCGTTCAGCAATTTTGCGAAAGAGATGGCGATCTTCTGGGAACGATTGTCGAAGGATCCCATGGACCCTACCCAGAACAGGTACTCGAACTCTTCGCCTGCTTTTTTCATTTCTTTTACGGTTGGAATGCTTACTTCCGGTGCTGCTTCGCGCCAGTTTTCGCGCTCTTTGCGATTCAGACCCCAAGGATTTCCTTGGCGTTCGATGTTGGTCATCGCGCGCTGTGCATCGGCATCCATTTTTCCTTCTGTAAGAACCAGGTAACGGCGAAGGTCGATGATTTTATCAACATGCTCGTTCATTACCGGACATTGGTCCTCACAGTTACGACAGGTCGTACATGCCCAGATCTCTTCTTCTGTGATGACATCGCCGATCAGACTCGGGCTATATTCGATGGTTGCTGCGCTTTCTTGTGCACCTTTTCCTGCAGCCGCCATGGCAAGCTGATTTCCTTGTGTGTTATTGAACGCATAAGTCGGTACCCAAGGGGATTTGGACGTGATGGCTGCTCCCTTGTCAGTCAGGTGATCACGAATTTTAATGATCAAATCCATCGGTGAAAGCATTTTTCCTGTGCCTGTAGCCGGACACATGTTGGTACAGCGGCCACACTCGACACATGCGTACATATCGATCAATTGGTATTGGGTAAAGTCTTCTACTTTCCCGACACCAAATGTTTCTTGTGTTTCGTCTTCAAAGTCGATCTTTTCCAGTTTCCCAGCGTTGGTTGTACGGTGGAAAAATACATTCGCAGGTCCTGCAATCAAATGCGCATGCTTGGATTGCGGCACGTAGACCAAGAACGTCAATAAGAACAACAGGTGAATCCACCAGCCGACATAGAATAATGCGATGGCTGCCGTTTCATTGATCCAGCTAAACATGAGGGCGAATAAAGATGCCACAGGCTCGCTCCATGTCAAGCCATGGTCATGCCAGATGAGTCCCATTCCGTTTGAAAATAATACGGAGAGCATTAGTCCGCCGATAAACAATAGGACAAGACCGGACTTGAAGCCCCTTTTCAAGCGAACTAATTTTTCAACATAACGACGATGGAAGGCCCATACCACCGCTACTAGAATCATCAGCGTTACAAGCTCTTGAAAAAAAGTAAAGGCCGGATACAATGGTCCAAGCGGCAAATGCGCGTTTGGAGCAAGTCCTTTGATGATCAGGTCAATGGCCCCCAGTTGCACCATGATGAATCCGTAGAAGAACATGACGTGGATGATTCCACTTTTCTTATCCTTCAATAATTTTTTCTGACCAAAAACATTGACCCAGACTTTGTCTAGTCGTTCTTTCACTTTGTTGTCGAATTCAACTTTTTTACCAAGCTTGATGAATTGAATCCTTGTTCTGATCAAGTAAACAAATAGCGATACTGCGTAAGCGGTTACAATTATCGTTAAAATCCAATTGGCGATTAACAAACCGTTACTCACATCTCCCCACTCCTTTCGTGTCCCCTTTTACTGTCGGCCATTTGCGTTTTTCGTTTACGAAAGAGCCTCAATGTTTGGAAAGAATATAATTTTCAGAACTTTAGTAATTTACCTTTATCTTATAACTGAATGAGCATTCAGTCAACACATTTAGTTGAATTTCTAAGGCTTATTTTAAAGGAATGTGGGTATGGGTAATTAGTTATAGGATAAGATGACGCGATTTCGTAAAAACTAAATGGACGTGTTCGCGGGAGGGAAAAGCTATGAATGTAGTGTTGTACGTTTTGTTAGTGATCGGATTATTTATTGCTTGGCTGGCATTGGATTTATATTTGGGACGAAAGAAGCACTTGAAAGAAGTAAAGCGGTTGAAGTTCCCGAAAAGGCAGAGTGACATCCTTCTTTATTCGGATGGAAACCTCTTGTATAAGGATTTGTATGATGATATGCGTAAGGCCAGCCATCACATTCATTCCCTTTTTTACATGGTACGTAATGACCATGCGAGTGAAGAGTTTTTGTCCATTTTAAAGGAGAAGGCGGACCAAGGCGTGGAAGTGCGGTTGCTTCTTGATTATTTTGGGTCGTTTGATGTGAAAAAAGAAACAGTGAAAGAGTTGAAATCACATGGCATTGAAGTGGAATACTACCATAAGCCAGCTTTTCCGTTTTTCTTTTTCAGCATCAACCAGCGAAACCACCGGAAGATAACCGTGGTGGACGGCAAGATTGGATATCTTGGAGGCTTTAATATCGGAAAAGAGTATCTTGGACAGGATCCGGAGTTCGGCGTGTGGCGGGACTATCACCTGAAGCTTGAAGGGGAAGGTGTGCAGGACCTACAGTCACAGTTTATGCAAAACTGGGAGCAGGCCGGGGACTTCCCTTCCCTTGAGTGGGGCGAGGCGTACTTTCCTGTTGCGGAAAAGGGGCCGATTACGCATAAGCTTGTTCCGACAAATGGAGGACATTTGAGTGAAACGTTCCTGACGCTTTTACAGCGCGCGGAGAAATCGATCATCATTTGCACCCCTTATTTCATTCCAAGTGACCCGCTGTTGGAGGAGCTTTTGGCGGCGCTCGGTCGCGGTGTGAAGGTCACGGTGCTTGTTCCTGCAAAAGCGGATCATCCGCTTGTCATGGATGCGGCCTTTCCTTACTTTAAGACCATCATTGGGGCCGGCGCGGAAGTATACCGGTTTTATCTTGGTTTTTATCATGCAAAAGTCATGGTCATCGATGATCACACCTGTGATATCGGAACGGCCAACTTTGATAAGAGAAGTTTATTTTTGAATAATGAAATTAACTGTTTGATATTTGATAAGGAATTCGTTCACAGAACGGTGGAGGAGATTCACAAGGACATTCATAATTCGGAAAAGCTGACGCTTGAGTTTATCCAGAAACGTTCATTTATGGATAAAAGTCGGGAACAGCTCTCTAAGATTCTTTCTCCGTTGATGTGAGGTTTGAAGGCTATTTTCGTATACTTTACTGCTTTTCGTATGGATATATTCACCGTTAGTTTCCTTACTGTCGTGCTCTTTTCTCTGCCGTATTTAAGAAACTACTTGCACCTTATAAAGTACGAAAGCAGTAAAAAGTCCAATTGCCGACTTTTTACAAGTAGATAGCACAAATTTTTGAGAAAAGGGCCTTTTGGAAAGGAGACGCTTGTTGCATGAGGATTCGTTTTGGGTTTGTATCACAATCTTGGACGCTCTGGGAGGCTTCCCCTGCCAGGGCGTTGACTTATACACGTTATAAGCAGATGTCCGCGGATGAAGGAAGGGAAAAGCTGCTTTCGGTGACCCGTGAAAATTTGAAGAACACGCTGCGTACCATCTATTTCTGCATCGCCCATGAAATCCAAGTATTCCGCTTCTCCTCCTCCATCGTCCCGCTTGCCACCCATCCGGATGTGAAGTGGGATTTTGTCCATGAGTTTGGTAAGGAGTTCAAGGAGATCGGGGATTTGGTGAAGCGCTATGGGATGCGTTCGAGCTTTCATCCCAATCAATTCACCCTTTTCACGAGCGATAAGCCGCATATCACGGAGAATGCTGTGATTGATATGATCTACCATTACGAGATGCTGAAAGCGATGGGCTTGGAGGATGAGGGCACCATCAATATCCATGTGGGTGGTGCTTACGGAAACAAGGAGCAAGCGGTGGAGCGGTTCCGTGAAAATATCGTGGCGCTCCCTGATGAGGTGCGGGCGAGGATGACGCTTGAGAATGATGATAAGACCTATACAACGGAGGAGACCTTGGTGCTGTGCGAGGAGCTTGGGATCCCACTTGCGTTCGATTACCATCATGAATACGCCAATCCTAGTTCTGTTTCGTGGGAGGAGCTGTTGCCAAGGGTGTATGCGACGTGGAAGGATATCGGCATCATTCCAAAGATCCATATCTCCTCCCCTATTTCGGAAAAGAAGTTGCGGCACCATGCGGACTTTGTGGATCTGCATTTTCTGATGGAGTTTTTAAAAGTTGTGGTTGGTATAGGGCAGGATGTCGATTTTATGGTGGAAGCGAAAAGAAAAGATGAAGCAGCACTCCAGCTTTGCGAAGACATCGGAAAAATCCGAGGTGTGAAACGGATTAGCGGTGGTGCGGTGGAGTGGTAAAGTAATAAAAGGGGTCTGACCCTCACCGCTTTAAAGCGATGAAGGTCAGACCCCTTTTTCATCTTTTTTAGTTGCTTGATTGAAAGATCGGGGCCACCCAAGTAAATAGGCGGTAGCCGAGGTAGATGCCGACGATTCCTACGATGCCGGAGAATACGGGTGGTGCTGGGATTGGCAGGCGGAATAGGGCGAAGAGGAATCCTACGACCATGCCTGTTGCAAGTGCGAGTAAGCTTTCTTTCATTGTGGAAAACTCCCTTGTTGTTTTTGTCTTATGTTAGTTATTTTGGCCAAAAGAAAGCTCTCTACTCTAAATTCAGGTAGAGAGCTTTCTGGCATTACATTTTTTCCGGTGCAGAAACCCCAATCAGTTTTAATGCGTCCTGTAGCGTGGTTTGAACGGCTTTCATCAACCCGAGGCGCGCTCTGGATTTTTCTTGGTTGTCAGGATCCAATACTTTTTCCGCATTGTAGAAGCTGTGCAGCGCGGATGCGAGTTCGAATGTATAGTTCGTGATGCGATGAGGAATGCGTTTTTCTGCCGCTTCCGCTACCGCAAGAGGGTATTCACCAAGCTTTTTCAAAAGGTCGATCTCTTTTTCAGAAGAGATGTGTTCAAGCGCGAAGTCCCCTTCTAAGCTTAAGCCTTGCTCTTCTCCTTGACGAAGCATGCTGCAAATACGTGCGTGTGCGTATTGTGCGTAGAATACCGGGTTTTCATTGGACTGTGAAACGGCAAGGTCCATGTCGAAGTCAAGATGCGTATCGCCTGAACGCATGGCGAAGAAGTAACGTACAGCATCAAGGCCCACTTCTTCCATCAAATCACGCATCGTTACCGCTTTACCGGTACGCTTGCTCATTTTCATTTTTTCACCGTTTTGGAAAAGGTGGACAAGTTGGATGATTTCCACTTCCAGTGCGTCTTTTCCATAGCCTAATGCTTCGATTGCCGCCTTCATACGAGGGATATAGCCGTGGTGGTCAGCTCCCCAAATGTTGATCAGCTTGTCATGGCCGCGCTTCAGTTTATCCTGATGGTACGCGATATCTGGTGTCAGATATGTGTAAGATCCGTCATTTTTAATCAATACACGGTTTTTGTCATCGCCAAATGCTGTGGAGCGGAACCATGTCGCCCCCTCTTCTTCATAGATGTGGCCCTGTTCACGTAAGGTCGATAGTGCCTCTTCGATTTTTCCGTTGTTGTATAGGGAAGTCTCGGAGTACCAAACGTCAAAACGGACACGGAACTCTTCTAGGTCCTGTTGCAATTTTTTCATTTCGTATTTCAAGCCATATTCACGGAAAAAGCTACGGCGGTCCTCTTCTGATTCGTTGACGAAACGGTCGCCGAACTCCTCTGCGATTGCCTGGCCGATCCCGATGATGTCTTTACCATGATAACCGTCTTCCGGCATTTCCATGTCTTGTCCAAGCGCTTGGAAGTAACGTGCCTCGACAGAAAGGGCCAAGTTGTTGATTTGATTACCAGCGTCGTTGATGTAATATTCGCGTGTTACCTCGTAGCCTGCCTTATCAAGCACATTACATAGGGAATCCCCCACTGCCGCACCACGGGCATGTCCAAGGTGAAGGTCGCCTGTAGGGTTTGCAGAAACAAACTCGACATTGATCTTTTCACCGTTGCCAACATTGGAACGTCCGTAGTTGGATCCCTCTTTCAGGATTGTCGGGATTAGCTCTGTAAGATAGGCATTATCCATGTAAAAGTTGATGAATCCAGGACCTGCGATATCAATTTTTTCAATGGAAGCTTTGGATTGGTCGAAATTCTTCACGATTTCTTCCGCAATCATGCGTGGCGCTTTTTTCGCAACACGTGCAAGCTGCATCGCCATGTTGGTGGAGTAGTCCCCGTTTGCTTTATCTTTTGGTGTTTCCAGTACAACGTCCGGAATCTGTTCTTCTGTTGCCAAGCCTGCTTTCAGTACGGAAGCCTTGATCTCCGCTTTCAGGCGTTCTTGCACTTGTTCTACTATATTCATCTTGCCTGTTCCTCCTCGTAATTGATTGTTATCAAGTATTGACCGGTTATTTGGTCTTGAACCTTCAATTTATAATCGAGCTGTAAACAGCCTCTTTTCTTTTCGGGATCCTTCATCATGACCACTTTTTCAGTTTCCGTTTCAAATTGGAACCCTGCGCCAACGCCCTGGTAGCTTCCTTCTGTCGTTTCACCGGCACGGAAGGATTGCAGCATGTTGATGTCACCTGAGCGCTTCAGGCGTACCTCTTTGTCCGTTATTTTATAAAAACAATCGACCTTCTCCTTGCCTTCGAGTTCCTCTGAGAAGACGATGTATTCTGATTCACCTTTTATGTAGTATTGACCATCTGCTCCAAACACAACAAATTCCCTGTCATTATCCGCATGTATTATTTCCGACTGGAACGTCACCTTTATCGGCATCTTTAAGTGATTTTGATTGTCTGCCATCTGGCCCCACATCCTTTTATCTTTTACGCTTATTGGTTCGCGTCGATTTTATCTATAACCTTCATAGTATAAAACAAGTAGTGGTGGGAGTTCAATAGAGGATGTGGATTAGAAGGGAAATTTGATGGATTTTGGTTGGAGAAATGGTCTACGGTCTGCTGTGTGAGGGGGCAATTTGGTTTGTGACGGGATTATGGGGGCTTGTGAAGGGATTCAGGGGAGTTGTGGTGGGATTTTCTTAACTTGTGATGGGATTATCACTCGTTATGATGGGATTCCAGTCTTCTGCCTTTATTCCTGCGCTAAAACTTGGTGAGAGAGAATGAATGGTGACGGGATTTTCACTAGATATGACGGGATTCCACATTCTTATGAAGGGATTAGATGAGAACTCAACTATACTTTGCAAAATCCACCTTAAACCCCTTTTATTTAGCTAAAAAAACAACCCTATCCCCAAGCACTTTCGGGCTCAGAGAACAGGGCTGAATTTCTAATTCTTATTTCACCCAACCTAAAATCATTTCACGGATCAGTTTGCTCGCTGTGTTGGCAGTCTGCTCGGATGGGTCATAGATTGGTGCAACTTCCACAAGGTCTGCCCCCACTACGTTCACATCGGAGCCTGCGATTGCATGGATGGATGCAAGCAATTCACGGGATGTGATGCCGCCGCAATCCACTGTTCCTGTTCCAGGCGCGTGTGCAGGATCAAGGACATCGATGTCGATCGTTACGTAAACCGGACGGCCTGCAAGTGTCGGAAGGATTTCCTTCAATGGCTCAAGTACCTCAAATTTGGAGATGTGCATGCCCACTTCCTTCGCCCATTGGAACTCTTCCTTCATGCCGGAACGGATTCCGAATGAATACACATTCGTCGGGCCGATCAGGTTTGCTGCTTTCTTGATTGGTGTGGAGTGGGAAAGCGGCTCGCCTTCGTAATCGTCACGAAGGTCTGTGTGCGCATCCATATGGATGATGGCAAGATCCGGATACTTTTTGTACATCGCCTTGATGACAGGCCAAGATACAAGGTGCTCCCCACCCATTCCAAGTGGGAACTTGTCTTTTTCTAAAAGTCCATCGATGTATTCTTCAATCATCTCGATGCTTTTTTGCGGGTTACCAAAAGGCAATGGGATATCACCGGCATCGAAATATTTTACTTCTTCTAGTTCGCGGTCGAGGTACGGGCTGTACTCTTCCAGTCCGATCGAAACTTCGCGGATACGGGATGGGCCGAAGCGGGATCCCGGACGGTAGCTCACTGTCCAGTCCATCGGCATGCCGTAAATTACCGCTTGGCTATCTTCAAAGCTTGGGTGGCTTTTAATAAACACGTTGCCTGAATATGCTTCATCAAAACGCATGGGGGGGTTCCTCCTTTATCGAGGGTATGGTCTCATAAAAAGGGAGCTTACCTGGTTAACTCCCTTTTGATTTCCGTTCCGGGTGTTCGCTTATCCTAAGGGCGGTGCTTGAGCCTCCTCGGCTTTGCCTGCGGGGTCTCAAGCTACCGCTACCTCCCGTAGGAGTCTCACATCCTGCACTTCAATCAACAGGGGAGGCAACTTTTATTTTGAAGCATCTCTTTTACAACCCTCTTATTATTATAAATTTATTTAAGGGGTCTGACCCTTAGCGCTTTAAAGCGTTGAGGGTCAGACCCCTTTTAGCCATTTAACTTACTACCACGTTACTTAATTAAATCTGCAACGAATTTTGGTAGGGCGAATGCTGCTTTGTGCAGGTCTTTTGTGTAGTATTTGGTTTCGATTTCGTGGAAGCGATCTTCGCTCACTTCCAGTGGGTCGTGTTTTTTGGATCCGATGGTGAATGTCCACATGCCGCTTGGGTATGTTGGGATGTTTGCGATGTATAGGCGTGTAATCGGGAAGATTTCACGTACGTCGCGTTGTACCGTTGTGATTAGTTCTGGTGTGAACCATGGGTTGTCCGTTTGCGCGACGAATACACCATCTTCTTTCAATGCTTTGGAGATTCCTGCGTAGAAGCCTTTTGTGAATAGGTTTACAGCTGGTCCAACTGGCTCCGTGGAGTCTACCATGATGACGTCATATTCGTTTTCGCTTTCCGCGATGTGCATGAAGCCGTCGCCGACTTTTACTTCCACGCGCTCATTTTCAAGCTCTCCTGCAATTTCAGGAAGGTACTTTTTGGAGTACTCGATTACTTTTCCGTCAATTTCTACAAGTGTCGCTTTTTTCACACTAGGGTGTTTTAGGACTTCACGGATTACGCCGCCGTCTCCTCCACCTACAACCAATACGTTTTCAGGGTTCGGGTGAGTGAATAAAGGTACGTGTGCCACCATCTCGTGGTAAACGAATTCGTCCTTTTGTGTCGTCATGACCATGCCGTCCAAAACAAGCATGTTGCCGAACTCTTCTGTTTCTACCATATCAAGCTTTTGGAATTCCGTCTGCTCTGTATGTAAAGTGCGTTTGATCTTCGCTGTGATTCCGAAGTTTTTTGTTTGATATTCTGTGTACCATAATTCCATTTTGTACAACATTCCCTTCCAACATAAGATTTACTATCTATCTTGCGGCCATAAGCTTTGAGTTTCTATGCTAAAAATGCTCGTTTTTATCGTTCCCTATCGATAAAAAATGAAACATTGATTGTTCGGGATTTCTTGCATGGCTGTTCACAAAAAACTGCCGCTGCTTTTCTAATCACCAAGAAAAAAGTATAGATGAATCTAGCGAAAATTCAAGTATTAATTTTATTTTTTGATAAATGTTTAAAAAGGTTCAAAGAATTTCATACTAGGAAATAAAAACTGTTTATGTACTATATTATTTTGATTCTATAAATAGCTGTTGATTTCCGTTCCAGGCGCTTCGCTTTCCGCGGGCGGTCCGGGAGCCTCCTCACTCCGTTGCGGGGTCTCCCAAGTCCCTTCCTCCCGCAGGACAAGGAAGGCTACGTGAGCGGTTCATCGCACGAAGAAAATGAGTTAGCATTTTCAAGGAGTCTGCGCGCCTTCCACTGCAATCAACTAGGGTGCTAAATTATTTTTATTACTAATACTCATGCTATCAGATAGGGGGTTGAGAAAAGTGGAGTTAATCACTAATGACCGGTTTCAGCAGGTAATTAAATATGTTCGTGCTTTGTTTTTTATTGGAATTATCCTATCAATCTCTTTCTTTCTGCTGGTTGGCGGTGTGTGGATTTATGCTAAATCCAAGGGTGCCCCTCCCCTTTCTGTGACGCAGTCTTCGATTATCTATAGCAAGGATGGCTCGATCATCGGGGAGGCTCATAGTGGCGAGAAGCGGTATTGGGTTTCGCTTGAGGATATATCCCCCTATTTGATCGATGCGACGATCGCAGTGGAAGATCGACGCTTTTTCACCCATCATGGCTTTGATCCTAAGCGTATTGGCGGTGCGATCCTAGCAGATATCAAGGCTCGCGCAAAGGTTCAGGGGGCGAGCACGATTTCCCAACAGTATGCGCGGAATCTTTTCCTTGTGCATGACAAGACATGGAAGCGCAAGATGGAAGAGGCCCTTTATACCATCAGAATCGAAGCCAACTACTCGAAGGAAGAGATCCTTGAGGGCTATTTGAATACGATTTATTATGGTCATGGCGCTTATGGGATTGAATCGGCGTCTTATTACTATTTTAACAAGCCTGCAAAGGAGTTGACGTTGTCAGAAGCAAGCATGCTTGCCGGAATCCCTAAAGGTCCTGGGGTATTTTCCCCTTATGTGGACAGCGAACGGGCTAGCCAAAGGCAGCAAGTGGTCCTGAACTCCATGGTGGAAAACGGCTCCCTAACGAAAGAGGCGGTCGAGGAAGCGTTGGCACAGCCACTGACTTACGGCAATCGTGAGCATTTGCCGAAAGAATTCATGGCTCCTTATTTTCAGGATGCGGTAAGGGCGGTTATCAGGAATGAACTGAACCTGCAAAAGGAGTTGGAGATGGGTGGACTCCATATTTATACCACCTTGGATCCCGCACTCCAAGCCATCGCTGAGGAAGAAGTCGAGAAAACGTTCAATCCGGAGTCTGCGATGCAGGTCGGATTTGTATCCATGGACCCGAAAACAGGCAGGGTGCTGGCACTTGTCGGGGGCAGGGATTATGAAGAGAGCCCTTATAACCGGGTGACGCAGGCGGAAAGACAGCCAGGGTCCACGTTCAAGCCGTTACTGTATTACCGGGCGCTTGAACAAGGATTCACCCCATCGACCGGGTTCCGGAGTGAAGTGACGACCTTCCAGGTGGATGAGGGGCGCTCGACCTACACGCCGCACAATTTCAATAACTATTATGCCAACGACACGCTGACGATGATGCAAGCACTACCTTTATCGGATAATATTTATGCTGTCAAAACGCATCTGTTGCTTGGCGAGAAAGAGCTGACAGAACAGGCAAAAGAACTTGGTATCAAGTCAAAGGTCAAGGATGTCCCGTCACTTGCCCTTGGGACCTCCCCAGTGCGTGTGCTTGATATGGCCAATGCCTATAGTGTGTTTGCCAATGGGGGAAAAGCGGTCAAGCCCGTCTTTATTGAAAAAGTAGTGAATTACCGTGGAGAGGTGCTTTTTGAGCGGGAAAAAGAAACAAAGCAACTGTTGGATCCTGATGTCACATTTGTACTGAACCATATGATGACAGGAATGTTCGATCCCGCATTGAACGGTTATATGGCCGTCACCGGAAATGCCATCCGTGACCAACTGACAAGACCGTATGCTGGAAAGTCTGGGTCTACCGAAACCGATAGCTGGATGATTGGATACACGCCACAACTGGTCAGTGCTGTCTGGACAGGCTATGACCGCGACCAATCCATCACACTCTGGGAAGAAAAGCATTACGCGAAAAATCTATGGGCCGGCTTTATGGAACGTGCCCTGGATAACAAATCGGTCATGGCTTTCGCTCCAACAGAAGGCGTCGTCGGGGTGCAGGTCAATCCACAAAGCGGGCTCCTTGCCACAAGCGACTGTCCTGTTTCCCGGTTGAGCTACTATATAAAGGGAACGGAGCCGACAGAATATTGCATGGCCCACTTGAATGACGGTTCCACAGAAGAAACTGTGCCGGAAGAGAGCCCTAAAGAGGAAGCACCTAAGAAGTGGTGGAAGAAGCTTTTACCTTGGATGTAAGATTGCTTTCTTAGGGAGATGGCGGTAGCTTGAGTCCCTGGCATTTTTGGTGGGGGTTGAGTTGCATGGGATACCTGGCCAGGAAATAGCCAAAAATAGGTGTTTTAAAGGGTTTTTGTAGCTATTTTTGCTTTGGAAAATTCATTCGGACAATTGATTGGTAGGTTCGGACATTTGAACATTGAAAAGGGTGTATGTTCGGACAATCCGAGGCAACCTTTGGACAACTTTTATGGAGGTTTGGTCATTTGAAAATCTGGTTTGGACAACTTTTTCAAAACTTCGGACATTTGCAATACGCAATGCTTAATTCCAAGCCGCAACGTCGAGAAGAGACCCAAAGTTCTGTAATTGTAATGACATCCAATCCACAAAAGGTTCGTTAACCAGAAATAATATCCTAAAAAAGTTAAAACCCCCGGGATGTCTCCCGGGGGTTTTAGGTGTCCTAGCTTTCCATGTGTTCTACACATGTAGGTTAAGTTTACTTTTTTTGTCGTAATAACTCAAGTAGGTAGAGTCGAACATTCAAAAAAATGTCACAACTTTATTTTCGGTAAGCTCTTGACAAATCAGTTTGTGGCCAATCCTTTTTTCAGATCCTCCGATGCCCGTTCCCACATTCCTTTGTCATGTGACTCCAGATAGTTTTGCAGGATAGCTTTGGAGCGATCATCCATGTGGTCCACCATAATGTGGCGCTTCATCGACTTATCCATCTTATTGACGTGCTCCGGAAGCGATTTATATCCTCTGCGGATTTCACGGTCCACGGTCATTTCACATGCCGTCACACCGGCATAATATGGCCCCTCCTGCTTGCGGTCAATCGTTACCCATACAAGCCAGTACGGTTTTCCGTTCGGTACATCCTCCTTGTTCGGAAGGAACTTGATGCCGCGTTCTACCGTGCTGCGCGCATGCATCGCACCGATGTCGACAAACGCATCTCCTGCTTCCACGTCTACAAATACAGGTGACACATTATCAAGGCTCAATGCCCCGATCCCGAATCCGCCGTGCCCATCTGTCGGGTCATTTTTTATGATATTAAAGCCTATCGGTTTCTTTTTCTTTTCCTGATCCATCTTTCTTGCCCCCTTACCTTTTATGTAACTGCGCTAGAGTGGCTGATGCGTTCCTGCCACTTGCGCTTTTCTTTTCATTATACAATAATTTATGAGAGATGGAAAAACAATAGAAGCTTAAAGGAGCGTGCATGTGATGCCATACGTAACAGTGAAAATGCTAGAAGGACGCAGCGATGAACAGAAAAAGGCATTGGTAGAGAAGGTGACCACGGCTGTCAGCGAGACAACCGGTGCCCCGGAAGAAAAGATTGTGGTGTTTATCGAAGAGATGACAAAAGGCCATTATGCTGTCGGCGGGAAGCGTTTGAGCGACCAATAATGTATTTGACTTTAGAGGGATTCGGACCTGGGTTCGGATCCCTTTTATTGCGCTGTTATCGCAAAGTTTGATGCTTGTAGAAAAATTCGACAAACGAGTGGTTTGGAGCGAAAGTCACTCGACTCCTGCGGGAGGTAGCGGTAGCTTGAGACTCCTGGAGCGTTGTGAGGAAACTCAAGCACCGCCCCGCGGAAAGCGAGTGACTGCAGCGAAAAGGAACGGTCAAACTTTATAGCCAATAAAAACAATCTTTTAGAAAACAGCCAATTTATTTTAACAACCCTTCTAATACCGCCTTCTTCTCCTCGATCTTTTTTACATCAAGCGGCTCGAAGTAGTCCTCTTTGATGCTCCCCACTAGAAACTCATACATTTCCTTTATGTTGTTTCGGATTGCCTTTTCACTTCCCTCCGCGGTCAGGATCAGGCATTCCAGTATCGTCAGCACCACAGAGATATCCCTTTCTCCATAGATGCGAATCTGGTAGAAGGCGGTGTAAAGGATCTCTTGGAAGGTGCGTTGTGGGATCGTGACGCGCTGATCTTTGTTTTCATCCAGGTAGGAAATGGCCTCTGCATCCACTTCGCCGAACTCTATCAATAGCCTGCTCATATAGCGGATGCAGTTGTTGGCGGTGTTTGGGTCATTGATCCCAGGAGATATCGCACGCAACGCGACTTCCGCAAGCTTTTGAAGTGCAAATTCTGCATCCTGCAACGGCGTCCGCTCCTCCCCTACTTCTATATAGGCGGTCACATCGAGTTCCTTGGAAGGCTTTTTTGTAAAATAAACCGTGGCAATCGTGCTGCGTTCGGTCACAAAATCACCGATTCGTTTTTTCAATACGAGGTGAAATCCGTGCTCTTTCGCCTCTTTGGTCAGTCCTTCCATATCGATGACCTGGATATACCCGGTCGCTTTTGGCTGGAGTTCTTTCGTTTCCGTGTAGTCTGTTGGTGCTTGCAATGTTTCAAATGTTATTTTTTCGGCTTTATAAAGGAGCTTTTTCTTTTTTAGTGAAATCAGCCCTTCTTTCATGAGCCGCTCGATCAGTTTGCTGACCTGTATGGACCTTGCCACATGGTGAATGAAGAAAACGAAATACCCGACACAGATGACGGCGAGGATCACCCCGACACCAGATGCCAGCACACGCTGATCATCGAGCCAATCTTTCATGAATAGCAAGGATGAAACCGTGTAGATAAAAGAACCGACAAATACACCAAGTACGCGCAGCGTGGTCTTTTCTGTCATGAAATCCTGCAGGGTCCTCGGGGAGAACTGACTCGAATAGGTGGTCAGCACCACCATGATGGTGGAAAAAGAGATGGTCGTCATCGTAAGGATGGCTGTTGCAATCGAGCTTAGGATGGTCGTGCTCAGGTCGACATTGGTGAAAAACACTTTCGGAAGGTAGTTTTGTACGGAATCGGCAAAAACGGTATCGATGGATATGATAATGGCGGTAAGGATGATGCTTGCCAGTGCGTACAGGCTTGGAACAAACCAAATTTCCTTCCGTGCTCTAAGGGTCCATTTCTCCATATGATTGTTGCTCCTCTTTTTGTAAGCTTTTTGTAGGTAGCATTCCCTTTTTGTGGTGAGGTTAAGCTTTTTAATGCGGTAGGCAGGTCCAGTCATGAGGAATTTAGGTGCCTGGTGTGTGAGATTTACGTTATTGTGACTTTTTGAACGGTTATTTTAACTTTTTTAAAGGGGATTGTGACATTTCTGAAGCGGATTGTGACTTTTTCAGCAGTTATTGTAACAATGGTACAATTTGACCAATGTCATCCGCAAATCAAAAAGCCCAAAAGGCATCCCCTTGGGCTTTTACAAATGCTATTGGGTGATGCATGCGCGCAGGCTCTCGATGTACTCGTATGCCTCGTCCACTTCTTCCTCTGTGTAGCGCTGCTTGCTTTTCAAGGTGAAGACTTTCTCCTTAACCTCTTCCCGCGGCAGGTTCTCAAAGAACAGCACGGTGGAGACAAGCTCTAAAAAGCGGGAGCTCTGTTCGTTCATCTGCCTCATGCATTCGTTCAGTTGTGGCATTTCCAGGTCATAATGTGTCAAGAACTCCTCCCCATTTTCGGTCAGGGAGTAGCGATATTGGGAGTAACCACCCTTGTTCTCTTTGAGCTCGCTTAGGAAGCCTAGATTGCAGAGTTCTTCTACTCTTAACGTCACTTCTTCTGAATATGGTCCGTAGAAATGGAAATTGTATTTTTCATAGAATGGGTAGTTCAGCTTTTTCGCGATATACACCATTTTCTGTAGCTTTTTTCTTCCGATGACTTCTCCTGCCGATGCAAACACCTTCATTAATTTTGCGTGATCTGTCAACAAACCCTTTCATCTCCTAACCTTATCCGTTGCCTATATTCCTAGTATCTCTCTGATTTTTTTCTTTGCCGTCTTTTTAGACGATAGATCTTCTAGCATGTCTTGTGGAAAATAAAGCTTGTGATCGGTTCTTCTTTTGCCGGATATGGCATCCACGATCTCAGATTCCCTTGATAGCTCACGCACATCCCCGTTTGGCATAAGCAGGTGAATCGGAAGGCGCTCCTCTTCTTCTCCCGGACGATAAAAGTCGTACGGCAAGTCGGAGGAGGAGTCCACCACTAGATAGTATGCAGGGTCGATGCCCGCTTTTTTAAAGAGACTTGTCAGTTCCATCAAGTCCATCATTTGCTTATTAGGATTAAATTCGACGTATTTAAACAAATTCCTGTTCATAAATCGTCGACATAAGTCACTTAATATCGAATCTTCTTCTTCCTGCCAGGATTGGAAATAATACATAATCACTGCTTCATCAAGCTTTATGTAGTCCTCAACTGAAATTTCTTCCTCAAAAAGGGAGTAAAAGTGAACAGGATGAAATTTGAATGTGTAGTTATCTTGGTGTAGTTGTTTGGCACGATGCAGGATCTTGGTCAATATCACTTCCGCACTCCGTGTGACGGGGTGAAAGTAAACCTGCCAATACATTTGATAGCGACTCATGATATAGTCTTCAACCGCATGCATCCCGCTAGATTTGATGACAACCTGGTCTTCCTGAGGGCGCATGACACGAAGGATACGCTCCATATCGAAATGCCCGTAGCTGACACCTGTAAAATAAGCATCACGCTGCAGATAATCCATCCTGTCTGCATCAATTTGACTGGAAATCATGCTGACTACCAATTTATTTTTATATGTTTTTGCGATGACTTCAGCCACGTCTTTCGGAAAATCCTTATGGACTTTTTTTAGGACGGCGTTTACTTCCGTATCCCCGAGGATGATGGCCTGGGTAAAATCTTCATGATCTAAGTGGAACACCTTTTCAAAGGAATGTGAAAACGGACCATGTCCCAGGTCGTGCAGCAGTGCGGCACACAGGCATAACAAGCGGTCATCTGGATTCCAGTCCTGTCTTCCCTCAAACCCGTCATCAATGATGCGGCGGACAATCTCGTATACTCCCAGTGAATGGTTAAGTCGGCTATGCTCCGCTCCGTGGAACGTCAAATAGGTGGTGCCAAGTTGGCGGATTCGGCGCAAACGCTGAAATTCCCTTGTTCCGATCAAATCCCAAACGACCCTGTCCCGAACATGAATATAGCGGTGCACGGGATCTTTAAATACCTTTTCTTCACTCAGTTTTTCCGTTGCATAACTCATCTCATTGACCTCTTTATTTTCGGCATAATATTATCTAACTCTATTATATCGTAAATATTTTACAAGAAAAGGATGGATTGTATGGGGTTAGGGTTAACACCTGTTAGTCTTCGTTCCGTGTGTTCGCGGCTTGTACTGGAGGGTTACCTCCGCCGAAGTAGAACTTCCTGCATTTCGACTAACAAGGGAAACTTTTTTCTTAGCAACATTACAATCTCTTAAGGTTTACCCTACTCTTTCAGCAATTAGTCTTACTTTTTGCAGAAATGGCGAATAAAAAATCACCTATGCAGGAATACAGAGGCGATTTTTTATTTCTTTAGTTTCTTCATAATTTTCTCGATCAGTTCATCTTCCGTTGGCGCGGATACCGGACGGTTGTTCACGAATGCAAACGACTTTTTTCTTCCCGGCCCGCAATAGGATTGACAGCCCACTTCCACACATGCCCCGTCATCCACTTTTTTCAGTTTAGGAATGAGGGTTTTCACGTTGGTTGCGTCGCAGTCATCACAAATGCGAAACTCATTTGCCATGGTTCTACACAGCCCTTTCTATTCAAAAAGTGATGGAAATCACTTTATCGTTCGTTAGCTAAAAGGTATTTTACAGGGAATCCATGGACAATGCAAGTTCGTTTCTATGAGATTTTTGGCGAAATGCTGACAGATAACAATCTAGTAATTTTTTCTATGAATATGTATAAATATTTTTTTCTCCGTCAAAAATATAGACAGAACGATGATTAGATAAGGGAGTTGGATTATATATGAAAGATCGTCAAGATGCTTGGTCCGAAGAAAATGATTTGTTGTTGGCAGAAACCGTCCTGCGCCATGTCCGTGAAGGAAGCACACAGCTGAATGCCTTTGAGGAGGTCGGCGACAAGCTGAACCGTACGTCCGCTGCATGTGGATTCCGCTGGAACGCAGTCGTACGCCATGATTATGAAAAGGCGCTACAGCTTGCGAAAAAGCAACGAAAACAACGCCAGCGCGCCCTCGGGCAGCCTACGAAAAAGCTATTGTACACTCCACCTGAGACGGTGGTGAATGAGGAACTGCCATTTGTGTTGGAACAGCTGGAGGAAAAGCCATCGGCGGATGCATTTGAAGGTTTTGAATCCTATGCACAACAGCCGTCCCAGCAACCTGTGACCGCCCCACAAACGAGGGTGGAAAGAAGAGCGGCCGAGATGAAGTCACAACCTTCCTTCCTAGGCTATGGCGGTGGAAATACCTCATCCCTTTCCATGGATCAAGTGATAAGTTTCTTACAATCCATGAAACACTCAAACGTTCATACTAGTGCACTACAACAGGAAAATGAGAGATTAGTAAAAGAAAATGCAGAACTTGCGCGTGCGAACAGTGACCTGGAAAAACGCGTTCAAAAGCTACAAGACGAACAAGTCACCGTCCAAGAAGACTACGAAACACTCATGAAAATCATGAACCGCGCCCGCAAACTCGTCCTATTCGACGACGAAGAACACGTGCCATCCAAATTCATGATGGACCGTAATGGTAATCTGGAGAAACTGGCGGAATAGAGATAAAAAGAAAAAGGGGTCTGACCCCACTTACGTTAACGCGTTAAAGTGGGGTCAGGCACCTTTATTTTTTTCCTAGTACTTTTTCGTTCCGCTCCACGATTCTCTCGTAGTATTGCTCGTACAGGTTCATTTCCTGTCCTTGCAGGGTGTTGGAGAAGATGGAACCGCTTATTTCCTTTAATGAGGTTAGGAGACGCAACATCACGTCTGGCACAGTCAGGTTCTGGCCAGTCAGTTCTGTCAGGGAAGCCATCACGTTTGGCACAATGGTCGGAAATGCAAACTTGGTTTGTTCTCCTTTAAGGGACCGTCTATAGAATTCGCCGATCATTTCGGCACGTTTGGATCCACTGCCGTCGATGCACAGATAAATTTGCACCGCCACCCCTCCGCGGATCCGGCGTTGAGAAATACCTGCAAACTTTTTATCTTCTATACTAAGGTCATAGCTGCCAGGACAATAGGAACCGACAATTTCCTTCGCTTCCATGTTATGCGGTAAATCTCTGAACATATGCTTTGTAAGCTCCCACATCGCATCGTAGCCCCGGTTGATGTCAATCGACTTCTCCCCTTCCGGAAAAACAAGGGTAATGTTCAGGACGCCCTCATCCAAGACGACGGCCAGTCCACCTGAGTTTCTGACAATCACTTCATAGCCTTGACTGTTTAAATAGTCAATCCCTGCTTGTAGATGGGGAAGACGGGTGTCTTGAATACCCAATACAACCGTGTTATGGTGCACCCACGTCCTGCATGTTGCTTCACTGTCGCCTTTGCCAACAGCGGTGCATAGCGTGTCATCCATCGCAAAAGATTGCAATGCGTGAAAGTTTGCCCCCAAAGATGATTGATCGATAATTCGCCAGCTCGGCTGCTTCAACAGCTGCAGCGCCAGCTGCTCGTAAGTTGGTTCCATTGGTTCTGCCATAATCCTTATTGCTCCTCTTTACTTCCGTACTTATGATTCCTTTAGCATTATAATACATGCTTTTGGAGAAAGAAAGTAGCCTTTGGGGGTCAGACCCCCAAAGGAATTTCCCCTTCAACGTCGAATACTTAAAAGAGGTATGTGCTTTGGTTGGCACATACCTCTTTTTTATGTGGAATATAGTTTATTTGGTTCGTCTTGTTTTTATCGTGAGTGGAACAGGTGTTAGTTTACCGCTTGTCCTGCTGTGATGAGTGCCAGTTTGTAGACGTCTTCTACGCTGCAGCCGCGCGATAGGTCGTTTACTGGTTTGTTGAGTCCTTGAAGGATCGGTCCTACTGCTTCGAAGTTTCCTAGTCGTTGGGCGATTTTGTAGCCGATGTTTCCTGCTTCTAAGCTTGGGAAGACAAATACGTTTGCGTCCCCTTGGATTTTAGAGCCTGGTGCTTTCTTTTCCGCTACAGATGGGACGAATGCTGCGTCAAATTGGAATTCCCCGTCCACTACTAGTTCTGGCGCTCGTTCTGAAGCGATGCGCGCCGCTTCTACCACACGCTCCGTTTCAGGAGATTTCGCAGATCCTTTTGTAGAGAAGCTTAGCATCGCTACTTTCGGCTCGATCCCGAACATTTTTGCTGTAGCAGCACTTTCCACTGCGATTTCCGCAAGGTCGTTGCTATCAGGCGAAATGTTGATCGCACAGTCTGCGAAAACATACTTCTCGTCGTTACGAACCATGATGAAGACACCGGAAGTCTTGCGTACGCCTTCTTTTGTTTTGATGATTTGTAGGGCCGGACGCACAGTGTCAGCTGTGGAATGTGCCGCTCCACTTACAAGTCCTTGCGCACGGTTAACGTGTACAAGCATCGTGCCAAAGTAGTTAGGGTTCAATAAGATCTTGCGTGCATCCTCTTCTGTCGCCTTTCCTTTACGACGCTCCACGAAAGAAGCTACAAGCTCGTCCATGTTTTCATATGTTTTTGGGTCATAAATTTCTACGCCATCCAACGTTAATTTCAGCTCGGAAGCAAGGCCGTTGATCTCCTCCAAGTCTCCAACTACGATCGGTTGAACCATGTTTTCCGCAGCCAAACGCGCAACTGCCGTTAATACACGCTCATCATTACCTTCCGGGAATACAATCTTAATATCTTTTCCTGCTACTTTGTCTTTTAATGTTTGAAATAAATCGCTCACAAAGGTCACTCCTTAATCCGCTTTATTTTCGCTTCTACAGTTTAGGATACTCCTTCAAATTGGAAAAGCAACCGATACCATCTAATGTTATCGCTTACAGAAAAAAGTCTTTATTTTCTAATAAAACTGCTTCTACTACGCCCTACTATTTTATCTGTGCTGACCTTTCCTATTCATGAAGCTTTCACAATTTCGGAGTTTTACTTACAGGAAGTCATGGCAAAACTGTGATATAGTAAGGAAGGATACATAGACAATCTTTTTAAGGAGTGATTGTAATGAGTGAAGCAGCTCAAACATTGGATGGCTGGTATTGCCTCCATGATTTTCGTACAGTAGATTGGGCCCTTTGGAAGACGCTTTCTAGTGAAGAACGCCAAACGGCTATCAATGAATTCCTTGGCCTTGTGGAGAAATGGAACACAGTCCAGTTAGAAAAGAACGGAAGCCACGCATTGTACTCCATAGTGGGTCAAAAAGCGGACTTCATGATGATGCTCCTTCGTCCGACGCTTGAGGAATTGAATGAGATCGAAAACGAATTTAATAAAACCACTTTGGCTCAATACACAATTCCCGTACACTCGTATGTGTCGATTGTAGAGCTAAGCAACTATTTACCAGAAGGCGAGGATCCTTATCAAAACCCGCAAATCCTTGCTAGACTATACCCGGAATTGCCAAAAGCGAAGCATGTCTGCTTCTATCCGATGGACAAGCGCCGTAACGGGGAAGATAACTGGTACATGCTACCGATGGAAGATCGTCGTCGCATGATGCGCAGCCACGGTATGATCGGCCGCCAGTATGCAGGAAAAGTGAAGCAGGTCATCACTGGTTCTGTCGGTTTCGACGATTACGAGTGGGGCGTTACATTATTTGCTGACGAAGCACTTCAGTTTAAAAAACTTGTGTATGAAATGCGCTTTGATGAAGTGAGTGCACGTTTTGGTGAATTCGGTGCGTTCTATGTAGGGAATCTGTTAGAAGAGGATCGCGTTTACTCCTTCTTGCATGTTTAAAATAAAATATTGAGTGTGAGTTGACGTCAAGTCAACCAACTGGATTTCCAGTTTGGTGGCTTGGCGTTTTTTTGTAATAGGCTTTTGACGTTTAAAAGCAGGTCTTACTCCCATACACCCCTGTCATATTCCTTCTTCAATTTTCATACAATCAAGTAGTGTGAATTAATTATTTGAATCTTAGCACCCTTCCCGACCGAATCAATAGGGATTTTGAGGTTTGGAAATGGGGGTTATTTCTCACAAGGAAGCAGATAAAAGTTTTTGAGGAGGGAATGACAGATGAATCATCAGTTTTCACAGGCAGCAGGTGCCCCATTTTCTGCGGGGTACGGAGCAGATCCTTACTCATCCTATTACAGAAACTATGGACAGCAGTGGTATGGCGGTGGTGGTGGCGGTTATCCGATGCAACAGGTGCAACAACAACCTCAACAGCAACAAGTTGCAGGTCAGCAAACAGGCATACCTTCGTATCCGACTCAGTTTCAAACTACAGGTCAGTTAACTGGTCCCGATGTGCCGGGCATGCTTCCACTGGAGCAATCCTATATTGAAAACATACTCCGTTTAAATCGAGGCAAGCTGGCAACCGTATACATGACATTTGAGAACAACCGAGAGTGGAATGCCAAAATATTCAAGGGAATCATTGAGGCCGCAGGGCGGGATCACATCATCCTGAGCGATCCGCAAACAGGCAAACGCTACCTGCTTCTCATGGTCTACCTTGACTACATCACATTCGACGAAGAACTCGACTACGAATACCCATTCAACGGCGGTACCCAAGGCCTCAGCCAATTCCAACCAAGATAGCCTTGAAAAATAAAGTGGAATAAAATTAAGGGTCTAGCTGCGCTGTGTTAACGTATTAACGCAGAGCGGGTCAGACCCCTTTTACTTTGTTACCGCATTAACGCAAAGCGGGTCAGACCCCTTTTAGCGCTTTACCCTTTCACCGCGGCCACGATGATGAGTACCCAGCCGATG
This sequence comes from Sutcliffiella horikoshii, assembly GCF_021991925.1. Taxonomy (GTDB): domain Bacteria; phylum Bacillota; class Bacilli; order Bacillales; family Bacillaceae_I; genus Sutcliffiella_A; species Sutcliffiella_A horikoshii_F. The sequence continues at coordinate 204,130 of NZ_RXZI01000002.1, read as the reverse complement.
AGGAAGGCTACGCCTCCGAGTGGGGTGATGGCTCCTAGTATTTTGACGCCGGAGAGGGTGAGGATGTATAGGCTTCCGGAGAATAGGATGATTCCGATGAGGAATGACCATCCTGCTGTGTTAAGTAGTCCAGTGCTGCTGAAGCGTTCCATCAGTAGCGCTACGACGAAGAGGCCACCTGCATGGAACATTTGGTAGGTGACACCGGTTTTCCAGATTTCAATCATTCTTTCGGACACTTTTCCTTCTAGTCCATGGGCTCCGAATGCACCTAGTGCGACTGCAAGAAATCCGTTGATTGCTGCGAGGATAATAAATAAATTCATGGTCGTTTTCCACCTTTCTTTAATTACTTCAATACAATGAATTATATAGCATTGGCCCTCTGTGACCAAGCTGTACCCTGCCGCTTATCGCCTAACGCAATCTTCCCGTACACAAAATGTTCACTTCCATTCTTCATCAATTCACAAAAAATGCCCCACCGCTCAAACTTTCAAGCGGATGGGGCAATATTTTTATCTTGAGTGAAGATAAATCTGTAGAGCCTGTTTTAGCTCGCGTTCTTTTTTTTCCGTTTGTATATGATAATGATCACCATCTATGTTAGACAAAAAGTCATTATATCCATGTGAATGTAAGAATTCATTGACACTTGTGACATCTTCTCTAGTGGAGAGCAAGTTCTTCTGCCCAACAAAGTCACCATTTACATACACTTCATAACGATCGTGGGAAAGTTTTGTCGACGTGTCATAATTAGTGCTTACGAACGCCGCCATTAAACCATACATCGATCCGTCTGTACCACCAGGCATGTAAAACACCTCCATTACTTACTGGGGTGTTTATAGTTTAAGTTACCACGCCATTTTTAGTATGGTAAGTTGTGGTGGTCAACTCACTTTCACTCATTAGAGAGATAAAAGGGGTCTGACCCCTTTTGTTAAAAATCAAACAACGAATCACCATTCGCGTCGTCTTCTTTGATTGGTTTGGATGGGATGTTAGCGATTGGTGGTGCTTGGGTTGGTGGTGTGTAGATTGGTGCTGCTTGCTTAAAGGATGATGGTGCTTGGTGGCCCGGTTGGGGGCTGGGTGCTGTTGTTGGCAATCCTGCCGTTCTCGTATACGAGGATCCCTCTTCCGCATCTGTCTCCAACGCCAGCTCACACAAGGATTTCATCGCAGCAAGATGCTCGCGCTTTTTTTGCACATTTCCCGTGTCCATCGCCCGCTCAAGCTCGGACTCCAGGCGTGCGAGAACCTTATCCAGTGTTATGCTCATCTTTCATCCCTCCTTTTTTTCAAAGGCTTTTCGTAAACTGTGTAGTTTTTCGTATTTTTAAAACAAACGGTCGTGCTCTTTTCCCTGCAAGACTGGTCCAAATGTCGAATTTTCCCCAGTGAATAACAACAATCTTTGAGAAAAGAGCCTCTCCCGACTTTAGTAGTACGGCGATATCATCAAATACACAATAACACCTGTCAAACTCACATATAACCATAATGGCATGGTCCAGCGTGCGATTTTGCGATGGCGTTCCTTTTGCATGCTAAGGCCTGTCGCCAAAGAATACAACGCCAGTGGCACAATCACGACCGCCAACACGATATGCGTCAACAAGATGAAGAAGTAGATGGATCGGATGATTCCTTCCCCTCCGAATGGCGTGGATTCTGTCAGGGAATGATACGTCACATATGTTATCAAAAACAAGGTCGTGGACGAGAATGCCGCCAGGATGAAACGTCGGTGCACGGTGATGTTTTTTTTCTTGATTGCAATAAGTGCACCTACTAAAAATAGGAAGGTGAAGCTGTTGAATATAGCATTCATCATCGGTAAGAAGGTCAAATCCACATGGGCCAATCCTTCATACTGGGGGAGGAAGAACAACACGACCACCACAGCATTTACTGCAATGGATATGCCGATGATCCAAGGCAAGAAATTTATCTTTTTCATTAAGTAATCTCCTTTTACACATAGTACCCGTTCGGGCCGGGTTTTATTGGTTCATCTTTTGATTCGAATTTCAAGCACGGGCTTCCGGAGGAGCGAAGTACGGCAACGGACGGGACCTGGTTCGTCTTGAAACCGAATGCCCGGCAGCCTTTGGGGAACTTGGCATCCCATGTGACATAGTAATGCTTGCATTTCAAGCAATTTATCCGTTTGGCCATGCTACCCACCCTTTCTATCAGCACCTGCTTTGTCCATCCTTCATTCTACCATTTTCCAACTTCCCATAAAATATAAAACCTGCGGAGAATCCACTCCACAGGTTGTTTGTTCACGATTTATTCATGTTTATGGAGGCGATGCTTGCGGCCAGATCTTCCGCTGTCTCTTTTACTGTATCAACCGTCCGTCTCATGTTATTAGAGAGATCCACTTGATGATCGGCAGCCTTCACGACTTCAGCCATATCCTGCGTCAGTTCAGAAGAGGAAGCGACCAGATCATTTACAGAATGGACGATTTCATTGACACCCATACTGATTTCTTCCATTGTGACGGTAATGTGTGTTCCCTGTTCCAGCAATGCTCCACTGCTTGAAGCAATGTCTTGGAATAGTGTTGCAGATGCTTCATTTTTTTCGTTCGTCTGCTCGATCGTTTCCTTGAAAAGTTGGAACTCTTTCAGGACTTCATTGGTATCTTCCTGGATACGACCAGTGATGCTATTGATTTGCTTGGAAAATAAATCGGTTTGGCCGGAAAGCTTGCGAATTTCCTCTGCTACAACGGCAAAGCCTTTTCCCGCCTCTCCCGCACGTGCCGCTTCAATCGAGGCATTAAGGGCAAGCAAGTTGGTCTGTGTCGTAATTTCCGTTATCCCCTTCAGGAAACTGTTTGCCTCATCAATATCTTCCTTAATTTTCGAGAACCTTTCTACGATCGTTTCTGTTTCAGTGGAGGATTGATGCATGGTGGTGACCATCTGCTGTAGCGAATCCGCCCCTCTTTTGGATAGGACCTCCATGCTTTCGAGGTTGCGTTTCATTTCATCCACGATGCTGTAAATTTCTTGTGTACTGGCAGAGGCCTGTTCGGTTACGGCGGAAATGGCGGTCGTCCCCTCGTACTGCATCGAAACTTTTTCCGTCACCTGTTCGGAACGCTGCTTGATCTCCGACGATTCCGTCAGATTGTCCTCTGCGACTACCAATAGCTCCTGCATGACTACCTGCAGACGCTGGTTTGCGCCCATACTGCCTTTCATCAACTGCTCTATATTTCCTCCCATCGTTGTCAAGGCACCCTCAATTTGACCGAACTCATCTTTTCGCGCTGAATGAGAAGATTCATACATAAAGTCGCCTTCCTGGTAGGCGTTTACCCGTCGCAACACTTGATTGACTCCTTTGTTGAAAGCCATTCTGAACGATAACAGCACAAGGATTGGCACGACAACAAGGATAGCTAGTGTTAATAAGGTCCAGCGTTCTGTCGAGGAAACTTTTGCCTGGATTGCTTGTCTATTTTCATCATTGTATGTTTGCAGGAACTCCATTCCACCCTCATTCGCTCGCTCCACCTGATTCCGGGCTTTAGCCAGGTCTTCCGATGTCGTAATTCGGAGGCGGTCCATATTGGCTGCATTGGAAACATCACTGATGATGTCGAATTGTTTTGACAATGTTCCATGTGAAACAACAAAATACTGCTTCCACTGTCCTAATTCTTCAAATTCCGTAAAATATGGCTCGAAATCTTGTAGTTTTTCTTCGCTCTCTTTGAGACTCTCTTCGATTTTTGTAACGTGTGTTTTGGAATAGCCATTGGATACGACAAAATACATATCTGCTAGGTTATTTTGATACGACTGCACCAGTTCAAAATAACTTTCATTCAGCTTTGTAATTTCATCTAACTCGTTAACCCCTTTTTGTACTTGCATGCTATTCATCCAAATAACAACGGAGGCAGCGAGCCCTATGCCCCCTATTAAAACAATCAGCACGATTAACCTTTTCCTCATACTCCCCATTCTTCTTCCCCCTAGTAAAACTGCCAATAAATAATGAAACCGTTTGCACAAATCTGTTTTTACGTTTTCTCTCTTTGTTTATTATTTCGGCAGGAGGCGGCTGGGTCTTTAGTAATAGGAGGAGATATTTTTATAAAAAAAGAACACGGAGTCCACTGCCCGCGTGTTCTTTGAAAATCATTATCCACTATTTTTCTCTTTATTTATCAGAAGCTGCTTCAGTTCCGCAATTTCGTCCGTAATCTTTGCAAGTTCCTTTTTGCTGACTTCTATCTTCTCTTCCTTCAATTCTTCTTCCTTTGCTTCCTGGATATTGTTGAGGATTTCCCCGACGATCAGGTTCAGGACGATGAAGGTTCCAACAAGGATGAAGGAAACAAAATAGACCCAAGACAATGGACTCTCCGCGAAGATGGGACGGAATATTCCACTTGCCCAAGATTCTAGAGTGATGACCTGGAATAGTGTCACAAGGGCGAGGTGAAGCGACCCGAAATATTCTGGCGAGATTTCACCGAAAAACATGACACCCAGTACGGCGAAAATATAGAATACTAAAGATAATAGCATCATGATGGTACCCAAGGATGGGATGGTTTTCAGGAATGCCGTCACAAGCCTTTGCAGGGACGGAACGACCGTGATGGCGCGCAGGACCCGGAATACCCGTAGGATACGGATGGCGGAAATGAAATAGGTTCCACTAAATAAAAGCACTCCTGCCACAATGAAAAAGTCGAAGAGGTTCCACCTGCTGCGAAAGAAGTGGGATATCTTTTTCTCCGCTAACATTCTCAGGATGATTTCTATGGTAAAGAACCATAAAAAGAAAACTTCAAAGCCATGGATGATATCGTAATAATCCGCTCGCAGTGCAGGGTATGTTTCCACCCCTATCAAAATCGCATTTAGTAGGATGACGAACATGACGGCATTCATAAAGTACCGGTGTCCGACTATATGTTGTATCGTTGATTTCCACGTTTGCATGTCGTGCACTTCCTCTTGTTTATCTTGTTTTTCTTATCTACGGCGTCAATCGCCAATCAATCGCGTCTTCACCATTTTCAGCCAGGATCGTATTCACTCTTGAAAACGGCCTGCTTCCAAAAAATCCTTTTCTCGCAGAAAATGGACTAGGATGCGTGCTTTTGATGATGTAGTGACGCCTGTTTGTAATCAAGTTTTCTTTCTGTTCTGCATGTTTTCCCCAAAGGATAAAGATCACCGGCTTGTCCCGGTCATTCAACACTTGTATCACTTCGTCTGTAAACCGTTCCCAGCCCTTCCCTTTATGGGAGTTGGGTTTTTTCTCCCTGACGGTTAAGACCGTATTTAATAATAACACACCTTGCTTTGCCCACTCCATTAAAAATCCGTGCTGGACCGGAGCAATCCCAAGGTCATCCTGAAGCTCTTGGTAGATGTTTTTCAGAGATGGCGGGACCCTCATCCCCTTTTGGACGGAAAAGCTCATTCCGTGGGCTTGGTCCTTGCCATGGTAGGGGTCTTGTCCGAGGATGACAACCTTGACGTCCTCATAGCTTGTCGCCTCGAACGCAGAAAAAATAGCCTCCTTTTCGGGATAAACAATGGTAGAGGCATATTCATAATCTAAAAACTGCATTAACTTTTTGTAGTAATCTTTGGAGGTCTCCTTTTCCAATAAAGCCTTCCAATCACCGCTCAGATTTTTCACTTGCATGATCCTCCGTTCCTTTCTGTCCCTCTTACTTTATCATATAGCCATTTATTTTTGGGATGGGAAGTTTGTGGATGCATGGTTTTGCCTGTATTTTTTCATACTAACGACGAGCCTATCATTCAGGGATTGCTTGCTGGATGTGTTATAGTGAAACGAAAAGGTTCCACTCGAGCATAAGCTTGATTAATATATTGAATTCCTATCCACTTCCATATAAAATATCTGAGTGGTCTTTTTTCACAATGTCCCATACTTATTAAGTGAATTTGTTACTTATTTACATAAATGTTTATCCTAATCAACTGATTAAGATAGCACATTCTTTTGAGACTAGTACATAAAGCGAGGTTCTTATCTGTGAATAAAAAAGAAAATCCGACTTCCTTGATTGTCATTTTTGGTGCAACAGGGGATCTAGCGAAACGCAAGCTGTACCCTTCCATCTATCGTCTCTATAAAAATGGAAGCATCTCCAAAAATTTTGCGGTAGTCGGCGTGGCAAGACGCCCGCTATCCAATGAAGAGTTCCGTTCGAACGTATCCACTTCTGTGAAGGAAGTGGCTAATGGTGACGGGAATGTCGAAGAATTCAGTTCCCATTTTTATTATCATCCTTTTGATGTAACAAGCAGCGAGTCCTACCAACAGTTGAAGGGCCTATTGGGTGATTTGGATTCCGACTATGCCACAAACGGCAACCGCATCTTCTATCTTGCCATGGCACCGGAGTTCTTCGGCACTATTGCTACCAATTTGAAATCGGAAGGATTGACCGAAACGGACGGCTGGAAGCGTCTTGTCATTGAAAAGCCTTTTGGGCACAACCTTCCTTCCGCAAAAGATTTGAACGCAGAGATCCGTCAAGCATTCGATGAGTCGGAAATCTACCGTATCGACCATTATCTTGGAAAAGAGATGGTGCAGAATATCGAGGTGATCCGTTTTGCCAATGCTCTGTTTGAACCGCTTTGGAACAACCGTTATATCTCCAATATCCAAATCACCTCAAGTGAAGTGTTGGGTGTGGAAGACCGCGGTCGTTATTACGAAAGCTCGGGTGCATTAAGGGATATGGTGCAGAACCATATGCTTCAAATGGTCGCGTTGCTTGCGATGGAACCACCAATCAAGCTGAATCCGGAAGAGATCCGCAGCGAAAAAGTCAAGGTGCTTCGTGCAATGCGCAAAATCGGTCCCGATGATGTGGAGGATTATTTTGTTCGCGGCCAATATGGAGCTGGAATGGTGGACGGCAACCAAGTACAAGGCTACCGTGACGAGAACTCTGTTGACACCAACTCCAACACGGAGACATATGTGGCAGGGAAGCTTTTGATTGATAACTTCCGTTGGGCAGGCGTACCGATTTATATTCGTACCGGAAAAAGAATGAGCGAGAAGTCCACGAAAGTAGTCGTGCAGTTCAAAGATATCCCGATGAACCTATACTACAACCGTGGGGAAAAGGTGGACCCTAACCTTCTTGTCATCAACATCCAACCAGAAGAAGGCATCACGTTGCATTTAAACGCAAAAAAATCGGGTAAGGATATTACAACGACCCCGATCAGACTTGACTATACAAACAATTGCATCGATGGCATCAACACACCAGAAGCTTACGAGCGCCTGCTTTATGATGCGATGCGCGGTGACATGACGAACTTTACGCACTGGGATGAAGTGGCGTTGTCTTGGAGCTTCATTGATGAGATTTCAAAAGCATGGGAAAACACGAGAGCATTTGACTTCCCGAACTATGAGTCTGGTTCCATGGGGCCAAAGCAGGCGGATGAGCTGCTTTATAAGGACGGCTTCCATTGGTGGCCGTTGTAAGCACTTGAACGCATATGCTTCAAAATAGAAAGGAGTTTTTTACACATGAAAGTTTATGACGTATCTTCCCCGATTTATACGGGTATGCCAGTTTATAAAAACAAGCCAGAAAAACAACCGAAACAAACGACCAACACGAACGGTTATGTAACGGAAACCCGCTTGGAGCTGGATGTTCACACCGGTACACATGTGGATGCGCCGCTACATATGGTGGTGGATGGCGAAACCATCGAGACACTGCCATTGGACAAGCTTGTCGGGCCATGTAAAGTGTTCGACCTGACTGCTGTTGAGGACCGCATTACAGTTAAGGATATTGAAGGCCTTGATATTCAAAAGGACGATTTCCTGTTATTTAAAACGAAAAACTCTTTTGATGAAGAGTTCAACTTTGACTTTGTGTTTGTGGCGGAAGACGCTGCTGCGTATTTGGCTGAAATCGGCGTGAGCGGCGTTGGTGTGGATGCACTTGGCATCGAGCGCAGCCAGGAAGGCCACCCGACACACAAAACGCTTTTCGCAAACAACGTGATCATCATTGAAGGCCTGCGCCTGAAGGATATCGCGGAAGGCGAGTATATCATGTGTGCGGCGCCATTGAAGCTGAGTGGCGTGGATGCTTCTCCTGCTCGTATTGTTTTGATGGATATGAAGTGATTTTTGAGTTGAACTATGTTGATTGGCCACTTTGCCCCGGGGAATTTGGGGGCAGGGTGGCTTTTTGTGTGTGGAATTTTTGCGGATTGAGGTTAGTGGGGAGTTTGAGGGGAATCGGCGTTTTGGGATATCAGGGTTTATCGAGATTTATCCTGAATTTTCGGTGGATATCATGAATTTTTCGGATTTATCCTGAAGTCTGGGTGGATATCATGAATTTTTGTGTTTTATCCGGAAGTCTCAGCTGATATCATGAATTTTTGAGTTTTATCCGGAATTCTCAGCTGATATCATGAATTTTTAAAATATATCCGGAAATCATAGCGGTCGGGATATCCTATACCCACAAAAAAACCAACCCACCCCCCGCTCTCACGCGGGAACCATGGATTGGTCCAATTTCAACTTACTTCATCCACTCCGTATGGAAGATACCTTCCTTGTCCAAGCGTTGATACGTGTGGGCACCGAAGTAGTCACGTTGTGCTTGAATCAAGTTTGCAGGCAATGTCTCAGAGCGGTAGCTGTCATAGTATGCTAGCGCGCTCGAGAAGGATGGTACAGGTACGCCGTGCTGGATAGCAACGCCAAGGATTTCGCGAAGGCCGCCTTGGTAGCTTTCCACGATTTCTTTGAAGTATGGGTCAAGCAATAGGTTTGCAAGGCCCGCTTCACGGTCGTACGCTTCTTTGATTTTTTGTAAGAATTGCGCACGGATGATGCAACCGCCACGGAAGATCATCGCGATCTCGCCGTATTTAAGGTCCCAGCCGTACTCTTCAGATGCTGCACGCAGTTGTGCAAATCCTTGAGCATAAGAGCAGATTTTGCTCATGTAAAGTGCTTTGCGCACGCTCTCGATGAATGCTTCTTTGTCTCCAGTAAAACTAACTGCTTCTGGTCCGCGCAGGATGCTGCTTGCCTTCACGCGCTCTTCTTTCATCGCGGAAATGAAGCGTGCGAATACGGATTCTGTGATGATCGGAAGTGGAACGCCTAGATCTAATGCGCTCTTACTTGTCCATTTACCAGTACCTTTTTGTCCAGCTGTATCCAGGATAACATCCACAAGTGGCTTGCCTGTTTCGGCATCCACTTTTGTGAAGATGTCTGCTGTGATCTCGATCAGGTAGCTGTCAAGCTCCCCTTTGTTCCACTCAGAGAACACTTCGTGAAGCTCTTGAGCCGAAAGACCAAGAACATTCTTCAGCAAGAAATACGCTTCACTGATCAGTTGCATGTCGCCGTACTCGATCCCGTTATGCACCATTTTTACGTAATGACCGGCACCGTCTGGACCGATGTATGTGCAGCAAGCGTCGCCTTCTACTTTTGCGGAAATGCTCTTCAGAATATCTTCCACAAGTTCATAAGCTTCTTTCTGTCCGCCAGGCATGATGGAAGGACCTTTCAACGCTCCCTCTTCCCCACCGGATACGCCGGTACCGATGAAGTTCAAGCCAAGCTCGCCAAGCTCCTTGTTGCGTCGGATTGTATCTGTGTAAAGCGTGTTTCCGCCATCAATCAGGATGTCCCCTTTATCAAGATACGGTTTTAATGAGTCGATTGTTGCATCCGTCGGTCCGCCTGCTTTTACCATTAGTAAGATTTTGCGAGGGGATTCCAGAGATAGTACAAACTCTTCGATGCTATATGTACCTTTAAAATTTCTTCCTTCTGTTTCTTGTAAAAATTCCTCTGTCTTTTCAGGGGAACGGTTGAATACAGAAACGGAATAACCTCTGCTTTCAATGTTCATTGCCAGGTTTTTTCCCATAACCGCCAAACCGATCACACCGATTTGCTGCTTTGCCATAATATAAAAACTTCCCTTCTTCAAGGTAATTTATTTCGCGTTAGTCCCAATTGAAAATACCATACAAACTCAAGTGGAATCAAGCTTTACACCTATTATAACCTAACTAGGAAAAGTGAAGCGTTTACACACTTCCTTTTATTCTTTTCCTTTTCCATCCATCACATACCGCTTTGCCCACGCTTTAAGAAAATTGGTGCGAACGGCAAGGATCGCCACCATTAAAGCAGCGAATATCTTCCCCTTGTCCTCTGCCGTAAAACTCTCTTCTGTTTGCAGGTATTGCTGGATTTCCTCTTTTATATTTTCTTCCGATAATAATTCTGTCTGACTCACTAATTGCTCATACAACCAAGAGTAAGCGATATAGAAATGTATCGGGCTGATAATGTCATCTTCCCTCTCCACCGGGTTGTTGAAAATCGAACCAAGGATTTTCCGTATTGCTTCAAAATCAAGCAGCACCTTCAGATCTTTTACAATAAATAGCAACGCCACTTGTTGGATGGAGTATTTACGGCCGACTTGGGGCGCACCGATATATTCCTTTATCTCTCGTTTCACCCAATTTTTCAGAGCTGGCTCTGAATAATCCGCGCTCTCGAGTTGATTTCCCAGCCACACGATATTGGACATTGTCAGGCCGAACTCTTCCCCGCTCTTTTTCCGAAAAAGATTTTGGAAATTTTTCGGCATAGACTGCCTATATTCCACAGGGAATTCCCCTTGGCCCATCTTCTTCAAAAACTCTGCCATCTCCATCCTGGTCCACTCTTTGACCATGGCCCACACACCCTTTTCATCCGACATTCATGCATTTATAGTAAATTGGCAAGCCCGTTTCGTCAAATTATGTCAGACACTTTCGTTGAAAAGTTAGGCAATTCCATCTATAATATAGACAAGAGAGATAGAGGTTCATAAGACCTCAAAACAATCAGGAGGAAAAACATGGCAAAACGTATATTCTTTTTTATTCTTACGAACGTACTTGTCTTAACGACGATTTCCATCATCTTTATGGTGACTGGTGCAGGAAGCTACATTGAAGATGGCGGAATCAACTTTGGCGCACTTTTAATCTTCAGTGCCATCATCGGTTTCACAGGTTCCTTCATTTCCTTATTGATGTCCCGTTGGATGGCAAAGAAAATGATGAACGTGAAGGTCATCGATCCAGATGGTCCGATGAATTCACAAGAGCGTCAAATTGTTGACATGGTTCACCGCATGTCTCGCGCTGCTGGCATCACAAAAATGCCGGAAGTTGGAATTTACCACTCCCCAGAAGTAAACGCCTTTGCAACGGGTCCTTCCAAGAACCGTTCATTGGTTGCTGTTTCCTCTGGTTTATTACAAGAAATGGACGATGCTGCCGTTGAAGGTGTTATTGCCCATGAGGTTGCCCACATTGCCAATGGCGATATGGTAACCATGACTTTATTGCAAGGTGTTGTGAATACATTCGTTGTATTCTTGGCACGTATCGCCGCATTTATCGCGTCCCGTTTTGTAAAAGAAGAAATGGCACCGATTGTGCATTTCATTGCAATCATTGTATTCCAGATCGCATTCTCCATCCTTGGAAGCATTGTCGTATTCGCCTTCTCCCGTTACCGTGAGTTCCACGCAGACCGTGGAGGCGCAGACCTTGCAGGGAAAGACAAAATGGTTCATGCATTGCGTTCCCTTCAGGCTTACACAAACCGTGTGACAGAAGAGAAGGATACTGCGATTGCATCTCTTAAGATCAACGGTAAGAGAAAGAGCTCCCTGTTCTCTACTCACCCTGATTTAAACGAGCGTATCCGCCGTTTGGAAGCGAAATAAATATAAGCATTTAAAAGAGGCAGCCGAATTGGTTGCCTCTTTTAATATAGCTATATAACCGTTGATCTTCGTTCCAGGCGCTTCACTTTTCGTGGGTGGTCCGGAAGCCTCCTCGGGCATTCGCCCTGCGGGGTCTTCCATGTCCCTTCCTCCCGCAGAAGTCTGCGCGCCTTCCACTGCGATCAACTAGGTTTTCTTTTCTATCATTTCATTATCCTACTATTATGTCGCGCTTCTAAGTCCTCTTGAAATTAATGTTAACAAGAATACAAAGATAGCGGCACCGATGATGGCTGGAATGATGGCAAAGTCAGCAACGACAGGTCCTAAAGAACCGAATAACCCGTGACCAATCCATGCACCAACTAAACCTGCAAGCATGGCTCCCAAAATTCCTCCTGGCATTCTACCTGGTGCGATGGCACTACCGATCATTCCAATCACGATTGCTATGATAATGGTAATTAATAATCCTAACATAATGTTTTCCTCCTTAGTGTTATTTGTTGTTCAGCTTGTTACTGTGTATATTTCCGTTGATTGAACTTTTTAAACTTCCCTTATCAAAAACACTAGCTATCGCTTCCTTTTTCTGTGCTATTATAAAATTACCAAATCACAATTTACGAGAGGAGCGAATACAGTGCCAGATATCCAGGATTCCGTTATCATCTCCAAGCCGGTGGAAGAAGTTTTTGCTTTTGCTTCCGACATGGACAATTCCACAAAAATCATGGAAAATGTTGTCGCTATCGAAAAGCTGACAGAAGGCCCATTACAGGTGGGAAGCAAATTTAAAGAAACCCGTGAGATTCGCGGGCGCCAAGCTTCATCCATTATTGAATTTACGGAATATGTCCCAAGTGAACGGTATGTCGTAAAAAGTGAAGCTAATGGGTTGAAGGTCGTCTACCATTATGATTTCAAGCCAACTGTTGAAGGCGGCACACAGGTGAATTTTCATGGGGATATTTACACTTCCGGCATCATCATGAAGTTGACCAAGTCTATCATTCGAAAAATCTTGAAAAAAGAAGATGGGGATCACCTGAATCAGCTGAAGCGTCTCATTGAAGGGACAGCGGAGGAAGTGGAAACGAAAAAGGAAGAGGAATGACCGGGCAGGAATACCTGTCCGGATTTTTTTAAAGGCTCTTTTCGTACACTTTGCTGCTTTTTCGTATGGATACATCCATCGTTATTTCCCTACTGTTGTGCTCTTTTCCTTGCCATACTTAAGAAACTACTTGCACCTTTTGGAGTATGTAAGCAGTAAAAAGTCCAATTGCCGACTTTTTACAAGTAATTAGCAACAATATTTGAGAAAAGAGCCTTTATAGAAGTGGTACCCTTATGGTAAAAAAGTTATTAGTCCCGAGCATAATTTCGTGTTGTTTATTTCTGTTGTTGCGTCCTATCTTCGCACACCTGACAGCCAACCTGCATCCGATTGTTCTTTTAGTGGTGTTTGTTTGCATTTTTGTAGCAACCACCGCTATTTATTTGTTCGTGTGGAAGCTCTCCATCACTATCCCTCGGAGCCTATTTTACGGATGCTTTTTCCTTTACACGGTCGCCCTGTTGATACTTTTATTCATCCGACCTAATGATACAGGAATGAATTCAGTGAACCTGTTACCCTTTGATACCATTCATTTTTATTTTTCCGGCAACGTCCACTGGGTGATTGCTTTCTATAACTTGGCTGCGAACATTGGGCTTTTTATTCCGTTTGGGTTTCTTTTTAGAACGACAACATCCAACAAGCTGTTTCTTTTGTCCGTTCCTTTTTTGTTGGTAAGCGCGATTGAACTTAGCCAATATCTGACACGCAGAGGGAGCCTTGATATGGATGACTTGATTCTGAATGTCCTTGGGTTTTATATCGGCTACGCCTTGTACCCTAGGTTCCAAAGGGTGCTTATACTTAGGTAATCTCCAGCCCTCCGCTTCCCGCTTCATAATCAAAAACGGAGTAGAGCCACTATTAGCTCTACTCCGTTTAGTTTTGTTACCTATGCTTCTTCTTTCCTTTACCTTTTCCCTTCTTCGACTCTTTTACTTCATCTAGTAAAATAGCATTCGCAAGCAGGCGGTAACTATGTTCTGTGTGTGCTCGGAACAATAGGTCGTTTGCGAAAAGGGTGACATTTGCTCCGCTTTCGACAGTGGTGGTGAATGCCCAAGTCTGGCCTTTGGCATTTTCTTTCCCTGGCCACCAGCCTGCAACGAAGTAATCATCTGTATCGGCTACTTGAATCAGTGTTTCAGCTCCGTCTGGCACACTTGTTATCCATGAGCCAGTGGTCCCGTATAACACTTCCTCCGCACCGTAACCGGAAGTGAGGAAAGAGTCTGTGTTTACGGATGTCTTAAGCAATCCTTCATGTGTGAAATTTGTTCGGCCAAAATCAAAGCCATCGAGAATTCCGCTTTGTTTGACTGACTGAAGGACCCTGCCGCCAATGCCGATGTAGGAGGTTCCGGCCTCAATGGCTTCCTTGTTTACCTGGCCTGTAGCGTCTACAATCACATCGGCTTCTTCTATACTAGTGATCTCAAAGCCTAATTGTTTTAAAACAAAACGACTTGCGCCACTGCCTATGACGGCGACTTTAGGTGCACCAGAAAGTTCTTCTACCTTTGATTTATTGTCCAATGGAACCACTTCTAAATAGTAGTGATCTTTTACAGCCAATAAATCGTTGCGGTGAATTACGTAGTCCCCTTTGCTATAGCCATTGCCATCTGCTGTCGCTACGCTTACCGATTTCCCAGCGCTTAATAGCTCATTTACTGCTTTGACGGCTTCGTTGTTCACGTTTTTCACCACATAGTGGCCTTTGTTCTGGTCCACTGCTGTTGTTGGATATTCTGCTTCTAGTACTTGTTCCACCACACCTGTAAAAGCATCCTCCGTGCGTACTTCTTCGATTGTGAAGCCGCGCAGGTCCGGGAAGTTCACGACTATGGCATCGTACATGGCATTCCAGTCGGAAATATCATCTCCTTGATAAAGGACAGCGTTCGCAAATCCACGCTTTGCCTGCTTCATCGGGACCACGTAAGTGCCTTCAGGGTAAACGATTCCAGCAATTTCTACGGAAGAAGTGGTCTTTTCTACCTTAATCCCGTTTCTCAAAAGGTATTCTACCATTTCTGCCGCTTCCCATTTGTTCTTTTGTAAGTCATGCATAGGTAGTACATAGTATTCTGGGAAGAAGTTTTCATTTTCCCCGCGGTCACGACCGATGATGTCCCTGTTTTGATTCACAAGGTGCTCATCGACTGCACGGTTATCTTCGCCTTCTACCCCGCGCTTAAATAATTCCAATTGTTGTTTGAAAAGCTCGTCTTTATTTTCCAGTACAAAATTCGTTGCCCCAAGGCCGGTATGGACCATGGCATACAAGGATTGTTGATTTAATCCCGGGACTTCGATCGTATGCCCAAGCGATCCATGTAGCATGGAATAGATGGCCGTGTAGGCAGGAGTCATGTCGTCCCAGCCATTTTCATAGTCTTCATAAGGAATGGCATATGACTCATAGTCAGAGTTCGCCACGCCTGCCTGTCCCATGGCATGTGCCTGTGAAAGCATGTTTTCCAATAGCAGGTCGTATTCAAAGTTCGGGTTATGTGGCGGTGTACATGGTTCGATCAGAAAGTCGCTCACATAGCCATGCATGTCTAAAAAGGATAACGGAGACCATTTCGCGATCTCTTCCGTGACATAGATAGATTCTTGTTGTGTTTGAAACGCATTATCCCTGTTCAAATCGAATCCATTGATATTGGCACGGGTGTTATGGACGCGGCCATCAGGGTTATGGGTGAAGTTGAAAAGGAATATCACATGTTCCAACGCTTCTTCGACGTTCAGTGTAATCTCTCTTTCTTCCCCATTCTCATTCACTGTTTTAAAGGTGATTTCCCTATCTTGTGAGAGCTTTCGGAACAGTTCAACCTGTGCGTCCACTCCTTCCACTTCATCCGGGTGGATATTATTGAACCAGATTGGCACCTGATAATCACCGATGGTCCCTTCCTCTATTTTCTGCAAAAGCTCTGCCGGATTTTCCAAGGCGACAGGTAAGGTTTCATTCAAATATTTATCTACTGCTGCCTGATCTTTTGCCAGGGTAATGAAATGTATGTCCCTTCCTTCATAGGACTGTCCAAGAGACTTGTATTCTATGAATCTACCATTTTCCGATTGTGCTGCCTCTGTTATTTCATCCAATTCCGGCTTCAGTTGTTCATATGTTAAGTATTCATCATAAACATTGTATGTAATTTCCTTACTTAACTTTTCACCAGACTCTTTATGTGTCACTGCCAACTCATATGTACCGATAATCTCCGGATATAAGACTCTTATATTCCGTGGCGCTAAATTGTCTGTTCCATATAAGAGGTCAAAGTCGAGGACTGCCTTTACGGTTGTGGATTCTCCGACATAGGCAGGAGGTTCTGCGAATGTGATGAAGGGTTCTCCCGTATAATCATTGTCCTTTGTGTTGTATGTTTTCCATTCTTCTAATGGCTTATTTCCAAAAGTCCACTCCAGCTTTTCCAGCGGGATTCTTTCACCAAAATCCACCTGGATTTCCATCTGTCTTTTTTCTGTCATGGAAACAGTGGAAATACTTGTTGATATCTCTTCTTCTGCAACGGTTTGTACGATGGTTTCCGCCTGTGCCCCCTGCATTGGGATTGCAACGGCTAGAAGCATCCAAACAGATAAGAAGGCCAAAAACGGCTTTCTCCAGTTAACGTTCATCTCTCCAACTCCTTTATCATTTTCAAATGTGACCGAGTTTTTTAATATTATGACTCTAAAACACCGCTGTTGTTTTCCGCACTAGGCTTCGCTTTCCTAGGGGCGTTTGGGGAGCCTCCTCGGCTTCGCCTGCGGGGTCTCCCCTAAACGCTATCTCCCTCAGGAGTCTTCGCCTATTGCTCCAATCAACAGCTAGAGTACTGCAGAAATTAAAAGTATGTTGGAACAAAACCAATAATTTTAATATTAAAAAAACTCCTAATGAAAACGATACTAGTAGTTGTTATCACTTTAAAGAGGCAAAGGAAACAGTTCGCTGTCCTACTAAAGCATGAAAAAAGACAGCCATTGCCTGGCTGTCCTCCTTCTTACCTATATTTCTTCCAGAGTTCTACTTCTTTGCAAACCCTTGTTTTTCGATGAAATCTTTCATATGCATCCTCTTTGGATCTCGAAGCATGTTGGCCATCTGACTGGTCCAAGTGTCGGAACGCTTCCCTTTCGTGCGTTCGTGGTAATAGGCAGAGATCTCTTCGTTATAATCCTGCAATTGACTCTTAAATACTGATCCATCCTGTTGATACACGTCTTCATGGTAAACATTTCCCATTGGCAAACGAGGCTTCACCCCGGTTTCCTGGGCCGGATAGCCTACAGCAAGCCCGAATAACGGAATAGTATTGGCTGGCATCTTTAATAGTTCCGCCACCTCTTGGATATTGGAACGGATCCCTCCTATGTAACAAATCCCAAGGCCCATGGATTCGGCCGCAACGGAAGCGTTTTGTGCGGCAAGGGATGCGTCGATGACGGCTACCATGAATTTTTCCGTACTCTCAATGGATGTGGTAACAACTGTTGTTTCCATTTCTCCAATCAAAGCATGGCGGTGGAAATCGGCACAGAATACAAAAAAGTGGCCATTCTCTTCTACATATGGTTGATTTCCTGCCAGTTCTGCCAGCCGCTTTTTCTTTTCCTTATCTTTTACCCCAATAATGGAATACGCTTGAACGAAGCTTGAGGTCGACGCTGCCTGTGCGCTTTGGACGATGGTTTTTATTTGCTCGTCCGTCAAGGCTTTGTCTTCGAATTTACGGACGGATCGGTGCGATAGAATCGTTTCAATGGTTGGGTTCATGCTAGTTTCCCCTCCTGTTTGCTTTTTCCCTATTGTACACAGGAGAGGGAACATATTTCCACTTTCAGTCCTTTTGTTGCTTTAGTCCATCCATTAAAAATGTGATCGCCACTTCCAACTCTTGATCAAAATCCTGATCTTTATCCAGGAAGCGCTGCGTAAAGATCGTTCCGGCAATGGTGGAGATCGTCAAGCGAATGATTGTTTCGGGTGGTAGATTTTTCAGGTCCCCTTTTTCCTGAAAGTGCACCACCACTTTGGTGAAATTAGGAAGAATCACTTCTTGGAAGAGGGTGAAATATGGCTTCTGAAACTCTTCATGAAATGCCACTTCCTGAATGAATATCTTCAGGATAGGAAAGTTCTGATTGATAAATTCATAGCGGTTGTATGCTAGTTTTCTAAGGAACGCTTCATAACTTTCATATTCTCCTTCCAGCACTTCCTTAGAAAAAGATTTAGCCATATGTGGTGCGACAAATTTTGCAACCGTCGGGGAAACGATGGAAAGAAGCAATTCCTTTTTTGTTCGATAATGTCTAAAAATAGTACCCTCGGCCACGCCAGCCTTTTTGGCAATTTCATTCGTGGAGGTTGCGGCATACCCCTTTTCGGCAAAGGTTTCGATGGCCGCCTCTAGTATCTTGCGGTGCTTTTCACTCATTTTCTTTTCCTCTTGATTATTCATGCCTGCCCCTTTCCGCTTCAAGTCATTTATGTCGGACGATATTTTTTTAATGCTCTTATATTCAACAGGATAAACAGAAGAGAGAATCCAAACAACAGAAGGACATTTCCAACTATTTCTTCGAGTCCCTTCCCTCTAATCATAATATCCTTCATCGCTTCTCCTGCATAGGTCAACGGCATAATCAAACTGATTTTCTGGAGCCAACCAGGCATTGCTTCAATGGAAAACAGTCCGGAAAAGAAAACTTGCGGTACGACAACAAGCGGAATGAATTGAATCATCTGCAGTTCGTTCCGGGCGAATGCGGACAACAAAGTACCAAGCGTCAATGCTGTGATGGCAACAGTAAAGGTAACAAAAAGGATGGAGAAAATACTTCCTGCCATCTGAATGTCCAGAATGTAGATCGTAAAGAGGACGATGATGCTAGATTGGATGAGCGTAAATATTCCGAAGCCCGCAACATACCCCATGACAAGCTCCCACCTCTTGATCGGTGTAGCCATCAACCGTTCGAGCGTTCCACTTGTTCTTTCCCTCAGAAACGAAACACCTGCAATCAAAAAGACAAAAAAGAAAACAAAGAATACGATAAGAAAGGGTCCAATATTATCAAACATCTCCATTGCTTCCGATCCATTTGCATACTGTATGTCCAGTGTAATGCCATTATCTTCGGTTGGTTGCATCAAAGCTTGTATTTTATGCAGGATTGCTCGGTTGACGGACGGGTCACTTCCCTCTAAAACCACTTTATCGGTTGTCAGAAAAGCATCCAATTCAGAGTCTCTAACTTTTCCCCATCCTTGTGCTTCTGTATCTAGTAATGTCACTTCAAGGTTAGGATTCTGTAAACGGGACTCTAATTGGTGAGCATCTCCAACCAGACCTATATCAAGCGTTTGTTCCTGATCTGCAAACACCACATTCATCAAAGTTAAAATAAGCATAGGCGCAATTATCATTAGGCCTAACGTTCTTTTATCGCGAACAAATTGACGTAAAATACGAATGATTACAGCAGTGACTCTCATACTGTTGCACCTCCAAGTGTCAAGAATGCGTCTTCCATATTCGTTGTCCCTGTTGCCCTTTCAAGTTCAGCTGTACTTCCTACCGCAAGCAACTCTCCTTCTCTGATCATGGCAAGCCTGTCGCATTTTTGCGCTTCATCCATTACATGGGTGGTCACCAGGACGGTGGTGCCTTTCTCACTGAGTTTTCTCAGTTCCTCCCAAATAGACTTCCTGAGGAGAGGGTCAATCCCAACGGTAGGTTCATCAAGTATGAGTATTTCTGGATTGTGTAAAAGAGAGATTGCAAGGGAGAGGCGGCGTTTCATCCCACCCGAGAATTGTTGAACAGGTTTATGAAGATGTTCTTGAAGGTTTACAAGTTCTATCACATCTGTGATTCTTTTTTTCCTTTCCGCCGTTTTCATAGTATAAAGTGTTGCAAAAAATTGAAGGTTTTCCCATGCTGTCAGGTCTTGATACAACGCATCTGACTGTGCCATATACCCGATCCTTTCCGAAAGTGACAGGCTTGGCATTTTAACATTCAGTACCTCCACCTCCCCATCATGGATTCTCTGAAGGCCTGCAATTGCTTTTACAAGTGTTGTCTTACCAGCTCCAGATGGCCCCAAAAAACCGAAAATCTCCCCTCTTTCTATGGATAAACTGATATTTTTTATAACATCTGTATTTCCGAAAGAAATAGATAATTGAGATACAATGCAGACATGATTGGTCATTTTTATTGCCTCCTTCTTAAAGTGAGTGATTACTCACTTTTTCTACTCAAACATACTGGATAGACGGCCCAACTGTCAATAGAAAGTGTAAATCTTTCGTTATAGGGAAAGATAAAATATTGACCTAGTAAAGAGAGAAGGAGATCTGAGGGTGAAAAAGCTAGATATTGTGTTTTGGTTTTCTGCCATAGTGGTGGCATTGTTGGTGATAATAGGTGCAGTTGCGCCGAAAGCTTTTGCTTCTGTGGCAACGGAAATTTTCAATTTCACCACTTATGCGTTTGGCTGGTTTTATTTATTAGCGGTATTATTTTTTGTTTTATTTTGTATAGTCATTGCCTTGACTAAGTATGGAAGGGTACGCCTTGGAAGTGATGAGGACCGGCCTGAATTTCCTTTTTTCACTTGGGTCGGGATGCTTTTCAGTGCAGGATTTGGCGTCGGACTGGTATTCTGGGGAATTGCCGAACCGATGAGTCATTTTTTCACGCCACCCAGAGAAACAGTGGATGCTTTAGGGGAAGAGGCCGCACGTGTGGCCATGCAGTATTCCTTTTTTCATTGGGGTGTTAGTCAGTGGTCGGTCTTTACCATTGTAGGTTTGGCCATCGGATATTTTCAATTCCGGAAAAAAGAGGACGGGCTTATCTCTACGACACTGAAACCGATTATCGGGGAAAAGAAGCGTGAATACATACGAAAACCGATAGATATTCTTGCGGTCATTGCGACAGTAATGGGAGTTGCCACCTCACTCGGACTGGGGATCCTCCAGATCAATGGGGGATTGAATGTAGTGTTCGGCATTCCGAATAATGGCATGATCCAGCTTATTATCATGGTGGTCCTGTTGGTGCTCTACCTAACCTCCACTACTACCGGAATTGAGCGTGGCATCAAATACTTAAGCAACTTGAACCTCACTTTGGCCTTGCTATTGATGCTTTTTGTGTTTATTGCAGGTCCGACTGTCTTTATTTTGAATACATTCACATTGGGAATTGGTGATTATATTTCGAGTTTCTTTAACACAAGCTTACGACTAACTCCATATCAAGGAGGGACATGGGTACGTGATTGGACGATTTTCTATTGGGCGTGGGCCATCGCCTGGTCCCCATTTGTCGGAGCATTCATCGCCAGGGTTTCCAGGGGACGAACGATTCGGGAATTCGTATTCGGGGTACTGATTGTACCTCCTGTTATCGCTTTGTTCTGGATTGCGGTATTTGGCGGGACCGCCCTGCATTTTGATTTGTTTGGCGGAACAGAGATTGCCCAGGCGGTAGATAATGATATCACCTCGGCCCTGTTCGCAACCTTTGCACAGCTGCCATTTACATTTATTTTATCGTTGCTGTCGATATTGCTTATTTTTACCTTCTTAATTACTTCCGCAGACTCTGCAACCTATATTTTAGGCACGATGACTTCTAGGGGAAGCTTGAATCCTCCCCTTTTCTTGCGAGTCATTTGGGGTACCTTGATGGCCGCGATTGCCGCCGTTTTGCTGATGGCAAGTGGACTGGAGGGTCTGCAAACCGCCTCTCTTGTCTCGGCGTTGCCGTTTACGGTCATCTTGATAGCAATTTGCTATTCCCTTTTTAAATCTTTAAGGAGGGAGCCCGGGTTGAAAAGGAGTAATAGAAAGTTATAAAGAATGCGGAAAACATACGGCTATGCACCCTCTTTTAACGGAGGGTGTTTTTTTGTATTGTCTAAAAAAGCAGGAAAATATCTATAAGTAGAGAAATGTAATGGAGGGATGGGATAAATTTCGACAAAAAACCTATTGGGGGGAATATATGTGAAAGCAATCATTTCATTTTTCAACCGTATTATGCAGCGTTATTTACCGGATCCATTCTTGTTTGTTATTATCCTGACACTTGTGGTATTCGGTCTTGGACTCATTTTCACTGACAGCGGCCCTACAGAAATGGTACAGCATTGGGGTGGGGGTTTCTGGGCTCTGCTTACATTTTCCATGCAGATGGTACTGGTTCTGGTCACTGGGTACGTACTGGCTAGTAGCGCCATTTTCAAAAAGTTTCTAGGCGCCTTGGCTTCCACCGCTAAAACTCCAGGAAGCGCAATCATTATTGTAACCATTGTCTCTATCATTGCTAGCTGGATCAACTGGGGCTTTGGACTTGTTATTGGGGCTTTATTTGCAAAGGAACTTGCGAAGCGAGTTCAAAATGTCGACTATAGACTATTAATTGCAAGCGCTTACAGCGGATTCATTGTATGGCATGGAGGATTTTCTGGCTCCATCCCGTTAACCATTGCAACCGAAGGTCATTTTTCAGAAGGGTTGATTGGGGTCATTTCTACGGATCAGACCATTTTCGCTCCATTCAACCTGATCATATTGGCTGCACTTTTTGTGACATTGCCACTATTAAATCGATTCATGATGCCATCAAAGGATGAAACGGTCACAGTCGATCCTACTCTGTTGGATGATGCATCAAGCCTTCAGGCGGCAACAGTCGAGCAATCAAAAATGACACCAGCTGAGCGTTTGGAGAACAGTTGGGTTCTCTCCCTCGCAGTCTCCGTTATGGGTCTAGTATTCCTATTCTACTACTTTGCCGATAATGGGTTTAAACTTAATCTAGATATTGTGAACTTTCTTTTCTTATTCCTAGGAATTCTGTTCCACTGGCGTCCAAAGAACTTCCTTGAATCCGTTACGAATGCCGTCAAGGGAGCTAGCGGCATCATCATCCAGTTCCCTTTCTATGCAGGAATCATGGGGATGATGACCTTATCTGGTCTAGCTGCCGTTATGTCCAAAGCGTTCGTCAACATTTCCAATGAACACACATTCCATTTCTTTGCTTTCCTTAGCGCTGGAATTGTGAACTTTTTCGTACCTTCAGGTGGCGGACAATGGTCCGTACAGGCACCCGTTATGTTGGAGGCAGCTCAAACAATGAATGTATCCATTGCGCGGACTGCTCTTGCCGTTTCATGGGGCGATGCGTGGACGAACCTCATCCAACCGTTCTGGGCATTGCCAGCTCTCGCAATTGCCGGACTGAAGGCAAAGGACATCATGGGCTTCTGTGTCATTGTCCTTTTTGTAAGTGGCACCATTATTTCACTGGCATTCTTACTGCTATGACGGGACCGGGTACGGGCCGGGTACCATTCTTAAACCAAACCCTCCACTCACAATCATTGGTGTGGAGGGTATTTTTGTGGAATCTTTGTTACTTTCATGATGTAGAGATATATGGCCAAAGTAAGGGATTGAATGTAAAAGTAGAAGGGATAAGAATATATGAATACATACCCCTCTTTATAATGAAAAACCCCGAGATAGGTAGCTATCCCCTCTGTAAACATCGCTATGATCGACCACATGACAATATAAAGCATGTTGAAATACCCCTTGATTTTGAGATAGCTATGAAAGTAGAAGAAAAGGTAGCCAAATGGTCCGTACTGAATATAGGAAAGGAAATCGAAAAGTTCAAAATACGAGCTATCATTCACATCATAAAAATCAAATGGTGGGATGCTGATGGTATGATCAAAAATGATACCGCTATTGACCCCAATGATGAGAAATAAGAGAGTGAGCGGTAATGGGAATCTTTTCGGTAAAAAGAAAATGAGGGCATAGCCAGCAAGCAGCGAAACAATGATAAACCATTCATTGGAATTGAAATAATAATCATAATTTATGATTGGTGTTGGTTCCATTTCCATTGCTCACCATCCCTTCTTTTATTAATAGACGGCGGTAGAATGCGGTAATTCCCAAGGCAGCGACAAGGTAAATGGCCGTTACTACAAAGGAGATGAAAAATGTCCACATATGATAATGAATGATGGAGAAGTGGATGGCCATTGCCTCACTCAACAAAATGACTATCATCGTGAAAACCCCTCCCATCACTTGAAGGCCACGTGATTTCTGGAATACACTGTTGACGTAAATCAACAAGATCAACGGAAAGATAATATTGCGTTGAAGCCAAAAACAAATGAACAAATACGGTTCCTTGTTGTACATGATGAGACTTAGGTTCATGCTGATCATGGTAAGTACACATTTGTTCACAAAAAGGAAAAATAAGAACAGCAATAAATTTTCTATCATGAGAAGGGGCTTCTTTTGAAAGAGGAAATAGCTTGCGATAAACCATGTGAGGATAAGATAGATTACCAATTCCATTTTGGCGCCTCCTTTGAATGTATAAATTGAGTCTTTTTTCCTATAAGCGCATTAAAAAAAGGGAAGCCGTTTAAATGAATTTGGCTTCCCTTTAGCATTCCGCATCGTGGCTATCTAATACATTTGTTTTTTTGAGTTTGGTTCTGGTGAGATTGAGATAATGACAATTTCGCGTTGCTTTTTCCATCGAGATTGTCTTTATACCTCTTATAATGACAATCTCACGTTGCTTTTTTCGTCGAGATTGTCTTCATACCACTTATGATGACAATCCCCAGCTGCCTTTTTCGTCGAGATTGTCTTTATACCACTTATGATGACAATCCCCAGCTGCTTTTTCCGTCGAGACTGTCTTTATACCACTTATGATGACAATCCCCAGCTGCTTTTTTCGTCGAGATTGTCTTTATACCACTTATGATGACAATCTCCAGCTGCTTTTTCCGTCGAGATTGTCTTTATACCACTTATGATGACAATCCCCAGCTGCTTTTTCCGTCGAGACTGTGATTGTCATCATCCTCCAACTACAGCTCCATTGATGCCAAGCATAGTTTCACAACTCCCACGCTTGTACCTTCTCCACCGTGCCGCTCCCAGAAACCCTAACTTCCCCTGCAACAGACACGTCAGGGAATACCCTTGCCGTAAATACTTCTTCCCCACCGTTCAAGAACACTTCGATGGAGGACGTGTCCAAAAACGCACGCAACTCTGTCATGGCTCCTAGTTTGCAGCTCCTTGTTTCCCATTCTCCTGTCACAAAGCTCTTGCGATGAAGAGAAAATACACTCGACGAAGCGTCATAAGTTAGCTGTGCAGCTTCACCCAGGTTAAGATCAAAGGAGGACAAATCCCTTCCGAAAGAAAAGTTCATCTCAAACGTTCCCCCCTCTTCCATCGCAAGTCCTACTTTGTCCTCGGATAGTTGCACATCCGAAAGCTCGACCAAATTTTCCTGTCTCATTTTGGCTAACTCCTCGACAGGTACCTGCAGCAATTTCCCATCCACCCATTTCAACTCACGTGGTAAGGTCAGGGCATGAATCCACTTATGGGCGATAGTAGGATGTTTGTCCTCGTCCTGTTCCGGAACACCCATCCATCCGACCATCAAGCGACGTCCTTTTTCATCCAAGGTGGTTTGTGGGGCATAGAATTCAAAGCCTCGGTCCAACTCTACAAAATCTCCATGTTCAAATGTAGCGTTCTCGTAATCAAGGTTTCCAATAAAATAGCCTGCCTGGTAAACATTTTGATACTTCATACCGTCTGATTCAAGGCCCTGAGGTGATGCGATAAGCACATCCACCCCATCCAATTTAAACAGGTCCGGGCATTCCCACATATAGCCGAAATCGCCCAAGCCATTCATTCCTGAGCCGGCAATGGCACCAAGATGCTGCCATTCCTTAAAATCAGCTGACCGCAGAAGGGCGACTTTACCAGTCAGGTCCTCACTTTGCGCACCGACGACCATATACCATTCCGACCCTTTCTTCCATACTTTGGGATCCCGGAAATGGGCGGTGTATCCTTCCGGCAGCTCTACAACCGGACCCTTTTTGTCAAAAGTCACACCGTTTTCCGAGACAGCCATGCATTGATAAGTCTCGCGGTTTCCTGCCTCATCCTTCACATTTCCTGTATAAAAGAGAACCATGTTCCCGTCATGCTCGATGGCACTTCCTGAATAGCAACCGTTCACTTCGAACCATTCGCTTGGGGCAAGGGCAACCGGCTCATGCTTCCATGAAACGAGATCTGCCGAGGAATAATGCCCCCAATATTTCGCACCATGGCCGGTTTTGAATGGCATCCACTGGTAGAAGAGGTGATAGGTCCCGTTCCATTGGATGAATCCGTTGGGATCATTCAATAAGCCGACAGGTGGCATAAGGTGGAAGCGCAGACGGTAAGGGTCGCTCTCTACCACCTTTTTATTTTTCTCGACTTCTTCCTCTGCAAGTCTGATAAGTTCTTGTTCTCTTTCTGTCATAAAAGAAAAACTCCTTTATTTTGCTAGGATGGATTGAACCTGATCTAATGTAGGAAGTGCGGTCATCGCACCTTTTTCAGAGGCAGCAAGGGAACCAGAAATACTTGCGAAAGTCGCCATTTCCACGGCAGTTTCAAGCGTGAGGCTACGGATATCCCCTTCCCATTCATTCGCCTTATAAAGAATTCCGGAGACAAATGCATCACCCGCACCTGTCGTGTCCACCGTTTCTACCTTGCGGGCAGGTACATGCTGATGACCTTCTTTTGTAAAAACAAAACTTCCTTCTGAGCCAAGTGTCACAAGTAGCAGAGGAATCTCATAATCAGCAAGCTTTGCCGCCCCTTTTTCAATATCTTTCTCGCCTGTAATGAACTCCAGTTCTTCTTCGGAAATCTTTAGGATATCGGCATAAGGAAGCATGGAGATGATTTGTTCTTTCGCCGCTTCCTCGCTGTCCCAGAGACCAAGGCGAAGATTCGGGTCATAGGAAACCGTCATGCCTTTTTCTTTTGCAAGCTTCACTGCTTTTATGGTTGCATTTCTTGAAGGCTCACTAATAAGGGAGATGGAGCCGAAATGCAAGATTTTATTTTCCTCAAAAAGCTCCTCTTCCAACTCTTCTTCTGTTAAAAAGCGATCCGCGCTTGGATTGATGTAGAAGTCAAAGCTGCGTTCGCCATCTTCTAGGGTGACGAACACGACACCTGTGCGGATATCGTCTGTCAGAAGCATAGAGTTTGTGTTGACACCGTAGTCTGAAAGGGTCTTATGCAGGAACCTCCCTAGTACGTCATTCCCCACTTTGCCGATGAAAGTGGACTTTGCCTGAAGGCGTGCAACTCCGACAGCTACGTTTGCCGGGGCACCACCAGGGCTTTTTTGAAAGGTGATGTTGTCGGGATCAAGCGGGATGAAGTCTATCAGCGCTTCTCCTAGTGAGATGATTCCTTTTTTCATGGGATGGTTCCTCCTTTGTTTAGTTCTGATAAAGGTATTCTTGATATATAAAGATTTATAGCTGTTGATTGGAGCAAAAGGCGAAGACTCCTGCGGGAGGTAGCGGTAGGTTGAGACCCCTGAAGCGTTGTGAGGAGGCTCAAGCACACGCCCCGCGGAAAGCGAAGCCATTTTGCGGAAATCAACAGCGGTGTTCAATAGAGACCTTTTAATTGAATATTACCCTTTTACCTCTTCTTCCTTAATCCCCATAATCCATGTCGCAACAAAGGCACCCACTACCGCAATCGCGAAACCAATCAGGTAGTTGACGACATTGACTGTTCCGAACTCAACAAGGATGGCAATCATCGGGATCCCTGTCAGGCCATAAGCGTTGGCGACTACATTGGTCAAGACGACATACGCCCCACCTAATGCACCACCGATCGCGGCTCCGATAAATGGTTTACGGTATCTCAAGTTTACCCCAAAGATTACTGGTTCTGTAATTCCCAAGAAGGCAGATAGGGATGCAGGCAATGCCAGTTCTTTCGTTTTTGCGCGCTTTGCCAGGAAGTATACGGCAAGACCTGCCCCGCCTTGCGCCACATTGGCCATGGACCAGATTGGCAACAGGTAGTTGAAGCCTAATTCTGCAAGGAGACCGGCTTCGATTGCATGGAAACTGTGGTGGACTCCTGTAATAACGATCAGGGAGTACAATCCACCGAAAATAAGGCCGGCAAAGACACTACCGTATTCATAAACAAAGTTCAGGACAACCGTGATACCCGATCCAATTGCATTTCCTAATGGTCCGATTGCAAGTAAAGTGATAAATCCAGTCAAAATGACGGTAACAAATGGAGTGACAAGCAAATCTACTGCACTTGGTACTATTTTACGTAGGTTCTTTTCAATCAAACTCATGACAAATACGGCAAGAAGGACAGGTACGACCGTTCCTTGATAACCGATCAAGGCAACGTCCATTCCCATAAAGTCCATGTATTCAGGGTTTGCTTCTGCTAAGCCCCATGGGTTCAGAAGATCAGGGTGTGTCATGATTCCACCGATAACTGCTCCAAGGAATGGATTTCCCCCGAACTCTTTTGCTGCACTATAGCCGAGCAAAATTGGCAGGATGATGAATGCCGCACTGGAGAACATGTTCAGCATTTTCACAAACGAGCTGTCGTCCGCTACCCATCCGAATGTCGTCACCATTCCAAGCAGTCCCATCAATAGACCGCTTGCCACGATGGCCGGGATGATTGGTACAAAAATATTAGATAACGTTCTTGCAAAACGGGCAAACGGGTTCATTTTCTTTTTCGCCGCTTCTGAATGATCTTGTGTATCTTTTTCTTTCAAGCCCACTTCTTCAGCAAATTCAGCATATACTTTATTGACGATACCTGTCCCAAAGATGACCTGGAACTGTCCAGAGCTTGCAAACGCCCCTTTTACCCCATCAAGCTCTTCTATTTTGTCACGATTGGCTGTCGCTTTATCGTCGTCTTTCAAGACAAGTCTGAGCCGTGTGGCACAGTGTGTGGCACTGATGACATTGTCTTCTCCCCCAAGTAAGGGAATTAAGTCTTTTGCTACCTCTTTATAATTCATGATGAGCACCTCATTTTCCTATTATTTTTATCAAAAACAAAAGACCTAAAACTCACAAGGTGGGTAGAGCTCTCCCTACTTCCTTGCTAGTTTTAGGTCTTGCCTGCATTACCAGTCACAATCCTGTATATACATGTTAGCGAATACGTTTACATTTTAACCAGTTCGACAAAATTCGTCAATAGTAAAACTTTGTTTATTTTCCCTTCAAGTCCGTTAAGCGTTGGATATGGAGTGTGATGTAACCAACTTCGGATAGAGGGAAGTGGATGTCATACTCTGCAAGCAAAAAATCCGCAATCTTTTGCGCCGTTCCGAATGCTTTCCCGAATTTCATCTGAAGCAATTCCAGCATTTCCGGGTCCATGGAGTGGAAAGGTTCCCCTTCTTCCACACGGTTAATGGCAAATCGAAGATGTGTGAGCAAACGTTGATAGTTGATTGATGTCTCTTCAATCGTCATGTCAAATTCGTTCTCGATCATGTCGATCGCATCTCTGATGATGGAAGCAAGCTGCATGGTGTTTTGCATGCTTTTCGATCCCATTTTCGCGGTGTGGAGATGCAGGGCGATATGTCCGACTTCATCATCAGGAATGCTTACGCCAAGTCGTTCTTTTATCAACTGCTGTGCCCATTGGCCAATTTCGTATTCGGGCTTGTACAAGACCCGGATTTCGTTCAGCAATTTGTTTTGTATGGTGTAGCCTTTTTCCAACCGTTCAATCGCAAACGAGAGGTGATCCGTCAAGGAAATATGCACATGGTTGCTTAAAGGCACCATCAGTTTCCCTTCGGCATAGCTGATGATCTCCTCCGCCACATCGATATGCTCGACAGGAAGGGTAGAAAGCAACTCTTGAAACTTGTCGTTTTCCTCTTTCATGACAAAAATCTTCTCGATTTTGCTCCGGTCGACCAGGTCGTTTTTTCGCTTTTGGAATCCGACCCCAAGCCCCATCACAATCTTTTCCTGGTCATCCTCTTTCACGACGACCGAGTTATTGTTTAATACTTTACTTATTTTCAATCTCGTCTCTCCCCAATTTAACCGCCCTATTTATCTTTTATTATAACCAATCGAATTGGCTATACAAAGCAGTTACTTGCAACTGTAAAAGAAAACAGGGCGACAACCGGAAAATTACGCTTTTATATTCCAATCCACCAATGCTGTTTCACCTTTTGTTGCTGTTTTAACAGCATGTTTTGTCACTGTATCAATGATGTCACCGTTTGTTAGGATAACAGGTGTCACAATGCTTTTTGCTTTTTCGTTTATAAGTGCGATATCAAATGTTAGGAGTGGAGTTCCTACTTTTACTTTATCGCCTACTTCCACAAGTCCCTCAAACCCTTCGCCTTTCATGCCTACTGTTTCAAGACCTACGTGGATAAGCACTTCCACACCCGTTTCCGATTTGATTCCGATCGCGTGTTTTGTAGGGAAGAATTGTACGATTTCTCCGTTGACAGGTGATACCACCGTACCTTCTGTCGGCTCGATCGCGATGCCGTCTCCCATCATTTTTTGTGCGAATACAGGGTCTGGCACTTCTTCAAGCGGAATGATCTTTCCAGTGATTGGTGCTACCAAGACTTCTTCTGTCTTTACTTCTTCTTTGCTTCCGAAAAGCTTTTTGAAAAATGACATGTATTTTCCTCCTAAATGTCTGAATTGTGCGGAAATAGAAAAAGACCCAATACGCTACTCCTTTATCGAGTAAGCGTATTAGGTCTTGCCTGCATCACCAGTCACAATCCTAAATGTGTGAGTATTTTTATTAGCGCTCAGTTAAACATTCCCGCATTGGAGAGTCTTCTCTAACAGAGCTATTATGTTATAAAGTTAAGACAGATCTCTCTATTTGTCAATCAATACGTGAGGGTGCCTTTGACTAGCTTTTCCCAGTCTGGGTAGAGGTCGTTGCGTCGGTCACGCCAGGTCGTCACCGATCCGCTTTCTCTTACTTTGTAGAGAAGTGTCAAATCCAGGTCTCCCGTGATGATCATATCTGTGTTCAATTCCCCTTCTGCCACGATCCCTTTTGGAGGGAATGGTACATCATTTGGTGAAATGATGGCAGCTTGTCCAAAGTTTCCTCGCATGAAGTCAACGGTCGGCAAGGAGCCGATTGTCCCTGTTGTCACGACATAGATCTGATTTTCAATCGTACGTGCGTGGCAGGAGTATCTTACGCGATGGAAGCCATGGCGATCGTCTGTGCAGGATGGGCAGAACACCACATCCGCCCCCATTGCCTTCACAAGTCTTACTGCTTCCGGAAACTCGATGTCATAGCATGTTAGCATGGAGATGGGACCAAAATCTGTATGGAAAATTCGCAGGTCCTCCCCGGGGGTCAGACCCCATTCATACACTTCTGTTGGTGTCAGGTGCAGCTTTGCCTGCGTTTCTATCCGTCCATCTGGGTAAAAGAGGTGGGCTGCGTTATAAAGTTTGCCTTCTTTTTCAATGATGTGTGTGCCACCGATGATATGCATACCAGTCTGAATGGCAATTCCACTGAACAACTGCTGATAGTGTTCTGTATATTTCGGAAGATCATGAATGGTCTGTTCTCTCCCGTCTACTGGAAAAGAAATCAGTTGGGTCGTCAAAAACTCAGGGAACAGGACAAAATCCGCGTCAAACTCAGCGGCAGTTTTGACATAATGAATCACTTGATTTGCAAACTCGTCAAAGCTTGAAATCGTATGCAATGGATATTGCACAGCAGAAGCACGAAACTTCATGGCAGCAGACCCCCTTAAATCTATGAGAATAGTTCTTTTATTAACCGAAATTCTTTTGTTGTAACTAGTCTATTATAAGGGATGGGAGGCTAGAGGAACAATGATGGATTTTTGGGATGTTTTGGTAGAGGGTTGGGAGGGGCCGTGGGGGCTGAGTGGCAGGTGATGGGTATGTCGAGTGGTGACGATTCGTGTCGATTTCATGATATATCTCAAAAATTCATGATATATTTCAAAATTTCATGATATAACTTTTAAATTCATGATATATCCCAGAAATTCATGATATATCTAAAACTCCCCTGATAGCCCACGGACCCTTCTCTTAAAATTGCGAGCAAATGGCCCCTCCACACATGATTCTGCCCCTAAAATTCAAAAAACCAAGCAGCCCACAAGCCACCTGGTCCATTGTCCGTCCATCAACCAACTTCCGTCTTCGCCATTGCCTCTAAAATTGCCTTGGCAACACCGCTATTAACATTCGTATCCGTGATTATATGTGCTTTTTCCTTAACGCCATCCGGTGCATTTCCCATTGCTACCGCTCTGCCGACACGCACAAACATGGAAACATCATTGTAGTTGTCACCAAGTGCCATCGTCTCTTCCATGGTAATGCCACGTTCGGCAGTGAATGTGGTCAAGGCAATGCCTTTTTGCGCATCCACACTTGTGATCTCCAAGTTGTCCTTACCGGAGGAGCTGACCGCAACGATCCCAAGGTCAAGCAGTTCAGATCGCGCCGCCTCGAGATTTTCCTTATCCAAGGAGAAAGCAAGCAGTTTATAGATGACATGGCTGTCCTCTGCCAGGATTGGGTCAAAGCTATCGACAAGCTTCACGTTGCCCTCTTCCATTCGTTCTTTGGCTGCCTTTAGTACTTTTTCATAGTCATTTTCCTCACTGGCAGACATAAACACGTCCATGATGGTTGCAACAGCTTTGTCGTAGTCTTTTGAATAGGTCCCATCCTGGGTGTAGATTTCAAAATAGATATCGTGTTTGTCCAAAATTTCAGCAAGCTTTCTTACTTCGCTGTTTGCAATAGGATTTGTGGAGACAATCGTACCGTCCGACTTGCGTGCTTCTGCTCCATTTACACAGATGATCGGGGTTACAATCCCTGCTTCCGCCAGGACATCCTTTGCCTCCGAGTAAGCTCTTCCCGTCGCGATTACCACTTCCACTCCGTTCTTTTGGGCAAGTTTAATCGCGTCCGCGTTCTCTTCACTCACCACATGGTTGTTGTTCAATAAAGTCCCGTCCATATCTATCGCTATGCATTTTACCAAGTGATTTCACCTTCTTTTATGTATTTATATCCTCTATCCTAGTTAATCTCCCTTCGCTTTTCAAACATTATACTGCGAAAACATTATGCTAAAAATTTTGAAAAGTATAATTAATTCTGTTTAAAAACGAGCTTATCCCTTATAATATAGGTATTAATCGGATTGGGTGAGGTAGAGCTCTATGAAAATTTCCTCTAATCATATAGGAAAAATCCTAAAGAATGATATTTACTCTTTATCAGGCAATCTATTGCTGAAGAAGGGGACGGTTCTGAATGCAAAGCATGTGGAAAGTCTGCAGAAGCATGCCTATTATTTCGACCAAGCGTTTGTTGTGGACGAGCCTCATCATTTGTCCAAAGAGTATTTTCATCATGTTAAGAATATGTATGAAACAAGCATCCATGCCTTTCAATCCATCTTCTCGAATCTTGAGCAGGATAGCCTGCCACCATTGGAAGATATTCAGCAGATGCTTACTCCGCTAGTCGATAAACTTGTGGACGACCCTGTTTTCACCCGTTACATAGAACAAGTAAAAAGCTATGATAACTACACGTATACTCACAGCTTGAATGTGGGGATCTATTCCTCTTTGATAGGTAAGCTCCAAGGACTGGATAAAAGCAGCATCAGTTTGCTCGGTCAAATGGGGATGTTTCATGATGTCGGGAAACTCCTTATCGACAAGGACATCCTGCAAAAGCCTGGACGCCTGACTGAAAAAGAGTGGCTGGAAATCCAAAAGCATACGACGTACGGCTATGATTTGCTTCGAAAAAATAAAACCATCGATCCCCATATTCTTCAAGGGGCCCTTCTCCACCATGAACGTTTGGATGGAAGCGGTTACCCGACAGGGATCAAGCACTCCAAGATTCCTTATTTCGTTCAGATCCTATCTGTCGCGGATATGTATGATGCCCTTTCATCGGAAAGAAGCTATCGACCGAAGCAAAATATATTCACCACTACTAAAATTCTGATACAAGAGGCAAATTATAACAGACTAAACCCAGCCATTGTCTACCCATTTGTAAGATATATCCTATCCAATCACCTACGTGAGGAGGTTGTCTTGAATAATGGTCAGCTTGCTGAGATTATCTTTATTCACGCAGACGAACCACACTTACCGATTATTAAGGTAGATGACCACTTTATCGATCTTCGAAAAAATAAAGAGTTAGAGATTTTGGATTTTGCAAATTAGCCGAAAATTAGTATGTTTGCAGGTTTTAGGAGAAGGGTAAGAAAATGAGGGGAAATACCTGATTCCAATTACTACCTTTGAAAAATTTCAAAAATGTATTAAAATGACTAACGTTGCATATTTACACACAAGGAGACTATTACATTGAAAAACCATACATCTTTCAGAACTACGGATATACTTAAATTTATTATACCTTCACTTATTGGGATCGGTTTATTCATGTTCCCAGTTATGTATAAAGACGAATTGACGATTCCTATCGCCATTCTTGCCAAACTTTTGGGCGAATTGCTAGGGAACACCATCCCAGCCATCATGACCGCGATCATCACCATTACAGCTATCGCTACGGTCGTCACCAAAATTGCCAAGCCATCTTTTACAAAAAAAGCCGGCTTCTTTAATAATTTGTTAAATGTCTCCATCTTCTGGACAGTCGTGAGGGTGCTGGCAATGTTCCTTGCCATCATGACCTTGTTTGAAATCGGACCGGAAGCAGTATGGAGCGAGGTGACAGGTGCTGTCATCCTTTATGATTTACTGCCTGTATTATTGACCGTTTTCCTTTTTGCAGGTCTATTTTTACCATTGTTATTGAACTTCGGTCTTTTGGAGCTTTTCGGGGCGCTCCTTACTAAAATTATGCGCCCGCTCTTTAAGTTGCCTGGTCGATCTTCCATCGATGCGCTTGCATCTTGGTTGGGAGATGGGACTATAGGGGTTCTTCTCACAAGTAAGCAGTATGAAGAAGGTTATTACACAAAGCGTGAGGCAGCGGTCATCGCAACCACGTTCTCTATCGTTTCCATCACGTTCAGTTTGGTTGTCATCACTCAAGTTAATCTTGGCCACATGTTCATCCCGTTTTATATCACCATTGGTGTTGCAGGTTTAGTCGCCGCGATTATCATGCCGCGTATCCCTCCGTTATCCAGAAAGCCGGATACGTATTATAACGGTGAGGAACAGGATGAAAAAGAATTGATCCCAGCAGGAACTTCCCCACTGAAATGGGGATACACCCAAGCGGTAGAGCGTGCCGCAAAAAATAAGAGTGCCGGTAAATTCTTCCGTGATGGCGGCCGCAATGTCCTTGATATGTGGATGGGCGTTGCACCGATCGTCATGACATTCGGTACGATCGCTCTTATTTTAGCGGAAAATACGAAACTATTCGTTTATCTTGGTATGCCTTTCATTCCACTACTGGAACTATTGCAAATACCTGATGCAGCCGAGGCATCCAAGTCTCTTATCGTCGGATTCGCAGACATGTTCCTGCCAGCGATTTTGGCATCTGAAATCCCAAGTGAGTTAACCCGCTTTGTCGTGGCGGCCGTTTCTGTCACACAGCTGATCTATCTATCTGAGGTCGGGGGCGTTATCTTAGGCTCTAAAGTACCTGTTTCACTTTGGGAAATGTTCGTCATCTATATCCTGCGTACGTTAATTACATTACCTGTCATCGCATTAATGGCGCATTTATTTTTCTTTTAATAGAATGAAGAAAAAGCTATCCGGAGGGGTCTTTTTAAGGACCTTTGGATAGCTTTTTTATATGCGTTTTAAAGGACTTCCGCTACCTTTAGACTCTCTAATTCTTTTTCAAGTAATTTCGCAAGTTCCAACATCCCGTACTTGCCGGCTGCTTTTTCGGCGTCAGCATTATAATTGGTGTTCGTGTTGACATCATACGTATAAATGACGCCCTTTTCATCACGGATGAATTCAATGCCTGCTACTTGAATGTTGTTAGCTTGCAGGAAATCTTCGTATTTTTTAATGATCGGGTCGGCAAAGCCTTCTAAGATGCGGAACTTTGGCTTTTCCTCCACTTCTTCGCCTACCGGACAGAAGAGGTCTCCGATTTGGCAGGCATCCGCCGGGCACAGTTCGAACCCTTCCGAGGTATCTACTTGGACCGCATAGATAAACTTTCCTCCGATGAATTCACAACGGGTGATAAAAGGCTGTGGAGCCTGGATATACTCTTGGATGAGTGTAATGCCATCCACCGGTTCTTCAAAATCAGGTCCATAAAGATATTCCTCAAGGGCGGCAGTTGAGTGGAACAATTGTACTCCAAGCCCTTTCCCTGCGCGATTATGCTTCGTTATAAAGGAATCTGTCCCGATTCGTTTGGCAGCCTGGAGGATGTTTGATTTCCCCACTGCGGCAATGGTCTTTGGTGTTTTTACCCCTGCTTTCTCAAGCGCGGTATACTGGTTGACCTTGCTTAGCTCCAGCTGGAGGGCGCGGCTGCCGTTCAGCACTTTCCTATCATGATGTTCCAGCCATGCAAGCACCGAACCAGTCAATTCCGGTGCAAAGCGATGGTTTCGGGTATGGGAAGAAGCGCTCATTCTGTTGTAGAATACGCCTTCTGGTGGAGCTTCTGTCAAAGGGACCACCCCTTCGTCCAAATGCCATTCTTCATATGGAAGATCCAATTCTTCCAATCTATTTGTAAGATGTGTCGTCCATTCACTATTTTCATGAATAATATAGATTTTTGCCACGATGTTTGCCTCCATTTTTTAATATTTTCTGCTGATGTTAAGCTTTTGCAAGTTCTTCCGCTTGAGGATGGACAAGTGGCATTACCTGCTTGGCAAAGCGCTCCATCTCTTCTAGTTGTGGGGAGAACTGCAACAACAATAAGTCCACGCCTGCCTTCTCGTATTCTTTTATCCTGTTGGCGATCTGCTCGGGCGTGCCAACAAGGTTAGGTCGCAATCCTCTATTGGATACGGAATAATCCTGAAGCTGCAGTTGCTGTTCTAATTGGGATTTGCTTGTAAAATCCTTAAATCCCGCATATGCTTCCGATTCCTTTACATCTGTGATCCGCGCTAGTTCTGCCTGCGCCTCTTCCTCCGTATCCCTGCAAATGACATAAGCAGCCATCCCAAAGGATTGAAAAGGTTGGTTAGAGGTCTCAGCTCTCTTTTCTTTCATTCCGGCGATTTTTGCACTCACTTCTTCCACGGTTCCGCCGTGCATCACATACGCATCGCAGTGGGAAGAAATGACCTCTTTGCCTTTTGGACTTTCCCCGCCTGCATAAAGGATCGGGTTAGGACGTTGAACAGGCTTCGGGAAAAGTCTTGTGTCTTTCAGTTGATAATATTTTCCGTCATAGCTGAAAGAATCTTCCGTCCATAATCCTTTGAGTACCTCTATAAACTCCTTCGTGCGGTCGTATCGCTCGTCGTGTTCCGTGAAGATTCCCCCATATTGACGAGCTTCCTCCTCCCACCAAGCAGAAACAACATTCAGGGTAAAGCGTCCGTTGCTGATATGATCGATATTCGCCGTTGCCTTCGCAGCAATTGCCGGGTTATGGAACCCTGGCCTAATCGCCGTCATGATCTCAATCTTTTCCGTGACTGCAGCCAGGGCAGCCGCCGTCGACCAAGCTTCAAGTGTATCTTCTTGCGGTCCTTTTATATCATTTAAAAATAACTCCGCAATCAATGTCGTATCATATCCGAGCTGTTCGGCCTGCTGAATTACTTTTTTCGCATAATCAAATGTCGGGGGCATATTTTCGTCCTCCACATTTCGTAACCATCCGCCAAATATCGGCAACCAA
Organism: Sutcliffiella horikoshii; assembly: GCF_021991925.1. Taxonomy (GTDB): domain Bacteria; phylum Bacillota; class Bacilli; order Bacillales; family Bacillaceae_I; genus Sutcliffiella_A; species Sutcliffiella_A horikoshii_F. The sequence continues at coordinate 166,292 of NZ_RXZI01000002.1, read as the reverse complement.
AAACCAAATTTCATCTCACACTTCCCCCTCTATATTGGTTGTAAAGCCTTTTAGAATATGTCGGCAACCAAACTTAGGTGTTGTTTGTGCGCTCCTGCGGGAGGTAGCGCTCGGTGGATACCCAGTAAGCTATCCGGGGAGGCTCCCTCTGTGCCCCGCGGAAATCAACAGTGGTGCATCAACAAATCCTTTAAGTGGAAAAAGACAAACAAAAAAACTTCTCCGATAAGAAGAAGTTTGAGTATGATCCCGTAACATCCACTTATCTCTCAAGAACATTTGTCTTGCTGGAATTGGCACCAATACATCGTCTGTATGGTTGCCGGGCTTCATAGGGCCAGTCCCTCCACCTCTCTTGATAAGAAAACTTACTATTCAATTATTATTAACTATATTAATCCTATCATGAAACTTGGGAATGGACAAGTCTTTCGTATAACTAAATAAAGGTGTGGTTATGTTAGCTTATTTATTGGATGGTTAATTAATGATTAGATGATTTGGTTTTTGCTTGTTTTGTGCGGGGATGAAGATACTTTCAAACTTAATTTTTTCTCGAGATTGTCTTCATCCACCTTATGAAGACACTTTCGTACTTCTAAGCATACTAGAATTGTCTTCATAGAAATCACAAAAAAATCCGACCTAAAAAACGCCCTCCAACATGGAAGGCGCTCCTCTAAAAACTATTACTGTAAATCTTTTTCAAAATTTGGCGCATGCAAGCCTGCTGTTTCAAAAGTCTTTCCAATTTTCTCGTGGAAACTCTGCAGTGCAGCATCCATTTCCTCTACATCAGAACCTCCTGATAACGCTGCGGCACGCTCTTCGAAATATATGGCTAGCAATTCGATGGAATCTTTCATGTCATTCTGAAGGTCAGCATCTAAACTTTCCGCTATCTCTATCCCGCGAAGTTCGTTCGCAATGCGGTTGCTTGCTTCTACAGCAGCTTCAAGATCTCCCGCTCCTTCTGATCTTTCATAAGATGTTACAGGTTCAAGATGCTTGCGGATGGTCTGAATCATTTCCATCTGTATATTCATTAGCACTGTTACCGTGTCCCCGCTTTGGTCAGTATCCGCAGCAACCTTTTCTGACTCATTAGTTTCCACTTTATTTGTATCCTCTGTACATGCAGATAAGACAATTATTAAGACAAGTATCATAGAAAAAATCCATTTTTTCATATTCAAATCTCCTTTACTTCATTGATTACGGAAATAGTGTACTCGTTTTCATGCTCACTGTATAGAGCTAACTGCAATGTTAGATTCTTCAAAAAATTTTTCCGGAATAATTTCATGTCATTTTCATATTCTTTGTTAATTATTTATTAAAATAATATTTTCTTCTTGCATTGTCACCCGACATCTCTTACAATAGGAAAATGCAAACGGTTGCACTATTTGTGCACTTATTTATATAAAAATGAATTCGTTTTCATCAAAAATAGAAAAAACGATAGAAAGAAGGCTGTTAAAATGAAAAATTTATTGTCTTTCGATTTCTGGCAGAAATTCGGAAAAGCTTTATTGGTAGTGGTTGCAGTAATGCCTGCAGCTGGTATTATGATTTCTCTTGGCAAGTTGGTTGGGATGACTGGTGGAGACATGGCTCTTGTGCAAACGATTGCAAGAGTGATGGAAGATATCGGTTGGGGAATTATCACCAATCTGCATGTATTATTCGCGGTTGCCATAGGGGGATCATGGGCAAAGGAGCGTGCAGGCGGAGCTTTTGCTGCACTGATTGCATTCGTTTTAATTAACCGTATCACTGGTGCGATCTTTGGTGTTAACAATGATATGGTGGCGGACCCTGAAGCTACTTTCACCACCCTTTTTGGACAAGAACTGGTTGTTGGTGACTACTTTACTACTGTGTTGGGTGCACCTGCATTAAACATGGGAGTATTCGTTGGTATCATTGCCGGTTTCCTTGGTGCTAACCTATTCAATAAATTTTACAACTATAGTAAATTACCAGACTCTTTATCTTTCTTTAACGGTAAACGTTTTGTACCATTCGTTGTAATTGGTGGATCTGTCATCGCAGGTGTTGCACTTAGTGTTGTTTGGCCGTTCATTCAAGGATTGTTAAACGATTTTGGTGTTTGGATCGCTTCTTCTAGAGACAGTGCACCAATCATTGCACCGTTCATTTTCGGTGCGTTAGAGCGTCTATTATTACCATTCGGATTACATCATATGTTGACGGTTCCGATGAACTACACGTCACTTGGTGGTACTTACACTATTCTTACTGGCGGCAGCGCTGGTTCGGTTGTAGCAGGACAAGATCCATTATGGTTGGCTTGGATTGCCGACCTGAACAACTTCCTAGCGGCTGGCGATACAGAATCTTATGAAGCGCTTCTACGCGAAGTGGTACCTGCTCGTTTTAAAGTAGGACAAATGATCCTTTCCTGTGCGGCATTGATTGGTATTGCTTATGCAATGTATCGCAATGTGGACAAGGATAAGCGTAAAAAGTACAAGTCTATGTTCTTCTCTGCTGGACTTGCAGTATTCTTAACGGGTGTTACTGAGCCAATCGAATTTATGTTTATGTTTGCGGCTCCTGTGTTATATGTGATGTATGCGATCATGACAGGACTTGCTTTCGCTATTGTTGATATCATTGACATTCGTGTTCATGCTTTCGGTGTAATTGAGTTATTGACTCGTACACCGATGATTGTAAAAGCTGGCTTATGGTTAGATCTTGTGAACTTTGTGATTGCATGTCTAGTATTCTTCGGATTGAACTTTGCGGTAGCGAACTTCATGATCAAGAAATTCAACTTCCCTACTCCGGGACGTAACGGCAACTATATCGAGCAAGAAGAAGGCGCTGGCAACGGTGCGGCTGCAAGTGTACAAGCTGATTCCTTGGCACCTGCGATCATCGGATTGCTTGGTGGAGCAGAAAATATTGAAGATGTCGATGCATGTATGACTCGTCTGCGTGTTACAGTAAAAGATAGAGAAAAAGTTGCAAATGAAGCTGCATGGAAAGAAAAAGGTGCACTTGGGCTGATTGTGAAGGACCGAGGAGTACAGGCGATCTATGGACCAAAAGCAGATGTCATCAAATCTGATATCCAAGACTTGTTGGGAGCGTAAAAAACGATGAAACTACTAACCTTAAACTGCCACTCTTGGCAGGAAGAGAACCAAATGGAAAAGATACAGCATATCGCGAAAGCCATTAAGGAACAAGCATACGATGTCATCGCTCTTCAAGAGGTTAGTCAAAGCATCGATGCGGAAGTTGTAACAGGGAACATTAAAGAAAACAACTTCGGCCTTGTTTTAAAGCAGGAGCTTGAGAAGCTTGGGGTTTCAGACTACGAGTTGGTCTGGGACTTCGCCCATATGGGGTATGACACGTATGAGGAAGGCCTTGCCATCTTGACTCGCCACCCTATCAAAGAGACACATTCCTACTTTGTATCGAAAAGTACGGACACGGACTTTTGGAAAACACGGAAAATAGTCGGTGTGACCATTGAGGTGAAGGGAGAAGAGTTGTCCTTTTACACATGTCATCTCGGTTGGTGGAGTGATGAAGAGGAGCCTGCGAAGTATCAGATGGATCAGCTTCTTGAAAAAGTGAAGGGAACTGAACCTTACTTCCTGATGGGTGATTTTAATAATAGCGCCCACATCAAAGGAGAAGGCTATGAATATCTGACTTCCACAGCAGGACTACATGATACATTTTTGCTGGCTTCTGAAAAGGATTCAGGAGTGACGGTGGAAGGAAAGATTGCTGGCTGGGATGAAAACAAACAGGATTTGCGGATTGACTTGATCCTGACAAGCTCCCCTGCTGTGGTGACTTCTTCAAGAGTGGTCTTTAACGGGCAAAATAGAGAAGTTGTATCGGACCATTATGGGGTAGAAGTATCTTTGGAAATATAGTCGACTTTTGACGTATTTCCTGGGAAAATGTCAAAAGGTGAACGGCACTTAGATGCTGTTCACCTTTTTTGTATGCGAGCGGGTAATTACTTGGTAGCAGCAATGGCTTCTATCTCTGCTTGGATTCTCTTTGTCCATTCATCCACTACTCTGTAGTCCATTGCTTTTACATAGATCTCCTCTAGTTTACCGTGCCATTCCTTTGCTTCTGCAAGTTTGCCTATTGCTTGTTGCATCGCTTCGGTGTAGCGGTCTTTAACAGATACAATTTCTTTCTCATATCGTTCGTCCGTCCCATTACGGATGGTGATATCGTACATATCCACGATGGCATCCCCTTCTCGCTCTGGGAAATATTCATGCGGGGCAGTACTGTCAAAAATGGCAAAACCAAGTTCCCGGCAAATGATCATATCAAGACTGTATGGATCGAACCCACAATGATAAACTTCGACGTCAAATCCTTTCTCCTCTGAAGCCTTAGCCAGTTTCTTCAGCATGGTGGACTTACCTGAACCCGGACGGCCTTTTATAAAGTAACGATGTGTCAGTCCTTCTGTCAGGTTCGGTACGAAGTCCTTAGCTCCAGCAGGTGTCGCCGCCCCGAGGAAACGGTGTCTCACATCTGCTTTTTTATCCAATGTCTTCCCTTGGAACAATTGCTCCACAAGATCATGTGTAAGCTTGTTGGCAGCTTCAAAGTTCATATTATGGATATAGTATCTTTCCCAATCATCATGTATTTTCAGCGCTCTTGCGAAAGTCTGATAAGCTGTCTGGAAGGCTTCCTTCTTTTTGGTTGCAAAGTGTTGTATTTCCGCTTTTTGTTCTGCGAGTAATTTGGAATCCCACGCTTCACCAAGGTTGACGTACTCCTCCACTGCTCCCGGAGCTTTCGGTTCAATAACATGTGGCGCAGTACCATCGACTATCCCAATGCCAAGCGCGCGTATGACCACTCCGTCCACCGACGTTGTATCAGATGAACAATGAAGCAGTTCAATGTCATATCCCTTCTCATTCCACTCTTGCCCGATCTTTTTGATAAGTGACGATTTCCCTGTCCCTGGTCCCCCTTTTAATATAAATATGCGGTCCAATCCTTCTATGTTTGATTCATAAAGGCTATAAAACCCACGCGCTGTATTTCCACCAGCATAATAGTTTAAAATTTTCCCTGCCAAGATCTAACACCCTTTCCATGGTAGGTTATCTTACAATTGCGATTCCTTTTAGCCTATGCGGCAGGGTTTGTTTGGGTGAAAGCCTAGCTTGGTGAGTGGGTGGCTGGCTCCTAGGGAGAAGTAGGTGATTTCTTGATATAATGGAATATTTCTCGATATATCTTAAAATTTCATGATATATTGTGATTTTTCATGATATATTTATAAATTTCATGATATATTCCGATTTTTCATGATATCCTTAAATATTTCCTGATATATCGGGCAAACGAAACATCAAGTAACCGCACCCCTATTAAAAAGAGTGCGGTCCCAATCATTATTTCAACTTCAATTTCGCCAATGCGTCCGCAAGTGCGGTATTCACCGGCTCGTCCTGATTCTGTTTCTTCAAGTATTGATTCACATCACGTTTGGATGCTTTCTGGTTGGAGTTGTTCTTGCGGCGTTCCTGGAAGGTACTTAATTTCTCGCGGTGTCCGCAAACACAAGCGAACATTTGCCCTTCCCCTTCCCCACGCAGTTCCAGCTTCTTACGGCATTTTGGACAACGCGCATTTGTCACCTTGGACACATTTTTACGATGCCCGCATTCTCTGTCCTGGCAAACGAGCATCTTTCCTTTTTTCCCGTTCACTTCAAGCATCGGCTTGTCGCAGTCCGGACAACGTTTGCCTGTCAGGTTGTCATGCTTGAACTTTTGGTCTGTATTTTTTATTTCATGGACAATCTGTTTGGCATAAGCCTTCATCTCATTGATGAATGCTGCTTTTTTCAGCTGCCCCTTTGCGATCATGCCAAGTTTTTGCTCCCATTCTCCTGTGAGGGCTGGAGATTTCAAGTCCTCCGGTGCAAGGTTCAACAGCTGTTTCCCTTTAGAGGTGATGTGCAAGCCTTTGCCGCGTTTTTCCATTAAGAAGCTGTTGAAAAGCTTTTCGATGATATCCGCTCTGGTGGCGACCGTTCCGATCCCGCCTGTTTCACCCAGTGTCTTCACAAGCTTCTGGTCGGTCTGTTCCATGTACTTTGCCGGATTTTCCATCGCAGAAAGCAATGTACCCTCATTAAATGGCTCAGGCGGCTTTGTTTTTCCGGAAGTAAGTTCAACCTTCCTGATCTTCAAAACGTCACCTTTATTCAAGCTCGGCAACAGTTGATCGGAAAGTCCGTCACTTCCATCCTCCTGTTCCTCCATTGAGCTAAATACTTCCTTCCAGCCTTGGGAGATAACCGTTTTTCCTTTTGCCACAAACTGTTCTGTACCAACAGAGGCAGTGATGTTTGTCTGTTCATATAGGAACGGCGGTAAAAGTACAGCAAGGAATCGCTTCACAATCAGGTCGTAAATTTTGTACTCCTTGTCGGATAGCTTGCTTAAGAGCACCGCTTCCTCTGTCGGGATGATGGCATGGTGATCGGTCACTTTTTCATTGTTCACAAAAGACTTGTTCGCTTTAATAGGTTTTGTGAGCAATTTGGATGCAATCGACTTGTAGGAGTGTGCACGAATCGCCTCCACACGCTCTTTTAATGTATCCACCATGTCAGTGGAGATATATCTGGAATCCGTTCTTGGGTACGTAACGATTTTATGTTGTTCGTATAAACGTTGCAAAATAGATAACGTCTCTTTTGCAGAGTAGCCGAAGATTCGGTTGGCATCGCGCTGTAATTCAGTCAGGTCATAAAGGGCAGGAGCGTAGCTTTTTTTCTCCGTCTTATTAATATCGGTTACCCTTGCATCCTGATTCTTCACTTTGCTGTGCAAGCTTTCCATTGCCTGCTTGTTGAAGTTTCTTCGTTCTTTTGTTTTGGCGTCTTGCCAAACCAGCTGGAATCCTTTTTCTGTGATGGCTTTCATTCCGAAGAATTCTTTTGGAACAAAGCTTCTGATTTCCTCTTCCCGTTTGGCAATCATGGCGAGTGTAGGAGTCTGGACCCTTCCACAGGAAAGCTGGGCATTGTGCTTGGTGGTAAGCGCGCGAGTTGCGTTCATCCCGACTACCCAGTCGGCTTCGGCGCGGGCAACGGCAGAGTAATAAAGGTTTTCGTATTCTTTTCCATCACGAAGCTTTGCAAAGCCTTCCTTTATGGCGCGGTCTGTGACAGAGGAAATCCAAAGTCGCTTTACTGGTTTTTGAATGCGGGCTTTTTCTAAAATCCATCTGGCAACAAGCTCCCCTTCACGGCCGGCATCTGTTGCGATGACAATTTCCTTTACATCCTTGCGGGTGAGCTGTGCTTTCACCGCACTATATTGCTTGCTTGTATTTTTGATGACGACAAGCTTCGTTTCGTTCGGCAGCATCGGCAAGTCCTCAAGCTTCCACGCTTTGAATTTTGCGTCGTAGGCTTCTGGGTCAGCCAGGGTGACGAGGTGACCTAGCGCCCATGTGACGATATACTTGTCCCCTTCGAAAAATCCGTTTCCTTTTTTCGTACATTTTAATACTCTTGCTATATCTCTACCTACAGAAGGTTTTTCTGCAAGGACGACAGTTTTTGGCATAATAACAATCCTTTCAAGCTTCTTCTCTTCTAATCTTTACATATTGTGTGAGGGTAGTCAAAAAGAGAAGGCAAAGCTAGAGAAGAGAAAAATCCATAAAGAACTTTAAGGCTAAAAATATCGTGATTAGAAACGTTATGGACCCTAGTAATATAAATATAAGCCCCCTTTTACTATCGGCCTTCCATATGTCAGCTCCTTCAATTATCCAACCTATACCTGTTAACAGAAAGGCTAGGTATTTTAATGCGTTAATATCAAGTACAAATCCTATAAAGAAGAGGAAATATCCGATGATGGGTAGTATGTGGAAGACTAAAATAGGATTTCTTAGTTCCTTTTTCACTTGCTCTTTTTGTTCTGTTGTATAGTTTTTGTATTCTCCTCTGGCAAATATATAGCCTAACAATACTGCTAGTAAAATTACCCCAATTTGAATGACAAGTATGTAACTCCCCTATTCTCTTCCCTTCTTCTTCGGTAGCTTCTCCAAGGCTTTCACAGCGTCTTCTATTGTGGCCACTGGAATCAAGGTAATGTCCAGCTCTTCTTCTTTTACGGTTTTTCTCGCAATCGCTTCGTTATTTTCCCAGCCGTCATCTTGAGGGACGATGAAGTAGTCGAAGCCTGCGTTGGCAGCACCTATCACCTTTTGTTTCACCCCGCCGATCGGCCCCACTTCTCCATCAATCGTAATGGTTCCCGTACCTGCGACCGCATTTCCTTTGAGTAGAGATTCCTCCATCATTTTGTCGAGGAGGGTGAGGGTGATCATCAGGCCGGCACTTGGCCCGCCGAGATTCTCTATGTTTTGCCATTGAATGTTTTCGTCCTTACTCGTTTCAAACACTTCTTCAAAAAACACGCCTAGCATCGTATTTCCGTAGTAATCCTTATGCGGGTAGGTGGTTACCTCGACTTCGATCGCCTCCCCGTCACGCAGCAGCGTTAACGTGGTGCCCTCTCCGGCTTCCTTTTCCACGATCAGTTGATCCAAGTGTTCATATGATTCCAGCTTTTCTCCGTCCAGTTCAATTAAGAGGTCTGTTACCTCTACCTGATCCTTATCAGCCCAGTCCGGTAAAAAATGAACTGGATAGAAGCCGCGTAGCTCAAGATTCGGATCCTCGCCAAGTACCCCTCTTGCTATGTATTCCGCCTTGATTTTCGACTGGTCCATCATCTGTTTATATTGATAGTCCAGGTCCTCTATTGGCATATCGAGTTCTTCTGATACGGCTGGAACAATTTCTACCCCCTCTTCCAGAAGTAGCGTTATGATCATAAATGGCCAGATGGTGTTTTCAAGGCTGGCCACATAGGTCATGCCCAAGTCCCCATCAAGCTCCGAGCCGCCCTCATATTGGACGAATTCATCTAAATTTATTGGATCCCCCGCCAAGAGGACATCATATCCGGTCGGAATAAATCCACTTCCTATAATCACTAGCAAAACCACTACCACGATCCACGGTGCCCGTCTCTTCATCAGGTTCCCCCACCATCCTTTTTATCTACTCTTCATTTTATAGTAGATTGGTAGATTTTAGTATAGATAATCGCCATTAGAGGAAGAAACTTCTTTCATTTCCCACATAGCCATTCCTAGAAAATTTTAGTATGATGAAAAGTAGATATTTTTTTAGATAGGATGGATACAATCATGAGTTTATTGAGCATAGATGGGGTAAGCCATAGCTTTGGCGACCGTACGTTATTTAAAGATGTTTCCCTTCGCCTATTGGCAGGCGAGCATGTTGGCCTTGTCGGGGCAAATGGAGTCGGTAAATCGACGTTGATGAATATCATCACAGGGGAGATCGTGTACGACACAGGACGCGTGGAGTGGACGCCTGGTGTACATTATGGATATTTGGACCAGCATACGGTCCTGACGCCTGGAAGAACGATCAGGGACGTCCTGCGCGATGCATTCCTGCCTTTATATGAAAAAGAAAAAGAACTGAATGCCATCACCGACAAAATGGGAACGGCCACTCCGGAAGAGTTGGAAGAGCTTTTGGAACAAATGGGAGAGATTCAAGACCATTTGGATGCAGGTGGATTTTACAATTTGGATATCAAGGTAGAGGAAGCGGCACGCGGTCTTGGTTTGGACGCGATTGGGCTTGAGCGTGACGTTGCTGCACTAAGTGGTGGACAGCGAACAAAGGTCCTGTTGGCAAAGCTGTTGCTTGAGCAGCCGCAAGTGTTACTTCTGGACGAGCCGACGAACTACTTGGATGTGGAGCATATCCGCTGGTTGAGCTCGTACTTGAAGGAATACCCGCATGCCTTTCTATTGATCTCGCATGATACCGAGTTCATGAACGGGGTGGTGGATGTGATTTTCCACCTGGAATTCTCCAAGCTGACTCGCTATACAGCTTCTTATGAAAAGTTCTTGGAGCTTGCGGAAATTAATAAAAATCAACATATTAACGCTTATGAGAAGCAAAAAGAGTTCATTAAGAAGCAAGAAGACTTTATTGCGAAAAATAAAGCGCGTTACTCCACGACGGGCCGTGCGAAAAGCCGTCAGAAGCAACTGGACCGCATGGAACGTATCGACCGCCCAGAGACAGCTGCAAAGCCTACATTTGAGTTTAAAGAGTCTCGTGCAAGCAGCCGTTATGTGGTGGAAGCGAAGGACCTTGAGATTGGATATGCTGATCCACTATTACCAAAGCTTACGATGGAAATCGAGCGCGGGGATAAGATTGCGATTGTCGGGTGCAATGGAGTTGGTAAATCTACTTTGCTGAAGACGATTTTGGGTAAAATTGATCCTCTTGGCGGTTCCGTCATCCGCGGTGACTTCCTTTTCCCTTCTTACTTTGAGCAGGAAGTAAAAGCGAAGGATATCACGCCAATTGATGATGTGTGGAACGAGTTTCCTTCCCTTGATCAGCATCAGGTTCGCGCGATCTTGGCGCGTTGCGGGTTAAAGAATGAGCACATCTCCCGTCCGTTGAGCCAGCTGAGCGGTGGGGAGCAAGCCAAAGTAAGATTATGTAAGCTGATGATGCATGAAAGCAACTGGCTGCTGTTTGACGAGCCGACAAATCACTTGGATGTGGTAGCGAAAGAGGAATTAAAGCGTGCTATCAAAGCCTATAAAGGCACTATCCTCCTTGTCTGTCACGAACCTAGCTTTTATGAAGACTGGGTGACAAAGGTGTGGAACGTGGAAGAATGGGCGGACCAAAAACAATAGAGAGACAACAAAGAGCAGCATGGGGCATTCCCTGCTGCTCTTTTATTTGTCTTTTAGTAGTTTTACAACGGCTTCGGATCGTAACTCGAACCCGTCCAGTCCGTCAATTCACAAATTGCTTCCCAAAGCTTGGGATAAAATTCGAACTTTGCCCCTCTTTCCAACGCCTGGGCAGGGATTCCCTTCAAGCTTTTCGTATTCAAACCGATCATCCTGCGAACAAGCTGGATGTGGTGCTTACGGAACGTCTGGAAGTTTTCATCAAACGCAATCAATTCTTGCATGAGCAAGTAAAGCTCATAATTATCTTTCGCGGCCTTATGCAGCATGAACGGTGTCATCTGCTTATCGTTCAGAAGCTGTTCAAACGGTGCCCATAAGGTCGGTCCAAGCCTTAGGATTTCATTGAAGCCTGGTGAATCCTGACCGCTTCCACGTCCGAGAGCGAGTCTGATAGTATGGTAATCTCTTGGACTGATCACTTTCACCATATCAAAGACTGGAGGAAGATGTTTAAGGTGCATATTCACCCTTTGGAGCTGTTGTGTTGCCTCCATCACTTCCCCGTGCTGCATATTGGCATCTGCTAAGTGAATGTACTGAATGATCAGCTTGAAATGGAGCTCAGCGATTTGATGAATCATTTGAAACGTGAGTTCGTCATCACAAGAAAGTTCCCCGGCTCCCTTTTGTAAGCCTAATAGCTCTTCCGTACGAATATACTTTTCATAATCTGTCACTTTTTTCTCTTCCATTTCTTCTCCTCCAAATACCGGATAAATGGAATGTCGCTAGCAACTAATGTCTTCTATCTTCCATTCACACGTTTATGTAACCCCTTACATTCATGTTACGCACTCGGACAAATAACTGTCAAGCTACAAATGAGACCCCGTTAACTTTGAAGCCACTGAAAGAGTAATGAAATATTTGGTTAACAGCGCTGTTGATTTCCACGGGGCGACCTTGAGCATCCTCGGGCTAAGCCCTGCGGGGGTCTCAATATTGTCGCTATCCCCCCGTAGGAGTCTTCGCCTATTGCTCCAATCAACAGCTAGAAACCATATTAAAGATAGGTTTTCAGGTTTTATAATGACCTAATCAATTTTCCAGCAAGCTTTTATGAATCCAGATTGCCGCCTGTATGCCGTCCCCCATCGCAATTGCCGCTTGTTCCGAGTGGACGGTTATATCACCCGCCGCCCAAACATTCTCCACAGCGGTCATTTTTGTGCGAGGATCTACAAGGATATGTTTATTGTCTTCCAACTGCACTCCCAGCTGCAAAGCAAGTTCGGTGTTCGGCTTGTTGCCTCCAAGAGCTAAAAAGGCATAGGAAGAATCGATGCGTTCTCCGTTTGTCAGCGTTACTCCCTTGAAACAATCATGATCCGTATGTATTTCCTTTATTTCATCTGAAAGAAGTGTAATGCTTTTTTCGACTAACTTTTCCTTTAAACTTGCATCAACTTCCCCTTTTCCGTGATTAATAAAGGTAAGCGCACTTGTCCAGTATGTCAGGGTCAGCGCCATTGAGGCCCCTGCATTACCAGAACCAATCACAAGGGCTGGCTTATCCAGAATTTCATACCCATCGCAATCCGGACAGACGAATACACTAATACCAAGGCACGGTATTAGGCCTGGAAAGTGTGGAATATTGTCTTTAATTCCTGTTGAAAGTAAAAGTCTTTTTCCTAAGTACTCCTGGGACGTGGTGGTTACACAAAATTGCTCTTCCACTTTTCGCACGGCCTCCACTCGATGATTCTCAAATTGCACTCCCAGCTTCCCCGCTTGCGCTTTTCCAATGCTCCTAAGCTTTTCTCCACTTACCCCATCCGGCCATCCCAAGAGGTTGTGATAACAGTGACAGATACTCGACCGCCCTTTTCCATCATCCAAAACAAGCACGTTATGTTGATATCTTCCCAGTTGGATGGCTGCCTGCAGTCCGGCAATACCTCCCCCGATAATGATACAGTCATACACCACAGTAAGCTCTCCATTCTTTCATCATATGCTTTATAGTATTTGAAGTTTTCGGCGTATTATCAAACAAGTTTAATTTGTGGATTGAAAAAAATTTTTTAGAGCATGTTTCACTTTCTGTCAGCCGGGTATCTTTATTACATAACCAAGGAGGCGATAAAAAATGAAACCAACTTATAAAGAGTTTCAAAATGACGAACAAGTAGTAGGAGCAGTACAAGAGCTAAAAACTAGAGGTGTTCATGACGATGATATCTTTGTCATCACTCATGATGATGACCGTACGAAACGTGTAGCTGACAACGCTGATGCTAATACTGTTGGCGCCGGTCAAGTTGGTTTGGATACTTACGTGAAAAACATTTTCCGCAGCAAAGGCGATGAGCTTCGCGCTCAGTTCCAAGAGCTAGGATTTACAGCTCCAGAAGCGGAAGTATTAGAGGAAAAACTGGATCACGGTAAAGTGATTTTAGTTGTAAAAGATACAACAGCCAGCACAACATTTTAATCGATAATTTGAACGAGCTTAACTCCCCCCTTAACTATAGAGAGAAGCGGATGGCCCATGGTCGTCCGCTTCTTCGTTTTTTCTTTTTTCCTTTTTCGTGTTACACTCTATATAAGCAGTCTCTCAAAAAAGGCGTACGACCAATTAGGAGGGAATTAGATGACAAATGAAACGACCATGATAACCATTCAGAACGAGAAAAAACAATTACACCTTAAACCTACAAACTTATATATGTATCAAGGGTTTCAAGTCATAGAAGCCTATCATCATGATCACGCAGAATGTTATTATTTATTTTTTTATAAAACATCCTACCTCACCGGAAAATCCACACCTAAAATGAAGCGAAAATCCCGATTAAGCACCATTCTACAAAAAGGCATTCATTTCTCACCAGACCATCCATTCTTAACTTACCTACTCCATCATAATCGAATTCACACATTTCCTGCCCTGACTCCGCTTTGGGAAAAAATACAGAAACGATATTCGCCACTTGAAGCTTCCAATATCCTTACCATTTTCGATACTTATATGAAAAAAGATAAAATAACCAGGGTAATGAAGGAGCTTGCCTTGCAATATCGTAGAGAAGGCCAACTACTGCACACCTATCAACTACTGCATCTCCTAACAGACATATATCCAACCAACAAATGGGCACAAGAAATGTCCAAAAATCTTCAATACCAGTCCTATCAATCACTCTATAAGGCCCATCCATCCTCCCTGCTCTCCAAGGATCCGCTATATGTGGAGAAATGTTGCTACCACCATTTAGAACAAGACGAGTCCATGGCATTACTGCTGCAACTACTGCAAAAACAAGACCGGAAAATGGAACTGCTCTGCGTCTATACACACTTACTTATCACCCATCAAAAGGATGACCACAGTTACTATAAACATATGATTGCAAACTTACCGCCTGATTTCACAAATGATGAAAAAGTGAACCTCCTCCGTTATATCATGAGAAACCGCCCCACTCATCATGAATCGCTGTATCGTGATTTGCTCGGTTTATTAAAAAAATCCAATCAGTATGAAGACCTGTTAATTCTTCTTACGAAAAACAAAGCTCCTGTCACCGCTAAAGACCTGCCAGACCTGCAGGAAGCATTGCTCCATGTAAAATGGATGGGGAATTCCGATTGGCTGAGTGAACTCACCTTCCAATTTGATGATGACATAGCACCAAAACAAGTTCAGGCCTTGTTTCAATCCTTTGTGCCGAACTTACTTGAGTCAAAAGGACTGGACTATACAGAGCAGTGGATCACCCCATATTGCTCAAGATATCCAGGCATCCCCATTCTGATGAAAGTAAAGAAGATGGCTACCCTGAAGGACGACCCAGACAACATGTACGCACTTGGAGAACTATATTATGAATTTAAACAACTGTCAGAAGCGGTGGAGTGTTTTAACTGGGAATTGGAGTTGGATCCGACCAATGTTCGCTCCATCAAGTGGCTATCGAAGCTTTATCTCGAGATGGGGTTGGTGGAGGAATCTAAGTCTTATCAGTATATGTTGAGGGACGGGTCTTAAATGTAAAGGAGCCAGCTGAGAGGCTGACTCCTTTTCTTTATCCTATTCGCTTAATAAATAATACCTTCAAGTAGTTCCCTTCTTTAAACTCCTTAATTGTCGCGAAATCGCCTGGCAAGGAAAACTCCTCTACAATTTTGTATTTCACTTTGTTTTCTTTAAAGGCTTGGTCGATGAAGCCTTTGAACTTATCCATACCGAAAGTGGCGGCGTTGGTGGAAGCGACTATCAGGCCATTCTTTTCCGTGATGGCAATGGCATCAGATACAAGGCTTGTGTAATCCTTTTCCGCTCGGAATGTCACCTTTTTGGAGCGCGCAAAGCTTGGAGGGTCCATGATGACTACATCAAATTTCAGGTTTTTCTTTTTCGCATATTTGAAGTAGTGGAACACTTCTTCGACTAAAATGGATTGCGTTTTTTCATCTATGTTGTTTACGTTGAATTGCTCAGTCGTTTTTGGGAGGCTGCGTTTTGCCAGGTCTACGCTTGTTGTTTTGACGGCACCACCCAATGCTGCATACACAGAGAATGCACCTGTATACGAGAAGGTGTTTAAGACCGTTTTCCCTTTGGCGTATTTATCCCGTATGGTTTTCCTTACTTCCCGTTGGTCAAGGAATATTCCAACCATCGCACCATCGTTTAAATGCACAGCAAAATGGACGCCGTTTTCTTTGATGATAAGGGGTGATGGTGCTCGTTCTCCTTTTACAAAATCATCGTCCTCTACATATTGACCATCCGTGTTGAATCGTTTCTTTTCATAAATTCCTTTGTACTCGATGATTCCTTCAATAGCTTCAAGAATTTCCTTGTTGAAGGAATAGATTCCTTTGCTGTACCAGTTAATGACCAGGTACCCATCAAAGTATTCGATGGTAAAGCCACCGATTCCGTCGCCTTCTCCGTTAAAAAAGCGGAATGCATTAGTGTCTTCTGAATTCATAAGTGCTGAACGTTTGTTTACAGCTTTTTGAAGCGCACGTTGGAAGAAAGGGATATCCATTTCTTCGTTGGCGTCTTTGCTGACAATCCAGCCGTACCCTTTGTTTTGGTTACCATAGTATCCTTTACCGAGGAAGTTGTTTTGCTCATCTACCAGTTTTACGAGTGTGCCTTCTTCCTTTAAATCATTGCCGTTAAGGAGGGATTGCTTTGAGATAAGAGGATACCCACTTTTATATTGTTTGGCGAATTTATTTTTCACTTTAAGTGTCAGTTGCTGTCGCATGCTTTCATCCATTCTTTTTTGGTTTTGATTGTGGTTGTATTATAACGTAAATGAGGAAAAAAGCCGAATGTTGGGGGGGTAACAGAAATACCCTTCGAAGGTGGTGTTGAAAAAGAGAGGACATTGCCAGCCTGAAAAAAACAAAACGCTTGGATTTGCTCTATCCAAGCGTTTTAACATTTATCCCAAGAGGCATGCATTTTACCATCATGATGACTTCTTCGCTTTTACGAACCGCTCGCTCTCATCGATCCAGCCTTCATAGTCCTTGGTATTTATACAGACGGTTTTACCGTATTGAGTCGATTCGATCAGGGCCTTCACTTTCCCACGCTTATTATCCGTGTTATTCAAATCCAGCTCTTTAGATATGTCGTCAAAAAGGGAAAGGATCAGCTTCTCTTCTGCCTTTGTGGGGTGGACAACGGGTAGGCCGATTCGTTCCACCTCATCCCGGTAGAACCGGTAATTATGATGGGTATTGGATTCCAAGAAGTGCTGGATGATCTCTTCAGGCGGACGGTTGCTGTTACACCCGATAAGATGAGGGGCATAGGTCCTTATCTGAGAGACGGTTCTTTCGGCATGACCGATCAGCAGGGGATGTACTTGACTATCAATAAGCGCATGCAATGGCTGCGTTGGAACATCGATCCCACTCCTGCTCATATGACCGTTCGCGCTGGACATAAAATAGTTCATGTCCCGCCAGCTGATATTCATTCCATTATTTATCCGTTCATTGCGTACAGACGGATCAAAAGGGCTTAAGCTTGCCTGCCTGGTCATTAGGAGCCTGCTTGCCCCAAGGCTCAGCAATGTCCCTGCACTATGGGCAACAGTAGGGATGATAATCTCAAACTCTTCCACGTACTGCTTGATCATATTTACTATATTAAAAGACGTGGTTGTATCACCACCACCAGTTCTTAGGAATAGGGATAACCGCCGAGGTTCTTCTATGGCCTCCAAGTGTCTCGCCAATGGTTCCAGAACATCTTCATACATACCACTAACCATGACAATAATGCTGGAGTCCCTCAAGCTTTCTAACGGTTTAATATATTGTGATCTCATTCATTTTTCCTCCACTTTATAGGCTTGTCCAAAGGCACGGGTTATTATCTGTATATGCTGAAAAAATAGAGCTTAGAACTTGCCCTTCCGTACTAATATCGTCAAAAAATAAGAGATATAAAACAAGATAAAAAAATATGCCTCCATTAATAGAATTAATAATAGGCGAAATAGATATTAAGACCTATCTTGCTTTTATGGACTGTAAAATTGTTGAAACTATAAAACTTCTAACTTATAATTATTCAAGTATATTAATAATTATTAATACGGAGGGCGTAATATGAAGAAGATAATGTTAGTTACAACATTAATATGGATGGTGGCAGTATCAGCGGTTTCCGCGGCCAATGGCGCTTCTTTGGTACATAAAACAGGATCTCTTTCCTACAAGCACACCCAATACCTATCAGAAACAATCGGGGCCCGTGTAGCTGCTTCTGATCAAGAAGCTCAGGCAAAGGCGTATCTTAACGATCAATTCAATAAGATGGGTTATGAAACGAATGTACAGGAGTTTTCTTATGTACGCAGAGGAAGCTCGTACGATTCTGCCAATGTGGTTGCATTTAAACCAGGAAAAAGCGAAAAAGTATTAGTGGTTGGAGCGCACTACGATTCTGTGGCAGCAGGGAAGGGTTCGGATGATAATGCTTCTGGTGTCGCGGTGATGCTTGAAGCGGCTGAAGTACTGAAAAAGATCCCAACGCCTTACAGTATCCTGTTTGTAGCTTTTGGAGCTGAGGAAGTCGGACTGCAAGGGTCGAACTACTTTGTCAGTCAAATGAGTGCCGAAGATATTCAAAATACAGTTGGAATGATTAATTTGGACAGCTTGGCAGTCGGGGATTATATGTATGTTCATGGAAGTCCTGGGGAGGAAGGGTTCTTACGTGATCAAGCCCTTGCGATTGCTGATAAGAAAAAATTGGACCTACGCATCAACGAAGGTTTAAACCCTGATTACCCTGCAGGTACAACCGGTGATTGGAGTGACCATGCTCCTTTCAAGAAAGCGGGAATCCCAATTGCTTATTTTGAATCAACAAACTGGGAGATCGGGGATCTGGATGGATATGAGCAGACGGAAGAGTATGGCGGCATATGGCATACGAATAATGACACATTGGAATTCATTCAACAAGCCTACCCTGGTAGATTGGAAGAGAGACTATCCACTTTCTCCACAGTTTTGATCGACTTGTTGAAGTTCACGGACAAAACCAGCACATCTAAAAAGTAATTGGAGTTGCTTCATGCTCGCCTTTAGGTTGTTTGATTCCTAGAGGGGAGCATTTCTTTGTGCAAAACAGGGTACCGCAAGGATTTATTAGAGCATTAAAAAGAATAATCTCGACATTACAGGAAAGAATAACCATATATAATATTGGTGAAGCGAGTTGAATCATTTGTACACTGAGATGTATCCAATTGAGGTTAATCTTTTATGGTTTTATGTTGCTGTCATGTTCATTGCTGCAATTTTTTTTGCAATGATGGGGTTTAAGAGAAAAAAGTTGCCAAGGGCAGAATATCTAATCGCTTTCATTATTGTCGCTTGGTCTGGAACTGCTTATTCTGCCATGGCATTGGGGCAGGGCCATGTCACCATAGGAGATAAAGTCACCTATTATGCACGTTATTTAGACTGGTTGGTGACGACGCCACTTTTACTTGTGGCGCTAGCTTTTACCGCGATGCATTATATACCAAAAGATAAGGTGCTAATTGGAGGGCTGATTGCTGCGGATGTGTTTATGATTTTGACAGGCCTGATCGCAGACTTATCTCCCACTCCAGTAAGGTACTTCTGGTATGGTTTAGGGTGGATAGGGCTGATGTTTATCATGTATATCATCTGGTGGCCCCTTAGACGAAAAGCCATGGCGCAAAGCAGTAAGCTACACCGTTTCTATCTCATTGTGGCCGGATACTTAACCATACTTTGGTTCGGTTACCCTGCATTCTGGATTCTAGGCCCTTCTGGAGTTCACATCTTTGGCCAAGTAACAGATACCATACTTTTTGTGTTTTTACCCATCTTCTCCAAAGCCGGTTTTAGCCTCATTGACTTACTCGGTTTGCAGAAGTTAGGAAAGAATTCTTCAAGAGTACCCCAGCCCATTCAATAGATGGTTAAAGTCGATAGGCAGAGCAACCGAGCCTAGGTCGTGTCCTATAGCGAGTGGGATTCCCACCGAGTAGCGGTCTTGGAGGACAGTGTGTACCACTGATTTTAACGTAGACAGTTAGATTGCAGACCAAAACCTAATATGGTTTTTGCATATCTCCCGAAAAGGTTATAAAAAATCCTCCTGAATTGTAACAGATTCAGGAGGGGTTTTTATAAAACTTGAATGAGTGATATTCAATTGAGAAGTTTAAATTTATATTAAAGCTCCTTAAATACTCTCAGATTGTTTAATGAGAATTGAATGTTATGTTAGGTTTTTTGTTCTTGTTAAAATCTCCGAAACACCTATTGCTATACTTGCATTAAGCATTATTAATACAGAGCCTACCATAATAGTACTTTCAAAATCGGAAAAGAAATTCATTACAAAGAAAATAAAACTAAGGAAAAATACAATAATGCCAAAGATAAATAAAAATCTATCCATATAACTCACTCCTAAATAGCTACTTCTTAAGACCAACTATGCTGTAATCGCCCTATTATCTTAAAGAAAGACGTCAATCCCAGTAGTTAAATACAACATCTCCTACTGTTTTAGGTTGCCAGTATTTAATGTTGTACAAATCCCATTTGTTAAGGGTATTCTCATTTACCACTACTAGATTTCCTTTAGCTTCCTTCAGTCGCAACGGCTCATATAATTCGTCTGGTTGAAGTACTCTGTATACCTCGCCGCAAAGTTGGTTAATAGATACTGTCAGTTGCTTGTGATCCACAAAGGTCATATTGAAAGGAACGGGAGATGTCGTAAAGGCAATGAAGGGATAGTTGCTGTTTATTAGAATATATAGCCTATCCTCGTTGGCGAAACTTACTTCTGCATAGTAATAGTTTTGTGCAACGACTGGCTCACGAAAGGACAAAATCCTGCCCCCTAGATTTGTTACAATGGAGTAGCAAACCCTCTTGAATTGATTTCCATCTACTAATGTATCTTGCCCCCCAGAATCACTTATCCCATTAAGTAATATCATCCGATCGCTCCTTCTTTAACAATATCAACCATTATGCTGCAATCGCTCCTAGATTGTTGAAGAATCCTTATTTATTTAGAATAATTGGGACCCACAATTCATGACGGGGGTTATGTCCTGGTCCATAATAACATTCAATACATGGTAAATTAGCAAGTTCATATCCTGATGTAGGTATCCATTCAGAATATAAACGTTTCCATGCCTCAACAATATTGGGGAAAACAGCCCATGTACTTGGCGGAATAGTTAAAGCTTGCATTTCTTCAGGTAATTCACCATCATACCTTACTCCCATAAAGTAACTAAACTCTTCATCCGTGATAGCTGCTTCATTTCCACATACACCTAAAATGCCTTCTAGTGAACATTTCGGATTTTCCCAAGACATATCTATAAATTTCTGCATAAATCCTTCTTTTTTAGCTTTGCTCCAAAGTGTCGGGATACTTTTAAAGGCTCTATTTGTTTTTACCGGCTTACTCTTACCTACAATTCTTATTTCAAAGTCTAATTTTTCAATTCTATACTTCATTTCAATGTCTCCTTTTATCGATAATTGAAAGGATATTTTAGGAAAGGCTTTTAATTGCATCCCTTGATGACGACATTCAGATGGTTTTATACCATGTGTTTTTTGAAAAGTACGGGAAAATGAATCAGCAGATTCGTAACCGTACTTATTTGCAACTTCTAAAATTCGTATATCGCTTTTTTGCAATTCGAATGCAGCAAGTGTCAATCTTCTGCGTCTGATATATTCTGACAGTGGTACTCCTGTTATAGATGCAAACATTCTAGACAAGTGAAACTCAGAACAGCAAGCAATCTTTGCTAATTGTTTGTAATCTATTTCCTGCTCCAAACTTTCCTCTATAAAATCTAATACATTATTCATTCTATCTAGCCATTCCATATAATCCCCCCTTTCAATATCAATTCTAAAAGATCTGGAAAAGTTTAGTCCGACATTATTTGCCTAAAAAAGTAGGTTCCATAAAAACGGTTAATTGATCTTCTTCCACAATACTACCCTTTAACTGAATATCCATTATTTTCAATAATATCATATAATCACTTACACATTAGTTTTTGCTAACAAAAAATAGCAGGTCTAATTCATATGCGAATTAGCCTGCTATTTTTCGTGTTATTTATTTTTCTTCCTCAATCGCACTCTTTTATCGATGGGTTGAGCGTTGGATATTGGTAAGAGCGGGGAGGGTCAGGCACCTGCATTGGTTTGCTGTCATTCATGACGTTGTTTGTTTTAGGTGCCAGACCCGTTTTTCACTTGCCCTGGTTTGTTTTATTTATTTTGGTTTTTGTATTAGTGCGTTGGGAGCATTTCGTTTTCTTCGCATGCTTTGACCATGAATTCGTATTGAAGTAGGCGTACTTCGAATAGTTTCAGTGGGTCGTAGTAGCGTTCTGGGCTTGCTTTCATTTGTTCGAGCTTTTTGTTGGCGTTGTGGATGGCAAGTTCTGTGTCTTCCACTGTCTGGTTGAGCTCTGTGAATGGTGCTTCGTAGAACATGTTGATGTCCGCTTTCAACGCCTTTTCAAACAGGTCAAATTCGAGGAAGAACTTATCCACGACAGATTGTGCCACATCCGTGAAACGCTCGTTTTCGATATATTTTTTGTATTGGGTGAAGAGTAGCTGGTTACTCTGCTGCAAGGAGCCGAACAGGCGACCTGCCCCTTTTAAAAGGTACTGTGTGGTGCTTGGACGGTTCAGGATGTTCTCCTTTTCCACTTCCACTCTGCTTAGGACACGATTGATATCACGACGCCAGTCTTCCATAACCTTGAAGTCGCAATTAAGATGCATTTTTTCTTCTTTGTAAAGGCCGTTGAACGTCGCACTCATTTCTTGCAGATATTCTTGGCTCTCAATCAGTTCACGGTTGGATGTATCGAGCCATAATTGCAATTCTTGTCGCAACCTAGGAAGCAGATCAGAGTGCATATAGGTTCTGATTGTCTCATTCATGCGCTCATTCAACTCATGGTGCAACGTTTTAAAGTTGCTATCTTCTTTGACATAACTTGAGCATTCCCTTAGCAAACGAGGGATGGTTTTGGCAGCTTCGCGTTTCATTTCGATCGTCACTGCGCGGTAATTTTCTGTGATGCTAGCGATCTTTTCGGATTCCGCATCGTGCAAGTGATTGATGAAACCACTCAATCTACTTAAAATATCCTCATTGAACTCTACGGTACTTGTCAGGTTATTTTCCATGGCGATGCGGCTATCAAGCA
The DNA here is from genome assembly GCF_021991925.1 of Sutcliffiella horikoshii. GTDB lineage: Bacteria > Bacillota > Bacilli > Bacillales > Bacillaceae_I > Sutcliffiella_A > Sutcliffiella_A horikoshii_F. Next base: position 143,649 of record NZ_RXZI01000002.1, on the reverse strand, counting down.
ATTCTGTCAAAGTGGAACGGATCAACTGAAGCAGCTTGGTCGTACGGCGTTCTTCCACTGCTTTGGCACGAAGCTTGAAATTGGCCTCCATAAAGCTTGCCAACCCTTGGTGCTGTTTGCTTGCCGAACGAAGGGAAGAATATGGGAACACTCTTGCATCAGGGAAAAATTCATTGATGCGGTGTTTTGCCTCCTCCACAATTTGCGTTGCTTCCGCTTCATGGAACGCTGTATCCATTTTATTAATGACAAAATGAACCGGTACTTCTGGTGCACGCTCTTTAATTTTCACCAATACCTTCAGTTCGTCTTCGGTAAATGGCGTTTGTGCGTCTAAAATGTATAGCAATCCGTCTGCTAACGGGATGTATTTCATTGTTTCATTGTTTTCAATTTGACCTACAGTGAATTCAGGCGTGCTAATCAAGGAATACTCCTGATCCTCTAAGAACTGTGATGGCCATTTTAAATCAATCAAGGAACCTTGCTGATGCTCACTAATATCCCCCAGTGCTGAAGTACCGGAAGTAGAAATCTCATTCATTTCCGCAATATCTCCGTCGGAAGAAACAAATACCGGAACCGTTTCATCTCCAAGGAGTTTTTCACCTATAAGGGAGTTAATGAAGGACGTCTTCCCGTTTTGTACGGTACCTGTGACAACCAGATGCTTTCTGTTCAGATTGCTAAGTTGAGAGAATAACCATTTTTTCTGGTGTGCCACTTCCAGGTGGTTGTCTTTCGCCCAGTTAATCAATGTTTTGAACAGTTCGACCGTGTAGCTCAGCTGGATGCTGTCATGCTCGTAATGGAAGATCCTATTCTCTGCATCATCCAGGACATGGGCAGGCAATGCTGTCGGGAATACCTCATTCCAGGACATGACCGCCGCAGATGCAAATAAGGATTTGGATCTATTGGATACTTTAAGCCAGTTTCCGAGTAAATCCGGTACAATCCCCTGAAGTTCTTTGATCAAGTACTTTCCTTCGATGAGAGACAAGTATGTTCGTTGGTGCAGCTCTTCTACTTTCGTCCAAGAGACCTCTGAATCCCTTTCTAACGTCATGAATAAGCTGTTTGCTGTCTTTACCCACTCCAAGTAGAGCTGGTGACCTTCATAGCTGTACCACAGGGCCGCAGTGATGCCCTCAAATTTCTGTTGGTTGATCTCCATCAACTGAAGTAGGACCTCTTGGAAGTAATCAGGAGCAAATTCTTTGGTATAACCTATTTCTATATAATTTTTCAGACAATCGTACCATGCTTCTGAACCCGTTCTCAGTGCCTCGCTTACAGCAAGCTCCACCGCATGTTGGCTGTCTTCCTGTTCTTCATAGAATGTCCGTGCCGTCTGGGTGACGTGCGGATAGTCAGGGTTGATGGCAATTGCTCTTTTAATATTTTTATAGGCATGATCTAGCTTGCCCCGTTGGATGTATAGTGTAAATAATTGAAGAGCCACTTCAATTTTCAATGTATTATTATCAGTACTAATCTTGGAATAGATATCTTCCGCCTCAACCAGCATTCCCAGTTCATAATAGGCATCTGCGATATTCTTTTTTGCCCAAGGTTCCAATTCATTGTGAACATTTTCCCATTTAAAAATGGCAGTCTCGTAATCTTTGCTATGGAAATAGACTTCACCTTGTGCATAGCGAATAAACGAAAGGTCATACACTTCGTTTGTCTGCTCTGCCAAGAATGCTTCCCCTAGCACTTGAACCGGATGTTTCGTTTCAGCATCCATCATGAAAGTTTCAAAATACGTTTTACTGATAAATTTGTTTTCTTGTGTCATTTTATCCTCCACCAATCATTTCACATTATTTTCGTAAGGCTCTTTTCTCAAAGATTGTTGTTATTCACTACTAAAAAGTCGGCAATTGGACTTTTTACTGCTTACTTACTATAGACATGCATATAGCATATTCAGTAATGCTGGGAAAAAGAGCACGACAGTAAGGAATATATGAGGTCGGTTTAAAAATATGTTATAACAACAAAGCTTACGAAAATAGCCTTTCGTAATTAAAATGATCTAGTATCTTCGTCTCTTGCATCTATTATAGTTCTACTGTTATATAGTTCGAATGTCTTTTTGATTTTTGGACCATTCTATTCTATACCCTTTCCACAGTTACTATAACTATCTTTGCAAATAATTTAATGTCCCCATCCTACCATATTTCCTGGGAATTGAAAAAGAGTTCAAATAACCAAAAACACAGTTAAAAAGGCCGCTAACTTCATAGCGGCCTTTCATGTGAATCACTTATTCATGTGGGAGAGAAAGTCACCCAGCAGCTTGTCTACGTCTTCTACATCCAATTCTTCCTCTTCTTCGGTGGACGCTTGCTCTTGGAGGGCTACATCCCAGTCAAAAGAGTCTAAATCGTCATCGTTTAACACGTTAGCGTTTGGCGTTTCCTCTGTCTCTTCAGTAGTTTTGTAAGGCTTTTCCTCCTGAAGGTACAAGGCTTGGTCAATATCTATGGAATTGCTGTTCATTGCCGCCAAAATACTGGTTGCCCTAACAGGATCAGACAGTAATTGATACACGATGTTTCCTAGCAACGCTTCAGAATGCTGATGCTTTAACCAATCTCTTTGTGTTTTAGATAGAGATTTGGGAAGTGGGATGGAGATGGTCTCTTTTTCCCGCGAATGGGAATTAGTCACTCCCTGAAGGACAAATTCAGCAATTTTACTAGAGAAATTCCTTCTTTCCGTCTCTTTAAGACGCTGTAAATGCTTGATTAGATGGTCAGGTGTATCAGAAGGGATCCGAAATGAAATGGCTTGTCCCCTCTGTATTCCCTGACTGGAACTGGAATTCTTCATCCGATCACCTTATTTACGCTTTCACAGGTTTTTGTTGATCTTTGGACTCTTTATCCTTGCCTGTTTTCTTGACATAGTCAGCAATCAATTTGTAGTAGGCATTTGCCATCATCCAGATGCTTTCCTTTTCATCTTCAAAGAAATCGATGTTGTAGCCGTCTAAATTGTTGTTTAGTGTTTTTAAGTATTCTTTTAGTACAGTTGATCCCCCACCGACAAAATAGCAGATCTCTGTTTGGGAGTTTTTCTGCCAAACATTTCTCAAAAGGCGATATTGCTTTTTGGCAAGGTCCAAAAGAATACGGTCCGTAATATCATGTACGCTCGTTCTGCTTCCGCGTACCATGATGTGGTTACGGTCATTCTTCTTTGTGATGATCTCTACAACATCTCTTCTGCTATCAAGCTCGATGCCGTGCTTGGAACGGATTTCTTCACGGATCTGCTCCAGTGCTTCTGAAACCCCAAGGTTAAAGCCCTGTGCTTTATCGTCGTCCACATTACGGTTCTTGATGACAGCAATATCCGTGGATAGGCCACCAATATCTTGAATAAGGATACGCTTGTCAATCAGATCCTTATTGATGATGTTTCCGTTGTTATCCAGCACAAGGTTTATGTAAGCTGCAAACCCCTCTGGATAAACTTTGATTTCGTCAAATTTTATATTAACTTTAATGCCTTGGTATTTTGGTGTGATCAGGAATTCCACCTGATGGACAGAACCTAGTAATTTGGAACGATAGCCAGCATCCTTGCCCTCTTTTACTTCTCTTAGTGGAAGACCTGTACCTAGTGTATAGTTTGCGTCTACTACATTTTTGTTTTTAGGGAATGTTTTTTCATTTTTTGCACTTACTGCATCCAAAGCTAATGTAGCAAAAAGCATAACCAAAGTTTGATCTTCTTCTGATTTGCTGCTACCTGGGTCTAGTTCTGTCGCATTGTTGCTTTTCGTTGCTAAATTCCCAATACGATAGATGGCATTATTGTCCATTAGGGCAGGGGAGTGAACACGAACATGGATACCATCTAAAGGATCCTTGCTGTCCAATTCTTCAATTCCAATTACTGGGCGATCTTCAATATCTCTAGCGATAACATTTGGAATGTTTAATTCAGAATCCAATTTTCCAAAAATAGCTTTAATAGAATCATTACCTACGTCAACTGCTGCAATTCTTGAATAACTCATCATACATCTTCCTTTCTTTTCCTCAATACTTTATTTGTTTCCTATAGAAGAAAATAAAACTAGTAAGTATACGTTAAGCGTACAGAAAGTTTCTCTACTATTCAATCATTCTCATGAAAAGTAATGAAAGTGTAAAAATTGTATACAACTATGCATACAAACGTTTACATGTATACATATTTTGTTTACTTGTTTTCTTTTGTGTACACATCCCTTTAAATCAACATGTACACGCTTTTGTATACCTGTCTACTATTTTGTTTACAATTGTATACAACTTGTAAACTTGTCTACACATTTCGTATACTTCTAATAAATTCCACTTCTAATGTGTATTTTAATAGAGCCCAATCTTAAGTTTTTCTGTTCGGCTTCTGGATACACATGGCAAAAAGCTCATTTGTGATTCTTTTTGTTTGGATGATAGGAAAAAATCGTGGTGCTCCGCCTCCCCTTCTAAAATGGGAAGCTCACAAGTTCCACAACGACCGACTTTACAAGAGTATGGGATATGGTAGCCCGCATCTAATAAAGTATCAAGGGTGGACTTTTCATCAGGAACAGACAGAAAACTACCATTTGTGAGTTCTAAAATGAATGGACGAGACTCATATATGCTGGGTGTTGCAAAATACTCGTGGTGAATGCTTGTAGAAGGGTAGCCAAAGGCGGTCGCAGCATGAGAAAAAGAGGTAGTAAACCTCTCCGGACCACATAAATAAATATGCGTACCTATATACTGGTCTGTGAGTATGCTGGGATCCATTCGATTCCCTTCCTTAGAAAAGTAGAAATGTGTCTGTTGCGGGAATTCCTTTAATAAATAGGAGTAGAAAGCACAGTCTTTTTTTGTTTTGGTAGAATAATGAAGTTCAAAGGATCCTTCTTGTTCTTTTAATTCACGCATCATAGATAAAAAAGGAGTGATGCCGATTCCCGCTGCACAGAAAAGATGGTGCCTGGCACGAAAACTAAGAAGAAAATAGTTTTTAGGAAAACTAATTTGTAGGATATCTCCTACTTTGATATTGTTATGTAAGTAGACTGATCCTCCTGAGGATCTTTCTTGAAGTTTGACCGCAATCTGGTAGTAACAGCTGCTCTCAGGACTTCCAACAAGCGAATATCTTCTTTCAAGCTCCCCTCCTTTTCCCTTCATGTATACGATGATATGAGAACCAGCACTAAATGAAGGTAATGGTTCCCCATTTGTCTGCATGAAAGTAAAACGTTTAATCGTGGTGGTTTCTTGTGATACTGCTTTTATCCTCACCTCTAACCTGTTATCTGGTAGCATTACAATCCCCCCTTTCCTCTCCCTATATTTCACCTACATAGCCTAAATAGGCATCTTTTATAGGAGAATAATGATCCGACATTTCCAGCTTCATACCGCATGCAATACACGTTATACACTGCCCCGTATTCACTGTGTTTTCCACTCTAGATATGAAGTGACATCTACTGCAAAACACCCTCCTATCTTCTTCTCCTACTCTAATGAACTGCGCTTCTTGAGAAGAATACCCAAGTTTTTCAGCTAAACATATAACTTCCCTAAGCTTCTCCCTTCCTGCTGCAACATATAAATAAGTTCCTATCTTCTGTTTACCAAGCAAATCGTCCACCTCAGAAGAACACCTTTGATTCAAGTGTATTTCTTCAAAAGACAACGCTTGATTCGTTAGGATTTTCTTTAATGGATTCAATCTACTTAAGCCCCATTCATCCCAACAAAGAACATAGTGCTTTTTACCTGGTTGAAAGATCCATTCGTTCTTTATATCGTTCATAGATCATTGTCCCTTTTCTGTTCGATATAGGCTAAAACCTTATCCTTATATAATGAAATCCCTTTATAATTTGTTATATGTGCTGGAAGCTCTACTAATATATGATATAGTTGGCTTCGCCACTCAGGAATCTCTATCAGATTCTCAAGAGATAAAAGATGGGTGTGAATGGTAAACAAAATGGCATTGGAACGCGGCAGTCGAAATAGCTTTTGATCCTCCACTCGCAAATGGACGAATTCACCTGCATTTTCTTTCGTTACCTTCTTTCTATCTTTGCCCCAAACATGGAAGGTTTCTAGAGATGTATCCAATCTGTTTCCCGCCATGAGGGACCAGTTTTTTCTCCCCCATGGATTACCTGCCTCCAAGTTTAATAAAAATTGAAGGATCCGTTCGTCCAATCCCTCTTCCTTAAACCCAGGAATGGGAAAATGTATGTTTTTAAAACTTAGGCCATGATTAAATGCCAGTGACCAGTTTGCAGGAAAGCACAGTTGACCGGCATCCAGATATAAGTCGCCGTCCCGCTGCATCATGAGGATAAGATCTTCTTGAACATGTCGTCCAATGAAATCCAAAGGCTCATAAGGTAAAGTGGAGTCGTCGCCCATAATAAATTCATGTTTTTCATTAAGAATGTGGTTAGTGAAGATGTGCTTCTCACCTTCCACTTTAAGGGAAAAGCTTTCTGGAAAATAGGTGGTTAGATGTGTCATCACAAGTTCCAGCGCCTCCCACTGAGCCTTGTTTGTAGTCGGAAATGATTGAAAACATCGGGTATGATACTCGGTTAATAAGGACCTTTTTAGTTTTATTTCCTTTTGATAAGCTCCTGCGATTTCAATGCTTCTGGGTGGAGTTAGTAGGGTCGAGTTATTAGAATATCGGTAAGTATCTCCTTTAAATGGATAGGGAAATCTTTTTAGTTCCTCGGTCAAGTTCAAATCATTCAACACCTTTTTTCTGAAAATTCCATACTTTAATTCTAAGGAAAAAGACCTGGTTCTTCAACACGAAAAGAGCCTGGACAGTCATTTCAACTGTGGCCAGGCTCATCTTAGAGTGATTTAATAAATTTGGATACTTCCTCATTGAACCTTTCAGTCTCCTCCAGGAAGGGACAATGGCAACTATCCTCAAAAAGAACCAATTCACTATTTGTGATGGATTCTTTCAAGTGCTCCCCTGCTGCTACCGGTATGAGCTTTTCTTCTTTTCCAAAACAGAGCAAGGTTGGTTTGGTGATCGAAGAAAAAGTGGGACGATAATCCACAATGGACTGATCAAAGAGAATGGCACTTGCGACCCCTGGTGTAGGCTTCAACGTCTCCTTAAGCATCCAGTCCATTTCTGCAGGCTCCACTTCCTCCTTGAACATAAGGGGAATAAATCCTTTGAGGAAGCCTTCCCTGTTTTCCTGAACCTCTCTCATAAAATGGGTGAGAGTCGGCAGGTCAAAGGCACCGATAGGAAAATCGGGCCACTTGAAGTCAGACGCGAGCTCATCCACAATGACCGTTCCTTTTACATTTGCCTCTCCAAACTGGTGTAGATAGTCCCATATGACAAATGCACCCATGGACCAGCCAACCAGCACAACATCCTTCAGTTCCAGCTTCGAAATGAGCGTTTGTAGGTCCCTCGCATACGTGGAAATGGTATGCCCTTCCGTTACTTGTGCAGAATCGCCATGTCCCCTTAAATCCAGAGTGATAGCACGGTGCTCTTTTTTGAAATACGGCAGTTGTTTTTGGAAAAACTTCCTGCTCATCCAAACCCCATGAATAAAGATGACCGGCGTTCCTTCACCCTGGTCGTCGTAAAAGAGCTCCACGCCAGGTTCAACTTCCATTTTCGGCAAAAGTATCCCCCCTAATAAACTGTCATACAACATGTATATTTACCTATTAGGGGAAATATCTCTTTTACTACTCTTCCCAAAATAACTGGTCTAAGGTTTTCGATAAAGCTTTGCAGATGGAAAGGCATAGACTGAGGCTTGGATTATATTTACCAAGTTCGATCAGCCCGATTGTCTGCCTGGAAACCCTTACGATCTTGGCCAGTTCTTCTTGAGATAAGTCCTTTTCCACTCTTGCCAATTTCATTTTTATGTTTTTCATGTTGGTCACCGCTCTATCTCGTCTTCATCTAGTTCTTTATCTGATGCCCTTTTGCTGCGGTTCATAGCAGCAAGGAAGGTACCACCTGATAATAACACCAGGACAGGTATATAAATGATTAAGGAAACAAAAAACACCATAAAAAAGTAGGAATATGCTTGTGCAGTTGTGTCCGCATAATTAAAGGCACTGTTTAAACCGAAAAAGATTGCTATGATGGCCCCAATGCCAAGCCCCCATAGAAGTGTCTTCCATTTCATCGGAACTTTACTTTTACGATCATGCATCTCCACCTCATCTGAAAGTACGCCTAGACTTGAACCCCTTGCCGTATAGTAAGCGCCTTGCAGGAACAATATTGCTAGCTCCGTGTAGATTGGACTAACATCAAATCCGTAAAGGTAAAACTTGAATCCGATGGATATAAGACAGATTCCCATTACAAGATAATAGATTTCTCTATAAATCTTGTTTTGAGCAGTCACAATCCGCTCATCTTCCACCTTTGTTGCCCCTCCGAAAAAATTCATTCCCAACACCCCTTTGTAAAATATGGATTATACTTACATTATACAGTTTATATTACTTTATGCAATATATATATGTCATTTAGTCATATATATTTTGTTAGAGAAGGGATCAGCCCGATTAGATTCAGCTCGGCTATGAGCTTCGGGAGATTATGAAGGGGTTTCGGGCGAAAAACCAGAACTAACAGGCGATACAATTTATTTACGGGCGTTTTTGTAATGCAATCGGGCGGAAATTTTATTTTACGGGCGATTCTAACAAGTATTCGGGCGAACGGCAAAACCAGCTGAAGACGGGCTCTCCTGATATTTATCCTTTCTTCCAAGTAAAAAAGCCGGGAAGTTATCCCGACTCATCAAATCCTACATTTTCACAATAATTTTCCCTTTAACATGCCTTCCTTGTAGCTCCTTCAATCCTTCCACCAACTCTTCCCGAGAAAGTACTTTTGTGACGAGAGAATCCAGTCTCCCATCTTTCACCATTCCCATTAACTCTTCCGCCATGAAAGCAAGATTCTTGACTGCCCGGTCTTCACCGCTAGCATGTGCCGCCCCCAGAGCCACCTCATGGATCGAAGGAGACAGGGTGAATGGTTTGACACCGGAAAGGTCTGGTCCGCCTGCAATGTACGCTAGATGACCTGAGAAGGCGAGGCGATCCAAATCTTCTGTAGCGACATCCCTGCCAACTGTATTTACTATCAGATCGGCTCCACGCCCGTTTGTTTCCTTCCTGATGCGCTCTGTCACATTTTCCTCTTTATAATCAATGGCTACATCCGCTCCGAGCTTCTTCACCCGATCATGATTCGAAGCAGAAGCTGTTGTGAATACTTTTAACCCCTGCATTTTCGCCAACTGGATCGCAAACCCACCAACACCACCTGCACCTGCATGAATGAGGATATTCTTTTTATGGGTAGCATTCAATTTCTGAACCACTACTTCATATGCAGTCATGCCGGCGCACAGAATGGCTGCGGCATCTTCGTACGATACGCCATCTGGAATGCGTCCTGCCGCTCGGGCATCCACTACCGCAAGCTCGGCAAACGCACCTTTTTTCCCAAGGCTTGTGTGAACAGCAACACGGTCGCCAGCTTTATAATCCGTTACGCCTGCTCCGACCGACACCACCTCACCAGCAAGATCCACCCCGATGATATGCGGATAGCTCCAAGCCGGATTACCATTTATGGCCACTTTATAATCAACAGGATTCAAGGCAACTGCTTTTACTTTGACCAGCAGCTCGCCGTTATCCTCTTTCGGGTCAGCGATCACTCCCCATTCCATGTTGTCCAGACTGCCCGCTTCTCTTAATAACCATGCATTCATTACGTTTTTCCCTCCTAAAATTAATAGGCGTTTTTCGTAAACTTTGTTGCTTTTACGTACGTAAGAACCAACCGTTATATACCTTATTGTCGTGCTCTTTTCCCTGAAATACAAAATTTGCCGCTGCTTTTCCTAATATATCTAAGCAGTAAAAAGTCCAATTGCCGACTTTTTACTATTGGATAGCAACAATCTTTGAGAAAAGAGCCAGTTAATAAGCTCCTTCTGAATACGTCAGCTCATAGGAGTGCGAATAAATCTCTACTAAATTGCCGAATGGATCTTCACAGTAGACCATGCGATATGGCTTTTCTCCTGGGTAGTATTCACGGATTGGCATGCGCTGTTTGCCTCCATGCTCGACGATTTTCTCTACAAGCCCTTCTACATCGTTATCCTGAACGCAATAATGGAAGATGCCTGTCTTCCAGTATTCGAAGTTGCTTTCCGGCTTCTCATTTTCCGGGAACTCAAACAATTCGATTCCGATCTTGTCACCAGTTGCGAGGTGGGCGATGCGGAATCTCCCCCACCCTTCTCCGAAAACATCCGTACACATGACACCAATGGCAGAGTCATCTTCCACTACTTCAGAGGGTTCCATTATGACATACCAACCCATCACTTCTTTATAAAATTCCACTGCTTGTTCCAAGTTGGGAACGGATAATCCTATGTGCGAAAAAGTTCTTGGATATCTCAATGGTCATCCTCCTCGATTTTTAAAATTTGCTAATAATGATAGGGTAAAATATAATGCTTAAATAAAAAAGTACGCACTTTTAAGTAACTGACCTGACAAAGAAAGGACTGTTTCACGTGAAACCGACAGAATTCCCTGTAAACCGCGCTCTAAACGTAATCGGTGGCAAATGGCGACCTCAAGTGTATTGTGCCCTTGAAAATGGTCCTAAACGCTTTTCCGAACTAGAAAGAGAGATTCCCGAGATCAACCGGAAAGTGTTGACCGATCAGCTTCGGGAATTGGAGCAATTAGGCATGGTAACAAGAACAGAATATCCTGGTAAGGTGTTGCATGTGGAATATGAGCTGACAGATGAAGCCTTCACCTTGCAGCCAATGATGAAATCGCTGTGTAAATGGGGAACGGGGAGCTGTGAAGGGAAGGAATAAGTGATGGCATTTTTCCGATAGCATTCTTCCCCTACTATAAAAAAACAGCCCAATCATCTATCTAATTGGACTGTTCTTCATCATATGATCAAACTAAATCGCTTCCCTGTTCCAATGTCTATGTGCCGCAACAGCCTCCACAAAAGCGCTCACAAAGTGCTCTGCTTCACCGCTTACCACACCTGGAGCACCCGAAATCTCCAATTTCTCCAACCATTGCTTTCCTTCATGTGTAGCCCCGATCGGTTTGAAATGATCATAAGCTTCCTCCACGAAGTAGGTTGTTTCGCGGTCGAATTTCTTATCGGCGTCTTTTCCACCTACTACGTAAAGCGCATCGAAAAGAACAGAATCACACGTCAGGAACGTATGGTCTACCTCCAGCTCAACGCCACTATTACCAGTCACCTTACCGAGCTTGCTACTGATAATCTCTGGCTGCATTCCCTCTGCCTTCAAGGATTCCAATACAGAGGCCACTTCCTTGCCATTGAACTCATTAGAGATGATAACGCCCACTTTTCGCGTGGCAGGCTTTTTCACCGTATTTTCCTGACTGAGAGCAGGAGATGATTTCGTGACAGATGAGCCTGTCCCTGTTGGCAGAGTTGCCCCAATCTCTTCTGCCACTGCTTGTGCAAGCTCCAAGCTCACATTGGCAAACATGTCGACCACCTGCTGTCTCACGTCCTCACTCTTTACTTTTCCAAGTTCAAAGCTGAACGCCTCTTTGATATGTTCTTTTTCCGGCTTACTCATGCTGTTCCAGAAAAGGGTCGCTTGTGTGAAATGGTCCTTGAAACTGTCACTTCTCGCTCTCACTTTCCTGCCTTCCACTTTCTCCTGGTAGTGCACATAACCGCCTTCTTCTTCACTAGCCGGTCTAGGGGTATTGGAAGCCAAGGAGTTTTTATGATAGCTTACCTGTCCCCTATTGATCGTTTGGCGACCGTAGCCATCACGCTGATTATTATGGAACGGACATACCGGTCTGTTGATCGGCAGCTCATGGAAGTTCGGACCACCTAATCGGATAAGCTGTGTATCTGTATAGGAAAACAGACGTCCCTGCAACAATGGGTCATTGGAGAAATCAATGCCTGGAACAACATGACCAGGGTGGAATGCCACCTGTTCCGTTTCGGCAAATACATTGTCCACATTGCGGTTCAAGGTCAATTTACCAATGATTTTGACGGGAATATCTTCTTCCGGCCAAATTTTTGTCGGGTCGAGAATATCAAAGTCGAACTTGAACTCGTCTTCTTCTGAAAGTAACTGGACACCAAACTCGTACTCGGGATAATCCCCATTTTCAATGGATTCCCAAAGGTCACGACGGTGAAAATCCGGATCTTTCCCATTGATTTTCTGTGCTTCGTCCCAAACAAGGGAATGCGTTCCAAGGACTGGTTTCCAGTGGAATTTCACAAAGTGTGCTTTCCCTTCTGCGTTTACGAATCGGAATGTATGGACGCCAAAGCCCTCCATCATGCGCAGACTTCTAGGGATGGCACGGTCTGACATCGCCCACATCACCATATGTGCCGCTTCCTGGTTGTTGGCGACAAAGTCCCAGAACGTGTCATGGGCAGAAGCCGCTTGCGGCATTTCATTGTGTGGCTCAGGCTTTAGGGCATGCACGAGATCAGGGAATTTAATGGCATCCTGTATGAAAAATACCGGGATATTGTTTCCTACAAGGTCATAGTTTCCTTCTTCTGTGTAAAATTTTGTTGCAAAGCCACGTGCATCACGAACAGTCTCCGCAGATCCTTTTGATCCTGCAACCGTCGAAAAACGTACAAATACAGGGGTCTTTACGGAAGGATCCTGAAGGAATTTCGCTTTCGTATACTTTTCCATTGATTCATATAATTCAAATTCTCCATGTGCCGCAAATCCCCTTGCATGAACAATTCTCTCAGGGATACGCTCATGATCGAAGTGTGTCATCTTTTCTCTAAAGTGGAAGTCCTCCATCAGGGTTGGTCCCCGTTCACCGGCTTTTAAGGAAAACTCATCCTCTGAAACCTTGAGTCCCTGATTGGTGGTCAACGTCTTTCCTTCATCATCCACCCGGTACTGATCTAATTGGTCATGTTTGCTTTGCTCGTTCACTTTTTTACTCACTTAGCCGCTCCACTCCTTAAATTAGATTATGTAAAAAGGACATACCTTTTTTCCGTACCCTATTAAAAAGAGGAACAAACTGGATGTATGGAAAAATTCAAAAAAAGCACACACCCCAATTGGAATGCATGCCTTTTCCTTCACTATTTTCTTTTCTCTAGAGCCTTGATCGCCTTTGGGAAGTGGTCATGGTTCTCGCGAATCACATTCTGGGCTTCCTGTACATCCACTCCATAAAGAATCATCAGAATCGCCACTCTTGTGTCCCCGTTTGCTTTCCCGTTCATCTCTTTTGCTGTCGCTTCATCCGCTCCTGTGATGTCCTGGATGATTGAGATCGACCGCTTTCTCAGCTTTTCATTTGTTGCTTGCACGTTGACCATCAGATTGTTGTAGACCTTGCCCAACTTGATCATGGTCGCTGTTGTGATCATGTTCAGGACCATCTTCTGGGCAGTGCCGGCCTTTAGCCTGGTCGATCCTGTCACAACTTCCGGTCCTACCGGAAGATCGATCGGATACTTTGATAAGGAGCATAATACCGATCCTTCGTTACAAGAAATACCCACTGTTGGAATGCCTAGCTCATTGGCCTTTTTTATGGCACCGAGCACATAAGGTGTTCTCCCACTAGATGCTATCCCCACGAGCACATCCTGTTTCGTCAGGAGGGAGGCCACCTCGTTCGCTCCTGCTTGTTCGTCATCTTCTGCGTTTTCAATGGGAAAGCGAATGGCTTTCTCCCCACCTGCAATTATTCCATTGACCAATGTCCCCGGCACCCCGAAGGTAGGAGGACATTCAGAGGCATCCAGCACGCCAAGGCGGCCGCTTGTTCCCGCTCCTATATAGTAAAGCCTTCCCCCAGATTCAAGCACGCTTGTGATGGCATCTATAGCCTTTGCAATCTGGGGCAGCGCTTTTTCTACAACATTGGCAACCGTTTTATCTTCTTGATTCATCACTTGGATTATTTTCATCGTGGTAAAGTCGTGAAGATTCTCCGAGTGAAGATTTTTCATTTCTGTTAAATGTATAGGGTTGATATCAAAATCATTCATTACGTTCCTCCAATCCGGTTCAAGCAGACACTTTATTTCACGGCCCCGGCTGTCAGGCCATCCATAAATTGTTTAGATGCGATAAAGAATAAGATGATCATAGGAAGGGAGGATAAGGTCAATCCGGCAAAAAGCGTCCCCCAGTCCGCGGAATATTCCCCAAATAGTGAAAGCATACCCACAGGGATTGTCTTTTTCATTTCATCCGTAATAAATATTAATGGGAAGAAGAAATCATTCCATGAGGAGATGAAGTTAATAATCATCACCGTCCCTAGAGCCGGTCGTATCAAAGGGATCAATACGCTCCACAAGACTCTTAGATCACTTGCACCATCCATTCTTGCTGCTTCCTCCAATTCCACAGGCATCGTCCGGAAGAAGCCGGTCAATATGAGGATGGATAATGGAATCCCTCCTGCTGTGTACATAAAGATAAGGGACCATAGAGAATTCAACAAGCCAAGGTCTTTCATCAAAATGAATAATGGCACAATTCCAAGTTTGATTGGAATCATCATCCCCATCAGGAAAAAGAAGAATAAAATATTATTCCACCAAAACGTATACCTAGCAATATAAAATGCAGCTAACGATGTAGTGATCAATATAAGGAGGACAGAAATAACACTCACAAACACACTGTTGAAAAAATAGGTACCAAATGGCACTTCCTCTAACAACTTTCTATACGTATCCAAACTGAAGCTCTTTGGAAAAGATAGAGGATTCATGAATATCTCTGCACTCGGTTTAAAGGAGGACAACACCATTAATAAAATGGGATACAAGCTGATCGTGGCGAATGCAAAGGCAATGATATAGTATAGTGGTCTCGTCCATAATGTCTGTTTCACCTTTTTCACCTACATTTCCACTTGTTTTTTCTGCATAAATTTAAGCAATAGCGCGGTACATGTTGCAATAAATAAGAACAATACTACTGCTAGCGCGGAACCTAAGCCGACTGCCGTTGAACTGCCGGCTGCTGAACCACCGAATGCTAGGCGGTAAAAGAATACTGCCAGCAAGTCTGTGGAGTAATAAGGCTCACCTTGTGACCCCTGCATGGCATAGACAAGCTCAAACGCCTCAAAGGACTGAATGAAGGTTAAAACTGTCATGATCATGATGGAGGGAACCATTAATGGAAGGATGATCTTTGTTATTACCTTCGTACCATTTGCTCCATCAAGCTTGGCCGCTTCCACCAGTTCTTTCGGAATCGATTGCAGACCTGCCAGGAAAATTAACATCGCAAATCCGATGCCAAACCAACAGTTGACCAAAATAATCGCCATAAGTGCTGTCTTAGGGTCCCCAAGCCACGCCTTCTGTAAGGAGTCCAAGCCGAACTCGCCTAAAATGACATTCAAAGCACCAAAGTTCGGATTCAAGATCAGCTTCCATAGGAAACCTACAACAATGACGGACAATAATCGCGGTAAAAAGTAGGCAATCTTAAAGAATTCCGCCCCTTTGATTTTTTTGTAGATAATGTACGCCAAGATAAATGCAATTCCATTTTGGACAACCATCTGTACGACAAAATACAAAACATTGTTCTGTGCGGCATTCCAGAACATACCGCTGAATGGTTGCAACGTGAAGAGATCGATGAAGTTCTTAAGCCCTACAAATGACCCTCTTGTAATCCCATTCCAGTCATAAAAACTGTAAGATAAGGCAGCTACTAGTGGATAAACGATGAAAATGCTGAAGATAAGCAGGGCGGGAACAGGGAAAAGATGGATGGCCCATCTTTTCCAGTTTCTCGTTTTCTTTTGTTTGACTATGGGTGTACTGGTTTCGATTTGCATATTCTCCGCCACCTTACATTATTGTGCTTTTCTGCTTGAACACCGCTATTGATTTCCGCAAATGGCTGCGCTTTCCGCGGGGCGACCTTGAGCCTCCTCACAACGCTTCAGGGGTCTCAACATTGCCGCTACCCTCCCGCTGGAGTCTCCGCCTTTTGCTCCAATCAACAGCTAGAAAACTATAATACTTATTGAAACGGCTCAAACCAAGCTTCTGTGTTTTCTTGCAATGTTTTAACAACTCCGTCTACATCTTGCTCACCGATATACATTCCTTGCAGTTCTGTTTCGATGGTTACTTTGGAGGATGGGTTACCACCAGCAAAGTAAACAAGCATCATGTATGGTGTAGAGTAGTCACTTACCGCTGCGCTAAGGTCGTTTACCAATTCGTTATCGGATTGCACCCCAGGAATCGCACTAATCATCTTGAAGTTTGTTGTGAACAGTTCACCAAACTCTTCTGTTGTTAAGAACTCCAAGAATTTCTTCGCTTCTTCTTTATGCTTGGAGTTGGCGTTGATACCAAAGGATCCATCCACCCATGTTGTTAGCGTAGGCTCTCCACCAACTGCTGAAGGCATAGGGAAGAAACCAAGCTCCAAATCAGGGTTCATTTCACGTAATACTTCAATTTCCCAGCTTCCTAGAGGGAACATTGCTGCCTGACCTGTGAAGAATAGCGTACGGATATCTTCCATGCCAAGACCTTCTGAGTTGTTAGGGAAGTATTCTTTCAATTCTTCCATTACTTCAATGGATTTCACGAACTCAGGGCTTGTGAAATCTGTTTCCCCTTTTGAGATTTTCTCTACGAATTCATTTCCACCCCAGTGTGCTGGACCGAAGATACCGTGAGCTAGGGATAGTAACCAGCCCTCTTTCGTTCCGAATGCTAGCGGTGTGACTCCTTCTTCTTTCAGCTTTTCATTGATTGCCATGAACTCATCCCAAGTTTTCGGCTCTTCTAGACCATGCTCTTTGAAAATAGCTTTATTGTAAAATACTTGTGTTGTACTTAAGTTCAAAGGAACACCATATTGTGTGCCGTCTTCGCCTCTTGAAGCCTGCAACGTTTCATCCGGGAATGTATCTAAGCCGTTTAAGCCATCGATCGGCTCCACATAGCCTGCTTTTGCCAATTCAAGACCTGGCGCATATGGACGAAGGTGAATGATGTCTGGCCCTTCTCCTGCTTGCAGGGAAGTGTTTAGAATCGTGTTATACTCTGTATTTTTTGACGGTTTGAATTCTACTTTGATTTCTGGGTGCTTTTCATTGAAAGCCTCAATCACTTTTTTATAATTTGGCCCATCCTCTGTTCTCCAGCTTCCGATGGTCAATGTGACACTTTCTTCGTCATTGTTGTTGTCGTTGTTTGATCCTCCAGATTCGTTGGAGCATGCTGATGAAACGACTAGCATTAGGGCCATTAAGCCCATTAACCAAATTCTCCCTATACCCTTCATTGTGAATCCCCCTTGTTTTTAAAATATGGCTCTGTTCGTACACCGCTGTTGATTTCCGCGCCAGGCTTCGCTTTCCGCGGGGCGCTGCTTGAGCCTCCTCACAACGCTCCGGTGTCTCAACCTAGCTCTACCTCCCGCAGGAGTCTCCGCCTATCGCTCCAATCAACAGCTGGAAATACCATGTATTATAAGAGCCAAAATATTTATGAAATCTCCTCTTGGATGGAGGAGTATATCATCGTGTGTAATGTTTTTCTGATGGTTCTTATGTTGGTCGACCTTCCATAGTGGACCGCATTGGTCAGGAATGCTACGATCAATTCTTCCTGCGGGTCGACCCAGACACTGGTTCCGGTGAACCCTGTATGGCCGAATGAACCGATGGACCAGCTTTGCCCGCACGACAGCGGGTCCCCTTCCCCGTTCCATACTTCAAAACCAAACCCCCGGTTCGATTGTCTATGCCTCGTTGCCATGCGCATCAGATCTGGTGGAATGACATCCTGCTCCTCCGGATACAGAAAGTGTGTTGCAAACCTAGCGACATCTTCTGCCGTGGAAAATAACCCGGCACTGCCACTCACACCTCCTAGATGGAAGGCTTTCTCATCATGAACTTCCCCTTGAACGAAACGAGTTCCGACCTTTTCGGTAGAAGCAGAGAGCGCTTTCAGATTTGCCGGAAGATTGAAGCGTGTATTATGTAATCCCCATGGTGTGAAAATTTGCTCGCTCGTGTATACATCGAGTGGCTGACCTGCGATTTTCTCCATGATTTTCCCCAACAGAATCATCCCTAGGTCACTATACGCAACCGTCTTTCCTGGAGCTTGCTGAAGCTCCGTTTGATAGATGACAGCCATCACATCTCTTTGCCCGTCCCGTGCTACAAACGGAAGATCCGCTGGCAGCCCTGAGCGGTGTGACAGAAGATCCTCTACTGTCACTGCTGCATGCTTGAATTCAGGCAGATAGTGTTGCACCGGATCTTCAAGGTGCAAGTCTCCTTTACTCAACAACAGTAGACTTGCAGGCAAAGTTGCAATTACTTTGGTCAGGGAGGCAACATCAAATAAAGTATTTTCCGTTACGGGAAATTGCTGCTCATCGGTCCCTATATAGCTACCGACAGCTTTATGGCATAAAGGTTGTTTTTTCCTGCTCACATAAAGTACTGCTCCTGGCAGCTCTTTGTTTTCTATCAAACTATCGATATATTTTTTATACATGTTGCTTGGACGCCTCCACTGCCTTACGCGTTTTATCGAGTGCTTTGATATTTCGGTCCTGATCCAGCTTCATCACTCCGAAGAATAAAATATCAATGACATTCAGCTGGGCGATCCGTGAGCTTGTTGCGCCACTCCGGACATTTCTTTCTAAACTTGTGGTATTCAGTTTTACATCAGCAAGTGCAGATGTCGGATTCTCACCTGATCTTGTTAGTGAAATAACAGATGCACCATTTTCTTTTGCCACCTTTAGCGATTCGATGATATCTTTCGTCTGGCCGCTATAGGAAATGCCAAATGCGACATCCGCCTCAGATAGGTTGGCGGCAATGGTCACCTGGGTGTCTTTGTCATAAGCGGCCTCACACCATTTGTTGATCCGAGTGAGCTTCTGTTTGAAGTCCATGGCAATAAGGCCCGAAGCCCCGATCCCATAAACCGCCACCACTCTGGCCTTTGAAATCAGCTCTATGGCTCTTTCTAGCTCTGCTTCATCCAACACATCCACCGTGTTATGGATTGCTTGTATATTGTTGTGGGAAACAGAATGAATCATCGAGGAAACCGAATCATCCCTCGGGATATCCTCGTAGCCTTCCAGCTTCTTTTCTGCTTTCGCCTTTGCCAGGTCGTAGGCAATTTTTAATTTAAGCTCTTTGAATCCCCTGCACTGGAGCGAACGGGAAAGGCGGATGATGGTCGCTTCACTGACCTGCGCATTCTCCGCTAGCTTCTGTATGGAGATATTCACCACTTCAGCCGGCTTTTCCAGTATAAATTCAGCTACTTTTCGTTCTGATGGCTTAAAGGTATGTAAGCTTTCCTGGATAAAAATTAATTCTCTATTCATAAGGTCTTCCTCTTTTTCAGATATTTCTTACTCTTTATTTTATAAAATAAAGTTTCATAAATCAATCATTATTTTGTAGTTTTGTTTCACGTAATTGTTTTGGGGAAGAAATATGCCCTAAAATAGAAGAGGAACCGGAGTTTTTCCGGTTCCTCTGATACTGTTGACAAACCCTAAAAATTATTAGATTTGCATTTAACTGTTGATCTTCGTTTCAGGCGCTTCGTTGCGAATTCTCAACTTTCCTGACTTCCCTGCTTTTTTCCAAAGTGGAAGATACCTAGCAACAACCACCCGATCATGACTACAGTTGCTAGAATGAGAGCTGGGATTGGTCCAAACGCGACAATGAAGGGAATGGATGCAGCTGTCGCTATGCCGCCCCCGACGATAAGGTCAAGTAACAGCTGTTTATAGCTGAATCCTTCCTTGGCAGGACTCTCTTCCTCTGGATCCACTAAATCAATCAGTAATACTCCAGCAGCACTCATTCCCATTGCTTGTCCGAGATCTCCAATTCCTCTTTCAAACCAGTAATTTGGCATGATTCGAGGAGCGATAAAAATAAAAGCCAGAACATTCCAGCCGATTGCCGTCAAGGACATTAGTAAGAACGGCAACCAATATTCCCCAATCACTGTGAGGGAAAGGGTTGCGATAGCAGAGGTGATTAAGAGGTCAAGGGCAAATCCTTGAATTCTGTTAATGATGCCAACATCCAGTATGCTACGCTTCACAAATTTGGTCATTAAGAGTTGAACAAGGATGGCCCCCACCATTGCGAGGGGGAATAATGGCAAATGGGTGAACAATTCGATTTGATCCACCCACAGTGCTTCCTCGAGAAGAATTAATCCCTCCAATATGAGAAACCCTATCCCAATAGCAACACCAATGTAAGCAAAATGTACGGTGAACGTCTCAATAAATTCAGAACGTGTCGTTTTATTGCCTACCGGTGCTTCCTCTTGATCCTCTTTTGCAATAATCCCGACCAACTGTTCATCCGAAATATCGTTGGGGCTTGAAAGTATTTCGGTCTTCCCCTTGCGCGCACCCCAATTAATAAGTGCCATCCCTAACAGTACCCCAGTCAGTACACCGACTGTAGCTAAGCCAACCGCCAGATCCTTTCCTTCCTCAAAGCCTACACTCGAAAAGGTCCCTGATAGACCAGCAGCAGTCCCGTGACCACCTACAAAACTTATCTCAAGCAGCGCACCAGCAGCAGGATTTAAATCAAATAGGGGGGCGAGGACCAATATAGCCAACGTGATCCCAACCACGTATTGTCCCCATGAAATAAAGTGGGCAAAAGTAATTTGGGGTCCTGATATTTTCCAGATTTTCTTAATGTGAGGAAGTGATTTACCAAGAAAAAAAGATGCAAAAACGACACTGATCAACAATCCGGGAAGCTCTCCCCATACCTTTTGCATATTCTCCGGAAAAAGCCCTCCAGTATCAAACAGTTCCATTCCCAGCTTGCCAAGTATTTCAGGGCCTAAAAGGAGTCCAATAAGACCTGCTAAAATGGAACTTGGGACAAAAAACTTTTGCAAAAATGGGAGCGATACACGTAGCCACTTTCCGGCAATCAAAAGGGCTCCTAAAATTATGAAGCTGAAACCTATTAATTCAGGAGACATGTTCAATCGGACATCCCTCCTTCTATACTCTATTTTTCATATAAAATAGTACCCTATTAACCAGAAGGATAATCATAGAAAAAGTGAGTCGCCATTGCGGACTTATGCAACCACAAAGCTACCGCATGTATTGTCCTTGGTGTAAAGGAGGGAGATAGTTGCCACATAAAAAAGAACCGGAGTTTCCCCCCGGTTCCTTTAAAAACTATTATATAGACATGTCTCCAACAGAGAATGAGCATCTTAATACTTCTGAGAGCTTATGTAGGGTGGAAACTTGCACGTCCATTGTACCTGCCTCGATTGCTGCGATGGTGTCTGCAGGCAAGCCTGATAGTGCGGCAAGATGGTCGATCTCTATCTCTTGTCTTGTTCTTGCATTCTTAAGTTGATTTCCAATATGGTTCACCTTAATCCCCCTCCAGTAATTTTTATGCAAACGCTTACAATATATTATATAAAAATATTTAGAATTTTTCAACATCAAAAACATCTGTTATATACCGCTGCTGTTTTCCGCACTAGGCTTCGTTTTCCTAAGGGCGCTTAGGAGTCTTCGCTCCTATCGCTCCAATTAACAGCTAGGTTGCCTGAAAAGTCAACCGTATACTTTATCAGAGGCTAATTACTAAAAACAACAGGATGCCATGGAGGTCATCCTGTTGGCATCCTGTTATCCATTTAAGCTTAGTATCCAGTGCCTTTACCGCCGGTTACGATGGCGATCCCGGAGCTTGCGCCGATTCTTGTTGCGCCTGCTTGAACCAGTTTTCTTGCCGTATCCAGGTCACGTACACATGCTGACGCTTTGACGCCCATGTCAGGGCCGACTGCTTCACGCATGAGTTTGATGTCTTCAGCTGTGGCACAGCCTGGTCCGAAGCCTGTGGAAGTCTTCACGAAATCTGCTCCGGCCATTTTTGCCAGAATACAAGCTTTCTTCTTTTCTTCTGTTTCCAAAAGACCTGTTTCGATGATGACCTTGACTGGGGCATGTCCTTTTGCCGCAAGCACGACCGCTTCGATGTCCTTTTTGACCGTTTCAAAGTCCCCGGATTTAAGGGCACCGATGTTTATGACCATATCTATCTCCGTTGCACCACTTGCAATCGCGTCACGTGTCTCGGAAACTTTTACAAAACTGTTGGTTGCACCAAGAGGGAAGCCGACTACGGTCGTAATTCCTACATTGGAACCTTTTAGTTCTTTGGCAGCTGTGGGTACCCAGTAAGGATTCACACATACTGTGGCAAAGTTGTATTCTTTCGCTTCTTCACATAGTTTGACGACTTGCTCTTTCGTGCTTTCGGGCTTTAGTAAAGTATGGTCGATCATCCTTGCGATTGAAGGTCCTGTGATCAGGTTGGATGATACATTCGCATAGCTGTTGCCGGTTGAAGCAGTTGAAGTTGAAGCTACAGGTTTTCCTTCTGCCAGCTGTTGTTTATTTGTCAGTTGTTCCATGATTTGATTCGTAATTTGTTCCACCAATGCTTCCATTTGCATTGTGTTCACCTCGCATTAATGTAATCGGTCGACAATTCCGGCAATGACGGCATCAAAAGAGCCTTTGGGATCTTCTAATATGTCTCTTGCCGCTCCACCTTCTTCGAGTATCAGTACATAGTCGCCGGGACCAGCGTGAAAGCGGTCGAAAGCAATCATGGCATCTCCACATTCCTTGCCGCTCGCGTCCACCGGGATGACGACCATGAGCTTTTTGTTTTGATGGCTTGGTGTTTTAATCGTCGAAACGACATTTCCAACGACTTTTGCTAGTTTCATAGAGTGGTAGGAAGAATTTTTTCGATATCGGAGTGTGGTCTTGGAATCACATGTACAGATAGAAATTCGCCTACACGTTGCGCTGCATCCGCTCCCGCTTCCGTAGCTGCCTTTACAGCTCCTACATCACCGCGTACCAATACAGTGATTAATCCGCCGCCAACTTGAACTTTTCCAACTAAAGAAACATTTGCAGCCTTCATCATGGCATCTGCTGCTTCGATTGCACCTACTAAACCTTTTGTTTCAATCATTCCTAGTGCGTTGCTCATTTATATTTCCTCCATTCGTTTTACGTTGTAATAGTCAATGATTCCTAGTATCCCGGCATCCGATGGGACGAGGTCTTTGTTCAATGGCAGAGAGGATTCCCTGCTTTTAGCAAGATAAACAAGGTCCCCTTCTCCCGATTGACCGATTGTGTCAATAGCAACAAGTGGTTTGCCTTTATCCTGCAACTGATCATCTACTGGTTGGACGATTAAAAGCTTCAACCCTCTCAGGTTTTCGTCTTTATGGGTACAGATCATATTTCCAATCACTTTTGCTACAAACATGCTCTAAACCTGCTTTCAGCGTTTAATAAAACGACTTTCGACTTCCATAACTTTTGTGACACGACGATCGTGGCGGCCACCTGCAAATTCGGTTTCCAGCCATTTTTTCACCAATTGCTTGGCAAGGCCTTCTCCGATGAACTGGCCACCGATGGATAAGACGTTGGCGTTATTGTGTTCACGGCTATTGATGACGGACGATAGGTCCCAACAGACAGCTCCACGTACGCCTGGAATCTTATTCAATACCATTCCGCTACCCACGCCAACTCCATCAATCATGATGCCAACGTAATCAGGGTTGGTCGCGACGCATTCCCCAACGAAGAACGCTATATCCGGGTAGTCCACTGATTCTTTAGCTTTACAGCCGAAATCGAGGTATTCGTAGCCAAGCTCCGTCAAATAGCCTTTTATTGCTTCTTTTAGCTCGTATCCACCATGGTCGCTACCGATTGCAACTTTTTTCATTTTCTACGCTCCTTTGGCAAATACAGCGATTATTTTCTGGAAAGAATCTACCTTCAAGCTCGCACCACCGACAAGGACTCCATCAATGTCGGTCATAGAAGCGAACTCTTGCGCATTATTTTCATTTACAGATCCACCATATAAAATGCTGACCTTCTCGGCGTTGTGTTCATCCAGATAATCAAGAACGGACCGGATATATGCATGGATGCGCTGTGCTTCTTCCGCTGTAGCGGATTCCCCAGTTCCGATTGCCCATACTGGCTCATACGCAAATACTACCTGGGGAACATCGATTCCGTCCATGGCGCCGAGTATCTGTTTGGTCAACACCTTTTCTGTCTGGTTCTGTTGCTTTTGTTCCAATGTTTCCCCAATGCAGATGATAGGGGTCAGACCCCTTTTTAAAGCCTGTTTTGCTTTTAGGTTCACGATTGCGTCATCTTCATGAGCATATTGCCTTCTTTCGGAATGTCCGATGATGCAATGGGAGCAGCCGATGTCTTTTAACAGGCTTGCTGCCGTTTCCCCTGTGTAGGCGCCTTTGTCTTCCTGATGAACATTTTGGGCACCTATATGAATCTTTTTATTTTGTCCTTGTACGTAAAGCTTTGCAGGGTACAGAAGTGGAGCAGGTGGGCAAACCACCACTTCCACTCCGTTTCCTTCTTTAAGCTGTTGTAAAAACTCCAGCGTATCCTGGATGTTTTTGTTCATTTTCCAATTGGCGATGATGTATTGCTTCCTGTCAGTGCTAGGTGGCAAGTTGTTCAATGAACTCGCGGATTGCTCTACTGCCTCTTGGACAAGTTGTTTGATATAGGCTTTTATGGATTGATCCATCCTGCTCTACCTATCTCCTATTTCGCTGCCGGTAATATTCCGTTTACTTCGGAGTTTGGACGTGGAATGACATGTACCGATACAAGGTTCCCCACTCGTCCTGCTGCATCCGCTCCTGCTTCTGTTGCCGCTTTTACAGCTCCTACGTCACCGCGTACCATAACTGTCACAAGTCCGCCACCTACGAATTCTTTTCCTACAAGTGTTACATTTGCTGCCTTTACCATTGCGTCTGCTGCTTCAATTGCCCCTATAAGACCTTTTGTTTCAATCATTCCTAATGCTTCTTGACTCATTTGAATTCCTCCTAATGGTTGTTTAGTAGTTTTGGATTTTGTTTGCTTTTTCTTATTTTTAGGTGGTTCCACAGGCTGTCCTTCCTGAGGTAGTTCATTCCGTTCTGCCATTGTTCATCCCCCCTAAACAATTCTGAAGCCGTCTACCAGCACGCAGCGTCTTTGGCGCGTGAAGGTTTTGGCTGAAGTCAACCCTTCCCCCGTCGGACCTGCAATGGTGAGGGTGGTAAACCCTTCACTTTGGTAGCCGAGACCTGCAACAGATGGACCGTTTTTCACAAAGATGGTTGCTTGAATTTCTTTTGCCATCTTTGTCAGGTTGGTGACATTCTGAGAATGCATGATGGCAGTGTGTCGGTTGCCTTTTTCTGCTTTCACAGCAAGGCTGATCGCTTTATCCACATCTGACACCCTGACAATTGGCAGGATCGGCATGAGCATTTCTGTGTGTACCAAAGGGTGTTCTTCCTTCGTTTCGGCAATGATGAGCCTTACATTGGCGTCAGCCCTGATGCCTGCCACTTCAAGCAGGACGGAAGCGTTCTTTCCAATAAAATCACGGTTTGGATAGTACTTCTCTCCTTTTTTGACCAGCACTTTTTCAAGGAGCTTGTCCAACTGGTAACCTTTCAGTTCGATGGCACCGTTTTTGGTCATCTCACTTTTTAAGGAGTTTGCTACTTTTTCAACTACAAACACTTCTTTTTCCGCTGTACAGAGGACATTGTTATCAAAGCTTGCGCCTGTTACGATGTCTTTTGCAGCTTTGGAAAGGATAGCTGTTTCATCAACGACCACCGGTGGGTTCCCGGGGCCTGCGGCGATTACTTTCTTCCCAGCACTCATTGCCGCCTGTACCACGATGCCACCGCCAGTTACGACCAACGCCTTTACTTTCGGATGCTTCATCACTTCGTTGGATGTCTCGATATTGGGACTCGCAACGGAAGTGAGGGTATTTGCAGGTCCTCCTGCAGCCACAATCGCTGCATTCAAAAGCTGCATCGTTTTAATAGATACTAGTTTGGCGCTTGGATGTGGGTTGAAAACAACCGCGTTCCCTGCTGCCACTAGAGAGATAGAGTTGTTGATGATGGTTGCTGCAGGGTTCGTGGATGGGGTGATGGCACCGTACACGCCAACCGGTGAATACTCGACTAGGGTCAGACCCCCATCCCCGGAATAGGTGGTAGAAACAATGTCTTCCACTCCAGGAGTTTTATCAGCGGCCAAGAGGTTCTTCGCCACTTTATCCTCCACCCGTCCAAGCCCTGTCTCTTTTACTGCAAGTTCTGCCAGTTCTTTTGCGTGCTCCCGGCTCACTTCCCGCATTTTTTCAATCATGTTCTTTCGTGTTTCAAGTGGGGTCGCTCTCAGCTTGTCCCATGCTTCTGTTGCAGCATCTGCCGCTTCATCAACGGTTGTGAACACCCCATTTCCCAGTGGAACTTCGCTGGGTGCCTGTTCTGGACCAGGTGAGGGCTGTTTGCTTTCATCCCCAAGCTGGGCAAGGACTTGCGCAACCATTTCCTTTATGTCGCTTTCCTTGATTTGCACGTTTAATTACCTCCTTTTGAAAAGGTCAGGGATCCATTTAGTTCAATCTGATCTACAATTCCTACTATGGCCGCATCGACGGGTACCCCGTTCGTAATTTCTGTCTGTCTCGCAGAGCTTCCGCTTACGATTAAAACGACTTCCCCTACGCCAGACCCGACTGTGTCAATGGCAACAAGGGGCTTGCCATTTTCTTCGATTGTTTTCATATCAAGCGGTGTGACGATCAGCAGTTTTTTGCCTTTGAGTTTTTCCGCTTTGGTGGTTGCGACGATGGAGCCTGTTACTTTTGCAATGATCATGAGTACGTTGCCTCCTTTCTAGGAGCCTCGTGTAACATTTAGTTTAACCGTTCCTTTTCGCTGCAGGCACTGGCTTTCCGCGGGGAGGTTCGGGAACCTCTCCGGCTTTGCCGAGGCCACCGAAAAAGTAATGAACACTAATGATTTGGTTAGCATCGCTGTTGATTTCCGCAAACGGCTTCGCTTATCCAGAGGGCGACCTTGAGCCTCCTCAGGCTACGCCCTGCGGGGTCTCAAGATTGTCGCTATCCCCCCGCAGAAGTCGAGTGCCTTCCGCTCCAATCCACTATTCCCGTCAGCCTTATGTTTCTTTTTGGATTTGAATCTTCAGTTCTCTGGCCATGTCTTTGGCGACTGGTGTGATTTTGCTATTCTTCGGGACCTTGATGGCTTTTACATTTTCTCTGGATGCACGCTCCATGTGCTTTGCCAGGACAAGTGGCTGTTTTTCCTGATATAGCTTGTGTTGTTCTTTTGCTATGCGTACAAGCTGATTCAGTGGTACCCATTTCACTTGGTCCTTTTGGGTGGTGCGCATGTAAGTTTGCAGTTTTTCTTGGACAGAATGCGGAGCGAGGATTTGTTGATACACTCCGAGCTCCACTTCATTGTTGGCGATTACGACCGGCTTGCCTAATAGCTGGAATTGAATGGCTGTCTTGGCTGCACGATCATCATCCAGCATCAGTGCAAGCTTGGCTACTAGCTGGAAGGATGCAACCGGTAGAATTAGTAGGTCCGTGGATGTCCAGAGTGCCTCCAGCTCCTGGTAGACTGCGCCTTCCAACGGGAGCACCTCCCCTTCTCCTTCAAGCAGCTCCTCCCATTCCTTTGAAGCTGCTATCCTCACCTGAAATGACGACTTCATTTCCGTAACCGCTTTCAAAATACTGTTAGGATCAGTAGATTGGTAGCTTAATAGGACGGTTATGGATGGCTTCTTTTTGACGCTTTTGGTAAGGGTGTCTTTGGCTTGTTCGGACATGTACGCTTCGACAGCCTTCTTGACAAGCTCTCTAACCGTTTCCTTTACATCCACAGCCACAACCTCCCTCCTTTTCTGGAGAACACTTTATTGCGGTAATTTCACCGAGCTGGCCATTTTTAATATTGGCTGCATTGGCCTCATCTAGATCGATGTGCATCTCCAATTTGTATATAGGTGAGACTCGGATAAGAACGTTGGAGTAGGTGACACCACGTGGACCATCTACTTTTATGTCCACCATGTCTCCGTCCTTCACGCCAAATCTACCTCCATCATCTGGGTGCATATGGATATGACGGGAGGCGCAAATCAAGCACTCTTCCACTTTTATTTGTCCTCTTGGCCCCATGATCGTGATGGATTCCGAGCCTGCTAGATCTCCCGATTGGCGGACCGGAGGAGTCACCCCCAAGGTGTAACCATCAAACAAGGAGACTTCCACTTGGGTTTTCCCTCTTGCCGGTCCGAGAACCCGCACATTTGGGATTCTTCCTTTTGGCCCAATCAGTGTGACCGTTTCTTTTGCGGCAAACTGATTGGGTTGCGAGAGCTCCTTCAGCTTTTTCAGCTCGTAGCCCCTCCCGAAAAGGCGTTCCACGTGTTCGGGAGACAGATGGATATGTCGGTTGGATACGGCAATCGGGACTTGTTTCGTAGAAATCTTCAAGGTGTTCTGAACCACCTCTTGGACCAGTGCCTTAATGGTCGCTCGATCCATTGTTCTTCCCCCCCATTTCCAACAAAGCTTTTGCTGTATATTGATCGGTTATCAGGACATTGGCATAATTACCGTTAAGTGCCCCTAAGATCCCTTCCACTTTCTTGTTACCGCCTGCCACAAGAATGCTGTAGTCTTTTTCCGCCAATTGGGAAAGTTCGATACCGATGGTGCGGTCATTTAGGGATTGATTACTGATATGACCATTGATGTCGATGAAGCGCGAGCAGATATCTGCCACTGTTTCATTCTTTATCAACGTTTCCACATCTGTGTCTAAAAAGTAACCCGCCCGCATAAGTGTCGACTGCTCCCCAGCTTCTCCTACCGTGTAGATAGCGATGTTGGCTTTTCGCCCGAGCTCCAGCACCTTATTTATGTGTCTGTCTGCGACAATCGCCTGCTTTACAACAGGATGATCGACCACTGCCGGGACAGGCAGGAAATGTGGTGTGGTATGGAATGCCGTTGCGAGTCCATTGATGATATCAGAAGCGTGGGTGTTAAGTTCCGAGTAACTCACACCGCCATTCAATTGGACAACTTCCACATCATGAACGCTTTTAGGGTTAAGCTGCTGGGACAATTGATAAAGTGTCGTCCCCCAAGTAATGCCGATTGTGTCGCCATTTTTCACAATGCCGTACAAGTATTCGGCCGCTGCCTCCCCGATTCTGCCTTTGATATGGTTATCTTCATAGGCCGGAACGGATGTGACCACGCAATCTTTCAGTCCGAAGGTTTCTTGAAGTCTAGCTGCCAGCCCGTTTACATCTTCTGTCGGATCACAAATTTTGATATGTACAACGCCATCCTGTTTTGCCTGATCAAGCAGGCGTGATACGGTAGGACGGGATACACCAAGCTTTTTGGCGATTTCCTGTTGGCTGTAATTGAATAGATAATACATTTTAGCCACTTCTACTAAACGGGCTATTTTTTCATTCGACATGTTCGTTTCACCCGATTTCAAATTATGTTCATGGAAAGAGTACGAAAGTGCTTAGAAACATGATGACTTTTGTAGAAATTTAGGTTCTTTCGGTAGTCGTAAGCGTTTTTATAAACTTTTGTAAATTTACTGATGAACATATGTTAACTTCATTATAAACCTAGTAAAAATTCTGTCAATATATTTTATTCTTAATAATCAGATATGTAAGCGCATAAATTCCCTTACAAAAAAACACGCCCTCAAATAGAGAGCGTGCCACAAAACTAAAACCAACCTCTTATCGTTTCCCAGAATCAAACGGTTCACCAACAGCTTTTGGTGCCTGGGAGGATTTCGAGAAAATGATCAATGCGATCAATGTGACCACATAAGGGAATACCTTCAAGAAAACTGGCGGAATGACAGCCAATGAAGGAACCACCTGTGATACGTTTGCAACCGTAGTGGCAAAGCCAAAGAATAGCGTTGCTGCAAGGATACCCAGCGGCTTCCATTGCCCGAAGATCAAGGATGCAAGTGCTAAGAAACCAAGGCCTGCAACCGTACCGTTGAACTCCCCACCTGTTGTGACGATGAATACCGCTCCACCAAGTCCAGAGAAAGCACCGGAGATCATAACGCCGATATAACGCATTTTATATACGCTGATTCCTGCTGCTTCAGCTGCATGAGGATGCTCTCCGCAAGAACGCAAGCGCAATCCAAATGGCGTTTTGTAGAGTAAAAACGCACTAAAGAGCAAAATAGCCAGAACCAACCAAGTAGTGGCATAGGTTCGTGTGAAAAGTAAACTGCCAATCACAGGGATATCTGATAAAAACGGAACATTGAATGGCTTTAACGTACTGATTTGGATGTTTCCACTTCCTGTAATGTTACGTGCCAAGAAGACTGTGATAGCAGCGGCAATCATATTGATGGCTGTACCACTGATAATCTGATTGGCGTGAAGATTGATACTTGCAAAGGCGTGGAGGAGGGAGAACAATAATCCCATCAAGGTTGCCAGGGCAAGACCGATCCAGATTGCTTTTTGCTGACCAGGCATCATTGCCTGCATCTTCAGAATGACAAGGGCACCTGTGAAAGCACCGATGACCATCAATCCTTCTAAACCGATGTTAACAACACCACTTCGTTCACTGAATAAAGCTCCCAGCGCTGTGATCAAAAGAGGGATAGTAAAGATAATTGCATACGGAGCTATCTGTTGAATCGTTGTCCACATATCTTATACCTCCTCCTTCTTCTCAGTCTCGGTCGTGTTACGGACTATTGCTGGTTGTTTTTTATTTTTCTTTTTATTGATGAAGTAACGGATCATTCTATCTATCAGGATGCTTGTCGCAGCGAAGTAGATAATGATCGCAATGATGGAATCCGCAATTTCCGGTGGAATGTCTGTCATCGCATTCATGAATCCACGGCCGGAATATAGAAGACCGAAGAAGATTGCCGCAAGTAACACGCCGATTCCAGTGTTCGCCCCAAGAAGTGCTACAGCAATTCCATCAAATCCTTGAGTCGGCAAAATTCCGATCTGGATGCTTGTCGCATTTCCTGCATAAAATGCCACCCCACCGAGTCCTGCAAGTCCACCTGCAATGACCATGGAAGTGATGATGCTGCGGTTTACCGCAATCCCTGCATATTCTGCCGAGTCACGGTTGAACCCTACCGCTTTCAACTCGTATCCAAGTGTTGTTTTATTGATGATAAAAGAGAAAATGATGACGGTGATGGCCGCAATGAATAATCCTAAGTTGATGTACGAACCATCAAACATGTCTGTTAAAATAGGTGTGCGCAAAGACGCAGATTCTGGTAGCTTTTTAGATTCCGTTTCCAAAAACTCACCCTTAAAGTAAGCCGGTACCGCATAATAAACCGTCCAGTAAGCAATCCAGTTCATCATGATGGTGGATACTACTTCATGAACATTGAATTTGGCCTTCAATAAGCCAGGGATGAATGCCCATAGAGCTCCTCCGATGAAACCTGCCAACACCATACACACCAACAATAGCGGTCTCGACATATCAAATGTCAAGCCAACTGCAACCGCACAAAAACCTCCGAAAAGCATTTGTCCGGCAGCTCCGATATTAAACAAGCCTGTACGGAATGCAAAAGCTACCGATAAACCTGTAAAAATAAGTGGAGTTGCTGTAGCTAGCGTATTCCCTATTCTAGACAGGTTTTTCAAACCGCCTTCGAATAAGTATTTATATCCTTCCACAGGATTGTTACCTGTGACTGCCATCAATATCGCACCTGCAATCAGACCGAAAAGGACAGCAAGTAACGAGATTATGCCATTTCTCATTCTTCTTCCCCCTTCATCACGCCAGCCATCATCAGACCAAGTTCGTTTTCGTTTGTTTCTTTTGCATTCACGATTCCGACTAATTGGCCATTATTCACAACGGCAATGCGATCTGAAACATTTATTACTTCATCCAATTCCAAGGATACAAGCAGAACAGCTTTTCCTTTGTCCCTTTGTTCCACAAGCCTTTTATGAATGTACTCGATCGACCCAACATCCAAACCTCGAGTTGGCTGAACAGCAATCAATAGCGTTGGATCAAGCTCAATCTCCCGTCCAATAACCGCTTTTTGCTGATTTCCGCCTGATAGAGAACGGGCAATCGATTTCCCACCTTCTCCTGAACGAACATCAAAGCTTTTGATGATAGTATCTGCATGCTTTTTAATGGCGGAAAAGTTTAACACGCCACGTTTGGAATACGGCTCTTTATGATATAGCTCTAACACCATATTTTCTTCAATCGTGTAATCAAGCACAAGTCCATGCTTATGGCGGTCTTCCGGGATATGAGCGATTCCGCTGGCGATTCGTGAGCGAACCGGCATTTTTGTTATATCTTTTCCTTCAAATAGAATCGATCCGGAGTCTGCTTGCTTCAGGCCTGTGATGCTTTCCACAATTTCAGACTGACCGTTCCCATCTACTCCTGCAATTCCAAGGATTTCCCCTTTTTTCAGTTCCAAGGACATGTTCTTAAGGGCGATTACATCTTTGCCCTTTCTCACAGACACATTATCCATTTTTAGAACGACTTCACCTGGTGTTGCTTCTTTTTTGCTGACTTTGAAGTTTACTTCGCGTCCTACCATCATTTCAGCCATTTGTTCTTTACTTGTTTCTGCTACATTAACAGTGCCAATTGTCTTTCCTCTTCTGATAACGGTACAACGATCTGCCATCGCTTTGATCTCTTTCAGCTTATGGGTGATGATGATGATCGATTTGCCTTCTGCAATCAGGTTTTTCAGGATCTTCCCAAGTTCTATGATCTCCTGAGGAGTAAGAACTGCAGTAGGTTCGTCCAAAATCAACACGTCTGCTTGACGATACAGCATCTTCAAAATTTCCACACGCTGTTGCATCCCAACGGAAATGTCTTCAATCTTGGCATGAGGATCTACGTTCAGTCCATACTTTTTGGACAGGTCCTCAATTCTCTTGCTGGCAGTCTTCTTATCTAGTACATACATGTTATGCAACTCAGAGCCTAGCATAATATTTTCTGTTACCGTGAAGTTACTGACCAGTTTGAAATGCTGATGCACCATCCCGATTCCAAGTTTCGTCGCGACGTTTGGATTGGCAATTTTCGTTTCCTTGCCATTGATTTTTATCGATCCTCTATCCGGTTGGTACATTCCGAACAGTATCGCCATCAGCGTTGATTTCCCGGCACCATTCTCCCCAAGGAGGGCGTGAATTTCTCCTTGCTTCAGACGAAGTGTAATATCATCATTGGCAACTATTCCAGTAAACTCTTTCCGGATATTGAGCATCTCCACTACATAGTCCATAGAGCGATTCTCCCTTTTTTGTTTTTTTATCCCAAGAGGACAGACAACTAACCTCTTTCATTGGCATTAAAAAAGGCGGGTCCCCCCGCCTTTTTCTTTATTCATCTGCCAGGCATTTAATATTATTTGATCAAATCGCCTTGCTCAGAAGAAACTTTTACTTCACCGGATTTAATCAATTCAAAGATCTCTTTCACTTTAGAAGTTGTTTCATCGCTTAGGTTTGGATTTTCTTCAGGAAGTCCAATCCCATCGTTTGTTGCATCAAATGTAAGAGTTTCTCCACCTGGGAACTCTCCATCGATTTCCGCTTTGATCATGTCAGCAGCTGCTGTGTCGATTTTCTTCATTGCAGAAGTTAAGATAACAGAATCGCCATTGTCCATCTTTCCTTCTTCGTATTGGTCAACGTCTACTCCAACCATCCATACATCATCTCCGCCTTCAACACGAGTTTTTGCTTCGTTGATTGCCCCAACGCCAACTCCACCCGCTGCTGCGAAAATAACATTTACTCCACGATCGAACATTGCCGCAGCAATTTGCTGACCAGCAGCTACTGCGTCAAACGTACCTTGGTATATTACGTTTTCTGCTTTAATGCTTACATTTGTATCTAAGTTTTCATTTGCATACGCGATACCTTGTTGGAAGCCCCAGTTGAACTTTTGAACTGGAGGAATTTCCATACCACCGATGAATCCAGCTTCGCCTTCTTTTAATTCTAATGCAGTTGCAACACCAGCTAGGAATCCAGCCTCATGCTCAGCAAAGAAAATAGAAACCGTGTTTTCGCCTACTACAGGATTGAAATCCCCATTGTGTGGAGCTCCATCGATTAGAACGAATTTAGCATCTTCAAATTGGCTTTGTGCTTGGAATACAGCGGTTTCAAATTTGAAACCAGGAGTAACGATAAATTTGAAATCAGCGTCATACAGGTTAGTGATCTCTTGCATATAGTTTGCTTCTGTTGTACCTGCAGGTTTTAAGTATTTCTCTTTAATTCCGAAATCTTCTTTCGCTTGAAGAATTCCCTTCCAAGTACCTTCGTTGAAAGATTTGTCATCAATCGTACCAGCGTCCGTAACCATTCCTACTAACATACCAGAACCGCTTTTATCACCTGATGCAGATTCAGAGCCACCAGTATTGTCGGAACCGCAACCTACCAAAAAGATCATCGTTGTCATAACAGTGATGATCGTTGCAATTAAACCCTTTTTCATGCTTGAACTCCCCCAAAATTAAAATTGATAGTAAATTGAAAACCTTTACTAACATTACTATATTCTTAAATTTATTATATTTCAATATATGATTTTACAAATATAATCATAATTCCATGAATAAAAGGACCTAATTCAAGAACTTGTCGAAAAATTGCAGATAAATACTAGCTTTCTACTACCTTCACTGGTAGAAATTACATAGAGGGGTCTCATAGAGGGGTCTGACCCGCTCCCCGTTAAAGCACTAAAGCGCTACCACCCCCCTCCACCTTCCTACTCGTTTCCCCCTATTTGTAAGCGGTCCTTTGTTTATTGTATGATAGGGTACATATATAGAAATTTTTCTCTCCTCTTCCTATATAAGAGTGAGTTCATTTTTCATATAAGGACGTGTAATAGTATGAGAATCAATAAATTTATCAGTGATTCCGGTGTCGCCTCAAGGCGCGGAGCCGACAAACTGATTGAAGAAGGTAGAGTTAAAATTAACGGTAAGGTCGCCAAGATCGGTGGACAAGTTAACCCAGGGGACGAGGTATTGGTCAATGGACAGCTAATCAGAATTGCAAGAGACAATGTTTATATTGCCTTGAATAAACCGATTGGCATCACCTCAACGACTGAAAAACATGTGAAGGGTAATATCATTGACCTTGTGAACCATCCGCTTCGCCTTTCCCATATTGGACGCTTGGACAAGGAATCGGAAGGTTTGATTCTACTGACCAACGATGGGGATATCATCAATGAGATCTTGCGCCCTGAAAACAAGCATGAGAAAGAATATATGGTGTCTGTCGATAAACCAATCACCCCGGACTTTGTGAAGCAGATGTCCGAAGGTGTCAAAATACTTGGAACCAAAACCCTTCCATGCGAAGTGGAGCAACTCTCAAAGTTTGATTTTAAAATCATCCTGACGCAAGGGTTGAACCGTCAGATCCGCCGCATGTGTGCAGAGCTCGGATATGAGGTGCTCCGCCTTCAGCGGACCCGGATCATGAATATCGAGCTTGGTAACTTGCCGATGGGTCAATGGCGTGACCTTAGCAAAAAGGAAAAACGCCAGCTATTTGCAGAGTTGAATTATGAACCGAAAGAATGGTAAAAAAACGCCTGTCCCCGTTGTCCATAAATTGGCTAGGGGGGACGGGCGTTTTTTTATATTGTATTTTGAAACCATTCCTGTATAATTGTTCCGAATCACGAATTAATATACTGGAAAATACATGTTTGTTCTGTTAATTACGGATGTTGGTTGATGCGTCGGGCTTCGCTTTCCACGGGACGCTGCTCGAGCCTCCTCGAGCCCCGCCTGCCGGGTTTCCACCTAACGCTACTTCGCGCCGGAATCTTCGCCTATTGCTCGCTCCAACAACCAGCTAGATGATACTTTACAGAAATCAATTAATAGAAGCTTATATATAGGGAGGTTGCTATGACTAACGCAATTATTCAGTTTAAAGATGTTCGCAAGCAGTTCGACAACGATCCTGCTGTGCTTAATGATGTTAGTTTTGAAATTGAACGGGGAAAATTCTATACCTTACTTGGACCTTCCGGTTGCGGGAAGACTACCATCCTTAGATTGATTGCCGGATTTACGGAAGCGTCTGCAGGGGACATTTATTTTAACGGCAAAAAGATGAACGATGTACCGGCCAACAAACGTCAGGTAAATACCGTTTTTCAGGACTACGCTCTTTTCCCTCATCTGAATGTGTTTGAAAATGTGGTATTTGGGCTGAAGATTAAAAAGATGAAAAAAGCGGATATTGAAAAAAAGGTGACCGAAGCGCTTAGCTTTGTTAATCTCGAAGGCTTCGAAACTCGCGAAATCAGGGAGATGTCCGGTGGTCAGCGCCAGCGTGTAGCGATTGCTCGTGCCATCGTAAATGAACCAGAAGTGATTCTACTAGACGAACCTCTATCCGCATTGGACCTGAAACTCCGTACAGAGATGCAGTACGAATTAAGAGAACTTCAGCAACGCCTTGGCATCACTTTCATTTTTGTCACCCATGACCAGGAGGAAGCATTGGCCATGTCAGATGAGATCTTCGTCTTGAATGAAGGGAAAATCATTCAAAGCGGGACCCCGACAGATATTTATGACGAGCCGATTAACCGATTTGTCGCCGACTTTATTGGAGAATCCAATATCGTTGAAGGCCGGATGATCAAGGATTACCTTGTGGAATTTGCCTGCAAACAATTTGAGTGTGTGGACAAGGGGCTTAAACACGACGAAAAGGTGGACATTGTCATCCGACCTGAGGATTTGGCCATCACCACGCCAGCAGAAGGCAAGCTGCAGGTACGGGTGGACTCGCAGCTGTTCAGAGGTGTTCATTATGAGATAAGCAGCTATGACCAAGAAGGCAATGAGTGGCTTGTTCACTCTACCAAGAAAGCGACCGTTGGGGATCAGATTGGTTTATTCTTTGACCCCGAAGCTATCCACGTCATGCGCCTTGGGGAATCGGAAGAAGATTTTGATAGACGACTAGAAGGCTATTCCCTTGCAAGCGGAGAGAGCCATGGAAAATAGACTGACGAAAAACCTTTATTTTATCCCTTATGCACTTTGGATCGCGCTGTTTGTTATAGCGCCGATCCTACTTGTCCTCTATTATTCTTTTTTTAACATCGAGGGCAATCTATCACTTGAAAACTATCAAAAATTCTTTACACCTGTTTATCTAAAAATGACGTTGAGTTCGTTTTGGTATGCGTTTTTGATCACAGCCATCACCCTACTGATCGCCTATCCGACGGCATTATTGTTAACACGAACCCGTCATAAGTACTTATGGCTTTTGTTGCTCATTGTTCCTTCCTGGATCAATCTGCTCCTGAAAGCATATGCCTTCCTGGGTATCTTCGGTACGTACGGAATCGCCAACAGCTTTTTAGAAGTAATCGGGATCGGATCCACGCAAATTTTGTTCACAGACTTTAGCTTTGTGTTCGTTTCGGTCTATATTTTTATTCCGTTTATGATCTTACCTATTTTTAACGCATTGAATGAGTTGAATCCGACATTGATCGATGCGGCCAATGACCTTGGTGCCTCCCGTTTCACGACGTTTTGGAGGGTCACCTTACCTCTTACGATGGACGGAGTAAAGGTCGGATGTCAGATTGTCTTTATTCCAGCTCTATCCCTTTTTATGCTTACAAGATTGATAGCCGGAAACCGGGTCATCACACTTGGAACGGCAATTGAACAGCATTTCCTTGTCACTCAAGACTGGGGGATGGGTTCGACCATTGCCGTATTTTTGATTATCATCATGTTCCTATTCATGAAAATGACAAGCAGCAGAAAGCGAGGAATTTAACATGGGTAATAGAAAAACATCTCCGTTATCGACGTTATTTCTCGTCTTGATTTTCGCGATTCTGTATTTACCTATTTTCTTCCTCGTGTTTTACTCGTTTAACAGCGGGGGATCGATGTATGACTTTGAAAGCTTTACATTGGAGTGGTATCGGGAGCTGTTCGCGGATACGCGACTGCTGATTATCGTTTTGAACACGCTACTTATCGCCCTGCTTTCGGCGTTGATTTCAACCATTATTGGGGTGATGGGTGCCATCGCTATCTATTCGTTTAAAAATAGAAGGACAAAGAGTACCTTATTATCCTTAAACAATGTTTTGATTGTGAGCCCTGATGTCATTATCGGTGCTTCCTTCCTGATATTGTTCACGATGGCTGGGATCAAGCTTGGGATGTATTCGGTTCTTCTTTCCCATATTGCCTTTTGTGTACCGATTGTCGTATTGATGGTATTGCCAAAGCTCTTGGAAATGAGCCCAACATTGATCGACGCGGCACATGATCTTGGAGCAAGCCGTTGGGATGTGATGAGAAAGGTCGTCCTGCCATACATCACACCAGGAATATTTGCTGGTTTCTTTATGGCACTGACCTATTCCCTTGACGATTTCGCCGTCACATTCTTTGTGACAGGAAACGGATTTACGACACTTTCTGTAGAAATTTATTCGCTTGCGCGCCGTGGAATCGCCTTAAACATCAATGCACTTTCCACCCTGTTGTTCTTGTTCACAATCGTGCTGGTGATTGTGTATTACTTCATCACCGTAAGAAATAAGCCCACTGGAATGGGGGTTAGACGATGAAAAAACTAGTCCAGTTCTTTCTTGCTGTTGTGGTCGTCTCGACTGTACTTTGGTACACGATCACCGAGTTGAACTCCTCTCAAGGGTACTCAGGCGGTAACACCCTGACCATCTATAACTGGGGTGACTATATCAACATGGATGTGGTCAGGCAGTTTGAAGATGAGACCGGTGTAAAGGTCATTTACGAGACTTTTGACTCCAA
The DNA here is from genome assembly GCF_021991925.1 of Sutcliffiella horikoshii. GTDB lineage: Bacteria > Bacillota > Bacilli > Bacillales > Bacillaceae_I > Sutcliffiella_A > Sutcliffiella_A horikoshii_F. Next base: position 104,562 of record NZ_RXZI01000002.1, on the reverse strand, counting down.
CGAAGCGATGAAAACGAAAATAGAACAAGGCGGAACCACCTATGATATCGCGGTTCCATCTGAATATATGATTGATAAAATGATTCAGGAGGACTTGCTCCTCCCGTTGGATCACTCGAAGCTCCCCAACCTCGGGAACATCGATGAGCGGTTCATGAATCTTCCTTTTGATCCGGAAAATAAATATTCTGTGCCTTACTTCTGGGGGACGGTCGGGATTGTCTACAATCCTTCCATGCTTGGAGGAAAAGAGATTACAAGCTGGAACGACCTTTGGGATGAGGATCTTAGAAATGAAATCCTCCTGATCGATGGTGCCCGCGAAGTGATGGGGATGGGCCTTAACAGTTTAGGCTATTCCTTAAACGATACAAACAAAGAGCACCTGCTTGAAGCAAAAAGAAAGCTCGATACGCTCACCCCCAACCTCAAAGCCATTGTGGGGGACGAGAGCAGGATGCTGATTGAGAATGAAGAAGCTGCGATCGGACTTGTCTGGTCCGGGGTTGCGGCGGAATTGATGTGGGAGAACGAGGATCTTGAATATGTCGTACCGATTGAAGGATCTAACCTTTGGTTTGATAATATGGTCATCCCGAAAACAGCTAAGAATGTGGAAGCGGCCCACCAGTTCATCAACTTTATCCTTGATGCGGAGGTTGCAGCGGAAAACACCGATTATGTGAGCTATTCAACGCCAAACAAAGCGGCATTGCCGTTGCTTGATGAGGAGCTGACAGGTGACGAGCGCTTCTATCCTCCGCCAGAATTGACGGAAAAGCTTGAGGTATACGAGAACCTCGGAAAACGGAACTTAGCTTATTACAATGAACTGTTCTTAGAGTTCAAGATGCACAGTAAATAGGTTTGAAGGTGCCAGTCCTCCATGCAAGGAGGACTGGCACCTTCTTTTTTTCCATTTTTTCCGCTACAATAAAAGGAAATATTTCCTTGCAGTGTGTAGACAAAGTATAATCTTAATGAAATATGCAATACCCATGTTGATCGTAGTGAAAGGCGCGCAGACTCCTGCGGGAGGAAGGGACAGGTAAGACCCCGCAACGGAGTGAGGAGGCTTACGGACCGCCCGCTGGAAAGCGAAGCGCCTGTAACGAAGAACAACAAGAAAATGCAAAACTAAATATAATTAGAGTTTGTCAACAGTCTGAAAAAAAACGTGTGGTGATACCTTTGTTCAAAATTTTCATTATAGAAGACGACCAAACATTGTTTGCAGAATTGGAAGAACGTTTGACGCAATGGACTTATGATGTGCATGGCGTGTCTGACTTCAGCTCCGTGCTGCAGGAATTCACAAACATCGAGCCAGACCTTGTCATCATTGATATCCAGTTGCCAAAGTATGATGGCTTCCACTGGTGCAGGATGATCCGGAATCATTCCAAGGTTCCCATCATCTTTCTATCTTCACGAGACCATCCGACTGACATGGTCATGTCGATGCAGCTAGGAGCGGATGACTTCGTTCAAAAGCCGTTCCATTTTGATGTGCTTATTGCCAAAATACAAGCTACCCTAAGACGCGTCTATAATTACAGTTTCGAAAAAGTCACTTTGAAAACATGGGCCGGAGCTACCATTCACTATGAGAAGAATACGGTCTCCAATCCTAACGGAACCATTGAGCTCAGCAAAAATGAGCTGTTCATTTTGCAATTATTGATTGAACATAAAAACACGATTGTCAGCAGAGATGAAATCATAAACCGGTTGTGGGACGACAAAAGATTTGTGAGTGATAATACCTTGACTGTAAACGTCAACCGGCTTCGCAAACGCTTGGAGGAGATCGGGCTTGGTCAATACATTGAGACGAAGGTAGGACAAGGCTATATGGCTTGGGAAGAGGAAAACATCCATGGTTAAACTTTTTCTAAAAGAAAGGCAAAGTTGGCTGGTTTTTTTTCTATGCATACATTCACTACTTCTTTTCATCGCCTATCTGGATGCCTCGATAAATATCACTTCCATTGCCTATTACACCTTCCTTTCTACCATCCTTTTTATCGGTTTCCTTGTATATCGTTATCAGAGAGAAACGATTTTCTATAAGGAGCTAAAGGAATTGGATCCTACCATGGATCTTTCAGAGATGAGGGAAGCAAATCTACCTTTTGAAAAGGTTGTCCAAACCGCCCTTGTCCACCATATCCAATACCAAAAACGCCGACAATCAGCACACACGAAGGAGTTAGAGTTGGAGAAAGAGGAAATGCTTGCATGGATTCATGAAGTAAAAACCCCGCTGACAGCAATGAAGCTGATGATGGATAGGCTGGATGATCCCAAAGTGAAAAAGCAAATCACTTATGAATGGTTGCGCATACACCTTCTCCTCGACCAACAGCTTCATCGGCGCAGAATCCCCTCCATGGAAAATGATTTATATATGGAAAAAGTAGACATGGAAGCGCTAATCTTTGATGAAATCAAGACCCTTCAATCGTGGTGCATTCAAAAAGGCATAGGATTTGATGTGGAGCTTTCTGAAAGAAATGTAGTGAGTGACAGTAAATGGCTTTCCTTTATTATTCGACAGTTGCTTACCAACGCCGTCAAGTACAGCCATTCAGGGGACATTGAAATAAAAAGCTTTACTGATGATGGATTGATCATATTATCCATAACAGATCATGGACTAGGTATAAGCAGCCGTGACTTGCCAAGAATATTTGATAAAGGATTCACTTCCACCAGCAATCACCATAATCAGGCAGCAACTGGGATGGGGTTATTTTTGGCTAAAAGGGCAGCAGATGCGCTCTCCATATACATCGATGTAAAATCCACACCTGCACAAGGCTCCACCTTCATCCTGACCTTTTCCAGAAACAATGAATTTGTAGATATTTGGAGCATGTGACAAAACTGTCACACGCTTCTTCATTTTGTTAGGAGAATCGCAGGAAAAGAAAAAACCTCCGTACTATACTGGTGTTAGAAAAGGAGAGTGAAACGCATGAGCATCCTGCATGCATCAAATATACAAAAAAGTTACGGTAATCGATTCAACAGACAAGAAGTTCTAAAAGGAATCGATCTTAGTTTGGAAGAAGGCGAATTCGTCAGCATCATGGGAGCTTCCGGTTCTGGGAAGACCACCCTATTAAATGTCTTATCATCCATCGACAAAGTGACAGATGGGACCATTCAAATAAACAATAAAGAAATCACGATCATGAAAGAAAAACAGTTAGCGGAATTTCGCAAGCACCACCTCGGCTTTATCTTCCAAGAATACAACCTGCTTGATACATTGACCGTTAAAGAAAATATTCTTCTACCCCTTTCCGTTGCCAAGGTTTCAAAGAAGACTGCAGATGAAAAGTTCAAGACAGTAGCGGATGAATTGGGCATATTTGATTTAAAAGATAAATACTCCAACCAAATATCCGGAGGCCAGAAGCAAAGAACCTCTGCAGCAAGGGCCTTCATCCATGAGCCAAGCATCATTTTTGCGGATGAACCAACCGGTGCGCTGGATTCAAAGGCCGCTTCTGATCTATTAGATAAGTTGAGTGATCTGAATAAGAAACGCAAGGCGACCATCATCATGGTGACGCATGATCCTGTCGCGGCAAGCTATTGCAGCAGAATCATCTTTATTAAAGACGGACAAGTCTACACACAATTAAACAGAGGGGATGAAACGCGACAGGATTTTTTCAAGGACATCATGCGAACACAAGGTGTGCTTAGTGGGGTGCAGTATGAGCACTAATCAATTGATCCTTCGAAATTTAAAAAAGAACCTAAAGAATTATCTGCTCTATGTATTTGCATTGGTCTTTACTGTGGCCCTTTATTTTGCCTTCGTGACGCTTCAATTCGATCCATCCATGGATGCAGCAGAAGGCTCGATTAAAGGGGCAGGTGCCATTAAAGCAGCTTCTGTCTTATTAATTGGGATTGTCACTGTCTTCTTGCTTTATGCCAACACGATTTTCATCAAGCGCCGGAGCAAGGAGATTGGACTCTTTCAATTAATCGGCATGACAAAGGGGAAGATTTTCCGGATACTGACCATGGAGAACTTCCTTCTTTATTTCTCTTCCATCTTGCTTGGGGTTTTGGCCGGGTTCTCTTTCTCCAAACTCATTTTACTGATTTTGTTTAAGGTGACAAGTGTCGATTCTGTTGCCCAGTTACGCTTTTCACCAGAGGCTCTTTCGCAGACGCTACTTGTGTTTGGATGCATCTTTTTATTGATCATGGCGATGAATTATCTTTTTATCAAAAAGCAGACCATTCTTTCCTTGTTCCGTGTCCTCTCCTCATCAGAGGAAATGGTCAAGCGAATTTCTGTTTGGGAAATCCTCATTGGCATTGCTGGGTTATGCCTTATCAGCTCCGGTTACTATATGTCATCTAAAATGTTTGACGGTGACTTGACCTCTGCTACTATGCTTTTTTTGACCATGATTTATATACTTGGGTCAGTCATTATCGGGACGTATTTATTTTATAAGGGCTCTGTTCGATTTATCTTTCATTTGATCCGAAAGAAAAAAGATGGTTATTTGTCCATCAACGAAGTCTTGTCCCTTTCTTCCATCATGTTCCGAATGAAATCGAACGCCTTTCTGTTAACGGTCATCACCACCGTTTCTGCCTTGGCAATCGGTTTGTTGTCGTTAAGTTATATTTCTTATTATTCTGCCGAAAAATCCGCAGAACAAAATGTGCCGAATGATTTCTCCATTTATCATTCTGAGGATGCAGATACCTTCAGAAAATCGCTGGACGAAGTAGATATCCTCTATTCTGCTAAGGAAATAGAAGTGTACCAGGCAAAAGTAAATATGGAAGAGGTAATAAATTCAAATGCGGAAGGACTATATGTTGATATTGCTTCCATACAGACAGCTGTTATCGGGGAGAATTCAGTGGAAGGCCTTGAACTATCAGAGGGTGAAGCGATATTGACCGGTTTCAGCAGTATGCTAGCTTCCATTATCAGCTTTGAGGATTCCGGAAGGATAGAACTCATCGGCATGACAGAACGTATTCCCCTCGACTATTTGGAATTACGGGATGATTACCTTTTATCCCTTCCCTTTACATCAAGTGGATTTCCGATAGTGGTAGTGGATAATACCGTCATGGAAAGATTATCTGTCGATTTAGATCAAGAAATACAGCGATCCTCTTATTTATATACGGGAATAGATATTTCTGATAAGCAAGATTTGAATCAAGCCATTTCTATTTTTGAGGACCTGGATTTAGGGAGTACAGGACCCAATGATTCACAGCTGCTTACAAGTAACAGCATGAAAAACAACATGGGGTTTGTGATGTTTATCGTAGGATTCCTTGGTTTGACCTTCCTCGTCACATCCGGCTGCATTCTTTACTTTAAACAGGTGGACGAAAGTGAAGAGGAAAAACCTAACTATACTATTTTACGAAAATTAGGGTTTACTCAATGGGACTTGTTAAGAGGCATTCAGGCTAAACAGCTATTTAATTTTGGTATTCCACTTGTTGTCGGGTTGCTACACAGCTACTTCGCTGTACAATCAGGCTGGTTCTTCTTCGGAACGGAAGTATGGACGCCGATGATTATCGTGATGATTATCTATACAGGACTTTACTCCATCTTTGGATTCCTGTCTGTCCTGTCCTATAAAAAAGTCATCAAAGACGCACTATAGTAGGAAAGGGAATTGCTCCCTTCCTACTTTTTATTTAGGGAGATTCTTTTTTATCCATGTTTTTCATTGAAAATATTTCTCAATTAGTCATTGACAACCCCTATTAATAGTCTTATAGTAATAATTGTTACGACATTGATAATCATTATCACTAGTGTAAACTTACTATAAACTGGGGGTTACATAAATGGTTCGCCTACATACAAAGGACTTGAACATTGGCTATGGTGAACGCTTGATAATAAAGGATTTATCGGTTGAACTACCAGATAAGCAGATCACGACCATCATCGGATCCAATGGCTGCGGAAAATCCACCCTTTTAAAGGCTATCACCAGGATTATCTCCCATCAATCTGGCGCTATCCTACTAGATGGACAAGAGATTGCCAGAGAAAACACCAAATCTCTTGCCAAAAAGATGGCCATTCTCCCCCAAACACCTGAAAGTGTAAGCGGATTAACAGTCGGTGAGCTTGTCTCCTATGGCCGGTTCCCCTATCAAAAAGGATTTGGACGTTTGACCAAAAAGGATTATGAGGTCATGGATTGGGCACTTGAGGTAACAGGAACAACAGAGTTTAAATATCGTCCGGTTGACGCACTATCCGGCGGTCAACGCCAGCGCGTCTGGATTGCCATGGCTCTTGCCCAGGAAACAGAAATCATTTTCCTGGATGAACCTACTACCTATCTGGACATGGCCCACCAATTGGAAGTCCTGGAACTTTTACAAAAGCTAAATAGAGAACAGGAACGCACCATTATCATGGTCCTCCACGATTTGAACCAAGCTGCCAGATTTGCCGACTACCTGATCGCCTTAAAGGATGGGAACATCGTCAAGTCGGGTAATTGCGAAGAAGTAATTACACCGGATGTATTAAGACAAGTCTTTCAAATCGACGCCGAAATCGGCCGAGATCCAAGAACAAATAAACCTATGTGCTTAACCTACAACTTACTTAAAGGAGACAACCATGATGAAAAAATTAATGATTCCCTTCGTATTCCTGCTATTGCTGGTCGTTAGTGCCTGCGGGAACACAAATAATAATGCAACCAATAACAATGGTGATACTTCAAATGAGGGAAATGCTTCCTCCTCTGAGACCATTACTTATCAAGCCGAAACAGGACCAATTGATGTACCAGCAAATCCTCAAAGAGTCGTTGTCATAAACTCTTTCGTTGCTGGAAATGTCATGGCCCTTGGAACGAATATTGTTGGGACTGACTCTTGGGCAATGGCAAATCCTCGTTACCAAGAATACTTGAAAGATGCAGTGGAAGTGACGGATCAAGATTTAGAGAAAATTATCGAATTAGATCCAGACCTTATCATCGCTGCCTCCAATGCAAACAATCTTGATAAGCTTGCGGATATTGCTCCTACTGTCGCGTACACATATGGAAATGTGGATTATCTTACACAGCATGTTGAAATTGGCAAACTACTAAACAAAGAAGAAGAAGCCCAAAAATGGGTGGATGACTTCAAGACACGCGCTCAAGAAGCTGGAGAAGAGATTCGCGCTAAAATCGGCGAAGATGCTACTGTCTCCGTTATCGAAAACTTTGATAAAGAGCTTTACGTTTTCGGCGACAATTGGGGACGCGGAACAGAAATTATTTATCAAGAAATGAAGTTGAAGATGCCTGAGAGAGTAAAAGAAGAAGCTTTAGAAGCAGGGTATCATATGCTTTCCTTTGAAGTATTACCTGAGTTTGCTGGGGATTATGTTGTCTTTAGTAAAAATTCAGAGGGAGATACATCCTTCCAGGAAACCGAAACGTATAAGAATATCCCGGCTGTGAAGAATGGACAGGTTTTTGAGGCGGATGCGAAAGAGTTCTATTTTAATGATCCAATTTCCCTTGATTTCCAGTTGGAGTTCTTTAAGGATAGCTTTTTAGGAAACTAAGACTTTTTGGAGGGATGCTTCTATTAGTAGAAGGTCCCTCTTATTCTATCGTTACCATTTGTTTTTGCTTGAGCTCGTTGATCTCTGTTCAAGACACTGCGGATCAACAAGGTATAGCTCCATTCTGATATAGAAAAGATGAGGAATATGAAGATTTCGTTGGAAAGAAGCATTCCCTTTACAATTAAATTCATTGTGGCGCTCATCGTCTTTGTGGCGGTGTTTTTTGCTGCGATGGTTTTTGGGGCTGCTGACACTACCATTCGGGATGTGTGGTTGGCCTTAACTTCTCCCACATCAAGTGGAGATAAAATTCTGATCCTTCGTGAAATAAGGCTTCCACGTGAAGTGGCTGCGATATTTGTGGGTGCTGGCTTGTCGGTTGCAGGTGCCATTATGCAGGGAATGACCAGAAACCCCCTTGCAGATCCAGGACTGCTTGGTTTAACAGCTGGGGCGAATGCTGCCCTTGCTATTACACTGGCATTCTTTCCTTCTATTAACTACTACGGAATCACCATTGCTTGTTTCATTGGGGCAGCTGTAGGGGCAATCATGGTATTTGGTTTAGGTGCGATGAAAAAAGGCGGATTTTCCCCTCTTCGCATCGTCCTGGCTGGTGCGGCAGTCTCCGCCTTTCTTTTTGCCATCGCTGAAGGAGTAGCATTGACCTTTAAGCTATCACGAAATGTTTCTATGTGGACAGCTGGTGGGATTATCGGGACCACCTGGGGGCAACTGCAACTAATCATCCCTTTGATAACGGTTGGGTTGCTTGTGGCGCTTTACCTCTCCAGACAGCTTACCATCCTCAGTCTCAGCGAGGAAGTGGCTGTTGGGTTGGGGCAAAAGATCGCAGTGGTCAAAGGGATATTATTTATCGTCATTATTTTATTGACGGGTGCTTCTGTAGCACTTGTCGGGAATATGGCCTTTATCGGGCTGATGGTCCCACATATCGTGCGCGCCATCGTGGGAACGGATTACCGCTTTATCTTGCCGATGTCCGCGATCGTTGGGGCCATCTTCATGCTTTTCGCGGATACATTAGGCCGTACCATCAACGCCCCTTTTGAAACGCCTGTAGCTGCTATCGTGGCAATGGTCGGGCTCCCTTTCTTCCTTGTCATTGTCCGTAAAGGAGGGAAAGCATTCTCATGATCCATCCATCTATTATAAAAAAACAACGTATTATCGTGCTTCTTTTAACTTTGCTTATCTTGCTCACCGTAGTTGTCGGAATCGGCGTGGGACCTGCCTCCTTGTCATTTGACCGGCTGATACCAACGATTTTGGGGCAAGGTACTTTTAAAGAAGAGTTTGTTTTGTTTTCCATCAGGCTTCCACGTATTGTGATCACGATTCTTGCAGGCATGGCGCTCGCATTATCAGGTGCCATTCTACAAGGAATTACCCGTAATGACTTGGCGGACCCAGGAATCATCGGGATCAATGCAGGGGCAGGGGTGGCAATATCCATTTTCTTCTTGTACGTCCCGATTAATGTGGGCTCTTTTGTTTATATGTTGCCAGCGGTTGCTTTTTTAGGTGCGCTGATTACGGCAATATTGATTTATTTGTTCTCTTATCAGAGGGTTGGCGGTCTTCAGCCTGTCCGGCTCGTATTGGTCGGAGTCGGTTTTTCCATGGCACTTTCGGGGATGATGATCATCTTGATATCTTCTGCTGAGCGTGTAAAAGTGGATTTCATCGCCAAATGGCTGGCAGGTAACATTTGGGGCTCGGATTGGCCATTTATATTGGCTTTATTGCCATGGCTTCTTGTGTTGGTTCCTTTTACCCTGTATAGAGCCAATCGTTTGAACTTGCTTGGCATGAGTGAGCCAGTAGCCATCGGGGTTGGGGTATCGCTTGAAAAAGAGCGCGTGGTATTGTTGTTGGCGGCAGTGGCATTGGCAGCTTCGGCGGTCTCGGTGACAGGTGGAATTGCCTTCGTCGGGTTAATGGCACCTCATATGGCCAAATCCTTGGTCGGGCCTAGAAATCAACTGTTTCTCCCGGTAGCGGTCCTCATTGGTGGCTGGCTGTTATTGTTTGCCGACACAATCGGACGCAACCTGATCGATAGTGGGATTCCAGCAGGCATCATGGTCGCATTGATTGGAGCGCCTTATTTTATGTATTTGTTGTTGAAGAAATAAAAAAGGGGTCTGACCTTCACCGCTGTAAAGCGGTGAGGGTCAGACCCCTTTTATCCCTTTAACTCATTACCAAATCACAGGCCCTATTCACTAGTTGACCTTCGTCAATATAGAGGATGCGGTCGGCGATGGCTTTGGCGTCTGCAAAGTCATGGGTGACGAAGATGGAGGTGATGCCTGTTTTCTTGAGGATCTCTTTTAACTCGTCACGGATTTTCTCTTGCAGATGGGCGTCCAGATTACTGAACGGCTCGTCAAGGAGCAATAGTGACGGTGCGGGCGCCAAGGCTCTGGCAAGGGCCACACGCTGCTGTTGTCCCCCGCTTAGCTCATACGGATAACGATGTCCGTATTCCGCCAAATTGATTAAGCGGAGCATTTCCTCTAGTCGCTCCTGCTTTTCTTTCCTGTTCATTTTTCGTAATCCATACTTGATGTTCTGGGCTACCGTCATATGCGGAAACAATGCATAATCTTGGAATACCACTCCTATTCCGCGCTTTTCCGGTACGATGAATGTTTTGGGATCAAACATCACTTCCCCATTTACTTTCATACTTCCAGACGTAGGGTTTTCGAGTCCTGCAATGATTCGTAACAGCGTACTCTTTCCACTTCCACTTTTTCCTAGTATGGAAACGATCTCCCCGCGCTCAATATCGACCTGGATATGGTCGAGCGTATTCTTTTTCGTATTTTTATACTGGAACTGCAAGTCTCTGATCTGAATAAACATCAGTTTGCCTCCTTATCAAGTACCCGGTGAAAAATAAAGATACACAAAGCACTTATGAAGATGATCATCAGGGAAGCGATGGAAGCCTCCTGTACTCGTTCATCATTTGCATATTTGAAAGCCTGCGTGGCGAGTGTGGAAAAATTGAACGGCTGTAAGAACAAAGTCAACGGTAGTTCTTTTAGAATATCCACAAACACCAAGATGAATCCACTGGCGATCGCACCGCGCAATAGTGGAAGGTCCACAAGGAAAAATGTCCTCAACGTCGAAGCTCCAAGCATCCTCGAGGTTTCCGAGTATCTGTTCCCTATCTTTTCAAAGCCTGCCTCAATATTGTTAAATCCAATGGCAAGAAATCGTATCACATAAGCAAATATCAGCATCACCAGGGTCGTGCGTAACACAAACTCCGGTTTCAGGTTGAATTGCGCCAAGAAGGTCACAATGTATTGATCCAATGACATGAATATCGTAATGACCGCAATGGCTATAGCAGCACCAGGAATGGAATAGCCAAGTGTCGTCACCCTTGAAATGAACTTGGTCAAAAGGCCTGATTGCAACCTTGTATAGTTGGAAATGATCAGTGCCACAAAGATGATGATAAGTGAAGCAATCGTTGCTACGAAAATAGAGTTCTTAGCAAGGGTGATGAATTGTGCATTAAATACCTTCTCATACGTCATGAATGCCCAGCGCAGCAACTGAAGTAACGGAATGATGAATGCGATGGTAAAAATCCCGAAACAATAAGCAAAAACCCCCCAGGCTTTTGCTCCCGTAAGTTTTTTGGGCTTGATCGGACGGACTTTGGAAGAGGGATCAAAGAATTTTTTCCTACCCCTTAGAATCCTTTCAAACATGAGGACGACCATCACGATGATCATCAAGGTCCCAGCAAGCTTCAAGGCAGAATCCAAATCCATCATCCCATACCATGTACGGAAGATAGCGGTACTCACAGTCTGTATGCCAAAATAGCTTGTTACCCCATAATCATTCAGTACTTCTAAGATGACAAGTGTCACACTCCCCACAATTGCAGCCCGTGAGATCGGCAACGCAACCCGGAAGAATGTATCTATATCATTTCCGCCTAGCAATCTTGCATTCTCTAATACGGATGCAGATAAATTCTGGAAAAAGCTTCGCGTAATTGCGTATACGTATGGGAACAGCGTCACGGTAAAAATGAAGATAGCTCCCTGTATGCTCATAATATTGAAGTAGGACTGATTAACCTGCATATCAAATGAATTGCGCAGGGTCGTCTGTATGACACCTGTATAATTTAAAATACCGTGAAACGTATAAGCGGCAATATATGGTGGAATCGCCAACGGAAGAATCAGCGCCCACTTCAGAAAGTTCCGCATCGGAAAGTGATAAATCGTGATCAGCCACGCAAGACTTGTACCGATCAGCATCGTCGCAAGTGACGTAAAAATAATGATTACTACTGTATTTTGAAGATAATCCTTCAGTAAGTATTCTCTTATATGAAGCCAGTTGTCATTTCCTTCTGTAAAGAATTCAACGGCTATCAGTAAATTAGGTATCAATATAATCGTTATAAAAAGAAGACTAGCAAGAGCCCATCCTTTATGGCGCACCCTTGACCAATGAAACCGACCCACAGATGACACATCCTTCGTTGGTAAAGACCTGTTGCCTCTTTGTTTCTCCATTCTAAATTATAACGAAAATCATTCTCAAATGGAACAGAAGATTGCAAATAAATAGAACCGAAGCACTATCTGGTGTGCTTCGGTTCATGGTTTGTTCATATTTATTTCCAGCCAACCTCGTTGAAGATACGGATCGCTTCTTGTTGGTTTTCACCCAATTTGGAAAGGTTGATGTCTTGCTCCTTGAACTCACCCCAAGATTTTAATAGCTCGGACGGTTCTACATTTGCATTCACAGGGTATTCAGAGTTCGCTTCAGCAAATTGGCCTTGTGCTTCTTCGCCACTTAAGAACTCAATGAACTTGATGGCATTTTCTTTGTTTTTCGCATGCTTAGTAACACCAGCACCACTGATATTGATGTGCGTTCCTGTTGTCTCTTGGTTCGGGAAGAATACGCCAACGTTTTCAGCAACCTTCTTCTCTTCTTCATCTATTCCATTTAACATAACACCAATATAGTACGTGTTCATGATCGCTACATCTGCTTCGCCTGCAACTACAGCTTTGGCTTGGTCACGGTCTCCACCTTCAGGATCACGGGCCATGTTATCTGCAATCCCTTGTGCCCACTCTTTTGCTTGGTCTCTTCCCATGATGTCGATGAAAGATGCTAAAAGTGACATGTTGTACATATTTTCAGAAGATCTTACCACCACACGGTCTTTCCATTCCGGTTCAGTCAGAGCTTCATAAGTGGAAAGCTCTTCAGGGCTTACACGCTCTTTATCATAGACAATAACACGAGCGCGTTTTGTCAAACCAAACCAATGATTATCCACATCACGTAATTTTTCCGGGATGTTTTCTGCAAGGACATCACTCTCAACTGCTTGTAATAGTTCGCGCTCTTTTGCTTGGTGAAGGTTACCAGCATCGGCTGTGATATAAACATCCGCTTCTGTTGCTTCTCCTTCAATGTTTAAGCGCTCCATTAGCTCTTCGCCTTTACCTTCTACCACGTTCACTTTGATTCCAGTTTCTTCTTCAAACTTTTTGTAAAGTGCTTGGTCCGCTTCATAGTGGCGGCTTGTATATAGGTTCACTTCTCCGGACTCTTGCTCATTTGTTGCTTCTTCGTTGGTACCTTCTTCTGTATTGTTGCCTTGAGAAGATGTATTTCCTGTATTTCCGTTGTTATTCGTGCTGCTCACACAGCCTGTTAATGCCAACATTAGAGCCAGCATCATACTTAAGATGACAGTAAACTTTTTCACTATGTACACTCCCTATAAATATATTAGTTTTATTAAAAATGATAATCACTCTCATTTACTATTGTAATGATAATCATTTTCAAGTCAATGCTATTTTAGCTTTTTTCTGTATTTTTTTTATGTTTCACGTGAAACTCTCTATTTCCAGCCATTTATAAAGATTAAAAGCTCTATTTTTCGTACAGACTGCTAGATAAAGAGAAGGATCTAATTGGTAGGGAGAGGTTATTTAAAGTGGAACTTAATTGGATAGAAATTTTGATAAAAGTTGTAGTTGGTTTCTTTATGCTATTCACGATTACCCAAATACTTGGGAAAACCACCATTAAGCAGTTGACCCCCTTTGATTTTATATCTGCCATAGTTCTTTCAGAGCTACTTGGGAACGGAATCTATGAAGAAAAGGTCCATATTGCTTATATTTTTTTCACTATTTTCACTTGGGGAGTATTATTGGTAATCATGGAAAAGTTGCTTTTGAAATTCAAAAAGCTAAGAGGTGTTTTGGAAGGAAATCCATCCATCATCATCCGGGATGGTCAGATTGACCGCTATCAACTAAAGAAGAACCGTATGAATATTAATCAGTTGCTTAGTGTATTACGACAAAGTGAGACCTTCTCGATAAGAGAAGTTGCCTTTGCCATCCTGGAATCCAATGGTTCTATCAGCATAATGAAGAAAAGTAAATACCAGAAGGTTACCCTTCAAGATCTACAAATCCCCCCTCAACCAACCTACCTAAGTACATCTTTGATTATCGATGGCGAGGTCCTAGAAGACAATGTGAAAGACCTTGGCTTTGACATGGGGTGGCTACAGCAGCAGATTCGTTCTAAAGGTTATTCCAAGGTAGATGATGTACTATATGCCGACTGGATAAAAGATGATGGTATCTATATCATTCCTTATCGTTCCAAGGCCAATTAAAGAAAGGTGCCCTTCCATGAATGGCACCTATCAATACTATTTGCTTTTTCCGTAAACGTTGTTGCTTCTCGGAAAAATTTCAATTGTCGACTTTTTGCATGTGAATAGCAACAATCTTTAAGAAAAGTGCCTTACTATTTCATATCCTTTTTCCACCTTGCATAACCACCAAGCATATTATGGACATCCTTGAAGCCATTTGCCTGCAACAAACTAATGGCTATCGCCGACCGAACCCCTGAGCCACATTGAAGGATAAGGGGCTGATCCTTAGGTACTTCATCCAATCTATCAGGCAAGTCGCCAAGCATGATATGCTGCGCCCCTTCAATATGTCCACTCTTCCACTCGGAATCATAACGCACATCCACTACTTGTGCATCCTTGCTACTGATCAGTTCCTTTGCTTCTTCCGGCGTAATGTCATGGTAGGATTCCAGCTCAGCTGTCATCCGGATTGCCAAGTCTACATCCATATACCATTTCAATTTATCTATCCCGATGGATTGAAGCGTCTTTTGTATCTCTTCCAGTTTATTGGGGTCAGTCAAAAGGTAAAGTGGACGTTCGTAATCAATGATCCACCCAGCCCAATTAGTGAATGCCTGGTTGAATGGGATATTCATTGTTCCTTGAATATGCTCTTTTGAAAAGAGTGCAGCCTCCCTGGTATCAATGACCTGTGCCCCTTCCTTTATGTTCCTGTTCAAAACTGATATATCATCCAAGCGTTTAGGCTTCTCCATATCCTCTATGAAATTAGGGCCAACCTTGTTTACGCGCTTCATCACCCCAAAATACTTCGGCGGCTCCGGTTGTCCTTCCAATAACTCCTTGGCAAAGGAATCATACTCTTCATGTTTAAATGCCCAATTTACTTGTTTCTCGTAGCCAACAGTGGAAGAAGGGATGGCACCCAATGACTTCCCACATGGGCTTCCTGCCCCATGACCTGGCCACACTTGTACATAATCAGGGAGGCGCTTGAATTTGCTTAAAGAACCATACATATCTCTTGCACCTTTGTCAGCCGAACCTTCCTTTTGTGCCGACTTTTCTAAGAGATCTGGTCTTCCCACATCCCCCACAAAAACAAAATCACCTGTGAAAATACCCATGGGATGTTCCGTTTTCGCTCCTCCATCCGTCACTAAAAAAGAAATGCTCTCAGGTGTATGGCCTGGAGTATGGATCACTTGGAATAAAATATTACCAAGCATTATTTCATCTCCGTCCTTCACCAATTGATGAGGAAGCTCTTCGATATTTTCATATTTCCATTCATTATCGCCTTCGTCGGAGAGATACATTTTCGCTCCTATCTGTTTGGCCAACTCTCTTGACCCTGCAACAAAATCAGCATGTATATGTGTTTCTAGTGAGCCTACAATTTTTAGACCTTCCTTTGTGGCAGCCTTTATATAAGGCAAGATATCACGCGCAGGGTCGATGATGAATGCCTCTTTCGATGCTTGGCATCCTACCATGTAAGAAGCCTGCGCCAAGTTCTCGTCATAAAAGTATTTCAGTAACATGCTCTACCTCCTTTATTCTTTGGTCCGATATAATTCTTTTATTCCCTTAGATAGCTTCTCCTTAACCTTTGGAATTATTTAGTGAAACCTTCCTTTTGACCAGATCGTATAGGTAGTAGGAGTGTGAATGATATGAATATAACAATGAATGAACCAAGGGAGAAGATAGCTAATCAAGCCGTTCAAGTATGGCGCATTTCTAATACGATTGGACATGGCATTGCACTCATCGTTTTAGGAATCCTCCTATATAGCAGTGAGCACTTTAATTGGTACAGTTGGATACAAATCACTTTATTTGTGCTAGTTGGTTTAATTGGACTATCCGCCATATTTTCCATCTTTGTAGAACCGGTTTTTTTACAAAAAACATGGCGTTATGAGATCGATGAGGAATTTATTCAGATGAAAAATGGAAGATGGAATGAAAGTCATACGTTGGTACCCATGGAAAAGGTGGAATTTGTCCGGACAGAGCAAGGTCCGATTATGAGAAAGTACGGACTATACAACCTTATAATAGGGACTACCACTAGCCAGCATACCATTCCCGCCATTCCCGCAAAAAAGGCCAAATTGTTAAAAATAAAAATAGCACATCTGGCAAAGGTGAAAGAAAGTGATTTGGCTGAAGGAGAGGAAGGTTGATGACCCAAGAGGTAAAAAGATTTCATCCAGCGTGGATGATGTTTGAGGTAGTCAAACTGATGAAGAATTCCATCGCCATCTTTCTCTTCCTATTTGTTTTAAAAATCAACTCTACATCCGAATGGGTAATATGGGGACGTTACCTCTTTTTGGTTGGTATCGGCTGGACACTGATTATGATTCTATTAAAATGGGTCTTCTATCGGTATGAAGTAGTCGGAGATTCTATTGCCCTTAAAGAAGGAATCTTCATAAAAGAGCAACGGACTGTCTCTTTTGATAAGATACAAAATCATCATACCAAGACCACCTTCTTGCATAAATGGTTAGGCTTGACCTCTCTGACACTTGAAACAGGAACTTCACTTGAGGAAGCAGTGGTTTATTTTCCTGTATTGAAAACAGACGAAAAGGAACGAATCCTATCTAGACTTGAAAATAAAGATCCTGAAACAGTGGAAATCTCCGATATCGAGGTAGGGCAGGAAGGAAGGAATATTCACTTCCGTTCCAACAAAAAAGATTTATGGAAGGCCTCCTTTACTTCCTTAAGCTTTCTGGCCATTTTCCCTTTGCTATCTACGATATATTTCAACCTGGCCGATTTCTTCGACGTAGAGGATACAGCAGAAGGAGCTTTTGATTATTTGCTTTTGCATTGGTGGATGCTGATCATCCTTTTCTTGCTGGCAATGGCCATTTCTGTAGGCATCGGCTATTTGCAAACAACCATCAAGTATGGAAACTATGAAATCAGTGACGATGAAGAGAGAATTTATATAAAAAAAGGTGTAGGAAGCACGAGCAGTTTTGTCATTCAAAAAGAAAAAGTACAAGCTGTTGTAGTGGAACAATCAATGATTAAACGCCTTCTGGGTCTTGCTTCTGTAAAATTGATCAGTGTTGGTGCTATGAAAACTGAAGAACAGGAGACAAGTTCTCTCTATCCTTTTATGCCTAAACAAGAGGCATATCAGCTAATGGAGGCCCTGTTGCCACACTATCCAATACAAGAAGAAATGGAGCGATTTCCAATTAAAGTGCTCTGTTACAAATTGCTTGTACCTTATTACTTCACTATCATTACAGCTATTGGGCTATTTATTTTCAAAAAGGATTGGATCTGGATTGCGGGTATTGTTTTAGCAGTCACGCTGATTACTCGCATATTGGACTACCTTTTCACCAGTTATCTCCGCCAAGAAAACACCGTTCAGATTCGCAAGGGTGGACTTACAAACGAAACATTTATCACACATTACAAACGAATTCAACAGGTGTCGGTGGAACACTCCTGGCTGCAGAGAAAATTCGGGATTGCCTCTTTGTACTTTCACAACCGGGCAAACCCACTTCACATAAGTGAACTTCATGGAGTGTCGATGGAAGAAGCGAGCGGATTTTTTAACTGGTTCAAGGAGAAGAGGAAGCGACTTGTACACCGTAATAAAAAGATAAGCTAAAAAAAGCAAGGACCCTATCAACATACCGGGACCTTGCTTTTTTTTATACCGTAATATTAGGTTTCTCGTCTTGCTTCTTTCCTTGGATAAAATTGATTGCCATGGTCACTCCCACCATAATAATCCCGTAAATATCTGAATTGGATTCAGGCAGGATCATCATTAGCGCACCAGCACCCATCAGGATACGTAAGATGACATTCAGTCCTGTTCTGAAGTAGCCTTCCACCGCTGCACTCAACGCGATAATTCCGATGATGGCCGTTACAGATATTAAAAGGATCTCCATGATCGGAGGCATGGCGAAATCCCTTGCATTTACCGCGACGTCTGTCGTATCAATCATTAACATTGCAGGATTATAGACAAATAGATATGGAATGATAAAACCTGCAATGGACAGCTTCAGGGCGTTGAAACCGGTTCGCATCGGATCGCCACCCGATATCCCAGCTCCTGCAAATGCTGCAAGTGCAACAGGTGGTGTGATATTGGCGAAAATCCCAAAGTAAAACACGAACATATGCGCAACCAGGATAGGAATGCCGAACTCCGCCAACGCAGGAGCAGCCATCGTAGCCGTAATGATATAGGCCGGGATCGATGGTAACCCCATTCCCAATACCATGGATGCAATCATCGTGAAGAACAGAGTAAGGAACAGGGAATCTGCCCCAAGGCTTGTGATGGATGTTGTCATCACATTACCAAAACTTGTTAAGCTGACGACACCGATGATGATTCCCACTACCGCACAGGCCACCATCACGGATAGGGACTGTCTCGCACCATTTTCAAGCGCTCCAAGGATATCCTTGAAGGACATTCTGGTGTTCTTCCTAAATGCCGCCACAACCACCGTCGAGATGATGGTATAGAACGCAGCATGCGCAATCGGAAGATTTTGATAAAGCAATACGATTAAAAAGACGATCGGCAGTAATAAATGACCGCGCTCTTTCATGATTTCCTTTACTTTCGGCAGGTTCGCTTTCGGGATGCCTTTCAGGTTGTCCTTTCCTGCACGGAAATGGACCTGCATGATGACACCAAGGAAGTAAAGGACAGCTGGGATTAAAGCAGCAAGCGCAATCGTACCGTAGGCAATACCCGTTGTTTCGGCCATGATGAAGGCACTTGCCCCCATGATCGGCGGCAGGATTTGTCCACCAACGGATGCACTTGCCTCTACCGCACCGGAAAAATTCCTTGAGTAGCCGATTTTTTTCATCAAAGGAATGGTAAATGCTCCTGTACCAACCACGTTTGCTACTGCTGCCCCGTTGATACTTCCCATGAATCCACTCGAGATGACCGCCACTTTTGCGGGTCCCCCTTGCTTATGTCCAGCTAGAGCCAAAGCAAGATCATTGAAGAACTGCCCCATGCCAGAACGTGCCAAGAAGGCGCCGAACAGGATGAACAGGAAGATGAAGTTTACCGAAGCACCGATGGCAGTGGAATAAAGCCCTTCCGTTTTCAAAAATAGCTGTCCAAAAATGTCCCCAAGGTCATATGGACGTGTTGCCATTTTAAGCGGCATCCAATTCATATGGCTGACAAAAGGATAGGCAAGGAAAATGAGTGCAATGATCGGTAAAATAATTCCTGTTACACGCCTTGCCGCCTCCAAGACCAGAACGACGGTCATGATGGCCACCAAGATATCCAATGTATTTGGAATCCCTCCACGGGAAGTAACGATTTGCGTGTATTCTACAATCAGATAGCCTGCAGACCCAAGGGCCAGGAAAAATAAAATCCAGTCATACCAAGCTACCTTTTTACGGTCCTGCTTTTTTGTAACAGGATACAAAACAAAGATCAGGGCAATCCCCACCGCCACGTGAATGGCCCTTTGTTGCAAGGCGGGCATTGGGTTAAAAGTAATGTATAAATGGAATAAGGAATAAAGGATGGCGATGGCAGAAACCAATAAAACAATTTTTTTGTTTGCAAATTTGCGGACCTTGGACTCTGCATCATACTTTTCCAATACCTCGGCCTTCTTCTCTTCCGATATCATGTCTGTATCCTTTAATGGATCTGTCACTTTTTGCTTATCCGTCACTGTATCTCACCTCTTAGGAACTCCCACACTGGCAGTTTTTTTATTTCAATTTTTACACTATCGTAGTCTGCTACCATTTCATAGAGACGGTACTCTTTTGAGTCCGTGATAAGCATTGTTTCCACGTTCGCCGAAACGATTAAATCGACCGATTCCACTTCACGGTCTATTTTCATATGGACATAGCCATCGGTGGATGGGATCACTTCCCCATCAGATGGAGTGCCTGCCCCAAACGTCTTAAATCTGGTCTTCACCAAAAAGAGACGGCTCCCCTCTTTCTCATAAGTTTCCATCCACGCTTCTTTTTCAACAGAATGGATCCAAGAGACTTCAAACCTGTCCTCCTTTAAAGCAAAACCGCCACCTTCATAGGATACATAAAGGGTCGGAACCTTCATAAAAAGGAAAAGAAGGAGCACGATCAAAACTGTGCTCCCAAGAATGAAAATCTTATTGTTCATCGTAGAACTTCTGTGCTCCTGGATGTATTGGCGCTACCATGCCCTCTTGTGCGTTCTCTAAAGAGATTTCCGTTGCAGCTTGGTGGGCATTTCCTAGTGTATCCAAGCTATCAAAGAACGTTTTCGTCAATTCATAGACATCATCTTCACTAAGATCACTGTTAACTACCAGTGCATTCATAATTGCCGCAGTCGGTATGGCTTCTTCGTTATCGTATGTGCCTTCCGGGATTTCTAATGCGACAAAGTATGGTTGATCTTGTGCAATCTCTTCAATTTTGGCAGGATCTACAGATACAAGCTTCAAATCAATTGTTTTAGCAAGTTCCAATACAGACGCATTCGGTAATCCACTTGTCAGGAAGGCTGCGTCAATCGCCCCGGACTTCAGCCCATCAGCAGCTTCTGCATACCCCAAATAGTCGACCGTAATGTCGTCATAGGAAATGTCGTGACCAGCAAGAAGGTTTCTTGCATTCACTTCCACCCCAGAGTTCTGATCTCCTACTGCAACACGTTTCCCAACCAAGTCCTCAATCGTCTCGATTCCAGAATCCGCTGTTGTGACAATCTGTACAAAGTTCGGATAAAGCGTTGCAACTTGTGCGACATTTTCTACCTTTTCAGAGAAGTTACCCGTTCCTTCCACCGCTTCTGTCAACACATCACTCATCACAAAGGCCATTTCGATCTTGCCTTCTTTAATTAGGTTGATGTTCTCAACAGAAGCACCAGTAGCCTGTGACTTAGAATTTACCCCGTACTCATCAGAATAGATGTTAGCCAAAGATGAACCGATGATATTGTAAGGGCCAGATGATCCACCTGTCCCGATTGTTACCAATCTAGTATCCAAACCTTCGCCGTCCCCACCACTAGCACCTTCTCCACCGCCACATGCCACAAGCATGGAGCTTATAGCTAAAGCGCTTACAATCGTTGTACCTAATTTCTTGAATTTTTTCATTGTTAACCCTCCCCTTTGTTTTGAAAAATCGTTCGGATAAGCGTTCGGAAATATTTTACCAGAATAATAGTTTCACTTCAAATAATATTCTGTATTTTTAGAAATCAAATTGTATAAATAAAGAGTGTCAACCTTTGTTTGATAAGTCGGACACTCTTTTTCATTTTATTTATTATTCAAATAGGCGACGGCCTCTTCTAGATTATCTGTGTAAAATTCTGCGTTTTCGTAATCATAGATGACTTTTAGCTCTGTTACCATATACTCATCCGGGTGAATGGCATTGAATAGCCAGTCCCACCATTTTTTTCGCTCCATCTCTTTTACCGCCTGATTCACTTTGTCTTCATGAACCTTGATGGCTACAAAACGTGGGAACGAAGAAAATTGTCTTTCCGGGAACTTTCTTTGAAATATTCCCCACTCTTCGACAAATCGATCAACTAAAACTTCGCTAACTAACCCAACAGCTTTCAAGTCACTAAATTGCACTTCAAGCTTGTCATATTCCTCCCGGGATAATTCGTCTTCTACCAGAATGGCAACAGCATAATCCTCATATTTCCTTTTCTTTTTAAACATGTACACCCTCCACCTTTCTGTTTCTTTCTTTCGGTGCCATTTAGGAAGGCTGTTTCACTTTTACCCTTTGAACCACACCAAGTATCTCGTCCATGAGTGCCTGTCCTTGTGACTGCTTTGCCTCGAGCACTTCGTTTCCGTCCTTTTGTACCATCCTTAATGTCCAATTGGCAGAAGGAGAGGTCAATAGGTGCATCCCTTCGACCCTCCACTGCTCGTCTCCCCGATAAAAGGTCATCAGTCGGTTTGTATGTATTTTTCTTTGGATAGCCATGTCCAGTTGTTTGATAATCGGTTCTTCTACCAGTAACGCATGCCTTTTTGCTAGCTCGTCCTTGTTTTCAAGTTTCATAGTCGCACAATAAATATTGTATTCTTCTGGAGTAAGATAGAGACTCTTAGTCTGACGGACTGGAATATTCTCCACCCCCGTCAACATCCGCGGAATGATCACTTGATTCCACGTCCAATCGGGGGCAGGATGGCTTTGAAGATCATACGCCTCTTCATCACGCTTTCTCACTTCCACCACCTTGTCCTCGCTGAAATAAAAGAGGCTTTGATCGGATTGGTCGGTCAATATTTCGGTAATCATGTTGGACTTTGCCATTACCCACAACGTTTGAATGAAATCTTCTTCAAATTTCAACTCGCCTTCCACCAGGTCTACCAGCTCCATTTTATGAAGCTTCTTGAAAGTATCCTCCCATTCCTGCTCCATGTCTTCAGCGCGGTGTCTGAGGAATGGATTTGGAATGCCGACAAGGACTTTTGCTCCTAGCATTTTGGTTAAAAGGTAGAGGTCTTTTATTGTTAGGGTCCAGTTCATTCTTTACACCTCCATAGACTTAAAAATAGTTGCTGGCATTTTCTTTCCTCATTTTTTTAGGGAGTCCGAATTCTGGGTATATAGTTTTAACAGCTTCGTAGTTTTTGCGTATAAAAAAGTATCTATGAATAAAAATTGAGAAATAAGCTGTTAAGATGGTAAAGAAAGAAAAAAGGGAAATATAAAAAAGCATTTTAATAGATTTATCATAAACAAGAGTCAGGAATAGCTGGGAGAGCAAGTAACCTATACCAGCTGCAGCTAGGTATGGAGTTGTAGTTTTGTTATACTCCATTTTTTGTAGCTTTGCATACGTTCCGCTGTATAGCACCTTAATATTAACAAAATTCATTATTAATATTAAAGCTACCAACGAGATTAGCCCTATAATAAATGGCATATACCCCTTAACACCTATTATTAAGTAAAGGATTTTTTGAATAGAAAGAAATAATACATATGAATTGATTACACCATATACCCCAAAAAACAAATAATAAGAACGTTCATATTTATATGGATCTATGATGTACAAGATTGCCCAGATATGTATAAAAATCATAGGTATCAAGGCAGAACGTTTTATCAAAAGGTTCACCTATAATTGGGAAAAAAGCGATGAAATCAAGAAAAATAAGAAAAAACACGATTATATTGCTTCGATTTTCCTTAGGGGCTTGGAACCGTAAATATGACGCGGTTATAGAATCTATTTCTTTTTTCAAGTGATACATCCTTTCAACAATAAGTCCTTTAAGACTTTTTTTTACGTTTCATTTGGAAGATATTCCGCTGATTTTTCGGCAATCCGAAGTCAGGATGAATTTCTTTTACCAAGCTGAAATTTTTCTTAATAAAAAAATATTTAAAAGAATGCTGTCACAATTGCCAGTAAAGATAATAGGGAAACTATTAAAACAATAATAAAGGATTCCGAATATACGAGAGACATAATTAATTGTGCCAAAAAGTATCCCACCCCAGAAAATGCAATGATAGGCGAGACATTTACTTTACTACCATTTTTATGTAATTTTGCGTAAAGACCAGAATACAGGGCTTTAACATTAAAAACGTTAAAACCAATCAACAAACCTCCATATAGAATAACTCCCATTATGAATGGTATAGGAGAGGTGAGATTTAAGTGAGCATACATCAGCTTTTGTGTTGCAAGGAAGTAGACATACGTGTTGATATATCCATATACTCCTAAAAACAAATAATAAGATTTTTCAAATCTATATGGGTCAACAATATATAAAATTGCCCAAAGGTGGATGATAACTACAGGAAAAATTGCAGCTATAAAGTAATCCCATGCATATGGATACGCAAGTAGTGGCAACAAACCAATCAAATCCAGCGCTACGATGAAAAAGACTAAGATGTTCCCTCTATTTTCTTTTGGTGTTTGTAGATTTAAATAAGAAAGGGCAATCTCCCTCTTATCAACGTTTCTCATTGCAAGATCCCCTTTGGGTTAAAAAATATATTTCCTTTGCTTTTTAGGTAACCCAAATTCTGGATATAGTCTCTTGACTGTATCGTAATTCTTTTTGATGAAAAAATACCTGTGTATATAAATGGAAAAGAATGCCGTCAAAATAGACATTAAGGAAACTAGCAGAATTAGAACGATAATAATGAAAGAATCGGCAAACAAGGAAGACATCAAAACTTGCGCAATGACATATCCAATCCCTGCCGCCCCAATATATGGGGACATATTCGTATTCTGCTTATTTTTTTGCAGTTTGGCATATGTCCCAGAATACAGCATCCGAAGATTGAAATATTGAAAGAATATAAGTAAAGCTATTAAAGAAACAACTCCAATGATAAAAGGAATCATACTTGTTACACCTAAATTCATATATAAGAATTTTTGTATAACCAAGAAATACACATACGTATTTATAACTCCGTATACACCAAAGAACAGATAATATGATCTTTCAAATTTATAAGGGGCTAAAATATATAGTATTCCCCATACGTGAATGAATACGATTGGACCAATTGCCAGCCAAAAGTACAATGGGGAGAATGGCTCCCCTAAGATTGGCAGTAGTCCCATTACATCTAAGAAAATCAGAAAAAATATAATAATATTACCTCTGTGCGCCTTTGGAGTCTGCAGATTTAAATAAGATTTTGTTACTTTATCTACTTCTTGTTGATTTTTCACTCGTGCACCTCATCTAATCAAGACTTGTTAAACCAAGAACCTACTGAATCAATAATCTTGGTTGTACCTTTTTTAATGGCATCCCCGATGGAATCTTTCTTGCCATCATTATCGACGTCCATGAATTTCACATCACTAAGGACCGTCGTGACCACAATTCCTGCCGCTGCTCCAACCACTGCTCCTACAGCCACACCTACAGGACCACCAATGAATGCCCCAGCTACAGCACCAGCTTTGGCACCGGCGTATGCGGAACCTGCAATGGAGGCACCGGCAACCACTACATCACCCGTTACATTCCCCGCAATCTCACTTGCAGATTGGTTGTTCTGTACCCCATGGACAATATCTCCTGTTACCGTAGCACCTACTCCAATATAACCCAAGCGATTACTAGTCCATTTAAAGGCATCTTTCACGCTTGCAGCGGGATTGACCATCTTCCACAACTTAGGATGGTTGGTGGCATTGGTACCACTATACGTTTTCTTATTTACCCCAGCTAGTTGGGGCTCACTTACTGTAATTCGCGGCTTGGTCACTCCTTGTGCGGTTGTATAACTGGATAATTGCACGCCAAAACCTTGTCTGGCAAGATTGATTCGCTTGGACGCCCCATATGCCGTGGCAGTAACGACCCCGAAATTAGTTGCTGCATTGATCGGCTGCTCTCTCCATTGATCAAAATTCAAACCGAGCGTCGGGGTAGGATCCCAATGAAACGGCACATCTCTACCAGTATCGGCTGCATCCACCCCGTTTGCGACAACACGTGGATCTGTGGAAAATCCATAGAATGGGTCCCTGCTACCGCCTTGCTCCAGGTACTCTGGTGCATAGCAAAAGTTGGGGCTATAGGTGTCGATGGAGACATTTCCACTTGTAAAAAGGCCTTGTACTTGCTGGACATACTGATTCATAAACTGAAGGCCCTGCTCTACCGGGTCAAGGGCGCTTGTCTGTGTCTGATCAAAGCGGTGCAATTTTTCAAGTGTTTGGTCGACATGATTCCTTGCTGCATGAACCTGCCCTTGAAAAGAACCATCCTGAATTCTTGGCAAGGATACGATATCGGATACACTTTGGACCTTCCGATTGGTTTCGTCAGCAAGATCCATCACAAAGTCCCTCGCCTGGTTCAATCCCTGGTCTACATCGTGCTGAAGGAAACTTTCCTTTATGACGCCGTTTGAGGCCGGCTCCACACTGCTTAATTCATTCTTGAGCGCATTTAAAGTGGATTCATATGTATCCACTATTTCTTTGAAGAATTGCAGAAAAGGCTGGTGGCTGTCCTGATAAAAACCCCGAATGGACTGCCCTGCTTGGCCTGTAAAAGAGTCATCGAGGGAGGTGAAGTTTTTCACCGCAGATTCCAACGAGTTCACTTGCTCTTTATGCTGAGATAACTTTGTCAGCAATTGGTCCACACCAGATTGTAAGGTCGATACTTCAAGCGTTTTCATCTATTTTTCTCCTTCCTGCTACCGGAGCTGCATATTGGAGGATAGCTGCTGATCTTTTTCTACCATCTGCTGGACTGACTGTCTGGTCATCTCTTCATTATGAAGCAAGAGTTCTTTATAATTTTCTGTCAGCTGCTCCAATTTACGGTTTATTTCATTTAATCTATTGACTACATCTAATTGATTACCGCTTCCAATAGAGGAGGGGAATGAGGAAGTAAGAGCTTCTGAGGAGGATTTCATTTGTGTGAGTGCCTGCTCTATTTCACTTTGCTTGATTTTAATTTCTGTGCTCATATGGAGACCTCCTATGAATTAATTGTACCTTTTCGCAGCCCGTTCTTCTGCAAGCTGCAATTCCAATGAAGCGATGGTCTGCTTTAGTGAGTTGATTTCACGATGAAGTTGTTGGATTTTGTTGTCTATACCGGAGAAGATGGCACTGAACTGACTTTGTTCCATCTCGGAATAATAATGAAGCATCCCATTTGTCCTGATATCCTCAAATCGGTTGGCAAGTGT
This sequence comes from Sutcliffiella horikoshii, assembly GCF_021991925.1. GTDB lineage: Bacteria > Bacillota > Bacilli > Bacillales > Bacillaceae_I > Sutcliffiella_A > Sutcliffiella_A horikoshii_F. Next base: position 77,482 of record NZ_RXZI01000002.1, on the reverse strand, counting down.
GCCCTGCCAGGTGAATGAGGAAAGTTCAGGCCTTGTGACAGAAGCTCTAAATCTGGCAAACTCCTGCTGTTTACCCTTTAGTTGACTTTGACAGTCCTGAAGCCGCTGGAGATGCTGCTGCTTTTCCCTCAGCAGAGAATTATAGTATGCGATAGACAATTTCATCACCTCAATAGGAATATATTTATTGCTCTTATGTAAACAACTGGATAGATCATTTTCTCAATACCTTTTACTATAACATGGAAGAAAAATACCAAAATGATGAAAACTATTTATTTTTGAATGAGTTAAGATGGGTAATTTATACTATTTTGCGAGAATAGGACAGGTTTGTGCGGAGTAAGTCGATTTACACCCAAGCAGACGAAAAGCACTACTAGTTACATAGCACATTTTTTGGAAAATGAAACCTGGATCTTGTTTGTAGGGGTTGGGTAAGGAGGAGCGACAAAAATTACTTAGTGGTGGGAAGATTGACCTGATTTAATGGGGGTATGGACCACTTTTGATGGAATATCACCCGGATTCGGTAGGGTACTAATCACTTTCGGGGAAATATCAACTGGATTGGTGGATATCTCAACCAATTAGGCTGAAATATCAACAGAATCTAACCAACTCCAGTTGGATATCAGGAAAAATTTGAGATATATCATGAATTTTTGAGATATATCATGAATTTTTGAAATATATCATGAATTTTCGAAGGATATCATGAATTTCCATTTATATCATGAATTCCTACCATATATCATGAAGTACTACATTTTATCAGGAAACCAACAGGAACCGCCGCGCCATTTCCCCTGCCAACCATCTCCCACTTCTTCCATCAATACCCCCGCCCAACATTAACCGCATTCCGTAACTTCCCTCCGCTCTCCACACACTCCAACGTCTCCAGAAAACATGCCACCGCTTCTTCAGGCGTCGTAATCGCCGAAATATGTGGGGTGATCGTCACACCTCGATGACTCCATAACGGACTTTCCGCAGGTAACGGCTCCTCCTCGAATACATCAAGTACAGCCGCCTTCAGCTTCCCGCTATCCAATGCAGCCAACAAAGCACCATGATCAACGGTTCCCCCTCTTCCTACGTTCAGGAACACCGCTTGATTCATCTTCCCGAAAAAATCCTCATCAAACAAACACTCCGTCTCCTCAGTTAGTGGCAATGTGTTAATCACATAATCCACTTCTCCAAGATGACTATCCCGTACCCCCACTAAAGGCATCACTTCACGAAAGTACTCTTTGTCCGTCCCACTGCGGGATACCCCGTACACCTTCCCCCCAAAGTAAGCAAGGATCCGCGCTACCTCATGTCCGATCTCCCCTGTCCCAAAAATGACCACCTTCACTTCATTCAAGGCCCGTGGAGCAACCATCTTCCATTCCCCACGTCCCTGCTGATCACGAAAAGTATCGTGATGCTGTAAGTCTTTTAGCATATAACTAAGCGTGTACTCTGCGATCTTCTGCCCAAATGAGGTGATCGTTCTTGTTAGTAGGACATCATCAGGCCAATTCCCCAGGGCCATGTATCGGTCTACCCCGGCACCAAGCGAGTGTATCCACTTCACATTGCCAAAGTGAAAATTCTCTGTCGGTTGAAATGCCACATATGCATCCGCCCACTCCAAGTCCTCCCGGCTGACGACACTCTCAGGAATAAAACGCAGACCTCTTCCTTTCAATGCTTCACAAGAATCTAACAACGAATCTAACTCTTTTACCAACCTACCTGTAAAAAGGATATTATTTATTTTCATTAAAAGAGCACTCCCCACTGCTACGTTTTATTTATCCACTATTTTAGCATGGTAGAGTATAAGTGTAATAGCACACCCCCCTCTAAAAATGCGTGAGTATAACAGAAAATCGCCTAAATACTGGGTTCACATTTGATAAATCTCTGTAATGATTGTAAAATAAGAGATGTTAAATTAATAATTAGGGGGAGTTTGATGAAAAAGAATAGTTTCTTAGCCTTATCTATGGTTCTAGTATTATCATTATTCATAGCTGCTTGTGGTGGCGGAGATAATGGTTCTGGCGGGGAAGGCGGCAGTGAAGATCCGAAATTTTTGAGCATGCTAACTGGTGGAACAAGTGGTACATATTATCCGCTAGGTGGAGCAATGGCAAAAATTATCGGTGAGAAAACGGACATTCAGACGGACGCAGTTTCTTCCAACGCATCTGCGGACAATGTAATCGCTTTATCTGAAGGTGATGCAGAGCTTGCATTCGTACAAACGGATGTTATGGCTAATGCAGTGGAAGGCACGAACGCTTTTGAAGGAAAAGCTGTTGATAACGTTTTGGCTCTTGGATCTCTTTATCCGGAAACAGTCCAAATCGTTACAAAGGCTGACTCCGGCATTTCCAGTGTAGAAGACCTGAAAGGTAAAACAGTTTCTGTAGGTGCTCCTGGTTCCGGTACGTACATCAACGCACAACAAATCCTTGAAGTGCATGGCATGACAATGGACGACATCAATGCACAAAACCTTGACTTCGGTGAGTCCACTGGTGGAATCCAGGATGGTAACATCGACGCTGCGTTCATCACTTCCGGTACACCAACTGGTGCGGTAGAAGGTCTATCTGCTTCTACATCCGTTAGTATCGTTCCAATCGCTCAAGATAAAATTGATGAGCTAGTGGAAAAATATCCATACTATGCTGCTGATACAATCGAAGCGGGAACGTACAACATGGAAAACGAAGTGACGACTGTCGCGGTACTTGCGATGTTAGCTGTTTCTGCGGATCTTTCCGAGGACCTTGTATATGAAATTACAAAAGCAATCTATGAAAACACTGGGGAAATTGCCCATGCAAAAGGTGAGTTTATCACTCTTGAAACGGCAACAGACGGAATCGGTATCGACTTCCACCCAGGTGCTGAGAAATACTTCAAAGAAGAAGGCATCATCGACTAATATCAGCTATATAGAACAGATCGACCGACACTTGGTTATACTTTGCTGTCGGTCCTTCTTTTTATATTACTAGGTGGGTTAACATGAAGAAGAAAAGAATGCTTGCTATCATATTATCCTCTACCACCGTTTTGCTATTATCGGTTCTCTTCTTGGTTCCTTTGCGGACCGCACTTGTTTTCGATACGCAAAACACCGGACACATCCAAGCGTACCTCCCCATTAATAAAGAGGAAACCTTTCAAATCACCTTTACACACTCCATCCATCTGACAGATGTAGTGGAAAAGTATGAAGTGACCGATGACCTCCAAATCCTGCAAACCGAGATCATCTATGAAGAATTCGGAATTGGCATGCCGTCCAATGCAGAAGAAGGAGAGGAATTCGTCTATGAAAATGGTAAATACCATATCAAAGATTTGAATAATGTCTTCTCCTCTATGAATATCCGAAATGGTAAAACCGTTTCAAAAAACCGCCTTTCCTGGGGCGAAAACGGAACAAAAATGATTTGGTTCAACGAATACTTTACTCCAGGAGACTGGTATAATGTAAGAGTCGAAAAGTTGACATTATGGCAGTATATGAAAGGAATGAAAATTCATGAGTGATACAAACGCTAATAAGGACAAGGCATTGACGGCAGAAGAGCAAGAACAGTTGCTTGAAAAGTACGATCCAGATGCGAAGACCCGCCATCTGACAGGTTACGCAGGAAAAGTAGTCTTTTTCATGTTGATCGCCTTTTCCCTTTTTCAACTTTACACAGGGATATTCGGCCAATTTACGGCATATATCCAACGTACTGTTCACTTGGGCTTTGCCCTTACACTGATCTTTCTGTTGTTCCCTGCCAGAAGAGGGGCACCTAAAAATAAGGTCGCTTGGTACGATTACATCCTTGTCGGATTGACCATTGTCGTCTGCGGATACTGGCCAGTATTTTATGACACGATGATCCAACAGATCGGCAGCATCAATTCCCAACAAGCGGTAATCGGTGGACTCGCCATCCTCTTGGTTATAGAAGCGACAAGGCGTGCGATCGGGCTACCGATCACCATCATCGCTACCGTGTTTATGATTTACGCTTTATTCGGACCATATATGCCTGGAATGCTTGCACATAGAGGTCTCAGCCTTAATCAATTCATCCAGAGCATGTTCTTTACGACAGAAGGAATTCTAGGAACACCGCTACAGGTATCATCTACCTATATTTTCTTATTCTTATTATTTGGTGCGTTCCTTGTTCAAACTGGTGTCGGTAACTACTTTAATGATTTGGCTATTTCCCTAGCAGGCAGAAGAACCGGTGGACCCGCGAAAGTTGCCATCTTTTCCAGTGCCTTGCAAGGTACCATCTCTGGAAGCTCTGTTGCGAACACCGTCACAACTGGTTCCTACACCATTCCTTTGATGAAGCGACTGGGATACCACCGCAACTTTGCCGGAGCGGTAGAAGCAGCTTCTTCCACTGGTGGACAAATCATGCCACCAATCATGGGTGCTGCCGCGTTCTTGATGATTGAATTTGCAGGTGTGGCTTATTGGGATATTGCCAAAGCCGCTACCATCCCAGCCATTCTTTATTTCTCAGGGATTTGGATCATGACTCACCTGGAAGCGAAAAAGCAAGGCCTGCATGGCTTGCCAAAAGAAGAAATACCAAAAAAGCGCGAAGTACTAAAGAAGATTCACCTGTTATTGCCTATACTTATCATCGTATTCCTTTTATTCCAAGGTTTCAGTATTGAACGTACTGCCCTACTTGGGATTTTAAGTACGATCATCGTAAGTATGTTCCGAAAAGATACAAGAATTAATTTAGAGAGATTCATTCTTGCCCTGACAAATGGGGCACGTACCGCACTTGGTGTTGCTGCTGCCACTGCCTGTGCCGGTATCATCGTAGGGGTCGTGACGAAAACAGGACTTGGATTAAAAATGGGGAACAGCCTTGTAAGCATTGCTGCTTCCATCACGTCCACTCCAACCTTGCTGTTATTGTTGACTCTTTTCTTCACAATGATTGCTTCGATCATCTTGGGGATGGGCTCACCGACGACAGCCAACTATATTATTACATCGACGATTGCGCTACCTGCCATCATCGCATTGAATAACCAATTAGATGTTGCCATTCCGATTCTTGCTGCGCACATGTTCGTGTTCTACTTCGGAATTGTAGCCGATATCACTCCACCTGTAGCCCTTGCCGCCTTTGCAGCAACAGGGATATCCAAAGGGGAGCCGATACGTACCGGAATAAATGCCTCCAAGCTAGCCATTGCGGCATTTATCATCCCGTACATGTTTGTATTCCAGCCACAGTTGCTTATGATCGATACGACCATTCCGGAAGTTTCCTGGATACTTGTGACCTCCATCGTCGGAATGATATCCATCGGTGCCGGCCTTATCGGGTTCTGGTACAGAAAGCTTCACTGGATCGAACGTATCCTCACCGTTTCTACAGGGTTGCTTTTAATTTACCCTGAGGCCAATACAGATATCTTCGGATTCATCGCCTTTGGTGTAATGCTAGCTTTACAGATATTCTGGAAGCGAGGCAACACAGGAAAAGGTGCGGAGAAAGCTGTAAGGGAAGCGAATTAATATGAAAACACCTGCCTCCGACTTATTTGGGGGCAGGTGTTTTATGTGATATGAGGTCTTTTTGTAGACTTTTTCAGTTTGAAATGAGGTTTGACTAGTATATTAGGCTCTTTTGTTACATATTCCTAATAATTCGATGGCGATGTTGGAAGTGAGTGTGTCTCAATTGCGGAGTTCGTGCCAAACCCTAATTTCCCTTCTCCCCAGCCTCCCCCAACATAAAAACACTAGGGGCGCAATCTCCCCTAATGCTGATAATCCTCACGTAACTTTCTCCAATACGCGAAAAAGCTTGGCCCTCTTCTGAAAAAGAGCCTGTGCTTCTTCTACTGTAACGTCACGGAAACGAATCTTCGTGCCTGGTTGGGCCTGGGCAAGCAGCGGTATATCATAGGAAATGACGGTAGCGATCCTTGTATATCCACCGGTTGTCTGCCTATCGGCCATCAAAAGTATCGGGTTTCCGTCTGCAGGAACTTGAATCCCGCCAAGCGGAATGGCCTCCGAGATGATGTCTGCGGATGTTTTGTGTTCGATCTTCGGCCCCTTAATCCTATACCCCATTCGGTCTGATTGTGGGGTCACTTCATAAGTCGAGGACAAGAACGTTTCCACAGAAGATTCAGGAAAGGCATCCAGATGAGGACCGAGGCATACCCTGATTTCCATCTCTTTTTTATAGGTAGGGATTTTGTCAGGATGGATGGATCTACCTGTCCGCACTCCAACATGACCTTCTCCGTGCAAGATATCATCCTTCTCGAGCCCTCGGCCATTCAATCCGCCAATTTTCGCTTTTAAAAAGGTTGATTTACTTCCCATTACAACCGGGACATCGAACCCACCTGCCACACAAATATAAGAACGGGCACCCTCTATTGGCTTCCCAAACTCAAGGAGCTCTCCCTTTTTAACTTTGAAGCTCTTCCACATGGGTGCTTGTTTCCCATTGACCTTGGGAGAAAGATTGGCCCCGCAAATGGCGACCACCATATCCTCCAGCGCCTTCAGCTCTGGTCCCACGATGGTGACTTCGAGTGCTGCCTCTCCTTTATCGTTCCCGACCAAAAGGTTACCTATCTGAAGGGCGTACTCATCCATCGCGCCTGAAACAACCACCCCAAATTCCTGAAGTCCTGTTCGCCCTAAATCCTGAAAGGTTGTTAATAGGCCTGGTTTCATTACTTGAAACAGAGGTTTACTCATGGATTTCCACCACCCCAAAGGCTTGAATCTCCACCTGTTCTTCCTCTAATTTTGCTCTTAGCTTTCGCACAAACTCCAATGCTTCCGGTTCATCTCCGTGCACACAGATGGTATCGGCTTGGATGGAAATGTCCTGTCCATCTACGGCTTCCACTTTTCCTTCCGTCACCATTCTCAGCACGCGCTCTACTGCAATATCCGCATCGTGTATCATCGCATTGGCATGGGACCTTGGGGTGAGTGTCCCATCAGGTTGGTAGGTTCTATCGGCGAATACTTCCTGCGCCACTTTTAAGCCGATTTTTTCTCCTGCCCGGACGAGTTCACTTCCTGCCAAGCCGAATAAAATCAGATTTGAATCGACCGCATGGACCCCTTCTGCAATGGCCATAGCCACCTCACTGTCTTTAGATGCCAAGTTATACAAAGCACCGTGCGGCTTCACATGATGGACGTGTGTGCCATATACTTTTGCAGCAGCCTGTATTGCTCCGATCTGATAGACTACTAGGTTGAAGATCTCTTCCCGGTTCATAAGCATATCACGTCGACCAAACCCCGCCAGGTCAGGGAATCCAGGGTGGGCCCCAATGGAAACTCCAAGGCCTGCAGCTGTCTTGACGGTTTCCATCAACACATTGTAATCCCCGGCATGAAACCCGCAGGCAATGTTTGCAGACGAAATATACTTCAGCACTTCCTGATCATTTCCGATGGTATACGCTCCATAGCTTTCGCCTAAATCACTGTTCAGATCAATGGTTTTCATCATGTCCTCCCCCTTTTTCATAGCTTTTCACCTTATATTTATCAAGCTTGATGGCTTCTTCTATCTTTTCATATTCTTTTTGCCCAACAGGAACGAAGCGGATATAATCTCCGGCAGATAAAAGGATCGGCTCCTCCCTATCTGGATCATAGAGCTTTACGGGCGTCTTCCCGATAATCTGCCAGCCGCCTGGAGTTTCTAAAGGATAGACACCTGTTTGCTCCCCCGCTATTCCTACAGATCCAGCCTCGATTTTTACCCTTGGATTTTCTCGTCTTGGTGTGGCAATATCTTTCGCCATGCCACCCAAGTAAGGAAAGCCCGGGACAAACCCCATCATGTATATAAGATAGGACTGGGCAGAATGGATAGCTACGACTTCATCTTCTGTCAAACCATTGCAGCTTGCCACCTCTGACAAGTCAGGCCCGACCTCCCCTCCATACAAGACAGGGATTTCATAGACAGTAGAGTTGGACTGTACCTCTTCCCTCTGTAATTGGTCTAGAATATCCTCGAGCTTTTTGCACAAATCCTTATAGATGATTTTATCTGGTTGATAGAAAATGGTGAGCGTCGTATAGGCCGGCACCCACTCTATAATACCTTCTACCTCTTGCTTCCTAAGGGTATCCGCAATCAGTCTAATCTGATAATTCGTTTTTTCTGATATGTCGGACCCAAATAGAACCTGTATTCCTGTATCCCCTAATGGGTGAAATTGGACTTTCAATTTGGCTCCCCTCCTAAGTTCTGTCTATATTATGAGAACAGCTTTGGCACCTGGTTGATTAACGTGACCGCTGCCAAGTAAGCTGTTGCGATAAACACAACTGCACCAAAAATCGTCAGCCACAATGGGTGTTTGTAATCCCCGACAATCTCTTTTTTGTAAGCTGCTATCAGAAGTGTTCCAAGTGCGACAGGCAGAATAAGTCCGTTAAACGCACCTGCCAAGATCAACAATAGAACTGGCTCGCCGATGAAAGCAAAAATAATTGTGGAAACGACAATGAACCCAATGATGACCTTCGAGTTATTTCGATCAATCTTTTTAGACAATGTTCGTAAAAAGGAAACGGATGTATAAGCTGCCCCGACAACAGAGGTGATCCCCGCAGCCCAGAGCACAAGACCGAACATTTTATAACCAACCATTCCCGCTGCCTCCATGAACACGGATGCAGGTGGATTGTTTGGATCTAATGTAAAGCCGGTGGCAACAACACCAAGCACGGCAAGGAACAAGAAGATTCGCATGATGGAAGCGATGACAATTCCTGATACAGAACTCTTCGTCACATGATGCAGGTTTTCCTTTCCGCTGATTCCGGCGTCCAATAGCCTGTGTCCACCAGCGAACGTGATATAGCCCCCAACTGTTCCCCCAACCAGGGTGATGATGGCAAAGACATCAATCGTTTCCGGTGCGAACGTACGGAAAACAGCCTCACCTACAGGTGGATTGCTCTGGAATGCCACATAAAGGGTGAGCAAAACCATCATCAACCCCAAATAACGAGCAATCTTGTCCATTGCCACTCCTGCCTCTTTGGATAGGAAAATCCCTATGGCAATGGCAGCGGTGATGACGGCTCCAATTCGCACATCGATACCGAAAAGTACATTCATTCCGAGGCCCGCTCCACCAATGTTACCTACGTTGAATGCAAGACCACCCAAGGCAACGGCAAAAGCGAGGAAATACCCAAGTCCAGGTAGGACCATATTGGCAATATCCTGCCCCCTTCTTTTAGAAACCGCAATGATTCTCCATACATTTACCTGTACCCCGATATCCAGGATGATGGACATTAATATCACGAATCCAAAGCTAGCTAAAAGTTGTTCGGTGAAGACAGCCGTTTGTGTTAAGAATCCAGGCCCGATGGCAGAAGCCCCCATCAGGAAAGCCGCACCAAGCAAGACACTCCAGTTACTTTTAGGCTTTTGTAAATCATCGTACGTGTTCTTCTGTTTTGAAGACATGTGGATCCCCCCTTTGGTAGTATGATTTTATAAAATTAAAACTATTATTCCAATATACTAACACTAACACAAAAGCCCTTAGGATAAAAATTCTCAAAAAAAAAAACCACCTCTATGGGTGGCTTCACGGACATTATTTTTTTTCAACAAAGAACATGGAAAGGGCACCAAGTCCCACATGGGTTCCAACAGATACCCCCATTTGCATGATGTGAATGGCTCCGGTAAAATCTGTTTCCTTTTCTAGCTTCACTTTCAGGTTCTCGGCAATCTTGATGTCAGATGTGTAGCCGATGATAATAAAGTCGGTCACCGCTTCATCATTCCGCTTGATGAACTCCTCCACATAATGCTTGAGAACCCTTTTCAAGCCTCTTTCCTTCGCAACGATGGCGCCTTTCCCATTTTTCATGGTCATAATCGGCTTAAGCATCAGCAGCTTTCCGAGGAATGCACTGGCATTTGACAGCCTTCCACTTTTGATTAAATGATCCAGATCGTCCACGGACAAAAAGTGTTTCACATTGGTTTTATAGTTCTCATTAAAATCAATCAACTCTTGGAAAGAGGCGCCTTTCTCCCTCATCATCGCGCTCTTCAACAAAAGCCAGCCGCTTCCATGACTCATACATCTGGAATCTACCACATGAATTTTCACTGGTGAATCTGGATTCTCCTCAAAGAAATATCCTTTGGCCAGTTCAGCTGACTGGTGGGATCCACTTGTCCCACTGGACATGCAAATGCAAAGGATTTCCTTGTAGCCACTCTCGATGGCCTCCTTGATAATGTTCAGGTACTCCACCGGACTAGGCATCCCTGTCGTCGGAAACTCCGAAAGTGCCTCCATCATGCCGTAAAATTCATCAGGTTCTATGTCAACTCTATCTTTAAAGGTCTTCCCCTCAATATTAATGCTCAATGGTGCCAAACTAATGTCATACATCTCCAGCACTTCGTTGGATAAATCACAAGTTGAATCTGCCATTAATTTAATCATTCATTTCCTCCAATAAAAACATACTGCCTTCATCTTAACTGAAAGGGCTTTAATAGACTATTCTTTTCAGGTAAATTGTTGGAGGGTAAAAAAAGGAAAGAGGGAGAATGGTAACCTTCTCCCTCTAATGCCCTTCCTTATTTGTTTTCACTAAAACATACGCCGTAATCCAGGAAGCGATTGGAATCACAATGGCGATACCTGTCCCGGCACAAAGGATCGTGATCATCTCGGCACTGAACACTTTAGAATTGATGATCTGCCCGGCAGAATAGGACAGTTCCTTAAACCAGATAAGCAAGGCCAGATAGCCTCCGAAAAAGGCGAAAAAGATGGTGTTGGCACTTGTCCCTAAAATATCCCTTCCTATGCTCATTCCGGACAGAAACAGCTCTTTTCGGCTGATGTTCGGGTTATGATGATGTATTTCACGCATGGGGGAGGTGATGGAGATGGCAATATCAACCATGGCGCCGATTGTACTCATGATGATGACGGAAGCCCCAATTTTCACAAAATCTACTCCTAGATACATGGAATACATGCCCATCTCTTCTATTTCCTCTTCACTGAACCCCTGGATCATGGAATATTTCGTGATAAAAAATATAAAAAGTAGCATGATGATGATCGAAATGATCGTCGAAATAAATGCAATGGTTGTTTTGACGTTCCATTCATTAATATAAAACAGGCTGACACAGCTAATGATGATGCAGGCTATCAAGGTCAGGACAATCGGATTGGCATTGGGATCTGTCATAAACAGTATGGTCATAAAAAGTACACCGAAATTAACGAAGAGTGCAATGAAGGAACGCACCCCTTTTTTCCCACCAACAAGAACCATCAAGAGGAACAAAATCGCTGCAAGTACCATTAATACATTCATGCCCTCGCCCTCTTCCGATTGACAAAAAATATCGACACATATAAACCGATTGGAATCGTCAGCACAATTCCTATTCCCCCAGCCAACGCCCTGGCAAGCTCTAAGGAAAGGGTAAGGGATAGGGTGTAGCCGAAAGGAGAAGCGTTCATGAAATATAAAATCAGGATGGGAATAGAACCGCTCACATAAGCGAAGAACAAAATGTTGGTCATGGTTCCCATGATATCTTTCCCGATATCCATTCCAGATGCCACGAGTGCCTTAACCGATATGTTCGGCTTCTTTTCATATAAGCTGAAAATGGAAGAGGACATCGTAATGGCAATATCCATTACCGCACCGAGCGACCCCACCAAGATCCCAGCCGTGAACACCACCTCAGGAGGCCGAGTTAAAAACTGCATGTCCTCATACCTTAATCCATTGCCGGAAGTCGCCCCGATAACGAGATAGGTAATGAGCATTAATGCCAACGTGCCCAGTAAGGTCGATATGACCGCCGCATAGGACTTTTCATTCCGTCCATTCACCAGCAAGAGAGAAATGACCGTGAACAAAATGGCACTGATGCCACATATCAACACCAAGCTAATATTGGAGGATTTCATATAAATAGTTAATGCATAGGAGAGTAACATCGCGTTCACGACGAGACTTACGATCGAGTATATTCCCTGTTTTTTTCCTACTAGTACTAACACCAAGACAAAGAACCATGCCGTTAAAAGAAGAAATTTATCCCGCTTCACGTCCTCTATGTTACCTTTTAGCATGGCACCCTCTTCTTGGGAAGATTGGAAGGAAACAAAAAGTTCATTACCAACACGGTATTCCTGGTCGTAACCCCCGGAATTCGAATACTCATTTATTAAAGAGATTCGCTCACCTTTGTGCTGTCCGTTTTGCATTTCCGCAATAACCTGCTGCCTGTATAGGACATCTTCATTCTCGTACATATCAACTAGCTTTTTCTGATCCTCAAGCTTTGTATCCACTACTTTGGCTATTGGCCGGTCATAAAAGGAATGGTTATGTTGGACAAAGAAAAAGGAGGAGAACATGCAGATGGCTAAAATAAGGTAGAGTAGTATATATTTACGTTTGGTAGTGTTTAACATGTCCATCCTCATTTCCCTATTTGAACAAAATAGATAGTAAATATGTAAGCTCCCATAACTGGTTGTCGAAACGATACCAATTATCGTTTCAAGCTTCACCTTCGCCTATAATAACTATATTTACCCTATCTATCAACCAACCTTTAAAAAAATGCTCCGCTATTATTGGGAAGACGGCCCAAACCTTCCCCTACGGTAGTCCTCAAACGCCTCCTCAATCTCCGCCTCGGTATTCATCACAAACGGTCCTCTCGCAACAAGGGGCTCCCCAATAGGCTTACCTGTATAGATTAGCATTTTCGACCGCTCCAAAGCCTTGATGTGAAGAACATCCGTCTCCCCATCTTTCGCCTTCTCATCGTAAGACAGTAGCCCCGCCTCTGTTTTCCCTAACGTCACCACTCCATCTCCTTCTATTCCAAAACTCATCTTGCCTTGCAGCATGTACACGTGACCATTGTGATTTGCAGGCAACTCCAAAGAATATTGCTCTCCTGCTCTCAAGTAGATTTCAAACATATTAATTGGGACCAATGAGTTCATCGTACCTGTCACTCCCTCCACACTTCCCGAGTAGATTCGCAACGAACCACCGTCCACTTCGACCAAAGGAGCATCTTCCAAAAGAACATTCTGATACGAGGAATCCGTTTGCTTCAAGCTCTTCGGCAAATTCAACCAGAGCTGCAACGTGTGGATGACATCCTCATCGACCGCTTCCTCGGCATGGCGGGCGCCGCTCCCCGCATTCATGTACTGGACATCCCCTGCGTGCAAGACAGAATGACCGCCCTGGTTATCGGTATGCTCTAGCCTGCCATCGATCACATAGGTAATGGTTTGGAAGCCCCTGTGAGGGTGATCGGAGAAGGTTCCCCGCTTGAACCAATCATCCGCCATCAGGATGAACGGGTCATACTCATACATCCGGTCCGGGGGCAATACCCACCCTTGCTGGACATGGGGATAACCTGGATTTTTATATTGCACCTTCCAGTGGTCCCTGATTACTCGATTAGCCTTTTTCATAAAAATACCTCCTTAAAATCTTGGTTATTACTTTCAGCATACAGAAGTTGGAATCTCCATCTCAAGTTTCCGGCTTTAAAAGCAACAAAAAAACCTTCAATCCAGTGGAGGATCGAAGGTTTTACCGTTTATTCTAATTTTAATGAAAGGAAAGCACTTTTTGTTCCTTACTAAGAAAAAGAGTTTCCGCCGTGGATGCAAAAAGCTCATCAAATAGTGCAGGGTTATCTACTAAAGATACACCATAGCTCGGTATCATCTCTTGGATTTTCTCTTTCCATTCAAACATCTGCTCTGGGAAGCATTTCTCAAAGACCTCCAGCATGACATGAACAGCGGTAGAAGCCCCTGGAGAAGCTCCCAGCAATGCTGCTATCGAACCGTCACTGGCGCTGACCACTTCCGTACCGAATTGAAGTGTTCCTTTGCCGCCAGCTTCTGTATCCTTGATGACTTGAACACGTTGACCCGCCACGACAATCTCCCAATCTTCGCTTTTCGCGTTCGGGATAAACTCGCGCAGCTCATCCATACGCTTTTCATTGGATAGCAACACCTGTTGAATCAAATATTTCGTCAGAGCCATTTCCTTGAATCCTGCCGATAACATCGTCATGACATTATACGGCTTCACGGAGCCGATTAAATCCAGATTGGAGCCTGTTTTCAAAAACTTTGGTGAGAAGCCTGCAAATGGGCCGAACAGCAGACTCTTCTTGTTGTTGATATACCTTGTATCAAGATGCGGTACAGACATCGGAGGAGCTCCAACTTTTGCCTTTCCATAGACTTTCGCATGATGCTTCTCGACGACCTCCGGATTGTTACATACAAGGAAGAGGCCACTTACCGGGAAACCGCCAATATTCTTTGATTCCGGGATACCGGTTTTCTGCAATAGCGGCAAGCTTCCGCCACCCCCGCCGATAAAGACGAACTTGGCATAATGAGATTCGACTTTTCCAGATTTGATATCACGGATTTTCAATTCCCAAGAGCCGTCCTTGGCACGCTTCAGGTCCTCCACACTATGCTCATAATGGACTTCCACGTTGCTTTTCTCTAAATGGTCAAACAACATGCGGGTCAACGCACCAAAATTTACATCTGTACCAGAGTCAATTTTCGTTGCCGCAATCGGCTCCTTCGAGGTGCGCCCTTCCATCATAAGAGGCATCCATTCTTTTAGTTTTGCCGGATCCTCGGAATATTCCATGCCTTTGAACAACGGATTTCTTGACAGCGCTTCCATCCGTTTTTTCAAAAACGTGACATTTTCTGTCCCTTCCACAAAGCTGATATGTGGTATTGGCATGATAAAGTCCTGCGGATTGCTAATCAGGTTGCGTTTTACAAGATAGGACCAATACTGTCTGGAAAGTTGGAACTGTTCGTTCACTTTGACCGCCTTGCTGATATCAATGGAGCCGTCCGCTTTCACGGATGTATAGTTAAGTTCGCACAGTGCCGCATGTCCCGTACCCGCATTATTCCATTCATTCGAGCTCTCTTCCCCAGCGCTTGCCAGCTTCTCAAATACTTTAATCTCCCAATCTGGCGCTAACTCCTTCAATAACGATCCAAGCGTCGCACTCATGACCCCGGCACCAATTAAGATAACGTCTGTTTTTTTCTGCATGTTGCTCATCATTACACATCCCCTAAGTTTATAAAAAAGCTCGTTTCTCGAAGATTGTTGCTATTCATTGGTAAAAAGTCGGAAATTGGACTTTTCATTGCTTACATACCCTGAAAATCACAAGTAGTATGCTGATAAAAGAGCACGTCATATAACGGCTATTTTGAGTATCTGAAACAGCAACAAAATTTACGAAAACAGCCTATAATAAAGAGCAGGCATACTTGCTAAAAAGGTACCTTAAGCAAGACACCACCTATAAACACACTTGTCCATCTTAATTTCTATCATATCATATTCTACTAGAATTTTTCATAAGAGTATCATTCTATTTATCTGACTATTATAAACTATTTTGAGCACTTACAAAAGTGTGAAGTCTTTCCATGGGGCGGGTGGCCTGATAAATAAACCAAGAGAAATTTGGAGCAAGTGGCCTAATAAATCCGTCAAGGAAAAATTCGGAGGGAGTTCGCCTAAAAGGCATTCGGGCGATTTTGGAGGGCTTTCTGGCGCTTTTCCGTATAAACGGGCGATAATTCATATTTACGGGCGTTTCTTAAGTGGAATCGGGCGATAATTTGATTTTACGGGCGCTTTTCACGAGCAATCGTTCGAACGCCAAATCTAGCGAAAGACCTACTATTAATGAAAAACCCTTCCCCTATTCATATAGGGAAAGGGTCTTTTCGAATATACTCTTAAAATGCCGGAATCGCCGTTTCGTCATAGTTTTCTTCTAAGAATTCACGTACTTCCTGGCTTGTCATGGCGTCAGCAAGCTTCTTAATAGCTTCTGAGTCCTTATTATCTTCGCGCGCTACAAGTGTGATGGCAAATTCGTTGTCGGTTCCTTCTGTAAGAAGGGCATCACTTTTTGGCGTCAACCCAAGCGGAGCTGCATAAGCAGGCGTCATGACAACCGCATCTGCGTCATCGTACATTCTAGCAAGCATCAGCAGGTCTACTTCTTCAAATTTATAATTATTCGGGTTTTCTACGATATCTGCTTGTGTATAGTATGGACCTGTTTTTTCTTTTAACTTGATGACATCGTGTTGGGCAAGGAGTGCTAATGAGCGGTCGATATTGGAAACGTCATTTGCAATGGCAACGACAGCGCCTTCTGGCAGTTCTTCCATATCGGTGTAGTCTTTCGCGTATACTCCATAGTTCGCGTAATAGATTGGTGTGATCCCAACCAACTCCGTGTCGTTGTTACGGTTGAAATCCTCCATGTAAGGGACATGCTGGAAGAAGTTTGCATCCACTTCTCCGTTTGCAAGGGCGCTGTTTGGTTGGACATTATCGCCTAATACCACCACTTCTAAATCAATGCCTTCCTCTGCAAGCTTTGGTTCCACAAGCTCCAAAATCTCTGTCATTGGCGGGATCAAGGAAGCTATCTTTAGTGTTACTTGTTCTTTTTCTTGATTCTGGCCAGCATCCCCGGCCTCTCCTTCATTTCCTTGATTATTTTGCGCACAGCCAGCTAGCATTACGATAGCTAACGTCATTAGTAATATTAATTTTTTCATTAAGAATATCCTCCTGTTGCACATTCATGCTTATCTTTTATCAATCATTCTTGATACAGTCATGCCTGTAAATTGTATCAGTTGTACCAGTATGACCATAATGATGATCATATACATCATCAATTCAGTTTCAAATCGTTGATAGCCATAGCGGATGGCGAAATCCCCAATTCCTCCGCCGCCTACCACGCCCATGATGGTAGAGTAGGAAATAAAGCTGATGATCGAGGTGGTCAATCCAAGGACAAGGCCGGACCGGGCTTCTACGTAAAGGAATTTGAAGACCACTTCCCTTACGGAAGCACCCATTGAGACAGCTGCCTCGAGCACCCCTTTTGGCACATCCAATAAGGACTGCTCGACAAGACGGGAGTAATGCGCGATGGCAATGATCGCAAGCGGCACGGTTGCTGCCGCCGTTCCGATAGCTGTCCCGATAATCCAGCGGGTAAAAGGAATCAGAAATACGACCAATAGCAAAAATGGGAAAGAGCGGATGATGTTCACCAATAAATTCAACGTGGAGAAAGTAAGCTGATTGGCTAGCAAGTTCCCTTTTCTGCATAGGAAAAGAAGTGTCCCTACCGGAAGCCCAACCAAAATAGCAGCGAGAATCGACACGCCGACCATGATGAATGTCTCCCCGATGGACCGCCAGATTTCTGCTTCATATTGGAGTAAAATTTCAGGCATCATCGGTGACAGCCTCCTTCACCAGCTGGTCGACAAAATACTGGGGATTGCTGTCTATCTGTTTGACACCCTGGGGTTTTGTCCGCACAGACTCATATACTTCCCCGTTTGCCATGACCGTCACGTTATGACAGATACTCTTGATGACTTCCATTTCATGACTGACCACAACCACCGTGACACCAAGACTTCTGTTGACATTTTCCAATACACGCAGGACTTCAGCAGTTGTGTTGGGATCAAGCGAAGAGGTGGGTTCATCGCACAATAGCACCTGGGGATTATTCGCCAAGGCCCTTGCAATGGCCACACGTTGCTTTTGTCCCCCGCTCAACTGTGCAGGGTATTTCTCCACAAAACCTTCCATCCCTACAAATTGAAGGCATTCCATTACTCGTTGACGGCGTTTTTTCCACGGAAAGCCTGACAATTGAAGGGAGACAGCAACATTTTCGTAAACCGTTTTATTTGCCACAAGATTAAAATGCTGAAAAATCATCCCGATGGCCTTTCGAGCCTCGCGGAGTTTGTTGCCCCGCAACTTTGTGAGATCCTGACCGTTCACTTCCACCTGTCCGGCTTCCGGGACTTCCAATAGGTTGATCAAACGCAGCAAGGTTGACTTCCCAGCACCACTTGCTCCAATAATCCCATGGATTTCTCCTTTATCTATTTTCAACGAAACAGCTTTTACCGCTTGAAAACCTTCGAATTCTTTACTGACATGATGTAATGTAATCATAAAAAAACCCCTTCCCATTACATTGAAAGGTGTGTAATCACAACGTTCCTAATTATAGCGTAAGATGGCAAGGCTTGTCACTTTAGCGATATGTACTGAGTTAGCATCACTACTGACTTTGGCACCGGGTTTTGCTTTTGGCAAGTGGGTGCTGATAAGTTCCATAAAGACTTCTACCACTCGTTTCCCAAGTCACCGAGGTTCTCATTACCTCCTTGAAGACCTGTCCCATTCTTTTCCACCGTCACTGAAGTCCTCATAACCCACATGAAGACTTCTCCTACTCCATTTCCCCGTTACTGAAGTCCTCATAGCCCTCATGAAGACCTCTTTCGCTCCATTCCCGCGTTACCGATGTCCTCATAACCCACATAAGACCTCTCCCAACCTTTTCCACCATCACTGTAGTCCTCATACACAAGAAAAAAACGGTACTGACAGGCTTTGTTAGATCAAAGCCGACAGTACCGCCCTACCTATTAATCTCGTTCTCTGGCATTTTGCGCATCTCGAATATTCTTCTGGATCGTGATAGCAGCAAATAGACTTAGCACAAAGGACATGCCGTAGAATCCTTTTTCACTTAAGATGATACTGCCCGCATTGTACAGTCCGATCGCCATCAAGGAAATCGCTACAATGACTGCAAACCAGCTGAGTCCGTAGTAGATGCCGGAAACAGGGATATCCTCTTCTTTATCCCTTACCGCTTTTTGGAGAGATACGGCAGCGTACAGGCCGAATACCAATACAGCAAAATAATAGCCCTTCTCATTCAGTTCCATCGCGGCATTGAACAGTCCGATGAGATAAGCGGAAACCCCTACCACAAGGGCAGCCCAGCTTGCCCCTTTAAACGCGGCAGTCGGCTCGCCTTCTTTTCTTTCCACTTTGACCTTGGGTTTATTTTCATCCCTCTTCAATAAAGGATTTTCATTCATTTCGGCCATTTTCTCTCCCCCTTTGTTCACATGTATATGGTTTATTATAGCAATTTTTTACAAGTAATGGTTTGATCTTAAAAACTATTTTTGTTTAGCCAACCTCTGCCCAGACAATCCTGTTCCTTCCACCGTTTTTGGCGATGTATAGCAGTTTGTCCACTTTTTCCACTAATAAGTCTGGTCGTTCCCCGTTTTGTTTACCGGAGCCAAAGCTCATGGTGACGGAGAATGCCTCTCCTTTATCGTAGAAATTATGGCTGGCTACTGCTTCTTTTATTTCATCGAGAAGTTCTTTTACCTCTTTCTCGTCGTGGTAATAAAGGATGAGTGCGAATTCCTCTCCTCCATAGCGGAATGCCTTTCCCTGCTTGTTAGATAGAACAGTTGTAAGAATCTCGCCGATTTGGCGAAGCACCCTGTCTCCTGTCACATGCCCATATTTGTCATTAATCGATTTGAATTTATCTATATCCGTTAGGGCAAGATAGAATTCTTTTCCTTGCTCTAAATCTTTTCGCAAGCATTCTTGAAACGAGCGATGATTTGCTAGATTAGTAAGGTAATCCCGATTTGCCGCTTCCACTAATATGCTATTTTCCCACTGATGCTTCCGCTCCCTTGAAACAATGATGCCTCCTAAGCCTCCAATTAATAGCAGAAAGAACACCGCACTGAAGAAGTCGATCATACTATGTATGGAAGTGGCATCTTGTGCCTGCATGAAAAAAATAATGGAATAGACCAGTGTAAAGCATCCGGCTGCAATCATTCCACCAAGGAATCTCCAGTACACTGCCACATGCAAAATAATCAAGTAAGCTAATGGGAAAAGCGGACTTTTCAATCCACCAGTTAACGGGATCAGGGCTGAGAAGGCAATAAAATCAAAAAATGGCCCACATTTTGTCATGAGGGTGTACATCTTTGATCCTTCCGGGGTTTTATGTAAATAATAATCAGAAACGCCCATATAGATAAAACCAAAGACCACTAACACAATAAAGAAAAATAACTTGTCCTCATTGGGATTTTCCACATATTGAACGCTGAATACACCGATGGACAACACTAAGAAAAACCAGCGCAACGAAGAAAAGATTACCTCAAGAGCATGGTGTGACCGATAAGCACGATCCAACAAAGCCTTCATTCCATCCACATCCTGTAAAAAACTTATATTTCTCCATTATATAGGAAAAGTGGGGGGAGGGGACAGGTCCAACGACCCACAAAATCAAATATTTTCCTTTCGTTGAAGATACAGGTGCATCAACCCATCTATCCTTTAAAAGATAAACGGGCAGAATTACCTGTCCCCTTGGCTCCAACAACCAATAACCCAATCCCAAGCAACAAAAGGACCATCCCAATCCATGAGGTTGCATTCAACTGTTCTCCTAAAAGAAACACTCCAAATAAAGCTGCTGTTAACGGCTCTGCCAAAGCAAGGGTAACCGCGGTGGAAGAGGAGACATAGGTAAGCCCCTTCCCGAACAGGAAATAGGCCACCCCTGTTGTCATAACCCCTAGATAAAGAACAATGCCCCAGCCTTTCACATCCGCCACCCAAGACATATCAAGTACAAACATAAATGGCGCTAAAAAAATGGCACTAAGCGTAAACACCACCGCAACTATCGAGAGGGATGGATATTTCCCCACCAAATCCCGGCTGACAATCGCATAAACAGCAAACGACAACCCTGCACCCAATGCCATCAACACCCCAGCTGGATCCACTACTACTGACTCCTTATTTAAAAAGAGCATAAGACAGCCCGTGATGGACAAAAAAGTCGATCCCCACCAAATCCTACTTGGTCGCCTTTTAAGGAAAACCCATTCCAATAAACCTGATATAATTGGCGCACTGCCTATCGCAACCACTGTCCCAATAGCTACCCCTGTTACCGTCACGGCAGTAAAGAATAATGGTTGAAACAGCGCCATGCTTAAAGCAGCTAAAATCGTTGCCTTCATTGGCCAATTTTTCAAGCTCAATCCGCCGCTCATAAAAACAAGCGCCAATAAAAAAAGACCTCCCACTGCCAACCGGGCCGCCCCAATGGCAACCGGATGTGCCGCTTCAGGTGCAAAAGTCTGCGCCGTACCGGTCGTTCCCCAAAGTACCGCCGCCATTACAATAAGAAAAGGAGCTATTTTTTCATTCATTATCCTCACCTCTAAAAAACTGTTACTTATCCAACAGCTTGTGCTTCTCTTTTAAGGAAACCGGCGCCATCTTCACCATCCGCTCCAGCACAAATGTCACAATCATAATGTCATCCAATACACCAAAAAACAGAAGATAATCCGGAATCAAGTCAAAAGGGAAGATCACATAGATAAGAAGAAGCAACAAACCCATGATCTTTTTTGTCCCCGATACTTCAACTGATCTAAAGTAATCTAGTAGGAAAGGAATGAACCTCCAAAAGGTAAAGATGAATTTTAAACGCCTAAAAAACCTCCACATGCGAGTGCCTCCTCCCTTCTCTTTTTCTTTTTGTTAAATTTTATTATAGCTGTATTTGTGTAAGAGAAACAGGTCTGTCATTTCATCTACTCCTTACGGCTAGGTATTTGGTAAATTGAATTGATTAGTGGAATCTCTCCTCGAGAGAACAATCTATTTTTATTTTTAATTGTAAATTTTTTGAATCATGTTACTATTTTAGTTGAATGGTAATGATAAAAACACATGAAATCTATACAGGAAAGAGGTTGGATTTAATGAAAAATATATTATCTTCTCAGTGGAGTCTTAGCGGGTATGCTTTATTGGTTTTCATAGGTAGCGTCATTGGGAGCTTAATCATAAATCCTAGTTCAAGTTATATACTAGGTGCATTAAGCGGATCATTACTGTTGGTTGTCATTAACATTTTTTATGTATTGTATAAGAAAAAGAACGGGTAAATTTACCTATCCCTTAACCCTTCCTATACTTACTTAATAGCTCTTCTGGAATATGACAATAATCATCTGGACATCTTGTTAACCTGTCTTGATGTTCTTCAGCACTTCTCACATAGTTTGTAAGAGGTAATACTTCAACAACTATACGGTCCGAATCGTTTCTGTTACTAATAAACGCCTTCGCTTCTTCCAAATGTTTAGGTTCTTCACTATACACTCCCGTTCTATACTTCTCCCCACTATCAGGTCCTTGTCGATTTAAACTATATGGATCAATTATTTCAAAGAAATATTTCATTAATCTCGTTACAGTTGCAACTTGGGGGTCAAATTCTGTTTTGACACATTCTGCATAGCCGTCATACTCACCCTCAAGGGTATGACTTGTGCCATTAGCTCTTCCCGCTTCGGTGAACGTAACGCCTGGCAACGTCTTTATAAATGCTTGTACTCCCCAAAGGCATCCACCTGCAAAATATATTACTTCCATTTTTTAATCTCCTATTTTTAAGCTTTAAATGTAATTCAGTTCTTATTATACTACACCTGAAAGAGGACAGGCCCGTCGATCCGTTTACGCTTTATGTGTAAAACGGTTTGAAATACCTGTCCCCTTGATTATTCAATTCTATTAAAACCCAGGAGTGCGCGAACTCAATGGAATATCCTCATATCTTTCAGGATCTAGTTCGTTCACAGAGCCATCGGCTACGCCGTTAATGATACCCATAATGCCTGTTTCGACTGTTTTTACCAGCTGTCCTTTTTTCTTTTGACCGAAATTCTGGGTTTGGCCGCTTACTTCAAATAGGACGGTTCCGCTACCGTTTAATGCGAAAGAACCAAGGGCCGTACCAGGCAAATCAATATTTTGATCATAAAGAGAAATTTTGGTGAAGCCGGATTCCCCTTTTGCCTGCAGGGCATCATAAAGTGCCAAGTTCAACTGGCGAGAGAAATCGTAGTCATAATTGTCCGCGTAAGCAGCATATTTTTCGCCACCAGGACTGTTAGGATCCGTGACAAACTTACCTGAGATGGACATGGTCACCCGGTCATCTGTCCCCTCGATATATGGGAACCCTTGATGATGAAGATCAACGAATACATCCACATTTCCAAACTCCGCTTTTAAGTCCTTGTACACATCACGTACAGTTTGTGCTTCCGGTGTGATATACCATCCATAGGCATTGGACGCCCCAGGGAAATCTTCCGCCCGTGGAACATAGTCCAAGTCAGGGTTGAAATCACGGTTCACGTCAAAGCCAGGGTTTTGGTCATAGTTCCAAATGCCAGGATAGGTATAGTAGTTCCATGCAGGTGAGACCCCTGCTAGCTGTGGGAATGCTGCCACCACTTCTGCCCATTCCATCTCATTTGCACGGCGACTTAACTCGGAGCCATCCACGTTCAGCATAGGAATGGCCACAAGCGTCAGCTCATCCAATATTCTATTCACTTCAGGAGAATTGCTGGATCCTAGTTTTTGCAAAATATTAAGAAGTGCAACCGTACCGGTTTTCTCGTTACCGTGGATTTCACTTTGGATCAGGACTACCTTATCGCCACGCCCCACAGACGCCTTGTAAATACCACGCCCCTGATTCGTATAGCCGGCAGTCTCCACCGTTACCTTTCCTTTACTTGTCTGTTGAATTTGTTCTAATTTTCTTCCAAGCTCCTCATAATTGATGTACCCATTAATAGGCAAAGTTTCATTCGGCTGTGGACTCGGCCCCGGGTTAGCAGAACCCATCGTCGGTACAGCCATTAATGAAGCTGCCAGCGCTGTTGAACTTAAAATTTTCCAAACCTTCTTCATTCTAAATCCCTCCATGCTTTTATGTAGTTGCAAGGAAGGATTTCTACATTTTACGCTCGATTCCTTTCGGGTTCCGAAAAATGATCAGATATGACTAAACCACTAAATAAGGAGATGGGAACTAATAATCATATTTTTCTGACTAATTAGTAGACAGACCTTCTAATGGACTATTTAGATAGTCGAAACTTTCGGATTATTATTCTTTAAAAAGATATCCGATTTATGTATGAATGCCCTGTCAGTTTCTCTCAAAGTTCATATTATATCTATGAATCTATGAAAATAATAAGGAGGTTAAAAAGATGGATGAAAATATCCTTAAGTCTATCAGACAGGGCTTGGGTAATCTCTGCAATATTCCTCACGTCGGCGGTCATTTAATTACCATCGTCGATGCAGAAGGCAGAAGTAGAACATCCCTAGCAAGTGAAGAGATTTTAAGACCCGGGGAGATCGGTGTCGTGTTCTGTTTGCCTATTTTTGGTGCTCCAACGAGAAGATTACCAGACGTCAACCTAAGAGGAAACCAATATGTTAGAATTTTTTGCGGTTTAACCACACTTGATGTATTTTGTGAAAGAAGAGTAAGTACTCCGCCAACACAAACGGTATCCATGAGAACAGGGGAATTTGTTGTCGTTACATGTGATCGATAATTTTCTCTAGGTTCAAACAAACAGGGACGGTTTTTTTGCTTTGATTAGCAGTGAACCCGTCCCTGTATTGTATTTTAATGAATCCTAGAGGTGCTTTTTCAACTCTGTTTCACACTCAAGATGGTCACTGTCACCAAGATGATGGCCATACCCCCAAGTTGGGTTGCTGTAAGCAGTTCACTCAGAACAATAAATCCAAAAAGGGATGCAGTGACCGGTTCCACCATTGCAATAATGGAAGCCGAGGTCGGTGATGTCCGTTTTAAACCAACTACATACAAGAAGAAGGACAAGCCTGCTCCTATTACCCCTAAAAGAATCATCCATAATAAGTCCGTTGAGTAAAAAACAGAAACAGCTTCACTGCGGTCAGTGAAAAACAGCGTGATGATTGTAAAGGCAAGGAATGCAATCGTTAGAATTCCTTGCGGTTGCCCGTGGCGGGATGCATATTTAAATCCAAAAATGAACAATGCATACGAGAACCCCGCGCCTAACCCTGTAACAAGTCCAAGGATCGTGATGCTGTCGGAGCCAATGCTGTAAACCTCTGTCAGCAATACCACTCCAGCCATCACAAAACCAATAGCCAACCATTTAAATAATGACGCCTGTTCAAGGCGAAAGATAAAAGAAATAAGAAGAACAAAAACGGGCGCAGTATACATCAATGTTGCCGCTACCGCAATACTGGCTTCAGAGATACTGATAAAGTATAAAATAAAATTTCCTGCTACTCCAATACCAGCAACTATAGACCATAACATTAGCGGCTTATTCCACCGGGTCGGCTGGAACAAAAACCAAATAAGAATACATAATAAACCTACTGTTCCCCTATAAAAGGAGATGACCAAGGGATCCCAACCTTTATCCATTAAGAAGCCGCCGAGTCCTCCGGAAATCCCCCATAAAATTGCTGCTAAAATGACTAATCCCAATCCACCAACACGCATATTGTTACCTCCACAAATTCCGTGTAAAGGTAACAATACCTCTTAGTAGAGGTTTTATAACTTAATCTTTTGCGAGGTAATTGTGAGAAAAAGATGCAAGGCTAACGTCTAACCTTCCTCCTATATTTGTGGAGTGAGCAGTATTCCCTATCCCCCTTGACTAATAAAAAAGTCCCTCTACAATTTAGAAAGGGCACTTTTTAAGCTTTTACCATAATTGACTCTTGTTTTTTTCATCCGTTTAACAGCTTTATACTCCTTTACTACTAACACAGCAAGTATAACACTGGAATCCATACACATAAATTTGCCCTAAACATAATTACATGTTTGCTAATATATATTCATAATTTTCTATATACTTTTCTAGAGTTTCTAAAAACTGTACTAAATTTTTATTCTCAATTACTTTGTGTGAATCTCCATAACCTAAACTTAAATTTCTTTTTGTAATCATTGAATTAAGAATAAATCCAGTTGTTATTAAATCTCTCACCTGTTCGTCTACATCTACTTTTGATCTTTTTAGATAATCTAAAAATTTCATCAAATGAGTATTATTAAAACCATCTAATTCATAATCAAACTTTACTTTCATTAACCTATTTACAGATAGAAAAAGTTCCCTCTCGAGGTTACTTACTTTTTCATAATCAAAAATTATAGTTTTATTTTCTCTTATATCTTCAAGTATTTTTCTCAGCGTATCTAATTCTCTCATTGTTTTCCCCTTGTATAATAATTTCAGTACAAATTTTAACTAATGCTTCTATTTGTTGAAATAGTTCTAATAACTTTTTAGCATTAGGTTGATTTATTTTTAAACCCACCCCCCTCGTATAGTTCAATCTCCATTTTGATAAATAGATATAATTCTCCCAATCTATTGGTGTAAAATTTAAGTAATCAACTAATTTTGAGTAAACTTCAATTCTACCAAATGTCGGGAATCCTAATCTATAACAAGTTAATAGACAAATGTTTCTACATATAAAAAATAATTGAGAAAAATCAAAAGCATTACTACCATTTACTTTTATACTGTTAATGGTTTGAGAGTATAACTTTGTATAAATATTTAAATTTTTCGTGAAGTTTTCAAAAGGTTTTAAGTCTTTAAATAAATCTAGGTTATCTCTAGAATATATATACTTACCTTCAGTTTTTAGGTGCCATAAAAACATTGAGCCTTCCGACATTAATTTTTCAAAAATTGATTTCCTGTATAAAGAAAATCCTATATTGTCATATTCTAATTTTTCTTTAACGAATTGAATTAATTCCTCTGTTCTTTCTTGGGATACATCCTCTACTAACAAGAATATATCAACATCAGAAAACTCATCTGCGTCTTCTCTAGCTGTTGATCCAAATAGGATTACATTTATTATGTCTGTTGTATACGAGAAATCCACTATTTTCATTTAGCAATTCTCCTGTAGACACCAGAAATTAGAAACCCTAAAAAAACTAATCCCAATAAATTTTGTATTGAAAATAGTATTATACTTGTTAATCTTGTGGGGATATAATGGCCGTATCCTATAGTCGTAAAATTAGTATAACTTGCATATAGTGATTCCCAAAAATTCAATTTAACTTTATTATCATGGGATGTTTCAAGAATAACCATATACTCTTCACCTGTAAAAAAATATATTAATACAGCAAATAAAAGTAATATTAATACCCCTGTTCTAAATAATTTTTTTAATTTGAGGCCATACCCCCAAACAAAATCATTTATTTGTAACATTATGTAATTGAAAAACGCTATTGTTCTTGAAATGCCATCTTCCCTTTTTTTATGATAACTAGTATTACATTTAACCCTTTCTAATAGTAAATCCTTTTCTGCATCATGAATTTTTATTAATAATTCATCTGCTGTTTTGTTATCTCCTAAACTTAATTGGTTCATCCTTAACTCTTTTAGTAAAGATACTTTTAAATTTATCTCTGAAGGTAAACATCCTAAAATTTCTTTTAGATTTAACTTGCAGTTTCTAAAAGTTACATATCGCAAGTTACAAGAATTAAAAATTGCATTTTCTAAATCACAATTAATAAAATTTGTACCAGTAAAATCAACATTATTAAACGTAGCATACCTTAAATAACACTTTTCAATATCTGATTGAGTAATCGCACAAGTAGAAGTTATTAGATATTTCAATCCTAAATTATAAAGTCTACATTTAAATAATCTAACATTTACTAATAATAGCTTGTCTTGTTCTTCATCAGAAATTAGTTTTTTATCTTCATTGAAATGTTCATTAATGTCTTGTAATTTTATTTGGTTTCTCATAAAATACCGACCCCTCTATTCTCAAAAGCATCTTCATTATAAATTATACTAATTATTGTAAGAAGTAGAATAAATTAAAGTTCGCCATAATATTCTTTCACACTCTATTATAATATATGAGTATGAACTTTTTACACTTATCTGTATTTTTATACCACTGAACTTTCCAATAAATGATAATATATAACAAAACAACCCTTCCAGAGGTGAACCCCATTGATCATTTACGAAGCTACCAAAACCGAGTTTATATTCGATGTTACAAATGAACTTCTAGTAGAACGCTTATACGAGTCCTATCAAAAAAAAATTGGCCGCACAAGCAAAAGTGAAATCAACTCTTGGGAGAATTCTCTCCACCGAATGTCGAATGTTTTGCAGGATCAAGAGATTCCTAGTGATACATCTGTCGCAATAGAATTTAAGATTCCAAATACATCAAAACGTGTTGATTTTCTAATAGCCGGCCACGATGGTGAGCAGGATCATGTGGTGATTGTGGAGTTGAAACAGTGGTCTGAGGTGGAAAAAGTAACTACCAAGGATGCCCTTGTCTCTACCTACCTTGGGGGAAGTATGCGGACTGTGACTCACCCTTCTTATCAGGCTTGGTCCTATGCAGCCTTAATCGAAGACTTTAATCAAAATGTGCAGAATCAGCATATTGCGTTGAATCCATGCGCCTATTTACATAATTACCGAAAGGCAGAGAACGATCCTATATTGGATCCTCACTATGCGGATCATATAGCCAAAGCACCTGTCTTTGGAAAAGGAGAAATTCAGAGATTAAGGGATTTTATTAAAAAATACGTGCGCTTCGGTGACCGCAACCAGCTAATCTACCAGATTGAGCACGGGAAAATTCGACCATCCAAATCGTTACAGGACTCACTTGCAAGCTTGCTGAAAGGAAACCAGGAATTTGTATTAATTGATGAGCAAAAAGTGTTCTATGAGGACGCCTACCAGCTAGCACTGGAGAGCATTAAAAATAACAAGAAGAGTGTCATGGTTATTGAAGGTGGACCGGGAACCGGAAAGTCTGTTATGGCAATTAACTTACTAGTAAATCTCATTAACCAAGGTCTAACTGCAATGTACGTCTCGAAGAATTCAGCACCTCGCAATGTGTATGCTTCTAAACTGAAAGGGACGATTAAAAAAACACAAATAGACAATCTGTTTAAAGGATCTGGTAGCTTTACGGAATCTGATGAGAATGAATTTGATGTTCTTATTATTGATGAAGCCCACCGATTGAATGAAAAATCAGGTCTGTTCAGCAATAAAGGGGAGAATCAAATAAAAGAAGTCATCCATTCCTCTAAGTTTACGTTATTCTTTATTGATGAAAATCAAAAGGTAACACTAAAAGACATTGGCAGCATTGACTTAATTAAAAAGTATGCAGAAGAATTTGGTGCAGAACTGATTCAAGGCAAACTTTCTTCACAATTCCGCTGTGACGGTTCGGATGCATATATGGCATGGCTTGATGATGTGCTTCAGATCAGGGAAACCGCCAATGCCCACGACCGTGGAATTGATTATGATTTCCAGGTATACGATGATCCGAATGCCATATTGAAAGAAATTGAACAGCTCAACATGAAAAATAATAAATCACGTATTCTTGCAGGCTACTGTTGGGAATGGCCGAAGAATGGTAGGAATAATACGCTTCATAAAGATATCGAAATTCCTGAACACAACTTTAACATCAGCTGGAATCTAAATGACAGCATATGGGCTATTGAACCTGATTCCGTAACCGAAGCCGGCTGTATTCATACCTCTCAGGGACTAGAGTTTGATTACGTAGGAGTTATTATTGGGCCAGATCTTGCCTATCAAGATGAACAAGTTGTAACAGATTATAAAAAACGAGCAAAAACAGATCAGTCACTTAAAGGGATTAAAACTATTGCAAAAGAAGACCCTGAAAAAGCTCAGGCGCTGGCAGATCAGATTATTCGCAATACCTATAGGACACTTATGACTAGGGGACAAAAAGGTTGTTTTATTTTTTGTACAGACCCGGAGTTGAACATGTATTTTAGAAAGCGACTGAACAAGTCTGTTGTGTATGAAGATTTGTCGCCTAAGGTTGGGAAGGTTGCGGAGGACCAAGAAAGATACTGAGTTGGTTTTCATGGGAACTCTACCAGTTGTGAGTTTAACTCAAAAAAATCCTAGCTGAGACCTTACAGCAATATAGTAAGAACTGAACTTTAAATAATAAAATAACAACTACAGACAGTAGTAGCAATTTGAAAAGGAGGTGAAAAATTTGAGCAACTTAAAAAAGCCTGGTATGGATAATCAATCCCCTGGAAAATATGTAGAAGTGGGTCCAAGAGGTGGGGAAGTGCCTAAACCACGCGAAGTAAAAATTGATAAGGGAGACCGACTTCCACCAACCCAAGAGAAAGGTAGAAAGTGGGTAAAGAAATGAAAATTATAATTTTAAAACCACCTAAAACTCTATAGTTTAAATGTTCTAGGTGGTTCTTTTTTATACATTAACTACTTATGATATGGTTCATTCCTTATTATCCGAAACCCCCGATAAACCTGCTCCAAGAGTATCAACTTCATCAACTGATGCGGAAACGTCATCCTCGAAAAAGACAACGTATCATTCGCCCTCTTCATCACGTCCCCGCTCAATCCTAAGGATCCCCCAATCACAAACGCCACCTTACTCTTTCCATATGTCGCAAGCTTGTCCATTTCCTTTGCTAACTCTTCAGATGAACGCTGCTTTCCTTCAATCGCCAAAGCAATCACATGCGTGTCATCGGAAATTTTCCCTAGGATCCGTTCGCCTTCTTTATTTTTTACTTGTTCCATTTCGGCGTCGCTTAGTTGTTCTGGTGCTTTTTCGTCTGGGAGCTCAATGATGTCTATTTTTGCGTAGGCGCTCAAACGTTTCAAATACTCATTGATTCCTTGTTTCAGATACTTCTCTTTTAGTTTTCCTATTGTGATTATTGAGATATTCACATGTCATACCACCTTGCAAACAGTTTATCCACAAAAGTTATCCACATATCAACAATTTCTATCCACATTTAGTGGGCGAATATTAGTTCCCCACCATATATATTGCAGCTTCTTTACAAAATTCACAGGTTGTTGATAACTTTTCTTCTTCCGGTAACATCTCTAGAATTGGTGCTTCCTCGTGTTCATCTATGTACATTTCCATTGCTAACTCGATATGTTCTAAACAGCATTTCATTTTATCCACAGTCCTTTCCAATCCTTCTTTAACTTCACTAGGATACCATTTATCCACATGTGTGAAAACAGAAAGGGGAGAGATTTCTGCCATCCCTCCCCTTTTCTTCTTATTCGCCTGTTGTGTCTTCCGTCAAATTCACAGTCGTTGAATTTTGATCCTTGCCTCGATAGAACGTAACCGTCATATCATCGCCGACCTGTTTTTCATTATAAAGATGCTTACGCAACTCAATGACATCCCGCACCTGTTCGCCGTCAAGGTCCACAATTACGTCATACTCCTGCAACCCTGCTTTTGCTGCCGGTGAACCAGGTGTCACTCCTGTAATATACACTCCTGCACTTACTTCTTTCGGAAGCTTCAAGGTCTGTTGCCAGTGGTAGCTTGATACATCGGACAAAGAACCGATGCTGACACCGAAGTATGGACGTTTTACCTGACCGTATTGCTCCAAGTCATTAATGATTGGGATCGCCGAGTTGACCGGAATGGCCAAGCCGATTCCTTCTACCGCAGACTGGGCAATTTTCATCGAGTTGATGCCGATGACTTTCCCTTGGATATTAATTAATGCGCCTCCGCTGTTACCAGGGTTGATGGCAGCGTCTGTCTGCATCACATCTGAGTGCCAGTCCGGTGTGCCATCCCTGTTTACATC
Source organism: Sutcliffiella horikoshii (assembly GCF_021991925.1). Lineage (GTDB taxonomy): Bacteria > Bacillota > Bacilli > Bacillales > Bacillaceae_I > Sutcliffiella_A > Sutcliffiella_A horikoshii_F. Next base: position 45,770 of record NZ_RXZI01000002.1, on the reverse strand, counting down.
CACAGGGATGCTCCGGTCTGTTCCGGAGATAATTCCTTGTGTTACCGAGCCGGAAAATTGCAGTCCAAGTGGGTTTCCGATCGCGATGACGGGCTCGCCTGTACGCACGCTGTCAGAGTCGCCAAAGTCCGCCACCTTTGTCACCATTTCATCTGTCATGGATAACACAGCAAGGTCTGTCAGCGGATCTTCACCAAGCACTTCTGCCGGTACCCTTGTACCGTCAATCAGGCTGAGTTCCACTTGGGATGCCCCTTCAATCACATGATAGTTCGTCACCACATAGGCTTTTCCATTTTCTTTTTTATAGATGACGCCAGAGCCTGTCCCTGCTTCGCCTTCCTCATCTGTTTCCACTTCTGTATCGTTCCAGAAGGAGGCATTTTGCAGGTTGATGACGCCGACCACTGCTTCTGCGACATTGTCGACCGCTTCTGTTACACCTGATGTTACATTAACGGAGACATTGCGGATCTCTGCGGCTGTCCCACCTGATTCAGGCTGATTTGGGAGCTGCTCGCGTTGCTCCACCGCCTGACGGTCACTTCCATCTGGCATCACTCTTCCTGTCAGTCCGGGGAATGCCACGACGAGTAATAAAACACCAAGTGATAATGCCACGATACCAGGGAGAAAATACTTCCCTCTGTTTCCTTTTTGCTTAGAATGTTTGGATGGATCTTGATTGTCGTAATATCCCATGTTGACCTTCCTTTCCTTCACATCGCTACTACCCTCGACGCTTCATGTAAAAGTCCAGGAAAAAGACAAAAAGAAAGGCGCTATAAGCCTAAGACTTTTACACGAAAGCAAGCGCGGTTGGTTTCTCAGGGTCTGTGTCATACAATTCCACTTGTTCCCCCACGATTACACCTTGTGTGGCAAGTGTTTGCTGGACAGACATCCTCGCTAGATCTTTCATGTTATTATCTTTACTTAAATGCGCCAAATAAATACGCTTCGTTTTGTCTCCCATGACATCTGCCATGGCAAGGGCTGCATCCTCATTGGATACGTGTCCTACATCGCTTAGGATACGTCGTTTGATGCTCCATGGATAGTGTCCCATTTGCAGCATCTGCACGTCATGATTGCTCTCAAAAACATAGGCGTCGGCATCGGAAATGATGCCTTTCACCCTGTCGCTGACATAACCTGTGTCGGTGATGACAACTACTTTTTTATCACCGTCATGGAAGGAATAGAACATCGGCTCTGCTGCATCGTGAGATACACCGAAGGATTGGACATCAAGTCCACCGAATGTTTTCACCTGCTCCATCTCAAACGTGAATTTTTGTTCTGTCGGGATGACGCCAACCAGGCCGTCCATCGCCTTCCATGTCTTTTCATTGGCATAGATCGGGAGCTTGTACTTTCTGGCAAGAACGCCAAGCCCCTTGATGTGATCGCTATGCTCATGTGTCACCAAAATTCCGGATAGATCTTCTATTTTTCTGCCTATCCCATTAAACAGTTCTTGCATTTTTTTGCCGCTCAAACCAGCATCGATTAATAAAGAATGCTCCTCTGTCGCGACATAAATTGCATTTCCTGTGCTGCCGCTTGCTAGCACGCTAAAATGCAGGCTCATGTCACTTCACTCCAATGTTCGATTGTCTTTTTTAATAATGGATCCTTCAAATGCGTTTACGAAAAAGTCCTGTTCCAAGTTCTTGTTCTCGTTGATGACGATATGCCAAGTCGGAATCAATACATGTGAGTTCGTATTATCCAACAAGGTGTAATAACCGAGTTCCATATGACTGACATGGCTTCTTGACCGTAAATCGCCGCTGTTGTATAAGTTCTCCAATGCATTGAAAACGGAGATGACGTCTTGCTCTACATCCATTTCCTCAAGATCGGTGATATATGTCTGCATATAGGCAACAATCTCACCAAGCTCGTTTAATTGCACCGTTACCATCCCACTTGAGTTACTGTAAATATGCTTACCATCATATTGCTGGAAAAAATATAACGTATTGCTCACAGGATTAAAGCCCCAAAACTTATATTGGTCTGCAAAAAGGATTTGATCTTGGAAAATAGTATGGAGCTTTGAGGTCATATTCGTTTCTGGAAGCGCGATCGGTTCCTTCCACTCTGCATGTATGGTCGTTTCATCTATACGCTTTACCTCTTGCCCCTTTTCCTCCATTAACTTTTTCACATCATCATCCGTGAACACATAGCTGCTCCCGCTGATATAGCTTTCTTTGGAAGGTGCTTTTGGAAGGTCTGCATAGGTAATTTCATCTACCTCAAACTTTTCCTCTGTAGAGGCTTCAGCAAGTAATTCCAACTGACTTTTCTCTCTTTTATCAAGTATTTTTGCACCAAGGAAGATATTTAAGACAAGGAACGTAAGGATGAAGATTGTCTTGGTTTTCCTCCAATCCATCTTACATTCCCCCTTCTAGATCATCGTTTTCCGTAAAGGTAAGCTTAGACCATGTTGAATGGTTTTCCTGGTAAACCCATATCGGTTCAATCGTGATGATCTCCGTTGTTTCAGAACTTCGCTTGAGTTCATAAGCGATTTTAATATCCGTCACTTTGCTTGTATCGATGTTCCACTTTTCCATTTCCCTCAATACACGCTCGCCCCTAGGAAGTTTCTTTTGGGGCGATCTTGGCACAATGATGCCAAATTCAAAAATTGGCCGGGTATATTCACGCAGTTCATTATTCCTCCAAGATTGCACAATCTCTGTGACGGCATCTGAATTAAAGTTGAATATTGGATAGTCACCCACATACATTCGAAAGGAAACGGTGTCCTCGAGAGTACTTCTATTCCATTTATCCAGCTTATAATTTTCTACAGGTCCCGTCCAGCCGCTATGATTATTCACAAACTCGATTCCTTGCTCAATGACATTGAATTCCAACGTATTTCCTTGTCCGGTGTTCCCGGGGTTTACATATTGGAGTTTATAATCATGATTGGTTACCCTCATCAGCCTGGAATCATCACGGTATACCTCCGCATCGAGCGTCATGTCTTTTGTTACAATACTCGGATCGCTAAAAAGTGCATCCTTGAAATCTTCCGGATTTAACTGATCGGTAAAGTAACTATAGGTGCGTATTTGCTCCTCTTTCCTATCCAGGGCAGGGAAGAATACATATCGATCATCCTCCGCTTTTAAAGAGAGGTAGAGCGGATTTGTTCTTCCTGTTTGATAAAAGGCACGCTCCATTTGGTTAAGGGATAAGTTGCTTACTCTTGCCGAATAAACATCCTTCTCTTCGTAGTTGACCAAGAAGATGGTTTGCTCACTACCTTCCGATACGACGTTAAAATCAACCAATATTCTGTTGATATTAATTTCCGGGATTTCACTATCCCTAAAGTTTGTTAGATAACGGAATGTCTGCAACGGGATGTCATCAGGAAATACCACTTCCATTTTTCTGTTGCCATGCACGAAAGAAGTAAAGTCATGGTTGTTATTGTCCACCCGTTCAATATCATAAAGGCTCCAACTTTTAAACTCATTCATAAAACGATCTGTATCCACATTGCCATGATGTACATCATCATAATGAAAAAGCATATAGCTTGGTTTTATAAGTTGGTTGATTTCCTTCTTTTCCCTGATTTCCACATCACTGATGACCCGATCGCTATTGATGTATTCATAATCAGGTTGATAGGTCCACAGATTCCATGTAAGAACGAGGCTTAGTAGTACAAGAAAGGTTAAAATTAATGATTTAATAGTTTCATAATTCATGCCCAGTCATCCTCTTGTTCCTCTTGGGAGATAGGAAGTGTGAAGTAGATGGTAGTGCCTTTTCCTTCTTCACTCGATGCCCATATATCACCGTCATGGGCTTGGATCATTTCTTTGGCAATCGCCAACCCCAGTCCAGTACCCCCAAGCATTCTTGTTCTTGCTTTATCCACTCGATAGAAACGCTCAAAGATTTTATTAATATCAGCTTTTGGAATTCCAACTCCTTGATCACTGATGCTTACCAAGATTTGATTGGCTGATTCCTCAATATCAACGGTGAAGATAATGGTCCCACCCTCTGGCGAATATTTCATGGCATTGGAAATAATATTATCCAAGACCTGCGTGATTTTATCTGTATCAATAGAAACCAAAACCTCTTGGCTAGGAATGTTTCGGATAAAAGAAACCTTCTGAGATTTGGATAATTCAAATCGGTCAATAATTCGATTAAAGAATTCACCAAAATCTATCTGCTTCTTATAAAAATGATAATCTCTGGAATCCATTTTGGAAAGTTGCAATAGATCATTTACGAGCCTGATCATCCTTTCCGTTTCGGTTTGCGTGACATCCAAGAACCTAGGTGCGATCTCGTCATCCTTCCAGGCCCCATCAGCCAATGCCTCTAAATAACTGCGCATCGTAGTCAGTGGCGTTCTTAATTCATGCGATACATTCGCCACAAATTCACGCCGCTCCTGATCGATTTTTTCCTGTTCGGTGATATCGTGCAAGACGGTAATCAAACCATTAATAAACCCTGTCTCCTTCTGAATGACAGAGTTGCTCGCCCTGAGTATAAACGGTTTTTTCTCCGTACTGAAATCAAGAATCAAGGATTCCTGTTCGGAAATCAAGAGGTCAAATGTATGGGTTTCCTCAATCCCTAACACTTCAATAATTGATTTGTTTATGACTGTTTCACGTGGAACATCTAACATTCCCAAGGCAGGTTCATTAATGAGGATGATCCTTCCTTTTCTATCAGTGGCAATTACGCCATCAGTCATATGGGATAAAACAGAACTCAACTTTCTACGTTCACCCTCAGTGGTCGCTTGAGCTTCCTGCAACTTTTTTGTCAAGTTATTGAAGGAAAGCGCCAATTGACCGATTTCATCGTTTCCGTAGATATTAACCTTACGAGAGAAGTTCCCTCTTGCCATTTCCAGGGCCTGTTTTCTCATATCAGACATCGGTCTTGTAATAGTCTGGGCAAGGATGACTCCAAGTACCGCAGTAAATGCCATGGCAATGATCGTTCCTGTGGCAAATATCCCATTGATCTGACGCATCTGTGTATAGAGCTTTTCCATGGAAGCCTCTACATAAATGGCACCGATAATCTCTTGGTTATTCGATTTTACAGGAGTGGCTATTTGTCTAATCCGATTCAAGGTCTGCCGATCTATTGCATCCTTTGGAGTTGACTTTCCTGTGACTAAAGCCCTTTTTACTAGAAGCTCTGTCGTCCTTTTTCCGACACTTGTTTGGTTGTATGGATTAGAGGTCCCCAAAACCCTGCTGTTTGCATTCATGACTCGAATCTCATCAATGTCTTCCATTGTTACATCTTGCAGCACGGCACGGATATCCTCCTCAATGGTTGGAGAGGTATCATCCCGTTGCTTCTTTATTTCTTGTTCAATGCTGTATGCCAAAAGGTTGATACGCTCATTCAAGGATTCATTAAAGTTTTCAATCAGCTGACTTTCCAGCTTACTGACAAAATAAACCCCAATGATCTGCATGGCAACCAATATCAGCAATACATAAATCACCACAAACTTAAGATGAATGGATCGAAAAAAACCTACCTTTTTCATGTATATTATTCCTGCTCGGTTTGTCGCAGGTAATAGCCAACTCCTCTTCTTGTAACTATCCATGTCGGATGACTTGGATTATCCTCAATTTTTTCACGTAGGCGACGTACCGTTACGTCCACGGTTCTCACATCTCCATAATAATCGTAACCCCAAACTGTCTGCAGGAGATGCTCACGTGTCATTACTTGTCCAATATGCTTGGCAAGATAATGAAGCAATTCAAACTCACGGTGCGTCAATTCGATCATGTCTCCACGTTTTGTCACCATATAGGCATCAGGATGGATCACAAGGGACCCAATCGTGATTTCCGTCGGTTCTTCCGTGTCGGCAGCCTTTTGCTGGTGACGGCGCAGGTTGGCCTTCACACGTGCAATCAACTCACGCGTGCTGAATGGCTTCGTTACATAGTCATCAGCCCCAAGCTCAAGCCCGAGTACTTTATCAATTTCGGAATCTTTTGCTGTCAGCATGATGATTGGCATTTCATATTTTTTACGTACTTCCCTGCATACTTCCATGCCGTCACGTTGCGGTAGCATGATATCGAGTAAAATTAAATCTGGGCGTACTTCCTCTACCTTATTGACCGCTTCTTCGCCGTCATAAGCACAGTACACTTCATAGCCTTCTTTTTGAAGGTTGAATTTCAATATATCGGCAATTGGTTTCTCGTCGTCTACCACTAATATTTTCTTTTCCATCTGAGTTTCGCTCCTTCAACTTCTATCTATTTATATCATTCAGTATTTACGAAAGCATTATACTATTTACTTTACCATGTAGTGCTCTGTAAAGCATCTATTAAGGGAAAGCTTTGGTAACTCCTTGTAGATTTCCATTCCAGGCGTTCGCTTATCCAGAGGGCGCTGCTTGTGCCTCCTCACATTGCTTCAGGGAGCTCAACCCACGCCGGGGTCCGGAGTCTCACACCTTGCACTACAAGGTGAATTTGTATGGCTCTATAGCAAATAAAAACCTCTAGCTGTCTTTCAGGTTGCTAGAGGCTGGTGTATGTGTTTAGTTGTTTAGATATTGCAATGGGTCTTTTAGCTGACCGTCTTTGTATACTTCAAAGTGTAAGTGGACGCCTGTTGATTGACCAGTCGTTCCCATGACACCAATTTTTGATCCACGAGAAACAGTTTCTCCTACGGATACACTCATGGAATCAAGGTGAGCATAAATGGTTTTCATGCCATTCTGATGGTTGATGACAATCTTGTTTCCGTAACCGCCATCCCAACCGGCAGATTCCACAACGCCGTTATCGGCTGCTTTAATCGTTCTGTCACTTGGACGGGCGATGTCGATCCCTTTGTGCATTTTGCCCCAGCGGTGTCCCATTTTACTGGAGATATAGCCGCCTACTGCAGGCCATGCAAGTGAGCCGCTTCCGCGGGAAGGAATCACTTTTGTACCTTTTATCACGATGTGTTTCACAGGTTCTTTCAACGTTTCATCATGCGTTACTTCCGTTTTCATCGTAACGCCATTTTCCTTCGTCGTAATGGTGCGGACGTTCTTTTCACCATTTACTCCTTGTTGCTTCACTTTCGTTTCTCCCTTTGGAAGTTCTTTGTCTTCAATGACTTCCTGCTCGTAAGGGATTTCTTCATTTTTAGAAGCCTCTTCTTTTACCAATACTTTGAGGTACGGCTTTTTAGCGGACACATTCAATGTTTTCCCGACTGCAAGCAATGAACTCATTTCGATATCTGGATTCAATTTCAATAACTCTTCTGAAGTCAAATCATGCTTTTCCGCAATATCCCCTAAGGAATCTCCAACTTGTACTTCATATTTTTTTGCTTCTTTTGTTCCTTTTTTAATCTGTTCAAGTGCTTCTTTAACAGAAACTACATTTTCCGGTTCAACATTTTTGTTAGAAAATGAAACTTTTTCCGAGATGGAAACGTCTAATATACGAGACTCACCTTTTTTCAATTCAGGAAGTTCCTTATCAGCGTTTTCATCATTTTGCTTTTTCTCTAAAGCTTCTAGATCTTCCTTGGACACATAATCCAATTTGAGAAGCTCCATTACTTTTTCCGCTTCTTCCTGATCTTTAAGAAGTACTACTTCTTTCCCGTTAATGGTCAATGCGGACGCGCTTGCTTTCACTTCTACCTGCTCGACAACCGTATCAATCGTCTCTTGGTTCTCAGCTGATGGTCGAAATACCTTTTCAGGCACGACAGAAACTTGGTTACCAACGGAAAGCTCCAGATTTTTAAATTGCTTCTGAACAGAATCGATCTTTTCATTTACCGCTTTATCCAACGCTTGTTTATCGTCCACAGCTCCCACACGCTCACCATTCAGGTACACATGATAAATAGTACCTAGTAGGGAATTTTCACTTGCATGGACAGCCATAGCGCCCAACGAGATGGTAGAAGCAGCTACAGTCGTTACCACCATAACTCTTTTTGTAAAAGTAGAAAAACGATTTTTTTGAGATATATGTTTACTATTTTGTTTTTTGGTGTATGTACTATATATACGCTTTAATCGGTTCATCATGGTCTTTATTTCCCCCTGATTTCTTTCCCCGTTCTTTAAACAGTTTTTATTTAGGTTTACTAGATTCCTCGTATTAGGTCTAATGATACCCATTTAAAATTTCCGACTACTTTACCATACCATATGTCCATAATCCAATAGAATACTAGAACGAAAGATGTAATAGAATTGTATTATTCTTGTCATATTTAGGCGATTCATAGGTTTTTTTCCTTATTTAGGTATGTTTTATGGGTAATTTTACATAGTTTTAATGTTGTGGCTGGAATGGAAGGGGAATTTATCCTTTATTGTTACAGAGGGGTAACATTGCTGGAATGGCTGGGCTTAGAGCGAAAGTTAAATTGGTGATTAGAGTACTACTATTTGACCCTTGTATGACTTCCGGAGATGTTTCGGGCTTTTAGAAAAAGTTTGAATTACCTAGACTCCAAACTAAAAAACAGCACGTTCACCATAAGATGAACGCGCTGCTTTGAGATGGCTCGGGACGGAATCGAACCGCCGACACATGGATTTTCAGTCCATTGCTCTACCAACTGAGCTACCGAGCCTAGAACTCTTAAAAAGAGCTAAGAATATGTATAAATGGCGGTCCCGACCGGGATCGAACCGGCGATCTCCTGCGTGACAGGCAGGCATGTTAACCGCTACACCACGGGACCTAAGTTAAAAGAAAATGGTGACCCATACGGGATTCGAACCCGTGTTACCGCCGTGAAAGGGCGGTGTCTTAACCGCTTGACCAATGGGCCTTACTATTTTTAAAAGGAATGGTGTGCCATGAAGGACTCGAACCTTCGACCCTCTGATTAAAAGTCAGATGCTCTACCGACTGAGCTAATGGCACCTAATTAAAGTGATTAATTACAATATTGATACTATTTAAAATCTTTAATAGGTTCGAGGAAGCATACTCTGTAGACGCCCTCGTTTCTACTAGCTTAATCTGGATGAATGTCAACGAGTGCGCTGAAGTTGCGCTTCGCAGCTTATCCAACATGCTCTACCGACTGAGCTAACGGCACCTAAAATCAACTTCGCCTTATGTATTTCAGAATCTCTTTTGACGACGTTTTTAATAATAGCATACTATCTACGAACCTTGCAATAACTTTTTCAAAAAAATAATAGTTTCTAAAAAAGTCCCGCACGTTCTGTCTAAATCAGACAAAAAACAAAGCCCCCACAAAGGAGGGCTACACTAATTTAATTACTTCGCATACACACTGCGTACCACATTCGTTTGAGAGCGATCTGGCCCTACAGAGAAGATGGACAATGGAATGCCTGTAAGCTGAGATACGCGCTCAATGTAATGACGAGCGTTCTCTGGTAGCTCACTCAAGCTTCTGACGCCTGTGATGTCTTCCGTCCAGCCTGGCATTTCTTCGTAAACTGGCTCACATTCAGCAAGTACTTTCAAGCTTGCAGGGAATGCTTCCATCACTTCACCTTTATATTTGTAAGCTACGCAAATTTTCAGCGTTTCAATACCTGTTAACACGTCGATGGAGTTCAAGGAAAGGTCTGTCATACCACTTACACGACGTGCGTGACGTACAACTACACTGTCAAACCAACCAACACGGCGCGGACGGCCAGTAGTGGTACCGTACTCTCTTCCTACTTCACGGATTTGGTGACCAATTTCATTGTCTAGTTCTGTTGGGAAAGGACCGTCACCAACACGAGTAGTGTAAGCTTTCGCCACACCTACCACATGGTCGATTTTTGATGGGCCAACACCAGAACCGATTGTAACTCCACCTGCTACAGGGTTGGAAGATGTTACGAATGGGTATGTTCCTTGGTCGATATCAAGCATAACCCCTTGAGCGCCTTCGAAAAGAACACGGCGGCCATCATCAAGCGCATCGTTTAACACAACAGAAGTGTCGGTTACGTACTTTGCAAATTGCTGTCCGTACTCGTAGTACTCATCTAAGATGTCTTCTAACTTGAATCCTTCTGTTTCGTACATTCTTTCTAAAAGACGGTTCTTTTCAGCTAAGTTGTGTGCAAGCTTCGCCTCAAAAAGTTCACGGTCAAGCAAGTCCGCAATACGGATACCAACACGAGCTGCTTTGTCCATGTAAGCTGGTCCGATTCCTTTTTTCGTTGTACCGATCTTGTTTGCGCCTTTGCGCTCTTCTTCCACTTCGTCAAGCTTCAAGTGATATGGAAGGATCACATGGGCACGGTCTGAAATGCGCAGATTGTCTGTGCTCACACCGCGGTCATGTAAATATTTTAATTCTTTGATTAATGCTTTAGGATCTACAACCATTCCGTTCCCGATAACACAAGTCTTGTCGTTATAGAAAATTCCAGAAGGTATTAAGTGTAATTTATATGTTTCACCGTTAAATTTAATTGTGTGTCCTGCGTTGTTACCCCCTTGGTAACGTGCAATAAGCTCTGCATTCTCAGAAAGAAAATCGGTAATTTTCCCTTTTCCTTCGTCTCCCCATTGTGTTCCTACTACGACTACTGATGCCATAGAGCGTACACCTCCACTAAATATGTAACTTTTTAAATTCATTTTTCAACCAAAGTAAGTTTATCAGCTGATCGCAAGAAAGTCAACCAAAACACGAACAATTATATAAAAGTAAAACTTATTTGTTCGTAATTAAGACTAACATCTAAACCTAAATTAACTTATATACTGCACTTAGCTCGTTGATCTCCGTTTCAGGCGCTTCGCTTTTCGCGGGCGGTCCGGAAGCCTCCTCACTACGTTGCGGGGTCTTCCTTGTCCCTTCCTCCCGCAGAAGTCTTCGCGCCTTCCACTACGATCAACATGGTTACTGCATATTGAAGATGAAAACAGCTTTGTATAACCAAAAAGGCACCTACATGACGTAGATGCCTTTTATTATGCCCCTGGAGGGACGGATTCATCATCAAATCGCCGCTCCAAATTAACAAATTTATTATATTCTTTTACGAAAGCCAGTGAAACCGTTCCAACAGGGCCGTTACGCTGTTTTGCCAGGATGATCTCGATGATGTTCTTGTTTTCACTTTCTTTATCGTAATAGTCATCACGGTATAAGAAACCAACGATATCGGCATCCTGCTCGATACTTCCGGATTCACGGATATCGGACATCATCGGTCGCTTGTCTTGACGTTGCTCCACCCCACGAGATAGCTGGGACAGGGCGATAACAGGGACTTCCAGTTCCCTTGCCAATGCTTTTAGGGAACGGGAGATTTCGGATACTTCCTGTTGACGGTTCTCTCCGCCTCCACGTCCACTTCCCTGGATCAATTGAAGGTAGTCAATCAGAATCATTCCAAGTCCGCTTTCCTGTCTTAGACGACGGCACTTGGAGCGAATTTCGCTTACACGTATACCCGGGGTATCATCAATGTAGATACCTGCATTGGAGAGGCTTCCCATGGCCATGGTCAGCTTGCTCCAATCCTCTGCTGTCAGCTGGCCTGTTCTAAGGTTCTGCGCATTGATGTTTCCTTCTGCACAAAGCATCCTCATGACAAGCTGCTCCGCGCCCATCTCCAGACTGAAGATGGCAACATTTTCACGGGCCTTTGTTGCAACGTTTTGTGCAATATTCAAGGCGAATGCCGTTTTACCAACAGAAGGACGGGCAGCGATGATGATCAAATCATTTCGCTGGAATCCTGCGGTCATTTTATCCAATTCGGTAAAGCCTGTCTCAATCCCTGTCACTTCCCCTTTACGGTTATGAAGGGTTTCGATATTGTCATAGGTTTTTACCAAGACATCTTTGATGTTTTGGAATACACCGGAATTTTTTCGCTGGGACACTTCCAGAATCTGTTTTTCTGCTTCGTTTAATAATCCCGCTACCTCATCTTCCCGGCTATATCCTTCTTGTGCGATGTTCGTTGCGGTGCGGATCAAACGGCGAAGAATGGACTTCTCCTCCACGATCTTTGCGTAATACTCAATGTTCGCTGCCGTTGGTACAGAGCCAGCGATGTCACTTAGGTAAGAAACCCCTCCGACCTCTTCCAAAAGTTTCAGATTTGCAAGCTCCGATGTGACGGTGACCAAATCGACCGGCTCCCCGCGGTCGGAAAGATTGAGCATGCAGTCATATATCTTTTGATGGGCGGCACGATAAAAGTCATCAGGCATGACAAGCTCCGATGCCAATGTAAGTGAGGACGGCTCTAGAAAAATGGCTCCGATGACCGCCTGTTCCGCTTCTATATTTTGCGGTGGAATTCTATCTTCAAAAATATCACTCATCCCTGTTCCTCCTCCCCGGAAAACCGTATTGTCTACTTCCGGCAATGCTCTTTTATCTTTTGGCTCTGTTTAACACAGCTGTTGATTATCACAACAGCTTAGGTTCCTGCTAAATCAACAGTATATTTTAACAGAGCCTAATTTTTAGAAAAGAGCTCTCATAAAGAAAACTCGGCAATAGCCGAGCATCTTTCTTACTTTTGTTCTGTCACATGCACCTTTAAGGTTGCTGTAACGTCTGTATGCAGCTTCACTGGCACATTTGTGTATCCTAAGGCACGAATGGCATCGTTCAGCTCCATTTTGCGCTTGTCGATCTTTATTTTATGCTTCTTATGAAGCTCTTCTGCAATTTGTTTGGTGGTGATGCTGCCGAATAGCCTGCCGCCTTCCCCAGCCTTTGTATGGAATTCAAGCGTCAGCTTCTCCAGCGTCGCTTTTAGCTCTTTCGCATTTTCAAGTTCTTGTTCGGCTTCTTTGACTTCTTTGTTCTTTTGAGCTTCCAATGATTTAAGGTTACCATTTGAAGCTTCCATCGCCAACCCTTGTTTTAGTAGAAAATTATGGGCATAACCATCTGCCACGTTTTTCACTTCGCCTTTTTTGCCTTTCCCTTTAACATCTTTTAAAAAAATTACCCTCATTCCTTGGAACCTCCCTCTAAGTACTCTGTTATTGCTTGTTTTAGTTTTTCTTCCGCTTCATCGATGGTCGTGTTCATCTGGGTCGCCGCATTGGTCAGGTGACCTCCTCCGCCGAGGTTTTCCATCACGACCTGTACATTGATATCACCGAGCGATCTCGCACTGATGCTGACCTGCTCCCCATTCCGATGGGCGATGACAAAGGATGTATTGATATCGCTCATGGCTAGCAAGGTATCTGCCGCCTGCGCAATCATGACCTGATCAAACGACTCCTCAGGTATTCCTTTGGCTATGACAATGCCTTCTTGGAATAGATAGGAACTCTCAATCAATTTGGCACGTTTTACAAAGCGTTCCAGATTTTCTTTTAATAGCTTTTGGACAAGAATCGTGTCTGCACCTTGGGAACGTAGGTAGGATGCGGCATCAAATGTACGGGAACCGGTCCGGACCGTGAAGCTTTTCGTATCTACTATTATACCAGCTAATAGGGCGGTCGCTTCAAGCATTGTGATTTTGATCCGCTTTGGCTGATATTGCAGGAGCTCTGTTACCAGCTCTGCCGTGGAGGAGGCATATGGCTCCATATATACGAGCAATGGATCTTCTATAAAATCTTCTCCACGTCTGTGGTGGTCAATGACGACGACATTGTCCATTTTATTTAACAGCTTTTCCTCGATCACAAGGGAAGGCTTATGCGTATCCACCACGACCAGAAGGGTATCACCTGTCGCTATCTCTAGGGCATCTTCTGGTGAAATGAATTTTTCCCATAGCTCACTATGATTTTTTAATTCTTCCAACAGGCGGTGAATGCCTGCATCCATTTCCTGTTGGTTTAACACGATATAGGCATCTTTGTGGTTAAGTTCCGCCACCTTGGCGATACCAATTGCCGCGCCAAGTGCATCCATATCTGGATAGCGATGTCCCATAATGATGACTTTGTCACTACCTTGAATCAATTCCTTCAATGCATGGGAAATGACGCGTGCACGTACACGTGTGCGTTTTTCCATCGGATTGGTTTTGCCTCCATAAAAGCGAACCTTTCCGTTTGTCTGCTTGATCGCCACCTGATCCCCACCACGACCTAATGCCAAGTCAAGGCTTGATTGGGCAAGGTGTCCAAGCTCCGGTAAGGAAGGAACCCCTGTACCAATACCAACACTTAAGGTTAGAGGCATGTTTTGTTTGGATGTTTGCTCACGTACTTCATCTAAAATAGAGAACTTGTTCTTCTCCAATTGAACAAGAATATGTTCATTCAGCACGACAATAAAACGCTCCATGGACGTTCTTTTCAAAAAGACGCCATTTTCCATGGACCATTTATTGATAATAGAGGTCACTTGACTGTTGATCGCACTTTTTGTCTGATCATCCATTCCCTGTGTCACTTCATCATAGTTATCAAGGAAAATAATGCCAAGAACCGTCCGCTCATCCTCATATAACTTCTCGATATGAGTCTGTTCTGTAATATCAAAAAAGTAAATGAGACGTTCTGCCTTTTTGATGACCACTTTATATTTTCGATCATGCAAGGGAATGGTTTCTGTCTCGATATCCTGTTTCAAAAGAGGGATCATGTTCTCCCCAACATCATATAAAGACCTTCCTACCAATGTTTCCTCATGAAAACAGGAAGCAAGAAAGGGGTTGGTCCATTCGATTTGATAATCATCATTGTAAAGCATGATCCCAATTGGCATTTCCATCAACGCTTCTTCCCCGACCTTTTTTAACCGATAGGAAAGGGTGGAAATATACGATTCCATTTCTTTTTTAGCCTTTTGTTCCACTTTGATGTAAAGATATACAACCAAGCCTAGGAGCAGAAAGCTGACAATCCCTATTTGCCATTGGAAAAACACGATTATCCCAAGTTGAATCAGTGCAATGACAAAAAGTAAATAAACGGGATAACGCAAATTCAGTTTTTCAAAATAATTAGGCATGTATGTTCAGCTCCTAATTAATAGTTTCGCTAGTTATTTTCCTTTATTATTGCCCTGTATTCTCTCTCTTAATTGAAAGCCGATATCTACTATTCCTATCATTCTTATTATATAGACCAAAGGTGGGATTAGGAAGGATAAAATTAGGACGGTAATCGGCACCGCTTTTGATATTCCTTTTTTATAACAAAAGAAGAAAATGAATGAAAATCCTTGTACCGTCATCAATAGCATCAGGATAAACGAAAGGTTAAGTACCGCCATATATAAGGTCGATCCCTGTTCCGGTTGCATGAGGGACAAAATCAGTACAATCAAATAATACCAAAGCAAGCTTCTTGGCAGCATCAATTCCCTGAATGGTGGGAAAGGTGTCACCTGCATCTTCAATCTTCGCACAATAAAAACAGTGAAGAGCTGAGAGAAAAAGGCATGCACAAATGAAGTAAGCACAAACATTGCCGGCAAAAGATAGGTGGAATAGCTAAGGTACTCCTCCATTCTTTCTAGACCCTCTTGTGCATTCTCCTGCCCAAGAGAAGTGGCAATGGCTTCTGATGCCTGCATCGACTCCCTGATCATCCCCTGCAATACTTCCATGAAATCAATGTTAAAAAGAACGATGGCAACAATGTATGCCAGAATATAATTGATTAAATAGACCCCTGTAGCAGCGCCTAGAATAGCATAACGGTTGGCTTTGTTTCCGATGAGGTGTCCCATCACGACACCAACCGTGCTGGCTGGAATACTCAATACCAAGGCCAATGGCGATCCAAGCAGAACGCTTAATAGACCGGCGACTACAGTAAGCCAAACCCCTGATTTCCAACCGTTTCTGGCGGTGAACACGACAAATGGGACAACCATCGCGAGGAGGGTGATCATGCCTAGAAATGGAATATAGAGTGTGATGAGGAGGAGCAGCACGTAGATGCCAAGCAGTGTGGCTCCTTCTGTTATTTGTTTGGTTTTCACTATATAAACCTCCAAGAACGCTTAGTTACACAATATGTATAGTTTATCCTTAAGATTCTATTACAATCAAATGTTATGTTGGACAGTATCGTAAACTCCCTGTTGTCCTTCGTTCCAGGTGTTCGCTTTCCGCGGGACGGTGTTTGAGCCTCCTCGGCTTCGCCTGCGGGGTCTCAAGCTACCGTTTCCCCCCGCAGGACAAGGAAAGCTACGACAGCGATTCATCGCACGAAGAAAATGAGTTAGCGAGGAGTCTCACACCTTGCGCTTCAGGCAACAGGGTGGAACTTATATTAAACGACTAGCAAAAAGGAAGGCAGCAAGATATTCTCTCACTGCCTTCCTTTTAACTTTTATTCGGCTGTATTACTCACCAGATACGTATGGTAGTAATGCCATTTGACGAGCGCGTTTGATCGCGATCGTTAATTTACGTTGGTACTTAGCGCTAGTTCCTGTTACACGACGAGGTAAAATTTTACCACGCTCAGAAACGAACTTCTTTAGTACATCAGTATCTTTGTAATCGATATGAGTGATACCGTTAGCTGTGAAATAACAAACCTTACGACGTTTGTTACGTCCACCTCTGCGTCCTCCTGCCATTTTATTCACCTCTTCTTTTTTAGATTTTTCGGCTTATAGAGCCATTTTTATAAAACGATACCTTCTAGAATTAGAACGGTAAATCGTCGTCGGATATATCAATTGGTTGGCCATCATTCTTAAATGGGTCGTCATCAACACGAGTATAACCTTGGTTGTTGTTATTGCTGCGCTGTTGGTTCTGATCATACCCAAAGTTAGGTGATGAACCATAGCCTTGATTTTGATTTGGATTAGGACGAGATGCATTTCCAGAACCACCGGATCCCTTAGGCTCCAAGAACTGAACACTTTCTGCCACTATTTCCGTTACGTATACACGTTTTCCATCTTGGCCTTCATAATTGCGTGTCTGCACACGGCCATCCACACCAGCGAGGCTTCCTTTTTTCAGAAAGTTTGCTGCGTTTTCGGCTTGCTTTCTCCAGACAACACAGTTAATAAAATCAGCTTCACGTTCGCCCTGCTGATTCTGGAACGTACGGTTTACTGCCAATGTAAAAGTAGCAACCGCCACTCCACTTGGGGTATAACGCAATTCAGGGTCTTTGGTCAAGCGACCGACCAATACTACGCGATTTAACATCAGAACCACTCCTCCTTGAGACGACGTCCATAAAGAGGACAACTATTATTTTTCTTCTTTTTTCACAACGATATGACGGATGATGTCTTCGCTGATTTTAGCAAGACGATCAAACTCTTGAACTGCAGCTGGCTCAGCAGCTACGTTTACTAGCATATAGTAGCCGTCACGGAAATCATTGATTTCGTAAGCTAAGCGGCGTTTGCCCCACTCTTTTGATTCAGATAGATCTGCACCGTTGTCAGTTAGGATCGTATTGAAACGTTCTGTAAGAGCTTTTTTAGCGTCTTCCTCAATGTTTGGACGGATGATATACATGATTTCGTACTTGTTCATCACAGTCACCTCCTTTTGGTCTAAGCGGCCCTTGGTGGGCAAGGAGCAATCAATTATAAATAATCATTACTCACAAATTAAGATTATACCAGAGGGGAGGATTTATTGCAACATGTCCTATTAGATCGATTGAAAGAGGGCACATTTTCGGTTTGGCACCAACTTGGGGTGTTTTGGCACGAACTTGCCTTATTTTGGCATGAACTCGGGTCATTTTGGCATCAACTTGCCTCATTTTGGCACGAACTCTCCAAAAAACACAAAAAAGAGAGGGATATTCCCCTCTCATTGAACCAAATTTATACGTTAAAACGGAAGTGAATGACGTCTCCGTCTTTTACGATGTATTCTTTTCCTTCTAGGCGGACTTTTCCAGCTTCTTTTGCAGCTGTATGAGAGCCGGCAGCTAGTAGGTCTTCGTATGATACCGTTTCCGCACGGATGAATCCACGCTCAAAGTCGGTATGGATGACTCCTGCACATTGTGGAGCTTTCATGCCTGTACGGAATGTCCATGCGCGGACTTCCTGTACACCTGCAGTGAAGTAAGTCGCAAGACCAAGCAAGTTGTAAGCAGCACGGATCAGTTGATCTAGACCAGATTCTTTAATGCCAAGCTCTTCAAGGAACATTGCTTTTTCGTCTGCATCTAGTTCGACAATCTCGGACTCGATTTTCGCACACACGGTGATGACTTCTGCATTGTCTTTTGCAGCGAATTCACGAACTTGTTGTACGTATTCGTTGTCTGAAGTGTCTGCTACATCGTCTTCCCCAACATTTGCTACATAAAGGACAGGTTTGCTCGTTAATAGATGCATACCTTTTAAGTATTTCACTTGCTCGTCCGTTACTTCCACTGTACGTGCAGGAAGCTCGGCTTCAAGTGCTTCTTTTACTTTTACAAGCACTTCATGCTCATACACTGCTTCTTTATCTTTTTGCTTCGCCAATTTCGCTACACGCTCTAGACGCTTATCGACAGATTCCAAGTCGGCTAAGATAAGCTCCAGGTTGATGGTCTCGATATCATCGATCGGATTCACCCCACCGGATACGTGGGTGATATTGTCATCAGCAAAACAACGAACCACGTGACAAATGGCGTCTACTTGACGGATGTGAGACAAGAACTTGTTTCCAAGACCTTCCCCTTTGCTTGCACCTTTTACGATTCCGGCAATATCGGTAAACTCAAAGTGTGTTGGAACAGTCTTCTTCGGATTGACAAGTTCTGTTAATTTTTGTAAACGCTCATCTGGAACATCTACGATTCCTACGTTCGGATCTATGGTACAGAACGGGTAGTTGGCAGATTCCGCCCCCGCTTGTGTGATTGCATTAAAAAGCGTTGATTTCCCTACGTTTGGAAGACCAACGATACCTGCTGTTAAAGCCATTTTATCCACTCCTAACTTCCGTTAACACATATTTAAACCTCCCACAATTATAGAGAGAATGGGAGGAAAAGACAAGTTTATTTGAATTCCAGCAGAGCAGCTATGGCATCACACGACAGAAGTTTGGGGTTTACTCAACTTTTCGGAGAATTTGGATGTTGCAGATTGCAAATGTCCGAAGTTTTCAGGTTTTTTGTCCGAAGTTTCAGCGAAGTTGTCCAAAGTTTTCGCATTGTTGTCCGAAGTTTTGAAAAAGGTGTCCGAACGAAATTATCAAATAACCGAAACTCGTTAATAGTTGACCGAACGAAGCGTTAAATTGTCCGAACACACGCTTTTTTTCGTGTTTAAATGTCCAAACCAATCGCCAAAATGTCCGAATAGTTTCTAAATCCCTTTTCACCATTCATTTCCTGCAATTTTCTCCCTACCCAAGCCAGCCCTACTCTTCACTTCTCACCAAAATCTTCTTTATTTTCCTTGTGAATTCTTTACGGGGCATCAACACGGTGTGGTCGCAGCCTTCACATTTGATGCGGATATCCATTCCCATCCGGACGACTTTCCATCTATTTGTTCCACATGGGTGTGCTTTTTTCATTTCCACCACATCATTCAATCCGAATTCTTTATCTGTCATTTTTTTCTACACTCCCTACCAACAATCTTTCCTTATCATGGAAGGAACATTCCTATTCCAATGCACCTTCTCCCTTTGGGTCACGGTTATATAATACGAGCCGCGGAAATGGAATTTCAATACCCGCTTCATCCAGGCGGTTCTTGACTTCCTTTCTTATCGCTCGCCCGATGAACCAATGTCTCATCGGCACCGTCTCGCATACGATCCTGAGGACGACTTCTGAGTTTCCGAGTGTCTGGATTCCCAATAACTCTGGTGGTTCAGTCATATCTCCGTATTTAGCCGGCAGCTCGGATAGGAGCTCCTGGATCACTCGTTCCGCTTCATCTATTTTTCCTTCATAGGCGATGCTCACATCTACCACCGCCACACTATTATGAATGGAGAAGTTCGTTAATTCTACAATACTGCCATTGGGCAATATATGCAATTCCCCTGTCCAACTTTTTATCTTGGTTGTCCGCAGTCCGATTTCCTCGACATACCCCTCGAAAGCTCCGGTCCTGATATAATCACCGACAGAGAATTGATCTTCAAATATAATAAAAAATCCGGTAATGATATCCTTGACTAGGTTTTGAGCCCCAAACCCAACCGCAAGACCGACAATCCCGGCACCGGCCAAGAGAGCCCTGACGTCAATATGTACGATATCCAGAATCATGATAAAAGCAACAAAATACACCACATACGTTAACACATTTTGAAGAAGCTTCAACAAAGTATTTTCTCTTCGTTCCGATATACGGATGGGACCTTTTTCCCGAAGCTTCACGAAATTTTGGATAAGCGTTTTCCCGACTTTAATGACAAGCCCCGCGACAAGGATAATAAGAAAGACCCGGAGCAATCCTTCGCCTATCGAGACCCATAGATCCTCATTTGTTAAAGAAGCTGCCATTTTCAATAACACACGGTTTAACCATTCCATTTGCATCCTACCTCGGCACTTTAATTGGTTTGCTTTTAGATTCTCCAAGAAAATACTATTTTACTAAAATAAATACCCCATCATTTTGACAAATCAGATAGATACCTCACCAGTTTTCCCGGTTTTTAATTGGATAAAGTAGAATGCAAACTAGCAGATAAAGGTTGATAAGACCAAATAGCGGGTAAAGGATTGCTACAAGGACAGAAAAGCCGACCGCGGTAAAAGGAACCATCAGGAGAATGAACAGCAAACAAAGAGTCCAAAGCGGAATCGGCATGGTGTTCCTGAATCTGGTGACAAGTCCGAGCAGACCTGAAGCAGCAGTGGTATAGATGGCGATCCAAAGCAGGATGGTCATCAGGAAAAGCATATAAAAAGGGTAGCTTTGTATAATGGCAAACAACGGAATTTCAAAAAGAGCAAGCTTACTTTCTACCGAAATGAGTGTTTGGTTGTAAAAGAGCGAGATGACCCCTAATATGCCCCCGCTTCCAACACTTGCAACGATAATCTCACCTTTGCTTTTCACCTCTTTTCCAATAGCAGACAAGACAGCGACCAGCGGCAGGATATTGAGAGCCGTAAAGGTGAATCCAGCCGGCCAATTGCTTTGTTTGGAAAAAGAAGAGGTGACCTCCTGCGTACCGTTCATGACACTATGGACCAATACAAATGCCAGCGTCAAGACAATAACAGGAATGATCACTACATTCACCGTTACCATCCCTTTGACATCGTACACAAATAATAAAATCAGCAGAAGGCAAATGATGGCAATTCCAGCCCAATAAGGGATAGAAAAGACTTGCAAGGCAGCGCCTCCTCCTGCAAGCATGACAACTGTGGTAGTAAATAGATAGATTACCATGATGATGTTATATAAATGAGACACCTTCTCCCCAACCAGCTTTTGGAGAACCGGAGAAAAGTGCTCCGTACGCTCCTTCCTGCTGATTTGGAGGATAACATAGCAAGAAATGATAAAGAAAAAGGTAAATAAGAGAATAGCCAGTCCGCTTTCTGTGCCAAAAAATTGCCAAAGCTCACGGCCAGAGGCATACCCTGCACCAATCACCGTTCCTAAAATTAAAAACATCCAGCGAAACCCGCTTTTCCACATAAAAAGTAACCTCCTGAATGTCCAAAATAAAAAAGTGGACGTATAGTTTCCAAACAATAGTCGTATACTGTTACTACTATTAAGAAGGAGTGGAACCTATGAATCTTAAATCTAATTTTTTCGAGAAGAAGGGAGGCAATATTCGTATTGCTCATGATGAAGTAGATGCCTATAAAGAACTGGCACTCACTTTACAATCCCACCTTCCTACAAGCCTTATCTACCGTCCCATTGTCATTGTCTGCATCGGTACAGATCGTTCAACAGGGGATTCCCTGGGACCACTCGTCGGGACAAAGCTGTTTGATAAAAACTTGGAGCATGTTCATGTATATGGCACGCTGGATGATCCTATTCATGCCGTCAATTTGGAAGAGAAACTTGCCTACATTCAAACAAAGCATTTGACACCATTTATCATTGCCATCGACGCATGCCTTGGCAGGTTAAAAAGTGTCGGACAGATCACGATTGCAGATGGACCCGTCATGCCTGGTGCTGGGGTAAAAAAAGACTTGCCTCCTGTTGGGGATATTCATATTACGGGAATTGTGAACGTTAGTGGGTTTATGGAGTTCTTCGTCCTGCAAAATACAAGGCTTAGCCTAGTAATGAAAATGGCTAATGTAGTGGCAAACTCCATCCAGGAGCTCGATAAGTCCATTGAGCGGAAGAATTTCATCGCTTCTGCCGCTAGAGAACAGGAGCCACCATTTATCCAGGCTCAGGAATAAGTAAGGCAACACCTTTTAAAAAAGCTAAAAAAAGACCAACCATGGACGGTCAGCCTTCATAAAAACTTAGCGTTAAAGTAAAAAGAAATATTGAACAAGCACTAAGCCTGCTGCCACAATAATTCCGGGAAGCAGATTGGCCACTCGGATCGCGGAGATGCCGATAATATTGAGGCCGATCGCCATAATCATGACACCCCCGGTAGCAGTGATTTCATAGATTAGTAACTCCAGTAATTCCGGTGGCACAAATAAATCTATTTGTGTGGCAAAAAGAGCAATGCTGCCTTGATAGAGCATAACGGGGATAGCGGAGAATAACACACCGATTCCCAGAGTAGTTGCAAGCACAATGCTTGTGAAACCATCAATGATTGATTTGGTATAAAGAACCTGATGGTCCCCTCTGAGCCCACTATCCAATGAACCGACAACGGACATTGCTCCGATAACAAAAATAAGCGTAGCCGTGACAAATCCCTTTGATACGGAACCCTGTTGATTAGACCCCAGCCTGCGTTCAAGCCAATTGCCCACACTGTTCAGTTTTCCATCCAGATTGATCCACTCGCCAAGGACAGCCCCTACAACAAGGCTGATAATGACAATCAGAAATTCATTACTTTTAAAGCCCATTTGCGTCCCAAGGAGAAATACCGCAAGACCGATTACTTTCATGACCGTCTCTTTTGTATTTTCAGGGATCCGGGTGAATAACTTTCCGAGGAGTGTTCCCAGAACAATACATATACCATTTACAATGGTTCCTAATAAAACCACTTCAAAGCCCCATTTCTTTTAACCTATTGTGAGCAATAGATGTTTTTCTCTGTTATAAGGCCACGTTGCCCCGTACCCGGCACGGGGCAACGTGGCCAACTAGTCATTACTTCAAGTTTGACCGTTCCTTTTCGCTGCAGTCACTATACTCAGACGTTCAATAAGCAACAAAACTGGTGAAAGGAACCATCCAAAAAAGCAAACCACCGCTAAGTGGTCTGCTTTTTATTCTTCTGATTGAGCCAGTAATTCCAGCAGTCTGTTCAAATCATCATCAGAGAAAAATTCAATTTCAATTTTCCCTTTGTTTTTTGTACGTTTGATAAACACCGAAGTGCCAAAACGCTCCCGTAGGAAGGACTCTTGATCTTGTAGAAAGATATCCTTTTCTTCCGAGTCTTTTTTCGTTTCACGTGGAACGCTCTCGTTTAATTGCTGGATAAGTTGTTCCAACTGTCGCACATTCAAGTGTTCTTGCAATACTTTTTCAATGACCGCTTTAAGTTTTTCTTTCCTTTTTAGTCCGAGTAGTGCCCGGCCGTGCCCCATGGAAAGCTTGCCGTCGTTCATCAGTTCCTGTACAGATTTAGGAAGAGATAATAGACGGATATGGTTGGCAATATGCGGTCTGGACTTACCGAGCCTGCTTGCCAATTGTTCCTGGGTCAGCTCGAGCTTAGCCATAAGCGATTGATAGGCGGCTGCCTCTTCAATCGGTGTAAGGTCCTCACGTTGCAGATTCTCTAGGAGGGCTAGCTCCATCATTTGCTGCTCCGTAAGAGTCCGAACCACTACTGGAACTTTTGTTAAGTTTGCCTCTTTCGCAGCTCGGAAACGTCGTTCTCCCACAACGATTTCATAGCCTTTGATACTTTTGCGCACTATGATAGGCTGAAGGATCCCATGCTGGAGGATGGATTCTTTCAGTTCCTGGATCGCTTCCGGCTCAAAGTATTTTCGTGGCTGATAGGGGTTGGGACGAATCTCTTTAATCGCGATTTCTTGAACGGCTTCTTCCTTGGAAGCTTCAATGGAAGGGAAGAGAGCATTAATGCCTTTACCTAATCCTTTACCCATGCGTAACCACTTCCTTTGCTAAATCTAAGTAAACTTCCGCTCCACGTGACTTCGGATCATAAATGATAATAGGTTCTCCATGGCTTGGCGCTTCACTCAAACGAACATTGCGAGGAATGATGGTCCGATATACTTTATCTTGGAAATACTTTTTCACTTCTTCAATCACTTGGATGCCAAGATTCGTTCTTGCATCAAGCATCGTCAATAGGACCCCATCAATCATCAGTTCCTTATTCAGATGCTTTTGTACTAATCGCACCGTATTTAATAACTGGCTCAAACCTTCCAACGCGTAATATTCGCACTGTACAGGAATGACAACAGCATCAGAAGCTGTCAAGGCGTTGATCGTCAACAATCCCAATGACGGGGGACAATCTATGATTATGTAATCAAATAGATGCTTCACATCATCCAATGCCCTTTTTAATCGCACTTCCCTTGAAATAGTGGGAACTAATTCAATTTCCGCACCTGCCAGTTGTATGGTTGCAGGGATGATAGAAAGGTTTTCGACCTTGGTGGGAAGAATCGCCTTTTTGGCTTCTACATCCTCTACTAAAATATCATAAATGCACTGATTGACTTCTGCTTTTTCAATACCAACACCACTAGTGGCGTTTCCCTGTGGGTCCACATCCACTAAAAGTACTTTTTTACCAATATATGCTAAACAAGCACCTAGATTAACAGATGTAGTTGTTTTTCCAACTCCACCTTTTTGGTTAGCAATAGCAATAATTCTGCCCATGCCGTCACCTGCCTTCAGAAAAGAACATACTTTTTATTCGTTGGTTCTGGGTTACACCGCTGTTGATTTTAACATTAGTTTTAACTGAGTTTTCGTTTCTCACCTATTTTATCATGAATTGACAGAAAGTTAACTTGTTTTTGAGAATTAATATGGACAGGTATTAAAGGGAGGAGTTCAGGCCTTATTGTCGCTGGGAGAATCTAAAATCGACTAAATTCGAGTGAAAAGAAGGATCATGTCGAAGAATGTTTCTCGGGAAATAATGAAAAAAGGGCACGGAAACTCCAATCATTCCAACCTTATCATCATTATGATAGATGAATAGAGTGCAAGGTTTTACACGTAGAATGATGGAAAAATCCGTCCCTTCATTTAATTATTTTTTGGGGATACGAATAGTGAATTGGTAGTATTCCTCGGTTTCTTCTTCTTGGGAATCCAATTTGATTCCACTATCGTTAACCATTGTAAGAGACTGACGAATCGTATTCATGGCGATACGCATGTCCTTACTGAACGCTTTACGTTTAGCTTTAGGTTTGGGATTAGAGGACTCGAGCATTTTCACTACACGTTCCTCTGTCTGCTTTACATTCAATTGCTTTTCAAGGATTTCAGCAAGGATGGCCACTTGTTTTTCCGGCTGTTTCAAAGGGATAAGAGCACGTGCATGACGTTCTGTTATCTTCTTTTGAAGGAGGGCATCCTGTATTTCAGAAGGCAATTTTAGCAAGCGCAGCTTATTGGCTACCGTGGATTGACCTTTTCCTAAACGTTGGGCTAATGCTTCCTGGGTCAGGCTATGCAGCTCCAACAGCTTGGAGTATGCAATTGCTTCTTCAATGGCGGATAATTCTTCCCGTTGAAGGTTTTCAATTAGAGCAACAGAGGCTGTTTCCGCATCGTTAAATTCCTTTACAATCGCAGGGATCGTCTCCCAGCCTAGCTTCTGGACTGCTCTCCAACGGCGTTCACCAGCGATGATTTCATATTGGCCTTCATCAAACTGACGAACAACTATCGGTTGAATGATTCCGTGTGTACGGATGGTCAAGGATAATTCTTCTATTCTTTCATCTACAAAAACAGTACGAGGTTGGTATCTATTCGGAACAATGTCCTTTACAGGTACCTGCATTATTTTTTCATGATCAGTCTTTTCTACTATTTCCTGTTCTTCTTTTTCGCCGATTCCAAAAAATCGAGAGAACGGAGACTTCATAGTTCCACCACCTTATGGATAGAATCCTATTAACGTAATTCGCTCTATACGCCAATAAGTCCTGTTTTGCCGATCAAAATGTTTCACATGAAACACACTTTGCAAATTTTGTTGTAACTTCAGCCTTATCATGAATAGATGCCCATAGCGGGAGGCGATATACCCGCTATGAAATATAGCGCCTATAGCTATTTGCAAAGGGAGTTGCCTATTCTAGAGGTTGTTTATTAGGTGTTCCCGGTTTGCGTGGGTATTTCTTAGGTGTAGGCTTTATTTTGTTGATGATAAGGATATTCCTTTCACTTTCTTCTAAAGGCAAAGAAAAAGAATGTACTTCTTCTAATTTTCCACCTAGGATTTGAATGGCTTTTTTCCCTTTTTCAAGTTCCTCGCTTGCTGCGGCAGCTTTCATTGGCACAAACATGCCGCCTTCTTTTACCAATGGCAAACATAATTCACTTAGCACAGACAACCGAGCCACCGCTCTTGCAGTAACAAGGTCGAATTTTTCACGGTAATCCGCATTTTTACCGAAGGTTTCGGCTCTGTCATGAACAAAATGGACATTCTCCAAACCTAGTTCACTTGCAAGATTCTGTAAGAACGTAATTCGCTTATTAAGGGAGTCTACAATCGTAACCTTAAGGTTTGGAAAACATATTTTAAGAGGAATGCTTGGGAAACCAGCACCCGCTCCTACATCACAAAGAGTCAGTTCTTGATTGAGATCCACATAAAACGATGCCGTGATGGAATCGTAGAAATGCTTCAGATAAACCTCTTCTTCATCTGTGATGGCTGTAAGATTCATCTTTTCATTCCAGTCCACAAGCAGCTTGTAATATGTATCGAATTGAGAAAGCTGCTGGGGAGATAGGGAAATCCCTTTCTCCTCCAACAGGGAAATAAATTGTTCTTTATTCATGTGCTCGTATCCTTTCTATCTTTGGATTTACTCGTTGGATACTCTTGCTATCCGCCCCTGTTCCAAATACACAAGCAAGATGGATACGTCCGCAGGGTTCACTCCCGAGATCCGCGAAGCCTGTGCGACAGATAGAGGGCGTACCTCTTTCAGCTTCTGCCTTGCTTCATTCGCAAGCCCGTGAATATCATCGTAATCGATATTTTCCGGTATCTTTTTATTCTCCATTTTCTTCAGGCGGTCTACCTGCTGAAGCGATTTTTGGATATATCCTTCGTATTTCACCTGTATTTCCACCTGTTCCGCCACATCAGGAGAAATTTCCTTGTCCGCAGGTACCATTCTGTGGATATGCTGGTAAGTCATTTCAGGGCGCTTTAAAAGATCTGCCGCTCTGATGCCATCTTTCAGCTCACTTCCACCAGCTTCTCTTATGATGGTTTGGACCTGTTCGTTCGGTTTGATAATGATGGACTGAAGGCGTTCTTTTTCCATTTCAATTTCCTGCTTTTTCGCCGTAAACCGCTCATAGCGTTCTGGAGAAATTAGGCCGATGTCATGCCCGATATCCGTCAGGCGCAAGTCCGCATTATCATGGCGGAGCAAAAGGCGGTATTCCGCACGGGATGTCAACAGGCGATATGGTTCGTTGGTGCCTTTGGTGACAAGATCATCGATTAATACCCCGATATAAGCATCGGAACGGCTGAGGATAAGGTCCTCTTTCCCAAGGGCACGGCGGCCTGCATTAATTCCGGCCATGATTCCTTGCCCGGCAGCCTCTTCATACCCCGAGGTCCCATTTATCTGACCTGCCGTATACAGGTTTTGTACCTTTTTCGTTTCCAATGTCGGCCAAAGTTGTGTTGGAACAATAGAATCGTATTCAATAGCATAACCTGCACGCATCATCCGCACATTTTCGAGTCCCGGAATGGTGGAAAGGATTTTACGCTGCACATCTTCAGGAAGGCTTGTGGAAAGCCCCTGTACATATACTTCTTGCGTATTACGCCCTTCCGGCTCCAAAAAGATTTGGTGTCGAGGTTTGTCGTTGAATCGAACTACTTTATCCTCAATCGATGGGCAATACCTAGGGCCTGTCCCTTTAATCATTCCAGAGTACATCGGTGAACGATGCAAATTGTCATCTATAAGTTGATGTGTTTCGGCACTAGTATATGTCAACCAACATGGTAGTTGATCGGTGATGTATTCTGTCGTTTCATAGGAAAATGCCCGCGGTACATCGTCGCCTGGTTGAATTTCCGTTTTGCTGTAATCAATGGATGCACTGTTTACACGAGGAGGTGTTCCTGTTTTAAAACGAACCAAATCAAACCCAAGTTCCTCCAAATGCTCAGATAGCGTAATGGAAGGCTGTTGGTTGTTCGGTCCACTTAAATATTGAAGTTCTCCCAGTATAATTTTTCCGCGAAGGAAGGTCCCTGTGGTGATGACCACCGTCTTAGATTCATAGATGGCACCTGTTTGGGTGATGACACCCTTACACACACCGTCCTCTACGATTAGCTTTTCCACCATGCCTTGTAAAAGAGTGATATTTTCTTCATTTTCTATGGTTTTTTTCATCTCATGCTGGTAGAGGAATTTATCCGCCTGGGCACGCAAGGCACGAACGGCAGGACCTTTTCCTGTATTAAGCATTCGCATCTGAATATGCGTCTTATCGATATTTCTTCCCATTTCTCCACCCAGTGCATCAATTTCACGCACGACGATTCCTTTAGCAGGACCTCCGACAGATGGATTACATGGCATAAAGGCAACCATATCCAGGTTGATGGTCACCATTAACGTTTTCGCTCCCTGACGAGCTGCTGCCAGTCCTGCTTCTACTCCTGCATGACCAGCGCCAATTACTATTACATCATAGGAACCTGCATGATATTCCATGTTTGTTCCCTCCTATTCTATAGGCTATGTTCTCTAATTTTACGAAAATAGCCGCTATTTCCCTAAGCAAAATTGTGAGAAAAGCTGGTCGATCAAGCTTTCATGAACAGCATCCCCAATGATTTCACCAAGGATTTCCCACGTTCTTGTCAAATCAATTTGAACGATATCTATTGGCACGCCGCTTTCCACACCTTGAATGGCATCTTCGAGTGCTTGCTGGGCTTGTGTAATCAGACCTATATGGCGAGAATTCGAGACATATGTCATGTCGCCTGCTTCCAAGTCACCTTGGAAGAACATGGACGAAATCGCTTCTTCTAGTTCATCGATCCCTTGTTCCTCTTTTAATGAAGTGGAGATGACAGTATGCCTGTCAGCAAGTTCCTTCACTTCGGCAAGATTTATCCTCGTAGGCAAATCGGTTTTATTGACGATGACAATGACGTCCATTCCGCTCACCGCTTCAAACAACTGCTTGTCCTCATGTGTTAGTTCATCATTATTGTTTAGCACGAGCAAAATCAAGTCCGCTTTCTTAAGTACCTCACGCGATCTCTCCACCCCGATGCGTTCCACAATATCTTCCGTTTCACGGATTCCAGCTGTGTCCACCAGGCGCAGCGGAACACCACGAACACTGACGTACTCTTCGATGACATCACGTGTGGTTCCGGGAATATCGGTCACAATCGCCTTATTTTCATGAACAAGACTATTTAACAAAGAGGATTTCCCTACATTTGGACGCCCAATAATGACTGTTGAGAGACCTTCTCTTAATATCTTACCCTGTTGGGAAGTTTGTAACAGCTTTTCCAGTTCCTCTTTTACAAAAGTGGACTTTTCAAGCAACATATTATGGGTCATCTCTTCCACATCATCATATTCTGGGTAATCAATGTTCACTTCCACATGGGCCAATGTCTCCAAAATTTCCTGACGAAGTTTCTGGATCAGGTTTGATAATCGACCTTCCATCTGTCCAAGTGCCACATTCATTGCCCGGTCCGTCTTGGCACGGATCAAATCCATCACTGCTTCTGCTTGGGAAAGATCGATCCGCCCATTGAGGAAGGCACGTTTGGTGAATTCTCCAGGTTCTGCGAGTCTTGCCCCCCTGCTTAATACAAGCTGAAGCAATTTATTAACGGAAACAAGTCCACCGTGACAATTTATCTCCACAACATCTTCACGAGTAAAGGTTTTCGGCCCTCTCATAACCGATACCATAACTTCTTCTATGGTTTTATCCGTTTTTGGGTCTACGATATGTCCGTAGTGAATGGTATGAGAAGCAACGTCCTTCATTTTTTTACCGGAGGGAGTGACAAAGATCTCATCAACGATTCGAAAAGCTTCCTCTCCGCTTAATCGGACTATGGCAATCGCCCCTTCTCCCATCGGAGTCGAAATGGCTGCAATCGTGTCAAACTCATACATATCATTCACCTCATTTCTTTTTCATTTTTTCGGCAACAAAAACTGCCTATCTATAATCAATGGAAGTTATCGACCTTTAACCTACTAAGGTTAGCATAATTTTTTCTTCTTTTAAAGTATTCCCCTTCGACAGTTATCCACAAAAATTTCCCGAAACGTAAATCCGCTAGAATAATTTTAACTTATCCACATGTGAATAACAATAAACAAATCTCGCACATTTGTGTCATTAGTTTTTCCTTTTTTCAGACGATTAAAACTTAACGAGTTGAAAAGCTTTTAATAACATTCAACTCCTTCAGATTTCCGTTTCAGGTGTTCGGTTTTCGCAGGACGATGTTTGAGCCTCTTAACTTCGCTAGGAGACTGAAAAAGTAATGAATTTTTATATTCTGATAAACACCGCTGTTAATTTCCGCAAACGGCTTCGCTTTCCACGGGGCGACCTTGAGCCTCCTCACTTCGTTGCGGGGTCTCAAGATTGTCGCTATTCCCCCGCTGGAGTCTTCGCCTATTGCTCCAATTAACAGCTAGAAACCATAAAAAAGTAAGTTTTTAGGTTTTTCATTGACCATAACCTATCTCCCTATCTCCCTCAAACCTTTCACTAAATCTCTAGGTATATTCTCATAAATCAAAAAAACGGCCGGCCCTTTTGCATAGGGTCAGCCGTTTTACGTTTTGGATTATCTTTTAGCGACTTTCTTTTTGGTTGTGATGACAAGGGAACGGTTCGGTTCTTTTCCTACCGAATAGGTTTCTACTTCAGGGTAGGCAGAGATGATCGAATGCATCACCTTGCGTTCAAAAGAAGGCATCGGTTCAAGATGTACATCCTGTTTGGTTTTCATTGCTTTTTGTGCAAGCCGCTCCGCAAGCTGCTCTAGGGTTTCCCGGCGCTTTTCACGGTACCCTTCTGCATCAATGACAACAGAAAGGTACTGATTGGAATAGCGGTTTGCGACAATTTGTGTCAAGTATTGCAGGGAATTAAGGGTTTGTCCCCTTTTCCCGATGATTAATGCGGTTTTCTCGCCACTGATGCCAATGTAGATATTCCTACCTTCCACTTTTACATCAAGTTCAGCGATGATATTCATTTCGGTAAGAACTTTCTTCAAGAAATTCGTTGATTCTTCGATTGGGTCATGCTTCAATTTGACAGTTACAACACTAGGTTTAGAGCCAAACAATCCGAAGAGACCTTTCTTGCCTTCGTCAACGATTGTAATGTCTGCACGGTCTTTTGATGTGTTTAGTTGAGCTAAAGCAGATTGGACAGCTTCCTCGACTGTTGGACCAGTTGCAGTTATTTCTCTCACTTTTTCGTTCCTCCTGCAGTTCCAGTAGCTGTTTCTTTTGCTTTTCTCAGCTCCGGTCCTTTAATAAAGTAAGTTTGTACAATCATAAAGATGTTACCTACTACCCAGTATAGGGAAAGTGCTGCCGGGAAGTTGATCGCAAAGACCACGATCATGATCGGCATGATCCAAAGCATCATCACCATTTGCGGGTTATTGTCCATGCCCGCCATCATGATTTTTTGCTGAATGAACGTCGTGATACCAGCAACAACAGGTAAGATGAAGTATGGATCCGGATCTCCTAAGTCAAACCATAAGAAATTATGGTTGGCAATTTCCGTCGTACGGGTGATCGCATGGAAAAATCCGATAAGAATCGGCATTTGAACCAATAACGGAAAACATCCAGCTAACGGATTAACACCATGCTTTTGGAAAAGACCCATCGTTTCTTGTTGCAATTTCTGTTGGGTTTTCTGGTCTTTAGAGCTATATTTTTCACGAAGTGCTTTCATTTCCGGTTGTAAGGCTTGCATCGCCTTTGCATTCTTCGTTTGTTTGATCATCAACGGTAAGATAGCAAATCGGATTAATAACGTTACAATAATAATAGATAGGCCGTAATCATTGTTTAGTAATGTAGCAAAATAAGTAATCAACCAAGATAGCGGATAAACCACATATTCGTTCCAGAAGCCTTCACTTTCATTGGTGATCGGCTGATTGATTTCTGTACAGCCTGATAGCAAAGCTACAAGTCCAATAAGGGCCATTAGTAGCCATATTCGATTTTTCAACCTCTTTTTCCTCCTTTTTACACAAAAAAAATGATTCCTTTTACATCCTATCATTTTTATCTGACAAATTGAATATATGTCACACTTCCAACACATTTTTTCCCTATCCCATTCAACACCGCTTTTGACTTCCGCAAATGGCTTCGCTTTCCTAGGGGCTGACGAGAGCCTCCTCACTTCGTTGCGGGTTCTCCACCTAGCGCTATCTCCCTCAGGAGTCTCCGCCTTTTGCTCCAATCAAAAGCTATAAACTTTTCGGATATTTAAGGAGCTCTTAATGTTTTATTTCTTAGCAGATAGTGTCGGTAGTTTTCTTATTACGTGGTGCAAGCTTTTCTTTACTTCTTCAAATGACATGTCCGCAGCTGGTTTTCGAGCAATGATGACAATGTCGACTCCACCAGGCAACTGTTCTTTCATTTCGTGAATTGCTTGCCGGACAAGCCGCTTGATTCGATTCCTTGTTACAGCGTTTCCAATTTTCTTGCTTACAGATAAGCCGATCCGGAATACCGGTTGGTCCTCTTTCTGCACAGCATATATGACAAATTGCCGATTGGCCATCGACTTTCCTTTTTGGAACACATGTTGGAACTCTTTATTTTTTTTGATTCTTTGTTCTTTCCTCAATGTGTCTCCTCCTGCCTTACACAAATCCTCTAATTCAGTCTTATTTCAACATTCTTTCTCAAATCTAGAGAAAAAATAACCGGAATATGCCCGAAATAGTAAAAAAGACCACTGACAGTCAGTGGCCTTATGCTGATAATACTTTTCTTCCTTTGCGACGACGACGTGCAAGAACTTTACGTCCATTTGCAGAACTCATACGCTCACGGAAACCGTGTACTTTACTACGTTTACGATTATTTGGTTGAAACGTTCTTTTCATTACTATGACACCTCCCTGAGGATACTTCAAAATCTAAGTGGAAAAACACCTCTATATGATCGATAGACATTTATAAGCCGTTTTTCAACACCACTGGAAAGTCTTGCTTTCCTATAATATAAAATTTCTTTACAGACAGTCTTACTAATTATAGAGAATATACCATCGGAATGTCAACTTCCCAAATGTAAGTATAAATTCCCCAGCCTCACAAAGCAACCCTTTCTTTTTATATAGTAAAAACTAACAACCAAATTTAGTTCAAAAAAATCCACAAAAATTATAAGGGAGATGCCAAAGGTGCCTGACCCCGAAAACAAATACTTGATCATCCTCGCCAATTTCAAAATCGGGGTCTGGAACCATTAAGGGGTCTGACCCCTTTTATGCGTTTAATAAATTTTAACCTGTGAATAACTTTTTTCGCTATTTTTCGTCATCCACAACAGTTATCGACAAGGTTTACACAGTATCTTGTGTTGTGGAAAACTTTTCTCCACAATTTGTGGTGATTGTGGATAATATCAAAAAGCAATTGCAACGTAAGGTTTTTTTTGATATTATTATTGTGTTTTCACTCTTAATAAAAGTTTGACTGAAAATAGTTTTCCACAGATTGTGGATAAGATGTGGATAGTTATCCAAGGGTGTTTGTAAGTATTTGTCCACAGGTGTGTGTTTTTGTCGAAAACTACTTTTCTACTATATTATATGTTTTGCACAGTATATCAATGAATAAACATACATCGGGTGTTTTTCTAGCAGAGTGTTTGTTGAACAAAACTTGTACAGATAAGCACCTTTTTCTATTGTTAAAAGGTTTTCCATACACAGACGAAAGGGGGATTCAGGATGAAAAACATTTCTGACCTATGGGTCAAGGCACTCAATCAGATAGAGAAAAAAATAAGCAAGCCAAGCTTTGAAACATGGCTGAAGAGTACAAAGGCCCATTCACTCCAAGGTGATAATTTGGTCATTACCGCGCCTAATGAATTTGCCAGGGACTGGCTTGAGTCCAGATATTCTGGTCTTATTGGAGAAACCATTTCAGATATAACAGGCGAAGAGCTATCCATTAAATTCATTATTCCTCAAAACCAAGCGGATGAAGAGATAGAAATCAAAACTCCGCCTACAAAAGTGAAAAAAGACGATGATTCTATAGAAATTCCGCAAAATATGTTGAATCCGAAATACACATTCGACACGTTTGTGATCGGCTCTGGGAACAGGTTTGCCCATGCGGCATCCTTGGCCGTGGCGGAAGCGCCGGCAAAAGCCTATAATCCGCTTTTCATTTATGGGGGCGTTGGACTCGGCAAAACCCACTTAATGCATGCGATCGGACATTATGTCATCGAGCATAACCCAGCGGCAAAGGTGGTCTATTTATCATCCGAGAAATTCACCAATGAATTCATTAATTCCATCCGTGACAATAAAGCTGTCGATTTCCGCAATAAATATCGAAATGTCGATGTGCTGCTTATTGATGATATTCAGTTCCTTGCTGGAAAAGAACAGACACAAGAAGAATTTTTCCATACTTTCAACACCTTACATGAAGAAAGCAAGCAAATTGTCATCTCCAGTGACCGTCCACCTAAAGAGATTCCAACATTGGAAGATCGTCTTAGATCCCGCTTTGAATGGGGACTGATAACGGACATCACGCCTCCGGACCTGGAAACGCGTATCGCCATTTTACGAAAGAAAGCGAAAGCGGAAGGTTTGGATATTCCGAATGAAGTGATGCTTTATATCGCCAATCAAATTGATTCCAATATCCGTGAATTGGAGGGGGCACTTATTCGGGTTGTCGCCTATTCCTCCTTGATCAATAAAGATATCAATGCCGATTTGGCAGCGGAAGCGTTAAAAGATATCATTCCAAGCTCCAAGCCGAGAGTCGTGACCATTCATGACATCCAACGGACCGTCGGAGAAGAATACAACGTGAAACTAGAAGATTTCAAGGCGAAAAAGCGGACAAAATCTGTCGCTTTCCCTCGTCAAATTGCCATGTACTTATCAAGGGAGCTCACTGATTTCTCCTTACCGAAAATCGGCGAGGAGTTTGGCGGACGTGACCATACAACCGTCATTCATGCCCATGAAAAAATATCTAATCTAGTAAAAACAGATACATCCTTGCAAAAACAGATACAAGCAATAGCCGATTCCCTTAAGAGTTAAACTAGATAATAGATAACCTAGCAGTTGGTTGTAGCACAGGGCAAAGACTCCGGCGGGAGGTAGCGGTTAGAGGAGACCCCGCAGGCAAAGTCGAGGAGGCTCAAGCACCGCCCCGCGGAAAGCGAAGCCAAGTGCGGAAATCAACTACGGAGCCTGAAGCGTTTCGTTAGTCATCCGTGGAAACTGTGCATAAGTGGGCTTAAGTTAAACACAGTTTATACACATGTGGATATCTACTCCTTGTTACAGAAAAAGGACTTATCCACATAATCACAGCCCCTACTATTACTTCTACTGTTTTTTATTAATAAAAATATATAAATAGACCTGCCCTATAAGGAGGATTACGATGAAATTTATTATCCAACGCGACAAGCTGGTTCAAAGCGTTCAAGATGTACTAAAAGCCGTCTCTTCCCGGACAACGATTCCGATTCTTACTGGAATAAAAATTGTCGCGACAGAAGAAGGGGTAACCCTGACTGGTAGTGACTCTGATATTTCTATAGAATCTTTCATTCCTAGTGAAGAAGAAGGATCTGAAAATGTAGAAGTGAAAACATCAGGTAGTGTCGTGCTCCAAGCTCGCTTTTTTAGTGAAATCATTAAAAAACTCCCTATGGATACAGTGGAGATTGAGGTACAAAGCCAATATGTAACGACCATCCGTTCCGGTAACTCTGAATTTAACTTGAATGGCCAGGATGCCGCTGAATATCCTCATCTGCCACAAGTAGAAGAGCAAAATGTATTCAAGGTACCGACAGATCTTTTGAAAAATATTATTCGACAAACAGTGTTCGCAGTGTCCACCTCAGAAACACGCCCTATCTTGACAGGTGTAAACTGGAAGCTTGAAAACCATGAATTAACCTGTATTGCAACAGATAGTCATCGACTTGCTTTACGCAAGGCAAAGGTAGAAGCGGAGAACGACATTTCTTGCAATGTGGTGATTCCTGGTAAAAGCTTGAATGAATTAAATAAAATCCTTGATGACAATAATGAACTGTTGGATATCGTGGTAACGGAAAACCAAGTTCTGTTCAAAGCCAAGAACATTCTTTTCTTTTCTCGTTTGCTTGATGGAAACTATCCGGATACGTCCCGATTGATTCCTGCCGAAAGTAAAACAGACATCACGGTAACGACGAAGGAATTCCTACAGGCCATCGATCGTGCAAGCCTTTTGGCAAGAGAGGGAAGAAACAATGTCGTAAAGTTGGCGACACTTGAGGCAGATGCTTTGGAGGTTTCCTCTAACTCTCCGGAAGTAGGGAAAGTAGTGGAGCAAGTCCAAAGTAACTCCATAAGTGGCGAAGAATTGAAAATCTCTTTTAGCGCGAAATACATGATGGATGCGTTAAAAGCGCTTGAAGGTAACGAGATCCTGATCAACTTTACCGGAGCGATGAGACCATTCGTCATCAAAACATTGCATGACGATTCCATGCTTCAACTTATCCTGCCTGTCAGAACCTATTAAGAACGTGATGAAGAAAGCTACTAGCGACCATTCCTAGTGGCTTTCTTTTCTATATGGGGAAGTTCTAGTACAATAGGAAATAGACAATAAGGGAATGTTAACGAGAAGACAGGAAACATCACATAACCCTTAAAAAGAAAGTGAGCGCGAATCGATGAAAGAAATCCAAATTTCAACAGAGTTTATTACGCTTGGGCAATTCTTAAAACTTGCAGATGTCATTCAATCAGGTGGGATGGCGAAGTGGTTCCTTCAGGAGTATGAAGTGAAGGTGAATGGAGAGCTCGAAGATAGAAGAGGAAGAAAGCTAGTCGTGCAGGATGTAGTAGAAATAGACGGTCAAGGAAGCTATGTTGTTGTTTCCTGATGAGTTGGTGAAGCGGATTGTATATTGAAGAATTGAGCTTGAGACACTATCGGAATTATGAAAGCCTGCATGCTGTATTCGAAAACGGTGTGAATGTTATTTTGGGAGAAAATGCACAAGGCAAGACAAATGTCATGGAATCCATCTATGTCCTGGCGATGGCTAAATCACACCGGACGTCCAATGATAAAGATCTTATCAGATGGGACGAAGAGTATGGTAAAATAGAGGGTAGGATACATAAACGAAATGGGCCATTGCCCTTGCAGCTCGTTATCAGTAAAAAAGGGAAAAAAGCAAAGATCAACCATATCGAGCAAACAAAATTAAGCCAGTATATCGGAAATATGAATATCGTCATGTTTGCACCTGAGGATCTGACACTGGTGAAGGGCAGTCCTCAGGTAAGGCGTCGTTTCATCGACATGGAACTGGGGCAGGTATCTCCGAGGTACATGCATGACCTCTCTAGGTATCAAAAGGTATTGCAGCAGCGGAACCATTATTTAAAGCAATTGCAGACGAAAAAACAAAAGGACGAGACCATGCTGTTGGTCCTGACAGAGCAACTCATTGAACTTGCCGCAAGCATCACGGAAAAACGGCAGGAATTTGTCCAATTGTTACAAAGCTGGGCTCAGCCCATCCATAAAAGCATCAGCAGAGGTTTGGAAGAATTAACCATTATCTACAAACCATCTATTGATTATGTATCAGAAACAACAAACTTGTCGAAAATGATAGAAGCATATAACGAAAAGTTTGATAAAATAAAAGTTAGAGAAATTGAAAGAGGCGTGACACTCTTCGGACCGCATCGTGATGACCTACTCTTTCAAGTGAACGGAAAAGACGTCCAAACATTTGGATCGCAAGGACAGCAGCGCACAACCGCTCTTTCGCTGAAGCTTGCCGAAATAGATCTTATTCACTCGGTAGTAGGGGAGTATCCCATTCTCCTCCTAGATGACGTGCTTTCGGAACTTGATGACTATAGGCAGTCCCACCTTTTGAATACGATACAAGGAAAGGTCCAAACTTTCGTGACGACGACAAATGTTGATGGAATAGATCATCAGACCTTGAAACAGGCGGCTACGTATGAAGTGGTTTCAGGTACGATCAAGAAACGAAATTGAGGTGAATGGGCATGTATCTGCACATTGGAGAAGAAGTGATGGTGCGAGCTTCGCAAATAATTGCCATATTAGATCGCAGATTGTTGCAGTCGGATTGGAAAAGCACCCTTCCGGATGTGGCAAGCAAATCCATCAAAAATATCAGTAAGCATGATATCAAATCAATTGTGATTACCGAAGAGAATATTTATCTCTCTCCCTTAGCCTCGACAACCTTAAAAAAAAGAATGGACACCTCCTTTGAGGAGACGCTCTATTAGATATAGCAGATATTTCAGCTGGTGAATGAAGTACTAGGCGAAGACTCCAGCAGGGGGATAGCGACATTTTTGAGACCCCAAGGAAAGCGCAGCCCTGTGTAAGAATCACCAATGGAGAACCACTATCTTTTCAAAAGGGGGAACGCACCCCGTTAACCATAAACGAAGTCTATTGTGTAGAAATAAAAAGTGAAGGTGATAGATATGACGATGGACCAAAAAGAACTGCAAGAAAATAGCTATGATGAGAGTAATATACAGGTACTCGAAGGGTTAGAAGCCGTTCGTAAAAGACCTGGTATGTATATCGGTTCCACCAGTGCCAAAGGATTGCACCACTTGGTGTGGGAAATTGTCGATAACAGTATCGATGAAGCGTTGGCAGGATATTGCTCTGAGATCAATGTCATTGTGGAAAAAGACAACAGTATCACGGTAAAAGATAATGGTCGTGGAATCCCGGTTGGAATCCATGAAAAAATGGGCCGACCTGCAGTGGAAGTCATCATGACCGTCCTTCATGCCGGAGGGAAATTCGGCGGTGGCGGTTATAAAGTATCCGGGGGTCTTCACGGGGTTGGTGCGTCGGTAGTAAATGCCCTATCTTCCGAACTGGAGATCTACGTTCATCGTGATGGAAACATCCACTATCAAAAATATAACAAAGGGGTACCGAATGAGGACCTGAAAGTGATCGGGGAAACCGACATCACAGGGACCATCATTCATTTCGTTCCCGATGAAGAGATTTTTACAGAAACGAAGGAATATGATTACGATACGTTAGCGCACCGTTTGCGTGAGCTTGCGTTTTTGAATAAAGGAATAAGGATCACCATTGAGGATAAGCGTGAAGAAGGATCCAAGAAGAATGAATACCACTATGAAGGCGGTATCGCATCTTATGTGGAGCATTTGAATCGTACCAAAGAAGTCATTCATGAGGAAGTCGTGTTTGTAGAGGGAGAAAAGGACGGCATCTCCATCGAAGTGGCACTTCAATATAATGATAGCTACACAAGCAACCTGTACTCTTTTGCCAATAACATCAGCACCTATGAAGGTGGAACACATGAATCAGGTTTTAAAACGGCATTGACGAGAGTAATCAACGATTATGCACGTAAAAACAATATATTCAAAGATGCAGATGGCAACCTGACAGGGGAAGATGTGCGAGAAGGTTTGACCGCGATCGTATCCATCAAACATCCGGACCCGCAGTTTGAGGGCCAAACAAAAACAAAACTAGGAAACAGTGAGGCAAGAACGGTAACCGACTCTGTTTTCACCGAGAAGTTTGAAGGCTTCCTTCTGGAAAACCCTTCTGCGGCAAGGAAGATCGTCGAAAAAGGTTTGATGGCCTCAAGGGCCCGTATGGCTGCAAAAAAAGCGAGAGAGCTGACAAGAAGAAAAAGCGCGCTCGAAATCTCCAGCTTGCCTGGGAAATTGGCCGACTGCTCCTCAAAAGATCCGGCTATCAGCGAAATATATGTGGTAGAGGGAGATTCGGCGGGTGGATCCGCTAAACAAGGCCGTGACCGCCACTTCCAAGCAATCCTGCCTTTACGTGGAAAAATCATTAACGTAGAGAAGGCAAGACTGGATAAGATTTTATCCAACAACGAGGTACGTGCCATCATCACGGCACTTGGAACCGGAATTGGCGAGGACTTCGATATCTCCCGTGCCCGGTATCATAAAATCGTGATCATGACTGATGCCGACGTCGACGGGGCCCATATCCGTACCCTGTTGCTGACGTTCTTCTATCGCTATATGCGTCAGATCATTGAACATGGTTTCATCTACATTGCACAACCACCGTTGTACAAGATCCAACAGGGCAAGAAGATCGAGTATGCCTATAATGAGCGACAGCTAGAGGAAATTCTTGCAACGATGTCCGACCAACCAAAAGCCGGCATCCAGCGTTACAAGGGTCTTGGAGAGATGAATCCTGAGCAGCTATGGGAAACAACGATGGATCCTGTTTCCAGAACGCTTCTGCAAGTAAGTTTGCAGGATGCAATCGAAGCGGATGAAACGTTTGAGATATTGATGGGCGATAAAGTAGAACCAAGAAGAAACTTTATCCAAGATAATGCGCGTTACGTAAAGAACTTGGATATCTAATCTAAAACCAAACAAGAAAGCGGGGTAGTGTCATGCTATCCTGTCTTTTACATAGAGAAGAGCGAAAGCGAATGTAGTCTAGAACTCACATTTCGCAAGGAGGTTCGTAATTATGTCTGAGAGGTCCTCAGTTAAAGAAATAAATATCAGTCAGGAAATGAGAACATCTTTCCTGGATTATGCCATGAGTGTTATCGTATCCCGTGCCCTGCCGGATGTACGTGACGGATTAAAGCCTGTACACCGACGCATTCTGTATGCGATGAATGACTTGGGGATGACAGCTGATAAAGCCTATAAGAAATCCGCCCGTATCGTCGGGGAAGTAATCGGGAAGTACCATCCACATGGTGACTCTGCCGTTTATGACACAATGGTCCGGATGGCGCAGGATTTCAACTTCCGTTACATGCTGATCGATGGACACGGTAACTTCGGTTCAGTCGATGGAGACGCTGCAGCAGCAATGCGTTACACCGAGGCAAGAATGTCAAAGATCTCGATGGAAATCCTTCGGGACATCAACAAAGATACCATTGACTATCAAGATAACTACGATGGTTCTGAAAGAGAACCAATCGTGTTACCTGCACGTTTTCCAAACCTGCTAGTAAACGGTGCATCTGGTATCGCGGTAGGAATGGCAACGAATATTCCACCTCATCAACTTGGAGAAATAATAGACGGGGTACTTGCCGTAAGTAAGGACCCTGATATCACCATTCCAGAATTGATGGAAATCATCCCTGGCCCGGATTTCCCGACTGCTGGACAAATATTGGGCAGAAGCGGAATCAGAAGAGCGTATGAAACAGGTCGCGGATCCATCACGGTTCGTGCAAAAGTGGAGATTGAAACGAAGCCGAACGGCAGGGAAGTCATCCTTGTCCATGAACTACCTTATCAGGTTAACAAAGCAAAATTGATTGAAAAAATCGCAGACCTTGTGCGTGATAAGAAGATAGAAGGCATCTCCGATTTACGTGATGAATCCGACCGTAACGGAATGCGCATCGTCATGGAAGTCAAAAAAGACGCAAACGCCAATGTCCTTCTCAATAATTTATACAAACAGACTTCCCTTCAGACAAGCTTTGGTATCAACCTGCTTGCATTAGTAAATGGGGAACCGAAAGTATTGAACTTGAAACAATGTCTGTATTACTACTTAGAACATCAAAAAGTGGTAATCAAGCGTCGCACAGCATTTGAACTGCGAAAAGCGGAAGCAAGAGCACACATCTTAGAAGGTCTGCGCATTGCCCTAGATCACTTGGATGCTGTTATCACCCTGATTCGTAGTTCCCAAACGGCTGATATAGCCCGTGAAGGCTTAATGACCGAATTCTCTCTATCTGAGAAACAAGCACAGGCTATCCTGGATATGCGCCTACAACGTCTAACAGGCTTAGAGCGCGAAAAGATTGAAGAAGAATATCAAGGGCTCATGCAGCTTATTGCTGAACTGAAAGCAATCCTTGCAGATGAAGAAAAGGTACTTGAAATTATTCGTGAGGAATTAACAGAAGTAAAAGAACGATTCAATGACACTCGTCGTACCGAGATTATGGTCGGAGGCTTTGAAAACATTGAGGACGAGGATTTGATTCCACGTCAAAATGTCGTGATCACCCTTACGCATAATGGCTATATTAAGCGTCTGCCACTTTCCACTTACCGTAGCCAACGAAGAGGTGGCCGTGGGATACAGGGAATGGGGACCAATGAGAACGACTTTGTCGAACATCTATTGACTACATCCACACACGATACGCTTTTATTCTTTACAAACAAAGGAAAAGTATACCGTGCAAAAGGATATGAAATTCCAGAGTTCAGCCGTACAGCCAAAGGAATTCCGATCATCAACCTTCTAGAGGTGGAAAAAGGGGAATGGGTCAATGCCATTATCCCGGTAGAAGACTTTGTGGATGACTGGTACCTATTCTTTACAACCAAGCATGGTATCTCCAAGCGTTCTCCATTATCCCAATTCGCCAACATCCGTAAAGGTGGATTGATTGCTTTAGGACTCCGTGATAACGATGAATTGATTTCAGTCAAATTAACGGACGGAACGAAAGAGATGATTATCGGGACGAAGAAAGGGATGCTCATCCGTTTCCATGAAACAGATGTACGTTCCATGGGAAGAACAGCAACCGGCGTAAAAGGTATATCCATTTCCGACAACGATGAAGTAGTGGGAATGGAGCTGTTGGATGAGGGCCTTGATGTATTGGTCGTAACCAAGAACGGATATGGTAAACGTACCCCGGCAGAAGAGTACCGAATCCAAAGCCGTGGAGGAAAAGGAATCAAGACGTGTAACATTACCGAGCGTAATGGGGAGCTTGTTGCAGTGAAGACTGTAACAACCGAAGAGGACTTGATGCTTATCACTGCGAGCGGCGTTCTGATTCGTATGTCAGTGGATGGCATCTCTCAAATGGGCCGAAACACCCAAGGAGTGAAGCTGATCCGCCTTGCAGATAATGAATTTGTCACGACAGTGGCAAGAGTGGACAAAGAAGACGAACCAGAAGATGGTTCGGAAGATACAGAAATCGAAGAAGGAAATTCCACCCAAGAGGTCGAAGAATAAAAGATGCATAGTAATTGATCAACTCTAACAGAGGAGCACTTTCATGTGTTCCTCTTTGTTTATAAGGAGAGAGACGTTCATGTTAGTAAAAACCGAGCAGTTGGT
Source organism: Sutcliffiella horikoshii (assembly GCF_021991925.1). Taxonomy (GTDB): domain Bacteria; phylum Bacillota; class Bacilli; order Bacillales; family Bacillaceae_I; genus Sutcliffiella_A; species Sutcliffiella_A horikoshii_F. Next base: position 2,055 of record NZ_RXZI01000002.1, on the reverse strand, counting down.
GGAAGGATGTATCTTAGCAAAGGAGGTAAAAGCACTCACCTCCAAACCGATCATGACCAAAAGAACCGTCCTGACAAACGAGCATATCGAAATACTGGAATCTTTTCTTGTGGAAAAAGTAGAAGTGGAAACCTTTCTATCAAATGGACAGCCCTTCAATCCTCAACTTTTAGCAATGGTAGAAAAAAAGCCAAAAGAAGACTCCTTCCTGCAATTGTACTTTAAAGCGACCCAAGCTTATAAAAGAATGTATGAAGGTTGGGAGTCCGGGACCCCCATCGATTACAGCGCTGTACGTAAGACAATCATTCCTTTGATTGAGAAGTCCCTTCAACACCAAGAAGAAGTGTTCACCGTCTATCATTATACAAATGAAGAAGAATACATCTATCACCATTCCGTGGCAGTGGCACTCATCGCTGCGGCTATAGCAAATGCCCTTGGGAATAAAAAGAAAGACATCATCCAGGTTGGAATAGCTGGATTCCTGATGGATTGCGGCATGTCACGCATTGATCAAAAAATCTTGAAAAATGTGGCTGTACTAAAAAGAGAAGAGTTTTCCCAGATCAAAGAACATCCCATCTTGAGTTACCAAATGGTTAGCAAACAACCGGTCATCCAAGATGAAATAAAACTTGCGGTTCTCCAACATCACGAGCGCTATGATAAAACCGGGTATCCTTTTGGGCTTGCAGAAGACAAGATCCATCCTTATACAAAGATACTTGCTGTTGCAGACGTCTTCCATGCCATGACATCACCAAGAAAATATCGAAGCAAGCAATCACCCTTTAAAGTATTGGAACAGCTCAAGCATGAAACCTTCGGAAAATATGATCTATCTATCGTCCAAGCCCTTATAACAAATGTTTGCAGTTTCAGCATAGGAGACAAAATCAGGCTTTCCAATAAGAAAATCGCTGAAATTGTTTTTCTAGATCCCAATAATCCCCCAAGGCCAATGGTAAGGGAACTTGATTCCGATCGGTTCATAACGTTGACCCAGGAGTTAGATATCTATATGGAAGAAATCGTGAAATAGACTTTTAAGTAGGGGGTTGTATTTGCCCCTACTTTTCTTTTGGCTGAGAGGCCGATCAAGACCTGCATCGATAATAGCTCACTAGAAAAAGAAATTAAAAATATATTAAAAAAGTAATTGCATCCCTATCACCACCGTGCTATAATCAATCAAGTCAGCAACGACAGCAGGTTACATCCTCACAATCTTAAAAAAAGATAATGAAAAGATGTTGACTTACACGCTGGTAAATGATATATTAGTGAAGTCGCTTTCGACAAGTGACACCAACTAAAGAGTTCTTTGAAAACTAAACAAAACAACAGCGTCATAACGTCGGTTCTACGGAACTGGCAAAATGATTTTAAGTAACACAAGCTAGCAAATTTTGAGCAAAAGCTCAGACTCTTTATTGGAGAGTTTGATCCTGGCTCAGGACGAACGCTGGCGGCGTGCCTAATACATGCAAGTCGAGCGGACCTTTCAAAAGCTTGCTTTTGAAAGGTCAGCGGCGGACGGGTGAGTAACACGTGGGCAACCTGCCTGTAAGACTGGGATAACTTCGGGAAACCGGAGCTAATACCGGATAATATAAGGAACCTCCTGGTTCTTTATTGAAAGATGGTTTCGGCTATCACTTACAGATGGGCCCGCGGCGCATTAGCTAGTTGGTGAGGTAACGGCTCACCAAGGCGACGATGCGTAGCCGACCTGAGAGGGTGATCGGCCACACTGGGACTGAGACACGGCCCAGACTCCTACGGGAGGCAGCAGTAGGGAATCTTCCACAATGGACGAAAGTCTGATGGAGCAACGCCGCGTGAGCGATGAAGGCCTTCGGGTCGTAAAGCTCTGTTGTTAGGGAAGAACAAGTGCGAGAGTAACTGCTCGCACCTTGACGGTACCTAACCAGAAAGCCACGGCTAACTACGTGCCAGCAGCCGCGGTAATACGTAGGTGGCAAGCGTTGTCCGGAATTATTGGGCGTAAAGCGCGCGCAGGTGGTCCTTTAAGTCTGATGTGAAAGCCCA
>NZ_RXZI01000001.1 GCF_021991925.1 Sutcliffiella horikoshii | reverse complement strand
CAATCTCAACCGAAAATCACCCTCGAAATTGTCTTCATACACCCGATGAAGACAATCTCAACCGAAATCCACCTTCGAGATTGTCTTCATACACCCGATGAAGACAATCTCAACCGAAAATCACCCTCGAAATTGTCTTCATACACCCGATGAAGACAATCTCAACCGAAAATCACCCTCGAAATTGTCTTCATACACCCGATGAAGACAATCTCAACCGAAATCCACCTTCGAGATTGTCTTCATACACCCGATGAAGACAATCTCAACCGAAAATCACCCTCGAAATTGTCTTCATACAGCCGAGAAAGTCACCTACACTAGCCGCGATATAGAACGAAGGATACGCAATAGCTATTTCGTATGACTTTGTCAACAGTCTTAGACCGCTACTTTTGTAGCGGTCTTCTCCGTATAGTACAATGTTAGTATCTTAGATGAGAGGTGACTGTGCATGTGTGGAAGGTTTTCCTTGACCACGGAGCTTCATAAACTGGAAGAACGCTTCTTTCTGGAGAATGCAAAGGACCTGAATTATCAAATCAGCTACAACATAGCACCTGGGCAACAAATACTGACCATTATAGAAGGATCCATCAAAAATAGGGCAGGTTATCTTCATTGGGGGTTGGTACCAAGCTTTGCTAAAGATAGGAAAATTGGCTATAAAATGATTAACGCCCGTTCGGAAACGCTTCATGAGAAAGTAAGCTTTAGCAGGTTACTGGAAAGAAGAAGATGCCTAATACCTGCAGATGGTTTTTTTGAATGGAAAAAGATTGGCCGGGATAAGCAACCGGTGAGATTTACCTTAAAGCATGAAGAGCCTTTCGCTTTTGCAGGGTTATGGGATCGCTGGGTGCATGGTGAGGAAGAAGTGGTAAGCTGTACGCTAATTACAACCAAGCCAAACGGGCTTGTAAAAGATGTACATGACAGGATGCCAGTCATTGTAAAAAAGGAACACGAACAAACTTGGTTATCCAGAAAAGAGCAAGATGTAAAATTCTTGACTTCCTTTTTACAGCCTTATGAAGAAAGTAACATGCAGGCTTATGAAGTATCATCGATTGTCAACTCGCCAAAGAACAATGGACCAGAATGTTTACAAAAAGTCTAAAAATGTTTCATTTTGTCTAATGAATCTTGACACTTCTGAAAAAATTTAGGGTATAATAATGCTAAACGGGTGAAAAAAGAGGATTGATATTTTGCTATGGAAAAGCCTAGAGTTCACGGTTAAAGAGGGACAGAAGGTAAAAGTCATTGAAATTCCAGTATTGGAGGACGATAGCACATATCATTTTTTAGTCAGGGTCAAACTGGAAACATTTGTGAGGGTTATTCTATCTGAATCAGATCCAAAGCAAATCTATTCCTTCAAAGAGTATTTACGTACAGTATTGAAGTGGCCAGTTTATTGCGATGTCGTTAAAACAGATATTTTAAAAAATAATGCTTAAATATTGGTATATGTGATAATATTAATACAGGGCGAAGGCCCTGTATTTTTTTTGGTTTGTGTCAAGTTTATGAAAATAATGCTACGCTACATGGAAGTTGTCCCGATTAGGTTTCAACAACCATGATTGGAAGGTATAATGATACATAAGGATATAATTGGGGAAGTGAATTCGATGACAAATGTTAAAGTAGTGACCGACTCAACCATTGATATTGATCAGTCAATAATTGATGAGCTAGAAATAGAAATAGTGCCGCTATCCATTACAATTGATGGAGAATCCTACATAGATAGATTTGGAATAAAGCCGGATGAATTTATGGACAAGATGAAAGGTTCCGTTGAATTACCGAAAAGTTCCCAGCCAGCAGTGGGTACTTTTGTCGATGTTTACAACCGCCTAGGCGAGGATGGGAGCGAAATTCTTTCCATACATATGACAGGTGGTATGAGTGGGACAGTTGGTTCCGCCGAAAGCGCTGCAAGCATAAGTGACGCCAATGTCACAGTGGTGGATTCTCGTTTCATTTCCTTTGCTCTATCTTTTCAAGTTGTTGCTGCGGCCAAAATGGCCAAAGAAGGTAAATCAATGCAGGAGATTTTGAACAAGCTTGACCAAATCCGTTCAAACACAGATCTATTCATAATGGTCGACACGTTGGATAATTTGGTTAAGGGAGGAAGAATAGGAAGAGGGAAAGCTCTTATCGGTTCTTTATTGAATATCAAACCAATTGCTTCTTTGGCTGATGGGGTATATACACCTGTTACGAAGGCTAGAAGCTATTCACAAGTAATCAAGTTTTATACCAAGCAATTCAAAGAAGACATTGAAGGGAAAATAGTAAAAGGCGTCGGAATAGCGCACGCTGGTTCCCTTAAACAAGCAGAAGCATTGAAAGCATCCTTATATGAGGTTTCAGGATTTACAGATATTCAGATATCCTATACGACTCCAGTAATATCCACCCATACAGGGCCGGGTGCATTGGCATTCATGTATTACGTAGAATAGAAAATAAATAGTCCAACCAAAAGCCTTTCCACTAACATGGAAAGGCTTAGCTTGTAGAAGAATTAAATTTTATAACAGTTTTAAAGTTGATCGTAGTGGAAGGCGCGAAGACTCCAACGGGAGGAAGGGACAGGGAAGACCCCGCAGGGCGTTAGCCCGAGGAGGCTTCCGGACCGCCCTACGGATAAGCGAAGCGCCTGGAACGTAGATCAACAGTTAAATGCAAATCTAAAGATAATTAGGGTTTGTAAACAGTCTGAGCCTTTCCACTAACATGGAAAGGCTTTTTGTTTTTTAACTATTCATTAATGGAGGTCTTTCAACTTCCTTTTGGTGGTTCGGGGGTTGGAGTCGGTGTGGAGAATCCTTCTTTATATGCATTATCAATCATGTCCCTGATCTCCTCAACACTTTTCCCTTTGCTGTATTCCATGACAGAAGTTGCTGCAATTTCCAAGCATACACCACATTTGGTGCCATGATCATCCCATACTAACGGACCATCTTCGGTATTTTCATATACAAAGCAGTCATAACTGCTTTTATGGCCGGCAGATGTACCACATCCACAATAGCAAGGTATATGCTCTAGTACTTCTTTATGCTTTGCCGCAGCTGTATAGATCAGTTGCATATCCTCTGGCTTGTCCGATAAGAAGGAGGGGAGTTCATCAACAGATGCTGTCTCTTCTCGGATATCCCCTTGGAAAAATGAAGGTTTTTCATGATGTTTATGTTGTTCAGCATCACTTGTCTGCTTATCTTCTGTTTGTGTACTGGAGCATCCTACAGTGAATACCATGATGCAGCTTAACGTAACTGCCAATCTTTTCATATTTAACACCTCGTTCACATAAACTGTACCTATATAATATAACATATGGATGCAATATCGTTTTCAACACTATTGTGAACAAGAAGCAAAAAAACACCGGTAAAGAGCCGTAACCCCGACTATTTACCGGCAAAAGTGCTCAAGATCTTACCAAAATAAAAGTCCGCCTAAAACGACACCGGTGACAAATGCCAGAGGAACTGCTACTGGGTTGTACCCGTAACCACCGTAATATCTACCACCCCAATATCCCATTCCAAATCCACCAAACCTATTTCTCCCTGTTGGTTGGATGTAAACATGACTAGGTGATACTCTTACAATTCTCCCATGATGAGAAGCGCCGTCCCGACATCTGACTGTTACCATTTGTCCCTGGTAGCGGCAACATTGATGATAAATTTGTGACATATTTCCTTCCTCCTATCCTATTAATCAATATTAGACTATTCGTTTGTTTACTTACTTGCCTGTATGTTTGTCTTGGTTTGTCTATTGAGAACCAAAAATTGTAGTACGGAAAGAAGGTTGGATGTAAATGACTAGAAAGGTCCTTTTGTTCGCTGATTTTGGGATAGACGATATAATGGCTATCATTTATGCGTACAATGAGAAAAATGTGGATGTTATAGGTGTTGTCGCTGAATATGGAAACGTAGATAAAAGAACCGCAATAAGGAATGCCCGTTATATTCAGAGGAACACAGGAAGGTATGATGTACCACTTATTGGTGGAGCGGAAAGATCTATGATAGGGGATCCGCCAATTTACTATCCTGAGGTTCATGGACCGGAAGGGTTTGGGGGATATGTACTAGCGGAGGACTTTGAAGAAGCGGATAATGTTTTTGAAAACTTCCATCAGATTTATGACCTTATAGAAAAATATGAAGATGAAATAACTATTGTATGCGTAGGGAGATTGACATCACTGGCAACCTCCTTCATCCTCTATCCTGAGACGGTTGCAAAGGTAAAAGAGATTTTCATTATGGGTGGTACGTTCAATTTTCCGGGTAACGTCACACCTGTTGCTGAAGCGAACATTTTTGGGGACCCATATGCGGCGAATATTGTATTCAATTATGCGCAAAAACTGACTATTTTTCCACTGAATGTAACACAGCAAGCTATATTAACAGCTGAGATGGTCAACTATATCGATAAAGTCAATAGAGAAAAGAATAATCCCTTAGGTATGATCATCAAACCGATGATGGATTATTATTGGCAATTTTATAAATCTCAGATACCTAACATACCTGGAGCGCCATTACACGATGTGGTGACTCTATGGGGGGTATTTAATGAGGATGACATACAGTATGAAATAAAACCGGTCAGAATTGTAACATCTGGTGGTGCTGCATTCGGTCAAACCATCGGAGATTTTCGTAATTTTGTACAATTAGCGGAGTATCCTATCCATAGAATAGCCATGGAATTCAACTACACGGCGTTTATTAATCGAGTATTAGAAGTGTTGACAGAGGAGCTCATCAATAACAATAATCAGAACTTATAGAGAAAGGCTTTAATTTTGCTTCACAACATTCATAAAATAAGTAAGATTGGCCACCCTACTACTGAATGGCGGAAAATGGAAGGGTGTTGGTGGTGAAGGAGAAAAGTCTTTCTACCTATAATATAGAAGAGATAAAAGACAACCTTAAAAATACCTTTCAAAATAGTCCCGATCTTCACTTTTATGAATTGAAGAGAAAGAAGTCCCCTTTACTTTTTATTTATTTAAAGAACCTCGTGGACTTCCAAACATTGAATACAACCATTTTACCTGCAATTCTCGAGTTTCCTGAGGAAGAGGTATTACAGTTGGAAGAGGTTATTTATAAGTTACCCTCTACACAATCAATTTTGACGAGTGAAATAAGTGAAGCGATAAATAATCTTCTGGAAGGCCATTTGTTATTATTCAGTCCAGGGGCTGAAAAAGGTATCTTAATTAATATCGCAAAGAAAGTGGAACGGGGTCTCGAAAAGGCTGAAACAGAATCCCTTGTTTTCGGTCCGAAAATTTCCTTTACGGAATCTCTTAATACTAATATAAGCATCATAAGACAAAATATATTGTCCGAGGATCTTTGCACCGAAAAACTTGGGGTCGGCAACAAGAATGAAACCGAGGTACGGCTTGTTTACTTGAAAGAAAAGGCAGATGAGGAAATAGTACAATCAATCAAGGAAAAAATTAATTCCCTTGATGTGGACGATATCTTAGATACGTCTGTATTGGCACAACTGATTGAAGATAACAGCTATTCTATCTTTCCTCAATATGTTCAAACAGAACTTCCTGATAGGGTGACATATAGTGTGGAAAGGGGTATGGTTGCCGTTTTTGTAGATAGAAGCCCTATGGTCCTGTTGGGACCTGCATCCCTCTTTAACTTTTTTGAATCCACAGAAGATGTTTATATGCGCTGGAATATGGGAAGCTTTATAAGGTTTTTGCGTTATGTAACCATGTTTCTGTCTGTTATCCTTACCCCTGCATATGTTGCCATCATCACTTATCATTATGAGATGATACCATCAACGTTATTGGTATCCCTTGGAGAATCGCGTTCGAAAGTGCCATTTACTCCTATCTTTGAAGCTTTGTTGCTTGAAGTGATGATTGAATTATTACGTGAAGCCGGAGCAAGGCTACCAACAAAGGTCGGTCAGACAATGGGTATTGTTGGAGGGATTGTACTTGGACAAGCTGCAGTCGAAGCAGGCTTCACCAGTAATATCCTGATTATTGTCGTTGCCTTAAGTGCGCTTGGTTCTTTTACGGCACCGAGCTATCTGATGGGGACAGCAGTAAGGATTACCCGATTTCCGATATTAATCCTTGCAGGTATCTGGGGAGGGATTGGTATAAGTTTCGGGCTTTGTTTTCTCCTCATTCATCTAATCCGACTAACGAGTGTGGGGAAACCATATTTGCAACCTGTCTATCCATTAGATTTTAAAAATGCTACCAACACCATATTACGCGTACCTGTAAACTTGATCAGGTCGAACCCCAAGAAGGAAAGCTTTTTTTCCTTTAAAAAATACGCAACAAAAGACATAGACGAATAAGGTGGGAACCATGAAAACCCGCATAAACAAAAAAATGATGTTTTCTGCTTTTTTAGTATTTTTCATTGTCCACACGAATCAGGTCGGCGTTGGAATAGCAGGTGTACAACGTATCATCTTTATGGAATCGAAACAGGATGCATGGCTTTCTATTATTATCAGCTACTTAGGGATGGCACTTGTCGTTTCAGCTATGTGCTATATTCTCCATTCCTTTAAAGATATGGATTTATTTCAGATACACAATGAAATATTTGGAAGAATAATTGGAACACTATTAAATTTGATTATTATAATTTATATAATCGGTGGACTGTTCTCCATCCTATTGAATTATACAGAAATTATCCAGGCTTGGATTTTTCCGGACTTGGAAACATGGGCAATCATATCACTCCTTCTACTGATTTCCATGTATGGTGTATTTGGAGGAATAAAAACAATTGTTGGAGTAAGTTTTTTAGGTTTTTTTCTGACTATATGGCTAATTTTTATGCTTGTGGTCCCTTTCCGTTACATCGATTGGACGAACTTTCTTCCAGTACTAGAAGCAACCCCAAAAGAACTTTTTAATGGAGCAATAAAAACGTCCTATACGGTACTTGGACTTGAAATGTTGTATTTTACCTATCCTTACATAAGAAATAAGGAGAAAGTTCAACTGTATGCTCAATTGGGAGTATTTTTCACATTTTTGCTTATCTTTTCTGTCACTTTCGTAGCGATTGGATATTATAGTGGAGAACAATTAGAGAAGACCATTTGGGCCACCCTCTCCATGTTTAAAATTGTGCAATTTCCTAACTTGGAAAGATTCGAATTTTTGGCAGTTTCCTTATGGTTGGTCATTATTCTTCCCAATACATTGTTTATGTTATGGGCTGCATCAAAAGGTCTAAAGAGAATATTTCATTTTAAACAGAAGTTTTTTGTGTTTTTTATTAGTGGTTTGGTTTTTAGCTTGAGTTTCTTCATCAATAAAAGAGCATATATTAATCAACTCGTAGATTGGGTTGGTTGGTATGGATTATATGTGGTTTTCTTATATACTCTGATTCTTAGCGTAGTCATCTTCATCAGGAACCGCTTTATCACAAGGAGTGGGAGTGCATGAAATATGTCTTATGGATTATAACGATAATCCTTCTTTGTGGCTGTGCCTCACAAAAACACCTGGAGGAATTAGGTCTTATAACTGCAATTGGGTATGATCAAATGGAAGATAAACTGATGGGCTCGATTGTATATTATGAATTTGACCCCCTCCATCCTAATAACACGAAAATGGTCACTTCTATTGCAAATACGAGTAAAGGTATACGCCAAAAAGAGAACCTTTCGTCCAGCAGGAAGCTCGTTTCCGGACAGTTAAGGGTGGCTATTTATGGAAGGGAACTTGCCGAAGCAGGAATCATTTCCGTCATCGATACACTTTCCCGTGACGCAGAGGTGGGAACAATGTCTTATTTAGCTGTAAGCAACATAGCTGCTCACGATCTTCTATCCCGTTCGCAAGAGTCAAGTGATGTCACAAATGCAGGTACATACCTTTACAATCTTATTGGACAAAATGTGGAGGCAGACTCCTTGATTTCACCTACCTTACATGAGTTCATGCAGTGCTATTACAGCGAGGGTCGTGATCCGGTTCTCCCACTGCTTAATTTTACCGATGATACCATAGTTATAGAAGGGATGGCACTTTTTAAGGATGACAAGGTCATAGGAGAAATAGATACAAAATCTGCATTCTACTTAAAATTACTGCAGGGTCGCTATGAAACGGGAAGTGTAGAAATAGAACTACCTAAAGGACAGATTGAAAAACACATTATGAGTAAAAATAATAAGGCCGAAGAAGAAGTATATGTGTCTTTAGACCATCTTAGAAGTAAAACGCATATTAAGTTATCGGAAACGGAAAAGCCTTCCTTCCATATAAACGCCAAAGTGGTAACGAGGATGCAGGAGATCACGGTGGATTACGATTTAGGAAACCCTGAGGCAATAAAAAAGATAGAGGAAGCAATTGCTTTGGAAATGGAGAAGAAACTCAAAGAAGTAATCGTACAAAGCAGGGACCTTGGTGCAGATCCAGTAGGCTTTGGGAATATTTATCGTGCAGAAGTTGGCTATAAGGCGTTTAGTAAAAAGGAATGGAGAGATTTATATAAACAAGCTGGTTTTGACATAAACATTGATGTGGAAATTCTACGAACAGGTGTAATGGACTAAAGGGAGAAGAACTCCCTTTTTTTATTTGTCCTTGAAACTTTTTCCTTTGGGTAAACGTCTTAGATATAGTTACATAAAAAGAGAGACAGTAGACGTATAGGGGGAAGAAAAAGTGAGAGTAAAGGCGATAGTGAAACACTGTTTGTTGCTGATTTGTTTGAGTCTATTCATATTTCCGACTTTATCAGAAGCAGCAGCAAATCTAGAAGTAAAAGTAGAATATGGAGTGGACAATAAAGTTCAAATGGGGAAGGGTCATCCAATCAGAATGGAAGTGACCAACAAAGGCGATGCAGTAAAAGGGGATATGGTTGTTTTTTCAAGTCCTACATACAATATGGCGGGAAGTTATGTCATTCCTATTGAATTGGAAGCAGGCTCCTCAAAAACAGTAGAACTATCAGTCAAAGGGACTTCCGACCACTTTTCCTATGGATACTCTGGTACCAAAAATAATTTCGTCAGTTTCTTTGAAGGTGGCGTAGAAAAAGGCAAGGAAATTAAATTATCTGGTAATGTCAACTCCCAACCGAGATATATTGGGGACAACCGGGTTGTGGTGGGTGTTCTAAGCAACAACCACGATGCCATGAACTTTTTGAAACTTTTTAAATATCAATCTGAAAGTATGGAGCTTCTAAACGTAAACAACGAAAACATTTCAAATGAGTCATTTGGCCTTGAAATGTTTGATGTGATATTGGTACATGATTTTCCATTGTCGACCTTGACCGCTGTACAGCAACAGGCAATTAGGGATTGGGTCCACAATGGCGGATCATTAATGTTTGATACGAAAGTTGGGATTGCCCAGGACCTTGGGGAACTTCAAGATTTACAGTTGTTAGCACCCAAAACCGAAACCACCATCTCAAAATTGAACCAAGAAAGTAGCTTTCCAGATTTACCGATTTTCACTGGAGATATATTACGAGAAGATGCTGTGGTGATCACAAAGGACAAAGATATTCCGATAACCCTACTATCCAAAGTGGGGACTGGTACTGTAACACAAATAACTGGTAATTTATCTTCTCCGTTATGGGGGGAATGGAAAGAGGGGAATACTTGGTGGTCAAGTGTGCTTCAGAAAGCTACGACGAAAACACCGAACTATTACAAGGCACCTCCTATGGAGGAACTCTCGCATCAACTAAGCCCGATTGGAGAAGCGTTTCCTGGGTCCATTGTTTCGGTACCGTTGTTGATCGGTGCATTTATCATCTATTTGATTCTATTGATACCTGTACTGTATTTTATCCTGAAAAGGACCGACAAGCGTGAGCAAGCTTGGTGGATCATTCCCACTGCTGCCATCTTCACGAGCATTGTTGTATTTGGTATTGGGGCAAAAGATAGAATATCGGGAACACAGGTAAATGAAGCAAGTATTCTTATTTTGGATAATCAGATGGAAACGGTTAGTGGATATGGAGTCGCTAGCATTTTAACTAATAGTGGTGGTAACTATAAGATGGAAACGAACAATCACGCAACACTCTTTCCGGTGATGTATGGATATAATGATAATTTTGACATCATGAGAAAGTATGCATTTATCAATTCCACATCTAAAGGAACGAATATTATGTTCAATGATGTTGAGTATTGGTCTACCCGTACAAGTCTTGGTAATATATCTGACTTGCAAGTAGGTAAAATAGGGTATGAAATGTCCGTGAACAATGGAAAGGTATCAGGGATGGTATCCAATCAGATGATATATGAACTTAAAGATGCGTTTCTATTATCAGGAAGAAATGCCGAACCACTTGGTGATATCAAGGCAGGAGAAACGATAAATGTTGAGTATGAATTAACAGGGGGGAATATCGCTAATGCTATCACTGCCCCTAATAATACATCTGCATCAAAAGCATTTCCAAATTTCACAAGCTATTATCATCATGGACCAGGAACGAATCAGATAGAAAAACATGAACTAGAAGATTATAAGAGGTTTCAGATGTTGGATCTTTTACTAAATCGCAAGGACATTTTTCTAACGGAAGATCAACCAATAATAGTGGGATACCTAACAGAAGCATTGATGGAAGCGAAAGTGGATGGGAAATCAGCGAATTCGAATGCCTCCCACCTTGTAGTGCTTCCTGTTGATATTAACCATGCTGGTGGTGGAAGCTTCAGCTTTACAGAAGAACATCTTTTACCAAGTTTAGCAGTCTCGGAAAGTGCTTCCGGGATGATTCATCATAACGGACTCGATTTCGGCGAGCCCTATGTATACTTAGGCCCGGGGACATATGATTTTACTTATACCCTGCCAGAGATGATAGATCAATCAACAGACACAATCAATGAAGTGAAAGTTAAATTACGTTCTAGAAACAGCAATCAGGAGTATTATATCCTCAATCAGAAAAAGGCAGAACTGGAGCCACTGGAGAATAAAGCTTCCATAACGATAGAGGGGAATCTTGCAGACTATATTAGCGAGCAGGGGACCTTGGTTGTTACCGTAAAAGTTTTAGATAATATGGATAGCGATATTCAAGTGCCGGGAATCCAGATAGAGGGAGAGTTAAAAGAATGATAGAAACCATTAATCTTACAAAAAAATATGGAAAATTCACAGCATTGGATTCCTTGAATTTGAAGGTTGAAAAAGGAACTGTTTTTGGGTTTGTCGGTCATAATGGAGCAGGAAAATCTACGACATTCTCCATCCTGTCCACCTTGCTCGCGCCAACATCCGGGACAGCTTTTGTGAACGGGTATGATGTTAGCAAAAACCCTAAGATGGTTCGTAAATTCATAGGATATATGCCAGACTTCTTTGGTGTTTATGACCAATTCAAAACAGATGAATATCTGGATTTCTATGGCGCAAGTTACGGTATTCCATTACAGGAAAGACAGAAGCTAATCCCACAGCTTTTGGAGCTCGTGAACCTGACGGATAAAAAAGATGCCTATGTAGATGTCTTATCAAGGGGGATGAAGCAACGCTTATGCCTAGCAAGGGCATTGATACATGATCCGGAAGTCTTGATTTTGGATGAGCCGGCATCAGGCCTTGATCCAAGGGCAAGAATCGAGATGAGGGAGATCTTAAGAGAACTGAAGAGCATGGGGAAAACGATCATGATTTCTTCTCACATACTGCCAGAACTTGCGGAAATGTGTGATGAAATTGGTGTCATTAATGGTGGGAAGCTTGTCGCTACTGGACGGGTGGAGGAAATCCATCAACAGTTGCAGGCAAATAAAGTATTAAAGGTCTTGATTCTTCAAGACATAGAAAAAGCAATTCGTTTTTTTGAGGATGTGCCAAGCATCTCAAATATCCAGGTCAGTGAGCAAAGAGAGAACCTGATTTCTTTCTCCTTTGAGGGTTCGGATAAAGAGCAAGTAGCTTTACTAAAGGATGCATTGGATTCAGGAGTCATGATTCTAAGCCTTAGCCAGGAAGAATCGAACCTTGAAGACATCTTCTTAGAAATTACAAAGGGTGTGGAATAATGAAGGCGCAATTAATCAACCCCATGTTAAATAAGGAATTCAAGCTACGTTTCAGAAGTTTCAAAAGTTTTCTTGGTATTCTTTTCTACCTTGGAGTACTTGGCTTGATTGCATTGTTTTATATCTATATGGAAACCCGTTATAACACCATGGGGATGTTCCGGGCAGAAAATAGTAGAAATATGTTCATGATCTTGGCGTTTGTCCAGCTTGCCTTAATCTTCTTTATGACCCCAGGACTCACAGCTGGAATCATCAGTAGTGAAAGAGAAAAGCAAACCTTGAATATCCTGTTGACCACCCAGCAGTCTTCCACAAGTATCATTGTAAGCAAGCTGGTCTCGTCACTTTCATTTTTATTATTGATTGTCATCTCCAGCTTGCCATTGTATAGCATTGTGTTCTTGTTTGGGGGGATCTCTCCAAAGCTTTTACTGATGACATTTGGAGTCTATCTCCTCTCGATGGCTACACTCGGAAGTATCGGGGTTTTCTTCTCCACACTGATCAGAAAAACAATCGTTGCGATGGTATGTACGTACGGGGTTGCTTTTTTCCTTGCAGCAGGTACAGCCATCATAACCATGTTCACGATAAGCTTTACACAATACGGAGCAACTGGCCCTCAGACCAATCCAATACCATATTTTATTGCGATGTTTAATCCATTTGGTGTCATGTTGGCACTGTTTGAACCTGCAGCTGCAATGGAATTGAAAACTCTCACAGGAATTGAAACACACTTAGGTATTGGACTGGTTTGTACGTATATCATTATTTCCATCACCTTGATTTTGCTTAGTATAAGAAAGTTACGCCCCAATATGAAATCACGTAAAGGGTAGATGAATATGAAAGAAAACGATCAAATTGTCAGATTTCTTCACTCAATCAGAAAGAAACTAAGGATTCAAAGGCTATCCAAACATGCGCAGTATGCTTTATTTTCATTCTGTGCGAGCTTTTTGAGCGTACTTATAGTAGCAAGGTTCGTAGTAACCCCGTATATGCTTGAAAAGGCTGTTTGGATAGGAGCAGCAGTCTTTATAGCCGTATTCGCACTCTATTGGAAAAACAGGCCATCTACTTGGGATGCAGCAAGATTTTCCGATCAATACTTAGAAGAAGACAGACTCACCACTTCACTCGATTACGTGGAGGATTCTTCCTTACTGGCACAATTACAGCGGAACGAGGCATTAAAGCATTTGAAGAAAAAGGAACATCAAATAAAAGAAGCAAAGCTTAGGCATCTTATACCTAGACTGCTCGTACTGACATTCCTGACGACAAGTGTAGCTGTCCTGTTAATCCTGTTCCCAAATAGTAAGATGCAGGAAGCCCAGGCGGTAGAAGCAGAAAGGGAGATTGTGGAAGAGACTTTAAAGGAAGTGAAAAAAGACACAAAGAACCTTCAGGAAAAACAAGGCTTGAAGGAAGAGCTGGAAGACCTTAAAGAACTACAAGAGAATAAAGAGGCAGATGAATTGCTGAAGGAGCTTATGGAAAAGGAGAACAGGTTGGACGAACAGCTGAAAGAGCTTCAAGAAAAAGAATCTGCACTTAAAGAACTGGCAAAAGATCAACCAGAAAACTCTATGGCAAATCTTGCATTGAATCGAAAAAATGAAGAACTTGAAAAGCTACTGAATGAAATGAAAAATAAAATTGGCACTTTGACCGATGAAGAAAAGGAAGAGCTTTCTGAGCTTTCAAAAAGTCTTCTCGATCAAGAAGAAACAAACTTGAATGAAATGTCCGATGAGGAACTGGAGGCTTTGCTGGAACAACTTGAGGAAATGCTTCAAGATATTGCGGCACTACCAGATATGGAGGCATTAAAGAATGCACTCCAATCAGCTGCGACAAACCAATACGGAAAAATGTCACAGGCTGGTATGAACCCCTCTAAACTGACGTTATCTAATTCAAACAATCCTTCTTCCAACCAAACCGCTCAAGGTCAAAGTCAGGGGCAAAGCCAAAGTCAAGGTCAAGGTCAGGGGCAAGGCCAAGGTCAGGGTCAAGGGCAAGGCCAAGGTCAGGGTCAAGGGCAAGGCCAAGGTCAGGGTCAAGGGCAAGGTCAAGGTCAAGGTCAGGGTCAAGGGCAAGGCCAAGGTGGCGGTGGTCTTGGTGCAGGTGTTGGTGTAGGTGATCAGACCTTTACCGTTCCATCCAACCTACAAAGTGACATTCATAATGAAACGGATGGTGGCCCTACCGGGGAAGGGCAATCTGAATATGAAGATGCTCCCGACTCCCCAACGCTAAAAGGGGAAGCAAGACCTTACGGAGAAGTGTTTTCTACGTATGAAAAATCCTACAGGGAATCTTTGGATAGAATGCAATTGCCATCTCGATTAGAAAACATCGTCAAACAATATTTTAGTGAAGTGGATCCGAAGGGAGCAGATTAAGTGATCAGTTTGGAAGAGAAAGAAAAGGAACTGAAATATTATCAAGATACATTGCAAGAAGTGAAACAGGAAATCGGAAAAGTGATTGTTGGACAGGAGGAAGTGATTGAACAACTGATTTGGGCCATGGTATCAGACGGCCATGCCTTGCTCGAAGGGATGCCAGGTGTGGGTAAAACCATGCTTATTCGCACCATATCAGAAGTTTTAAGCTTTGATTTTTCAAGAATCCAGTTTACTCCTGACTTGATGCCTTCCGATATTACCGGTACGAAAATGATTGAGATACATGATAACGGGAAGCAATCCTTCGTGTTCCATGAAGGGCCAATTTTTTCAAATATAGTCCTAGCGGATGAAATAAACCGTGCAACACCAAAAACACAGAGTTCCCTTTTAGAAGCGATGGCAGAGAAGACTGTTACCATCATGGGTGAAACAAGAAAGGTTTCATCTCCATTCTTCGTACTTGCAACACAGAATCCAATTGATATGGAAGGGACCTATCCGCTACCAGAAGCACAGATGGACCGTTTTCTGTTGAAAATTAACATGGGCTATCCGAAAAAGGAAGAATTATATGAAATTATTAAAAGAACGACAGGAACGGAAACCTATCATGTTCAAAAGCTCTTAAATACAGAGAAGATGCAAAAAATCCAATTGGCAGTAAAGGAAATTCTGGTTTCACAGGAGTTGCTTGACTATACGGTCCAGCTCATCATGGCAACCCATCCAGAAGAAGAACATGCAAGTGAGCTCGTTAAGAAGTATGTCCGATACGGTGTAGGTCCACGTGGAGTCCAAAGTTTAATAAAGGTGGCAAAAGCAAGGGCATTCTGCTCAGGGCGCTTTCATGTATCAAAAGGTGATATCAAGCAAGCTGCCATACCAGTCCTTCGACACAGGCTGTTTATGAATTTCGAAGGGGAAGCTTCTGGAATAAAGGAAGATATTATTTTAGAAGATGTGATCCAGCACATTGATAAAGCGTTGAACATAAGGTAGATGCCATGTTGAATTCTACGCTAACCAAGCAGCTCCAAACTTATACACTCCAAGCAGGCAAGCTCAAGAGAAGCTGGCATAAAGGAACCAGGAAGTCGACAAGGTATGGCGCCTCCCATGATTTTTCCGATTACCGGATGTATGAGCAGGGAGACGACTTAAGGCAAGTGGATTGGAACATATTTGCCCGCACCCAAAAGCATTATATTAAACGGTATCTAGATGAACAGGAGTTGTCTGCATCCATTTATCTGGATTGTACAAACTCCATGGCCAGTTCCCCTGAAAAATGGAAACTTGCCAAAACACTTGCAGCCTCATTTGCTTATTTAGGACTAAGTCAGGATGACCGCATATCAATCATTGATGTGCATGGAGAACAGCCTCCTTACTTATATCGAAAAGGGAAAGGGCATCTCTTTCAGATGATGCAATATGTAGAGGAAATAAATGCAAAGGAATCATCCTTATTATTCTCAGAAGCCACTTTAGAACATGTCCAAAGGAAAAGCAGTGTATCGATTGTTATCAGTGACTTAATGGAACCCATTGACTCGGTTTTACACACCTTAAAAATCATCCAAGCCAACCGACAGCAAATCTATCTGTTGCAAGTCTTGGAAGAGGATGAATTAAATCCAAGTTTTGATGGGGACTTTATGCTGATTGACAGCGAAACCAACCAGGAAGTAAATGTGACAGTTTCCGAATTTACTAGAAAGAATTATAAAGAAAAAATGCAACAAAGGATGGAAATGCTAGAGGGTTTCTGTTTTGAAAGGGGAATCTCCTATCTTGTGTGCAGCACAGCAGAGAAAGTGGAAGACATTTTATTCAAAAGGATGACCTCTAAAGGTTGGATTAGGTGATGGGTATGGGTTTTACGGCACCAATATATTTTGTGTTCAGTGCATTTTTACTTTTAGTTATCTTGATGTATTTTTTTAGGAAGCAATATGAAAAGAAAGCAATCCCCTCAGTATTATTATGGCAAGAATGGATGAACGAATTTGAAGCCCAGGCTTGGTGGAGAAAGCTGCAGCACCATCTCCTTTTATACCTACAGCTACTGGCACTGTCATTCCTTATTTTCACTTTAGCGCAACCATACTTTAACAAGGAAGGCATAAAGGGAAATCATATCATTTTCATAATGGATACATCAGGTTCCATGACCGCCTTGGAAGGGGAGAAAACTCGACTGGTATTGGCCAAGGAGAAAGTGGTTCAAACACTGGATAAAATTGACAATCAAGACTTGACAGTTATCGTGGCAA
The DNA here is from genome assembly GCF_021991925.1 of Sutcliffiella horikoshii. Classification (GTDB taxonomy): domain Bacteria; phylum Bacillota; class Bacilli; order Bacillales; family Bacillaceae_I; genus Sutcliffiella_A; species Sutcliffiella_A horikoshii_F. Next base: position 1,088,942 of record NZ_RXZI01000001.1, on the reverse strand, counting down.
AGGAATCTCCAGAAATTCTAATAGAAAGGTCCACTTCGAAAAAGCAAGTGTTACAACTTGTGGAAGGGTTAGAAACGTCATACGCCTCTCCTAACTTGATAGATTCCATCAATATGGCCAAAAGCCTATTGGGGGATGAAAAAGGAAACATACAACTTATGACCGATAATTTTTCCAAGGACAATAGTTTGGAGTTTCATCCAAATACAGCTTTTTTTGCGCATAATATAGGTAGTTCCCATAAGAATTTGGCTGTGGAAATGTTTGGGGTTGCACTACGTGAAGATTATGTAATCGGAGTAGTAAACGTAAAGAATGAAGGGGAAGAATCAAGGGAAATAAAACTAGACATATTTAACGATCAGGATGAAGTGATACAACAAGTTTCTGAAACGGTGGAAGGTAATCAGATTAAAACCATTCACCTTGATAAGCTCCCTATATCGCCAAGTTATAAAGCTATAGTTAGTGGAGACAATCAGTATATGTTGGATAATGAGCAAATCGCTTATCTGGGACGACAACAAGACCCTACTATATATATCCATAAAGACATACATCCTTTTGCAAGAAAGGCCGTTGAAATTGCTAGTACCAACGTCATCCATCTGGGTTCTGGGTCAGATGAAGATGATAGTTTCGAAGGGGTTCATCTTGTTCAAGGAGGATCAAGAAGCGACTGGCCATCTGGTCCAAAGCTTGTGTTTCTGTCCGGGCAAGATGGTGAAAAAGAGGTGGATCTTTCAGGTAAGATAACGGCGAATATGGCCGATCCGTTGATGCAATCAGTTGAAATGGAAAAGGTATATGTGGAAAAGAGTTTTTCATCAGAGGAATTTTCTTCATTGGACGTGGTTGCTAGCAGAGGGGGAACACCATTGATCCTATCGGGAACATATGAAGGTGATCCAGTTATTGTGGTGACCTTTGAGCTTGGTTCCAGTGACTGGCCGCTCCACCCAGGCTTTCCCTTATTTATGTTCCATTCCATCCAGGAATTGACCCAGAGTCGCAGTATGTTGGGTTATTTTTATCCTGGTCAGACCATGGACTATTTCCCGGCTTCTGATGTAAAAAAGGCGGAAATCATTGATAAGAATGATAAGGTGGTTTTCTCAACAGAATCATTTGATCAGCCAATTGACCTTCCCTTAAAACCGGGTTCTTACACACTCAGAGAGATAAAGGATCAAACAGAGGCAAGGAAGAGCTTTTATATTCTGTTAGAGGATGAAGAAAAGTCAATTCAAACAGAAGATAGCTTTACTGTATCGGCGGTTCCTTCTATCGATCAAGGAGAGGAAACAACAACCAGCAAGGACATCTCTTATCTGTTTCTAATACTTGCTCTAATCGTACTTTTGGTAGAATGGGAGGTTTATAGACGTGGAATTTCAAATTGAACACCCTCTCATGCTTTTATTTCTTATCCCGGTACTATACAGCTTGGTCCTGTTTTGGCGTAAAAAGAAAAAGAAACAGAAAAAAGAGTATGTCATTTTCTCCTTGCGAAGCATCATCTATTTAATGCTTATACTTGGTTTATGCATGCCTTCTCTTCTTTCCCCTGTAAAAGGAACGCATACCGTTTTTCTTGTCGACCAGTCAGATAGTGTGAAAAGGGTGGAAAGCGAAATCCTATCCTCCATTAACGAGGCGATCAAACAAAAGAAAGAAGAGGACAGTTATAGCATAGTCACTTTTTCGGAAAAGCCTAAATTGGAACGATCTTTTACTAATCAGCAAGAGACCGTTCAGCAGATTTCCATAAATGATAGTCCACAATTCACTAATATGGAAGAGGGCTTGAAGTTTGCAGCAAATTATATTCCAGAAGATCGTAAAGGCAGAATCGTTTTATTGACGGATGGAGTAGAAACAAACGGGAATAGTGCCAAACAATCCACATTCTTTTCGGGGAGAAATTTAGAATTGGATGCAATGGCTTTCCAACCACCCTTCGTGGAGGATGTATCCTTACAATCTTTCCATACTCCGCAATCAAGCTTTGAAGGAGAGGCGGTTCCATTTCTTGTCGGCCTTGAAGCCAATGTGGACACGACTGCCACTTTGCATATCACCCAGAATAACGAAACGTTGATTAAAGAAGAAATTATCGTGTCAAAAGGGACGAATAACTATTCTTATTCCATTCCTCTGGCAGACCCAGGTTTGTACACGTTCAAAGCAGAAATTTTCCCGAGTCAAGATAAAATTGTGGAAAATAACATCTCTCATTCTTTAACACAGGTTTCAGGTCAACCTAAAATTCTTATGGTGGACCAAGATGGTGCGGGTGATAATGTGTTCCGCGCGTTGGATGCAAGCGGCTGGAAGGTGGATCGCATCCACCCAAGCCTGTTGCCGACGACACTTAGTGGATTTTTGGCTTATGAAAGCATCATTTTTCATAACGTTTCAGGTCATCTTTTAAGTGGCACACAAATGGAACTCATTGAAACAGCGGTCAGGGATTTTGGTGTCGGTTTTACGATGACAGGAGGCAATGAATCATATGGTCTTGGTGGTTATTTCCAAACCCCAATAGAGAAAATCCTTCCGGTTGATATGGATGTGAAAGGAAAGAAGGAAATACCTTCTCTTGGATTAATCATCGTCCTGGACCGTTCGGGAAGTATGATGGGGGAAAAATTTGAATTGGCTAAAGAAGCAGCAGCGAGGTCCGTGGAATTATTAAAGGAAGAGGATACATTTGGTTTTATAGCCTTTGATACAGAGCCTTGGACAGTCGTGGAGACGCAACCGATTAAGAATAAAGAGGAGGTCATTGAAACGATTCGTTCAACAGCTTTGGGAGGGGGAACGGATATTTTCCCTGCACTAAATCAGGCTTATGAGCAGTTGAACGAAATGGAGCTGAAAAGAAAGCATATTATCCTCTTAACGGACGGACAATCCAATGATGGACCTTACGAGGAAATCATTGAAGAAGGTTTAACGAACAATGTTACTTTATCCACTGTGGCAATTGGTGGGGATGCTGATACTTCCTTGCTGGAAGAATTGGCAGAAATGGGAACAGGGAGATTTTATGAGGTCTATGAAGCAAGCTCTGTCCCAAGTATTCTTTCAAGGGAAACAGCTCTCACTACAAAAACATATATAGAAGATAATCCACATGTACCGACCGTTTTTGCAGGATACGATTGGTCCAAAAGGTTTGAAAATGGCATACCGTTTCTCAATACTTATATTGCCACTACCTTGAAATCTCGGGCTGAGCAAATCATATCCAGTGAAAAAGAGGATCCGATCCTCGCCCGAATGAATTATGGTCTCGGTAGAACAATTGCTTGGACTTCAGATGTTTCGGGTGCATGGAGTGGAGGTTTTCCATCATGGGATGAATGGACGGCTTTCTGGAACGAAATGGTGACATGGTCCTTGCCATCCTATGAGCAGGGGGCATATGACATCTCCACGTCTGTAAATGGTGGGAGGGCCTCCATACAAGTGGAGGCAATTGATGATATGTTAAAACCAGTTACAATTTCGGTCTCAAACAATAAAGGGCAAATTATAGAAGATGCTAAAAGTAAGATGGTGGGACCTGGCCAATATGAAGTCGAATTTTCAGCCATACCTGACATCTACTTCCTCAATATTACGCAAGAAGAGGAAGGGGAGGTCGTTTCCACGTTTACTAGTGGTATGGTTGTCCCTTTTTCAACAGAGTTTGAACAAAGGCCGGTTAATATGGATCTACTAGAAACCATTACAGCAAATCAGAATGGTAAGATAGTAAAAGATCCAAAGGAAGTGTTCCGTCCGTACCATAAGAATGTCTATCAGTCTCAAACGGTATGGCTTCCATTTATCATTATTGCTTTCTTCTTACTGATTTTGGAGATATTCATAAGAAGGTTCGGTTTGAGTCCATTTGGATCCTGGAACAAGAAGAAAGGGGAAAAGGCTGAAGTAGATAAAAAATGGAAGGCACCAGTAATTCAAAGGAAAACGGTGAAACCTAAAGCTAAACAGACTGCAAATAGGGAAGAGCCGAAAGTTGAAAAGCTTAAAGAATTTAAGCCACCAGAAGAAAAAGAACAAACTCCTAAAGAAACAAAAGCTACAGAAGACCGGATGAATCAATTATTGAAAGCGAAAAACAGGAAACGAAGATAAGACAAAGGGGCTGACATATAAAGTCAGCCTCTTTGCTTTTTTCTTTGAATAGGGTATTTTAACATGGAAAGCCAGTTGAAAATGAAAGTTGCAGAAATATTTCTCTGACCTTTGTGTAAAAAGAAAAAGCATAGAATGGCTTGTATGAAACAAAGTCCGGAAGATAATCCAAAAATGGTGGGTACAGAAAAATCCATGAAATATCCAAATACGATAGGGCCTAAAGCAATCCCAACAAATCTGACTGATCCATAAAGGGCAGTTACAAAGCCCCTCGCCTTTTTTTCGCCGGAATTGGTGATGATGGCATTCATACAGGGAAGTATGATTCCTATAGATGTACTGATAAGGGATATTATTATGATATCCCACCATAGATTGCTAAAGAATAACAACCCAAGAAGGAAGCCCGCAAGTAAAAGGAAATTTATGATTATTATTGCATTTATATAGTCAACAAATTTGCTGATGGCGGTACCGGTTAGGAAGGAAGCAATCGTCAAGAACAAAAGTGGAAACGATAAGAGGAGACCATTCAGGAAACCATGGGTCTCAAATCTGTTTTCTAACATATCAGAAGAATAGAACAAAAGACCGAAAAGAAGAAAAAGGCAAAGGGCTCCAGCACTGTAGCTTGTAAATAAATTAAATTTATTCTTCCTCAGAACTTCTGAAAGATGTCTAACATAACTTTTAAAGTTCACTTGTTCAGGAGGGCGCTCTCCTTTTTCCACAAATTTATAGAACAGAACTAATAAAATGCCGCATGCAACCGGAAATGCGAAGAATACATAATGCCACATTATTAAGGCGATAAATGCCCCAATCAGTGGCGAAACGACTTTCCCCAGGCTATTGGTTGTCTCCATGAGACTTAGAACCTTCAACTGTTTCTTACCTGAAAACAAATCTGCCACGATTGCCATTGCAATCGGAGCTGTTCCTGCAGATCCGACCCCTTGAAGGACCCTACCCACCATAATTCCTTCGAATGCATAATCCGATCCTACAATGGAAGCAACCCCAGATATTAACCCTCCTATTCCATAAAGCATAAGCGAGGTTATAATAACATCTTTCCTTGAAAATCTATCGGACAGGTATCCTATGAGTGGGATGGTGATGGCCCCTGCAATAGAGAAAATGGATAAGATGAAACTCGCCTGTACTTGGGTTAGTTGGAGATCGTGGCGTATTTCAGGTAGCACGGGAATAAGCATGGAGTTTCCTAATACAAGGATGAAAGAGGTAGATGTGAGGGAGATAATCTTGATTGACTCAGACTCTGGTTGCATAACCTGTTCCCTTCTACATATAAAATGTGTTTATTTTATGAATTTCTGCCGGAGTTACTTTCAACTTAGTATCAGAAGTGATACGATTTGATTGGAAAATGGAAAAAAAATTAGATGGAATAAGGTGAAGCTCTTGCTGAACAATTGTAAAATAGTATTAATCGGTCTTTGCGCTGTAATACTTGCAGCATGCGGTGGCAATTCGGAAATACCAGATACAACAAACTGGGAACTGGCTGACTTTCAATTCATCAACCAAGAAAATGAACAGGTTGGTTTGGAGGACTTGAAGGGTGAGATAACAGTAGCCAATCTCATTTTTACAAATTGCACCACTGTTTGTTCTCCCATGACTGCCAATATGGCAAGGCTACAACGGATGGCCGAAGAAGAAAAACTGAATGTTCAATTTTTGTCCTTCTCGGTCGACCCAGAAGTTGATAATCCGGAAGTGCTCAAAGAGTTTGGCGAGAACTTTCAAGCAGATTTCACGAATTGGGACTTCCTTACAGGTTATTCCCAAAAAGAGATAGAAAAGTTTGGCCAAGAGAACTTCAAAACAATCATCGCTAAACCGAAAAACGGTGGGGAAGTTGTCCACGGAACTAGTTTCTATTTAATCGATCAAGAAGGAACTATCATAAAAAATTACAATGGACTTGATGTCCCTTATGAAGAAATACTAGAACATATTGAAATCCTTCAACAACAACAATAGAACCGGATCACTCTTGATTTTTCAAGAGTGATCCGGTTGTTTCATTTCCTTACCCGTATCGCGGCTGGCATGCAGGCCATCTGTAACAATAACATGGAGTTCCTTAGAAAATAGTTCTCTGGAAATCTCCTCGTTGCAGGCTAGAATTTCTTTTTCATTTCTCTGTTTCTCCATTGTTTCTGCTCCTTTTACATATTCCAATTTTAGCAAGTAACCTTAAGGTTTTGAAAAATATACTGGAGTATGTTATAAAAAATATACTGTCTTCATTCTAAAGAACTACAATTGCATCCTTAACAAATAAGGAGAATGTATAATGAATAAATTCTGGAAAATTGCCCTATTGGGCTTCCTGGTAATTAGTATGGTTAGTTGCTCTTCAGAAAATTCATCCAGTTACGTGCTGGAAAAAGCGAAAGAACGCAGAGAGAGTCAAAACGAAAAACCGCTTTTTAGAGATTTTTTTAAAAAAGAGGAAACTACTGAAAATCAGAATAAAATCATAAACATTGAAGAAAAAGAAGAGGTAACGGAGGAATTTTTTGATCGTTCCTTCAAGTTGGTGTTCTTCGGCGACTCCCTGACCCAAGGGGTAGGCGACAAGTCCGAAAATGGAGGCTTTACATCAAGCGTGCAGGAATTTTATGAGAACAAACCTTATATTGATAATGCTAGTGTCACCAATCTCGGAGTAAGAGGGAACCGTACCAATCACCTGTTAAAAAGATTGGAGGATCCTGAAGTCCAGGAGGCATTGGCAGAGGCTGATGTAATCTTTATGACTGTTGGCGGAAATGACCTGATGAAGGTCATAAGAGAAAACTTCCTGGACTTGAACTTTTCCCTTTTTGATAAAGAACAGAAACTTTACGCGGAGAGGCTTGACAGTGTTCTAGGTGAGATTAGAAAGCACAATGAAAGCAGTAGGATATACCTTGTGGGACTGTTCAATCCCTTTTACCAATTCTTTCAAGAGATAGAGGAGATGAATGAGGTCGTTACCAACTGGAATGCCACCACAATTTCGGTTTTAGATGAATATCCGAACACCGCATATGTACCGATCCAAGATATATTCATTGATCCAAAAGAGAATCTGCTGGACGATGATCAGTTTCATCCTAATGAAAAAGGGTATCAATTAATAGGAAATAATATTATCGAAGAAATAAAACGTTTTAATGAAGAAAGTACGGCAGATGAAATGTTAGAAGAAGAATAGTGGAGAGGATCATGGTGAAAAAAGTAATCAATTGGAAAACAGCTTTTATAAGCTTGCTTATTTTAAATATCTTGATAGCTGGAGCTGCCATTTTAATGGTTTTTTTGCCTAAGCACACAAATTTCAAACTTAATGGCGATGGCGATGACCGTAAAAGGGTTGCCTTTAACATCCAATCAGACAAAGATGACTTAAATGAACTTATTCGTTATTATCTAGAAAAAGAAACAAGAAGACCATTGAATTATGAAGTGAGATTGACTGATCGTGTAGAACTACGCGGGGAAATGAAGGTATTTGAAAGGGACATTCCTCTGACGATGACTTTCATACCGGAAGTCCAGGAAAATGGGGATGTAGCGCTAAAACAGGATTCCATGTCCATTGGAAGGTTGCAAGTGCCAGTTTCCATGGTACTTAAGTATGTTGCAGATAACTATCCTTTGCCATCTTGGGTTAAAATCATCCCGAATGAACAAAGCATCTATGTAGCTCTGCAGGAATTGGAGCTTCAAAGTGATACAAAGGTAGAATTCACTAAATTTGATGTGGAAAACAATGATATAAGATTCAGGTTGTTGGTTCCTGTCGAGGACTAACCAGCGAAGAAGGCTGTTCCATGGTCAAAGTTGATCGTGTGAACCGCCTTTTTTTTTGCAGAGATCGAGACAGTGATGTCATAAAATATATACCCAAATTTTTAGGAACTGGGCATATGCCTTTACCAATGGCCCCTGTGTGAATACATTATGTATTAGGAAAGAGGGGGAGGTGTAGAGCATGAGTGGTTCTGGTTATGGATCAGGATTCGCGTTAATAGTTGTTCTGTTTATTTTACTGGTGATTGTTGGTGCTGGGGTACTTCACTACTAATTACTAAGGTGAGATATATACCCTTGTAGAGGAGGTGACAGCTATGAGTTGGTGTGGTTGCGGTTACGGTCAAGTAGCAGGAGCAGGATACCCAGGTGGTTACGGAAGCTCTTTCGTGTTAATCGTAGTATTGTTTATTCTTCTAATCATCGTTGGTGCTGCTTGGTGCTAATAGAATAGAATAGAATGGGATGCTCAATCATTGTCTGATTGAGCATTTTGTATGTTTTCGTTTAAGGAACCAAAAAAATTGTTTCTATGCCATTGCTTCCAATTGCAATGATTGTATAAGCAAGGTCCGGTTTTAAGCTGACACGATTAAGTGGTAAGACGACTTCTTTTGTCCCTGCAATTCTAACTTCCAAGTCAACGGTCATCGGAGTGAGGCCCAGATACTCTGAAAGTTCTGTAAAGGAGATGTCAGAGAATACTACATCGCCTTTTTTTACTGCGATATCTACAGCAGGAGCGCTTGGAGACAAGTGCCAGAAACGCATTTTTGCTTCGCTTTGGGGAACAGAAGGGTCATCTTCTATCATTATCAATTGAAGATTATCCACTGAGCCAGCTATTGCTAAGGTGTAACTGATGTCTGGTTTTACCTGAATCACACCAGTAATAAGAGGAGATTCAGTTGAACCGCTCGAATACGCGGAAATTTGAATGTCTAGCTGCTTCGTATCTACATAAACACTGCTATTTTTATAACGAAGATCTCGCGAAACAACCTCATTATCTATATAGACATCTAAAGAGGGTGCCTCGGGTGAGGCATGTATAAATCTTATCTTAGCATAAGATTCTGTAGTTCTTTTTTCCGCTTTTAAATTCGGTTCATTGTGTAACCATTTGTGAAGATGGATATAATGCATCTTATAAAAGTGGATATGTTTTTCCGGATCGAGATATTTGAAATAGTCAGCAAGTAGCTGGTATTGAGCTGCACGGTAATAATGTTCTTCATTAGACATGTACCCACACCTCCAATAACTTCTATTGCTACATGGATATGCAAAGAAAAATCGATTATTAACATTCCTCTTAAATATCGTGACAACTAGTTTAGGATGAATGAGTCAGTGGTACGTTAAGGGGAGAATAGGAAAAGAGAGGTGAGAAAAATGGCAGAGTTTGAAAGCACCATAAAAAGTGATGTGTCTTTGTTTTATGAAGATAAAGGAGTGGGCCAAACGGTCGTTCTTCTGCATGGGTTCTGCGGATCTCATTCATATTGGAAGTATGTGATGGATGGATTAACCTCCTATTATCGAGTTATTGCCATTGATTTAAGAGGTCATGGTCAATCAGCAATCTCGGAAGAATCTTTTACCATAGATGATATGGCTGAGGATGTAAAACTTTTATTAGATAGCTTAGAGATCGAACGGGCAACCATCATCGGTCATTCTTTAGGTGGTTATATTGCTCTTTCCTTTGCAGAACGATATGACCATCTTTTAGAAGGGATCGGGCTTATCCATTCCACTTCTTATCCCGACTCAGAGGAAGGGAGAAAAGGAAGGGATAAGGCGATGGAAAACATCCAGCAGAATGGAATGGAAGGATTTATTGATGAATTAGTCAAAAAGCTGTTTGCTCCTCAAAACATCCATCCCTTCAAGGGAGAAGTGGAATTTACTAAGACCATTGGATATTCTACAAAAATTCAAGGAGCTATTGGTGCGCTTGAAGCCATGAAAAACAGAGTAGATAAAACAAGATTTATTAAAGGATATAAAAAGCCTCTGTTACTCCTTGCTGGTCAAGAAGACCAGATTATTCCACCTGAAAAAACATTTGTGTCAGAAGGTGACCATGTCACACAAGTCCTCCTTGAGAATTCTGGTCACATGGGGATGCTGGAAGAACCCCAAGCTATTATAGACGCACTAAAGACATTCCTCACAGAGATGAAACAATGAAAAAGGATAAAGGCCCTCTTTTAAGGGCTTTTATCCTTTTTGCAATTCGGCATGTCTAATGAAGGTTATTTCTTCATCTACCTGTCCGCAAGTAGCACACTGAATTTTTTGTGAAGGTCCTTTATATGGAATATGGAAAGGGTCCATGTTTCCGGATGTGTATTCTTCCACCACTTCACCTGATTGTGGATTCAACTTAACGGATTTTGCTACCTGTTCAATGATGTTGAAACGTGAGCGGTTCGTTTTACAGTTTGGACATAGATAAGGGGATGCCATTAAAAATCCGCCTCCTTTACAGATAGTTTTTTCTGAAAGGAAACTTTTTATACCAATTCAAAGATGCCTACCTGCAAAGGAGGTAGGCATCTCAGACTGTTGACAAACTATAATTTAATTAGGTTAACTGTTGAAACAGTTGACCTCCGTTGCATGCGCTTCGCTTTCCTGCGGGCGGTCCGGAAGCCTCCTCGGGCTTACGCCCTGCGGGGTCTTCCCTGTCCCTTCCTCCCGCGGGAGTCTGCGCACCTTCCACTGCGATCAAATAGAGGTTTTTATCATTTTTGAACTTTGTCTACACACTGAGATGCCTACCTGCAAAGGAGGTAGGCATCTTTGTTTTATGCTGCTCTGTTGTCTGAAAGGTCTTCAGCATCCAGTTGAAAATCCGTTTTGCGAGCAGAGATGGCTTTAACATAAAATAGTCCAATGATTATAATCGTAAACATAGCTGCACCGATATAGGATGCCTCAATCGGCAATCGGAAACCGATTGGAGCATTCAAGATATAAGTGGTCGTTGCCATCGTCATGAATATGGCAGGGATCATGGCAATATAGTATTGCTTTCTTGCAATGAAGAGATACATCGCTCCTACCCATAAGGCAATGACGGCAGTGGATTGGTTAGCCCAGGAGAAATATCTCCAGAGTAATTCAAAATCGATATTCGTTAATACAAATGAGATAACGAAAAGCGGGATGGCAATCCACATACGGCTGATGATTTTCTTTTGAGAAATATTGAAATAATCCGCAATTATCATACGGGCACTACGGAAAGCAGTATCTCCTGAAGTGATAGGCAGGATAATGACTCCGATGACAGCCATGGTACCACCAATTGCACCAAGCATAGTAACGGATACTTCACTTACAACTGCACCTGGTCCCCCATTTGCCAAGATCTCACTAAGGCCTGCGGAGCCATTGAATAGGCTCATGCCTGCTGCAGCCCAAATCATGGCTATGATACCTTCTGCAATCATCATACCGTAAAATATACGACGGCCTTGTTTTTCATTTTGTGTCGTTCTTGAAATGATTGGTGTTTGTGTTGCATGGAAACCTGAAAGTGCTCCACAAGAAATTGTCAAGAACAATAATGGGAATATCGGTACATTATCAGGGTGCATGTTTGTAAAACTTAATTCAGGGATTGGTGCACCTGTAATGATAAGTGACGCCCCTACACCTAATGCACTGATTAACAATAGTGCTCCGAAGATTGGATACAAGCGACCGATCACCTTGTCAATTGGCAACATGGTAGCAAAAATATAATAAATAAAGATGACTAAGATGATGGCACCTAGAGCGATGCTTCCATCAGCCAATGTATGGATCAAACCTGCCGGAGCAGTGACGAAAACGGTTCCAACTAAAAGCAATAGTAAAATGGCAAATGCATTTACCGTGTGTTTCATGAATTTACCAAGGAATTTTCCAGCCAATTCAGGCAAGTGTGCTCCGCGGTTACGGATGGATATCATTCCTGTCAAGTAATCGTGAACAGCTCCTGCAAAAATACATCCCAATACTATCCATAAAAATGCAACCGGGCCGTAAAGTGCACCAAGTATAGGTCCGAATATCGGTCCAACCCCGGCAATGTTTAATAGTTGAATCAAGGAATTTTTGTTTTTACCTAGAGGTAGATAATCGACGCCATCCTGATTAGCATAGGCAGGCGTTTTTCTAGAATCCTTAATACCAAAAACTCTTTCCACGAATTTTCCGTAGATGAAATATCCTAATATGAGCAAGATGATTCCTGCAATGAATGTATACATGATTGATGACCCCTCTCTTTTTTTTTGGAGTAACATCATTATAGGATGAAAAGGCTTACATCAGGGTCGACTTTGATTAACATGTATATAAAAAGAAATAACATGTCAGTTTTCGACACTGACATGCTATAATTCAAGTTTATTTCTAAGTGATTTCACATAATTTCTGCTTACTGACAGTTTTTCTGTACTGTTGGTTAGTTCGAGCATATAAGCACCGTTAAACCAGGGGATCAATTTGGATACATAATTTAAATTAACAAGATAGCTTTTATGGATACGAAAGAAAGGAAAGCTTGCTAGCCTTTCTTCAAGATCCTTCAAGGCAAGCTTCGATTCGAAATTTGACTCTTTCGTGTATATACGTGTTAGTCGATCCTCACGGCTAATATAAAGAATGTCCAAAGGATCCAGGAAATGAATTTCACCATCATGTTCAACAGCTAGCTTGGAGGAGGAACTTGGTGAAAGGGCTTCCTTATCTCCATGTAGAAGTTTTCTAAGTCGCTGTATGGTTTGTTCTAATTGTTCCTCTTCATAAGGTTTTAACAAATAATCTACCGCTTCATGACGAAAGGCTTCTACGGCAAAGTTTGGGTACGCGGTTGCAAAAACAATAAAGGGGGATTTCTTCAATTCCTTTAAATGATTGGCAACTTCCAATCCATTCATTTTTGGCATTTCAATATCAAGAAATACCACATCGGGTTGCTGTTGCATGCATGCCACTAGGGCGTCTTCTCCTGATGCAGCCTCAGCAATTATCTGTATTGAATTATATTCCCCAAGCAGGTGTTTCAGCTCATCACGGCTATAGCGTTCATCATCCACGATCATAATTTTTATTTTATTCATTAGAAAATTCATCCTTATTTAATTTTTTATGGATGGAAAAGGATACCGTAGTACCAACATTTGGTGCACTATGAAAATATAATTTCGATTCCTTTCCAAACATCATAGTTAGTCTCTTATTGATATTGTACAGTCCCAGCCCCGTCCCGGTAGGAGATGATACCAGGTCCTCTCCTAGTATAGCGATTCGCTCGTGGGAAATCCCTATTCCATTGTCTGCGATAGAGATGAAAATATCATCAAGTGACTCCTTGATCTGTATATTGATTTTACAATTTTCGTTAATATCCTTGAGGCCATGTTTGACCGCATTTTCCACAATGGGTTGTAGCGACAGTGGTGGGATGAGGTAGGGGAGGGCGGACTCCTCTACATTGTATTCTACGGTTAAACGGTCGACAAAGCGTGCTTCTTCCACAGAAAGGTATGCCTGCACATGTTTTAGCTCCTCATGTAGAGTTGTCCACTTTTCCGTTGTTGCGGTCAAATTTTGGCGGAAGAAACGGGAAAGGGAAATAAGCAGCTTTCTTGCTTTCTTTGGATCTGTTCTTATCAAAGAAACAATGATATTTAAAGAGTTGAAAAGAAAATGCGGACTTATCTGTGCTTGAAGCGCTTTTATCTCCGCTTCTTTTGCCAGCTTGGAAGCTTTTTCTGCATCCGATATTTCCAGTTGATGGCTCATGAGAGAGCTTAACCCTTTGATAAGTTGTATAACAACATTATCGATATCCTTTTCCGAGGGGAAGTAGAACTTGAGTGTTCCGACCGGTTTCTCCCTCTTCTTTAATGGTGCAATAACAACTGCTCCTAATGGGCATGATGATTCCTGACACTGAATGTCTTTTTTTCCAGCCACTAAAAGGTTACCAAGTTCTAGTACTTGCTTGGTACTATATGTCTGAATGGGAGAGAGTGGGCGATGATGATCATTCCCTATACCAACATGAGCAAGGATTTGCTCTTTATCAGTCATTGCCACAGCACTTGCATTTACTTCGTTAAAAATAATCTTGCACGTTTCTTCCGCGGAATGTGGACTTAAGCCTGTTCTAAGATGGGCAAGTGTGTTCTCTGCAAGAGACAAAGCCTTTTGGGCCTGAACAGCACCTACCTTTTCCTCTTCATTGATCACTGCCAGTATAATTAGAAAGAATAGGGCTGAACCCACTCCGTTTGCCAATATCATCGGAAGTCCAATGCTTTCCACAAGACTCAAAGCTCGCTCAAAGGGCTGAGAGCCGATTAGAATGATTCCCATTTGTATTGCTTCTGCCAATGCACCTGTTAAGAGAGCAACACGGACGCTTATGCGTTTTCCTTTGTACTTACTACGTATGAACCCAGCCAAAAGTCCAGCCACGATGGCGGAAAATCCGCAGGAAAAAGCGGTAAACCCACCTAAACTCATACGATGGATACCAGCTATCAGCCCTGCACCAATTCCCACTTTGTATCCTCCAAGCAGTCCTGCCATTACAATTCCAATTACACGGGAATTAGCGATTGCCTCTGTTTGGTTCAATTCCGTGATCCAACGATTAAAACCTAATGTTTCCGTACTGAAGGTTAGACCTGTATAGGTACCGATGATTCCGAAGAAGCCAAAGAATAATATGGCATAAAATTGTTGATGACGTCCAATCTGCTGACGGTTGATCAGTTGTCGAAAAAAAGGAAGTCTTGTCATGATGAAGGCCACGGTTACAATAATCCCGAGGCGCTCCAGCATAGTGAGTAGTAATTCAAACATCCATACACGCTCCATAAATAATCATAATGTGATAATGGTAGCATATCCAAAGTGTCCAGTTAAGATTTAACTAGTATTTTATAAGTACAAAAGAAAAAGGCTTCTTCCGGTCTGCATGTGAACGGAACGAGCCTCTTTAGGTGCTATTATTTTGGTATTATCAATTTCTATTTTGCTTAAAGTGTGCCTGTATTTGGCCTTTCAACATCTGCTTTTTCCAATTTTCATTTTCTTTTTCTTTCTTTTTCCATTCTCTACGTATCTCGTGGGTCTGGACGCCTTCTTCCATTTGGTTAGCGATTTCCATGAGACGCTCTACATCCGAGAAGGAATATTTCCTGATACCTGAACCGGAACGTGCAGGAAATATAAGCTTGCGTTCTTCATAGTATCTTATCTGTCTTTCCGATAAGCCTGTAAGATCACGAACAGTGCCGATTGAGATGACTTTTCTTTCTTTTAATGATGGGTCTTCCTGTGTCATAGCCATTCACATCCTATTCTACATCTCTTCCTTACATTATAGTACAAATCAAGATTAGGTTCTTGGATATTTGTCAGAATTCCTTACAACTAAATCTTTAAAATATATAATTTCGTGTTAAAAGTCCTTACAAAAATACGGAAGAACACGAAAGTATCGTTTAAACTTTTTTAAAGAGAGGTGGGGATTATGTCTAAAATGCTAAAGAGTGCCATTACTAATGCAAGAGAATTCTATATTGATAAGCTTATTGCAACTGGCTATTTTCTGGATCACGGACTTCTTTCCTCGTACACGTTAAGCGAGCTCAAGAAAGAATACACAACTTTAATTGAACAGAGGAGTGATAAAGATGGAAATGAATGAAATTTCCAATTCGTTAAAGTTGGCAAGTGACATCATAAAATTGGACCAAGAAAGAGATGCAAGATGGGAGGAGTTGCTTTTGGCGGAAGGAGAGAGGGCTTTAGAAATACTAAGGTATGTACAAAATTACAAATAAAGGCTGACCCCTTTTTGGGGGGTTCAGCCTTTTATTGTATAGACAAAGTAAATATCATTGCAGTATTCAAGTTGATTGTAATGGAAGGCGCGAATGCTCCCGCAGGAAGGGACAGGGAAGACCCCGCAGGGCGTAGCCCGAGGAGGCTCAAGGTCGCCCCGCGGAAAGCGAAGCCTAGTGCGGAAATCAACAGCGGTATGGAACAGATTACTAAAATTAGGAACTTTTCAGCGGCCTGGGCGTAGCCCGTGGAGGCTTACGGACCGCCTTAAGGATAAGCGAAGCGCCTGGAATGAAGATCAACAAGTAAATGCAAATATAAAGATTATTAGGGTTTGTAAACAGTCTGAAAGGCTGACCCCTTTTTGGAAATCAGCCTTTGCTTTTGGTAAGTTCCTAGTTATGCAAATAGTGGCGATATAGATAAAAGAGGTATCGATCACAGGAGATAGAGTCTTTATTATGGAAGATGATAGGGTGATAGTTCTTCTTTCGAATATAATCACGTTGATTTAAAAACAGCTTCGCCAAGTGCGTGAAAGATGGTCTTGCTACATAATCAGTTAGAAAGGCGGGCTGGGTGCTTTCTGGCTTTCTAGTGCCATTTAGAAAGTCGATGATATAATCCGCATCCCTTATTCCGAGTCCGTGTCCAAAATACTTGCCGCCCCCCATCACCACCGCATTTTCCCCTCTCCACCAATAAGTTAAAGGATTAAAATCAGGATTTTTAAAATAAACGACATCACCCGGAATGAAGTGAAAAGTGTGAACGGATTGCATAACAAGGTCTGAGTCAAAATGCCAGCTATATAAAAAAAGTTCTTGGAAGTACTTATTAAAAAACTGTTCACCAACTGTGTTAAGAATGGCATGATAATAAATCATAACAATACCTGTCGCACATTCATAAGCATACTCCTGGCTATTTGTGAAAATATCAGAAATTGCATCAGAGGGATTGACACCCCTTCTTAATGATAAACCGCCAACATCTGTTATCTGCCAGAAGGAAGGGTTACCCTGGGTTCCAGCGAATGTTTCAAAACGTGCTACCCCTTTTGCCATTAAGTTTGCACTGGCAACAATGTTATTCCGTAAGGCTATTTCAAATTCCAATTCTTCCGGACTATCATATGAGTAGGTCTCTCGGTCAGCAAGTAAACTTTTGAAGATAGTTTCTTCCAACCCCTTAAACGAAAATATGGAGGTATCTGAAACAGATTCACCAGATATTAGAATCATATTATCCCTCTTTTCAAAATACCGATTTCATCCCTTGTAATAAGGATATTCGTATTTTGACTATTCATGATTGAAAAACTTCATGTCATTAAAAAGCCCCTATTCACTAAAGGAATAGGGGGCTTGTGATAAGACTCTATTTCTTCTCCAACGATGCCAGCTGTTGTTTCAGGGTCTCGGTATTTAAATTTTCCCCTATAATGACAAGGTTGAGAGGTACTTTCACAAGTTCTTTTAAATATAGTGGTGTACCATAGGAGTACTGGAAAAGATAGACACCACTAGTATGCTCAAACGATAAATAACCTTTGATACGATAGACCGAATCAGGTAGATTTCTGAGCCAGTCTTCAAATTCATCCAAGTCAATTTGGCTGGAAAATTGATAAACAAATGTCTTTAAATGAAGTGCTTTGTTTACATGTGCACCTTCATGACTACCTTTTTCAATTTGTTTCGTCTGTTTCCAGCTGTTTGCAGGAATCTTTGCGTAAGTGGTAAGAAGGGTAGATGCATGGGGGTTGATGGTCTGCAATTCAAATAAGATGCTAGATACTTCTCCCTCGCTAAGTAAATCCGTTTTATTGAGGATAAGCATATCGGCATGTTTCACCTGTTCCCTGATTAATTGTCTAACTTGAACAGACAAGCTTGCCCGATCTTTCCATCGTAATACATCCAATAGGGTAATGATGCGGGCACCTGAGAATCTATCTGCAAAAATTGGGGAAAGAACCGTATCTAAGACTTCTACTGGATGGGCTGCTCCAGTGGTTTCTATGTAGATAGCGTCTAGTTCTTTATCCATCAACAAACCCTGCATCGTAGACTCTAATTTTTCCTGTATGGTACAGCAAATACAGCCATCGAATAGTTCAGATAAAGGGGTATCTTCCGGAACGGAATCAGAATCGATGGACACCTTCCCAAGCTCATTCATTACTACTGCTACTTTTCGTTTTTCTGCTTGCTCTTGTTGCAGCATCTGGGTTAGAAGGGTGGTTTTTCCACTCCCTAAAAACCCAGATAATATGTAAACTTCCACTTTCCTGTTCATTTATTGAAACCTCCTGATTGGGTAAGGCTGATTTCGCATACTTTGTTGCCTTTACGCATTTTTAAATAACCCATTAGGTTCCTGGCGAATTTCTTTCTTGGCTGAAAGAATGGAATACATGCCTATAATGCGACTAAGTTTTTAAAAAATCCCATTGGCGATTTTTCACCTAGTGAATAGCTACAATCTTTGAGAAAAGAGCCTTGTATATTAACTCATCTCTTTATTTTATCATACTAAAAAGCTTCCTTAAGCATACCATTAGGAATTTAAGAGCGTTATTGCTATAATTCATCTAAATAATAGTTAAAAGGTGGGAGTAGGGATGACGGAAGAATTTGAAAAGGCCACTTTTGCCGGAGGGTGTTTTTGGTGTATGGTTAAACCTTTCGATGAACAAGCGGGAATCGAGAAGGTTGTTTCTGGATATACGGGAGGACATAAGGAAAACCCATCATACAAGGAAGTGTGTTCTGAAACAACAGGACATTATGAAGCGGTTCAAATTACGTATGATCCACAGGTTTTTCCTTATGAGGAATTGCTGAATGTTTATTGGAGCCAAATTGATCCAACAGATCCAGGTGGTCAATTTCATGACCGCGGCGATTCTTATCGGACAGCCATTTTTTATCATACAGAGGAGCAAAGGGAGCTTGCTGAAAAGTCTAAGAACAATCTAGCCCAGAGCGGCAGGTTCAAGGACCCAATCGTTACCAATATCCTACCAGCCAAGCCGTTTTATCCTGCGGAAGATTATCATCAAGATTATTATAAGAAAAATCCATTTCGTTATAAAATGTATCAGGCAGGTTCTGGTCGTGCGGCCTTTATAAAAGAGCATTGGAAGAAAACAGATGCGGAACTTAAAAATAGATTAACCCCAATGCAGTATGAAGTAACCCAGAATAACGGCACAGAGCCCCCTTTTAAGAATGAATTCTGGAACCATACCGAAGAAGGGATATATGTAGATATTGTATCAGGTGAGCCTTTGTTCAGCTCCTTGGATAAATACGATGCAGGTTGCGGGTGGCCTAGCTTCACCAAACCCATTGAAAAAGAAACCATAAAGGAAGAGATGGATGTCAGTCATCGTATGGTGCGCACCGAAGTACGCAGCAAGCAAGCGGACTCACATCTTGGACACGTTTTTGAAGATGGGCCAGTAGATAAGGGTGGTCTAAGATACTGCATCAATTCAGCAGCTTTGAGATTTATCCCAGTAGGTGAGCTGGAGAAAGAAGGATATGGAGAGTACAAAACATTATTTAAATGATAAACGAGAGTAAAAAAGAGGAGTGTCCACGGGCACTTCTCCTTTTTGTGTCAAATTTCAACAAAATAGCAGAATTATTGCAGGATTTAATAGGAGGGTTGAAGAATACTTAAAATGAATAGTAATTCAGATAAGAGATAGAAGCTAGGATAAAGTGGGGGATATGGTAATGTCGGTTTTAAGCGTGAAAGAGTTGAAGTTTCAAGATTTGGTCAACAAGAACAAGCTGATGTTTTTTGTTATTTTTATTTCCTATGGTGCGGGACTTATGGTGAACATCCTTGTCCCCGCTGCTAATGTGATAACCATTACTCTGCTCATCGCACTATGCATGGGAACGATATTATTCTTTCTGACAAAGTGGAAGAATTGGTTTCACCAAGTTGTACCGTACTTCACGGTCGTGGTGACTTTTGCGGTTTTCTTTATTATTTTAGTAAACCGTGGTGCATCCATTTCAGGTTTTATTTTACCTTTTTTCGTATTGATGCTTGCAACGATCTATTTTAACCGAAATGTTTTTATTGTCGGGGGCATCGGTAGTTTATTATTGTTCGGATACTCATTATGGTCATTTCTAAATGGGAATCTAATGACGGAAGGTCAGTTGGGCAATATCGTCCTACTATTCTTTTTGTTGTTTGTCATCACATTCGTGCAGGTGAAAATAGGTAAGAAATTATTCAACCAATTTGAAGAAATTGTAAATAATATGCAAGGTGTAAGCGAAGAGCGACAAAGGCAGCAGGATGCCTTTCAACAAGACGCAATGGCGCTCATTGATCATGTCAATAAAGTTCACGAACGTATCAGCATGAATATCCATTCACAACGTGAAGTCTCCCAGACCATTCAAGAATTATCCGTTGGCAGTCAAAAACAAACGGACCAGATCAGTGGTATTGCCGAACTTACAAATGATGTTTCTAGTCTGATGGATAATATTGTGGACAGGTCTACTAATCTTTATATGACAACTAATAAGACCAAGTCGGTAGCTGAACAGGGAAAAGAGTTGGCAGTAGAACTTCAACAAAATATGAGTAGTTTCTCAAGAGACGTTAAGGAAATGGATGCAGTTTTTCAAGTACTCACTGAAAAAATTGATGAAACGAATACGTTGACTCAGCATATCAAAAACATCACCGAACAGACTAACTTACTTGCCCTTAATGCATCCATAGAGGCTGCAAGAGCAGGGGAAGCTGGAAGAGGATTTGCGGTGGTAGCGGAGGAAATCAGAAAGCTTGCCATCTCCACTGGAGATACAACGAAAGAGATCACCGTAAACCTTGCCTCCCTTCATCAAACAAAAGAAGAAGTACTTCACCAGCTTCAAGTTAACATTTCAAAAATGAACAAAAATTTGGAAGCCACCAATGAAGTGAATCAGTCTTTCCATCAGATTAGTGAAACGTTGATCAGCTTATTGACCGATGCACAACAATTTCGTGATTTTGCAGGTACGGTAAAAGAAAAAACGGCCAACACCGACTTTTATACAAACGAATTTGCGGCTTTGATGGAAGAATCGACTGCGGGTCTTGAGGAAATTAGTGCAAGCGTGGAGCAAGTAACAAATGATAACAACAAAATGGAAAACACTTTAAAAAGCATGGTACTAATTATAGACAAGATGGAGAAGCGATAGTAGTTATTTTTTATAAATGGGCTAACGCACATACAGGACAGCCACCTAGTTCATAGTGTAGAAGTGTAAATAAAAAACAGGAGTGATGACCATGCACGATTACTGTTACTACACTTGCGGACCATGCGACTATCCATCTCAAGTAGCGCCAGCACATGGATATGGAAATACATTCGTTTTGATTGTTGTTCTATTTATCTTGTTAATCATTGTAGGAGCTTGCTACTGTAAATAAGGAAAAAATGTAAGGAGCATCACCCGCATAATTTGGGGTGATGCTTTTTTAATTGTAATTATATAGTTCACTTGATTTCCCAAAAAGCCGCTATAGCTTTCCTTGGAAGAACCTCAACCTGGTAATGAAGGCCTCCCTTCTTAGGCATCTTTATCGGCAACGTAATTATTACGAAAGATTTCGTGTTATTGAACATAGAATGGAGGTAAGCTAGCTCTTTAACTGCCGGTCTTATAAGCCTCATGAATGGGGAGGTTCCCTATTGCTAGTAAACGGTTACAGAACGCAGGTGGAAAGGAGTAATCGTTTATGGATCAATCCTATCTTATTAAGCCTCTATTAGATAAAGAATACCCGGTTATCAGCCATGGAAATGGTGTGTATCTTTACGATGTCAATGGAAAGAAATACTTGGATGGCTCTTCCGGAGCAGTAACGGCAAGTATCGGTCATCATGTACAAGCTGTCATCGATGCGATGGCTGATCAGGCGAGTAAAGTGTCTTTTGTGTATAGGTCCCAATTCAGCAGTGTGCCGGCAGAGAATTTGGCCAACAAATTAATGAAAATCGCTCCCGGCGATATCAATTGGTCCTTTTTTGTAAACAGCGGAACGGAAGCTGTGGAAACAGCCATGAAAATATCGATACAGTATTGGCAGGAAGTGGGCAAACCTGACAAAAATCAAATTATATCCAGGTGGAAAAGTTATCACGGCATTACAATAGGGGCTTTATCTCTATCTGGACACGCAGAACGTAGAAAAAGGTTTGAGGCGTTATTGGAAAAATCACCAGTTGTGGAGCCACCTTATTGTTATCGATGTCCTTTTAATCTTGAATACCCAGGCTGTGGACTGAAATGTGCGGAAGATCTAGAACGAGCAATCTTGGAAATAGGGGCAGAGCAAGTTGCTGCTTTTGTGGCAGAGCCGATCATTGGAGCAGCTGCTGGAGCTATCTCTCCTCCTGATGGATATTACCAAAGGATAGCCGAAATCTGTAAAAAGTATGACATTCATTTTATTGCGGATGAAGTGATGACAGGTATAGGCAGAACAGGGAAGATGTTTGCCGTGGAGCATTGGGGCGTGCCCCCGGATATTATTTGTATTGGAAAAGGAATGAGTGCAGGCTATTCCCCCATTGCTGCAACCATGGTGAGTGATAGTATCATAGGGAGCATCCTTAAAGGGTCCAAGGTTATCATGAGCGGACATACTTATAGTGCCAACCCACAATCTTCAGCCGTGGCACTTGCCGTACTGGAATATATTGAAGAACAAGACCTTGTTAAAAATAGTGCCCACATAGGTAACTATTTGATGGGTAAGCTGTTGAAGTTAAAATCAGCATTTCCTTTCATCGGGGATGTAAGAGGCAAAGGTCTTTTACTTGGGCTGGAAATGGTGGAGGATCATTCAACGAAATATCCTTTTGTCCAAGAAAAAGCAGTTACGACAAGACTTGTCGAGCTTGCACAAAAAAAGGGTCTGCTGATTTATCCGGCCTCAGCGGGTATTGAAGGCATTGGAGGGGATGCTGTGATCATCGCACCGCCACTTTCCATATGTAAGGAAGAAGTAGATGAGCTGATTTCCATCCTAGAGCGAGCACTAAAGGATCTTCAGGGATTATTGTAAGGGGTGACAAGGGATGGGAAGTGTGGATAACACGTTTAACAAAATCGTGAACACAGAGCAGGTAACTAACCTTTTTTCTAATGGAATGACCTTGATGTTTGGAGGGTTTGGCGGAGTGGGGACCCCACCAAAGTTGGTGGATATTCTCCTTGAAACAGGGATCAAGGATCTGACCCTCATCGGAAATGACGCCGGTTTTCCTACAATTGGAATTGGGAAGGTCGTCTGTACTGGCAGGGTAAAAAGATTGATAGCTTCTCATATTGGTTCTAATCCAGTTGCCGGTCAATTGATGACAGATAAAAAGCTTGAGGTGGAGTTCAGTCCACAGGGAACGTTAGCAGAGAGAATCAGAGCGGGAGGTGTAGGGTTGGGCGGGATACTTGTCGATGTTGGCATTACAAGCCAGATAGTAACCCAAAATAAACAACTCCTTTCTTTAGAAGGAAAAGAGTTCATCCTCGAGCCTGCTCTCACCGCCGATTTGTCGATCGTATATGCAAGAAAGGCAGATCCGTATGGGAATCTTGTATTCGACAAAAGTGCAAGGAACACCAATCCACTTGTGGCAATGGCAGGAACAAAAACAATTGTAGAGGTGGAGGAATTTGTATCACTTGGCCATTTGGACCCAGAAGAGATCATCACACCTGGTGTGTATGTGGATTATATGATTCAAAGTGAAGGGGTGAACTGGTCATGGGTATGGGAAAAGACATACGGAACCTGATAGCCAAGAGGGCCTCAAATGAAATAAAAAATGGGATGGTAGTGAATTTGGGAATTGGCATTCCGTCTCTGGTTCCCAACCATTTGCCAGAAGGAATCCATGTATTTTTTCAGGCAGAGAACGGAGTCTTGGGTATGGGCTCCACCCCTTGTGAAGGGGAAGAAGATGAAAATTTATGTAATGCTGCCGGATACCCTGTAACCATCCAAGCCGGTGCTTCCTATTTTGATAGCGCGCTAGCTTTTGGAATGATCCGAAAGGGGAAGTTAGATATTACGATATTGGGCTCCCTCCAGGTGAGCGAACAAGGGGATTTGGCAAATTGGATTGTACCAGGAAAAAGGGTACCTGGTATGGGGGGAGCCATGGAGCTATCTCAAAAGGCCAAAAAGGTTATCGTTCTGATGAGTCATACCGATAAGTACGGCCATTCCAAAGTGGTGAAAACTTGTAGTTTGCCTATTACAACCCCAAGATGTGTGGATATGATCATAACCGATTTGGCAGTTTTTAAAGTCGGAGAGGAGGGCTTGCTATTGCTTGAGCTAATGCCCGGGGTTACCTTGGAAGAGGTAAAAGCAAGCACAAATGCTACATTTACATTATCACCTGCACTTTCATAAACCGTTTGATGACTTTTGAGACAAGAAGAGCATATGTGATGGATAAGGAGGGGTGGGTGAGATGAAACAGATGGAATGGAAGGATTGGCTGGTTAAAAACAGGGGGAACGCGGTAAAGCTTCTCCAAAAATTGATTCAAGAAAGAAGTATACAAGGAAGGGAAAGCTCCGCTCAAGCGGTTGTCATAGAGGCTTGCAGAGAACTTGGTCTGGAAATCGACATATGGGAGCCAGATGCGAAAGAAATGAGCACTCATAAGAATTTCGTTTCTGTCCGTGAACATTTTCAAGATTCCCCGAATGTGGTGGCTATTTGGAAAGGAGTAGGCGGTGGACGATCCATCATCCTCAATGGACATATTGATGTGGTTCCAGAAGGTGACCCCCTACAATGGGAACATGACCCATATGAGGGGAAAGTGAAGGATGGGAAAGTATACGGTAGAGGTAGCACCGATATGAAAGGTGGAAATGTGGCACTATTGTTTGCCATCAATGCCTTAAAGTCAACAGGGGTAAAACTAAAGGGAGATGTAATTTTCCAAAGTGTTATTGAAGAGGAGAGTGGAGGTGCCGGAACTTTAGCCGCTATCCTCAGGGGGTATACGGCAGATGCAGTATTAATTCCAGAGCCTACCAATATGAAAATATTTCCAAAACAGCAAGGTTCCATGTGGTTCCGAGTAAGGGTGAAGGGGAAGTCCGCTCATGGGGGAACCAGGTATGAAGGGGTAAGTGCCCTTGAAAAAAGTGTTAGTGTTTTAGAAAAAATCAAGGAACTCGAGACGGTTCGAAACAACAGAGTCAGAGATCCTCTATATAATGGCATACCCATTCCACTTCCTATAAATATAGGGAAAATTGATGGGGGGAGCTGGCCTTCTTCTGTACCTGACTTGGTAGTTTTAGAGGGTAGAATTGGGGTTGGCCCCGAGGAAAAGTTGGATGATGTAAAAAAAGAGTTTGCTGATTGGTTGCGGTCATTGAGTGAAGTGGATTCGTGGTTTGACAGTCATCCAGTAGAAATCGAATGGTTTGGGGCTCAATGGGTACCAGGGGCTGTTGAGGTGGAGCATCCTTTTGTGAAGTTGATAGAGGATGCATATAAACAAGTTGTCGAGAAGCCTGCTATCCTCGAAGCTTCTCCTTGGGGAACGGATGGAGGGTTATTTACACAACTCTGCGACATACCGACGGTCGTATTTGGCCCAGGCACAACAGAGGTTGCACACTATCCGAATGAATATATCTCCATTGATCAGATGATGAAGGCAGCCGAAATATTTGCGATGGTGATGATGAATTGGTGTGAAATAGCGGAATGAATGTGAGAACCGGGCCTCTTTTAGGGGTCCTTTTTTAATTTCAATCCTATTATTGGGATTGCGGCATTTGTTTCAGTGCTTCTCTCTAAATTAGGATTCATTCACATATCTTGGGCGTAATAGAAAATACTATTATGTATATGAAGTCCGGGGGCAAGAAGATGGTTACGATACTAACATCCGTTATTTTTTTAGGCATGATGATATTGATTACAGTTTTGGATTGTCATTATTATGACATGAATTGGATGGATTGTTTCATGCGTTTATTTATATTTGATCCAGGACTTCGAGAGTGGATGGTTTATCTCACCTTTATATTTGGAATGGTTGTCGCAATAGTCCAAGATCTGAGGTATAAAAATAAAAAATATTGGAGTAGAGGCGCAAATGGGAAATAAGGAAACTATATCACTATTGCAACTTTTCATCCTGCTGCTGATCTTTGAAATGGGCAGTGCTACGGTGGTAGGGATAGGTGGGGAAGCGAAGCAGAATGTCTGGTTAGCAATCCTGATTGCTGGTTTGATCGGAGTGGGATACATCCTTTTGCTGCATTTTATGTTAGGGAGAAAAGTTGGTATAAACCTCTTCGGACTTATTGAATTTTGCCTTGGAAAATGGGTTGGTCGAGCTATTAGTCTCCTTTATATACTGTATTTCGTCTATTTGTCTTCAAGAGTACTAAGGGACTTTGGGGAA
The DNA here is from genome assembly GCF_021991925.1 of Sutcliffiella horikoshii. Classification (GTDB taxonomy): domain Bacteria; phylum Bacillota; class Bacilli; order Bacillales; family Bacillaceae_I; genus Sutcliffiella_A; species Sutcliffiella_A horikoshii_F. The sequence goes on along the minus strand of NZ_RXZI01000001.1, from coordinate 1,062,613 downwards.
TTGATCGTATCTACCATTTTTATCTATACTCCGATTGAAATCATCAGTATTACCATCATGTTGACCATTATTTATATGTTGTACGCAGGGATAGAGGTTATGGCCAGGACGTCGGAAATATTTTTTCCATATGTCTTTTCCTTTACCTTTCTTGTTGGTCTTTTCATTTTGCTTTCCGGTGAGATCCATGTTGAGAATTTAAGGCCATTCCTAGAAGATGGGATACGCCCCGTCTTGAAGGCTGTATTTCCTGGTTTACTGACATTCCCTTTTGGGGAATTGATTGCTTTTGCGACGGTATTACCGTTGGTGACCAAGTTTAAGAAAGCAAAAGGCTTTGCCATCGGAGGCATTGTGCTTAGCACTCTCGTTTTGGTCTATTCTGCCATTATTCAAGTGATGACGCTAGGGCAGGAAATGAAGAGAAGAGCGAATTTTCCGCTTTTATCTGCTGCAAGGGAGATTTCCCTTTTGGACTTTATCGAACGTGTGGACATCGCTGTGGTATTTGTCGTAATGTTCGGAATCATGGTGAAGATAGGTATATTTTTCTTCGGTGCTGTTAAAGGCCTGGAACATATCTCTAAAAGGGAATATAGGTCATTTTTGTTCCCGATAGGCTCTCTTATCTGTTTATCTTCCATTATCATTACAGATAGTTTTGCGGAACATATAGAAGAAGGACTAAGAATTGTACCATACTTCATACATATTCCCTTTCAGTTCGCATTGCCGTTTTTATTACTAGTGATTGTGCTTATCCGTACGAGGAAGAAAAATAGGAAAAGGGGTGAAATGGAATGGGGAGGATAAAGAATTATCTTTTTGGCCAACAACAGGAAATTTCCTCAACAGAAAAGGAGCTATATTCAGACTCAGAAACTTCTAAGCCATTATATAAATCCTTGAGGGAAAATGATGAGATCATCCAAGAAGCTTTCTCCCTTTCTATCGATTTCCATTACTCTACACTAATTGTGGGTCAGCGAGATGCAATCGTATACTATTTCGAAACATTAATTTCAAAAGATAGACTGACGGAAGAGATTTTTGAGCCGTTGGTATCGGCAGAAGGCGCAGATACAGATTTAGAAAAGGGAAATCTTGAAGAGTTTAGAAAAGAGTATTTTGCTTCTGTTCCCTATAAATTTGCAGAGAATTACCATCAAATTTACTGGAAGCTCTTAAATGGATACGCCGTAATAATCATTGATGGTATTGAACAAGCGTTGTGCATCAATCTGGGAAGCATCGAAAAGAGGCCTGTAACAGAACCGAGCACCCAAACCATCATCCGTGGTCCCAAAGACAGTTTCACCGAAACGATGAATACAAACATCAGTTTAATCAGGCGTAGGATCCGGAATCCCAACCTTTGCTTTGAACAGTATCGTATAGGACAGGATACGAAAACAGCGGTAGTGGTTGGTTATATAAAAAATATTACAAATGAAGCTCTTGTTAAAGAAGTGAAGAGCAGGATTGAAAAGGTGAATGTTGTCGGGCTATTTGATAGCGGGAATATTGAAGAGTTTCTGACTGATAAATCCCTGACTCCCTTTCCACTTACATATAATACAGAAAGACCGGATAATATCGCAGCCAATCTTATTGAAGGAAAAGTTGCAGTATTTGTCGATGGTAGCCCATTCGCCTTGAGTGTCCCGACCGTTTTTACGGATTTTTTCATTTCAACCGAAGATTACTATCAACCATTTTTTATGGCATCCTTCATCCGCATTATAAGGTATGTATCTTTTATGCTTTCCCTTTTGCTTCCATCCTTGTATGTAGCCATATCTACGTACCACCATGAGCTGATTCCTACCTCCCTGTTAATTAGTGTACAAGCACAACGGGAAGGGGTACCTTTTCCGGCGGTAATCGAGATCCTTCTTATGGAGTTGACATTTGAAGTATTGCGAGAAGCGGGAGTTCGTATGCCAAGAGCTGTCGGGCAAACCGTTTCCATTGTGGGTGCGCTCGTTATTGGACAAGCTGCTGTGGAAGCGGGATTGGTATCAAGTGTGTTGATTATTATTGTGGCATTGACTGCTATTGCAAGCTTTGTATCACCTATTTATAATTTTTCGATTGCTACTAGGATATTACGATTTGTCTATATTCTCGTGGCTGCGCTAATTGGATTATATGGGGTATTGCTTCTTGTGGTGATCATGGTGATACACCTGACAAGTTTACGTTCGTATGGGGTTCCATATTTAGCACCTGTTGCTCCATTATTGCTAGAGGATCAAAAAGATGTGTTTATTCGTATGCCAGTTTGGGATAATATCACACGCCCATCTTATTTAAAGCCCAAGCATACCAAAAAAACGGTAGACACTGGTAACAATAGTGGTCCATCAAAAGATAAGGGGAATTTTTCATGAGGAAAGTGTTAAGTGTTTGTTTCGTTCTTTTCCTATTGACAGGATGCTGGGATAAAGTGGAGTTGAATGAAATCTCCATTGTAACGGGTATCGCGATTGAAAAAGGTGAAAAAGATAAGTTCCTTGTTACGGTCGAGACGATTAACGCACCTCAGCTATCTGCTGATCAGCCAGGTAGCGGAACACCTGTCATCACCTTTCAAGAAGAAGGGAACTCCCTGGCCGAATTATCTGAAAGAATGAATATAGGGCTTTCTAGAAAATTGATTTATTCCCACACAAGAATCATCGTCATTGATGAAATTTTAGCAAAAGAAGGTGTGGGAGATATATTGGATTTTTTGGAGAGGACCGGGGAATTCCGGAATGATTTCAACATACTTATAACCCGGGGGACCAAGGCCTCTGATATTGTAAAAACGACCTATCCACTTGAGTTGGTACCATCCATAAAGGTACATAAACAGATTGAAGTCTATCTGGAAGAATGGGGTGGAGACCCTTATGTCAGATTGACGGATTTCATTTCCTCCCTTACGTCAAAAGGGAGACATCCGGTTACAAGTGCTGTATCGATAGAGGGAAAACCTGAAGCAGGAAAAAGTATTGATCAGAACTCCAAGACGGAACTAGATGCAACTGTCATTATTTCAGGGCTTTCTATCTTCAAGAAGGATAAATTGATTGGTTTTTTATCACCAGAAGAGGCTCGTGATTATCTCTGGACACAAGGCCTCAACAGGACAAGTCTAACTGTGCCATGCAACATGGAAGGCGAAGAAAAATCGGATTCCTATTTGGATATCCGAGTAATCAACTCGCATTCAGATGTAAAAGTAAAAGACAAGCATGGGAATATAACCATTACCGTTGCCATAAGCGGTGAGGCAAAAATCCAGGGTACCCAATGCCGCAAAAATCTTGAGAAAATTGAAACATATCATAAACATGAAGAAGCATTAAATAAGTATGTAGAAGAAAAGATCTCAAGGACCATTAAAAAGATGCAAGAGGACTACCATGCAGATATCTTTGGATTTGGGGAAGTATTCTATCGTTCCTCGCCGAAGAAATTCAAAGAGGTAGAAGACGATTGGGATCGTTTATTTTCTGAAGCTGAAGTAAAAATAAATTCAAATTACCATATCAAACGATCTGGAATACGGAATAAAAGCTTTTTGTCAGATGAGTCGGTCACAGACTGATAATTAGTAAAGCAAGGCTCTTTTCTCATAAAATTGTGCTATTAACTTGTAAAAAGTCCGCAATTTTACTTTTTACTGCTCACTTACTCTGAAAATAGCATTGAAGAAAGATTAAAAAACTGGGGGATTTTTCATTTTTATAGCGAAGTAAATTAGGAGGGGGGATATTATGACAACAAAAACAGGAAAAGTCATATTATTGAATAATGAATCGTTTTATTTATTTGCCTATCAAGACTATTACAATAAGAGATTAAAAATAGAGGATCTAAGAGGCAATATAGGCGAAATCATCCAAACCATCACAAGGTTGTGCGAGCAACCCCACGTGGAAAAAATCATCGTGAAAGCAAGAAACGAGACGGTTGAAGCCCTTATGGAAAAAGGGTTTCTTTTAGAGGCCAAAGTTCCTAGGTATTTCTTGGGTGGGGACGGGTATTTCTTATGTAAATACAAAAATTTGGATCGATATAACAGCGGAAAATGGTGTGAAGAGGACAAAATTCTAGATGGAGTTTGGCAAAAAGAGAAGCAAGAACAAACAAGCCTAGAACAAGGAATGACAATGCGCATGGCTGAAAGAAAAGATGCACCTTTACTATCCAAATTTTATCAAAGTGTATTTCCCATCTATCCGGTTCCAATTGAAGATCCAGAATATATTACCAAGCAGATGAAGGATGATACCATTTTTATGCTGATTGAAGATAGTGGAAAGATCATTGCGGCAGCTTCAGCAGAAATAAACAACGAATTTAAAAATGCAGAAATTACGGATTGTGCCACCTTGCCTTCCATGCGTAAAGGTGGATTCATGAATCATATAATCCGTAATCTGGAAAACGAGCTTGTAAAAAGGCAGGTATATTGTAGCTATTCCATTGCACGAGCACTTTCGTTCGGTATGAATGCGGTACTGCATAATCTGGATTACACATATAAAGGAAGACTGAAAAACAATTGCTATATTTTTGATAAAATAGAAGATATGAATGTTTGGTACAAGGATTTATCTATCACTACTGCCAATAATTCGGCACGTAATGCTGGGAATTAGGCAGGGATTATGATGCAAAACCACCATTTATCAAAAGAGATGCTGATGGCCATTTTAGATGGAATAGATGAAGCTATCCATGCAGTGGATAAGAATGGCATCACCATCTATTATAATAAAGTGGCAGCAGGGTATGATGGGATGGCAGTGGATGAGGTATTGGGTAAACATTTATTGCATGTTTTTCCTTCTCTGACCGAGGAAACCAGCACGCTTTTAAAAGTGCTTAAAACAAAAAAGCCAATCTTTCATGAAAACCAGCGTTATGAAAATAAAAAAGGTCAAATGCTTGAAACGGTGAACACAACGATTCCCATTCTTCATGGAACAAAATTACTTGGTGCGGTGGAAATTGCCAAAAATTATGGGCAATTAAATACCCTATCTAATAAACTACTGGACTTGCAAGCTAAAATTCACGAAACAGGGGATCGCAAGAGATTGACCACATTCCAGGTTACTTATCGATTAACAGATTTCATCACGAATGATCCGGCCTGTATACACATGCTTCATGATGCAAAATTATTTGCCTCCTCCACCCTGCCCATAGTCATCTGGGGGGAGACGGGAACAGGAAAAGAAATCGTTGCGCAGGGAATCCACCACCATTCACCACGAAGTCATGGTCCATTCATTGCCCAGAATTGTGGAGCAATTCCCTCCACCTTGCTTGAAAGTATTCTGTTTGGGACTGAAAAAGGGAGCTACACTGGTGCAACGGATAGAAAAGGCTTATTCGAAATGGCCTCTGGAGGGACTTTGTTTCTAGATGAAATGAACTCCATGCCTCTCGAACTTCAAGCAAAACTGTTAAGAGTACTTGAAGACGGGGCAGTGAGAAGAGTAGGAGGAACCAGTTCGATTCAAGTTGATGTCAGAATTATTACTGCAATGAATGAGTCACCTGAAAAATGTTTGGAGAACGGAACTTTCAGGGCAGATCTTTATTATCGCTTAAGCACCTGTCCGATCTATATACCTCCTTTACGGGAACGGACTATGGATATAAAAGCAATACTGGAAGAAAAGCTTCAACCCCGTATTAGCAATAGGTTGGATCATGAGGTATTGAGTATGTTCCAATCCTATCATTGGCCTGGAAATGTACGGGAATTAATCAATACAATAGAGTATTTGCTATTAAGGGCGAAACAAGGCCCCCTGTCCTACAAACATCTGCCTGCAAAATTACAACAGGAGACTTTGAAGGTGCCACCGCGCAAAAGCATGGGTGCTTTAAGGGACATTTTACAGGAAACAGAAGAAACAATAATTAAGGACGCACTTACCCATACAGGCGGGAATGTATTAAGGGCTGCCAAGCTCTTGGACATACCAAGACAAACGCTTCAATATAAATTGTCTAAAATGGAGAAGGAAAGAATGTCTGCAAGTAAATAAAAACGAAATAAGTAGGGAGTGCTGAATTTTCAGCACTCCCTTTAATAACAAGTTCTTACTCTCTTACATATATAAGTAGTATATGGGCATCAGCATAGTTGGCACGGTAATTGCATGGTGTAAGAAAGGGAGGAGATAGAGATGAAAATGGATTTATACAAGCCAGAGCGCCATTGGAAGGATATTGAATTGTGGAAGGATGTAACCGAGGAACAATGGAATGATTGGATTTGGCAGTTGACCAATACCATTCGCACACTCGAAGATTTGAAAAAAGTGATCAATTTAACACCGGAGGAAGAGGAAGGTGTGAAAATCTCCACCAAGACTATTCCTTTAAATATAACTCCATACTATGCATCCTTAATGAACCCGGACGATCCCCAATGTCCCATCAGAATGCAATCAGTACCAATATCCCAAGAAATTCACAAGACGAAATACGATTTGGAAGACCCCCTTCACGAGGATGAAGATTCTCCGGTACCAGGATTGACACACAGATATCCAGATAGAGTACTCTTCTTAGTGACCAATCAATGCTCCATGTATTGCAGGTACTGTACGCGAAGAAGGTTTTCCGGTCAGATCGGAATGGGTGTACCGAAAAAACAACTGGATGCAGCGATTGCTTATATTGCTGCCAACGATCAAATCCGTGACTGTCTAATTTCCGGAGGGGATGGTCTTCTAATTAATGACCAGATCCTGGAATATATCTTGAAGAATTTGCGCGCAATCCCACATCTTGAAATTATTAGGATCGGAACACGAGCACCTGTTGTGTTTCCGCAACGCATAACCGATAATTTATGCAATATTTTAAAAAAGTATCACCCAGTATGGCTGAACACACATTTTAATACCTCCATAGAAATTACGGAAGAATCCAAACTAGCTTGTGAAATGCTTGTTAATTCTGGTGTTCCTGTCGGTAATCAGGCTGTCATTCTGGCAGGGATTAATGACAGTGTACCAATCATGAAGAAATTGATGCATGATCTTGTGAAAATACGGGTGAGACCTTATTATATCTATCAATGTGATCTTTCGGAGGGCATCGGTCATTTCAGGGCACCGATCTCCAAGGGACTCGAGATTATTGAAGGGCTACGCGGCCATACAAGCGGATATGCGGTTCCTACCTTTGTGGTCGATGCACCTGGAGGCGGTGGGAAAATTGCTGTTCAGCCGAACTATATTATTTCACAAAGTGCCAATAAAGTTGTTTTACGTAATTTCGAGGGAGTCATCACCACTTATCCGGAGCCGGAGAACTATGTTCCTGGTAGAGCGGAAGCGTACTTTGGGAAAATCTACTCCAACATGGAAGAGAAGCGTTCCAATATCGGTATAGCTGCGCTCATGAATGATTCTCAGTTCAACCTTGTGCCAGAAGGGTTGAACCGTTTGAATCGCCGCAAGGATTATGAAACAAATCCCGAGCATACCACATTAAAAGATAAACGTGACAAACGGGATGAATTAAAAGAAAAGAAATTTCAGGCTCAACAGAAGAAATATACGGTAGGAGAAGAAAATAAGAGCGAAACGAGTTAGGAGGGTTCATGATGAAATGCAATTGGTGTGAAAGTCCACAAGCTACATCATCAACCGGTACAGTGTATTGGGAACTGCCTGATGGAACGAAAGCTGTCACCATAACAGAAACACCTTCTGTTGTCTGCGATGACTGTGGAATGGAATATCAAGAGGACACAATTGTAAAGCAAATAGAAGATCAGTTATTTTTAATTAATACCAGTGAACTTGAAGCGGAACTAAGCTTTGCCAAGTTGATGGGAAAACAAAGATTGCTAAAAAGAAACTACTTCGATTTCACCAGCTAAAGGTTGTCCCACCTTCTCATTATGTTGTAGAATGAGAGAAAAAAACGGGTGTGGATGATTTATGAGAAAGTCGTTTTACCATTATATTATGAAATTCCGTCATGCTTTGAAAAAAGATGATATCAGTATATTTGCCAACCATGCATATGATGACCATGCATTTCCAAAAAACTCAGAGGATTATCATGAGATCAGCAGCTACTTGGAAATGAACGGACAGTACCTGGAAAGTATGTCGACGTTCGATAAAGCGTGGGAATTATATGAGGAAGATGCATGAGAGTTTAAGTGAGACCACCCATTAGTTGGGTGCGTAAGTATGTAGACAAAGTCTAATTATGATAATAGTCTCTAGTTGATCGCAGTGGAGGAAGCGAAGACTCCTGTGGGAGAAAGGATATGGAAGACCCCGCATGGCGTAGCCGAGGCCACTGAAAATCCCAATAATTTATGGTCCTAATGATTTCTAGCTGTCGATTGGAGCAAAAGGCGAAGACTCCTGCGGGGAGGTAGCGACAATGTTGAGACCCCGCAGGGCGCAGCCCGAGGAGGCTCAAGGTCGCCCTGCGGAAAGCGAAGCCGTTTGCGGAAATCAACAGCGGTATGGAACAGTTTACTAAAATAATGTACTTTTTCAGTGGCTTTGGCGTAGCCCGAGGAGGCTTCCGGACTGCCCGCGGAAAGCGAAGCTCCTGCAACGAAGATCAACTCTTCCAACAGATAACCTAACTAATTTATAGTTTGTCAACAGTCTGACGCATCCATTACTTGGGTGCGTTTTCGTATTAATTAGGACTTTTATCTAAAGCACATTCGTTTTATACTTTTTATCCTTACACTTTGGCGATTTTACCTCTTGCTGCATATAATACATTACTATCAAAGCCACAGTGATAAATGGGGAGAAATTATATGGGTAAGAACAAAAAACCAAACAAACCGAAATATAAAATTGGCGACATTGTTGTCATCACCATCTATGGAACTGTCGGTAAAGTGACGGACATGAAGCAAATTGATGGTGCGTATGTATATGAGGTCAATTCAAGCGATGGGCTGTATCAAGAAGAAACATTGGCTTTTGTTTCCGAATATGAGGGAAAAGTTCTAGTAACCGAACGTCTTGATATCAAGTATCTCTACTTCATCGGTGACATTGTACACGTTGCCGGATATGGGAAAGAATTATTTAAAATTGTCGGGTTCCGAACGGAAATATGGAGATATAAAGAGGACTCATGGGAAGACATCATATACGAGCTGACTAGATTGTCAGACGGAGAATGGTTGGAAGCCGGTGAGGAAGAATTGACAATGGTCATCCACCATGAACATGCCGAAATTCTTATCCACAAACTTGGATTGTCCTATATGTTCAACAAAGAAAATACAAGCTTGGAGTTGTATAATCCGATGACGGGATCAAACAAACATTATAAAAAAGAGGAATATAACAAAGAATATCAACGGATAATAGATGGTCTTTTGGATGTCTACAATGATTACAAAGTGTTGCATGATATTTTTGGTGATGAGGAGTACAAAGAAGTTATGAATCTTGTCATGAAAAACTTAAAAAAATACATGGATGGAAAAAAACATAGTCAACTAGAAAAGTAGCATGGAGAATTGAAAGAGCAAATAGATGAAAAACGGACCACCGATTATTGCAGTAGCAAGGATCAGTTTATCCGACATTTTATCTAAGAGCGGTAACAATACTTCCTCTTCTCCTAATCTTTCTAAGCTAGCCAAGACGTTTTTCATCATCATTTCTCCCTTCCGTGAATGCTTGTCCTTTTGTCCCAATTTATGCAAGGAAGGAGACTTATATGTCTTTTTCTGATTTTTTTAAAAACAAAGATAGCATTTGTCCAGTAGGATGGATTAATATAGAGAGTAAGACATATATCTATATAGACGTACATAAACCTTTAAAAAGGGGTGATATTGTGAAAGAAATCGAAGTGGTTATTGATACAGAGGAAATTGCCGAGTTCTTTTACAATGAGCTGGTAAGGCGTGGGTATGTTCCAGCTGAAAGCGAGATAGAAGAGTTGGCGGATATCATGTTCGATTATTTACTGGAAAAATGCATTATTGATGAAGAAATAGAATAGTATACCTAAAAACTTCAAAAAAAAAATAATACAAGCAATGCTGTTTCTTAGGCGAGATCGTTGCCTTGGGAACAGCTTTTTTAAGTTCTGTTGCTCAACAATTAGGGCGGGCCTGCTGGCAATGGTGGTTCGGGAGAGTTCTACGTGATAATTACCTGAAAACAAGTAAATTATGTTCATGTTGACACCTTTCGGACAAATTTCTTAGAGCTTTGGTCAAACTGAACTTTCTATAAGGCGCTGTTCGGACTATTTTTAATTGGCTTTGGACATAAATTAACGAGGTGTGGTCATTTAAAAATTTCGTTCGGGCAACTTTCCAAAATCTTCGGTCAAAATCGCTAAATCTTCAGTCAACTTTCCAAAATCTTCGGACAAATACACCAATGACCATCTCCTCAATAATTAAACCACCAACGTACGACCCACCATCCTCATTATTTTCCCATATCAAAGAAAATCCCATGGAGCTCAGAAATTCCTGTAAGCTTCATCAAATTATAAAGATGTGTTTTCTCCATATCAGCCGGTTCAAAGTTTGCAGGGAGGTTCAAAAACTTCGTCGCTTCCTGAAAATCTTTAAACCAAGCAACGGGCACTATGGATGGGTGGTCAATATCCGCCCATGCTGCTTCTATGGTCGGGCTATATATTTTACGGGAAGTAGACTTTGATGAAAAAACGGCAGGAAGGTAATCTGCCCTTGATCCGGTATGGAGATGCTCCTTGCTGAAACGCAAAGTTCCTTGCAACACATCATCGTTTTTAAACAATAGGACATATAGCCTTTTCCCTATCTCAATACGATTGGAAAGGTTGGAAAATTGTTCGACGCCAAGCCCGGTCATTAGAATGTTTGAACCCTTTTGGTAAGGAAATAGCAGTAAAGTAAAACCCAGTTTTTCCTGTAGTTGATACGTTAAACTGGATAAAACCTTTTGCTGAAAATATGGATTCTGTAGGAGGTTATACTCAATAAAATTCTGTTCATTAATGATCAGGGAGACGGTAAGGAGTTCTTTTTTTCTGTTATCTTTCAAAAAAAGTGTCCATATCGGAATCATAAAAGCTGAAACATGAAATTCGGAGAGTAGATGAAATAGAGGTCTGCCAGCCTTTTTACTTTCTTCATAAAGGAGGAGTTGTGGGTAGGCATCTTGAAAAATAAGGTGATTGGCTTTCTCAAGAAAACGAAATAAGATGGAGGACTTCTCATAGGAAAGCAAGGAGGATAGGTGACTGGCTTTCAGGTCTGTCATATTCCAGCCGCCATTTCTTGAAACCATGTGAGCCAAAAAGCTCCAATGTACCTCTTGGTGTTTTAGATAAAAATCCAAGTAGGCTTGAGTTCGTGTAACATTGTTACGGTTAAGGCTTCTAGTCTTGCTGCGTATTCTCGTTAACAATTCCTGTTCCTTCAGTGATGATGGAGAAAACTTAACAGGCGGATTTGTCCATTCTTTTTTAAGTTTATTTTCATCTGTAGAAGTCCAAATCTTTAGCATAGTATCATCTTTAGAAGGGGATGCTGTTTTTGTAAACCACTTCCCAAACATAAAACCACCTCGGAATATCATATGAAGAATGCGGTGGTTTAATGATACACAGGCGAGTCACGATGTTTTCCTACAAATTTTTATTTCATTCGACAAAACTTTTTATAATCTGATGAAGGATTCGACAAGGTGGATTGCTAATACTATATATAGAAATGGTTGAGGGGTGAAAAGGATGTTGGCTCTTAAAAGAATGATGAAGCTGGGTACAGGGGAATTTGATGTCACCATTATGCAAACACCTAATTACGGGGAATCTAAAGGGTACAATCCCATTTTCCGATTAACCATGGAGGGAACCGGTCATCAGGATGTGGTGGATAAAGTATATAAAAAATTCAATGTAACAGATTCCATCCCGCGTGAATATGAGGGAAGATTTATCGCAACAGGTGATGTCCTCATGATTGATGAGGGTACACTAGGAATAACCTACTACCGTTTGGAGTTCGGTGGGTGGAAGAAAATAAATCGAGTGGCTGTGCGTTAATGAAGGAAAGGGCAAAGGTCAAACTTTGCCCCTTTTGTTTTAAATATGGTTTCCTGGACCGTTTTTGCGGCCCTTTGGTGAGTGTTCCTTCTTATGAGCTGCGTGTTCCGCTTCAATTGCTTCTGGACTGATATGGTTGTTCTTCTTTTGCCCATTAATTCTGTTACGATGTTTCTTTCCCATTTATCTCATCTCCTTTTTAAATACGAGGCACATTCTAGCTTTGTTGCTTATCTTTTCTGGAAGTGTGAGGCTCAGCAGTTTTCTTTTTCGTTGTGTTCGTGGCATTAGCATGCTCTACAGCTTGTCTTAGCTTCTTTTTCAATAAGATCACCTTCCTGAAGGGAGAATTTCTTTCCCTTTTATTTTCTGCTCCAACTGTAAAAGAATGCGCTTTTTTAAGGAGAGATTCTTTTGAAACATGGGTAATATATGGTATAGTAGTCATTGTTGTAAAGCAACAATGGCAAGAGCTATTAGGAGGTAACATAATGAGTGTACATATTGGAGCAAAACAAGGTGAAATAGCCGAAACGATCCTATTACCTGGAGATCCGTTACGTGCAAAATATATAGCAGAAACATTCCTTGAAGATGCTGTCTGCTACAATGAAGTAAGAGGGATGCTTGGTTTCACAGGTACTTACAAGGGCGAGAGAATTTCTGTACAGGGTACTGGCATGGGTGTACCTTCCATCTCCATTTACATTAATGAATTAATGAGTGAATATAATGTACAAAATCTGGTTCGGGTAGGAACTTGCGGAGCTATCCAGAAGGATGTGAAGGTGCGTGACGTCATCTTGGCTATGAGTGCATCCACTGATTCCCAGATGAACCGTTTGACATTCGGTGGCGTGGATTACGCTCCGACTGCAAACTTTGACCTTCTGAAAAAGGCTTATGACGTGGGAGTGGAAAAGGGCCTTAATCTAAAAGTCGGGAATGTCTTCACTGCCGACATGTTCTATAATGACAACGGCGAGCTTGAGAAATGGGCGAAGTATGGAATCCTTGCAATCGAGATGGAATCTGCAGCCCTCTATACACTAGCAGCAAAATACGGTCGTAATGCGCTGTCTGTTCTTACGGTCAGTGATCACATTCTAACCGGAGAAGAAACGACTTCTGAAGAGCGCCAATCCACATTCAGCGACATGATGGAAGTGGCATTGGAAGCTGTAATCAAAAAATAAATCTTGTGAAGCCCTTGAGATACCAGCACTCAAGGGCTTTTTTTTATATAGGATATTATCGTAAACTTTGTTGCTTTTACGTATTTTTATCCTATCGTATTATGCCATTCTGTCGTGCTCTTATGCCTGAGTTATTATTTATGCGATGTGCATCTTTAAAAGAGCATTTCATGGTTTAGCTGTCTTGGATTACGTGTAATAATGTACTACAGGAACTGTACCTAAAGAAAGGATGATATAATTGATACATACCATAAATTTACAAACTTCCAACCGGGATGAGTGGCAAGATATCACGGATAAGGTTGAAAGTCTGGTGCTAAGAACTGGGATCAAAGAGGGGCATGTAATCGTATATTGTCCCCATACTACTGCCGGGATCACCATTAATGAGAATGCTGATCCCGATGTGGTGAAAGACGTCGTGATGCGACTTGATGAAGTATACCCATGGGAACATCCGAAGTACCGCCATATGGAAGGGAATACAGCTGCTCACTTAAAAGCAATGACGCTTGGGAATTCTCAGCAAATTCTCATCGATAAAGGTCAACTTGTTCTAGGGACTTGGCAAGGTATTTTCTTCTGTGAATTTGATGGACCGCGACAGAGAAAAGTATATATAAAAGTGTTCAAAGATGCTGATTAAGATAGTGACTTTTTTCTTATCTTCTATTTTAGCAGTAATATCTTTTTACGGAGTTATGGATTAGTGGTACACTGTTTAAGTATGCTTCACCTTGAGTGGAGCTTTTATTTTTAGCAATTAACCAACACATAATGATTATATTAGAATAGTAAAAAGGTGATTATTGTATGAAAAAGAAACATTTCTCTATCCTGGTAATTTTATTATTGTTAACAGGGTGCTCCAACAAACTGGATAATATCAACTGGAAGTTTTGGGAGTACTTTATAGAAGAAGATGCGTCGGAAGAAGTGGTCGAAGAGGTTCCAGAGGAAGAAGAACCAGTTGAAGAAGAGGAAAAACCGGAAGAAAATCCGCAAACAGAGGTACCACCTGAAACAAATGAAAACCAATTTGTATTAGAGGAACCGTTTTTTACTGTACTGAATGAAGAAAAGGTAATTGAAAATACGGATAATATTCTAGTGTTGGTAAATAAAAATCAATCGTTGCCTGCCGATTATGTTCCAAAGGATCTGACCATTCCAGATGTACCATTCTCGTTTGAAGGAGACTTTGACAAGAAATATTTGCGTGAAGAAGCAGCACATGCCTTGGAAGAACTATTTGCTGCTGCGGAAGCGGAAAATGTAGAAATATTTGCAGTTTCTGGATACCGTTCCTATGAAACCCAGTATGGCATTTACAACTCCTACTTAAAAAAGTGGGGAGAAGAGAAAACCAATGCGGTATCGGCCATTCCAGGACATAGTGAGCACCAGACAGGTTTGGCAATGGACATTTCCAGTCGTTCTGCCGCTCTTGATTTGACAGAAGAATTCGGTGAAACTCCGGAAGGTCAATGGGTAAAAGAGCATGCAAGTGAGCATGGCTTCATCATTCGCTATCCCCAGGATGGAGAAGTAATTACAGGATATCAATATGAACCATGGCATCTACGTTATGTGGGCAAAGAAGTAGCATCCTATATTCATGAACATGACCTCACACTCGAAGAGTTTTTTGATCGTGCCATTAAACAATAAACTAAACCAAAGCCCTCATCCAGCATCATCGATGAGGGCTTTAAAGTATTCCACTTGATAGGACGTAGGAGCATAATAAACCCAGTGCAGATAAAAGGCCCACAATCGGACCGCCTTCTTCAAAGGCTTCTGGCATCATGGTGGAAGCCACCATCGCGATGATTCCTCCAGCTGCTAGACCACTTACCATATACATATATAGCTCGTCTAATTCTTTAAAAACCATGAATCCAAATAATGAGCTTAAAGTGGTTAAAATAAATACAATGGTCCACAGAAATAATATCTTTTTCCTTGAATATCCGTCCTTTTGTAAACCGACGGAACTTGAAAGTGCTTCTGGGATGTTACTGATAAAGATGGCTAGTACAATAACCCAACTCACGGTATTCGACTTTATTAAACTTACCCCGATAATGACCGATTCTGGAATAGAGTCCATGATGGAACCGATAAATATAGCCATACCTGAATGTCCTTCACTTTTTTCTTTTGAGAGTTTCCTTTCCTTCCCACCCTTGCTACTGATGACAAACTCCAAGCCAGTGAACAGGGCTGCTCCGATTAAAAAGCCGAAAATCACAAAGCTGTAACCTGCTTGATCCTCTATGTTTCCCAATAACTCAAAGGATGCGGCTCCAATAAGTACTCCCGTACCAAAAGCCATGATAAAACCCGTTATTTTCCTTGGTATCGGCACAAACAGACCGACCACAGCTCCAAGCAATAAGGCTCCACCAGCTATTGCTCCCCAAAACAAAGCCTCAACCACAACTTCTCACCCTGCTTATCCTAAAGATTTATATTACTAATGTGGACGAAAAAAATTTCAACATACTTTAATTACATTTTTGACAAAATAACTAAGGTACATTTTATATAAAAAGGCTTGGGTAGTATTGAAGGGAAAAGAGCACGCCATTAGTGTTTTAACGATTGATATAAGATCCGTAAAAGAAACGAAAGTCTTAAGAATTAGCCGATAAAAGAAAAGGAGGGATGAATGGTGAGAAGAATCATTACTTTCGTAGTATTAGCTACAGTCATCGCTTATTCACTAAATAGCCCTGTTGGACCAGGTAAGGTGTCTGCTTTTGGTGGGAAGGAGGAGACAGCCCTTTACCACGCGCAAACATCCTTGGATTCTAAATATATTACGGACATGCCATTACCAAAAAGTATGCGAAAAGCCATACAGAATGGTAAATGGGAAGACATTACGTATCCAGTGCCACCGACAGATATCTTTATTAGCCTTGACGGAAAAAAAAGATATGCCGTGGATCATCAATTGAATATATATGATTTAGAAGATAATAAAGCAATATTAATACTCCCGGAAAAAGCAGCACATCGATTGGCCAAGGATATGAAAAAGCTCTACGGCATGCATTACGGAGATCTAATCACTTGGAATGAAGCTAACAGCGCTTTGCCGCGGTACAGTAGCTTTACCGTTCTTGATTTGGATACTGGCCAGACTTTTCAAGTTCAACGAAGAGCGGGATCTTATCATGCTGATGTTCAACCTCTTACAAATGCAGATACCAAAATAATGAAAGACATTTACAGGGGGATATGGAGCTGGGATCGGAGAGCAATCCTGATTTTGTCTGAAGATAACAAGTTTGCCGCCTCTATGCATGGGATGCCACATGGGAAAGGTGCACTTCAAAATGGATTTCCAGGGCACTTCTGCATTCATTTTCAGGACAGCATCACGCACAAATCAAGAAAGATGGATCATGCGCACTCCATCATGATAAAAAAAGCGGCAGGGGAATGGCTTGACCATACAGAAAAGCTTTCTCCAGCAGAAATAGTAGATGCTACCGTCCTGTCGATACATCAACACGACTGGTTCATCCTCGCTTCTGTCCTCGATGATAAGAATAGGGCACTTCTCGAAGAAAAAGTAAAATTCTTAGAAGAGATAGACCTTGTAAAAAGACTTTCGGATCTACCTGTAAGCCAAGATTTCGATACAAAGCTTTATTATCCGATAAGTGCGAAGCTTTATATTCATAGAGACTCAAGTGGAACGGAATCAAGACATGTGACATTCAAGTTATATAGAGGTTCCATTGAGGAGCCCTGGACGTTGGATTTAGAAAATCTCTTGGAACAATTATAAAAGGCTCTTTTCACAGAGATTGTTGCTATTTCGTTGTTAAAAGTCGGTAATTGGACTTTTTACTACGTACAACTCCATGTACGAATTTATAAAAAGTTTACAGAAATATATTTTAAAAAGTAGAGGATGGCCCCCTCTACTTTTTCGGTTTGTTTTTTATGATTTCAATAGGAATCTTTGTGACAGGCTGTTCAGTTTCTTTCGAAATACGTATTTCCAAAATTCCGTCCTGATACTTAGCCTTCGAGCTATTTTTTTTAACGAGACAGGGAAGTTTGATGGTCTGTTTGTTTCCTGAAGTAGGTAAATTTTCAATGAATAAAGAGGTAGTGTTATAAGAAGTTTTTAATTGATGCAGCTGATCTTCAGATGGAATTGGAAAACGGATGAACACTTCATCATGTGTTTCAAAAACATTAGCTTCGAAAGGATTTTTATTTTTCTTCTTTTTTTTTGTTTGAGCTGTTTTCATTAGTTCTAAAGATTGAGCAAAAAAATCAGTGGTTCCCAGCATTTGGGGATTGGGAGGAAGTTTCCCTTGCATGGCTTTTGACATCCAGTTTTCAATGTCTGTTTGTTTGAAGATATCCTTTTTCATATAATCTTTTGGGAACGGAAACATTTTGTTCCATGGTAACATGCTATACGCCTCCTACAATTATCTACTTTAGGATATTCTTTTCATTCGCAAATGTTAAGGTTCTTTGTTTGACGGTCAGGTATTTTTGCACTATACTAAAATAATCTCGAATTCAAGATATTATTCTAGGAGGGAATGTTTTATGAAGCATATTTTCAATAAAGGCTCTGAACGAGTATTACTACTTTTACATGGCACAGGGGGGACGGAACAGGATTTGCTTCCACTAGCGGAAATGCTTGATCCGGATGCTTCTGTACTCAGTGTGAGAGGAAATGTCACAGAAAACGGTATGCCACGTTTTTTCAGGCGTCTATCGGAAGGTGTATTTGATGAAGAAGATTTGATTTTCCGCACAAAAGAACTACATGATTTCCTTGCTGAAGCAGCTGAAAAATATCAATTTAATCGCGAAAATGTAATAGCGGTAGGTTATTCGAATGGGGCAAATATTGCCGGGAGCCTTCTATTTCATTATGAAAAAGCATTAAAAGCTGCCATTTTATATCATCCTATGGTGCCAAGAAGAGGAATGGAGCTTCCTGATTTAAGCACGACACCGGTGTTTATCGGTGCAGGTAAAAACGATCCAATCTGCCCTGCATCAGAAACGGAAGAGCTTAGCAACCTTTTGGAAGCAGCAGGATCAAAAGTAGAAATACACTGGGAGTATCAAGGCCATCAATTAACACATACAGAGGTTCAAGCTTCGAAAAAGTGGTACGACTTAATATGATGGAATTTGGGGGGCGAATCTTTTTTCGCTCCCTTTCATTGAGCAAACCATTTTGTTTCAAAGCGTACATATATTAAAATGAAGGAAGAAATAAAATTTGTACATAACCTCTGGAGGAATAAAATGAAGCTTATTGACCAAAAACATGTGCAAGCTGAATTAAATAAGCTCATCGATATGACGGTGTTCTTACACTTGGAAACAACAAACGGTGCATATGCTGGGCACCATAATACAGGTCTTGCGGTGGGAGCGTTCATCCGCAATGTTCCATTAAAATACGAACGCGCAAAAATAGTGGGTAAGGGCCCTTATCGAGTGGGACTGAAGCTTGAACACGGATGGGTATATGCGGAAGGTGTCACACACTATGAAGTGGACGAAAAAGAACGTCTTTTGCTTGCCGGTCTGAATCCTGAAGGAAAGCTGGCCGTAGCTTTACAACTTAGCAAGGAGCCTTTTTAAGTGATGGGAGAGATGACTTTGGAAGCAGAAAAACACGTATTGGTTGTATTTCCTCATCCGGATGATGAAGCATTCAGTTCATCAGGAACCATCAAGCTCTTTACCCAGAGCGGTGTTCCCGTTACTTACTTGTGTGGCACCCTCGGACAGATGGGAAGAAACCTGGGCAATCCGCTTTTTGCTAACCGGGAAACCTTGCCAGAAGTCCGCAAAAAAGAATTAGTGGATGCATGCGAAGTGATGGGAATCGAGGACTTAAGGATGCTTGGTCTGCATGACAAAACACTTGAATTCGAAAATGAAGAGTATCTTGCTGATATTGTAGAGGAAGCATTGTTGGAGTTAAAGCCTAGCTTGGTTCTTACTTTTTATCCTGGCCATGGGGTTCATCCCGATCATGATGCCATGAGTAATGCAGTGGCAATCGCTGTCGCTCGACTTCCTGAACAGGAAAGGCCAACTGTTTATGGCAAGGCAATCTTGAAGAATAGTGTAGAGTTGATTGGGGAGCCGGATGTCACTATCGATATTCGTTCTGTCGCAGAAGAAAAACTAAAAGCTATCAAGGCACACAAGTCACAAACAAGTGGCTGGGTGGAGTTGATGGAGAAGCAATTGAAGGAAAACGCCCCTGAGATTGAGGATTGGTTATATAGGGAAACGTTTTGGACATATAAAGTTTAATTTTTACAAGGGAACCGGAAGACAATGTCTGCCGGTTTTTTTTGTGTTTTTCTTTGAATTATAAACTTTAGAGGAGTCGTTAGTGGCCTGAGAATAAGAAAAAGGTCCTCATAAGCGATATCCTAAACTGCCTATATAAATGAATATTCAGAATTATTTGTTGACATTTCCATTCTCCGAGGTTATTTTTATGGTGTTGAGTAATATTACATATTGTTATAGGTCGAAAAAAATACGTTATATTAAAAAAGTGAAAGGTGCGATGGCCATGATTCTTCATGATACAGAGACATTGTCTTTGACAGATATGCGAAGTCTGCAATCTACTAGGTTGAAAAATACAATCCATCAAGTTTTCGATAATGTTCCTTTTTATAAACAAACATTCACCAATAACAATGTCATTCCTTCTGATATAAAAACGATTCAAGATATAGTAAAACTTCCCTTCACCACTAAAAATGATTTGCGCGAGAACTATCCATTCGGGCTTTTTTCCATACCTAGAAACCAAATAACAAGACTTCACGCTTCTTCAGGAACAAGTGGGAAGCCTACAGTGGTAGCTTATTCTAAACGGGATATTGAAATGTGGAGTGATATAGCAGCACGTGCAATCTCAATGGCAGGTGGAAAAATAGGAGACATCCTTCATAATGCATATGGATACGGACTTTTTACAGGAGGGCTCGGGTTGCATTATGGAAGTGAAAGACTTGGGATGATGACAGTCCCTGTTTCTGGAGGTAACACAGAAAGGCAAATTCAACTTATTCAAGATTTTCAACCTTCCGTGATTTGTGGAACACCATCTTATGTCCTTAATATCGCGGAGAAAATGATTGATCTTGGCTTTGACCCCAAAACGACCTCCTTACAATATGGCATTTTTGGTGCAGAACCGTGGTCAGAGGAAATGAGGAGTACATTAGAAGAAAAGCTGGGGATAAAGGCTTGCGATATCTATGGATTAAGTGAAGTGATTGGGCCTGGTGTAGCGATGGAATGCCATGAGGCGCAGGATGGCCTTCATATAGCGGAAGACCATTTTTATGTGGAAGTCATTGATCCGGATACTATGGAAGTCCTGTCAGAGGGAGAAGTGGGAGAACTTGTGTTCACAAGCTTAACGAAAGAAGCTATGCCCATAATCCGTTATAGGACTGGCGATGTTGCCTCCATCAAAAGGGAGAAATGTGTTTGTGGCAGGACAACAACAAAAATGTCCCGGGTAAAGGGGCGGGTTGATGACATGTTGATTATTAGGGGAGTTAATATCTTTCCATCAGAAATCGAGCATACATTGTTGCAAATCAAAGATATAGCACCTCATTATCAGATCTTCGTTTCCCGTGATAAAAGCTTGGACATGGTGGAAGTGGAGGTTGAAATACATGAGCAAACATTTCTACAAACACATAGTAACCAAAGAATTAATAGAATGAAATCCCTCGCCCGTGAAGTAGAACATGTATTGAAATCAAAGTGCTATATCAGTGTCAAAGCAAACATAGTGGAACCAAAGACTATCCCACGCTCAGAAGGGAAAGCCATCCGCATTATTGATAAAAGAATGGCTCACTCATGATAATTCAGAACTTTCAGAGTTGAAAAACGTATAACATTATATTATAATGACGTTAAATAAACGTTATAGAAATAGGAGGCGGCGAAAATGACCAACTCATTATCGTTTGACCGCTTGACGGAAGAAGAGAAACATGAGCATTTTATGCAGCGTATTAAGGCTGGGGAAAAGATTGAAGCAGATGACTGGATGCCGGAAGAATATCGTAAAACATTAATTAAACTGATCTCCATGCATGCAATCAGCGAAATAATGGGAGCGCTTCCAGAAAAGGAGTGGGTACCAAAAGCTCCCACTTTAAAAAGAAAGCTTGGGATCATGGCGAAAGTTCAGGATGAAATGGGCCATGGACAACTGTTGTTGCGCGTTGCGGAAGATTTAATGGAACCTTACGGGAAGTCCCGGGAAGAAATCATGCAAGATTTATTTTCAGGAGATTTAAAGTTTCATAATGTGTTTCATATGGAAGCTCCAACATGGGGCGATGCTGGCCTGATCGGTTGGCTTGTTGACGGGGCGGCCATCATATCCCAGACAAATATGCTTGATGCATCATATGGACCTTATGCGAGAGCACTTAAGAGGATATGTGCAGAAGAAGTTTTTCATGCTCAACATGGCGAGGCTATTATTATGGCGCTTGCGGAAGGAACAGAAGAGCAAAGAAATATGATACAAGACTCCATCAATCGCTGGTGGGAAGCTTTGTTAATGTTCTTTGGACCGGCAGATGCCTCCACCACTGGTACATCAAAGCAAGATATCACCATGAAATATAATATCCGCACCAAGAGCAATGAAGAACTTCGCCAGGACTTTTTTACGAAATACATCCCAAGGGTGTTATCGCTTGGCTTAACTTTGCCGGATGAAACGATGCATTATGATGAAAAAGAAGAAAAATGGATTTACAAACAACCCAATTGGAACAACTTTAAAGATATTATCAAAAACAAAGGTCCTAAATCACAGGATCGCTTGAGATTAAGAATAATAGCACATGAAAATAATGCATGGGTTCGTGAAGCGTTAAGCTCCGAAACATCAGCAGGGTGAGGGGAGGAGCTAAAGAATTGAGTACAAAAGGCTTTTATAAAGAATTTGAAGTATTTAGTAAAAGGACCCATACAGCTCCGATGCAATATCAGTTCAGTCTACTTGCTCCCAACGAAGAGATTGCGCTTGTCATGGCACAAGAAAACTTTATGAGGCGGGAACCTGCGGTGGATATATGGGTGGTACAACGCAGAGATATTCGGAAAATGTCTCAAGAAGAGCGTCAATCTTTGCAGAGAATTGACAACAAGGACTACCGAAACACGAAAGGCTATGGATATTTGAAGAAAAAATGGCGCCACTATGAACAGGGGATGCTTGATGAGCAGGAAATCATGTCTTGGGGAGGGAAGAAAAAAGGATGAATATCGCAACGATAGAAGAAGCCAAAAGGGATGCATCCTATTATAAGGCCCTTACAGCGCTATTATATCAACTGGCCGACGATGATTTCATTATTGCCTACAGAGGATCGGAATGGCTGGGCCTTGCACCGCATATTGAAGAGGATGTTGCTTTTTCCTCCATAAACCAAGATACGATGGGGCATGCTGCCATGTACTACCAATTGCTTGAGGATTTAGGCGAAGGGGATATGGATGCACTTGCCCATGGAAGAAAAGCAGCAGATAGAGTGAACGCGGTTCTTTTAGAAAAAGTGAACGGATCTGGAACCTATCTCACCGAACCAAAATATGACTGGGCATATACAGTCGTAAGGCATTATTTTTACACACAGGCTAAGAAAATAAAAGTAGAGGCATTGAAAAACTCCTCCTATGAACCTCTGAAACATGTGGCAGTAAAAGTGAATATGGAACTTTATTATCACTTGTTACACTGGAGAACTTGGTTCAGACAGTTGTGCACAGCTAATGGTGAAGCTAAGACCAGGATGAAAGCAGCCATTAATAGAGTTGTAGAAGAATTTGATGGTGTACTGTCATTGGGGCCGAGTAGAGTTCAAATTACACAGCACCAACTAATAGATTCAGAAGAAAATATTCGACATCGCTTTAAAGAAGAGATGACGAATATGTTTGAAAAAGTGGGAATGACTTTTCCTAGTAATATGGGAATGAAAAGTGGGAACGGCAGACAAGGTGAACATACAAAGGATTTGGATGATGCCCTCTTAACGTTGAGCGAAGTCTATAATAGCAATCCAGCAGCAGTGTGGTAATCTATACACCTTTTAGCCCAACAAAAAGGAATGATGACATCATGCAGGAAGAAGTAAATATCATGAAGGTTTGGGATGCCCTGCAGCATGTAAAAGATCCTGAGATAGACTCTGTTAGTGTGGTGGATCTCGGAATGGTGGAAGCAGTCGATTTGAAAAATCAAGAAGTAACTATTCAGATGCTGCCCACTTTCATGGGGTGTCCGGCCCTTGAGATTATCAAAAAGAATGTAGAAAACGAGATTACTAGCTTAGGATTATTCAAAAAGGTGAATGTTCAATTCATCTACCAGCCACCATGGACTTCTGACCGCATTACAGCTCAAGGCAGAATCCATTTGAAGGAATTCGGCATTGCTCCACCACCCACACTGGATGACTCCGGTGAATGGCATGTGGATTGCCCTTATTGCGGATCGACCTATACTACATTAGATAACATCTTTGGCCCGACTGCCTGTAGAAGCATTCTCTACTGCAAAGGATGCAAAAATCCTTTCGAAGCAATGAAACCCGTATCCACCATGATGTAAGTTTCACTGCCTTACAGAACAATTCTGTTGGGCAATTACATAAATAACCGGCCTGTTAAAATCCTAGCTGTTGATGGAGTACAGGGCGCAGCCTGAGGAGGCTCAAGGTCGCCTTCTGAAAAAGCGTAGTCATGTACGGAAATCAACAGAGGTTAAATGAGAGGCCCATAAAAAGGAGAGATTTAGAATGGTAAAATTAATCGCGCTCTATAAACACCCGGAAAACAAGGAAGCTTTCGATCAGCACTACTTTGACACGCATGCACCTATCACTGCTAAGATCCCTGGACTACGCAAAATGGAAGTCACAAAAGTAGTAGGAAGTCCAATGGGTGGAGAAGGCAAGTACTATTTAATGTGTGAAATGTACTACGATAGTCATGACGCTTTAAAGCAAGCGATGAGAACGGATGAAGCGAAAGCATCTGGAAAGGATCTAATGAGCTTTGCCGGTAATCTTGTCACTTTGATGATTGGTGAAGAAGTGAATGAGTAAAACGTACGAATATATCGAAGTTTCCATTGAAAGCTCGATAGGTATCATTAAACTCAATAGACCAAAAGTGCTGAACGCAATTAACAGGCCGATGGTCACTGAAATTGTGACAGTATTGGAAGAGTTTGATCGAAGCGATGAAGTCAAAGCTATGATACTGGCTGGAAACGGCCGTGCGTTTGCCGCAGGAGCAGATATCGAGGAAATGGCAGAAGCAACAGCGATCGAGCTTGAACTGTTAAATCAATTTACTGAATGGGATCGACTTGCTTGGGTAAAGAAACCAATTATTGGCGCAGTTCAAGGGTTTGCTCTTGGAGGGGGATTTGAGCTCGCATTGTGTTGTGATATCTTATTTGCAGCACATGATGCTGAATTCGGCTTTCCTGAAATTAGCCTCGGTGTCATGCCTGGGGCCGGGGGAACCCAAAGATTGACGAAGCTAATGGGCAAATCCAAAGCAATGGAGTGGCTGCTCACTGGTGACAGAATGAGTGCAAAAGAAGCATTGCACTATGGAGTAATCAACCGTGTTATTCCGAAAGAACTATTAATGGAAGAAACGATGACTTTTGCACAAAAAATAGCCAAACAACCACCTCTTTCCCTTCGTTTGATCAAAGAATCTGTCCATAAGGCAGTGGACTATTCCGTGTATGAAGGAATGCAATACGAGCGAAAGAATTTTTATCTTTTGTTTGCATCCAACGATCAAAAAGAAGGCATGCGTGCATTTAAGGAAAAGCGCAAGCCTAAATTTGAAGGGGAATAGGGGGGAATACCATGTTTGAAACGATTAAATATGAAGTATTGAACCAAGTTGCCTGGGTCATCATGAACCGACCGGATAAATTGAATGCGTTTACAGAGCAGATGAACAAAGAAATTACAAAAGCATTAAAGCAGGCAAGTGCAGATGAGGGTGTTCGGGCCATTGTCATTACAGGTGAAGGCAGGGCGTTCTCTTCTGGCCAGGACCTTGCAGAAGTGGATGAAAATATGGACCATGGGCATGTCTTGCGTACTAGGTACGGCCCGATGATGAAGCAGTTGGCCCGTTGTGAAAAGCCTGTCATCGCAGCGATAAATGGAGTTGCAGCCGGCGCAGGATTCAGCCTCGCCTTAGCATGTGATTTCCGTATTGCTTCTGAAAAAGCAAGCTTTGTTCAAGCATTTATACATGTGGGGTTAATTCCTGACTCGGGTAATCTGTATTTTCTCCCTAAGTTAGTGGGAACTGCCAAAGCATTGGAGTTAGCTATATTAGGGGAGAAGATAAAAGCAGAACAAGCAAAAGACCTTGGACTTGTTACGAAATTAGTTTCTGTAGATAGTTGGAACGAAGAAGTGGAAGCTTTTGCAAACCAACTTGCTAACATGCCTACACAAGCGATTGGACTCATCAAACGATCCATACAAGCTAGTTGGAACGTTACGTATGAGGAGTATTTGGAGCATGAAGCGCATGGTCAGAGAATTGCCGGTCTATCAGAAGACCACAAAGAAGGGGTAACTTCTTTTATAGAAAAAAGAAAACCGGCATTTAAAGGAAGATAATAAAAACTTAAAGGAGATGAGAGTATGTCTACAGTTAAAGAGCAAAAAATGGAACAACTTGATATGAAACGAGACACTTATCAACTTATTATCGCAGGTCAACGCATGGACAGTTCCACAGGAGAAACGTTTACCTCATACAATCCTGCAACAGGAGAAGCGGTTGCAACGATCGCGAAAGCTTCTAAAGAGGATGCAGAAAAAGCAGTCCAAGCAGCGCGTCAAGCATTCGATAAAGGAAAGTGGAAACTCTTCCCTTTAAACAAGCGTGCAAGAACATTAAATAAAATTGCCTCTATCATGCGCTCCCGTTTCAATGAGCTGGTAGAGTTAGAGATTTTAGATACTGGTAAATCCCTTGCAGCTGCACAAGGGCAAGTCATGCAAGCAATCGAAGACTTTGAATTCTATGCAGGTGCAATCGTTGGACACCGTGGATCTGTAAATAACGTACCTGGTCAATTCCACAACTTCACAGAAAAAGAACCAGTAGGTGTTTGTGCACAAATCATTCCATGGAACTATCCATTAATGATGGCAGCATGGAAGATTGCCCCGGCAATAGCAGTAGGCTGCTCCGTTGTCGTAAAACCAGCTACCCTAACTCCGTTGACTGCCATTGTCTTAGGTGAAATTTGCGTAGAAGCAGGAGTACCTGAGGGAGTTGTTAACATCATCCCAGGTGCCGGGTCTGACGTTGGAAACTACTTGGTTGAACATCCTCAAGTAGACAAAGTAGCATTCACAGGCTCAACTCCAATCGGAAAAGATATCATGGAGAAAGCTTCCCAAACACTTAAACGAGTAACATTGGAGCTGGGCGGAAAGTCTCCTAATCTAGTATTTGAAGATGCAGACATTGATGCTGCTGTAGACGGGTCTTTATTTGGGATTTTCTATAACACAGGTCAATCTTGTGAAGCGCGTTCCCGTCTGTATGTCCACGAAAATATTTATGACGCATTTATGGAGAAGTTTGTAGAAAAAGCGAAAAAGCTTTCTCTTGGTAATCCTTTTGCAAAAGAAACCCATATTGGTGCCATTATCAACCAAGGTCAATTAGATGTCATTGACGGGTATGTTCAATCTGCAAAAGAAGAAGGAGCCAACATCGTTTTAGGTGGAAAAGTGGCGAAAGTGGAAGGCTATGAAAATGGTTTCTGGTATGAGCCAACCATCATCACAGGTGTTACGCACGAAATGAAAGTGGTAAAAGAAGAAATTTTCGGACCAGTAGTGGTTGTTATGCCATTTAGCGATGAGAAAGAGGCAGTTAAGCTTGCGAATGACAGCGAATATGGACTTGGTTCCGCTATCTGGACAAAGGACCATGGCCGCGCAACCCGTGTCGCTAAACAGATTCAAGCTGGAATCGTGATGGTAAACTGCCCATTCTCCGCATTCCCTGGGACGCCGTTTGGAGGATACAAGCAATCCGGCTTCGGACGTGAGCTATGCATTGAAACGCTTGATCTTTACACAGAAACGAAGAGCATCATTTCCTATTTTGGAAACCGTCCGCTCAATCCGTTTGGTGTATAAAAAGAATAAATCTTAATCTTTGGAGCAAAGGGGCATGGTCCTCTTTGCTTTTTTTACAGCATGATGAAGGAGGAGAGTTTTGATGGAAAAAGTAGTGGTCATCGGTTCAGGTGTCATGGGACGCGGCATCGCATATGTAAGTGCCCTAGGCGGGTACCATACAACGCTAATCGACGTAAAAGAAGAACAGCTTGCAGGAGCTAGAAAAGAAATAGAAGTCATCATCTCCAAAGGGTTAGAAAAAGGGAAATTAACAGAACAAGAAGCAGGGGAATTAAGGGATAGCCTTTTTTATTCTACAGAACTTGAGGAAGCCGTGAAGGAAGCAAATCTTATAATAGAAGCGGTACCTGAAAACATGGAAATCAAGAAATCTGTCTACGAAAAATTAGACAAAATTGCACCTTCAGATTGTTATTTCGCTTCCAATACCTCTACGATGAGTCCAACTGAAATTGGTAGCTTCACTTCAAGACCGGAAAAAGTGATCGCGATGCACTTTTTCAACCCTGTACATAAAATGAAACTTGTAGAAATTGTCCGCGGTTTGGAAACAAGCGATGAAACGGCAGAGTTTATCCGAGCTGCAGCAGAAAAAATGGGGAAAGAAACAGTTGTAGTAAATGAATTTCCTGGCTTTGTGACAAGCAGAATCAGTGCCCTTGTAGGGAATGAAGCCTTTTACATGTTGCAAGAAGGGGTAGGTACCCCTGAAGAAATCGACAAAGCAATCAAGCTTGGGCTCAATTATCCGATGGGACCATTCGAACTTGGAGACCTGGTGGGATTGGATACACGCCTTAATAACCTGAAATACCTTCATGAAAAATTAGGGGAAAAGTATCGCCCGGCACCTCTGCTCGAAAAGTATGTGAAAGCCGGAAGATTGGGCAGGAAAAGTGGAAAAGGAGTTTATGAATACCAATAAACAACGAGAGAGGTGTCGATTATGAAGGAAGTTGTAATTGTAGATGCTTGCCGTACACCGATTGGAAGGTATAAAGGTGCGTTAAAGGCGGTCCGACCTGATGACCTCGGGGCGATTGTAATTAAGGCTTTGGTAGAAAGAAACCCGAATGTGCCAGTAAACGAAATAGAAGAAGTCGTGTTCGGAAATGCAAATCAAGCGGGGGAAGATAACCGCAATGTTGCAAGGATGAGTGCTCTATTGGCCGGTCTTCCGGTAGAAGTGGCAGGTACCACGATCAACCGTTTATGCGGCTCCGGTCTTGATGCGGTAAATTATGCGGCACGAGCCATTATGGTAGGAGAAGGCGACATTTTCATAGCCGGCGGGACGGAGAGCATGACAAGGGCTCCATTTGTCATGGCAAAGCCAGAAATGGACTATCCCCGCGGCAATATGGAATTGATGGATACGACCATTGGCTGGAGATTCACCAACAAAAAACTTGAAAAAATGTACGGAGTGGACACGATGCCGCAAACGGCAGAAAACGTTGCTAAAGAGTTCTCCGTTTCCCGTCAAGATCAAGATGTATTTGCCTATGAAAGTCAGCAAAAAGCTAAAATGGCAATGGAGTCCGGCCGCTTTAAAGAAGAGATGGTACCAGTCACAATTGTGGATAGAAAAGGTAAGGAAACAATTGTTGACTGCGACGAACACCCTCGACCTGATACAACATTGGAAAAACTGAATAACTTGAAGCCTATTTTTGGCGAAGGTACGACAATTACTGCAGGCAACGCGTCCGGTGTGAATGACGGCGCATCGGCACTGCTTTTGATGAGTGCAGAAAAAGCGAAAGAGCTTGGCTTAAAGCCATTAGCGAGGTATGTCACGTCTGCCGCTGCAGGGCTTACTCCTTCCATTATGGGAATAGGGCCTATCTATGCCACTAGGAAGGCACTCGGGCGTGCTGGGTTGTCTGTTGGAAATCTAGACCTCATTGAGTTAAATGAAGCATTTGCATCCCAATCGCTTGAATGTATTCGTCAACTGGAATTAGATCCAAGCAGAGTGAATGTAAACGGGGGAGCAATTGCGTTCGGACACCCGCTTGGTGCCAGCGGGGCAAGAATCTTAACTACGCTTGTGCATGAAATGAATAAGCGGGACGCACGATACGGCCTTGCGACAATGTGTGTAGGGGTTGGACAGGGAATTGCGACAATAGTAGAGAGAATACAAGAATCATAGAGCATGATGCCCTATGATTCTTTGGGATGTTTTTTGAAGAATACTTGGAGATAAGTTTTCCGTTCCGTCTTTTCTATAACGCGTTACTCTGTTAAAATGAAATTACTGTAATATAGCGATTTATCTTATGTGGTAGAAAGAGGATGCTCGAAATGAATACAAGATCAATGATTTTTACTTTATATGGTGATTATGTTAGACATTATGGGAATAAAATCTGGATCGGAAGCTTAATCAAATTACTTAATGAATTTGGACATAATGACCAAGCCGTGCGAGCTGCGATCTCACGTATGAACAAGCAGGGATGGGTCCAAGCGGAGAAAAAGGGAAACAAAAGTTATTATTTTCTAACAGAACGCGGCGTGAAAAGAATTGACGAAGCGGCAAAACGTATTTTCAAACTGAAGACAGATAGCTGGGATGGAAAATGGCGCATGCTTATGTACACCATACCAGAAGAAATCAGAAGTGTTCGGGATGAACTGCGTAAAGAGTTGGTCTGGAGTGGGTTTGGAACGTTATCAAACAGTTGTTGGATTTCGCCCAACTCATTGGAAAAACAAGTACATGACCTTATTACCAAATACGAAATAGAAGAGTATGTCGACTTTTTCATTTCTGAATATCATGGGCCATATGAGAACGAACGCCTTGTCATGAAAAGCTGGGATCTGAATGAGATTAATGGACGGTACCAACAATTTATCCAAGAGTATAGTCAGAAGTATATCATCGACAAGAATAAGATTGGAAAAGGACAAATGACAGATGCCGAATGTTTTGTGGAGAGGACCAAGCTTGTCCATGAATATAGGAAGTTTTTGTTCGTTGATCCGGGGCTTCCCGAAGAACTGTTACCTGATATGTGGCTTGGTAGTCATGCGGCTTCTTTATTTAGTGAGTATTATAAAGAATTGGCGGAGCCAGCTTCCCGGTTTTTTGAAGAGGTCTTTGAGGACGGTAATGAGTTGGAATTGAAGGATAAGAAGTATGATGTGATGAATCATCCTTATATTATGGAGTGATGGGGGCATTTCCACTAGGTAGTTGGTGGGAGTGCTTTTTTTTTGATTGTTTTCGGGTGGGGGTGAGGGTTTGAGGTAGTTGTTGTTTACATAACATTATTATGATGGATATGTTTTGTGTCGGTTTTTGTTGAAAGGTAGAAGGTCGGCTGAAAAGTGTAGAAGGTTTGTTCTTTGTTGTAGAAGGTTCTTAATAAAGTGTAGAAGTTTCATTTTTAAATGTAGAAGATCATCATAAAGTTGTATAACCTAGCAAACTAAATCTAATAAGAGAGAACCAATAGATAAATCAACTCATCAAATATCGAATCAAACAAAAAAGCACCTTTATGAGGACCTCTCTAATCCTATTTTCCTGTAACTGAAGTCTTGATCAAGTCTATGAGGACCTCTCTACCCTTATCTTCTCGTTAGAGAGGTCCTCATCACGACAAACAAAAAACCGAGCCATCTACACAGCCCGGTCCCACCAAAACTTCCATTTATCCCTCGCCCAATTCCTTCTGATAATCCTTCCCATTTTGCACATATGTATCAATGGACAACTGTATGAGCTCCAAATCCTTTTCTGTTAGTTCACGAATAACCTTACCAGGGGACCCAACAACCAACGAACGTGGAGGAATCTTTTTACCAGAAGGAATTAAAGTATTGGCACCA
Source organism: Sutcliffiella horikoshii (assembly GCF_021991925.1). GTDB lineage: Bacteria > Bacillota > Bacilli > Bacillales > Bacillaceae_I > Sutcliffiella_A > Sutcliffiella_A horikoshii_F. Next base: position 1,031,205 of record NZ_RXZI01000001.1, on the reverse strand, counting down.
ATAATACTCTCCTCACCAATATCCGCTCCATCTAAGATCGTGGATCCCATTCCTACAATACATCGTTTTCTAACCGTACAGCCATGCAAAATAGCTGTATGTCCAACTGTTACTTCATCCTCAACCACCAAAGGGAATCCTTCGTACAAATGCGCAGTTACATTATCCTGGATGCTGCATCTTTTCCCGATTGATATTGGTCCTTCATCACCACGTAGAACTGCGTTAAACCAAATAGTCGATTCTTCCCCAATCGTTACGTCACCGATAATTCGTGCGCCCGGTGCTACAAATACAGAATCATGAAGTTGCGGTTTTTTTCCTCCAAAAGGATAAATCATTCATCCATCACTCCCCAAATATTATTGTCTAAATTTTAAAATTAGTATAACATTATTTTTACGAGGGGTGAATTAATAGGTGAATATATTACAAGAAATTCTTAAAATAAGCATTCCTATTATCCAAGGTGGAATGGGAAATATCAGTAATGCACCATTAACTGCAGCTGTCTCCAACGCAGGCGGCCTCGGTACAATTGGAGCAGGAACGATGAAGCCGGAAGAAGTGGAAGATATTATCATAAAAACCAAAGAACTTACGGAAAAACCTTTCGCAGTGAATGTTGCTTTGTCGGTTTCTCCATATACAAAAGAGGTTCTGAAGCTCATAATTAAGCACCAAGTAACGGTTGTATCCCTTTCAGCAGGGAATCCAGCTCCTTATATTCCTAGGCTAAAAGAACATGGGATAACGGTTATATGTGTGGTAGCTTCTCCTAAACAGGCAATCAAAGCCGAAAATGCTGGCGCTGATATTATTGTGGCAGAAGGTTATGAAGCTGCCGGTATCAATTCAAATCTTGAAACAACCACCATGACACTTATACCACAAGTGGTAGAGAGTGTGTCCATACCTGTTGTAGCCGCTGGTGGAATTGGGAATGGAAAGGGGCTTGCTGCTGCTATAGCACTTGGTGCCTCTGGAGTTCAGATGGGGACGAGGCTGATTGCAACGAAAGAAGCACCGTTTCATAATCATTATAAGAATTCCATCTTAACGGCTGATGATCAAGGTACTGTTATTGTGGGCAGAACAGTTGGGCGAGTAAGACGGGTCATTCGCACACCATATGCTGATCTGCTTCTTAAGAAAGAGCAGGAAGGGATTACGCTGGAGGAGTTTAATCTATTGACTACGGAGGATCACCATATTAAAGGCGCTGTTGAGGGAGAACTGGAACACGGTTTTATTAACGGTGGTCAAATATCTAGTATCATCCAAACAATACCAAGTGTAAGTGAACTTTTCGAGCAAATGGTTACTGAAGCCAAAGAGCAGCTTCAAAGAGCAGTCGCCCAGTTATAAATGTCAAGAAACCTCTTAATCATTCAGAGGTTTCTTTTTTAATGGCTATTTTCGTAAACTCACTTGCTTTTTCGTATTAACCAACTAACCGTTATATTCCTTACTGTCGTGCTCTTTTCCCTGTTTTTTTTTGTATATTCTACATGTTTATTTTAGAGCAGGTAAGAGGACAAAAAGACCAAATGCCGACTTTTTGCTAGTGGTTAGCAACAATTTTTTAGAAAAGAGCACTTTTATTTTATAAAAAGAAAAAGGGTTTTAGGGAAAAATGGCGTATTTATTGTAAAATAATAAATTTATTTAAATTTTTCGAATATATTGACACTATTTGTTTGTTGGTGTTAATATAACGTTGAAAAAACGAATAACGTTTTGTCCATCATAGACAACAACATCATGTAAACGGTTTCAAAAGCATACATAATTTTATGTAGCTTAAAAACATATATAAGGGGGATAAGTATGAAAAAGTTCAAGATGAAGTCTATTTTGGCAAGTATGGCATGCGCCGCTTTATTAGTCGGCTGTAGCTCCGACTCAACAAGCGGGGATGCAAAGGACCAAGTGGTTGTAGGGGTAACCCAAATTGCTGAACATCCATCTTTGGATGCTGCGTTTGAGGGGTTCAAGAAGGCGCTAGAAGACAATGGATACAAAGAAGGCGAGAATGTCAAATATGATGTTCAAAACGCTCAAGGAGATCCGAATAACAACAAGCCAATTGCAGATAAGTTTGTTGCAGATGAAGTGGATTTGATTTTTGCTAACTCCACTCCAAGTGCACAAAGTGCCTTGCAGGCGACAAAAGATATTCCAATCATTTTTACATCTGTTACTGATCCTGTCGGTGCAGAATTAGTAGAATCCTTTGATAAACCAGGCGAAAATATCACAGGGACTTCAGATACACACCCTGATGCTATTTCTACTACTATCAATTTCATGGTAGACGAGCTGGGTGCGAAAAATATTGGTGTTATCTATAATACTGGAGAACAAAACTCCGTTGTGCAGGTGGAAACAGTAAAAAGTCTTGTTGAGGAAAAAGGCGGAACTTTAGTAGAAGCTTCCGTTTCTACATCTGCAGAGGTTCAGCAGGCTGCAGAATCTTTAATTGGAAGAGTAGATGCGATCTATATGCCAACAGATAACACAGTGGTTTCAGCTATACAATCACTCATTACAGTAGCATCGAATGAAAAGATTCCTTTGTTTGCAGGAGATCTTGATTCCATGGAAGCAGGAGCAGTTGCGGCAAGTGGATTTAATTATTATGACCTAGGTTATGAAACCGGCTTGATGGCCGTTCAAGTATTAAAAGGTGAAAAGAAACCTTCTGAAATTCCAGTATCTTATCCTCAGAGCTTAAAGTTAACTATTAATACAGACGCTGCAGAAGCTCAAGGCTTGGAAGTGCAAGATGCTTGGACTGAGTTTGCAGAATTCCATGATGAAAAATAAGATATTTTAAGACAACCAAGGAGATGATTCTGACATGATAACAGCAATTTTTGGTTCAGTCGAATTGGGAATCATCTACGCAATCATGGCCCTAGGGGTATATCTTTCCTTTAGGGTCCTTGATTTTCCCGATTTGACAGTAGATGGTAGCTTTGTAACTGGCGCTGCAGTTGCTGCGACAATGATTGTCAGCGGATATAGTCCTATCACAGCTACAGTGGTGGCGATGTTTGCAGGATTTATCGCAGGCTGCATTACCGGTTCCTTACATACGTTTGGAAAAATTAATCCACTATTATCTGGTATTTTAATGATGATCGCCCTTTATTCCATCAATTTGCGAATAATGGGAAGATCAAATGTGCCATTATTGAATAGTGATACCTTTTTTACCAACATCCGTTCTTCGTGGGGGAGTACCGGAATAGATGAATTTTTAAATAATATATTTTCAACGATCGGGTTAGGAGCTTTTGTCCCTAGAACATGGGGGATCATTTTCATCATGTTGATCGTCACGTTTGCGATTAAGATACTAACAGATTTATTCCTGAAAACTGAAATTGGCTTGGCAATAAGAGCGACGGGTGATAATAAGCGAATGATTCGCAGTCTTTCTGCCAATACAAGCGGACTGGTTATTCTTGGTTTAGGGATTTCCAATGCCATGGTTGCATTTTCTGGTGCATTGATCGCCCAGCACGGCGGGTATGCAGACGTTGGAATGGGGATCGGGATGATCATCATCGGGTTGGCATCTGTTATTATCGGAGAGGCCATCTTTGGTACAAAAACGATTGCATGGACCACGTTTGCTGTAATCGGTGGCGCTATCATCTATCGTATTGTAGTGACGCTTGCTCTGAGAGTAGAATTTTTAGAAACAGGTGACTTGAAAGCCATTACGGCAACGATTGTTATCTTGGCGCTTATCACCCCTAAATTTATTGATAGCTATAAAGATCGAAAGAGGAAAAAACAGAAGATGCTTAAACTGGCTTCTTTACAACCTGCCAATGAAAAGGGGGATCAACGTGCTACATTTAACACAGATTAACAAAATCTTTAATGAAGGAACACTAGATGAAAAAAATGCGCTTGATACCATCAACCTTTTCTTAAAAAAAGGAGATTTCGTTACCATCATTGGGAGTAACGGAGCCGGTAAGTCTACTTTAATGAATATGATTTCAGGTGTACTGACGCCTGATACCGGCAAAGTGGAGATTGATGGCCGCGATGTCACCTATATGGCAGAGCACAGAAGAGCCAAATATATCGGAAGGGTGTTCCAGGACCCGATGGCAGGAACGGCTCCTACGATGACGATTGAAGAGAATTTGGCAATGGCCTATTCACGGAATAAAAGCCGCACCTTAAAAATGGGCGTGACAAAAAAGAGAAAAACATATTTTAAAGAGGTGCTCGAAACGCTGCACCTTGGTTTGGAAAATAGATTGAGTGCAAAAGTGGGATTGCTTTCAGGTGGGGAAAGGCAAGCTTTGTCCCTTTTGATGGCAACATTCACGGAACCGGATATTCTGCTTTTGGATGAGCATACTGCAGCTCTTGATCCATCTCGTGCCGAATTGATTACTAACATCACAAAAGAAATCGTTGCAGATAAAGGGTTGACGACACTGATGGTAACCCATAACATGCAACAGGCACTTGATCTTGGGAATCGTTTAATTATGATGGACAAGGGACAAATCATACTTGAAGTGGGAGAGGAAGAAAAGAAATCTCTTACCATTGAACGATTGCTAGCTGAATTCCAACGAATACGCGGTCAAGCAATGACTAACGACAGAGCATTATTAAGTTGAATATGTAGAGGGGAGAATGACCTGGTCATTTTCCTCTTTTTTAGTTTAAGAATCTATATAAAGCGGTTGATTTCCGTTCCAGCCGCTTCGCTTGCCTGCGGGCTGCCCGTGAGCCTGCGGAACATTGTAGCCAGATAGATTGTCTCTATGGCTCTGATGACGACAATCTCAACGGAGAATCCATCTCCAGAATGTCTTTATAGCACTGATGACGACAATCTCAACGGAAAATCCATCTCCAGAATGTCTTTATAGCCCTGATGATGACAATCTCAACAGAAAATCCATCTCCAGATTGTCTTTATAGCCCTGATGATGACAATCTCAACAGAAAATCCAACTCCAGATTGTCTTTATAGCCCTGATGATGACAATCTCAACGGAAAATCCATCTCCAGCATGTCTTTATAGCACTGATGATGACAATCTCAACGGAAAATCCAACTCCAGATTGTCTTTATAGCCCTGATGATGACAATCTCAACGGAAAATCCATCTCCAGAATGTCTTTATAGCACTGATGATGACAATCTCAACGGAAAAACCATCTCCAGAATGTCTTTATAGCACTGATGATGACAATCTCAACGGAAGATTGCTTCCTCCCGCAGGGGCTGCGTTCCTTCTTCCGATTCAATCAACAAGAAAGCTACTTTTATCCAAGGGTTTATGAAAAGGCATCTAACTGATGAAGTAGCCTATTAAGCATTCACTTACCATATATGAGATTAACAGTTGTGCATGGAAGCAAGTGACGAAGACTCCAGCGGGGGAAAAACGGTAGATTGTGACCCCTGAAGCGTGGTGAGGAGGCTCAAGCACCGTCCCGCGGAAAGCGAAGCCATTTGCGGAAAGGAACAGCGGTGATAAACCAATCAACTTAACTTCTCACCATTTATGATTGACTATTTATAAAATTTCTACAATTTATTGACTGTTCATTTAACGAAATGTTATTATAGCGTTGAATAAACGTTATACGTTTTGAGGTGAACACATGAAGCCCGAAATAACCATAGGTACGAAACATTCCATTCAAATCACCGTTACCAACAAAATGTTTGCCCAGTTTGAAGGGGAACTAGTGCATCCCGTGTATTCCACAGCAATGATGGTCTATCACATGGAATGGGCATCAAGACAGATAATTTTAGGGATTTTGGAAGAGACAGAAGAAGGAATGGGTGCAGAAGTTAAAGTAAAGCATCTGGCACCGGCAACAGAAGGAACTATTTTAACAATAGAAGCAACGGTAGTGGCTCTTAAGAAAAACTTCATCATCACAAAAGTCCTAATATTTTCTGAAGATCGCGTTGTTGGTGAAGGGGAAGTTACGCAAGTGATATTACCAAAAAGTAAAATTCAAGCAATGATAGACTAAAAGAATAAAGAAAAAGGGTGGTTCTTTTGACAAATATGAAAACGCTTACTTCTGAAGTTGGGGGAATGGAAATGTTCGATAAAATTCAACAACACCAACAAGTAGTTTTTTGTAACGATCCGGATACTGGGTTAAGGGCCATTATTGCGATACATAACACAACATTGGGTCCTGCTCTAGGTGGATGCCGTATGCAGCCTTACCAATCTGTCGACGCAGCCCTATATGATGTTCTTCGTCTTTCAAAAGGGATGACATATAAATGTGCTGCGGCGGATGTGGATTTCGGTGGTGGGAAGGCAGTAATCATCGGCGATCCCAACAAAGATAAAACACCGGAACTTTTCCGTGCATTCGGTCAGTTTGTAGAATCATTGAATGGGAGATTTTACACTGGAACAGATATGGGGACATCTCCCGAGGACTTTGTTCACGCTTTAAAAGAAACAAACTGTATTGTAGGAGTAGATGAAGTTTATGGTGGAAGTGGAGATTCTTCCGTTCCAACGGCACAAGGCGTCATTTACGGAATTGAAGCAACAAACCTCACCTTGTGGGGCTCTAAAAATTTGTATGGAAAAAGTTATGCAATCCAAGGACTTGGAAAAGTCGGAGCAAAAGTGGCAGAGCAATTGATGACTGCCGGTGCTGACATATATGTATCGGACATCAATGAATTCGCCATCAATCAACTTGTTGCGAAAGCTAAGGAAATAGGAGCAGGCATTAAAGTGGTAGGTGGGGATGAAATCTATTCTGTGGATGCCGATGTATTCGTTCCTTGCGCACTCGGAGGAATCATCAATGATCAAACTGTGGAACAACTGAAGGTAAAAGCGGTTGTAGGTTCTGCCAACAACCAGCTTATAGAAAATCATCACTGTGCGATGCTACAAGAAAAAGGGATCCTCTATGCTCCAGATTACATCGTCAATGCTGGTGGACTCATTCAAGTGGCAGATGAATTATATGAACCAAATAAAGAGCGTGTTCTTCGCAAAACGATGGCTATCTACAACTCTTTGATGGATGTATATAAAGAAGCAGAGAAAATGAATATTACGACAGTGGAAGCGGCAAATAATTTCTGTGAACAGAGATTAGTAGACAGAAGCAGAAGAAACAGCTTCTTTACCCATTCCAAACGACCAAAATGGTCAGTACGAGTTTAATAGAGGGGGAAATAAGTTGAACGATCAATTTCCTATCATTCAAATAATCGATAATCAGGGCAATATCCTTGATAAAACGTATGAAGAAAGAATCACAGAAGATTTGGCAAAGGCCATGTATAGACATTTACTTAGAATTCGCACCTTTGACAAAAAGTGTATAAGTCTTCAACGCCAAGGACGTATCGGGACATATGCACCTTATGAGGGTCAAGAGGCTTCACAAGTCGGCAGTGCGTTGGCTCTAAATGAAGATGACTGGTTATTTCCTTCCTACAGGGACCATGGAGCAACTATGACGTTTGGCCACTCCCTTCGTAATATCCTTTTATTTTGGAACGGCAGAAATGAAGGGTGTATTCCGGCAAACGGGAAAAAAGTCTTTCCGCCGGGTATTCCTATTGCTACTCAACTGCCGCATGCTGTAGGCGCAGCGTATGCAGAGAAAAGAAAAGGCACTAAAAATGCTAGTATTGTTTATTTTGGGGATGGAGCAACATCTGAAGGGGATTTCCATGAAGGGTTAAACTTTGCAAGTGTTCTGAAGGCGCCGGTTGTGTTTTTTAACCAGAACAATCATTTTGCCATATCCGTACCCCTATCCAAACAAATGAATACGGCAACAATTGCTCAAAAAGCCCTTGCTTATGATATGAGAAGCGTTCGAATTGACGGAAATGATATTTTTGCCGTTTATTTTCATACGTTAGATTCATTAGAACAAGCGAGAAACGGGGAGGGGCCAGCTTTAATTGAAGCGGTAACCTGGAGATATGGCGCCCACACCACTGCGGATGATCCAACCAAATATCGAGACCAATCTGAAAATGAGAAAAGACGAGAGAATGACCCTATTTTACGCTTAGAACGCTTTATTAAAAATCAAGGCTGGTTTACAGAAGACGAGAAAGAGTCATTGTTAGTGGAGCTTTCTCAAGAAGTCGATACTGCGATAGAAGAAATGGAGAATTTTCCAAAGGCAGATCCAGCTGACATGTTTGACTACGTGTTTGAAAAACCAACATGGGGAATTGAGCAACAGAAAAAAGAACTTCTTCAACTGATGAGAGGTGAAGCATAGTGGAAACGGCATTGAAAACGAAGACATTGACAATTGTTCAAGCGATTACGGATGGACTTGATACTATGCTCCGCGAAGACGAACATGTACTTCTAATGGGTGAAGACATTGGGGTAAATGGCGGTGTTTTCCGGGCCACTGAAGGCTTGCAACAAAAATATGGCGAAGACCGTGTCTTGGATACTCCGTTAAGTGAAGCAGGATTCATCGGCGCTGCAATCGGAATGGCGATAAATGGGTTCCGTCCGGTTACAGAAATCCAATTTCTTGGATTTATCTATCCTGCATACGAACAAATCATGACACATGCTTCAAGAATCAGGGCTAGAACGATGGGGCATTACACCGTCCCTATGGTCATCCGTGCGCCATACGGGGCAGGTGTAAGGGCGCCTGAAATTCATTCAGACAGTACAGAGGCAATTTTCACCCATATGCCTGGTATTAAAGTGGTGTGCCCGTCTAACCCATATGATGCGAAAGGATTATTGATTGCTGCCATCGAGGATCCAGATCCGGTACTATTTTTGGAGCCGATGCGCTGTTATCGATCAGTCAGAGAAGAAGTGCCAGAAGGAAAATATACAGTTGAAATCGGAAAAGGAAAGATTTGCAGGGAAGGGGAAGATGTCACCATTATCGCGTGGGGAGCGATGGTTCCTGTGGCCCTTCAATCAGCAAAAAAACTAGAGTCTGAGGGTGTAAGTTGCGAAGTAATCGACCTGAGAAGCCTCTACCCGATTGATAAAGATATCATTGCGGAATCTGTCCAAAAGACGGGAAGAACGGTTATTGTGCACGAAGCGCATGCGGCAACAAGTGTAAGTGGTGATGTGCTTGCCATCATAAATGAAACATCATTCCTTTATCAAAGGGCGCCCGTAGAGCGAGTGACAGGGTTTGACGTTCCTGTTCCTTATTTTGGATTTGAAGACTATTACCTGCCAACTACTGACAGAGTCGTTGCGGCAGTAAATAAAGTGATGAAGTTTTAGTGAAAGGGGGTTCAACATATGATCGAGGTCAAACTTCATGATATTGGCGAAGGCATGACACAGGCTGATATTTTATCTTTCTTTGTTAAAAAAGGAGATAAGGTAAAGCCTGATGAGCCTCTAGTTGAGGTACAAACAGATAAAATGACTGCTGAAATACCAGCACCATATGCAGGAGTAATTAAAGAAATATTGGTGAAAGAAGGGGAGACCATTCCTGTTGGGACCACCTTATTTCTATTAGAAGCTGAATCAGCTGGGAAGGAATCCATCACTACTCCCAACCCAGCACATACAAACACTTCCACAAAAACTGTCGAAACAACAAGAGAGCATCAACCTTCAACAAAGTTACATTCATTTAGAATCATGGCAGCCCCTTATACAAGAAAAATTGCAAGGGACGCCGGGGTTGATATTGAACAAATCGAAGGAACCGGTCCTGCTGGTAGAATCACAGATGAAGATGTATATAGATTCATAGAAAGTAAAAAGCAACCTGCACTGAAAGTGGAAGTTAATGAAGAGGAAGCTCAACAAGTTCAATCAAAAACAGAATCGAATAACCAGCAAGAGCCTTCTACAATCATTCCATATAGAGGCCGAAGAAAACAAATAGGCAAAAAGATGTCACAGTCCCTGCTTACCATCCCGCATTGCACACACTTTGAAGAAGTTGATGTAACCAATATATTAGAACTAAGAGAAATATGGAAAAAAAGCAATCAAAGCATATCAGCAACTTCTCTATTTTTAAAAGCCATATCCATCGCCCTGAAAGATTATCCAATATTTAATGCAAGATTGAACGAACAGGAAGAGACAATCGAGCTTGTAAAAGAACATCATATTGGAATCGCCACAGATACAGAAGACGGTTTAATTGTCCCTGTGATTCGTAATGTGGAAAAGAAGTCATTAAAAGAAATCCATGCCAATTTAAAAGAATTAACGAAAAAGGCCCAGGAAAATAAGCTTTCCATGAAAGAATTGACTGGGGGCAGTTTTACTATCAGTAATGTTGGTCCTCTTGGTGGAAGTATTGGCGCCACACCGATTATCAACCAACCTGAAGTAGGCTTGATCTCCTTTCATAAAACCAAAAAGCGTCCGGTTGTAAATGAGCAGGAAGAGATTGTGATAAGGTCCATCATGAACATCTCCATGTCATTTGATCATCGTGTGGCAGATGGAGCTACAGCAGTCGCCTTTACCAACAGGCTGACTCAACTTTTAGAAGAACCAAAATTATTGATGCTGGAGCTGGTTTAAATGGTTGTAGGCGAACTTACTCAAGAACGGGATGTAATGGTGATCGGCGGCGGCCCTGGTGGTTATCACGCTGCAATCAGAGCGGCTCAGTTGGGCCGACAGGTTACCATCATTGAGAAAAACAAGCTTGGCGGCGTCTGCTTAAATGAAGGATGCATTCCATCAAAAGTACATACCGCAGCAGCGCAGGTCTTCCAACGGATGAAACCTTTTCAGCAGCTCGGCCTGGATACAAGCGGAGTCACATTCGACCTTCCAAGATTACAGGAACACAAACAAAAGGTAGTGGAACAACTGTTTCAAGGTGTCGTGGCATTATGCAAAGCAAATAAAATTGAGATCATAGAGGGGGAAGCCTCTTTTATATCCGCCAGTAAAATAGGGGTGGAGAATGGGCATCAATATGATACTTTCACCTATAACGATGTCATTATTGCAACTGGGTGCAGTAAGAAGCCAATTGCTGAAATAAACCCGCAAGCTTTAACACCAACATCCATATGGAATCTCGAAGAATTGCCAAGTGAACTTATTTTATATGGAAATGATGATTTCACCCTTGAAGCCGCAACAACATTTAACAGCCTAGGTTCAAGAGTGACTTTGATTCTTCCGCCAGGTCAGCATGAATTTACATTTGATCCATCCATAAACAAAGAGCTGCAGAGACAGTTAAAAAAGCAAAAGATAAAGCTCTATAAAACTGAAATAACTCCCAAGTTCAGATTCGAAGAGAACCAGTGGGAAGTGGTATTTGAAAACGATAAGAATGAATCAGTTATTCTAGAAAGTTCACATCTTTATTGTGCTGAAGAAAGATATCCAGTAACGGAATCACTTGGTATTCAGCGAGCAGGAATTCATATAAGTGATGAAGGCTTTATAAAAATTAATGAAGCTTGTCGTACAAATAATACTTCCATTTATGCAATAGGTGATATAACAGAAGGCCCTGCCTTGGCTGTTAAAGCAATTAAACAGGGTAAAGTGGCAGCGGAAAACATGGCAGGCTATCAATCGGAGTGCGATTTTACGTTTCTACCTAGAATTATTCAGACCATTCCTCCGATTGCGGCAGTCGGAATGACGGAAACAAATGCGGTTGAAAATGGGTTTGAAGTGAAAATAGGGGAAAGCACTCTCCAAACAAATGGGTATGCAAGCATTCTTGGACAAAAAGAAGGCTTCAGTAAAACGGTAACAGATACGAAAACAGATTTAGTCTTGGGTATTCATATGATGGGCGCCCAAGCGGTAGAGATGATCAGTACCGGGACGCTTGCTTTAGAAATGGTGGCAAGACAAGAGGATATGCTGTTTCCTTCCTACCCGCACCCAAGTGTAAATGAAAGTATGTGGGAGTCGGTGGAGGATCTCGATGGAAAAGCAATTCATAAGGCTCCGAGAGCCACAAAACAAAAAGTAACATCTTCATGACACGTTGTCGCGTCAAAGCATTCTAGCTTTAAACGAGACTCTTGCGGACGTTGAAAATTTTAGATTATATTATATTCAGAATAATAATATTTTTTAGATAAGCTTTGTTAAAGTATATTGTTGATTTTAGAAGCAACCTAGCTGTTGTTTGGAGCAATAGGCGAAGACTCCTTAGGGAGATAGCGTATAGGGGAGACCCCGCAGGCGAAGCCGAGGAGGCTCCCCAAACGCCCCTAGGAAAGCGAAGCCTATTGCGGAAATCAACAGCGGTCTTTAACAGAGCCTTTAGATAAAAATCAGGAGGGATATTTATGAACGTAGAAAAAACGATGCAAGTGAAAGATCAAGTAGAAGAAGTATTCCCAGTAAAAGATGTTGACTATTTGGAGATCTACACAGGCAACGCTAAACAAGCATCACACTTCTTTGCTACCACATTCGGTTTTCAACCTATAGCCTATTCTGGTTTAGAAACAGGCAATAGGGAGACGGTTTCCTATGTATTAAAGCAACGTAATGTACGACTTGTCATTACAGGTTCACTTAAACAGGATACAAAAATTTCGGAGTTTGTTAAAAAGCATGGAGACGGGGTAAAGGATATCGCACTTGTTGTGGAAGATGTTGAAAGTGCTTACAACGGAGCGGTGGAAAGAGGAGCTATTGCCATCCAACCTCCACAAGAACTGACAGACGAGAACGGAACATTGAAAAAAGCGGTAATTGGTACATATGGAGATACCATACACACCTTGATTGAACGTAAAAATTATAATGGCGTATTCATGCCTGGATTTAAAGCATATACGAACTCCACACCAGTTAAAGATGCAGGAATTATCGGAATTGATCATGTGGTAGGGAACGTAGAGCAAATGGAAGAGTGGGTTGCTTATTACGAAAAAGTGATGGGCTTTAAAGAAATGACTCATTTCACAGATAAAGATATTAACACAGAATATTCCGCGCTAATGTCAAAGGTAATGCACAATGGCGGCAGAATCAAATTCCCAATCAATGAACCTGCTGAAGGAAAAAGAAAATCACAAATCGAAGAATACTTGGAGTTCTATAATGGTGCCGGTGTTCAACATATTGCCATTTTAACGGAAGATATTGTTCAGACAGTAAGCAAATTAAAAGAAAATGGTGTTGAGTTCTTAAATACTCCTGACACTTACTATGAAATGTTATCAGAAAGAGTAGGGGAAATTGATGAGGAAATTGCAAAGCTTCGCGAGCTGAGCATTCTCGTTGACCGAGACGATGAGGGTTATCTGCTTCAGATCTTTACTAAACCTATTGTAGACAGACCGACTCTTTTCATAGAAGTCATCCAACGTAAGGGTGCAAAGGGCTTTGGTGAAGGAAACTTCAAAGCATTATTTGAATCCATCGAAAGAGAACAAGAATTAAGAGGAAATCTGTAAGCAAGTCACAAAAGGGAGGACCAGTTTCCTCCCTTTTTTATAGGAGGTAGATGAACCAATGGCGGTAAAAGTAAAAAGCCGAGAAATTCTCCAGCATATTGCTGCCTACCCTTTAGGGAAAAGCTTGCAGGATATACAGTCGGAATTAGGAATCGCGACGATAAGGAACATGTCTGAAATTGAAAACGTGTTCGGTTGTTCCCCGCTTGTAAAGAAACAACTAATGCAAAGGCTAGATTATTTATTTACATACCCTGACGGTTCCGCGAGAGCTCTTTCTAGCAGATTGGCGGATTTTTTAGGGGTAGCCCAAAATCAGTTGTTCATTGGAAATGGTTCAGATGAAATAATCAGGCTGCTGATCCGAGCTTTTCTAAATACAGAAGAAGAAGCCATAATGGCTGATATTACATTCCCGAGATACAAAACCAACGTCTCCATTGAAGGCGGCAAGCCAGTGGTCGTTCCATTAAAAAATGGCGTACATGATTTGACGGCGATGCTTGCTAATATTACAGAACAAACGAAAATGATTTTTGTCTGCAATCCTAACAATCCAACAGGGACAATTGTAAATAAGGAAGAACTTACTTCCTTCATTGAAAAAGTCCCGGAACATATCTTGATTGTGTTAGATGAGGCGTACTATGAATATGCAACAAGTGAGGAATATCTCCAATCGACCCCTTTATTAAAGACACATGCAAATCTTGTTATTTTAAGAACGTTTTCTAAAGTATATGGCCTGGCTGGATTAAGAATTGGCTATGGCATCATGGACCCTTCCATAACAGCAGAATTAAACAAAGTAAAAGAGGTATTCAATGTAAATCAGCTTGCTCAAGCAGCTGCGATGGAAGCCATTAAGGATCAACAATTCAGAAGAGAGTGTATCCTTCGCAATGAACAAGGGAGAGCATACTTGGAGAAAGAATTAGACGAATTAGGTTATACCTATTTCCCTACACAAGCAAATTTCATGATGATACATATTGGCAAAGATGGAAATGAAATCACTCAAAAATTACTAACAAAAGGGATCATGGTTAAAACAGGAGCAGCTTTGGGGTATCCGAACAGTATAAGGGTCACCATTTGCTCCATGGAGGATAACCGTTCTTTTATTGAGGCGTTAAAAAATTTGTAGCAAAGTGCAGGTGACATACATGGATATTCAACCAAGCAATCTTGCCTGGAAAGATGCATACAAGCTGATGGTGGGTTCTATCTTGCCAAGACCCATTGCACTTGTTTCTTCTATTAATAAGGAAGGGATTGCAAACATCGCTCCTTTCAGTTTTTTTACAGCTATCAGTGCAGAGCCGATGCTTGTCTGCTTTTCTCCTATGCGAAGAGGGACTGATGGTTCAAAAAAGGACACCTTAATGAATATTGAAAGCACAAAGGAGTTTGTCATCAATATTGTCAGCGAGGAAATTGTGGAACAGATGAATATTACTGCAACGGAATTCCCAAGTGATGTGGATGAGTTTGAAGAGTCTGGCTTCACAAAAGAACCTAGTTTCATGGTTACACCACCGCGGGTGAAGGAAAGCCTAGTCCAAATGGAATGCTCACTACATGAAGTGCTCCATTTCGGTGATGTACCAGGTTCCGGCAGCCTTGTTATCGGAAAAGTAGAGAGTTTCCATATTTCAGATGACCTGTATTTCGAGGGGAAAATTGATACAACAAAATTGAACCCTGTAGGAAGAATGGCAGGAAGTATGTATACAAAGGCCATTAGTGATATGTTCGAGCTTCAACGTAAATAAGGAAATGTGAGGGTTTGTCATGAAGTATATTACTTTTAAAAATAGCTCTGGTGAGATCAAAGCCGGCTGGATCAATCATGACATTGTTGTCGACATGAACGAAGCATCAGATGGTCTATTACCAACCGACCTTCTTACATTGGTAAACCATTATGAGAAATATAGAGATATTGTAACACTTCATTTAGAAGATGATCATTCTAAAGGAAGATACAAAAGAGAGGAAGTCACCCTTCTTGCACCTTTACCTAGACCTGTAAGTGTTCGAGATTTCTACGCGTTTGAGGAGCATGTAAAGACTGCGCGCGCCAGAAGGGGATTGGATGTAATTCCGGAGTGGTATGAGTTTCCCGTTTTTTATTTTACCAACCACTTGGCCATTAAAGGCCCCGGGGAAGGGATCGATAAACCATCCAATTGTGAGTGGCTGGACTATGAGCTGGAAATTGCCTGCATCATTGGAAAAGAAGGCAGAAATATTAAAGTGCAGGATGCCGAGGATTACATTTTTGGCTATTGCATCATGAATGATTGGAGTGCAAGGGACCTTCAAGCAAAAGAGATGAAGGTTGGTTTGGGTCCTGCAAAGGGAAAAGATTTTGCGACATCCTTAGGGCCTGTCATTGTGACACCTGACGAACTTGAATCTTTTAAAACAAGTAGAGGCTACAACTTAGAAATGACTGCTTCTGTAAATGGAAGTTTACTTTCAAAAGGGAATGTCGAGCAGATTCACTATAGCTTTGCTCAAATGATTGAAAGAGCATCAGCCGATGTTACCTTATACCCTGGAGAAGTGATAGGATCAGGGACTGTTGGTACCGGTTGCATCCTGGAACTAGGTACAGAAGTACACCGCTGGTTACAACCTGGTGATGAAGTAGAACTATCGATCACTGGCTTAGGAACATTGAAAAACACTATAAAATAAGTGTGTTTAGAAGCGTAAGGCACTCGGCTCCGGCGGGAGGTAGCGGTAGACATGGGACCCCTGAAGCGTGGTGAGGAGGCTCAAGTACTGCCCCGTGGAATGCGGGTGCCTGCAGCGAAAAGGAATGTTCAAGTTTTAAATAACAACTAAACAATATAATGAGGTGAGCTCATGTATTATCGTAAAATGGGAGAAATACCACATAAACGCCATACGATGTTCAAAAAAGAAGATGGCACATTGTATAGAGAACAGGTAATGGGTACCAAAGGTTTTTCAGGTACACAATCCATCCTCTATCATCACTACCTGCCAACAGAAGTGGTAAAATCCACGGTACTTGGCAGCTATATTCCGAAATATGAAGAACAAGAAGCTCTGAATCACCGTCATTTACTCACCACTTCACTAGAGACCAAAGGAAATGCCCTTGATGCCAGAGAATACTTATTAGGAAACAGTGATTTATTAATAGGAACAGCGCTGGTTACAGAAAAGATGGAGAATTACTACCGAAATGGAGACGGAGACGAACTGCTATTCATCCATTTCGGTTCAGGTAAAGTAGAAACCATGTTCGGGACCATCACCTATCGTCCCGGGGATTATGTGACCATACCAATCGGAACCATCTACCGTGTCATTCCTAATGAAGAAACTAAAATTCTTTTCATTGAATCTTTTAGTCAACTAACTACTCCTAGAAGGTATCGTAATGAATATGGCCAGATGTTAGAACACAGTCCATTTTGCGAACGTGACTTCAGGGGGCCTGAAACGTTAGAAACATATACAGACAAAGGTGAGTATGAAGTAATCACCAAAACAAGGGGTTATTTGCACTCACACGTACTTGGACATCACCCCCTTGATGTAGTGGGTTGGGACGGTTATCTCTATCCATGGGTATTCAATATAGAAGATTTTGAGCCTATTACAGGCAGGGTTCATCAGCCACCTCCCGTCCATCAAACCTTTGAAGGGCATAACTTTGTTGTCTGTTCCTTCGTACCAAGATTGTACGATTACCATCCAGAAGCAATACCGGCTCCGTATTACCATAGTAATGTGAATAGTGATGAACTGCTTTATTATGTGGCAGGTAACTTCATGAGCCGCAAAGGTATTGAGGAAGGGTCCATTACGTTACACCCATCAGGTATCCCACATGGCCCGCATCCTGGTACGACCGAGGCTAGTATCGGAAAGAAGGAGACCTTGGAACTTGCAGTCATGATAGATACATTCAAGCCTTTAAAGGTCGTTAAAAAAGCTCACGGTATCGAAGATAAAAAGTATATGTTTACTTGGATAGAAAAGTAAATCATCGTAAAACACCAGGCTTTCCAAAGCTTGGTGTTTTTATGGTTATATTATCCAAAAAAGTAAGATTTCCTGTAATGAATGTAACATAAAAGTACTATCTTGTAATAAAATGGACTGTATCAAAACTTGTCAATACCGTTTTTTTAGTATAATTTTAATCTGTTTCATTTTACTGGAAAAATACTTAAAATGCATCGATGTATACTTTTTAAATAATCCGTTGATACATAAAGATTCTTGTAGTATATGGATAATTATAGAAAATCGATATTGTTGATATCCACAATATTCCTCTAATATTACACAGATCCCGTGTTATGATTTTCGTGTAGCAAGAAAGCAACACAAAAAAATTTCAAGGGGGAAACACACCTATGAAAATCAACAAAAAGTCTTTCATCACTGCTGTAACAACTGCAGCTGTACTAACTGCCGCACCATTCGGAATGAATGCGAAAGCAGAATCTAACGCTCCAACAAAACCAACATGTGACTTAACAAATAAAGTCACTTCATTTAATAGTAACAAAGCTTTCACTAACCAAGAAGATGCCAAAGCGTTCTTAGATGGATATGTAAAAGAATTGGAAGAAAAGTATGGTGTTAAAGTAAACATGAATGGCGCACCAGCTGCTGAAGCAAGTGAAAAAGAAGCTCCAAAACAAGCTGAGCAGAAACCAGCTGAAAAAGTAGAAGCTCCTAAGGAAGAAAAAGCGGAAGCTCCTGCTCAAGCACCTAAACAGGAAGCACCAAAGCAAGAAGCTCAAGCACCACAACAACAAGCACCACAGCAAAATGCTGAAAAACCAGCAACTGAACAAACTGCTGGCGCTGTAAGTGAATTTGAAAAGAAAGTTGTAGAATTAACAAACGCTGAGCGTGAAAAACAAGGTTTAGCTCCGTTAAAATTGGATGAAGAATTAAGCAAAGTAGCAAAAGAGAAATCTAAAGACATGCAACAAAACAACTATTTCTCTCATAACAGCCCAACTTACGGTTCTCCATTTGACATGATGAAACAATTCGGTGTAGATTACCGTACTGCTGGGGAAAACATTGCACAAGGTCAACAAAGTCCTGAAGAAGTAGTAAATGCTTGGATGAATTCTGAAGGCCACCGTGCTAATATCATGAATGCAAACTACACTCATATCGGTGTTGGTCATGTAGAAAATGGAAACTACTGGACTCAAATGTTCATCGGTAAATAAGATGTGTTTATCTAAAGGCAGCCAATTTGGCTGCCTTTTTTAGTGTAACAGAAGAAAATTCTATTCGTTTTCATTTAGATCACTATCATAGCGCTCCATGAAGAAATATGCCTTTCTAACCTGTAGGACAACCTTATGTATACTGTTGGGATTTATACGGTTGATTCCTATATCCTGAAGAAAAGCAGAAGTGACTGCCAATGATGGTAGCAGGTGGTCAGAAACCCAGAGATTAACGTCATATTGTATCAAGATTTTGATTTCTCTTTTTAGGTCATTCTTATAACGCTTAAATTCAGCAATCAATTCTGGATATAAGTTTTTCTTTGTTTCAAAATCCGCTGTTTCATATCTTTCGAGCAGGCATAAGAGTATGCTCAGCTGATGACGAAAATAACTTAAAGAAGTTAAGACTTTTTTATTATCGTAATTGGTCATAATACAACCCCTTTTTACAAATTGTTATATGACTTATTTCGACAATATACTACAATTTCCTTTCGTTATTCCTATAAGAATAGTCTCTTTTAAAAAGACCCTCCCCTTACGAATAGGAGAGGGCCTCTGTGTGTAGACAAAGTCCAAAAATGATAAAAACCTCTAGTTGATCGCAGTGGAAGGAGCGGAGACTCCTGCGGGAGGAAGGGACATGGAAGACCCCGCAGGGCGTAGCCCGAGGAGGCTTCCGGACCGCCCGCGGAAAGCGAAGCTCCTGCAACGAAGATCAACACTTCCAACAGATAACCTAATTAATTTATAGTTTGTCAACAGTCTGAGACCCTCTCCTTAGGAGTAGGAAAGGGTCTTTTTCATATATCTATTTTGTAAGATGTATAACCGCCATGCGAGTCCAACAGCACCGGCAGCTAAGCCACAAATCAGGCCGATCCAATATCCAAAAGCACCAAACTGAGTATAGTTGGCCAGGGCAAACCCTATCGGGAGTCCGATTATCCAATACGATACAAAGGCAAGCATAAAGGTGACGTTCACATCTTTATATCCTCGCAAAGCCCCTTGGATTGGTGCAGCAATGGCATCAGAAAGCTGGAAGAAAATAGCATATAAGAGAAACGCTGTCGTTAGGGTGATAACATCAGGATCTTTTGTGTACATATAGGCGACTTCTGCTCTGAAAAAGTATAATAAGATAGCACAAATGGACGAGAGAAGAACCGCAGACACCACTCCCATATAGGTGTACTGTTTGGCATCCTTAATGCGTCCAGCTCCAACCTCAAAACCAACCAAGATGGTTAAGGCCATCGATATACTCAATGGAATCATATAGAGCAGCGAAGCAAAGTTAAGTGCAACTTGATGTGACGCAATTGTAATGGTATCAAAGGAACTCATAAGCAGTGTTACAGCTGAAAAGATACTTGTTTCAAAAAATATGGACAGTCCGATTGGAACCCCGATAAGTAAAATTTCTTTCCACTTGGATAGGGAAACTGGATAAAGTTTCTTAAATAGTGGAAATGCCGTAAATGGACTCTTTTTTAGAACAATATATAACGAAATAAATGTGATAAGCCAATAAGTTAATGCTGAAGCAACACCTGCGCCGATTCCGCCAAGGGCAGGGAGTCCAAGTTTACCGAAAATCAATAAGTAGTTCAGCAGAACATTTATCGGTAAGGAGAGCAATGTGATGATCATGGAAGTTCGAGTATGCCCCAATGCATCGATGAAACATCTTAATACGGTATATGCAAATAATGGGACGATACCAAATCCAAGCGCAACGAGATAGTATTTGGCAACGTGTCTTACTTCAGATTCAAGACTCATGGCAGAAAGGATCGGATTAAGGGATATGGCTCCAATCCCAATAACGAGTACACTCATTGCAACAGCAACATACATGCCCTGAGTTATCGAAAAAGGGACATTATCTGTATTTTTAGCCCCAACCAATTGAGCCACTATCGGTGTGATGGATAAGAGAATGCCACTGAGTCCCGTATACACAGGTACCCAAAGTCCAGCGGCAATGGCCACACCTGCCAAGTCGCTTGCTCCAACATTTCCCGTCATCATGATATCAAAGAGATTCATGGAGAAAAGTCCGAGCTGCGTAATTAGAATGGGGACGACAATTTTGATGAATATATGTATACGCTCTTTATAGGAAAGTGCTTGATGCATATCTTGCCACGACCTTTATTTTTGGAATGATGAACTTCACAATGAAAGGATTATAACATATTATTTTTATTTAGAGTGTAGAAATAATTATTCGGATTTTTTTGATTATATGAAGATCTTTCTTCCTATATAAATGTGTTGACACATATCTGTTAAGCTACTAGAATAGGTATATATTAAAACTACATACGCACAAGCCCAATCAAAGGGGAGTAGCTATGAGAACGATATAGTCGTCATGACGTGACTGATTAATCAGCACCGGCTTTATCGGCAACAATTATGTTGTTAGCAAGACCTTTGCCTAAACTGGAAATTGGACAGTTCTAGGTAAAGGTCTTTTTATGTGTTCATAAAGAGCCTTTACCGTTTCCGGGTAAGGCTTTTGTTATGTAAAAGGCTCTTTTCGTAAACTTTGTTGCTTTTTCGGATGGATACATCAACCGTTATTTTGCTTACTGTCGTGCTCTTTTCCCTGCCGTACTTAAGAAACTACTTGCACCTTATATAGTATGAGAGCAGTAAAAAGTCCAAATGCCGACTTTTTACCAGTAAATAGCAACAATCTTTGAGAAAAGAGCCATGTAAAAAGGAGAGGAAAACCATGGAATTATCATTATTATTGGAATACGGCTGGGTTCTTCTTGTCCTGATTGCACTTGAAGGTATCTTAGCGGCTGACAACGCACTAGTACTAGCAATTATGGTGAAGCATCTCCCTGAAGAAGCCCGCAAGAAGGCTTTATTTTACGGTCTTGCAGGAGCATTTGTTTTCAGACTTGGATCATTATTTGCCATCTCATTCTTAGTATCAATCTGGCAAGTGCAAGCAATTGGAGCTGCTTACTTGCTGTTTATCGCACTCAATCATATATGGCGAAGGTATGCAGTGGCGAAAGTGGAACATGCAGCTGCGGTTGACAAGCCCAAGAAGCAATCTGGTTTTTGGATGACAGTCTTTAAGGTGGAAGTGGCGGATGTCGCTTTCGCGGTGGATTCCATCCTGGCAGCTTTTGCATTGGCTATGACTTTGCCACAAACAAACCTTCCGCAAATTGGAGGCATTGATGGAGGACAATTTATCATCATCTTCCTGGGTGGATTTATCGGGGTAGTCATCATGCGTTTTGCTGCTACATTGTTTGTTAAATTGTTAAAAGAAAGACCGAGTTTGGAAACCGCAGCTTTCCTGATTGTGGGATGGGTTGGTTTCAAACTGGCAATGTACACATTAGCGCATCCAAGTGTTGGTGTACTTCCATACCACTTCCCGCACAGCCCACTATTTAAAGCGATGTTCTGGATCGTCTTGATCGGTATCGCTGTTGGTGGTTGGATTGTATCAGGGAAGAACAAAGTGGTTCAAGAAGTGGACAGCATTAAGTAAGATAAATCTTTTCACTTCAAGAATAATGGATTAGTTGATATAATGTACTAGGCTGTTGACAAACTATTGTCAGCAGCCTTTTTAACTAGGTGAAATATAACAATCCATAACTCCCACAAAAAGTGAAATACTAAAAGTACTATGTGAAAAAGGAGACTGAAGTGTGTTTACAATAAATCAATTACCAACAGAAATTCAAGAAAAATTCAAAAGAAACAAAGATAAAATCGAAGACAGTTCCCTTATTGGAACAGCAGGTTATACAGCAACTGATAATGATATCATGTATGATTGCATCATTGCCTTGGCGATGGGAAAGAACGTTCTTCTAAAAGGTCCTACCGGTTCCGGAAAGACGAAGCTTGCTGAAACGATATCTTCCATTTTTCATCAACCAATGCACAGCATCAACTGTTCGGTCGACCTCGATGCAGAGGCATTACTTGGTTTCAAAACCATACATAATGTCGAAGGAAAAGCTTCCATCGAGTTTGTCTCTGGACCTGTCATCAAGGCGATGAAACAAGGGCACTTGTTGTATATCGATGAAATTAACATGGCAAAGCCAGAGACATTACCAATACTGAACGGAGTGTTGGATTACCGGAAAACAATCACCAATCCATTTACAGGAGAGGTTGTAAAAGCGGAACAGGACTTTGGTGTCATTGCCGCTATCAATGAAGGATATGTGGGAACGGTTCCACTTAATGAAGCCTTGAAGAATCGGTTTGTGGTCGTTGATGTCCCTTATGTGCAAGGAGATATACTGCTTCAAGTGTTAAAAAGTCAATCGCGTTTGAACGATGATAAATTGCTGAAGAAATATGTCACATTGTCATCCGATCTTATAGCTTTGGTGGAGAACGGGAATCTTTCTGAAGAAGCCGCTTCCGTACGCGCACTTTTAGACACGTGCGACCTTAGTGTGTATTTGCCACCAATCCGTGCCATTAAGCGTGGGATTGTAGAGAAATTGGAAGATGATAGAGAAAAAGCGGCCATTTTAAATATCGCACAAACTTTGTTTGAGTGAGGGATAAATATTGAGACCAATCGTTTTTAATGATAAAAAAATAGACTCATTCCTGTTTATGGAGCTATCCGACTTGGCAACTTCCCTTTCCAAGAAAAAGAATCTAGAGGTGGAATATGCGTTCAAGTCGTACTATGATCCCTATGGCAATAAACTCTTTATCAGCCTGTTTTGGGACAATCACCCACCATACGAGAAATTGCACGGAATGAAAAGTGATGTTTATTTGCGTAGCATCGGATCTGTCCCGCATACGGATTATGAAGTAATCCAAGAGCTGTTTCTGTTTATGAAAAACACTCATTTGAACAGCTTTTGCAGGCAGCTGTTCATACTCCTTGAAGATTTGAGACTTGAGGAATATTGTAAAAGGGAGCGACCGGGTACAACCAGGACCTTTTTGATCCGAAGAGCGGAGTATAGAAAGTATTTTCGCAGCCAGTTAACAGTCAATGCGGAGAGAAACATCCTGACTGATGCACTATATAATCTGCTGTATCTACTATTGACGACAGATAACCCGTTGGAGGAAGTACCTTCATTGAATGAGGATCTTGACCTTGCGATTCCTTTTTTAAGAGAAGAAGCTTCCAAATGTTACGAAGCGAAAAGTACAAGTGAAATTCTTAGAAGTGTAAAGGTTATCGTGGAAGTACTGGAAGAGCTGCTGGAAAAGGATATGCTTAATACGTATTTCTTCCTTCCCGATTTTACGGAAAAACTAGAAGAAGAGCATGGCCCAACCTTTGATGAGATGAAAAGAAAAAGCGACTTGAAGAATGATGATATAAAGCAGAAGGATAAGCAGGATGATGAGGAAGATGTGCACGAAGACAAGCTTCCCACCTGGCACCGGGAATCAGAAAGTAACAATAAGAGCTTCCTTCAATTCGATATGGAGCAAGGAACTAAGACGGACTTGATGGGAGAAGGGGTAAGAGAAGGGGAAGATGGAGACCAGGCGATGGGCTTCGTTCAAGGGGAGAGCCAACAAACCAATAGAAACGACTACTCGAAACTTGAGGCGCTTGATGTACTCAACGATACAAAAAAAGAAGGTGGAAAGGGTGCTGAGTTTGGGAAAGAGAACAAGTATGCATACCCAGTATTCTTAAAACCCGGTGTTGTTTCTAAAGAACAAAATCGTGAATACGAAGAGTATAAGCAGTTTGTTGCTTCTTATCAAAAAAAACTGAAGCAGCTGATTCAGAAAACATTGGAGCACAAAAAGATTCTGCCAAGAAGTGACCTCCCATTCGGCAGGCTCAGTAAGAAACTCATCCCTTGGTTAACAGATGACAACCCGAGAGTCTTCTATAAAAAAGATAATCCATCCATTGAGATCGATGCAGTGTTCTCTCTCTTGGTCGATTGTTCGGCATCCATGTTCGATAAAATGGAACAGACTAAGTATGGAATCACTCTTTTTCATGAAGCATTGAAATCGGTATTTGTTCCTCATGAAGTGGTGGGGTTCTGGGAAGATACCAATGATGCTACGTCAACAAGTCAACCAAATTATTTTAAAACGGTCATTGATTTCTCCTCTAGTTTGAGACAAGCATCCGGCCCTGAGATCCTGCAACTGGAACCTGAAGAAGATAACAGGGATGGATATGCAATCAGGCATATGACCAAGAGGCTTGTTGCTAGAAGTGAAAAACAGAAGTTCCTTCTTGTATTTTCAGATGGCGAACCTGCAGCGATGGACTATGAAAAGAACGGCATCGTAGACACTCACCAAGCAGTCATGGAAGCAAGAAAGAAAGGCCTGGAAGTCATCAATGTATTTTTGGCTAATGGTGAAATCGATGAAGGTCAAGTCAGAACCATTCAAAACATGTACGGAAAATATAGTATATTAGTTCCGGATATTGAGGAACTGCCAGATGTGCTTTTTCCGCTTTTAAAAAAGTTATTATTGAAAAGTTTATAAAACAGATGATTAGGCTAACTCTAAGAGATAAGGAGTTAGCCTTTTTGTCTGGAGTGAATTGTTATGTTTCTTAAAATAAGACCTGAAGCATTTTTTAAAGCAAGCATCATACTTTTTCTTCTTTTTCTTTTGGTGGCAGGATTAACCTTGGTTGAGGCAGCTGTCTCTTTCGACACTATGCTTGGAGAAAAAATGTATAGGTTTGCAGAAATGGATAGGTTATTTATTTTCTTATCATTTATCGGATCTAGGCTGTTTTTCTATCCAGCTCTCATTGTCCTATCAGTTGTCTTACTTATTAAGAGGAAGTGGTCTTTGGTGCTGTTTACATGGTGTAACTTAGTTGGTGTACGCCTCTTAAATACTTTTTTGAAAACCTTATTTTCGAGGGAAAGGCCAACATTGGACCATATTGTCGAAGCGGGCTATTACAGCTTTCCAAGTGGCCATTCCATGAATTCAATGGCATTCTTCGGTGCGATCGCCATCCTGAGTCTCATAGTGGCCCGTTCCGACTGGCTCAGAATAACTGTTGTCATGTCATGTATAGTCTTAATTTTTTTGATAGGTTGGAGCAGGGTGTATCTAGGCGTTCATTTTCCTCTGGATGTACTTGGTGGATTCTTGATGGGGGCATCTTGGCTGTTTTTGGTTTCAGCAATCTTGCTAAAATTCGAACATCAGAATAGAAAATTGTTTTCTTTCCATAATAATGGGTAAATATGATACAGCTGGTAAAAATAACTTTATATACATAAGGAGCTGAATGGTAATGGAATGGTTTAATAAAAAGCCTATAATGGCTGTAATTAGTTTGGTATTGACTGCGGGAATTGCTACAGGGTGCGGAACAGACAACGAGGATCTATCTGCTCCACCGGAAAATGAATCAGCACAAAATGACGGAACAGGCACGGAAGAAACGAATCAAGGAACACCAACGGAAGAAGAACAAGCAGGAACGGGTCATCGTTTTACCAAGTTTGAACTTGAAGTGGAATATGATAACAATGTGAAGTACGAAGCGGATTACGAGGCAGAAGGAAATGGAGAGGCAGAAATAGAAGATGATCTGAACGAAGTCTCCCTTAAAGGTGACGAAGCATACACCGAACTTTCCCCTCGTTTGGAACAGCTGAACTTTGACAGCAACTCAGACGATCAAGAAGTCATCTCGCAAGTAATGGAAGTATTCGGGCTGCAGGACGATTTTAAGGAGTTTGAATTGGAAGTAACTTTCGAAGATGGTACCAAAAAGAAATATGAAGAAAAACGATAAATCAAGAAACACTTGAAGATGGCAAAATGACCTGATTCAAGTGTTTTTTTGAATGGCTCAGTTAAAGCATACTGTTGATTTTGCAAAAACCTAGCTGTTGATTGGAGCAATAGGCGAAGACTCCGGCGGGGAGACATTCTTGAGACCCCGCAGGGCGTAGCCCGAGGAGGCTCAAGGTCGCCCTCTGGATAAGCGAAGCCGTTTGCGGAAATCTACAGCGGTGTTTAACAGAGCCTTTTGAATAAATAATTTAAAATAGGGTAGAAATTTCGAGTAGCGAATTAATCCTTTCCATGGTATAGTTTTCTTACAACAACCCAAGTGAACGGAGAAATCAATATGTGGAAAAATCGTAATGTATGGATTATTTTAATTGGTGAGTTTATAGCGGGCCTGGGGCTATGGACAGGTATTATAGGGAATTTAGAGTTTATGCAGGCTTTGGTGCCCTCTGACTTTGCCAAGTCACTCATCCTGTTTGCAGGACTACTGGCTGGAGTGATGGTAGGTCCAGTTGCGGGAAAGGTGATAGATGCTTCAAGTAAAAAAAGAGTTATGTTGATATCAGGTTTTGGACGGATGATCAGCGTTGTATTCATGTTCATGGCGATTGAATTTCAATCCATAATCTTCATGATAATCTTCATGATTGCCATCCAGATTTCAGCGGCCTTCTATTTTCCTGCATTACAGTCTTCCATTCCGATGATTGTAAAAGATAAGGATCTATTAGAGATGAATGGGGTCCACATGAATGTCTCCACGGTTTCCCGAATTGCTGGAACAGCTTTAGCAGGGGCGATGCTAGTGGTTATGAGCTTAACCTCTTTATACTTGGCATCCATGGTTGCATATGGAATTCTTTTTGCATTAACTTTTCTATTGAACTTTGAGGACACTTCCACTAAGCAGGAGGATGGAAACGGTAAAAATACAGGAAGTTTTAAAGAGGTGTTGCCTGTATTAAAAGAAACGCCGATTGCTTTGACAGTTTTAATACTTACGTTCATTCCTTTTTTATTCATTGGCGGCTTCAATTTGATGGTCATTAATATCAGTGAAATTCAGGATGACCAAACGATTAAAAGTCTTATCTATACCATTGAGGGAATATGCTTTATGATCGGTGCCTTTGCCGTGAAACGCATATCCAATGATAGGAATATGATTCCGTTAATGTTCGGTTTTGTAACACTTATTGCGATTTCTCATTTAAGCCTCTATTTTGCAGATATCATGTGGGTGACTTTATTTTCCTTTGGACTATTCGGTTTAGCAGTTGGCTGCTTTTTTCCGATTGCAGCGACCATCTTCCAAACGAAAATTCCAAAAGAGTATCACGGAAGATTCTTTTCATTCCGTAATATGTTAGACCGGGTACTCTTTCAAGTTGTCCTTCTTGGAACGGGGCTTTTCTTGGATACCATTGGCCTTCAAATGATGGCAATTGTTTTTGGCCTTTTATCTTTAACCTTAATTTTATTCTATGGATTAAGATTATTCCGACAGCCGGTTGCTATACCTCAACAAAAAACACCGTAATCGGTGTATCAATGTGTAGACAAAGTTTATTATGATGAGATTCTCGTGTTGATCGTAGTGAAAGGCGCGGAGACTCCTGCGGGATGGAGGGACAGGGAAGACCCCTCAAGGCGTAGCCCGAGGAGGCTCAAGGTCGCCCTGCGGAAAGCGAAGCCTAGTGCGGAAATCAACAGCGGTATGGAACAGATTATTAAATTATGAACTTTTCGGTGGCCTGGGACGGAGCCCGTGGAGGCTTCCGGGCGTAGGTAAATGCAAACCTAAAGATTAATAGGTTTTGTCAACAGTCTGAAACACCCTAACCGGTGTTTTTTTCTTTGGAATAAAGGGAATGACCATTAAAGAGTGAATATATTAAAAGAGTAATACCTGACATTTTGCTAGGAGGGATGAAGGTGGAACAATATTCAATGTACATAAACGGTGAATGGATCAAAACCGAAGAAGTGATTGAGGTAACCAATCCTGCAACAGGTGAAGTAATCGGTACGGTACCTAGCATTTCTGAAAAACAACTGGAAGATGTGGTCCAGTATGCCAAAGATGCTTTTCAAACATGGAGAAATTACACGGCATATGAACGTGCGGATTTGCTTAACAAGTGGTTTATGCTATTGGAGGAAAATAAGAAGCTAATCGCCGAAACGTTGACAAAAGAACAAGGAAAACCTTTCCGGGAAGCTCTTGGAGAAGTGGGTTATGCCAACAGTTTTGTAGAATGGTATAAAGAAGAAGGAAAAAGAATTTATGGGGAGACAATTCCTTCCTCTTCAAAAGATAAGCGTGTTCTCATTCAAAAACAGCCAGTTGGTGTGGTGGCGGCCATTACACCTTGGAATTTCCCTGCTGCCATGATTACACGAAAGGTGGCACCTGCCCTTGCAGCAGGATGCACGGTAATTGTAAAGCCTGCGGGGCAAACTCCACTCACTGCACTATTGTTAGCGAAATATGCAGATGAGGCAGGTATTCCAAAAGGGGTTCTACAGGTTGTAACAGGAAAATCCAGTGTGATTGGTGAGTCCTTGATGAAACATAAGGATGTCAAAAAGCTGACTTTCACCGGATCCACGGAAATCGGAAAAAAATTGATGGAACAGGCGGCACATACCGTAAAAAAACTTTCCCTGGAACTTGGAGGGCATGCACCTTTCATTGTGTTTGAGGATGCGGATCTTGAAAAGGCAGCGAAAGGACTCGTACAATCTAAATTCAGAAATGCAGGCCAAACTTGTATTTGTGCCAATCGAATCTACGTCCATGAAAGTGTCGCCGAAAAATTCACCTCTTACTTCGTGGAGGAGGTTTCTAAATTGAAAGTTGGAAACGGAATGGAACGAGGAGTGGACCTTGGACCCCTTATTGATGAAGATGCCCTTGATAAAGTGAAAGAACATCTAAATGACGCAAAAGGGAAAGGAGCTTCTGTTGCGTACGGTGGTGTAGTGAAGGATAAGACGTTCATGGAACCTACTGTCATCACAAATGTGAATGATGACATGCAGTGTATGCAGGAGGAAACGTTCGGGCCCCTTGCGCCAATTACAACGTTTAAGGACGAGGAAGAAGTAATACAACGAGCAAACAACTCACCATATGGCTTGGCAGCTTATGTTTTTACGGAAAAGATGTCAAGAATTTATCGTGTAACGGAAGGTCTTGACTATGGAATAATAGGTGTGAATGATGGGGCACCATCTATAGCACAAGCACCATTCGGTGGACTGAAAGAAAGTGGAATTGGACGTGAAGGTGGCCATCATGGCTTAGAAGAATATCTGGAAGTAAAGTATGTTTCCATCGGAATATAAATGATGAAGAATGAACCGTTCAGTGTGTAGACAAATCTAAAAATAATGAAATTCTCTAGTTGATCGCAGTGGAAGGAGCGAAGACTCCTGCGGGAGGAAAGGACATGGAAGACCCCGCAGGGCGTTAGCCCGAGGAGGCTTCCGGACTGCCCGCGGAAAGCGAAGCTCCTGCCACGGAGATCAACTGTAACAACAGATAATAACCGAACTTATTCTATAGTTTGTCAAGAGTCTGAATCCTTGATCCTGGAATCAAGGGTTCTTTTTTGTTCTCTCTCATTTTCCAATCGACTACTAACAAAACATTTCGTATTCCAACCAATTTCCTATATAATAAAACTATACAAAGTGAAACCTTTTCCTCAGTGATACGTAAATAAAGGTACAGTTTAAGGTTTTTTCAAAAGGTGAGGAGTGAAAATATGAAACGCTTCATGCTGCAGAGCTTTATTGTCATAGTTTCTATCAATTTAGCAATTGTAGGTTTTTTTATAGCATTTCTACTAACGGGTAATCAACTACAAATAGGTGTATTGGGAGCTTTTGCCGGATTTCTTCTGAGCTATTGGGCTTTAAAAAGAAAGCTGCTTCCCAATAACGATTTGGATAAAATTGAGCGGAAAGAAAAGAAATATGTCCATGCACAATTGAGACAGGCGAAGGATAAAGCAAAGAAAATCAACAGTTCAAGATTTCGGGTCCGATCCATCTTTGTCTATCAGACCATTACAAAAATCTCTAAGATATCAACTAAAATCATTAAAATGGTGGAAAAGGAACCTGTTCGTTACCGAACTGCACAGAATTTCTTTCATCAGCATTTGGATTCATCGGCAATTATCACGGAAAAATATGTTCACCTATTAAATCAACCAGTCCGCACTCATGAAGTTTCCCTAGCCCTTCGCGAAACGGAAGAGGCATTGAAACAACTGGAGCGTAATATGGAAAAAGAAATGATAGCAGTCCTTTCTGGTGATATGAACAACCTCAACACGGAAATACAACTGATGAACCAAACAAACTTTCAACAGATAGAAGCAAATAACAAAATAATTGAAAAGAAGTAGCTTATGGGGTGAAATGACAATGAATAATAATGATAAATTCAAAGAACAAGTTAAAGATGAGACGCTGAACGACCTATTGAAAAATCCATTCTCCACTCCAGAGGTGGAAAATGAGATGATTCCTCACCGGGAAACCAATGCGCAGCCTGAACCGCAGAAAGAAAAAGTGATGGATTCCTTATCAGCGGAATATAAGGCCCGTGCTTTGGAAATTGCGAAACAAATAGACCCGACAGATCAGCAAGCCATTTCCTCCTACGGGATTACGGCCCAAAACGAGCTTTCTACCTTTTCCAACTCGATCCTGTCCCATGTGCAGGCAAAAGATGCCGGTCCAGTTGGGGAAGTTGTCTCAGATTTGATGAGAAAGATCAAAGAAGTGAAACCTGGGGAGCTGGAGCCTCAAAAGAAAGGGTTTTTCGGCAAGCTGTTTGGAAATGTAAATAACTCTGTCCAACAGTTATTCGCCAAATATAGAAAGATCGGTTTTGAAATTGACAAAATCTCCGACCAGCTGGAAAGCTTTAAAAAAGTGCTGCAACGTGACAATATTATGCTGGAATCCCTGTATGATAAAAATAAAGACTATTTCCAGGCATTGAATATTTACATTGCAGCTGCAGAACACAAATTTGATGAAATCCAAGCCACCATTATTCCTGAACTGGAGCGGAAGGCAAGGGAAACAAATAATCAGATGGATGTACAGGCAGTCAGTGACATGATGCAATTTGCAGATAGACTTCAAAAAAGAACACACGATTTGAAAATCAGTAGGCAGATCACCCTACAGATGGCTCCACAAATCAGAATGATCCAGCATACTAATCAAACATTGGTCGAGAGAATACAATCTTCCATTCTTACTGCGATTCCATTGTGGAAGAATCAGCTTGTTATTGCAGTATCCTTGTATAACCAACAGAAAGCAGTGGACACGCAGAAGAACGTTTCCGAAACCACCAATGAGCTACTTTTACGGAATTCCGAAATGCTGAAACAGAATACCATTTCAGCTGCAAGGGAGAATGAAAGAGGGCTAGTGGATATAGAAACGCTGAAGAAAACCCAAGAGAATTTAATCGAAACCTTGGAGGAAACATTGCAAATTCAACAAGAAGGTCGTGAAAAGCGCCATCAGGTGGAGCTTGAACTAGTCCAGATGGAAAACGATTTGAAGACCAAGCTGCTTGAAGTCCGTTCCAAAGCCAAGAGAGACTGACATTTTCCTGATATTTATTGCCTTTCCTGTGAATAATAGGGAGTAGAGGTGATAATATGCGTATAGGTGAGGCCATATCTTTTGCAACCGTAGCATTGGAGAAATTGGGCTATTCCCCGTCGGAAATTGAAAAAATAACGAACAAGATGGTAGAAGTCATGAATACATCAACAGTTGATCATGTAGAAGCAAGAGCGGACAAAATTATATACGAAGATTAACAACTCTTTCAAATAGGCTTTTTTCTAAAAGATTGTTGCTATTTTATAGTAAAAAGTCGGCAATTGGACTTTTTACTGATTAGAATCTTTAAAGTACACAGTAATAACTTTAGTGCTACAAGGAAACGAGCATGATAATAACGGATATAAAGGCGATTTTATCAATACGTAAAAGCAACAATGTTTACGTAAAGAGCCTTCAAATAAAAACAAGAGGGAACCTAACAGGTCCTCTTGTTTTTATTAGTGGTATTTAAATGTTATCTCGGGTTAGGAAAAACACGTTGAACCATTTCTGTAAACTCATCGAAAATACCTCTGATTGGACGACCTTGATTAATATCATTTGTATAACCTTCCATACGGTCAACAAATTCAGGGTTCACAGATACATATACATTACGGATGTTACGATCTGATTGTCGAACTTCATTAGCAATCTTCTCTTCAACATCCTTGCTCAAATCCGTATTTTCTTGACCTTCCAATACAGCTGCTACATAGGCGTTACGGTTGGTAACGAGAACATTGCAGGTTCTTACTTCTTTAAGATCCGTGATACGTTTGGATGCTTCGTCGGCAACTTCCAGGCGTGGTTGGTTTGTTTCATTGACACGTCTTGGGTTGACGCCATCTCTTCTTACATTTTCTGTATAGCGCCCCATGTTATCGTAATTAACATTAAGCGCATCTCCTTGATTACCTCTTCTTGCAGTTCCATAATCATCTACATTCCCACAACCAGTAGCAAGCATGGTGAGAGCAAGTCCAGTAACCACTATACCTTTTATCTTCATACCTTTCAAACACCTCTTTCTTAGCATTTACTGTTATGTTTTGATATTGAGCAAAGAAATATACAATTTTTTTGTTCATAATAAGGTAAGATAGGTAAGTAAGTTAAAAAAGCATTGTACCAATAGTATTAAGTTGAGGATGATTCCTATGGAAAATTTTGATAATAATGAATATCTGCTTTATTACGGTTTAAAACAGTGGGCTTCCATTCATGAAAGTAACCGTATCGTCCATAAACATCTTGATATTTTCGTCCAATCCTTTGTTCCTAATAAAAGAAAAGGGCTAGTAACCATCGTGCATGGCTATCTGGATCATTCTGGTGCCTTTTCAAAACTGATTGAATCTTTATTGTCTGAGGGCTATGGTATTGTTACATTTGATTTACCAGGCCATGGTCACTCCTTTGGAGATAGAGGCGATATCGAGGAGTTTAATGACTATTCAACAGCACTCCATGCGGTGCAGTGTCATTATAAAAAACAAGGTTTAAACGATTCGAAATGGTCAGTCATTGGGCATAGCACAGGAGCTGCGATCGTTCTGGATTATATCAACAACGGAGTAAATTCTTTCAACAAAATAATCATGGTTTCCCCTTTAGTACAACCATATCTGTGGTCTTTTTCGAAAATTGGTGTTAAAATCATTGGGAAGAAAGTGAAGCATATAAAAAGGACTTTCCGTAAAAACTCATCGGATTTGGACTATCTCAAATTCGTAAAAAATGATCCCCTTCAGTTTTCTGCATTGCCAGTAAATTGGCTGCATTCTTTCACGAAATGGCATAATAACCTTCCGAAACTTCCAATTAGTAACGAGAATCTTTTCATCGTACAGGGGAATAAAGATACTACGGTTGATTGGAAATACAATATCCGTTTTCTATTGGACAAATATCCTCTTTCGAAATGTATCCTAATAGATGAAGGAAATCATCAGCTTTTTAACGAAAATGATGCCATCAGGGAGACAACTTTTTTTCATATAAAAAGATATTTAGCGGAATAAGGGGATAATAAAGGATAGATAGTACAATAAAAATTGAGTAGTAAAGGTGGAATTTATCATGGAAGAAACGAACACGACCAACGTTCAAGTCGGGGATATGATACAGATAAATAAGGGATCAAAAAAAGGAAGTAAGGGAACAGTCATTGTTGTACGAGATAGCTCAGTGATTGTGGAGTTAGGGAAGAATCCTAATACCGGAGAACCAATCCGGACAGTAATCAATCATAAAAACTATAAAGCCATATAAAAACGAGGTGTTGGATAAGAGATCCAACACCTCGTTTTTGTTTACTAACTTATTGGGCAAAGACATGATTACCAATTGTTTTCGTTACTTTTCTAGTACGAATCCATTGGTCACTTGTTTTATCTGGGTTAAAAAAGTATAGAGAATTGTTTCCGTCCCCACGGAAGGCAATTGCTTCTTCTACTGCTTTAAGTGCTTCTTCATCAGCAGCTTTATCTATTTGTCCGTTTCCAACTGGTGAGAATTGATAAATGCCACCAGGAGAGGTTTCATAAATGACTTCCTTGATGGAATCCGGGAAAGTCTCACTATCTACACGATTTAATACTACCGTTGCTACTGCAACTTTTCCTTCATATGGTTCCCCTTTTGATTCGGCATGAACAAGTCTAGCCAATAATTCTTTTTCTCCATCGGAAACTTTCTCAGGTAATTGCAATGCCTCACCAGGGAAAATCAGATGGTTATTTTTATTGTTCATTTCTTTCATTTCCTTTACGGAAACTCCGTACGTTTTACCTATATTCCACAGCGAATCGCCGGATTGTACTTTATGTGATTCTGCTGCTTGTGCATGAAAGCCTGTGCCTGCAAAAAAGGCTACAGCAGCAGTTGAAATTGTAATAAATTTTTTCATAAAGAAGTTCCTCCTTGTTGTGTTAATCATCAACTCTCGGACACTCTAATTAACATCCTAACAAGAAAGTACATGGGTTTCACTATATAAATGTTGCCATGGGATGATATATATTGTAGATATTACCTAGTTTTCACAAAAATAAGGATGAAATTGGAATTTTATTGGGAGAATAAGTACAGGTAACCAAACTTACCCTACTTTGGAAGGAACGGAGGAGTATGTCTATGACCTACCATGCTAAATATCCCACTGTTGTTCACAGTTTTATCTTATCACTAATGTTGGTTCAGGGTATCTATCAACTTCTTCATGCTAATTACGGTAGAGCGCTTGTACAATTATCCATTGCTTTTATCATCGTTTTTTCTTATTTCATTCGTTATCAAGTGAAAGTGAATGATTCTTCCATTCACTATCAAGTAATGTTCTTACATATTGTTCTTATCACCAACGAAATTGCTTGCACAGACATACGCAAAATTGTCTTTAAACAGATAGGTCGATCCTCTAAGGGGGCCTATATTTTCACAAACAAGTTTTTTCCTGTTCGGTTAGTGAATTTCAAGCCTGACAGTTTGTATAAGGAGTTACATGTATTCGGGAAAAGTAATCTCCTTACCATGGTGATGAAGGACGATTTCCAAAACAAAGAAAAAAAACTAGCAAAAGAAAGCTAAAGCCGGGAAGAGGTGGCTTTAGCTTTTAACGTTTTGCTCTAATAATACTAAGTTCTATATGTTGCTGGGATTCCTGAGTCAATTTTTCATGCTGATGCATAATTTCAAATAAGGATTCATCTATATCAGCAGAAGGATCGATATCCGGTTCAGAAGGCTCAAGTTCCTTTAAGGATAAAGTGGATATAGCTACCGTGCGAAATCCTGATGAGATGAAACGTTTTTTCCATTCTTCCGTGGTCCATATAGACGGCATGCCATAGAATTTTCTCATGTTTTTTTCAAGTTTTAATGGGAGGGACGACTTTTTTGTCATTTCTACAGCAACTAGCATACCGTCATCCTTTAGCACTCGAAATAGTTCTGGTAGGGTTTTAGAGGTATTGGTAAAAGATAGGACAGATTCGGAAAGTATAAAGTCAAAGGAGCAGTCCTTAAACTCGCACTGTTCAACATTCATTTGCAGGGCACAGAGTTCCATGTTTTCCTCGGCAAACCTTTTATTTGCCTTTTGTACCATGAGAGGATGGTTATCAATGGGTGTGATATCAATCCCCAATGACCTGATAAAAGTGGAAGATTGTCCTGTCCCACATCCAACCTCTAAAAGTTTCTTACCAGAAATCCCCTCTTCCAGCAGTATTGATTTTGTAAGCTCAATCCCACCAGGGTGTGCACCACCTATCCCAAACAATGCCAGTAAGTCCGTATAAGTATGGTTCATCACTAAAAAATCACCTCAAGTAATCATATGTGTTAGGACTTATGATTGTTCTTCAGGATTGGTTAAGGTAAAATATAGTCGTAAAGATTTTGGAGGTGTTGATCAATGATACATAATACTTGGGATAAGAAGGAATCAATCAAAAAAGTGAAATGTGTACATACCGACGCAAAAAAATACCTTGTGAACAATATGCTTACTGTCGGGAAAATATACGATGTGAAGAATGAGACAGAAGAATTTATATTTGTAGAAGATAACAGCGGACATATTGGTGGGTATTACAAAACATACTTTGAGCAGGTTTAAGTCATTAAAAAGCCTGACGACTACAAGACGTAAAAAAACGTCTTGTTTTTTTGTATTTTCCTTTAAAAGTTGGATTAGACTCTATTAATGGAGGGAAAAGAATAGAGGGGTGTATCTGTGAAAAAGAAACTATTTATATTAATTCTTCTTATATTAATGTTAACTGCTTGTACCCTAGGTAACCAGTCGGAAAGCGAAAATGAATCAAAAGAGACGAACGCTACACCAAAAGAAGGCGTACAAGAAACAGTATTTAGTGCATCCAAAAGGGAAGTGCTTGCGACAAATTTACAAATTCCTTGGTCTATCAGTAAAAGTGAGGATTCTTTCTATATTACAGAGAGAACAGGCGCCATAGTTAAGGTAGATGGGGAAGGGATGAAAAAGGAGGAAGTCATTCTCAATGAGCCACTGTTGGTTTACGGGGAAGGTGGCTTGCTCGGTATGGCATTGCATCCTGATTTTGAAAGGAACGGACTTGCATTTGTTTATCACACCTATGGAACAGAGCAGGAAGTGAAAAATAGACTGGTAGTGATAAAATATGATCAGGATAAGTGGATAGAACAAAAAGTGCTTTTAGATGAGATAGAAGGTGCTATTTTCCATAATGGGGGAAGGGTAAAAATCGGACCAGATAATAAATTATATGCAACAATAGGCGATGCCAACAAACCAGATCTTGCACAAGACTCCGACACACTACCTGGTAGTATAATACGCATGAACTTAGATGGCACGGTACCTAGCGATAACCCGTATCCCAATTCTTACATTTATAGTTTTGGTCATCGTAATCCGCAAGGTGTCGCCTGGAATGAAGAGACAGGGGAGATGTATGCCTCAGAGCATGGTCCCTCTGCTTTTGATGAAATCAATCAAATCAAAAAAGGGAAAAACTACGGTTGGCCAAAAGGCACAGGAGATGAACATCCCGAAGGCATGGAAGCACCATTATTCCACTCAGGTTCACAAACATGGGCTCCTTCAGGTTTAGTATTTAAAGATGGTGTGTTATTGGTTGCAAACCTAAGAGGTGAAATGATCCTGGAATTCGAGTTGCGTTTTGGTAAGCAAGCAACAATTTGGAATCAAAACGGGAGAATCCGGGATGTATTCGTTGACGGAAATAATTTATATTTTATAACGAATAATACGGATGGAAGAGGGACCCCGGGACCAGATGATGACCAATTTATAAAGCTTGACATAAGTCCTGAGTAGGGATTTAAGAGGAAAAAAGATAGGTGAAAAAGCTTGTAGAGCAGGCAAGCTTTTTTATTATGCATCTGTTTTTATGATATATAGGGGGAAATTTAATGAAGAAATGGATAATGAAAAATAGAGGATTAACCATTTTATTAGTGCTTTTTTTGATTGTTGCTCTTACAAGCATCTATCACAGTTATAAGCCGTTGCCTGAAGGTGTTTCCTATGAAGGAGATATCCACTATGTGACGGACGTGGATTTCCTCTACGATTTAACATATGGAGAGAAAGATGATTTTCAAGTAGAACATGAAATTTTTGATCGAATCTACAAAGTGATCGAAGAGGCAGAGGAATTCATTGTGTTGGATATGTTTCTTTTCAATGGATATAACGATGGAGAGATGGACTATCCTCCATTGAGTGACACATTAATGAAAACCCTGCTTTCAAAAAAAGAGGAGAATCCTGAGGTGGAAATTGTATTCATAACGGATGAAATCAACACCACGTATGGGTCGCATGAAGCGGAGGAACTTAAAAAGTTAGAAGAGAATGGAGTAAAAGTCATTGAAACGAACGTAAAAGTCTTAAGGGACTCCAACCCCTTGTATTCAGGACTTTGGAGAGTGTTCTTCCAATGGTTTGGACAAGGTGGTTCTGGATGGATACAAAATCCGATGGCCAAAAGTGCCCCTGATACGACGGTCCGTTCCTATCTTAAACTGATGAATATAAAGGCAAACCATCGTAAGGTGATCGCCACCGATAAAAGTGCCATCATCTCTTCTGCCAATCCGCATGATGCAAGTGGACTTCATTCAAACACCGCTTTTGAGGTGAAGGGCCCAATCATAGGGGACATATTAAAAACAGAACAAGCTGTCCTTGATTTTTCGGGTGGTGGGAAGTTGCCTGTATATAAAGGTAAAGAAGAGGAAGGCGAAATTGCGGTCCAACTTCTGACCGAACGGAAGATTCTAGATCATACCCTTGAAGAAATTAAAAATTCTAAAGATAAAGAAGAGATATGGGTCGGTATGTTCTATTTAGCCGAGAGAAAGATCATCGAGGAGCTGATTGCTGCAGCGCACCGTGGAGTGACAATAAACTTGATCCTTGATCCAAATGAACATGCATTTGGGCAGCAGAAGATAGGACTCCCTAACAGGCCTGTGGGTGCAGAACTTGTAGAGGAAGGACAAGGAAATATTGAGTTAAGATGGTACAACACACAAGGGGAACAATACCATCCTAAAATGATATATTTTAAAAGAGAAGCGGAATCAACGATCATCGGAGGTTCAGCAAATTTCACAAGAAGAAATCTTTATGACCTCAATTTGGAAACCGATATTAAAATAACAGCCTCAAATGATGAGCAGGTGATGAAGGATATGAACGAATACTATTTAAGACTTTGGAGTAATGAGGATGAAATGTACACACTGCCCTTTGAATCGTATAAGGATGAGATGACGATAGTTAATAAAGCAATGTATCGTATACAAAAGGTATTAAGGTTTACAACCTATTAAACTTTATCAATTAGATTCGCGCTATACCACGGTTGATATATGCAAGGACTTTCCTTCAACTAGGCACTTCGAAGCTTGACTCTGCCTAGCTGAGGAAGCTCTTATCGACATTTATGACTTCCACTTTTAAAACACCAGCTAAAGAAAAACAGTGCAAGGTGAGGGAGCAGGCCATGTTGGTTAAGAATTTAATCAATCTAGTTCTTTCTCTCTGTTTATACAGGAGTATTTCCTCAAAAAATGGAAATAAAGTTTTATATTTCTTTTGCTGGTGTATATGTACAAAAAGGAGGTTGTTATATGTCGAATAAAATGAAATTATTAAGCTTTGTGTTTGCTTCCATTCTGGCAGTGTCGTTTTTTCCGAAAGAATCATTTGCAAATTGGAATTCGCTGCAAGTAGGAGATCAGGGACAGCAGGTGACCGCTCTGCAAGAAAAACTGGTATTGTTGGGTTATCTAGAAGTTGCCCCTACAGGATATTATGGACCTTTAACAGAGGAAGGTGTCCGGCTTTTGCAACGGGATTTTGGACTTTCCGTCAATGGAGTGGCTAATCCGGAAACATTGTATAGACTAATTGAGATTGAAAAGATGGCTAAGATCGTTTACGGGGAAGCCCGGGGAGAAACTTATAAAGGTCAAGTAGCTGTAGCCGCTGTAATAAAGAACCGATTGCATTCCTCTGAATTTCCTTCGACGATAGAAGGTGTCATTTACCAAAGAAATGCCTTTACAGCTGTACAGGATGGTCAATACTATTTAACACCTACATATATAGCATATCACGCTGTTAAGGATGCTTGGAAAGGCTGGGATCCAAGCTATGGATCTACATATTATTATAATCCTCAAACCGCTACATCTGAGTGGATTTTTGTAAATACTACACCAAACTTAAGAATCGGCAGACATTTATTTGCTTACTGATAAGGAATGCGAAATGGAAAGTACACTCCTGTTGACAGGGGTGTACTTTTTGATTTTGTAATTCTGGTTTGAGACGATCAGCCTAATACAATTAGCAATAGGATTTTTCTTATTCCATTAAAGGGCCAGATAATTGAATAACACTTGGATAGTTAATTTGATATTTAGCTAAAAAAATAAAAATTGTGAAAAGAGTGTACTTAACAGGTCAGATTAGCATAATAAGAAATTCTCTTAGGGAACACTAAAAATGAGGTGTTCAACTAATGAAAAAATACATTATTTTTATATTGGCATTTGTTCTTATGAGTGCCCCTAATAAAGCAGCTTCTACGATTGAGGGATATCATGTTGTTTCTGAGTTAAGCAAAGATAACATAACCTTGTATGCTAAAAAAATGAACGGCTTATATCAAGACTTCAAAATTAATTTCAAGGGGGAAGTTTACTCAAGACCTTTTTGGAGGAACGTTACTAACCCTACATACGCCCCGGAAATGTATTACGAAGACATCAACAAAGATGAAAAGAAAGAGTTAATTATAATCTTGACGAAAGGTTATGGTACTGGTGTGGTACAGGAAGAAGTTTACGTATATAGAAATACAAATGGATTGATTGATGTTCTTGTTGATAATCCTTTGGCAATTATATATAAAAACGTAAAAACAAAGCTGTCGACTGAAAGAGCCGAAATTAGTGTGGGAGAAAAGGTATTTACAGTTGATATAGCCCCTTTAGAAATACCACCGACAAACTTATTTGATAATGTAGCGTTTGGCAGTATTACTAAATACGAAGTAAAAGACAATAAACTTATTGTGAGGGTTGATTGTCGAGTTTCTCCAGCTGGTTATATTGGTGAAATTGTTATTGTTTATGAATATCTAGATAACATGTTTCAAGCCAATTCAATTGAATTTCAACCAGCAAATTTATGATTTGTTCAACTAACGGGCGCGAGTCTGAAACAAAAAAGCATCAGAATAATTCATCTTATAGTTGGAAAATAAAACTTGAGGTGAATTATATGAAGAAAATCTTGTTGGTTTTTGCTTTTTTAATTCTCTTTTGTTCTATACCGACTAATATTGGTCAGGCTACAGTACATCCAAGTGGTAAAATTAAGAAAGAAATATATGCTTCTTCAGACGAACTATTGGTAGATGTGCTGAATCCCTATATTACAAAGGTAGTTCGTGAAGAATGTGGAAAGGATGTAAGTTGGACTTTTGAGAGATTCCAAAATCTAAATTTGATTGTTGACCATACTGGTTCAAAATCGAAAAGATGGTATGAAGTAAGCATTATGATCAATACTACAAATCCTGAAAATGAAGAAAACGTCTGGGGAATTGATGTTGTTACATTTAATATAGACCCGAAAACATATTTCGGTTCCTCTGAATTAGAGAGGGAAAATCTCAATGATGTATTTATTGAGTTAATGGAATATGAACACCTTCACGATCACAAATTAGAAAAGAATCTTTAGGAGTGCCAGAGCTGTCGTAATGACAGCTTATTTTTATTTATTAAGTATAAGTGTTCTTAAACAATCGGGCGCGATCCAGGAACAAGGATTAGCGCTCTTTTTATTTTAGCCAAAGAGAATTTCATATTGTAGGAATTATTCGATTATGAAATAATTGGAATTAAGCAAACGGGCAGGATTGCGGAATAACTTTAGATGTAGTTTAAATTAAATACTTAAGGGAGTTTCGAAGGTATGAACATAAAAAAACAATTAGTGGAGTGTCTAAATGGGAAATATTGAAGTCCAAGTTCATGTTACCCCTGAAGCTTGCCGAGAGATGATTAGATATTCGACATATAATAAAATAATTTACTGGTTAGTAATGTTATTACTATCACTTATGCAGGTTTGGTACCATGTCAAAGCGAGATACGATAATTCAATCATTTATAATAATCCAGAAAGATTAATAGCAGCAAATAATGTAGATTTGTTATTCACTTTCATCACAATATCAATACTCTTATTAACATTCCATTACATGTGGAAGTACATTTGTGTAAGAATACTTGGAGCGAAGCTGTACAAAGCATATAGAAACAAAGATATTTTAAATATTTACGCTGAGTTCAATTCGTTTTCATGTAAATTCTTATTAAGACATAGTAACTTGGACTTAAGCGGAAAACCTACAATATACTCCACTAAAAATTATTATCTTTTTTACTATAAGACTAAGAACCTCAGAGAAGTTTCATTCTTCTTACCAAAGCATGGGGATGATGAATTCAAGAACAAAGTCGAGAAAATAATTAAATCATGCAAAGCTAATCTAAAAACACCTATTAAAAATAAAACTTAGCTTGTACTTAAAAAAATATTAAATTAATGTCTTCAACAATCTAGGAGCGATAGCTGAATTATAATTGTTGTAGTTTAAATTAATCTATTGGAGCTGCTTTATGGAAAAACCCGATAAAATAATAGATGTTTTAGAAAGTGAAGGAATGTTAAGAAATGCTGAAATAGTGTTAAAACGCATGAATAGTGGTACTACAAGAGGAGTCATATATACTCTTTTACTAGAGAATAACCCTACCTATGTTATCAAAATAGATGATCCGAAAATCATAAGTTCAACTAAAGATTTCCTGCTGTCATACAATGAAATAAGTGTAATACCTGATGTGATTTATGCGGATGAAAATGATAATTACATAGTTTACACATATATCCCTGGAGAAACTCACTACAACCGTGGTTCTAAATTAGATTGGATGACCATTTTAATCCGAGAATTATTTACTAAATATAAAAAGATAAATAATGATACATCATGGGGAAGGGTTAATGGAATACATAGAAGTACCTGGTCAGATTTTAACAACATTAGTTTTAAGCTTGCTCATGAAAGCATAGGAAACCATCTACCTAATGGAGACCATAGAAGAGTTAAAGAATTAGTGGAGAAACTTAGAGATTATCATAATAAAGAAGAAAAATATTATCTTCACGGAGATACAGGGATCCACAATTTCGTCTATCATTCAAATAAATTAGTTGGGGTTATAGATCCTTCACCTTTAATTGGTCCAAGGATTTATGATTTTACGTATGCATTCTGCTCATCTCCAGATAGCCTGAATATAGAAACGCTGCTGCCATTATTTGCGCTATGGAAAGTTAATACACCCTTCACAGAAGAACGGCTTATAGATGAAGTGATTTTTCAACTGTATACCCGTATTGGTGTATGTATTAAAGTACACCCTCAGGACTTAAGTAGCTATATGAAAGCTTGGACTGAATGGAGAGAGTATCTTAGTTGACCAAATTAATTAGTACATAAATAGGAGGGCCATTATTCACAATCGGGCGCGATTACAGCATAGCTTGATTGCCTTTTCTTATTGAGGAATGGGACAGGATTGTTTAATATGAACTAAAACCATGTAAAATGGGGGTGGAAGTGATGAAGATTGATATTGCGATTGCTACTAATAATCATTTATTTCCATTTGCATTTGATGGAAAAGTACCTTTCCTTTATGATGTTTGTTTCTCTTTGGCAAAGGAAAGACGCTTCAGATGTTGAAGAGTTTGTTTCTAATTGGGTTAATAATATAAATGATTTTCCTGTATTCGCCTTTTTTGAGTGCTTTGACTTTCAACAAGAAGAAATTGATAATGAGTGTTTAACACACTGTATTGAATATACGAAGTCCAAATGGGAAGAAGGCAGCGGTTATTACAACAAAATCAAAATTAACAATATTGTTCAGTTTAAAGTAATCTTCCCCTATTTATATGGAAATGGAAGTATGAACAATTTTGCTTGTCTCTCACTTGGGAAAGACGTTTTTAGTATCGGTTACAGGTACCTTAAAACAGTTTGGGGAGAAAACAAAAAAATGGAAACTCCTATTGTTACAGTAAATGAATTTTCGACTGTGCTTTGGGTTGATTATGACGGTGATGGTCTAGTTTTTATTTCAAATAATAATAGATACTCTCATTTAGATTTAGTAATTAAAACCCTTCCCAGCACAACTGATTATTCAATTGTTGAATATGATTGATTTTTCCTTTTTCAACAATCGGGCGCGATTGCTGCATAGTGAATCGCTCCTTTCTTAAGAATTGGGAATTCTAGTTGAATAAGAAATAATTAGTAAAACAATACTTTAGAAGAAGGAAAACAGGCTTATAAAAAGGCTTAATATATGGAGTTGGAATGGTGTGAACCTTTTTAAGTTTTTTGTTTATCAAGTCATTTTTTCTATGGTTGGTATAGCAAATAATTATTATTTTAGAGACTTTATTTATGAACATTTCCATATCAATAATAAATTTATTGTTTCACTGATTAAGACACCTATAGATTTAATAATCCTTTTTTTCACCTTTGGATTATATTTTTTATTTAAAATAAAGTTGAGATATAAGATTTTAATTCACATAGGTGCTTTCATTGTTGGGTTTGTAATTTTAGGGTTATTACTGAATCAAATAGTTTTTTATAAATGAAATTTACCAACTAAGGAGGGTAAGTATGGAATGCTCTT
The DNA here is from genome assembly GCF_021991925.1 of Sutcliffiella horikoshii. GTDB lineage: Bacteria > Bacillota > Bacilli > Bacillales > Bacillaceae_I > Sutcliffiella_A > Sutcliffiella_A horikoshii_F. Next base: position 986,253 of record NZ_RXZI01000001.1, on the reverse strand, counting down.
GGGAAGGGTTTTTAGATATAATTGGTTTAAATCAAGATATAAGACAAAAAGCTGAGTTGAAGACATTAATTGAATTCCCATTAGCAGAACCTAAAACAGACTTGTTAATAAGCTTATTCGAATACATAAAATGTATTTTCGGATCCGGAAAATGCACGATTCTTTGGTGGTATGAACCAAACAGTATTAATGGTAAAAGTATAAGTAATCCATATACTGAAGTCATTAGCAAAGATGATCTGAAATTTTTACAGGATAAATGGCATAGAATTGCTGGTGATTATATTTTGTTTTTGCCTGAAGAATTCAATCCAAATGTAGATACTAATGATGAAGAAGATTTTATTGGAGTTTGCTTAACTAAATATTCTCAATTGCTACTAAAAACTCCTGATGCAAATGAAGTATTGTATTTACGCATAAATGAATGAATTATTCTATTAAGATATAAATGATAGCGATTGTTCAAATTTGAAGAGTTAATATAGGCAAGGTGAACAGATGAGAAGAAACAAATTTTTTTGTCCATGCTGTGGTTATAAAACATTAAAAACTAAGCCACCTGGAACTTTTGAAATTTGTGAAATTTGTTTTTGGGAAGATGACGATTTACAATTTAATAATCTTGACTATGCCGGCGGCGCAAATGAATCTTCTTTACGGCAATATCAAAAAGGTTTCTTAGAAGGACGTTTCATTAATCGAGAACCTAGTGAAAATCATGAGCGTAAAAAGAACTGGAAACCATTTAGAAACTAAAATCTTCATCCTACTAAATAAAACTTCGACTTTCCGCAATCGGGCTATATCAAGGTACAAGAATCAGCACTCATTATATTTTTTTTTGGCGGAAGATCACGAAACTGAGTTTCATTTTTTTTTAGTTATATAAATGTTTGGTACGATAAGTATAGTTAGTGTTTGACTGATCCTATAGAATAGCAAGACTACAAGAGTATAGATAAGGGTGATGATATGTTAAATGAATTTGGTACATTACATGAGTCCAACGGTCGTTATGCTTTAAAATTTGAACGGTTTTTTCCTCATCCTCAAGAACAGGTTTTCTGTGTGATTACAAACCCTAGTTCCTTTTCCCAGTGGTATCCATTTGCAACAGGAGAGATGGATCTCAAACTTGGTGGTAAGATTGCCTTTAATGACGGTGAAGGAACGACATATGAGGCTACCGTTACAGAGTTAGAAAAACCATATTTATTTGGTTTTCGTGAAGTTGATGATCTGATAAACATCTCATTACATGAAGAGGAAAAGGGTTGTCGAATGATCTTTACCCATACTTTTATCGATGGTGCATGGGCAGTTAATACAGCGGCAGGATGGCATAGATGTCTTGATGTACTTTATCAGATAGTTAATGGACATCAAATTGAATGGGAGGATAATTCAGCTGAATTAAGGGATTATTATCGGGAAATATTTAATTAAATGATAATTTAGAGAAAGTTACGGTAAGGTATTTATCCAAAGGTTCTTACCCCATATGAGGGGGCAATCCAGGAAAAAAGTTTAACGCTGAATTTTTTATATATTGGCTGTCGATACTCAAAATGCCATTAACAACCGATCGAGGAGATCAAAAGAGTTACATCTATGCAAACTTTAATTCAACATACGCTCAAATGGCTATAACGGTACTGAGGACGTACTATAACTTTTGTTTGCCTTATAAGGCGGGAAAAGAAAATAAGACTCCAGCTCAACGATTAGGTATCGGTGATAAAGTTCTGAACTGAAAGATATCTTATATAAGGTGATTGATGCATATCTAAAAATACCTAAAAGGGAGCTTGGATTTCCAAGCCCCTTTGTTTCATTATTTATTTATTTATTCAACGCAAACCCGTTATTTAAGTAATTACTTTAACATAAGTGTGTATTCTTTTCATACCTCATGTCCAATCACCCATTCCAAACGCTTTATTTGAACGGAGTCTGGCATTGAACGAAGCATTAGGTTCCGGAAATCGATCGCTAACGGATTTTCAAGCTGCATTAATCTCGCCATTGCTCTTGAGCCACGTACCACTTGTGTGGTGCGGGGAATCCTAATTTTTTCATACATTATAAAAGCTTGCTGCACGTTGTTAGGGTATTTTTCAAGGGAACGGGATAATACTAGTGCATCTTCTAGGGCTTGGGCTCCCCCTTGTCCGAGGTTAGGAAGCATCGGATGAGCAGCATCTCCGATCAACGTAGCCCTGCCTTTACTCCAATATTTTAGAGGACTCCGATCAAAGATTTCATGCAGGAGTATGTCTGATTCATTGGTAGACTCAATGACCGCTTCAATTGGCTCGAATGAACTCTTAAATGTCTCCAAAGCAGCTTTCTTCCGATCCTCGATGGTAATCATCGTTCCTTGCGGGGTATTAATTGCTGAAAACCAAAATATTCGGCCACTGCCCAGATGGGAAAATCCAAACCTTTTACCAGGACCCCAAGCTTCAAAGCCTCCGCCAAGTTCGACTGGAAAGCGGTCATCATCAAAATTGGATATCCCTCGAATAGCAGTGAACCCAGAATAACGGGAAGGTGTTGATCCGATGATAGATTTCCTTACTTCAGAGTGTACGCCGTCAGCTCCAATTAATAGATCTCCTTCTGCTTCCTCTCCATCTTCAAAAATCGCCGTGATTTTGGCTGCATCCTGTTCTATACGAATTAACTTTTTTCCGAAAATAACGGTTTCTTGTTTTAATTTTTCATATAAAATGCTTTGCAGATCAGGGCGATAAATCAGGTAACTATAGGTGCCATAAAGTTTCGCTTGTTTATGAACAGGTACATTAACGAGTAGCTTTCCATCCCATGTTCGTATCTCTGCTTTTTTTACGGGGGAGCCGATCTTGCGCACTTGTTCTGCGACCCCCAATTTCTCCAAGGCTTTGATGGCATTTGCGGATAAAACAATTCCTGCACCCAATTCCTTAAGTTCATTTGCCTTCTCATATACAGAGACGTTCCATCCCAAATGCTGTAAGGCTAAAGCAGCAGAAAGTCCAGCTAGCCCGCCACCAATAATCAATGCTGTTTTAGATACCATACTAGTTATCCTTTCTATTCCTCAGTGAAAAGCATCACTTAAATTTAATTTTATAAGTTTGACAATGAAGATAGTTGAAACTGTAAACCAGGCCGACGATATTTAAGACAACGAAAAAGTAGGCTGGAAGAAGGTGAACAAAAATAAGTGTATCCAATATAAAAATGAGTACCGATTCGCGCAGTATATCCAGGTAGTCCGATAGTCCCCTTCGCCTTAGGTCCTGGGGGTCCCATCGTATTTGAATCCACCGGAAATGAATTTCCTGCTTCAACATGCACCTATTTGGGGTGGTACGCCTTCATAGTGCAAGGACATTCTTATCCCAAAGAGTAGGTCCCAACTCTTTCTGGAATTAACATTTGTAACGTTTCCATTCAAAAAAGCTCATTAAGGCAAGAGGTAAAGTCAAGAGGAAGCTAATAATCATTGCTTGAAGGGTATAAATCATCGATTTTTTCACCTTCCTTTATTTTGTTGATATTTATGATTTTGTTCTGTCTTTATTCTACCATTTGCTTTAGCACGAATTCTATTTCAATCTCTAAGTCTTATAGTTAAAAAGTCGCTAACAAACAAAAAGGAAAAGTTCATCCAAAAAGAAAATCCCAAACTTTCCATAACCATCTATAGCACGCGTATTATAAATCTAAGTTATTACTGCTATTCAAGAATCTAGGAGCTTTTCAAAAGTCCTGTGTAGCCTTTACATTAATCATCGATGCTCAGAAAAACGGGCGCGACCCTTTATCAAGGTGCTACGTTCATTTTAATTATGCCCATGATAAAGAATTACATATTGTAGGAATTTTCAGTTTATGAAATAATTGGTATTAGGCAATGGGGCAGTTTATCAGATGAAACTACTTAAACTAAAAAGCTAGTTTGTTCATTAAGAAACCCCAAAAGGAATGGATGTATTAATGTCTAAAAAATGATCATGTGAAAAATTGAGATGACGCTCATTGTTGCATGTCATAAATAAAAAAATATGGAGGAACAGTTATGTGGGTAATATTAGGGGTAATTGCAATAGTGCTAACTTTTATTAATCTATATATGTATGCAGCAGGAAAGGATTATAAGCTGGCTATGGCGATGGGATTATCATTTACAGCATTAACACTTTGTGCAGAATACAGTCTTATTTCAGAGTGGGTAAAAAGGGAAGATTGGTCGGCTTTAATGGATGTAGTACCTGGTATGGAAAGGGCATTATGGTTTTTGACAATTGTTTCTATCTTATTAAATATAGCACCAATACTTTTAGAACGAAAAGGTAAGAAATTTCAAAAGCCGAAAAATTCTTAAAGACATTCAAAGGAAAATAGGCTACAATAAATGCGTTGTTAATTTAAGCTTTTATCGTGTAAATGCAATAATATAAAATTTAATAATTGATTGATACAATACAACATTTAGGTGCCTTTATGAAGAAAGGTTAAAAGGGAAGCTGGTGAGAATCCAGCACGGACCCCGCCACTGTAAGCGTTGAATATTGCCGAGATTATCCACTGTGCAACAGCATGGGAAGGGTCGGTGATGTGCTTGAAACGCAAGTCAGGAGACCTGCCTATTTGTTTTTAAGGATTCTGCGAGGAAAGAATGCTTAAAGTGACATTCATTGATTTTTCTCCAGTTTTCATTTTGAAACGAAACTTCGTGGAAGAGTTTTAAAATAGTAATCTGGATTTGGATGGACCTTTAAACGTCTTTTTGCAACTAGCAGAAAGGCGTTTTTTTGATGGAAAAAAACAGGGAGGCATGTTATATGAGTAGGAAATCGAAACAAAAAGGCTTGACACTGGTGTACACCGGAGATGGAAAAGGCAAAACAACTTCGGCAATTGGTTTGGCGGTTCGCGCGGTAGGCAGAGGGATGAAGGTGAAGATCTTTCAGTTCATCAAATCACCTGAGCGCACATACGGTGAACAGATTTCTCTGAGTAAACTAGGAGTGGAGATGGAGCAACTAGGGATTGGCTTCACTTGGACAAAGACTCCTGATGAGCATCGTGAAGCACTTCGAATAGGTTGGCCAAAAGCAAAAGAAGCTGTCATGAGTGGGGATTACGACATAGTAGTATTGGATGAATTGAATAACGCTTTATCTATTGACGGTTTTCCGATAGATGATGTCCTTCCATTGACAGAGGTCATGGAACTAATCAGGAATAAGCCTGAGCATGTTCATCTTGTCATTACTGGAAGAGGGGCACCTGAACAAGTCCAAGCTGTAGCTGATTTGGTCTCGGTCGTCCATGCGGAAAAGCATTATTACGATAAGGGGATCCCCGCTGTTAAAGGTGTGGAATTTTAAGCAGAAAGTGGTGAAAAAAATGGGGAGCAGAAGAATTCTAATAGCAGGCACTGGCAGTGGTGTAGGAAAGACAACCATTACGATCGGCTTGATGGCAGCGTTGCGAAGGAAGGGTATATGTGTCCAGGGATTTAAATGCGGTCCAGATTTTATCGACACCTCTTACCATACAGCCGTGACAGGCCGAAAGTCGAGGAATTTGGATAGCTGGATGCTTTCGCCTGATTATGTGAGAGAAGTTTTAGTCCGTGCAAGTGAGGGCGCTGATATCTCCATCATAGAAGGGGTGATGGGATTCTATGATGGGAAAGATCCGCTTTCCGATGAGGGAAGCAGTGCAGAAATAAGCATCCTCACCGGCAGTCCTGTGGTGCTTGTGGTGGATTGTTCCGGCATGGCAAGGAGTGCGGCTGCAATGGTCAAAGGGTATCAGGGTCTGTCAGGTCAAGTGAACATAGTTGGGGTGATTGCGAATAAAGTGGGAAGCGAAGGACATTTTCATTTAATTAAGGCTGCGGTCGAAGCGGAATGTAAGATTCCTGTTATTGGTTATATGACAAGGGACTCTGAATTCGAAATGCCTGAGCGACATTTAGGGCTTGTCCCATCCATTGAACGAGGGGAGCTTAATGATTTTTTTTGTGCTTTGGGTGAAAGTGTTGCAACCACGGTGGATGTGGGTCGTTTATATGAACTATCAGAAAAAGCTCTGGAGCTTCCAAAGCAGAATGTATCTTCCCTGTTTACCACATACACCAACAAAAAGGTACGAATAGCGGTCGCTTATGATCCGGCCTTTCATTTTTATTACGAAGAGAACTTGGAACTTCTGCAAAAGAGGGGGGTAGAGTTAATCTTTTTCTCCCCCTTGGAAAATGAGGTGGTCCCACTGGATGTGGACGGGTTGTACCTTGGTGGGGGCTTCCCGGAGGAGTTTGCACCGAAACTTTCTTCTAATGCAAACTCCATGGATAGCGTCTATCACGCAGTAGTCAAAAGGGGAATCCCTACCTTTGCGGAATGTGGAGGCTATATGTATTTATGCAAGGAACTTGTGACAGCCGGAGGAGACAGTTATCCCATGGTAGGGGTCATTCCTGGTATCGTGCAAATGCAAACTAGGCTCGCTGCTCTTGGATACAGGGAAGTCAAAGGAATGAACAGGAATTTTCTTCTAAAAGAGGGGGAGGTTGCAAAGGGACACGAATTCCACTATTCCACCTTTCATCACCAAACAGATCTGCCGGCCGCCTTCGAAACAAAAGGAATGAGAGGAAAAGGGACAGACGGGTATATCAGCAAAAACCTTGTTGCTGGTTATACACATATTCATTTTGGCTCCAATCCAAGGATCGTGGATAATTGGATTCAAAGATGTCAGGAGGCAAAACTTCATGTTTAGAGGGACGCCATTGATGATCCAAGGAACCCATTCTGATGCGGGAAAAAGCGCAGTGGTAACGGCATTATGCAGGATATTTGCAAGAGATGGTCATAAAACCGCACCGTTTAAATCGCAAAACATGGCGCTTAACTCCTATATTACCAAGGATGGGAAGGAAATTGGCAGGGCGCAAGGCGTCCAGGCGGAAGCAGCTGGTGTGGTGGCCAGCACCGACATGAATCCCATTTTGATCAAGCCTACCGGTGACTACCAATCACAAATTGTGGTGCATGGGAAGCCTTTCCAAAATATGAAGGCAGGTACTTATCGGCAAGAATTCTACGAGAAAGGTCTACAAGTAATAGAAAAGAGCTATCTTCGCCTTCAAAGGGAACACGAGATCATCGTAATAGAAGGGGCAGGGAGCCCTGCCGAGGTGAATCTTAATGATCGGGAGCTGGTGAACATGCGTATTGCCAGGTTGACCCATGCACCTGTCATTCTTGTCGGTGATATCGAAAAGGGTGGAGTATTTGCTAGCCTTGTCGGTACATTGCAACTTTTAGAAGAGGAGGACCGCAAAAGGGTCATCGGCGTGGTCATCAATAAATTCAGGGGGGATGTGTCCCTGCTAGAGCCTGGGCTGGAATGGTTTGAGGCATATACCGGTGTTCCAGTTTTAGGTGTGATCCCTTATGTTTCTGGTTTACATATTGAAGCCGAGGACTCTGTCGTCCTTGATAGCTATTCCAAAGATAAAGATGAAACGAAAGACTTGGATATCGCGGTGATTCGCTTCCCATACATCTCAAACTTCACTGATTTGGACCCACTCTTTTCTGAGGAGGATTGCCATGTGAGGTATGTACAAAAGTCGGAAGAACTCGGAAGACCGGACATGGTCATCCTCCCTGGCAGTAAAAATACGTTAGGTGATCTGCAATTTTTACATGAAAGTGGACTTGGGAACAGGATACATACGCTGGCTGAACAAAGGACACAAATATTCGGGGTTTGCGGGGGGTATCAAATGCTTGGTGATGAGGTTGTGGATGAATACGAGGTGGAATCTTCGCTAAAAAGTGTTTCAGGACTTGGTCTCATCCCCATGAGAACACGTTTGGAAAAGGAGAAGAAAACCGTTCTTTCCGAGGGGATACTAGACTATGAGGGGAAACATTTTTCTATTAAAGGATATGAAATCCACATGGGGGTGACTATATTCCATGAAAGAGAAAATGGAAAGCCCTTTGCAGTGTTGGCAGACCGGACAGATGGGGTGCAAATGGACAATATTATAGGTACATACTTCCACGGGATCTTCCATAATGACAGTTTCAGAGAGGAGCTGTTGAACACACTGAGACGGAAGAAAGGGCTGTCTCCCATTATAAACAGGCTCTCTTTTGAAAGAAAAAGAGAAGAGTCGTTTGATAGATTGGCAGATGTTGTGAGTATGAATCTTTCCATGGAAAAGATTAAGGAAAAGATGCTTGAATTTCAGGCGTTAAGCAAAAAGGAGGCAAGGGAAGCGCATGGGAAAAATGTATAACATCAAGCCTATCAACCTATTGCAAGGTGAGAAGATGGAGGGGTATTTAAACTCCTTGACCAAGCCCAAGGGAAGTTTAGGAGAAGTGGAAGAAATCGCCATACAACTTGCGCAGATAACAAATGAAGATTTTCCTGAGGTGACACCCCCAGGAATCATTGTTTTTGCCGCTGATCATGGTATAGCTTCCGAGGGGGTGTCAGCATTTCCTCAGGAAGTGACTGTGCAGATGGTGCACAATTTCCTTGATGGTGGAGCGGCCATAAATGTATTGGGGAAGCAAATCGGGGCAAAAGTTGAAATTGTCGATATAGGAGTTGCGGCAGATTTGGACCGAATAGGCCTTCATAGGAGAAAAATCCGTCATGGGACAGCTAACTTCCTAGAGGGGGACGCCATGACAAGAGAGGAGGCATGGAAGGCGATTGAAGTGGGAAGCGACATGGCAACAAGTGTCATCGAGAACGGGGTAAAATGTCTGATCATCGGGGAAATGGGAATAGGCAACACCACGAGCAGCAGTGCAATTCTATCAGCCTTAAGCGGGTTGGATGTAGAGGATGTCATTGGAACTGGTACGGGGATAACTACCAATCAATTAGAATGGAAACAACAAGTTATCCGTCAGTCCCTTCAGAAGCGAACCCCAGACCCGACCGATCCAATAGATACACTTTCAAAAGTTGGAGGCCTTGAGATCGGAGGAATGGTAGGCGCCATTTTGGCGGCAGCGGAGCGCAAAATCCCTATACTTGTGGATGGCTTCATCAGCACGGTGGCGGCCCTTCTTGCCCAAAGGCTCTACCCTGAAGCCAAGGGATACCTCTTCATCGGACATCGCTCCATGGAGGTTGGGCATGAGCATGCTATCATGCTTCTGGAAAAAAAGCCGATCTTGAATCTCGGTCTTCGGCTTGGGGAAGGGACGGGAGCGGCACTCGCCTTTCCGATCCTCCAGGCAGCAACGAACATTGTAAAAGAAATGGCTACCTTTGAATCAGCCGGAGTTGCAGAAAAAATATAGAAAAACGTAGAGGAGAAAAAAAGATGGCGCAAATTAAACAAAAATGGGGAAGTATCGGTCTTGTTTTCATTATAATCGTTGGAATTTTAACAGGATGTGGATCGACCTCTGAGCAAACAAACGGAAATGGAAATAACACAGCAATCGATGGAAATACAAGCGGTGAGGTGCAATCACAAAACTCAGCCTTTCCTATCACAATTACGGACGATTCAGGTCAGGAAATCACCCTTGAAAAAGAGCCTGAAAGCATCATATCCATGCAACCAAGTAATACGGAAATCGCTTATGCTCTTGGACTTGGAGACAAAATGATCGGTGTCTCCGATTATTGTAACTATCCAGTGGAAACCGCCGATGTGGAAAAGGTGGGCGGCCAGGACATGAATGCAGAAATGATTTTGACGCTGATGCCTGATGTGATTTTTGTAACGGATTATCATCATCAGAATCATGATACCATCCTTCAACAGTATAAGGATGCCGGCATAAAGGTCATTGTCATTGGCAGCGAATCCTCTTTTGCGGATGTATATGAAACAATCGAATTGATTGGAAAAGCAACTGGTACAACTGCAGAAGCGGAAAAGCTGGTTGACGATATGAAGGAACGACTACTTACAGTAGAAGAAAAAGCAAAGCAAGTGACACAAAAGAAAAAAGTCTGGGTAGAGGTTTCACCTGCTCCGGATATCTTCACGACAGGTCAAGGGACTTTCATGCATGAAATGCTTGAATCCATACAAGCGGAAAACGCTGCAGGTAATCAGGAGGGCTGGGTGAAACTGACGGAAGAGGAAATTGTCCAGCTAAATCCAGATGTGATCATCACTACCTATGGTTATTATGTGGATAATCCAAAAGACGGGGTCATGGCCCGTTCTGGTTGGGGGGAAGTCCCTGCCATCAAAGATGGAAATGTACATGATGTGGACAGTGACACTGTAACAAGGCCTGGACCTCGCTTGATTGAAGGGGTGGAGCACCTTGCGAAACTTATCTATCCGGAGATTTTTGAGTAATAGACTATTTTGGTTATATCTTGGTAGCGGAGGGTTTGTACTTGGTGCAGCCCTCCTTGGTTTATTGAACAGCAGTGTCTCCATCCCGATCCCAACCATCTTGCATATTTTAACGGAAAATACCCTTGGGATGGGCTGGCTACCTGACATTCCGAAGAATGAAGAAATGATCATTTGGAATATCCGCTTTCCGCGTGTGTTGCTTGCCATGTTTGTCGGGGCCTCCCTTGCGCTTGCCGGCGCAGCTTTTCAGGGGTTGTTAAGGAATCCCCTTGCTGATCCCTACACCATCGGGGTTTCCTCCGGAGCTGCATTGGGGGCGGTTGCTGTGCTTTTTTTCAACATCACCATCGTAGGTTTGGGAAGTTTCACCCTCCCTGTTGTGGCCATAGTAAGTGGGCTGATATGCTTGCTCCTTGTGTTCGGACTAGTCAGGTTGAGCAGCCGGGGGCTGGCGATCGAAACCATCATCCTGGCGGGAATCATCATCAGCGCTTTTATCAGCTCAATCATTTCATTGATTATTGCTCTTGGTGATAAAGAGGCAATGACCCAAATCATTTATTGGCTATACGGAAGTGTGGGAATGAGAAGTTGGGGGCATGTACAACTCATCTTCCCGTTTATGATGGCCGGTTCCATCCTATTATTCTTTCATTATCGTGAATTGAATGCTATGGCTCTTGGGGAGGAAGCGGCAGATTATATTGGGGTGAATGTGAAACGAGGTAAAATACTCATCTTATTTGGTGCTTCGCTTCTGACAGGTTCTGCTGTTGCCGTGTCTGGATCCATTGGTTTTGTGGGACTTGTGATTCCTCATTTGGTGAGGCTATTGACTGGACCGAATCATCGTTACGTACTTCCATTATCTATGCTTATAGGTGGAGGGTTCTTGGTATTGGCAGATTTACTTGCAAGAACCATCATTGCACCAAAGGAACTGCCTATAGGTGTTATAACCGCATTAATTGGTGCCCCAGTTTTTGCTGGTCTTCTTATCAGAGAAAGAATTGGGAAGGGGAAAGAAAATGATTGAACTGAAGCATCTTGTTGGTGGCTATACGCCGGAAAAACCAATTATAAGCGGTGTGGACCTGACAATAAAGAAAGGCGAATTCTTTGCGTTGCTCGGTCCAAACGGTAGCGGGAAGACGACTCTCTTCAAACTTGTGACAGGGCAACTTCCGGTGGTAGAAGGGAAGCTGTTGCTTTCAGGGAGGCCATTGTCTTCCTTTACGAAATTGGAAAAGGCCAAAAAAATGGCGGTGCTTACACAGGAAATACAGGTTTCATTCGATTACACAGTCAAAGAAATCATTAGTCTTGGACGGTACCCGCACCAAAAAGGTTTGCTTAAGAGTCTTACCCAAGTAGATAAGGAGATCATGCAGCAAGTAATGGATATAACCGGGGTGACCTTGTACAAAAATAAACAGTTCCGCAAATTGAGCGGGGGAGAGAAGCAGCGGGTTCTCCTTGCAAAGTCCCTAGCACAGGAGCCAGAGATCCTCCTCTTGGATGAGCCGACCAACCATCTTGATATCAAGCACACTTTTCACATGTTGGACCTAATCAAAGAATGGCAGCATACGAAAGGCTTGACTGTCTTTGCCATCCTACATGATTTGAATGTGGCTTCCTTATATGCAGATCGTTTGGCACTTTTACATAATGGAAGGTTTCTGGAGGTGGGGGACGCTGACACACTCCGCAAAGAGGAGCAACTTGAAAGAGTATATGATGTGCTTATCAAAGCAGGACCACATCCTATTGTTCCAAAGCCTCAAATTTTAATGACCCCAAGGCAGGAAACAAAGAAGAGAGTGCATGGCTTTCGTGAAAATTTTTTAATGGAAGCGGATGAAAGGTGCGTTCATGTCCGATCAATCAAGCCCTTACGAACGATCTCCAATGGGGTGATAGGAGAAGGGGTTCAATGGCATAAACATTTCTGCAACTTTCATGTGAATAAGAATTATAACTGTGATGATCCTCTAAAAGATATAAGGGAATGGCTGTGTCAAAGAGGAATTCCGACTGAACAGTCAGTCGGGATGATGACGGCTGTCAAGCTTTCGGATGTGGTGATAAGCAAGAAGGAAATCGAGGGAATGGAGTTCATGGCGGTGGTTACAGCAGGGGTTGGCAATGCGGTTGATATTACAAAAACGGAATTGTGTCAGACACCGGTGACTATCGGGACCATCAACATCATGCTTTTTATCGATGCACATTTAACGGATGGAGGACTTGTCAACGGAATGATGTCTGCCACCGAGGCAAAAGTGAAGGCGCTCCATGATTTAAGGGTGCAAGACTCTAGGAGCGGCACGATTGCTACAGGAACTTCCACAGATGCCATGGTTCTCGCTGTCACCCAACAAGGTGAAATGACACCTTATGCTGGATCTGGAACCCTAATAGGGAAGGGAATTGGACATCTTGTCTATGAAGGAGTAACAAAAGCCATACAGAAGTACCGAAAGAGAATGGGACAGCAGGTATGATTGGTGAGGTTTTCTATTTAAGTTTATTTATATTGGTCGCAGCGATCGTGTTGGATCTGATCTTGGGAGATCCGCGCTGGTTGCCACATCCGGTGGTACAGATGGGGAAACTTATTTCCTTCTTGGAGAAGTCCTTCAACAAAGGGAGGAAGCGAAAATGGAAGGGCGTACTTCTAGCTTTAATGACGGTCCTCTTCGTTTATGGGGTTGTACTCCTTCTTGTAGCAATCTCCTATAGGATCCACTTTTATGTAGGTGTACTGTTGGAGGTCTATTTTATTTGGACAACCATTGCCATCAAAGGATTATCGGATGCAGGAAAAAGTGTCATGATCCCACTTCTAGATGGAAAGCTGGCTGAGGCCAGGAAGGCCCTTAGCATGATTGTGGGGAGAGATACAGAGAACTTGTCAGAGAGTGAAGTTGTGAGAGGGACTGTGGAAACTATAGCAGAGAATACAGTAGACGGCATTACCGCCCCATTGTTCTGGGCACTGCTAGGCGGAGCCCCTCTTGCCATGGCATATCGTGCCATCAATACCTTGGATTCAATGGTAGGGTATAAGAATGAAAGATTCCTGGATTTCGGGTGGGCTTCTGCCAGACTGGATGATGTGGCTAACTTTATCCCAGCAAGGTTGACAGCTTTATCCATCTGGTTTTCTTCTATATTAATAAAAGGATCTAATAGAAAAGCTGGATGGATCATTACCATGCGGGATGCAAAAAAACACCCCAGCCCCAATAGTGGTTGGCCCGAAGCCATGACAGCAGGTTTAATGGGGATCCAGCTGGGTGGTGTGAATTATTATAAAGGGCTTAAATCTAACAGGAAAACAATGGGGGATTTTCATAGAAAGCTAGTGGTAAAGGATATCCCAAGATCCATTAGGTATATGCATGGTGGTTGGGGCGTGTTTGTAGGATTAGAGATTCTATCATTATTTTTACTGGGACAGAAATGAGGGTTGAGGATGAATTGGCCAGAACATGGCGGTCAGCCAGATTTGATGAAGAAACTATTACAAGCAGAAGAACTGGAAGTCTTGGACTTTAGTGCAAATCTTAACCCTTTGGGGCCACCTGAATGGTTGCAGGGTGAATTGGAGGCTCAGTGGAAGAAACTGTTGTGTTATCCGGATCCGAACTATACTTCCAGCACTAATGCATTGGCATGGATCGAAAGGGTTGATGATGATGAAATCCTTCTTACCAATGGTGGAGCGGAAGCTATTTTTCTTGCAGCTAAATATTTTGAAGGAAAAAGTGCTGGGATTGTGCATCCTGCTTTTTCGGAATATGAACGGGCATGTAGGCATTATCATCTACCGGTGACAGACTTTATTACATCGCGTGTGGATGATTTTCGGCTACCGATGAATCAGCTCCTTGAAGCATTACCGGACTTGGATGTGCTTTTCCTATGTCGTCCCAACAATCCGACAGGGATGGTCATTCCGAAAGCGGAAATAAAAATGTTATTGGAACAGGGGCTTCATGATCATACATTCCTGGTTATAGATGAAGCGTTTGTAGATTTTGTTCCATCCGAGTCGTTAACTCCCTTACTAAAAGAATATCCCAATCTTATTTTACTTCGGTCACTGACAAAGATGTTCACAATTCCTGGCCTTCGGTTAGGTTATATGATGGCAACTGATGCAGTCATAAAAGAAATGAAGAGCTATCAGGTACCATGGAGTGTAAATGCACTGGCAAATGCCATCGCTCCGCTACTATTAACGGATAAACATTTTGTGGGGCAAACCGTCCATTGGCTTGACGAACAGACAAAGAAATTACAAAGCTTTGGAGAAATGAATGATTTCTATCTATCCAACACATCGGTCAATTTCTATCTTCTTCAGGATAATAGAAATCCTCTAAAAACGGAGACTCTTTTCTCTTTTTTGTTCCAACATGGCATTTTGGCAAGGCATACACATAATTTCAAAGGGTTGGAAGGCAGTCACCTGAGGCTTGCCATACGTTCAGACGAAGAAAACTCGAAACTGCTTACCATTCTAAAAAAGTGGAGGGAGAGGGTGTGATTATCTTTATTTCAGGAGGGGCTCGGTCAGGGAAGAGCCATTTTGCGGAAAGGTTGGCCCTATCCTTCCATAAACAAAATCCCACCACTCGTCTCGTTTATTTGGCTACCTCCCGAAAGAGTGATAGTGAAATGGAGTGGCGAATAGCGATGCATAAGGCGCAACGTGATGAAGCGTGGTTGGTGGAAGAGGTCCCGGTTGAGGTTGGCAGATGTATCATGAAAGCACGTAAAGGTGATGTTGTACTGCTGGATTGCCTGACAATCTGGCTTAGTAACATGTTATTTGATGGAATCCCAAGGGAAAAAGAGGAACTAATTGCAGCGGTTGAAGAATGGGGGAATATTGCAAGAAAGAAGGGGTTGACTTTGTTGGTTGTTTCCAATGATCTAAACGAAGAACTTTCATCCCCATATGAAACGGTCCGATCCTATGTGCGCACGTTGGAGTTACTCCATCAATATATCGTTAAACAAGCTGACTTGGCGGTGCAGGTCAGGACTGGTATTCCAAAGTATTGGAAAGGAGGAGGGGTGTCTTGGTGAAAAATAGCTTGTATGGTTTATGCTTATCCCTCCAATTCTTGACAAGGCTTCCGGTGCCAGTGGAGTGCCCTTGGAACAAGGAAACTAGTAGGTGGGCACTTAGATGTTATCCGTTGACAGGTATGGTATTGGGAGGGATTCTAGTTTTAATTTTATCCCTTTTGCATGGTGTTTTGCCTACTTGGTTGTTGGCATTGCTAATTTTGACCATTTGGATTTGGATCACGGGTGGCCTGCATCTGGATGGTTGGATGGATGTGGCGGATGCTGTAGGTTCTAATGCACCACTTGAGAAAAAGTGGGAGATTATGAAAGACCCGCGGGTTGGAAGCTTTGGAATATTAAGTTTGTTGTTTCTGCTAGTATGGAAAGCGGTCTTCATATACTTACTATTATATGAATCCTTTCAATATATCATTTGTTTCTTGGTCATCCTTGCCTGTTCAAGAGGTGTAGCGGTCTTTCTGATGTATCTTTTTCCCACTGCTCAGCAACAGGGGCTGGCATTTGAATGGAAGAAGAATCTGACTAGAGGAGATTTGATCGTGTCCCTTTTGCCTATAGCCGCATTGTGTCTGTTACTTCCAGAGTACCTTGTACTAGTGTTTGCGTATATCTTTTTCACATGGTGGTATGGCCATTGGATGATGAAACATTTTAAAGGAAGTAATGGCGATTTGTTGGGGACGGCCATTGAAGGAGGGGAATTATGCGGGTTGATCGTTATGTGGATCTTTATCTCATTCGTCATTGGATAACCGATTGGAACAGGGAGAAACGTTATCTTGGTCACACGGATCAAAATATTCTACTAGATGGAATAAATAAGTTGGATTTACTTAAAGAAGAGCTTGAAAGTCTATCATTTGATGCCATTTATTCAAGCGACTTGATAAGATGTCAAAAGACATTGGAATACTTGCACCTGTGCCATTCTCCAAACCTTGATCCGAGATTAAGAGAAATGAATTTTGGAGAATGGGAAGGGAAGAAATATGAGGATTTAAAGGAAGACCCTAGTTACCAGAAATGGCTTGATAATTGGGAGTTGCATGGCACACCATCTGGGGAGAACGGGCAAGAGTTTCAACAAAGGGTGGACGCCTTTGTATCGGATATGTTGGATAGAGACAAGCTCTCTTTTGAAAATACTAACATTCTGATAATGACCCATGGTGGAGTGATCAGATACATACTTAGTAAGTTCGAAGCCACAAACTCTTTTTGGGCATCTCCTGCTGTTACACATGGCAAAGGACTTATATTAAGATTGGTAAATAGGGAGGGGGAATGGACGTGCAACTCATTATCGGAGGTGCCTTCAGCGGTAAAAGAAATACAGTAAGAGCACTTCATGGCGGGGACCTGAGTTGGATTTCTGCTTACTATGAACATAATTTGATCGACTGGAAATCATATTGGGAGAAAGATACAGCACTTGTTTTAGAAGGCTGGGAACAGTGGATAATGGATGCCATTCAAATGGATCAAGATGATGATTCCATTCGGCGTTCTTTTTATTCCCTTCTTTTAGAGTTGACAGAGGAGGAGGGGAAGGGTGACAAAGGAATAGTTCTAATCATGTTGGAATTGGGCCGGGGAATTGTCCCTGTTGATAAACAGGAGAGGAGACTTCGTGATCTTGCGGGATGGATCTCGCAAGATGCCGCAAAGCTGGCAGATGAGGTGTACTATGTATGGCATGGGATGCATGAACGTTTGAAGTGAAGGCTTTGGTAGGTTGCATAGTACCCCCTAGCAAAGCCCAATACTTGTCTTTACATATCTGTTAGATGTTGTGTAAATGAAGGAATCGCACGCATGAATGGAATAAGAAAGTCAAAAAAGGAAAAAACCCAGAACCTATTAGACCTGGGTTTTTTCCTATTTAAATAAAATACCAATCATATTCATATCCACTAATCTATTGAACAGGGAGAACGTATAAAAGGACGAAGAAGAAATGTAAGACAGTGCCACCTAGCACAAATAAGTGCCACACCGCATGATGATAAGGGAAGGCGCGCCATACATAAAATATGGCTCCCACACTGTAAACAACCCCTCCCAATACTAAGAAGGCGATACCGGTCGAACTGACCTTTGCCGTTATTTCTCCCCAGCCAAACACGGCAAGCCAGCCCATCAGGACATATAAAAGGGTCGAGGCAAAGACAAATCTTTTTACAAAGAAGACCTTGAACACCGTACCTCCAATAGCCAATGCCCATACTACCCCGAAAAGCGTCCACCCCAAAGCCCCATCCATCACAATGAGCGTGATGGGGGTGTAACTGCCGGCAATAAAAAAGTAAATGGAAGAATGATCTAAAATCTCAAAGACGTTCTTCGCTTTTCCTTTTGGCAGGGCATGCAAAAGGGTGGAGGCTGTGTATAGCAAAAGCATGGTTACTCCATAAATAATGAACGTAAGAACATGAAGAGGCGTTCCATTTATGGCAGAGTATACAATGAGTAACACTAGTGCAGCTACACTGGTTAGTATACCAATTCCATGAGTGATGGAATTGGCGATTTCCTCGCCTTTAGTAAACGTATGAGTTTGAGCCATCTTTTATCATCTCACTTTTTGGTTGAGTGTATCATTCCATTATAACAGGTTATCTTCTGAAACTTTTACTTTCCTTAATTTAATGAAACGTATGGTATGCAGCACAATAACTTTAGATACCGCATAGGTAGGTACCGCAAGAAGAAGACCGAGCAGGCCGGCAAACTTACTGGCTACCAATAATAGTAGGATGATTGTCAATGGATGAACATCCAATTTTTTGCCCATTACCTGGGGGGAGATAAGGTTGCTCTCCACTTGTTGAACAATAATAACCACGATCAAGACCCAAAGTGCCATGATTGGTCTATCAAAAAATGCAACGACAACACTTGGAATCGTTCCTATAAAAGGACCAATGAAAGGAATGACATTGGTGAACATCGCGATTAATGCAAGCACCAGGGAATATTCCAGACCAATGATTAGAAAGCCGATATAAATCAGAACACCAACAAACACACTAACGATGATTTGACCCTGGATATAGGAGCTTAATGCAATATCCATATCCTTTAATACATTTCTTCCTTCCCGTTCATGTTGCCGAGGAATAATTTTAAGAACCTGATTGGGTAATTTTTCCCCGTCCTTAAGCATATAGAAAAGTACAAATGGAATGACAACCAATAATATCAGGAATCCAGTAATAGCACTGATGACATTCACAACATTGGATCCAAATGCGGTTAGATAGGCATTCAAATTATCTGCGATTTTCCCGGATATTTCTTCGAGAGAAAACCTTTCATCTTGTTGGAATCTAGCAATATACTCATTTTCTTGGAGCTCTACAGTAAATTTTTGAATCTCATTTACAATTTTAGGTGTGTTCTCTACAAGACTGTTCACCTGTTGTTGCAAAGTTGGGCCAATGAGGAAAAGTAATAATGTAATCAACCCGATGAACATTAGATAAATGCTCAAAATCGCTAATGCCCTTGGAATATAACGTGCCGCGAGATTAACCAAGGGTCTTAACAAGTAATAGAGTACACCTGCTAAAATAATCGGAGCAAACAGTGTACTGATCATCACCGTCAATGGTGTGAAAATAAAGTCAACCAATGATGCCAAGAAAATAATCAATAGTATTACAATAATGCCATAACCAATCCTGAACCACTTCGTCTGTGGCATATTCCCACACCTCATTCTGTTGTAAAAATAAACTATAAAATTTACTATACATGACTATCATTAAAAATGTAACAAATCCCTCTTTTTACATACGAAGTATACACCAAAAGGTTTCATCATTTTAAAAAAGCCCTTTATAAAAAGGGCTTTAATTTTAAGAATTAAGTTCCGCCAGCTGTTGTTGTACAGTTGCATCCTCTAAGTACTCATCATACGTCATCTGCTTGTCAACCAAGCCTTTAGGAGTGATTTCGATGATACGGTTTGCAATTGTCTCAATAAACTGATGGTCATGGGAAGTAAAGATCATAGAGCCTTTGAAACTGATTAATCCGTTGTTTAGTGCTGTGATGGACTCTAGGTCCAAGTGGTTCGTTGGGTCATCCAATAATAGGACATTCGATCCGCTTAGCATCATTTTGGAAAGCATGCAACGAACTTTTTCCCCTCCCGAAAGTACACTTGCCTTCTTCATGACTTCTTCTCCGGAGAACAGCATTCTACCAAGGAAGCCGCGTAAGAAACTTTCGGTTTGGTCATTTGGAGAATATTGACGTAACCAGTCAACAAGGTTCATATCGACACCTTCAAAATATGACGAGTTATCTCTAGGGAAGTATGCCTGAGAAGTAGTGATTCCCCATTTGTACGTTCCGCTATCTGGTTCCATTTCACCAGAGATGATTTTTAAAAGAGTAGTATTGGAGATCTCATTGCCGCCAACCAATGCAATTTTATCGTCTTTATTCATGATAAAGCTTACATTGTCCAATACTTTCACACCATCTATGGTTTTTGTCAAACCTTCCACACGCAAAAGGTCATTTCCAATTTCACGTTCCGGTGTGAAGTTCACATAAGGATAACGACGGGAAGATGGTTTGATATCATCCAAAGAAATCTTATCCAAAAGTTTCTTACGGGATGTAGCCTGTTTAGATTTAGATGCATTCGCACTGAAACGGGCAATAAAGGCTTGTAGTTCTTTAATTTTCTCTTCCTTTTTACGGTTCGCATCAGAAGCCAATCTTGTCGCAAGTTGACTGGACTCGTACCAGAAGTCATAGTTACCAACATAGATTTGTATTTTTCCATAGTCTAAATCAGCAATATGGGTACAAACTTTGTTTAAGAAGTGACGATCATGCGAGACAACAATGACTGTATTCTCAAAGTTGATTAGGAACTCTTCTAACCATTGAATCGCTTTTAAGTCCAAATGGTTGGTAGGCTCATCAAGTAGAAGCACATCAGGCTTACCAAAAAGAGCTTGTGCCAAAAGTACTTTTACCTTTTCGCCACCAGTGATATCGGCCATTTTTTTTGTATGAAGATCTTCAGAAATTCCTAGACCTTTTAAGAGGATTGCTGCTTCTGATTCTGCTTCCCAACCATTTAATTCAGCAAATTCTCCTTCAAGTTCTGCAGCCCGCATGCCATCTTCATCAGAGAAGTCTTCTTTCATATAGATAGCATCTTTTTCCTGCATTACTTCATAAAGGCGACTATGACCCATGATCACTACTTTAAGAACTTCGTGTTCCTCATATTCAAAATGGTTCTGTTTCAAGATGGCCATTCGTTCGCCTGGATTCATATGAACATCGCCTGTTTGTGCTTCCACTTCTCCGGATAAAATCTTTAGAAACGTCGATTTTCCCGCCCCGTTGGCTCCAATCAGCCCGTAACAGTTCCCAGGAGTGAATTTTATGTTAACATCTTCAAATAATTTTCGATCGCCATAGCGTAATCCTATATTCGTAACTGTAAGCATGTAATTAGTTTCCTCCAAAATTAATGTCGTTGAAATTATACCATTAAATGAGGAGGTTGCAAAAGATTCATTTACTATAGAAGCAATATTTATGAAAATAAATATGACCAGTCACCCGCATGACTGGTCAATTTGAGATTAATAAACATAAATGTATGCCACCATCGGAGGACTATGATGTCCATCGTGGCTCGAGTGGGTGGAACAGATGAGTTTGTAAACACCCGCTTTATCAAATTGAACATCAATTAATGTTTCCTCGCCTTTTTTTATTATTCCAGTAACATCAGTTCCTTCGATGGAATAAGGATGTTCACTTCCATTGACTCCAAATATACTTAGCGTTATTTCTTTGCCACGCGGTACGGTGATCGTTCCTGGGTCAAAACGGTAAGCCTCTATTTCTGTTCCGTCATCCAATTTGGTCTTAAACTCAGAAGTGATCATATTAAATACCTGTTTTTCTTCTGCCGGAGGTTTACCGATGGTGGGAATTACTCCTTTATTGACAATAAACCATCCACCGAATCCTGTGAGTATGCAAAGTGCAATCACTATAAGAAAGCTTTTCCTAACAACAAAAAATCTCATGGTCATGCCACCCTTCCTTTTGCTTGTCTTCTACTTAAATGTGTATGCATGGTAGGGGAGAGGGTTGTCTACATTTTTAAAAAATTATGGGACATACTAAAAAAAATGAATCTAGGGAGGGGCATGCATATTGGATAAGCAGTTGTCATCGTCGGAAATAGGTAATTTATGGATGACGTATCAACAAAAAACAATGCTGGCTAGGCTTTTAGAACACTTTCTTGCGAACAAACAAAATGAAGAAGTACACACTCTGGTACAAACCTATTACAATCAAGAAGTAAATTTTATAAATGAAATGACAGAATTGTTTAAGCAAGAAAATATAGTGGTACCGGTTGGATACGTGGAGAGCGATGTAAATCCGTTGGCAAAGCCACTTTATGATCAGTACTTTGATGCACTATTTTTGAGGGTAATGATGAAAGTAACCATCGGTCTTAACGCATTGCATGTGAGTATGTCATACCGACAAGACGTGACCGGATTATATAAAAGATTTCTGGATCTAGCCCAAAATACATACGATGAGTCGACTCAATTTTTATTGAAAGATGGGGTACTTACACGTCCACCAATGATTCCTATGCCTGAAAAGGTGGAATTTGTTAAAGGGGAAGGCTATATGGCCGGCTTTAATATTTTCAGTGAAAAGAGACCATTGAATGCAATTGAACTTTCGCTATTGTATCAAGGTATTGAAACCAACGTACTTGGCTTTCAGTTGTTAAAAGGATTTGAACAGGTAAGCAAGGACAAAGAAGTAAAGAAATATTTTGGTAAAGGGAAAGACCTGGCAAAACAAATTATTGATACTTTCAGCGATACACTCCTAAAGAGTGATATTCAGCCACCAATAGTAGCTTGGGGAAATCCTACCCTTTCTACGGAATCTCCATACTCAGAGAAGCTCATGATGTACTTGACAAACTTGCTCAGCAGCTTCGGGCTGACAAGTAATGCTCTTGGTACCTCGTTCAGTCTTCGCACGGATCTACCGACGAAGATGACGTTGATTGCAAAAGATATATTTGATTATGCCAAAGATGGTGGACAGTTAATGATAAAAAATGGTTGGATGGAAGAACCACCGCAGTCCTTAAAAAGCACTAAATAAATAAAGGCGTCCTGAGGACGCCTTCATCATTTTGAGAAAACTTTTGACCTTGTCAGGAAACGTACACCTTCTGGACCTTCTAGAGAGAACATGCCACCCCTTCCAGGTACAACATCGATGATGAGCTGTGTATGCTTCCAATATTCATACTGCTTTTTATTCATATAGAAAGGAGCACCGCCAATTTCCCCAAGAAGGACATCAGAATTTCCAATCAAGAAATCCTCTTTTGGATAACACATAGGGGAGCTGCCATCGCAGCAACCCCCTGATTGATGAAATAGTACAGGTCCATGTTTGCCTTCCAGTTTTTCGATTAATTCAAGGGCAGTGTCTGTAGCCAGTACTTTTTCCATTTTTAAAAGAATCCTAGTTTTTTTGGACTGTAGCTTACTAAGAGATTCTTCGTTTGCTGATAGTGGGAAAGCATCATTTTATGATTTTCCCTGCCGATTCCACTCATTTTATATCCACCAAATGCCGCATTGGCAGGGTAAGCATGATAGCAGTTAGTCCAAACACGGCCTGCCTCAATTTGGCGGCCGAAACGATAAGCGGTATTAACGTCTCTTGTCCAAACTCCTGCGCCAAGGCCATAAAGTGAGTTGTTGGCGATTTCCAATGCTTCTTCAGGCGTTTTAAACGTAGTGACGGAAACAACAGGACCAAAAATTTCTTCCTGGAATATCCGCATTTTATTATCCCCTTTGAAAACTGTCGGCTTCACATAATAGCCACTCGCAAGGTCGCCCTCCAACATATTACGTTCTCCCCCCGCCAAAAGCTCTGCACCTTCTTCTTTCCCGATCTCAAGGTAGGAGAGGATCTTTTCCAGTTGCTCTGAAGATGCTTGTGCACCTATCATGGTTTCTGTATCAAGCGGATTTCCTTGTTTGATTTGGGAAACCCGTTCAAGTGCACGTTCCATGAATTTATCATAGATGGATTCATGAATGAGGGCGCGTGATGGACAAGTACAAACTTCTCCCTGATTCAAGGCAAACATGACGAATCCTTCTACTGCTTTATCAAAGAAATCATCGTCTTGTGCCATGACATCCTCAAAGAATATGTTAGGGGATTTTCCGCCAAGTTCCAACGTTACGGGGATGATGTTTTGAGATGCATATTGCATGATCAAACGTCCGGTTGTCGTTTCACCCGTAAATGCAATCTTTGCGATTCTATCACTAGAAGCGAGCGGCTTTCCAGCTTCTACACCAAATCCGTTAACAATGTTTAATACACCTGGAGGCAAGAGGTCCGCTATCAACTCGGTCAGTACCATGATGGAAGCAGGTGTCTGCTCAGCCGGTTTCAAGACGACACAGTTACCGGCTGCAAGAGCAGGGGCAAGCTTCCAAGTAGCCATAAGCAAAGGGAAGTTCCAAGGAATAATTTGGCCGACTACCCCGAGTGGTTCATGGAAGTGATAGGCAATCGTATCATTATCAATCTCACCAAGGGATCCCTCTTGAGACCTGATGCACCCTGCAAAATACCGGAAGTGGTCGACGGCTAGTGGAAGATCAGCTGCCATTGTTTCGCGTACAGGCTTTCCGTTCTCCCACGTTTCTGCCACTGCAAGCATTTCCAAGTTCTCTTCCATTCTATCAGCTATTTTATTTAAAATATTCGCTCTTTCTGCCACAGAGGTCTGTCCCCATGCTGTCTTGGCCTTGTGTGCGGCATCTAGGGCCAATTCAATATCTTCTGAAGTAGACCTGGCCACCTCGCAAAATACATTTCCGGTCACAGGAGTGACATTTTCAAAATATTCACCTTTAACTGGAGCAACCCATTCCCCGCCTATAAAGTTGTCATAACGACCTTTAAAAGAGACCTTTGAATCTTTCTCGCCTGGATTAGCATAAATCATGAAAATACCTCCTTGAGTAAACTAATAGATTGTCATCTTAATATGTAAGCGCATACAAATTGACTTAATAAAAGAAAGAGGTTAGACAACCTATTGTAAGGTAAATTTTAAACATTCAGACAATAAAATGCAAGAAAAATACTGTTTTAATAGAATGATAGGATAATAAAGCTTGGTTGCACAGGTTTTTATATTCAGTTAAAATGGAGTGGTGTTTACCTCCATCGCTTTAGGCACTCCAAATATAATCTCCTTCATATTAAACTCCATCAACTTCATTTCCATTAAAAGAGGTGTATTCATGAACGAACAAGGCAAGATTCTATTGCAAAAATATTATGGTTATCAGGATTTCAGACCTGGACAAAGGAAAATTATATCTAGCATATTAAATGAATCCAACACATTGGGCGTGATGCCGACAGGAGGGGGGAAATCCATATGTTATCAAATTCCCGCACTGATATTTGAGGGTTTGACGATTGTCATTTCACCATTAATTTCTTTAATGAAGGACCAAGTCGATTCATTAGTAGAATTGGGGATAGATGCTACATATATTAATAGCTCTTTAGACGGAACAGAAATAAGGGATAGAATGCAACGGGTGGAAAGGGGAGAGATAAAGCTGCTTTATCTAGCACCGGAAAGATTGGACTCCTACGACTTTCAAAACGTCCTTGCAAGAGTAGAAGTATCCATGGTGGCGATTGATGAAGCCCACTGTATGTCACAATGGGGACATGACTTTAGACCAAGTTACCGGGAAGTGGGGATGTTTGTAAAAAAAATTCCCGGCATGCCGATTGTTACCGCGTTCACTGCTACGGCAACTGGACAGGTAATCGCAGATATCCAATCGGTGTTAGGTATTCCACCAGAGAACACGTTTGTCACCGGTTTTTCTCGCGAGAATCTGAGCTTTTCTGTACTGCGTGGGCAAAATAAAGATACCTATATGGAAAAATTCCTTAAATCAAACAAGGAAGAATCAGGTATTATCTATGCTACTACTAGAAAAGAGGTAGACCAGATTCACACAAACCTGACCAAAAAAGGATATCAAATCGGTAAGTATCATGCGGGATTATCAGAGGAGGAGAGAAAAGGGTACCAAGAAAAATTCCTGTATGACCATCTAAAGCTTATGGTTGCGACAAATGCTTTTGGAATGGGAATCGATAAATCCAATGTTAGGTTTGTTATTCATTACAACATGCCTAAAAATGTGGAGGCCTATTATCAAGAGGCTGGACGAGCAGGACGGGATGGAGAAGAGAGTGAATGCATCTTATTATTTAACGCTCGCGACATCCAAATCCAGAAGTTTTTGATAGAGGAAAGTGTGAAATCACCAGATCGTAAAAAGCAGGAATATCAAAAGCTTCAAGCAATGATGGATTATTGCTACACACAACGCTGCCTACAGGGGTACATTGTCAAATATTTCGGACAGGAAGTAGAGATAACGTGCGGAAAATGTAGCAATTGCTCTCAGGAATATGTGGAACAGGACATCACATTGGAAGCCCAGAAGATTTTCAGTTGTATCCATAGAATGAATGAAAGATTTGGTGCAACCTTGATAGCAAAAGTTTTGAAAGGCTCCAAGGATAAGAGGATTCAACAATTCCGTTTTGACCAATTGCCAACCTACGGCCTTATGAGTTCTTATACAGAAAAGGAATTGGTAGATTTAATTAATATTTTGATTGCAGAAGGATATTTGGTTCTGACGGAAGGGCAGTATCCTATCGTGAAACTAGGTGTACGGGCAGTTCCAGTTCTCAAAGGACAAGAAAAAGTTTTATTTAAAATGAAAGAACAAGTTACTTCCATTGTAGAAGACGATGAACTTTTCGAGCGCCTACGGAGACTGAGAAAAGAACTGGCGACGCAAGAGGGGGTTCCTCCATATGTTATATTCCCTGACAGTACGCTAAAGGAAATGAGTAAGCTCCTCCCACAGGATGAAACATCCATGCTTGAAATTAAAGGGGTGGGCGTGCTTAAGTATGAGAAATATGGGGATATGTTCTTAAATGAGATTATTAGTTTTTCAGATCCTGATCGAGTTATAGAGACGGTACCAACCCGCCAAGCCCCGCCCAGAAGATCTGCTACACTTACACCTGGTGAAGGAGAATCCAGTCATATGTTCTCATTTAGGCTATTTGAAGAGGGTACATCTTTGAAGGAAATAGCCAAGGGCAGAGACATGAGTCTCATCACCATACAAAACCATCTTTTTAAATGTGCCACAGAAGAAGAGGTGGTTGTAGATTGGGATACGTTCATTCCAGAAGAACACGAAAAAGAGATCATCAAAGCCATTGAAAATGTAGGCACAGAAAAATTGAAACCAATTAAAGAAGAGCTTCCGGAAAATGTAGACTATATGGCAATTAAAGCCGTAATGGTCAAGCATGGGTTTATTTAAGGGTTTGCTTCCATGTTTAATAAATTCTAAGCAGGGAATATCAAACCTATAAATAAAATCAACAACCAGGAGGCGTTTCATTATGAATACACGTCAACTAAAAAAACCGTTATTAATAGCAGGGGCAGCGAGTCTCACAAGTGCAGGGTTGCTTGCATATAAGCCTTATAGGGAGAAAGTTGTCCAATATTCCAAGCGTATAAAAAACAAAGTCATCCCACTCAAATTCAGAAAAACAGATCTTCCGATAGAAAAGGCAGGAAATCCTGATCCAGAAGATATCCAGGACAATAAAATGGTAAGTGAAGGCGCACAGTATTCGGTGGATTATTACAATAAAAAGATGCAATAGTAAAGAGGCGCACCGGTATATATACCGGTGCGCCTCTTTAAGTTTAGTTCACCAAACTTTAAACAAAGAATATGGCGTACGCAACTCCGATTACTCCAATCAGAGCCAACGTATAGACTGGTTTGATCGGCATTTCTCCGTTATTTTCCATCGCTTTTCCAAACATGAAGAAAACAAGTGGATGGACTAAAAATGGCATGGAGAAAATGAAAGGTATTAAAGCAGCGGCTTCAGATCCGAACATATCCCCTTGGATCGCAGCAAATAATCCAAAGTGTGAGATCGCAGACGACTGCGCCATAGCTGCATAATCAATCGGCATGGTGCTTAGGCTCAATAATGCCAAACCACCGAATACCGCACACATCTGCCAACCGAAAGAAAATTGCATCAATGCCTTCACTTCTTTTTTATCTTCCCCGTTGGATTTTCTAAGATTGATTAAGGCAAGAATAGTCAATCCAACTCCCACTGCAACGATTAGTAAAGAAGGGAACACCCATAGGCTTCCACGCTCCGCACTGATTGCAAGAACAGAGAAAACAAAAATATGTCCAAAAAATGGTATGTTAATCATGATGGGAGCACGCTGTGCAGCAGTCTTCCCAAAATCTCCCGCAGTACATGCACCAGTCAAACCGGAATGAGAAAGGGAACCTGCCATACCAGGAGCAAGATTGCGAGCATTTGCTGTCCTTGCAAAGAACATAATCAAGGCTATTCCACCAAACATCCAGAAAAGTTGACCAAAGAATCCGTAAGCAAGTACGGCATTCATCCCTTCAATTTCAAATGCATCTCCTATACGGGAGCCCCCGATCATGAAGTTTGCTGCCAAAACAACCGGTATACCTGCAACAAGGAGCGCTCTAATGGTTGGGCCGAAACTCCAATTGTAGAAGATGGCCCCTAAAGCGGCTGCGATCATCATGGCAAAGAATATTTGAGGCAATGCAATAACGGATTTTACTGCCATTGCAATTTGATACGAAATGACTAATAGGATAATGATCGCAATCATTTCCAAAAGACCTTTTTTCATATATTGATGCTTGTTCGTAATTTTTGCTTTATTATCTATGAAAAGAATAGAACCAATGATCCCGATGTAAGCTATCAATGGATAACTATTGTCAAACATACCGGTACCATCTGATAGGATGAAACGGGTTATCCCTTCAAGTCCGAATAAAAGGAAAAAGGCGCGAACGATATAAAAGAATTGTGTCCTCGTAGTTCCAAGAAACGTTTCTTCATCGGAAACTACTACCGTATCTTCTACTGCCAAATCTTTGTTTCCAAGAATTTTTCTAAGTTCCTGGCCTCCTACAAAGAAAGAAACGGTTAATGCAATGATGGTGGTTCTGGCCATCAGGTCAACAAATGGGAACTCAACCAATCCAGGAGTGGCAACACCAGTAAAGACTAGTAAATATCCCATTCCCAGACCAAGAATGACGATGATTAATATAGGGGAAAAACGTGTTCCCGCTACCACCATTCTAGAAATTAAAACCATGGGGATGAGGAAAAAGAGTATCAACCAAAATTGATTCAATAACTCCATATTTGAAAACTGTTCTATCATTCTCTAATCAGACTCCTATCGTTCATTTATTCACAAAGAATTATCGTACAATACTCTTATAGAAGTGTAAATGATTGTAAACGCCATCATGAAAATGTTTTATTATTTCGTTAATAATGAATATATAATAATCTTGTTCTGTAAAATTCATTATTCCATAAACAATGTTATTGTATCTACTAGATGTATAGTGTAAAATTCCATCAAGCATGGTAATAAGTAAGCGTGAGAGGTGTTGCATAATGAAAAATAGTAAAACAGAATTAGCTACCTTTGCTGGTGGATGTTTCTGGTGCATGGTCAAGCCATTTGATGAGATGCCTGGAATTGAAAAAGTTGTATCCGGATATACCGGGGGAGAAATCACTAATCCTACATATGAGGAAATAAAAAAAGGCAACACTGGACACTATGAAGCGGTCCAAATAGAATTTGACCCTAAGTTATTTCCTTATGGAAAATTATTGGAATTATATTGGCCGCAAATAGACCCAACAGATGACGGAGGGCAGTTTTTTGACAGAGGTAGCCAGTATCGTACCGCGATTTTTTACCATAATGACCTTCAGAAAGAACTTGCTGAGAAGACAAAAGATGAGCTTCAATCAAGTGGACGTTTCCAGAAGCCGATTGTAACAGAAATAAAACCGGCAACAACATTTTATGAAGCGGAAGAGTACCACCAGAAGTTCTATGAGAAAAACCCTGAAAAATATAAACAAGAACGTCAAGAATCCGGAAGAGATGCTCATATTAAGGAATATTGGGGAGAAGAATATACAAAGTAACAGCATAAGTGGACAAGCAACTGTGTCTCACCCGCTTAGCTGGACCAAACTGATAAGGGGGACTATTTTTGATTCATTTATTTACTCACAATGATTTGGATGGGGTCGGCTGTGGTATCTTGGCCAAGCTGGCTTTTAAAGAAAAAGTGAAGGTCCATTATAATTCTGTCGGAAGCCTGAATTATCAGGTGGCTGACTTTATGGAAGAAGCAACTCCCCAACATCAAATATACATAACTGACCTTTCTGTGAACGAGGATAATGCCAAAAAACTGGATCACTTTGTCAAAGAGCTAGGAGGAAAGGTTCAATTTATCGATCACCATAAAACTGCCATCCACTTAAACGAATATAGTTGGGCTGCTGTAACTGTGGAATATGAGGACGGAAGACTAACGAGCGCCACTTCCTTATTTTATGAGTACCTCTTAGAAAAGGAGCTCATCACTAAAAGAGAAGCACTCGAGGAAGTGGTGGAATTGATCCGTCAGTATGATACATGGGAATGGGATCGTAATAATAATACCAAAGCCAAAAGGCTGAATGATTTACTATATATGATCTCCATTGATGATTTTGAAGAGCGGATGCTCCAGAAACTTACAAAGGCAGACAGATTTGATTTTGATGATTTTGAAACGCAAATTCTTGATATGGAAGAACAGAAGCTGGAGAGATACTTACGGAAGAAAAGACGAGAAATCGTTCAAAAGCCTGTAGGTGACAACTGGGTCGGAATCATCCATGCAGAGTCGTTCCTTTCAGAAATTGGGAATGCCTTAGGGAAAGAAAACCCACATCTTGACTATATTGCCATGATCAATATGGGCAGCAAGCGGATCAGTTTGAGAACCATCCATGATGATGTGGATGTCTCTCAAGTGGCTGCGAAGTTCGATGGGGGAGGCCATGCCAAAGCCTCAGGTTGTAATTTAAACGAGCAGGCTTATAAACTCTTTGTTTCAGAGGCATTCCCTCTGGAACCTCTGAAGCAGGATGCCCCTAAGAACGTCTTCAATGTAAAAGAATCTCCGAATGGCGTACTTTATGACTCCAAGGAAAAAGGAACTCTGTTTCTTTTACCGAAGGAAGAAGGTACCTGGCAAGTCGAGAATAAGGAAAAGCTTATGGAGAAAACCTTCTCATCCTTTCAGGAAGCAGAAACGTTCGTTAAGAGAAGTTATGCTGCCTGGCTAGTTAAAGATGAGGAGTATGTGAATTTCTTAGTGGAAAACATCAGAAGGCTACGTACAAATAATTAATAAATTTGGGGAGAGAGCAGAGAATGGCAATCAAACGTTTGGAGCATGTTGGGATTATGGTACAGGATATAGAAACTTCCATAACTTTTTATAAAAATATATTGGGCTTTTCATTAAAGGGTCAGCTTGATCACCCTAATGGGGTCATTAAACTAGCTTTTTTGGGATTTAATGAAAGTGATGAAACGGAATTGGAACTCATTCAAGGCTATAACGATCATCTGCCTGCTGAAGGCAAAGTTCATCATATCGCGTTGACAGTGGATGATGTAGAAAAGGAATATGAGCGACTAAAACTACTAGATGTTACCTTCTTAGAAAAGGAAATTACCACATTGCCAAATGGAGCGAGATACATTT
Source organism: Sutcliffiella horikoshii (assembly GCF_021991925.1). Taxonomy (GTDB): domain Bacteria; phylum Bacillota; class Bacilli; order Bacillales; family Bacillaceae_I; genus Sutcliffiella_A; species Sutcliffiella_A horikoshii_F. Next base: position 954,915 of record NZ_RXZI01000001.1, on the reverse strand, counting down.
TCTTTTCGGGTCCGGACGGCGAATGGATAGAGTTATTTGAAACCAAAACCAAATAAATAAGAAGAAGGGCCAGGAAACTTTATTATAGTTCCCTGGCCTTTTTTACATTTAATCTTTACTCATCGATTTTCCTTTGGCACGTGCACTTTTCAACATATGCTTATACGTGAATCCAAGGCAGACTATTCCTGTTAATGAACATGCATAACGGATAATGGACATCCAATCCATTGGTGGTCACCCCTAAAAGGTATTTGTTCTTATCTTTTCATTTACGGTGACAATTATTCACGAACAGGTCAGTTGCTGTATTTTTTATTCATCCTTTCCAGTATCATGGTCAGTTCACTTGGTTTGAGCATCTCGACAGGAGACACATTTTTCTCGAATTGGAGAAAGTCGCCTTCTAGAAGGACGACATACCGGTCATTAATTTTGGCGATATGGACATTCTCCCCAAAATCCGCAAGTAAGCTTTTTACAGAAATGTGATCCAGCTTGAATTTAAGTTCGATGTCCGGTGTCTGCTCAATGATGCTTGAAGAGGCCTCCATTACCTGTTCATCCGACCATCTTTCTTGCAGTTCACGTTTCGGTGAAGTTGCCCATGCCTCCATTGCTTGTTCCATTTTCTCTTTTTCTTCACTTTCTTCCTTGTATGTTTCAGAAATCTCCTGATGCACCATCCCCATCACCTGATTTTTGATGATTTCAGGCATCGACTCCCCATATTCCACATATTTTAGAAAATCCTCAAAATAACGAGAGTGGGAGGATTGATGGATCTTCAATTCGCTTTCTTCTACCATCCCATCCTCCACCATGAAGGGATATTGGATGGACTTCATATTCTTGGTGGTAATGGCCATCTGAACATTATGGATAAGGGTTCTTTCATCCGTTATGGACGCTACCTTCTGTTCAAAGTCACATTTCAATATGAATACAAAAGGTTCATCAAAGTATTTATTCAATTTAGCCTTTGCAACAATTAGAACCCCGCCTCTTACGGCAGTTGTATCCGTATAGGTGGTTGCTATTTCTTCGGCCGCCTGGGAAAATAATTCGAGTGTGTTCGCATTTCTTATTCGATTGAATTGATTATAGTTTGGATTGGAACCCAAGTCATATCCAGGCTCCACCATGAATCTTCCAATCTTAGTTGGGACTTGCTCATTTTTAGGATGTCGATCTACCTTTCTTTTCGTTATTTTCATCAATTCTCCATCTAGGAAAGGTTTCAAAGCGCTCTCTTCATATGTATCCTCATCTAAAACTGCCATCGGTTTATAATGCTTTTTGGCACTATCTCCGCTACCTTCCACTTCAATCAAGTAAAAGGCCAATGATTTTATATCAAAATCCATCATTATCACCATTTTCACTAGGTATCTTTTAACACTTGGCTCTGTTTTACACCGCTGGAGTCTTCGCCTATTGCTCCAATCAACAGCTAGGTTGCTGCAAAAATCAACAATATGTTTTTAGAGAGCCTAACACTTAAACAAGTATAGGCAAAAGAAAAGAAAGGGTCAACAGGAACCCTTTCTTCTCGTTAGTCATGCATTTCCCTAACTTTTTGATCTGTTGGCAGAAAGAAGGTCAATAGTCCGATTAATGGAAGACAGACTGTGAAAAGGATAGTATTCGTCAACCCGATCCAATCTGCCAGAACGCCAAGAGCAACAGATCCCACTGCCCCCATTCCGAAGGCAAGTCCTACAATGAGACCGGAAACCAATCCAATTCTCCCAGGAACAAGCTCCTGAGCATAAACGACGGTCACCGAGAAGCTAGAGAGAATGATAAAACCAATTATGGCAATCAATACATAAGCAAAGGTGGGACCGACAAATGGAAGGAGCAGGGCAAGTGGTGCAGAACCGAGCATGGAAAGAGAAATGACCAATCTTTTTCCAAAGCGGTCAGCCAATGGACCTCCGAAAAACGTGCCGATCGCACCTGCACCCAAAAACACAAAAATATAAATTTGTGAATCTGCTATCGGAAGTCCATAGTTTTGTATCACGTAAAAAGCATAGAAGTTTGTCATTCCTGCATGAAACCAGGAGCGAGCAAACACAAGGAATATCAATAAGGATATAGAGAATAGAATGATACGCTTATTTTCATTGGTGTCTTTTTTTGCCTTTACTTTCATTTCTATTTTCTTCTTAACAGGCTTTGCCTTTTCCAAAACCTGTTGCTTATACCATGCTGCGATGTATAAAAGTAGGATGACTCCTGCTGCTGCGACTATCGTGAACCAAAGCACACCTTTTTGACCCAATGGTAAAAGGATATATGCCGCCATTAATGGTGCAAGGGCCTGACCTGAATTCCCCCCAACCTGGTAGATGGACTGGGCGAGTCCTCTCCGATTGCCAGCAGCCATATAGGCCACACGAGAGCCTTCTGGATGAAAAGCGGCTGATCCAAGTCCAATGAATAATACTGACACGATTATGAGCCAGAAATTTTGTGCAAGAGCCAGCCCGATAATTCCAAACAAGGATAAGGTTAGCCCAATCGGTAATGCATAGGGTGAAGGCTTCTTATCCGTATAAATCCCAACTACAGGTTGAATCAGGGAAGAAGTCGCATTCAGTGCAAATGCAATTAAACCAAGCTGTGTGAAGGTAAGCCCCATGGAACTTTGCAGAACCGGGAACAATGCTGGAACAACAGATTGTAGGGCATCATTTAGCAAGTGTACTAGTCCGATAATATATAGGATGGGATAAACGGTAGTGCTTTCAGGTTTCGCTGTATCTATTCTCATTTTTTGTGCCTGCATGATAGGTGCTCCTTTATAGTAACTGATTAAATAATAATAGCATGGGAACCGGAAAAGGTGTCAGATTATTTTACGGAATGCGAAATAAATCGCAATCTGGTAAACTATAATAAAAAAAGGGAAGGGGACATGGAAAATGATTGACCTAAGAAGTGACACCATAACAAAGCCAACTGAAGAGATGAGAAAAGCTGCATATGAAGCGCAAGTCGGGGATGATGTATATGGAGAGGATCCGACAGTAAACCTATTAGAGGAAAAAGCCGCTGAGATCCTTGGTAAAGAAGCTGCATTATTTGTGACGAGTGGTACGCAAGGGAATCAGATAGCGGTCCTGACACATTGCCGTCCTGGAAATGAGATATTGCTAGAAGCCGAGTCTCATATTTTTTATTATGAATCTGGTGCAGTTGCAGCTTTGGCAGGGGTTCAGACGAGAACGATACAAGGAGTTAATGGGGTGATGAATCCTTTACATATCGAGGCTGCAATTCGTGGGGAAGATCAGCATTTTCCAGAAACGGGACTTATTTGTATAGAAAATACTCATAATCGTGCAGGTGGAGCAGTGGTACCCTCTTCTAATATGAAGGAGATATATGAGGTGGCACAACGATATTCCGTTCCTGTCCATGTGGACGGAGCACGTCTTTTCAATGCCGCGGCAAGTGCAGATTGTTCCATCAAAGATTTTACCCAGCATTGCGATACCGTTCAAATATGCCTTTCTAAGGGACTAGGGGCACCCGTGGGATCCATCATTGCCGGATCAGAGGAATTTATCAACAAAGCAAGGAAGTGGAGAAAAAGGCTTGGTGGTGGATTAAGGCAGGTTGGAATCATTGCTGCTCCCGCATTGATTGCTCTAACAAAGATGAGAGAAAGACTAGTGGAGGATCATGTGAATGCCAGATTTTTAGCAGAGAGCCTTATCAACTATGGAGGATTGGAAGTGGTCAATTCTGTTGATACCAATATCGTCGTACTCGATATTTCGGGATTGAAGATGAATGCCACTGAATTTGTGGAAGCGTTAAAAGTAGAGGGTGTATTGGGAGTGACGTTTGGGCCAACACTAGTGCGCCTTACCACTCATTATGATGTTAATAGAAAAGATATTGAAAAAGCAGTGAGTGTTATTGGAGGAATAGTAAAAGGGAAGAGGCACTGAGCCTCTTCCCTTAACAATTTATTGATTTACCAAGGTCTTGACCGCATGTTCCTTTAGTTTAAATTTTTGTATTTTTCCTGAAGCGGTCATCGGATAGTCGTCAACAATCTCTACATAGTAAGGAATCTTATATTTAGATATTTTCCCAGTACAATAATCCTTCACTTCTTGGCTGCCCAACACTTCCCCTGGTTTAACTTTTATGAAAGCGGCCACCTGTTCTCCAAACCTTTCATCCGGGACCCCAACAATTTGGACGTCAAATACTTTAGGGTGGGTGTAAAGGAATTCTTCTATTTCACGGGGATATATATTTTCACCGCCACGAATAATCATATCCTTCAATCGACCTGTGATGACTACATATCCTTCTTCATCCATTGTCGCAAGATCACCGGTATGGAGCCAGCCCTCCGTATCGATGGTTTCACGAGTTTGGTCCTCCATTTTATAGTATCCCTTCATAACAAGATACCCCCGTGTACAGAGCTCGCCTTGGACACCATTTGGAACTTCTTCTCCTGAAGTTGGATCTACAATCTTCACTTCCACATTCTCTAAAGCGCTTCCAACTGTGGAAACACGTCTTTCTATACTATCATATGGGCGAGTCTGGGTAATCACAGGTGACGACTCTGTCTGCCCGTATGCAATCGTTATCTCTTTTGCGCCCATATCATGTACTACTTTTTTCATGATTTCTGTTGGGCAAGGAGATCCTGCCATAATACCTGTTCTTAAACTTGAAAGGTTGTAGTTAGAAAAGTCCTGATGGTTCAATTCAGCGATGAACATGGTAGGGACCCCATACAAAGCCGTACATTTTTCCGATTCTACCGCTTTTAGTACTTCTAATGGGTCGAACAGGATAAGTGGCACCATGGTTGCTCCAGTAGCCACTGCGGCCAACGTCCCCATGACACAACCAAAGCAATGAAAGAATGGAACAGGAATGCATATCCTATCTTCATAGGTAAGTCGCTGGCACTCTGCGACATTAATTGCATTATTGATAATGTTGGAATGTGTTAGCATGACTCCTTTTGGAAAACCGGTAGTTCCAGAAGTGTATTGCATGTTGATGACTTCATCATAATGGGTACTTTTTTGACGTTCCTCTAATGCTTGATCGGAAACAAGGAGCGATTTATCCAGTAAATCATTCCATATGAACATACCTGGATGTTTTTGGTCTCCCATATAGATGACATTCTTCAATTTTGGTAGTTTTTTGGCATTCAGTTCGCCTGGAGCACTTTTTTGGAGCTCAGGACAAAGTTCCTTAAGCATGTCCAAATAGCTGACACCTTTAAATTCATCCATTAATAAAAGTGTGGTAGAATCTGATTGTCTTAACAGGTATTCCAATTCCTTGGATTGATAGCTTGTATTTACCGTCACAAGGACCGCGCCTATTTTAGCACTGGCATATTGGGCAACAAGCCATTCTGGTTTATTGGAAGCCCATACCGCGATATGATCGCCCTTTTTTATACCTAAACTCATAAACCCTTTAGCAACCTTGTTGCAGGCTTCTTGAAATTCCTTATAGGTGTAGCGGAGACCTGTTTCAGGATATACGACAGCTTCTTTATGTGGGTATTGTGAGACAGTATCGTCCATTAGTTCTCCTATTGTTTTATGTACTAGTTCTGCCATTATCTAACCTCCAATAAAAAGTATGAACTAATTAAATATTATTATGAATCTTCAGAAAAATCAAATTAAAAACAGGAGCAGTTTTGATGCTACTCCTGTTTTACTTCCACTTTGTTTTGCTCTTTATTTACTATTTCACTTGTTGGCTTTTGGATAATTCTCTCCTTTAAGCCAATCATACCGGCTAAGTATTGAAGTGTTTGTTTATATTTACTATCAATGGAAAGGATGGCTGCTTCCAATTTTTCTACCAGTGTTTGTTTTAACATTTCCATCTGAACAGACATTTTTTGTGAGACGGCGTCTTGACTGTCTAGTCGGTCCATTACAGACTTGTGGAACATCTCTTGGATTTGGAGCTTTTCGTTGATTTCAAGATAAATGTGTTCTTGTTCTGATAATCGAGTCTGAATATCTTCATAGAGTTCTTCATACTTTTCAAGCTTATTATGAATGCCTCTTGTCAAGTCCTCCTGGAAAGCTAATTGGTCGAGGGTTGCCTGGCTTAAATGCATTTCTTCTTCGACTAATAATTCAAGACTATCTAATCTCTTATTTATTTGCATATTGGAGGCTTTCGTTGACCTAATGCTTTCATGTAGTTCATCACTTATGCTTGTTTGGACTTTTAACTGATCATGAAAATGCTGTTGATTGATATCTTGTGTATTCAATTTATCCGTTATTTGCTGGAAGTACCCTTGGTGAACGGTCAAACTTTCCGTTATCTTTTGATGGAAAGTATCATGAACATTTAGCTTGCCGAGTATATGCTCATAGTTGTTTTCTTGGTCGGTCAATCCTTGCTGAAGGTTTTTGTTTAGATCTGTGACAGTCGTAGTAAATTGATCATTCGTTTCTTCCTGTCGCTTCAAAATTTCCTTTAAATAATTTTTTCGATACTCCTGCTGATTGGATGTACTTACCGTAGTTTGATAAAAAATTTTAGGGTGTGGCAGCAGGCCTTTATTATTCTCTCTCATAAGTGAACTCCTTTATCTTTTCGTTAAGTTTCCGGGATACAGTATCTTATGAGAGAGTCTATGTTTTGCGCGTATTTTATGTAAAACTAGGCAAATAACTAGATTCAAAACGATGAAAAAGAAGACCTTTTTAGGTCTTCTTCTTCGACGAACTAGTTGTAGGTGTGGTGGTGTGAGACGGGTCATACTAGGAGGCGAAACATATTATGCTATTGCGGGAACGGAAGGCGGCCGTTCCCGGCTTAAGTTTCATCCTTTTTAACGTCATATAAAGCGACAAGACTTTTCTATTATTATAAGATGTCTACAGCTACAACTAGGGCAATCAATAGTTGAAGAAGTAGTTGGATGTTCAATACTAGATCTGTGTCAGTAGTTGTTACGCGTACACCACGAGAGTTCTGGATATACGTTTGTTGACTATTTACTTGTACAGATTTGGAGCTTTGAAGCAATTCTTGGATTACTTGCTCCGCTTTGTTGCTGTCAGCAATGCTTACACTGATTACTAGAGCTATAGCAGCTTGGATAGCAGCTTGCAGTGAAACCGCAATCTTTGTGTCAGTAGTTGTTACTTCAATATCACAAGAGTCTTTAATGATAATTTGCTCATAGGATTTTTGGACCATTTTGTTTACTTGGGCAGCTTCTTGAGCTACACCATCATTGTCAAACGGATGTCTGCATCCTGCATCAAGTGCATTCCAGCCTCTATTATCTCCACAACCATGGTCGAAACCACAGCTTCTTCCACCGAATAACCAATCTTTACTCATAATTTAAATCCCCCATTTAATTTAATTTTTATTTTTGTTTTTTTATTTTTCTTCTTTTTGAAGTTTTTCCAATTTACCAAAGGAGTCTTGGATGTCTGAAACCAATTTTTTTAATTGCGCTTTTTGTTCTTTCGAGAAATTCTTCCCACTTAGTTTGACATTGTGTTTCTTTAAAACATTTTGAAGCATCATGTTGGTGGTTGCCTGTGTCAGTTTTGAAATATCTCGTTTCATCTCATTTCCGTCTGCCATTATAACACCCCCTTTTTCTTATCTACCATATTGTATGTAGTTGATAGAGAAGGGAGTGGACATATGTCCTCTAATAAAAGACCAATTTACTAGATTTCATAAAAAAGGGCGAAAATCTATAAAATAATGATAGAGGCATTTTTTTATGGATAGGCTCTGTTAAAGTTGCCTGTTGATAATGAGCAAGTTTCCAGCTGTTGATTGGAGCAAGAGGCGTAGACTCCCTGCGGGAGAGTAGCGACAATCTTGAGACCCCCAAGTGTTGCGAGGAGGCTCAAGGTCGCCCCGCGGAAAGCGAAGCCTATTGCGGAAATCAACAGCGGCCTTTAACAGAGTGTATGGATAAAAAAAAGGAACCACCCTTATAAAAAGACGATTCCTTTGGAAACTATTAAATATATTATTGGTCGGCAGGGTAGACCAAGCCTATTTGAGAGCGGGCTTCCTCTATCAACTTCATGGTGGTAAGGGAATTGCTTAGAGAATTAATGGGGGAACCCTTTTCACCCGACTTAACTAAACGAATGAACTCTTCCGCTTCATAAAACATAGATTTTGCTTTCTGTGAGACAGTAATCTCCTCTTCCGATCCATCCTTGTACTTTATGATTACTTTTTCAGGAGTATGGATCTTATCGAGGATAATCGTTCCTTCTTCTCCTTGAATTTCAGTAGGCAGGTAGGAGTTTGCTATTTTCGAATAGGAAACAGTGGCATCCATGCCGGTATATTGGAATACAATGCTTCCTTGTCCATCAACACCTGATTCCAGTATATGAGATTTTGCATGTAAAGAGTCTGGCTTACCGAACAATACCACCATCGGATAGATGGTATATATACCAATATCCATGAGCGAGCCATTGGAGAATTCAGGCTTGAAAGCATTTAGTACGATGCCTTCTTTGTATTTATCATAGCGGGAGGAATATTGACAATAGCTTGCACTGTACCGTCTGATCTTCCCAATCTTATGTAGGTTTTCCTTTACGGCTATAAAATTTGGTAAAAGAGTTGTTTTCATGGCTTCCATAAGGACCACATTGTTTTTTTCTGCTGCTGCTTTCATTTCAAGTAATTCTTTTGTATTCGAAGCTATTGGCTTCTCACAGATGACGTGCTTTCCTTTATTCATGCAAGCTATAGCCTGTTTGGCATGTAAGGAGTTTGGGCTTGCTATATAGACTGCATCTATTTCACCGCACTGGGCAAATTGTTCTAAGTCGGTATAAATAGTAGATACACCATATTTATTGGCGAATTCTTTTGCTGTCTCTTTTTTTCTGGAGAAAACAGCAGATAAGCGGAAGTCTTCCAGCTCTAGTGCCGCATCAATGAAAGATTCTGTAATCCAATTTGTTCCGATAACCCCAAAACGTATCATAGTGATTCCTTCTTTCATAAAGCTATTTTCGTAAACTTTGTTGCTATTACGTATTTTTAGATCATCCGTAATACTACTTATTGTCGTGCTCTTTTCACTGTAATACTAATTATATTTCATGCTTATCGAGTGTATCCAAGCTGTAAAAAGTCCAATTGCCGACTTTTTACTAGTGAATAGCAACAATCTTTGAGAAAAGAGCCTTCTATAAAGATGAAGCCAGTATACCACAAAAAAAAGAAGGTACCTATAAAGGTACCTTCCTGCGTATTGAGGCGAGGGACAGCATGACCACATTCATGCCTTGCTCATAGAGCGCGTCCGTCGACTTACACAATTCAGCTCATCGCCTATTAAATATACCATAGATTAATGGAAATCCATAATAAATTGTTTATTCAGATAAGAAATATTTTTAAGGAAAATAGGTTTGAATTATTAAAATAGGTAGAATAAAGGAAATATAGGACTTAATAAGTAGAAAAGGTATAATGGTGGATGTAGATAAATATATGTATATAGAAAAACAAGGTTGATGCGTCTATTATGTCAGGAGAGAGTAAGATGAAAGAGTTTTTACAAAACAACCAATCTGAAATGCTAGAGTTATTGGAAAAACTGGTCAATATTGATAGTGGTTCTACTTCAAAAGAGGGAATAGACCAAGTTGGCACTATCCTATCAAAGGAATATAGAACCATTGGTTTTTCCGTTCAAGTTTTGGAAGAAGAGAAATATGGGAATCATTTGGTCATACAACATCCATTAGCAAAAGAACCGAAGATTATTATTGTGGCACATATGGATACTGTTTTTCCTAATGGTACTGTACAATGTCGACCCTTCAAGGTAGAAGGCGACAGGGCTTATGGGCCGGGTGTTATTGATATGAAAGCAAGCCAGGTTTCCATACTGTATGCCATGAAAGCACTGATTCATTCTCATTCGAAAGCTTATCAGGATGTTGTTCTAGTATTAAACAGTGATGAAGAGATTGGTTCTCCGTCTTCCAAGGCCCTGATTGAAAACAAGGCAAAAGATAAAAAATATGCTCTGATCATGGAACCAGCGAGAAAAGATGGATCATTGGTAACAGCGAGAAGAGGAAAAGGGAAGTATACGATAAATGTTCGCGGCCGGGCAGCACATTCCGGGATTGAACCTGAGAAAGGAAGAAGTGCTATTGAGGAATTGGCACATAAAGTCATCCAGTTACATGCGCTTAACGACCATTCTAAAGGAATCAGTGTAAATGTAGGTCTGATCGAAGGGGGATCATCCGTTAATACAGTGTCCGATAGTGCCGTTGCCCATGTCGACATCCGGATAACGGAACAAGATCAGGCAAGGCCGATCGAGCGTAAATTGGAAAAAATCTGTGCCTCCTCAGATGTCTTAGGAACAGAGGTGGAGCTTATCGGGGAAATGAATAGGCTTCCGATGGAAAAGACAGAGCGGACAGAGTCTTTGTTACATGTTATTGAAAAAGTAGGGGAGGAAATTGGTTTGGAGGTAAAAGATACCGCCACTGGAGGCGGGTCTGATGCATCTTTTACTGCAGCTATGGGAATAGCCACCGTCGATGGCATGGGCCCTGTGGGAGGGAATGCCCATAGTGAACAAGAGTACCTTGAAATCCCATCGCTGACTGAAAGAACCGAACTATTGGCGAAGACCATTGCAGCTTTAGGAGACTAGATTAATACATTAACCATAGGAGCATATAGCTTCTGTGGTTATTTTTTTTGGTTTCTTGAAAAAACATATTGTATTTTTATACATACGTAGTTATAATAATTCATATTATAAATCCATGGAGAGGATGAAGAACTTGAAGGTTGGAATTATAGGAGCGAACGGGTATAGCGGGGCAGAACTAATAAGAATTCTACAACAGCATCCAGAAGTGGAATTAAGTTTTATGGCGTCTCACTCAACGAGCGGTCAAATGATAACAGAACAATACCCTCATTTACAAGGTATTGCAGAGACAAGGCTCGAAGAAATTAATATAGAGGAGATGATGGGAAAGGCAGACTTGTTCTTTTTTGCTACACCTTCTGGAGTGTCTAAGAACTTGATTCATCATTTTATAGAGAAAGAGATACCTTGTATCGATCTATCAGGTGACCATCGTTTGAAAGATTCTGCATTATACGACAAATGGTATAAATATTCATCTGCACCTGAGTCTGTTTTGCAAAAATCTACATACGGACTTCCTGAACTTTTTCGGGAAGAAATCAAAACCTCTTCATTTATTGCAAATCCAGGTTGTTATCCGACCGCCACGTTGCTTGGCCTGGCACCTGTATTGAAGCAAAAGTTGATCCATACCGGTTCCATCATCATAGATGGAAAGTCGGGGGTTACCGGCGCAGGAAGGAAAGCCTCCATGGGTACCCATTATTGTGAAGTGAACGAAAATGTTAAGGCATATAAACTTGGAAACCATCAACATATCCCGGAAATGGAACAAGTGATTCAAGCCTATTCCGGTGATTCTGCTACCATCACTTTTACCCCACATCTCGTCCCGATGTCTAGAGGCATCATGTGTACAATATATGCTGATTTAGTCGAACAATTAACCACTGAAGAAGCACTGAAATTCTATCAGGAGTCTTATCAAGGTGAATATTTTGTTCGAATCAGACAGGAAGATCAATTTCCTGCAACCAAAGAAGTATTTGGTTCCAACTTTTGCGATGTTGGAGTGAAAGTGGATGAAAGGACAAATAGAATAATGATCGTTTCCGTTATTGATAATGTAATGAAGGGCGCTTCGGGCCAGGCAGTGCAGAACATGAACATAATGAACGGGTGGAATGAGAATACAGGACTGACGATCACACCTGTCTATCCATAAGGCCGGGATAATCCATAAAAAAGAGGTGAGCTAATGAAGGTGGAAACTTTAACAAAGACAGAAATGTGGGTGGAGAAGAAAGAAGGAAACATCTGTACCCCTATAGGCTTCATGGCGGGTGGGTTGCATTGCGGGATAAAGCGTAAGAGAAAAGATCTTGGTTGGATATATAGTACAGTAGCTGCAAATGCGGCAGCAGTTTATACAACAAATCAATTCCAGGCAGCTCCATTAAAGGTTACCCAAGAAAGCATCGCAAAGGATGGCACCCTTCAGGGAATCTTGGTGAATTCGGGAAATGCCAATTCTTGTACAGGAAAAACAGGTTTAGAAAATGCATATAAAATGAGAAAACTTTTTGCTGAAAAGACAGACCTGCAGGAACATAACATTGCCATCATCTCTACGGGAGTCATCGGAGAGCAGCTTCCGATTGAGAAAATAGAAAAGGGAGTGGAATCGATATCAGCTATTGATTCCACCTTAGATGCCTCCTCTTTTGAAGAATCCATCCTGACTACAGACACCTTTACGAAAAATGTTTGTTTCCAAATGCAAATAGGCGGCAAAACCATCACCATAGCTGGTGCTGCCAAAGGGTCCGGAATGGTTCACCCAAACATGGCGACGATGCTAGGATTTGTCACTACGGATGCAAAAATAAATCCAAAAGCGTTACATCAAGCCTTAAAAGAAGTAACGACGGATACGTTCAATATGATTACAGTTGATGGGGATACAAGTACAAATGATATGGTATTGGTGCTTGCAAACGGGATGGCAGGAAACGAAGAAATACAACAAAATGACTTGGATTACCTGGTATTAAAAGAAGGTCTTCAACTGATATGTCAATCTCTTGCACAACAGATAGCACGAGACGGGGAAGGAGCGACCAAGTTAATTGAAGTACATGTAAAAGGCGCTGAAACTGTCCATGGGGCACAAGTAATTGCCAAAACCATCGTTGGATCAAGCCTAGTCAAGACAGCGGTGTATGGAGAGGACCCTAACTGGGGTAGAATCGTTAGCGCAGTAGGCTATAGTGGAATAAAAATAGATACGGAAGAAATCCAAGTGAAAATAGGTCCAATTGAAGTTGTCCAAAAAGGTATGCCGGTGCCATTCAGTGAAGAAGATGCAAAAAACTATCTTAAAAATGAAAGAATTGAAATAATGGTGGACCTGTTTGCGGGTGATCACCAAGCAACAGCCTGGGGCTGTGATTTATCCTACGACTACGTGCGAATTAATGCTTCATATCGAACATAAAAGGAGGGGCAATATATGATGAAAACTCTTGTTATCAAATGTGGCGGCAGTACCATTGAGAAACTTCCCTCCACCTTCTTTAAGGAACTTGTGGAATTGAAGAGCGTACATGATATCCAACCGATCATCGTACATGGTGGAGGTCCATCCATCTCCACTCTGCTTTCTGCGCTTAAGGTGGACACCACTTTCGTAAATGGGCTTAGAAAGACGACGGAACCTGTATTGGAAGTGGTGGAAATGATTTTATCCGGGAGCATGAACAAGCATCTTGTTCGTCAGGTGATGAAAGCGGGAGGAAATGCACTTGGCTTGAGCGGAGTGGATGGTAAGTTTATGATGGCAAAACCCATTTCCAATGCGGAGGAGTTAGGGCTTGTCGGAGAGATTGAAAAAGTGAATAAACAATTATTATTAGCGGTAATGGCACAGGGGGTGATTCCGATTATTTCCCCAGTTGCTGTGGATAATCACGGACAGCACTATAACATAAATGCAGACCTTGCAGCTGCTGCGATAGCATGTGCTTTTACATCTACGTTATGTCTGGTAACAGATGTAGATGGTGTGAAAGTGGGGAAAGCCATTGCTAGTGATTTATCAGATACACAAGTTACCAGTTTAATAGAAGAAAATCACATTACCGGAGGGATGATCCCGAAAGTTAATGCAGCAATTTCCTGCTTAGTAAACGGTGTAAGCAAGGTTGGAATCATAAACGGATCGACACCTGGGGCTTTAACCCAATTCGCTTTAGAAAAGGCCGGAGTGGGTACTACATTCCATTTGGAGGAGGTTATGGAGAAAAGTGTCTAAATCTACCTTGAATCAAACACCTGTCATGAATACATACAGCAGGCTTCCACTATCCATACAAAAGGGAAAAGGGACTTTTGTCTGGTCTGACACCGGAGAGGAGTACTTAGACTTCACCAGTGGAATTGCCACATGCAATCTTGGACATTGTCCGCCAAAGATTCAAGCGGCTCTTGAAGAACAGATCACACAAATATGGCATACTTCTAACCTTTATCACATACCAAAACAGGAAGAGCTTGCCGAGCTATTGGTTGAAAAATCCTGCTTTGATCAAGTGTTTTTCTGTAATAGTGGGGCAGAGGCGAATGAGGCTGCCATCAAACTGATTCGCTCTTTTGCTAAAAAAAATGGTGGCAAACAGGCAAGCATTGTGACGTTTGATCAAAGTTTTCACGGAAGAACACTTGCCACAGTGGCCGCGACCGGTCAGGAAAAAATAAAGGCAGGCTTTGAACCGATGCTTGAGGGGTTCATCCACTTGCCATTCAACGACGATCAAGCTCTCCAAACAATCAAAGAACTTTCTCCAACAGCTGTAATGTTGGAACTTCTACAGGGAGAAGGAGGGGTAATACCAGCTGACGACAAATGGATCAAAGAATTGTCCTCTATCTGTAAGGAGGCTGGAATCCTGCTGGTCGTGGATGAAGTGCAAACAGGTATGGGACGCACAGGAAGCCTCTTCTTATATGAACAATACGGCATCGAGCCGGATATAATGACACTTGCTAAAGGATTGGGCTCTGGATTTCCGATCGGAGCCATGCTGGCAAAAGCAGATGTCGGTGCGGCCTTTCAGCCAGGCATGCACGGAAGTACCTTTGGAGGGAATCCATTAGCAAGTTGTGCAGGTACTGCAACAGTAAAAGTTCTAAGTGAGACCGACCTTATAAAAAAATCCGTAGAGCAAAGCCAATATATACTATCAAATCTTGAGGACTTAAAAGATAATCGTTCATTTATCAAAGAAATCAGGGGAAGGGGCATGTTAATTGGAATCTTGATAGAAGGTGAAGCTATTGAGCTTGTGAAAATAGCATTGAAAGAAAAGCTACTACTATTAAGCGCCGGACCAAATGTGATAAGACTTCTTCCACCTCTCACGGTTTCAAAAGATGAAGTGGATGTATTTGTTCAGAAATTCACCAAGGTATTACAGCAATATGAGGAGGAACAGCATGGATAATGGATATTTAATACTTGAAACGGGGGAGGTCTTCCCTGGCGTATTAATAGGGAGCAAGGAAGAAGCGGTCGGGGAAGTGGTTTTCAATACGAGTATGACCGGTTATCAAGAAATCATGTCAGACCCTTCATATGCAGGACAGATTATTGTTTTTTGTTACCCTTTAATAGGAAATTACGGTATTAATCCCCATGATCATGAAGCGGAAACCATATATGCCAAAGGTGTTGTGATGGGAGAGGCATGTCAAGAGCCTAATCACTATGCCTCCGTTGGAGACGCTCAAGAGCTGCTGGTGAAAATGGGCGTCAGTGGGTTAAGTAATGTTGACACAAGAGAACTGGTGAAAACAATACGTAAGCGTGGATCAGTTAAAGGATATATCACAGACTCTGTAAAAAACTTTCCAAATGTGGAAGTGGAGGAGAATTGGGTGGAGCTCGTGTCCACCAAAATTCAGAAAACTTATCCAGGACCAGGTCCGCATATCGTTTTAATGGATTATGGTTATAAAAAATCCATTTTGGACGCTTTACTATTCTCAGGTTGTCGGGTAACGGTGTTACCTTTCACAACTAGCTATGAAAAATTGCAATCCCTCAGCCCAGATGGCGTACTATTGAGTAACGGACCTGGAGATCCAGAAAACTTAAAAGAGCAACTTCCTAAAATCATAAAAATAGCACAAGCATATCCAACACTCGGAATATGTCTGGGTCATCAATTGCTGGCACTCAGCTTCGGGGCAAAGACCAGTAAATTGCTTTTTGGACACAGGGGCGGTAACCACCCTGTAAAAGATGTTGCCACTGGGAAGGTATACATCACTTCACAGAATCATAGCTATAACGTCTGTGAAGACTCCATAGATAAAGAGATTTTTGAGATAACCTATAAGAATATCAATGATGGGACCTTGGAAGGGCTTCAGCACAAAGAACTTCCGGTATTAAGCGTCCAATTCCACCCAGAAGCACACCCAGGGCCACAAGATACCAATTATGTGTTTACACAATTTCTGAAACTCATCAACGAAAAAACGGGAGTAATGACATATGCCATTCATTAACGAGATACAAAAAGTGTTAGTAATCGGCTCTGGCCCCATCGTCATCGGTCAAGCTGCAGAATTTGATTATGCAGGGACACAAGCGTGCCTGGCCCTGAAAGAAGAGGGCATCGAAGTGGTTCTAGTAAACAATAATCCTGCAACAATCATGACAGATTCTGACATTGCAGACCAGGTGTATATGGAACCATTGACGGTTGAATGTTTGGAGAAAATAATCATCATGGAGAAGCCTGACGGGATAATCGGTACCCTTGGTGGTCAAACAGCCTTAAATTTGATTGTGGAACTCTACCAAAAAGGTATCCTTGAGAAAAACAATGTTCAGGTTCTAGGTACATCTGTAAAATCCATACAGCAAGGGGAAGATAGAGAGAAATTCCGTAAGTTGATGATGGAACTTAATGAACCGATTCCTGAATCACAAATAGTCCACACATTTGAGGAAGGAATCCAATTTGTAAAAGAAATAGGATATCCCATCATCATAAGACCCGCCTACACACTAGGGGGAGAGGGTGGAGGTTTCGCCCATAACGATCAGGAACTTGAATCGTTATTGGTAAATGGATTGAACCTAAGCCCTATACATCAAGTGTTAGTAGAAAAAAGTATCAAAGGGTGGAAAGAAGTGGAGTATGAAGTGATGCGCGACGACAATGACACGTGCATTATCGTGTGTAACATGGAAAACCTCGATCCAGTTGGGGTCCATACAGGAGACTCCATTGTAGTGGCTCCTTCACAAACGTTGACGGACAGACAATATCAAATTTTGAGAAATGCAAGTCTGAAAATTATAAGAAGCTTAAAGATTGTGGGAGGGTGTAACATCCAATTTGCCATGGACCCGCAATCAGATAATTACTATATCATTGAAGTGAACCCGCGAGTCAGCCGTTCATCGGCACTTGCTTCGAAGGCTACTGGATATCCGATTGCCAGAATCGCTGCAAAGTGTGCCATCGGCTACCATTTGGACGAAATCAAAAATCCTATCACAGGAAGCACATTTGCATCCTTTGAGCCTGCATTGGACTATGTAGTAGTAAAACTTCCAAGATTTCCTTTTGACAAGTTCCCAGAAGCGGATACTAACCTCAGTACACAAATGAAAGCAACAGGTGAGGTTCTCGCAATAGACCGAACATTTGAAGGGGCTTTGAATAAAGGTTTACGATCCATGGAAATAAAGGTACACGGGATAACGCACCCGATCATGGATAAAATGAGTGAAGAAGCACGGACGGAACTACTCCGTGAACCTACACACATGAGACTATTTGCCATCACTCATGCATTGATGAAAGGGTTGTCTGTCCGTTCCATCCATGAAGTGACATCCATTGATGAGTGGTTTTTGAATAAACTCTTGCAAATGGTATTGTTGGAAGAACAGATCTCCGATAAAACATTGGCTACTGTTTCTCACCATCTGCTAAAGAAGGCTAAGAGTCAAAACATAAGTAACGAAAGACTTTGTGTTCTTCTGGGATGTACTAATGAAGAGTTAATAGAGTTATTGAAAGAGAATCAAGTTAAACCATCTTATAAACTAGTTGATACTTGTGCTGCAGAATTTGAAGCAATCACTCCTTATTACTATTCCACCTATAACGGGAGCGATGAGGTGATTGTAAGCAAGAACAAGAAAGCTCTTGTCATCGGTTCCGGACCGATTCGGATCGGGCAGGGTATTGAATTCGACTATTGTTCCGTACACGCGGTGAAAGCATTGAAAAAAGCAGGATATGACACAATCGTGGTCAACAATAATCCTGAAACAGTAAGTACGGACTTTTCCATAGCTGATAAATTATACTTTGAACCAATTACAGTAGAAGATATTCTACCAATCATCCACAAAGAAAATGTCGACCTTGTATTTATACAATTTGGAGGTCAGACTGCTATCAATTTGGCGGAAGGCTTGGTACGTGAGGGAGTAATAATCGCAGGAACCAGCATGGGTTCCATTGATCAGCTGGAGGACCGTGCCCATTTTTACAATCTGCTGGAAACAGAAGGTATCCCTCATATTGAAGGTAAGATGGTAGATCAACCACATCAATTGATGGCAGCAGCAGAGGATATCGGCTTTCCGGTATTGGTGCGACCGTCGTATGTGATTGGTGGTCAATCCATGTACACCCTATATAATGAAGAAGAGTTGGATGAATTCATCCACATGCATGAATCGGATGATTCGCTCTGGCCTTTGTTGGTTGACAGTTTCATTCCTGGCCTTGAATGCGAGCTGGATGTTATATCTGATGGGGAAGAAGTATTTATTCCTGCAATTTTTGAGCATATAGAAAAAGCTGGTGTTCATTCAGGTGACAGCCTCGCCATTTTCCCTCCCCTGTCATTAACAAAACATATGAAAGATAAATTGGTGGATTACACACAACGAATTTGTAAAAAAGCCCAAATCATCGGGATTGCCAATATTCAATTTGTTCTTTCAGGAGACAGTATTTATGTACTGGAAGTCAACCCAAGAGCATCAAGGACTGTACCTATTGTCAGCAAAGTAACAGATGTACCCATGATAGAGATGGCAGTCAGGGCACAATTGGGTGAGAAGCTCACTCAGATAGGATTGAAAGAGGAACCTGGCTTCTGGACTGTAAAAGCCCCTGTTTTCTCAGCTTCCAAGTTAAAGGACGTCGATCATGTTCTTGGACCGGAAATGAAGTCTACCGGAGAAATCATCGGAATGGGGATGACAGTAGAAGAAGCATTGAATAAGGCCTTGTTTGCCGGCAAGAAAAGTCCATTTACGAAATCAGGAGAGCAAAAATCCGTCTTTTGTTCGATAGCCGATCGGGAGAAACAACAGGCTCTTACATTACTTGCGGAACTCCAGAAGAAGTGCATAAAATTATATGCAACAGAAGGAACGGCGGCCTACTTGAGGAAACACGGAATTGCTGTGACAACAGTTCTAAAAGAAGAAATCGACTCCACCTTAAAGAAACAATCCTTGGCGGCGGCGATCATCATCCCGACTAAAGGGAGAGATCAATCGCGGGAAGGAGCCTTTTATCGAGCATTGTGTACGAAGCACGGTATTAAAACTTTTACATGTCTAGAAACGGCTCAACAAGCAAACTTGTTGGACCAACCAATAGCGCAAAATTATCAAACCATCAAAAATTATTTAAAAAACAGTAAAAGAGAGGTTGAATATTTATGCAAAGTGTACTAAAATGGGAAACGAACAAGGATACCTATCAATTGAGTCAATCTCATTTTTTGACACTTGGATCCTTGACACAAAATGATATCCATTATTTATTGGCAGATGCTATTAAACTAAAAAAATATCAAAAAGAAGGAAGAGCTCATCCTTATCTACAAGGAAAAGTACTTGCCATGCTTTTTGAAAAGTCATCCACAAGAACGAGAGTGTCATTTGAAGTAGGCATGCTGCAGCTTGGCGGCCATGCAATATTCTTAAGCTCCAATGATATTCAATTGGGGCGCGGAGAATCTCCTTCCGACACGGCAAAAGTGTTATCCCGTTATGTGGATGGGTTGATGATCCGTACTTTCGAACATCAAATTCTAGAAGAGTTCGCCCTTCATTCCACCGTACCGATAATCAATGGTCTAACAGACTCCCATCATCCTGCACAAGTATTGGCAGACCTGCTTACCATTCAGGAGCATAAGGGGAAGCTAAAAGGATTAAAGCTTTGTTATTTGGGGGATGCAAACAATAATATGTCCCATTCATTGATAGAAGGTGCTGTAAAAGTTGGAATGGACATTTCCATTGCATGTCCTGTTGGTTATGAACCGGATGCTTCCATTATAGAAAATGTGAAGAATGAGACAATTGTAACAGGGTCGTCCATTTTGATTGGTGAATGTCCAGAAGAGATGATCAAGGATGCAGATGTAGTAGTGACGGATGTCTGGACCAGTATGGGGCAAGAAGCTGAAACCGCAGAACGCCTAAAGACATTAGCACCATTTCAAGTAAACAAGGAACTTTGCAAGCACGCCAAACATGATTTCATCTTTCTGCATTGCCTACCTGCCCATCGTGGAGAAGAGGTTACTGCAGATATTATAGATGGCCCACATTCCGTGGTATTCGATGAGGCCGAAAACCGACTTCATGCACAAAAGGCCATATTGAAGGCTTTACTTGGAAACTAATTTTTTTTACAATAAAATGTATAAAAATACAACACCGTAGATTTTTATACCAGAGGAGGAACTTTTTATGGGTAAAGAGAAAGTGGTATTAGCTTATTCCGGAGGACTTGATACCTCCGTTTCAGTTAAATGGTTACAGGAGAAATATGGGTATGATGTCATTGCCCTCGGATTGGATGTTGGTGAAGGAAAAGATCTTGAATCCATCAGACAGAAGGCATTGGATGTTGGGGCAATCAAAGCAATTATGGTGGATGCAAAAGAGATGCTAGCCAATGACTATATTGTACCTGCATTGAAATCAAATGCAATGTATGAGGGGAAATATCCTCTGTCATCTGCCTTGTCACGTCCACTCATCTCCAAGCTCCTTGTTCAGGTGGCGGAAGAAGAGGGAGCGGTAGCAGTGGCGCATGGTTGTACAGGTAAGGGGAACGATCAAGTTCGCTTTGAAGTATCTATCCAAGCGTTGAATCCGAACCTAAAAGTCATTGCACCTGTTCGTGAGTGGGGGATGACCAGAGATGAGGAAATTGAATACGCCGTAAAACATAATATTCCCATTCCGGTGAATTTGGAAAACCCATTCTCCATTGACGCAAATATTTGGGGAAGAGCTTGTGAAGCGGGTGTATTGGAAAATCCATGGAATGAAGCACCTGAAGCCGCATTTGACTGGACCAACCCTATTGAGCATACGCCAGATCAACCGGAATATGTGGAAATCACTTTTAATCAAGGGGTACCTGTTGCCTTAAACGATAAACAGATGGATCTTGTAGGTTTAATTGAAGAATTGAATTTGTTAGGTGGAAAACACGGGGTTGGAAGAATCGATCATATAGAAAATCGTCTCGTGGGAATAAAATCCCGTGAAGTGTATGAAAACCCGGCAGCCCTCATTCTTATTCAAGCACACAAAGAGCTTGAATTCCTGACTCTTCCAAGAGAGGTTACGCAATTTAAGACGTCCATTGATGAACAAATGGCTAAGGTCATCTACGAAGGGCTTTGGTTTTCTCCATTAGTGAACGCCCTTGGAGCATTCATTGAAGAAACTCAGAAAAATGTAACAGGTAAAATTCGAGTGAAACTTCAAAAAGGGAACCACACCGTTGTAGGACGACAATCTCCATATAGTCTTTATAATGAAGAGCTTGCAACTTATTCCAAAGGGGATATGTTTGACCACAATGCTGCAGTCGGCTTCATTAAACTATGGGGTTTGCCGACAAAAGTATATGCAGAGATCCATAATAAAGAAAAAGTGAGCCTATAATTGGCAGCAACGAAATAACAAGCTAGCTAGCATGAAGAGGAGGAAACAACATGTCAAAGCTTTGGGGCGGACGTTTTACAAAAGAGACAAACAAGCTAGTCGAAGATTTTACAGCATCCATCGAGTTTGACAAAGAACTCGCACTTGAAGATATACAAGGAAGCATAGCTCATGTACAAATGTTGAGCGATTGCAGCATCATTTCCGAGGATGACGCGGTTACAATCAAACATGGATTAAAAATGATCGAAAAAAAGATAGTGGCAGGAGAAGTGGAATTCTCCGTTGCCCATGAAGATATCCATATGAATATTGAAACGTTATTAATTGATGAAATTGGACCGGTGGGAGGGAAGCTTCATACCGGCAGAAGCCGCAATGACCAAGTGGCAACAGATATGCACTTATATTTGAAAAAGCAAACACAAAGTATTATTACCTTATTGACAGATGTCCAAAAATCCATCTTATTCAAATCAAAAGAAAATGTGCATACTATTCTTCCTGGATATACCCATTTACAGCGTGCCCAGCCTGTTTCTTTTGCCCATCACCTCATGGCCTATTTCTGGATGTTGGAACGAGACAAGGAACGCTTGCAGGATAGTTTAAAGCGGATTAACTGGTCACCTCTTGGAGCAGGGGCATTGGCCGGCACAACTTTTCCGATAGACCGTGAACAGACCGCTTCCTTATTAGGGTTTGAAAGAGTTTATCCTAATAGCATGGACGCTGTAAGTGACCGTGACTTCATCGTAGAATTCCTTTCTCATGCATCCTTGATCATGACCCACATCTCACGCCTTTCGGAAGAATTGGTTATCTGGTCGAGTCAGGAGTTCCAATTCATCGAACTTGATGATTCTTTCTGTACAGGGTCAAGTATCATGCCTCAGAAGAAAAATCCGGACGTACCTGAACTACTTCGCGCCAAAACTGGAAGAGTGTATGGAAATCTTGTTGGATTATTGACTGTCTTAAAGGGACTTCCACTGGCATACAACAAAGATATGCAGGAAGACAAAGAGGGGATGTTCGATACAGTTAGAACGCTTGATGGTTCATTAAGACTACTTGCGCCAATGATTGAAACGATGACTGTAAATCAGGAGAATATGTTTGCAGCAGTCTCACAGGATTTCTCCAACGCAACAGATATTGCCGATTACCTGGTGACTAAAGGGCTTCCCTTTAGACAGGCTCATGAGATTATCGGAAAAATTGTTCTCTACGCCATCAACCAAGATAAATATCTCCTCGGACTTTCCCTGGAAGAATACCAACAATTTTCGCCTTTATTTACTGGAGACATTTTTGAGATCCTTCAACCGAAGCATGTTGTGGATGCTCGTAAAAGCGAAGGCGGTACATCATTTGAACAAGTGAAAAATCAACTTGCTTTAGCTGAAAAGTATATATGATGTAGTTATGCTTTTTAGAATTTGCAAAACCGCCAGCCCTCCTTCACAATGGAAATATAATATTGTGAAGGAGGTTTTTCTTTTGACTTTACATAACAAAAAAGTCATTCAATTAGTGAGCGATGAATTTGAGGATTTAGAGTTATGGTATCCTGTGTTGCGCTTACGCGAAGAAGGGGTTCAGGTCGTTATTGCGGGTGAAAAGGCGGACACTACTTATGTCGGAAAATATGGTGTACCGATAAAATCAGACATCTCTTTTCATGATGCCGACCCTAACGATTTTGACGCCATTCTGGTGCCCGGGGGCTGGTCCCCTGATAAACTCAGACGATTTGATGATATATTAACTATGGTTCGCACCATGAATGATCAACAGAAACCAATTGGCCAAATCTGCCATGCCGGTTGGGTACTCATTTCCGCTAAGATCCTCCAAGGAAAGAAAGTTACCAGTACTCCAGGCATCAAAGATGATATGATGAATGCAGGGGCAGAATGGGTAGATGAAGCGGTAATCGTGGATGGCAACATTGTCTCCAGTCGCAGGCCACCAGACCTTCCCGACTATATGAGAGAATTTATCCGCGTATTGGCTGACTAAATGTAAAACTTTTTTCAACAGACAGCTTTCACCAAGAAAGCTGTTTTTTTATAGGGGGAAAACATGAAAAATATTTATAATGTAGGTATTGTCGGTTTAGGAGTAGTCGGCCAAAGACTGATTTCAGAATTTAAAAAACACTCAGATATTCATATCGTAGCACTATGTGATTTTAATCAAGAACTTATACAAGAAACAGTACAGCAATGTGAAGGTGCCCATTGTTTTTCAGACTATCATGACTTATTACAACTCGAAGAAATTGATTTTGTCTATATAGCGGTTCCACCTGCTGTTCATTATCAAGTGGTCATGGCGGCATTCCAGCATAATAAGCATGTGCTTTGTGAAAAGCCACTTGCCAATTCCGAGCAAGAAGCACTAGAGATGCTATCAACTGCAGAGAAATCAGGGTTAATACATGCCATGCACTTTCCGCTTGTTTATGAACAAGCATATGCCACCATTGAAAAGATGATGAGTGAAAATGCGTTCGGAGAAATAAAGCGAATTACTCTTAAAATGCATTTTGATCGCTGGCCAAGACCTTGGCAACAGACAAACTGGATAAATAGCCGTCTCCAGGGTGGTTTTACAAGGGAAATATCTCCCCATTATCTTCAGATGATTTTACATTTTTTTGGAGAAGTAAAAGAAGTTTCCAGCTCCATCGATTTTCCTGCAGACCCTGAACTTAGCGAGAAAGGAGTCATCGCTACGTTGAAACTTGAAAACGGGGTGAAAGTACTTATCGATGGTCTTGTAGGGCAGGCTGAAAAAGAAGAAATAGCCTTTACGATTCACGGTTCGAAACAAAGCTTATCATTATTAAACTGGAGGCAAGTGAACATTGCTACCAAAGGGGAAGGATGGACCACACTAGATCCGTCTTTATTGGTACCTTCAAATAGTTCATTAGTCGAAGAATTTGTCAAAAAATTAAACAAGCAGGAAGCAAAAGTAGTGGGATTTGATCAAGGGTTACGTATTCAAGAAGTACTGGAGAAACTAATCGAACAATAAGCGTTTCCAAAGAATATCTCTTTTTCATCATTTTTACCAATAATACTTTCCACTAAAAAAGCAAAACTAAGGAAGTATTAACGATGAAAAGGAGATGTACCATGAAAAAACTTATTAAAATCACCACTATCACTGCCTTTGCATTATCTATGATGGTAGGTTGTAATAACAACACAGCAAACGATAATATGGATACTAACAACACGGCTTTTAACGATAATGACTTTGGAAACGGTATTACTCAAGTTAGAAATGATGCAAGAGGGAAGGGTCAAAGCGCAGATGTCCAAGAAATTAACAACGGATACTTAACGATTGATCAAAACTCGTTTAGCACTTCTATTCCAAGTGAAAAGTTCCCGCATGTTGAAAAGTTCCAACAGCAGGGACCGTTTGCCATCTACAAATTCCAGCAAGAAGCACCTCAAGGTCAGCCTGAGCAAGGACAGGCACCTCAAGGTCATCCTGAACAAGGGCAAGCACCTCAAGGTCAGCCTGAACAAAGGCAAGCACCACAAAATGAGCAGGCTGCACCTCCAGAAAACCAGCCAGCTGAAGAACCGACGGAAGATAATCAGCAACAAGCTGAGGAATCCACAGAAGGTATTTCTGAAACAGAAATGAAAGTTATTGAGCTTACTAATGCTGAACGCCGTAAGAATGGCCTTTCTGACCTCAAAGCTGACGCTTCTTTAAGTAATGTAGCACGAGACAAGTCGAAGGATATGCAAACAAACAACTACTTCTCACATACAAGCCCAACACATGGCTCTCCTTTTGATATGATGAGGGATTATGGGATCTCTTACAATACTGCTGGAGAGAATATTGCGATGGGCCAACGTTCACCTGAAGAAGTTGTTCAGGCTTGGATGAATAGTGAAGGTCATCGTAAGAATATATTAAACGGTGAGTTTACACATATCGGTGTTGGATACGTTGAAGAAGGCAACTATTGGACACAAATGTTTATCGGAAAATAAATAAATAACAATGAAAAGCAAATTTAATTACTATAATTAGATTTGCTTTTTATTTTACAAAAAGGTTTAGTCAATTCTCGGTTTAGGGAATACACATCATAGAACAATACATATAAGTTGATCGGAGGATTTTAAATTGACGATAAACCTTGAACAAACAAATCGTGCGATAAGACATACATGCACAAGTGAATTCGGTGAATTAAAGAAGGTGGTTGTTTGCCCACCGACACATATGAGTATCAGCGAAATTATAAACGAAACCCAAAAACATTACGCCGAAGACAACATTGATGAGACATTGGCATCCAAGCAACACCGTACTTTCGTTCAAACCATGCTTGCCAATGGAATTGATGTTTACAGTCTGCCACCTTCCGATAAATTGCCTGAACAAGTATTTACCAGAGATATCGGATTCACGCTAGGAGACACTGTTTTTATCTCTCATATGGGAAGTGACATCAGAACTGGGGAGGAAGAAATCCTTAAATCATGGTTAAGGGAAAACCATTCTTCTTTTACCGCGTTATCTGGACATAGTGTGGAGGGCGGAGATGTGATGATTGATCGTGATATTGTCTATGTGGGAATTAGCGGAAGGACAAGTTCCGAAGGCTTGGATAAGATACGTGGTGCCCTTCCTGAATACACGGTGTATCCAATTCCTATCGAACAATCCTACCTCCATCTTGACTGTGTATTCAATGTGATCTCCCCAACGGAAGCGTTGATTTACACTCCTGCCCTTAGGGAGCAGGAAATCGGATATTTATCTAAACGGTATGAATTGATTGAAGTAACCAAGGAGGAACAATTCACGATGGGAACCAATGTCCTTTCCATTGGGAACAAAAAGATTTTCAGTCTTCCCTGTAACTCAAATGTAAATGCACAGCTTAGAAAAAGGGGATATGAAGTCCTAGAAGTGGATATCTCTGAAATCATCAAGTCCGGTGGTTCTTTCAGATGCTGCACATTACCTTTACTAAGAAAATAGCCACCCGGAAAGGAAGGGGAAATAAATGGGTCGTTTTATACGATTTATAAAAAGATTAGGCAACGAAATGAAAAACGACAGAGCAACAGGACTAGCGGCAGAACAAGCATATTACTACATGCTCTCCGTGTTCCCCTTACTGGTTTTAGCCCTATCTATTATTCCGTATCTAAACATTGATCCACAAAAAGTCATTGAATTTCTCCAAACTATAATGCCTCCAGAAACTGTTTCGGTTTTTGAAGAGAACATAAATGATTTCGTAAACAAACCTAATGGAGGACTATTGACTGTTGGAATTTTAGGGACCATCTGGTCAGCATCAAATGGGATGAACGCATTCATCGGTGCCATGAATCAAGCTTTCAACGTAGAAGAATCCAGACCTTTCTATCTTGTAAGGTTACTATCCATCGGACTTACCATCGGTTTGATATTCGCTTTCCTGATTGCTTTTTTCCTTCCCGTTTTCGGAGGAATCATTATTCGTCAATTGGAAAATATAATATATATTCCGGGAAGCACTGCTATGATACTTAATGTACTGAGGTTCATCATTGCATTTTTCGTTATTTTTACCATTATTACTACACTCTATAGAATTGCACCAAATGTGAACAAAACGTTCAAGGAACTTTTTCCTGGCGCGATCGTGGCAACTGTTATCTGGCAAATGGTTTCCATCGGGTTTTCATTTTATGTAAGTAATTTTGGTAATTATTCGGCAACTTACGGAAGTCTTGGTGGAGTTATCATTCTTATGCTTTGGCTCTTTCTAACTGGTTTAGCCCTTGTCATAGGTGGAGAAATCAATGCAATATATCATAAGGACAGATTGCGCACTGAGATAGAGTATCACGATGAAAAATTTACAGCCCTCTAACAAACAGAAAGAAACCGACCATACTGGTCGGTTTCAGTGTGTAGACAAAGTATAATCTTAAGAAATATGCAATACCCTGTTGATCGTAGTGGAAGCCGCGAAGACTCCCTCGGGAGGAAGGGACAGGTAAGACCCCTGAAGCGGAGTGAGGAGGCTTACGGACCGCCCGCCGGAAAGCGAAGCGCCTGTAACGAAGAACAACAAGAGAATGCAACACTAAAGATAATTAGAGTTTGTTAACAGTCTAAAACCGACCATGTTTGGTCGGTTTCATTTTGGTCTTACTATATACCACGTTCATACTCATTTAGTTTTTGTTTGGAAGTGCTTTTAAACGTATTTGGTATTTTTTTCATTTCAGCAAGTGTAAACGTGAAAACTGACTTTTTCCAATCGATATCATTTTTGATAGCTTCTTGTTTGCTTTTCATTTGTTCCACTTGCTCTGTTATGGCATTGTTTTCTTCCTGCATTCGTTCCCCTACCGAGCTGAAAAAGGAAAAGGTCGGTTGTGTTTTTTTCTTGAATTTAATAATGGAGAAAACCAATAAGCAAGCTGAAACAACTAGTATACCGATACTTACATATATAACAATCATTTTCATTCCTCCAAAGGGTATTTTATTATCGTTACCCGTTTAAGGAATAAACATAACAAAAAAAAAGAACCTAAGCAGGGTGCGCAAGACTTCTTCCGTTACATCATGTTATTTTGTAAGTTTAACTAGGTCTAATCTCTTCTTCAAAATAAAAAGTTTTAGGGTTTTCTTTTATTGTGTAGGAGTATCTTTTTAAATTGGGGACATAGTTGAATTTTAAGATGGTAACTTCTTCGCCAGTGCTTTTTAGAATGACTTTCTCATTGTCTTGGAACTTGTTTTTTTGTTTCATTGATGTTCCTTCTTTCCATTTGGAATTTCAAATCATTCTTTCATTATCTCATAAACCTGCGTATATTCCCACTTAATCTGTAAATATATTTTCAGATGATAACGTATAATAATAGAAAATGGTGGTAGAAACTGGCTGAAGGGGTTACACTATAAAGATAAGGTAAGTTCCTTTGGTATCCTGGTGTTAAGATTCACCGTCTAAAGGTGTGAAGCCGACACACAGAGAGGATGACCTATATGTCATGTCTATTGTTCCAAGCAAAAGCTGGAGATGGAATCAAAAAAAGAGGATTGAAAAGATCTGATACTTTTTTGGGCACTGCTGAGGATGCTGTTTCAGAAGCGCTTGGATTAAAAGAAAGAATGGATAAAACCTACAAAAACAATATTACATGGGACTATGAAGAACTATTGAAAGGTTCTACTACAAAAGTGAAAATCCTTAAAGGGTATCTAGATGGTGATAAAACCTCCAACCCATTTTATCTTGAAATTTCCACAATGGAAAGTGCTGATAAAACTGCTGTTGCTCCTATTAAACCTAAGAAAATTAGCAAGCAGGATAAGAAAGTATTAAAGAACGTAGTAAGTTTTTACAAATAATAGAGCCAGGATTCAGCACCTATAGGTTGCCAGAATCCTTGGCTTTTTTATTTTTTTTGTGTTTGTGATATAGTTTGGAAATGAAAATTCACAAATTACTAAAGGAAGAGCTGAATGAAAACCTCATCATACATAAAAGAGTGGAAAAAAGCTTTACAGGCTGAAATACAACATTTAAAGAAATACGGAAGCACAAAGTATCTTATTAAAAATGGCCATCTTGTGACAAAAGAAGACACCTTCACATATTTTTTCGAGACCTACACTTCTGTGCGAATCCCTGTGGGTTCACAAGTGAAAGTGGAGTGGGGTGGGATAAAAACAGAAGGGAAGATTCTTTCTTCCGAAGGGAAAAACGTCATTATTTCATTTGGTGAATCTTTAGGGGATATGATTACAGAAGCATATCTTTTTCATGATCCTTGGGAATTACTGGACCAGCTGATCCAAAGGCTGGATGAAATAAAAGAAAGTAAGAAAAAAAGGGCACGTATTAATAGGTTGATGAATCCGGTTAATGTGACAAAACATCCAACTGATATCATTAAAAGCAATGTCCATGAATTGATTCTTCGCTCAAAATACAACCCTGTCACCTTTGTATGGGGGCCTCCCGGAACTGGAAAGACTTATACCTTGGCCAGGGTAGCCGCCAATAAATATTTTAAAAAGAAAAAAGTTTTGCTACTTTCTCACAGTAATCAATCTGTAGACGTACTTATGCGAGAAATTTCATCGTTCCTTTCTAAAAAAGAACGATACACTGAAGGAGATGTGCTTAGGTACGGATCCCATAACAGTGAACTGTTGTCAAACCTTCCAGCCATCACTTCCTCACAGTTACTGCAAAACCGGGACCCGAGGCTTGCAGAAGAAAGGGATAAAGTGATAGAAGAAAGAAAGTATTTAAAGATAGATTTATCCAAATCTTTCAGTAAGCGGGATTCTGAAAGCTTACTGAAACTTGAATCGAAGGTTGCGAGAATACTGGAGAAAATTCGTCAAAAGGAATTGGAATTTTTACAAGATGCATACATTACCGGAACTACATTGGCCAAAGCGGCAATGGATCCTGCCATATATGAAAAGGATTATGATGTTATCATTTTGGACGAGGCTAGTATGGCCTATGTTCCACAAGCTGCTTTTGCAACATCTATGGCTAAACATATAATTATTTGTGGAGATTTTAAACAACTTCCTCCTATTGCATCTGCAAGACATGAACTTGTGGAAAAGTGGTTAAGAGAGGATGTCTTCCACCGTACAGGAGTTGCGGATAGCGTGCATTCATCAGAATTGCATCCCCAATTATTTTTGTTACAAGAACAGCGTAGGATGCACCCTGACATATCCTCTTTTACAAATAAATATATTTATCACTCTCTTGTAGGTGATCATCCAAGTGTCTCAAAAGCTAGAATTCATATAGCAAGACAGCAACCTTTTCCCGATAAAGCGTCAATACTTTTAAGTACCAGTTTTACTGGAGAGCATGCTTTTGTAGAAAATAGCAGCAAATCCCGCATAAATCTTTGGCATCTACTACAATCCTTTCAATTGATTCATGAAGCATATATGGATGGAGCACGATCAATCGGTTATATTTCTCCATATCGAGCACAGGCACAATGGATGGACATCCTGCTACAAGACTTATATCAACATGAAAAAGAAACGGCGGATATCATGGCAGCTACGGTTCATCGCTTTCAAGGGAGCGAGCGGGATGTCATCATCTTCGATTCGGTTGACAGCTATCCTCTTGAGAGACCAGGGATGCTGTTACTCGGGAAAGAAAGTGAGCGTCTCCTGAACGTTGCCGTAACAAGAACCAAAGGCAAGTTTGTTCATATCAGTGACACTCACTTCATTAAAAGAAATGTATCTTCCAATAAAATGATCAGAAAGCTAGTGGAGTTTCAGGAAAAATCTAAACTCCAGGTACATCCACATGAAATAGGAAGTTGGATAAAGCATCAACACCACAGGGTTCAGTGGCAGCATGCGAGAAAATGGGAAAGAGTTTTTGAAGATATGGAACATGCATACACCTCGATTTTAATGGGTTTACCCAATCAAGTTACCCTTCCCGAAGAGTGGGAAGACACGCTTAAGAAATGTAAAATAAGGGTTTCGAGATTATCTGGTGAAGTAAGCTTTCCTTTTGTTATGATTGACAATCGAATTCTTTGGCTGGGAATACCGGTAGAAGCAACCCGGAATACAAAGCCTCCTTATGTAAGCGTGAGGGTAGATTCTGAAGCAATATGCAGGGAGTTCATCCATCAGGTTGGACTCTAGACAGGCGATGGGCACATTGAAGGGCCTGTTATATTGGATGAAAAATCTCTTTTTATGTATCATCATGATAAATAGGAGTGGAGGTTAGTCATGATGGGAAACTTTGACTATGATTTAATTGTAGTTGGTGGTGGTTCGGGGGGATTGACGATAGCTGCGGGTGCATCTTCACTTGGTGCAAAGGTGGCACTGGTGGATAAAGGGACGCAACTTGGCGGAGATTGTCTGCACTATGGATGTGTGCCATCAAAAACGCTAATTGAGGAAGCAAATAAGTTGCATCAGGCAGTTTCATTAGGGTATCGTCCTGACTATTCCAAGTATTTCAAACAAGTGCAGCAACGAGTCAGAGATGTCATTGCAACCATTCAACACCATGATGATGCCGATCGGTTTCGAAAAATGGGTGTAGATGTTTTTCAAGGAACTGGCTCATTTCTATCCAAGAATGAGTTGGCAATAAATGATGGAGAGAAAATCATTTCTGGAAAAAGAGTGGTACTTGCAACGGGATCTCGTCCATTTATACCGGATATACCAGGGTTGAAGGAAGCCGGATATCTAACCAATAAAACCATATTCGATATTGAATCTTTGCCAGAAAGCTTATTGGTAATAGGCGGTGGACCGATTGGAATAGAGCTGGCACAAGCATTTTCGAGGCTGGGTAGTAAGGTCACTGTGGTACAAAAATCGGAGAATATCCTTGCGAAAGAGGATAATGACATCATTCACTTTGCCGAAAACGTCCTCTCAGAAGAATTTCAAATTTACAGAAAAGCTCAACTGCTGGAAGTTACAATGAAACAAGGAACTAAAGTCGCGATGGTACAGGTCGGAAACGAAAAGTTCACTCTCCAAACCGATGCCGTTCTTGTAGCAACAGGAAGAGTGCCAAATACCAATCAACTGTCACTAGACCGTATCGGGGTGGCAACGGACAAAAAAGGTTACGTTAAAGTCAATAAACTGTTACAAACTTCCATTCCATCTGTATATGCGGTAGGGGATGTAAATGGGAGCTTTCCTTTTACTCATGTTGCCGGTATGGAAGGTAAATTGGCGGTGCAAAATGCGGTTTTAGGTTTGCGCCGAAAAATAAACTATAAGCAAATTCCTTGGGTAACCTATTCTTCTCCAGAAATATTCCATATGGGATTAACGGAACAGGAAGCAATAGAGGAAGGGTTACATTATAAAGTTTACAAAATGAAGTTATCTGAAGTGGACCGTTTTGTAACGGCAAATTCCACCAAAGGTTTTGTGAAACTGATGACAGACAAAAAGGGAACGATCATCGGCGCGCATGCCATTGGTAGAGGGGCAGGGGACTGGATGCAAGAAGTGGTGGCTGCCATTCATTTCGGCAAGAGGATCGGTGATTTGTCCATGGTAATCCATCCTTACCCAAACCATGCTGCAGCC
Source organism: Sutcliffiella horikoshii (assembly GCF_021991925.1). Lineage (GTDB taxonomy): Bacteria > Bacillota > Bacilli > Bacillales > Bacillaceae_I > Sutcliffiella_A > Sutcliffiella_A horikoshii_F. Next base: position 922,090 of record NZ_RXZI01000001.1, on the reverse strand, counting down.
GTTCAACGAACCGCAGATCTTTACTGGCGGGAAAAGCTCTTTGAGGGTAAACTCACAAAGTTAATAAAGAAATACATCAACTTGTTCAGGTAGGCCTTCTTCTTGAAGTATGCATATTGTAAGAGCTTTTCCGCACATTATGATATGATAATACATACTAGTTCAGGAAAAGAGGTGCAACGATGAAAATAGAAATCTGGTCTGATTATGTTTGTCCATTCTGCTATATCGGTAAACGAAGATTGGAGAAAGCATTAGAAGATTTCCCACATAAAGATAAAATAGATATCGAATTCAAGAGCTTTGAGTTAGACCCAAATGCAAAGCGTGATACTGATTTGACCATATATGAAATACTTGCAAAAAAATACGGAATGCCTGTGGAAGAGGCAAAGCGGATGAGTGCAGGAGTTGCAAAACAGGCGTCTGAGGTCGGTTTGCAATTCAACTTTGATGCATCCATTCCAACTAACACGTTTGATGCACACCGCCTAGCAAAATATTCGGAGACTCAGGGTAAAGCGAAAGAAGTGACAGAAAGCCTTCTTAAAGCTCATTTTACTGATTCCAAGCATATTGGCGATAAGGGGTATTTAAAGGAGCTAGGGGTAAGCTTAGGTTTGAATGCTGCGGAAGTGGAAGATGTGTTAGCAGGGAATGCCTTTGAAAAAGACGTTCGTTATGACCAAAGGGAAGCAAAAGAGATTGGCGTTCAGGGAGTCCCGTTCTTTGTGTTGAACAGCAAGTATGCCATATCCGGAGCCCAGCCCCCGGAAGTATTTGCAGAGGCTTTGGCCAAAGTATGGGAAGAGGAAAATGAAAAGCCGAAATTGCAAAATTTTGAGTCCAAAAACAAAAGCGAAACATCTTATTGCTCGGATGATTGCTGTGAATAGCTGAAGCGGTGGAGCTTGTTGAAGCCAGAACCTTTTTATGAGGGTTCTGGCTTTTTTGTGGTTAGGGGATTGGAGGAGTGTAAGGAAAATAGGAAGAACTACTAATGAGGGAGGATGAAGACTTTTAGAAGGTATATTTGCGTTAAAAGTGTCTTCATTATCAATTTAATAAATTGTAATATAGTTATGTAAACAGGCGATTCTTAGAGCAATAAAAAAGCGCCTTACCTATAAAAGGCGCCAGATAAAAACTAGTTCCCTACATACCTCGACAATGGCCGATAGATCACATTATCTTCTGCTTGTTCTAAAACATGGGCGGTCCATCCAACCATTCGACTTGCTGTAAAAGTTGGCGTAAATAGGGAAGCATCAAAATTAATTGCTTTCATAATGGCGGCAGCATAAAACTCAACGTTCGTATATAGTCCTCTTCCAGGCTTCAATTCTTCCAGTACTGTTATTGCTGCATTTTCTACCTCTAAAGCCAAATCCAACCACACATCTTTTCCCACAAGGCCCAATAACGTTTCTTTAAGCGCAATAGACCGTGGATCGTGCGTTTTATAAACACGATGCCCGAATCCCATCAGCTTTTCTCCAGCCAGTATTTTTTCTCGTAAATGTGATTCTTTATCCTTAACTTCACGCAATTCATTTAATAGGAAGATTACCTCTGAGGGAGCCCCGCCATGAAGTGGTCCTTTCATCGTCCCGACCGCAGAAGTTACCGCAGATACTAGGTCCGATTCGGTAGATGCAGTTACTCTGGCAGAAAAGGTGGAGGCATTCATCCCATGTTCCATTGTTAAGATCATATAAGTTTCTAATGCACGTATATGCTCTGGTCTTGCTTTGTCCCCGTCTAACATATGCAAATAGTTTTCCACATGCCCATATCCTTCACTAGGAGGAATAACATCTTTTCCATCTAATATCCTTTTTCGATAGGCGATGATTGTAGGTACAATTGCTGTGAGTGTCATTGCCTCTTCAACTGTTGGCTTCCATTTCCTCGATGGGTTTCCTGCACTTGACAATACGGTTCTAATAACACTCATCATATCCATATCATCCGGGAGGATATACAAAACCTTTTCCATAGTAGAAGAGAGAGACCTATAGGATGCGAAATTTAATTTAAACTTCTTTAACTGTTCACTAGAAGGCAGCTCACCAAACCATAAGAGATGGGCAATCTCCTCAAAAGAATTAGTAGTTGAGAAGTCTTTTATCTCATATCCTCGGTATACCAAGCGACCATTAGAACCATCCACCTCACTAATGCTGGTTTCTGCTGCAATGACACCCTTTAACCCTTTTTGAAGACTCATTATTTATCACCCTTTCTTTTATTACCTATATTCTATAAAATAAGATTGATTATGAATATTAAATATTTTTGAACTAGTTGATTAATAATAGTAATCAGGAGTGAATTTTCTTTGGAGCTTAATTGGATAAGAACGTTTATAGTTGCAGCTGAAAAAAATAATTTTAGAAAAGCGGCAGAACATTTGTATATATCCCAGCCAACAGTGACTGTACATATAAAGCAATTGGAAAAAGAAGTGGGAGCAATCCTGTTTGTCCGGGATGGTAGAAAAGTATGCCTAACAGAGGCAGGAAGGAAGTACTTGAAACATGCGAAGAGATTACTCTCCCTTCATGAGGAGGGAATAGAAGATCTTCATTCCTTTCAACAGGGGTTCACCTCCCGTTTAACAATTGGCATATCTCCAATAATTGCAGATACCATTTTACCTTACGTTTTAAAAAAGTTTGTAGAAACGCATCCCACTATTGAAATAAACGTTCGGATTATTGAATCAATTGATATTGAACAGGCCGTGGAAGGGGAGGAAGTGGATATTGGCTTATCCTGCCTGCCTAAAAGGGAAATGGACTTGTTCTGCCATCTTCTCTATGATGACGAACTGGTTCTTGTGGTACCACATGATGGATTTGATTCTGAAACGGGCAATCCTTTAGAGGAAGAAGATATGTTTCAACACCATACTTTATTGACACATAACCATCCAGGGTACTGGGATGAATTATGTCAACAGATAAAAGTAATATATCCTTTTACGAAAATGATGAAAGTATCTCAGACTCATATAACTAAAAGGTTTATTATTGAGGGGCTGGGCATGTCGATTTTGCCTAAATCAACTGTAAGAAGAGAGTTGCTAGAAGGTAGGTTTCTTGAAGTAGACTGTCGCAGCATAAGTCTTCCCGGTTCAAAAACTTATGCACTGATAAAGTATGAGCATTCTATTCAGAAGGAATTCTTAAGCTTTCTTTCTAAATATAGAATTTAACTATTTAATAGAGGGTTATTAAATAAAATAGAGAAGTAGGTTTACAGTCAAAAAAGGAAGGAGTTTCGATATGTCAGACAAATGGTTGGATTGGGCAAAACAAATACAAGCAATAGCACAAGCAGGCTTAACCTACTCTAAGGATATCTATGATATAGAACGTTTTGAACAATTAAGGGATATGAGTGTAGAAATGATGTCAGAGCAGACAGGTGAGGATAAAAAGAAAATAAGGGGCTTGTTTGCCAATGAAACGGGTTATCAAACTCCAAAAGTAGATATACGTGCAGTTATTTTTAAAGAGGGTAGGCTATTGCTTGTAAAGGAGAGGCAAGATAAAGGTTGGTCGCTTCCCGGTGGATGGGCAGATGTTGGGTTTTCTCCTACAGAAGTTGCCATAAAAGAAGTGTTTGAAGAATCAGGTTTCCATGTAAAAGCTACGAAGTTACTGGCTGTCCTGGACAAGAAGTGTCATCCTCATCCACCATCTCCATATCATGTATACAAATTATTTATAGCATGTGAAATAATTGGAGGGGAAGCCCGCTCTGGGATAGAGACATCCAAAGTTGCATTTTTTCATAAGAATGAGCTACCTGCTCTTTCCATAGACAGAAATACTGAATCTCAAATTATGCAGATGTTCGAACAGTATGATAATCCATCTGCAGAAGTTCAGGTAGATTAACTAAATTTGGTACGTCATCAGTCAAGGCATTACTCCCCGCCAATGGAGAGTAATGCCTTTTCTTTTGCACCAGCTTGTCAACAAATCTATAAAAATCGGTATTTTCTCTTAAATAACTTTATATAGTAATAGTAGTGGAACGAATATACATTATTCATCATGAACCTATTCACCAAATAGATTAAGAGGGCAGGAGGGAATAGATTTGCTTCACATAGTTGCCTGTATAAAGCAAGTACCGGATACGAAAGTAATTAAGATGAATCCCAAAACGAATACGATGGACCGGGCAAGTGCGCCCGCGATATTAAATCCTTATGATGCCCACGCGGTAGAAGAGGCTGTCCGCCTGAAAAATAAATATGGAGGTATCGTATCTGTCGTCACCATGGGTCCACCACCAGCGGTAAAAGCCATTCGGAAATGCATAGAAATTGGAGCCGACGAGGGATACATGATTTCAGACAGGGCTTTTGCAGGAGCGGACACCTTAGCAACCAGTTATGCACTGACAAAGGCGATCAATAAGATCAGTGAAATCAAGCCGATCGATTTGATTATCTGTGGGAAAATGACCATTGACGGTGATACAGGACAAGTAGGGCCCGGTATTGCCCGACGGCTTGATATTCCTCCATTGACTTCTGTTAATAAAGTCGTCGAAATCCAAAAAAAGGATGGCTATATGGTGGTTCATAGGAAACTTGAAGATGGATTTGAGGTCGTACAGACTACATTGCCTTGTTTGCTTTCTGTAGAAAAAGAGATTAATGAGGTTCCCTATTCTTCTTTTCCTAACATGCTAAAGGCTGCCCGATATCAACCTGTCATTTGGTCTGTCAATGATCTTGAGGATATAGATCGAAAACAGTTAGGGTTAAAGGGCTCCCCAACCATTGTGGCGAAAGTATGGGCCCCGCCTAAACCACAAGGAGGAAAGTTACTTGAGGGCAACTCGGAAGAACAAGTGCAACAGCTGCTTTCCGTCGTACTCGAAAAGAAAGAGTTGTTTGCAGAAATGAGGGGATCAAAGTGAGTTTTGAGGATTATAGCGGGGTCTGGGTTTTCATTGAAGAAAATGAAGGGAAGGTTGCACCGGTTTCCTTGGAACTACTTGGGGCCGGGAGAAAGCTTGCGGACAAACGTGGAGTGGAACTTGCTGGAATTATAATTGGTGAAAATGTAACAGAACTTTCAAACACAGTTTTTGAATATGGAGCAGATACGGTGTATGTATATGACCAACCGATCTTTAAGCTCTATCGTACAGAATCCTTTATGAAAGCACTGCTTCATTGCAGTGAAAAGTACAAGCCGGAGATCATTTTGTACGGAGCAACATCAACTGGTAAGGACCTTGCTAGTGCAGTTGCGACGGATCTTCCCACAGGCTTAACTGCTGACACAACCGAACTGGATGTGGAAGAGGATACAGGACTCCTATTGGCAAGTCGTCCTGCATTCGGGGGAAATGTCATGGCGACCATCCTGTGTAAAAAGTATCGGCCACAAATGGCAACTGTCCGTCCAAAAGTGATGAAAGCGCTGCACCCTGAGAAGGGACGTGCCGGTAAGTTGATTTCAGAACAAATCGATATTAAAGAAGAAGATATGCGTACAAAGGTATTAAAGATTGTCAGGGAAACTACCAAAAAGATAAGAATCGATGAAGCGGATATTGTCGTCGCTGGCGGAAAAGGCCTTGGAAGTGCACAAGGATTTGAACTTGTTCATCAACTTGCCAAAACGCTAGGAGGAGTGGCTGGTGCAAGCCGGGATGTAGTGGAGGCAGGCTGGATCGAGCACCATCATCAGGTTGGACAGACGGGAGTGACGGTAACCCCAAAGATTTATTTTGCCATCGGTATCTCCGGTGCCATCCAGCATATTGTGGGAATGAAGAATTCAGGAATGATTATCGCCATTAATAAAGACCCTGATGCAGCCATTTTCCAATCTTGTCATTATGGGATTGTCGGTGACGCTTTCGAAATTGTCCCATTGCTTGTAAAAGAATTTCATAAAGCTTTACACGGAGAGGAGGTCGAGGTGTAATATGCCGGAAAAGTTTGATTGTATCGTAGTTGGTGCGGGGCCTGCGGGTATCTCTTGTGCATATGAACTCGCTAAGGGCGGTGCGAATGTTCTTTTGTTGGAAAGAGGGGAATACCCCGGGTCTAAAAATGTAATGGGCGGAGTGTTATACAGAAAGATGATGGAGGACATTATTCCTGATTTTCATAAAGAAGCACCGCTTGAAAGGCCCATTGTCGAGCAGCGCTTTATGATGATGGACAAGGAATCAGCCGTTACATTCGGTTACAAAGGCCTCGAGTGGGCCCAGGAACCTTATAATAATTTCACCGTCCTAAGGGCGAAATTTGATCAATGGTTTGCAGGGAAAGCCGTGGAACAGGGGGCATTACTTGTCAATGAAACGGTCGTTCTGGAGTGTATCGTTGAAAACGGAAAAGTGGTGGGGGTAAGGACAGATAGGCCAGACGGTGAGGTCTATGCGGACGTAGTGGTCCTTGCTGATGGTGTGAATTCCTTACTCGGTAAATCGCTTGGTTTCCACAAAGAATACCGGCCTGATGAAGTAGCCCTTGCCACAATGGAAATCATTAAACTGGACAGTAAAGTGATTGAGGATCGTTTTAATTTGGAAAAGAACCAAGGTTGTACCATTGAGCTTTTGGGGGATGCCACGAGAGGCATTCTTGGTACAGGATTTCTCTACACAAATAAAGACACGTTAAGTATCGGGGTCGGAACACTTCTATCCGGATTAATTGAGCATAAAATAAGACCATATGAGCTTTTAGAATATGTGAAAACACATCCAATGGTCCGACCGTATCTTGCTGGCGGCGAACCTGTTGAGTACTTGGCTCATCTAATTCCTGAGGGTGGTCTGAAATCAATGGGGCGTATTGTGGCAGACGGGGTATTAGTGGTAGGGGATGCGGCACAGCTGGTGAATGCCATCCACCGCGAAGGATCAAATCTTGCCATGACCTCCGGAAGGCTGGCGGCCGCCACTATTCTTGAAGCCATGTCTATAGGGGATTTCTCCGAACGGACGCTGGATCAATACAGGGTCAATCTCATGAAGAGCTTTGTCGGGCAGGATATGAAAAAATACAAGGATTCCACCCATCACTTTAATAAGTTTCCACAATACTTCGACCAGTATATCCCAATGGTCAACCGTGCAGCCAGCCAGATGTTTACGGTTGACGGTAAATCCAAATGGGAGAAGCAGAAGAAGATATGGAAGGATCTTGGCTCACCAAAAGAAAAACTCAAACTAGCCCGAGATGCATACCGGGCATGGAAGGTGATGAAATAATGAGTGAACAGAAAAAGGGTCAGTCTATCGAAGAAAAACAATACCTTGTTCGTTTCAACGCCGATACCAAATCTCATTTGACCGTGATGGATGAAGACATTTGTTTGACTAAATGTCCCGACAAGATTTGTACTATTTTCTGCCCGGCGGAAATTTACAAATGGGAAAACATCAGAATGCATGTAGGTTATGAGGGTTGTCATGAGTGTGGAAGCTGCAGGATTGGTTGTCCTCATCAGAATATCAAATGGGAATATCCAAAAGGCGGTCATGGAATTGTGTTCCGTTTAGCTTAAGAGTCTATCGCATTAGCGGTGGGCTTTTTTTTGAATGTAGAGGAAGGAGGGAAGCTCGGAGCATCATATGTATATTCTTTCACAAACGTTTGCAAAAAGAAAAACAGAGCGTTTTTCTTTTTTTACACTTTTCTTTCCTAACCAGCAATAGTATATAGTTGACCGTCACTTGCAATCCGTTCCACTTCAGAGGTGTAGTCAATGGCCTCCTCAATGGATAGGAAGAAGGAAGAAACATACAGTGGATGTTTATAGTCGAAGCCTCCACCTATTTCTGCCGGGAACACAACCACTTGCCAATGGTAATAATCTTCTCCCGTCCCCATTGCTCTGCCTTCAAGGGCAATCAACCAATGACTGTAATTGTCACAGCACTCAAAGTCTGTCACTTTCTCTAGAAAGATCAGAAGATCATCCTTATTGATCGGTACCAATGACTTTGGATAAAATTCTCCGTAATTCGGAGCTTCTCTCATAAACATCTCTCCTTCACATGAAATGTGGGTAAGTAGTAGTTGTATTATTATATGAAGGACCACCTTAAATATTTTGTGTTTTTTGAAAATTTAATTTTATTTCATACTAAAGGCCAGGTCCCATGTGTGGAACCCGGCCTTTCCTAATCATTTATCTATGGTGAAAGAAATCACTGAATGCTTTCACGAACTCAATCCCTTGAAATAATAAGAGACTAATAGAAGTGAACGAAAAAAAGCTGATGGCTATGATGCGTACCCATAACATGATGACATTCCTCCTTCATTATAATTCGAATAAGAATGAGGCAGATCATCAAGCATCAAATATAACTACCCTGGTAAAAAACAGTCACAAGGTGGAAGTTTAATTTAATAATTGATTGTTCGGGAATAAGTAAGGTGAGGCTGTTTTTATCATTTATACCGTCAGATACTATCCCAGTAATGCTCTCGTCATCGGGATTTTTATCCAAAGGGGCATTCTCCAGCTCGAAATAAAAGGATTTCTCATAATTAGCTAGAATACTATTGGGAGTGGAATGATCCAGATTAAAAAAGACAGTCATTAGGAAAATAGCAACCGGTAAAACTATTCTAAATAAATACATTCGATCCCTCCCAGTCAAACATAATGTTATTAACATATTAAATGATTCACAAGGTAAAGAACAGTGAATGTTTTTGACAAATTTCTTCTATAAACAAGGAGTGGGCGTATTGAACCAAACGGAAATGTTAACAGAAATTCAACAGCTTGAGAAGGAAATTTTTGAAAAGAAAAAGCAATTGGCGGAAATGAAACGCAATATAGAGAAAGAGAAAGTCGAAAATTATATTTTCTCTTCTTTTCAAAATGATAAGGTAAGCTTGGCAGAGTTATTTGAGGATAAAAGTGAATTGTTTGTAGTCCACAATATGGGGAAAAGCTGTTCCTATTGCACGATGTGGGCAGATGGATTTAATAGTGTATACCATCATATACGCAGGAAGGCTGCGTTTGTCATATCGTCTCCGGATGAGCCAGAAGTACAAGAGAACTTCGCAGCAGAAAGAAGCTGGAACTTCCCAGTCGTATCCACTAGGGACACAACTTTTAAAGAAGACATGGGATTTGTGGTGAATGGTGGCTATTATCCTGGGGTTACCGTCTTTACAAAAGATGATAAGGGAGAGATATATCGTCATTCAAGCGCTTTTTTCGGACCAGGAGATGATTTTTGTTCGGTATGGCCCTTATTTGATCTACTACCTTCCGGATATGAAGATTATAGACCAAGTAAGAAAATCAATGACCGTTCCCCTTATCAGTTGACTAATAACATAGCAATACAAGTAAAAGATTATGAGAATGCTATTGAATTTTATCATCAAATCCTTGGGATGAAACCAGAAAAAAGTACAGATTCTGAAACTCTGTTTTCTATCAATGGCACGAATTTATATGTTGAGAATTATAAGGAAAGTAATGATCAATCCGTATTTTTCGAATTCGCTGTTGAAAATATGGAAGATGCTAAGAGAGTCTTAAGTTCAAATAACTGCATCATTACGAAAGAGAATAGCGAGAACAGTATTATGGTAAGTGACGCTTATGGATTGAAATTCCATCTATTTCAAGTGTAATGACCAAGCTTGGGATCGCTTTTCTTTTTGAAAAGCGGTTCTTTTTGATATACTGGGCTAAATATAGTAATAGTTTAGAAGGGAATTACATGCACCTATGAAATTAGTATCTTGGAATGTAAATGGTATTAGAGCTTGTGTTAAGAAAGGATTCATGGATTACTTTAATGAAATGGATGCGGATATTTTCTGCATTCAGGAAACAAAGCTTCAAGAAGGGCAAATCGATTTAGATACCCCTGGGTATTACCAATATTGGAACTATGCGATCAAAAAAGGATATTCTGGCACAGCTGTTTTCACTAAAGTAAAACCTTTACAAGTGAGCTATGGTTTGGATGAGGAAAAGGCTGAGGAGTGTGAACCGGAAGGAAGGATACTCACACTTGAGTATGAGGATTTTTTTCTGGTAAATGTGTACACCCCGAATTCTCAGCGTGATTTGGCCAGGCTTCCTTTCAGATTGGATTGGGAAGACCGCTTTTTAGCTTACATAAAAATGCTGGATCAGGAGAAGTCCGTTATTGTATGCGGCGACCTAAACGTAGCGCACACGGAAATTGACTTAAAAAACCCTAAATCTAACCGCAACAATTCTGGCTTTACGGAAGAAGAGAGAGGGAAGATGACCAGATTGCTAGGAGAAGGTTTTACGGATACATTCCGCCATTTTTACCCTGAAACCACTGAAAAATATACATGGTGGTCGTATATGAATAAGGTTCGCGAAAGAAATATAGGGTGGCGAATTGATTATTTCATCGTATCCGATAAGTTAAAGGAATCATTAAAGGACGCTGAAATTCACGCTGATATTATGGGAAGCGACCATTGCCCTGTGGTACTTGTATTGAATAAATAACACATGTGGAGGTACTGAAATGAAAGTATTGATGAATGATGAGATAATCAACAGAAGTGAAGCGAAGGTGGACATTGAGGACAGAGGGTATCAATTCGGGGACGGGGTCTATGAGGTCGTTAATATATACGAAGGAATTCCTTTTACTCTAAAAGAACATATTGCAAGATTGTATAGAAGTTCAATGGAAATAGGCATCCAACTTACAGAGCAACCAGAACAGCTTTGTAACAGGTTGCTTGAACTAATTAAAGCTAATAGCATGACAAATGGGGGACTTTATCTCCAAATTTCAAGAGGAGTCTCTAACAGGACACACCATTATGATCAAACACTAACTCCCCAATTTGTTGCATATCCTCTCCCTTACAAAAGTGTACTGGATGCGCAAACTAATGGAGTAGAGGCCATAACGGCAGAAGACTTACGATGGCTTCGATGTGATATTAAAAGCCTCAACTTACTCTACAATATCATGGTCAAGCAAAAAGCAAGCGAGGCGGGGGCATTTGAGTCCATTTTAATCAGAGATGGGATAGTTACGGAAGGTTCATCATCCAATATATTCATCGTCAAAGACGGGATTCTCCAGACCCACCCAGCCAATAACTTGATTTTGAACGGGATTACGAGAACGAAGCTGTTAGAAATTATGAATAAGAACGGGTGGAAATATAAACTAGAACCATTCTATAAAGAGGATTTGATGGAGGCAGATGAAGTATTTCTTACATCAACAACAAGTGAAGTCATGCCTATCATCAAAATCGATGGCATCACATTTTCACAAGCAAAGCCAGGCCCATTTACTCGAAAATTCCAAACAGCCTTCCGGGAAGCAGTAAAATCTGAAACCAAAAGCACCACAGAAAAAGCATAGAGTCCAATCTCTATGCTTTTTTATGTCTTCTTTACTTGTGAAGGAGGTATACCCATCCATTTTTTAAACATCCTATTAAAATAAGACTGATCACAATAACCTAAATGCTCTGAAATTTCCTTGATCGTCATCTTCGTTGTACTAATTAAATTCCAAGCATTGTTAATGCGAGTCTGATGAAGATACTGGATAGGGGTAATACTTAACACCTCTTTAAACAACACTGTTACATAATTGGGGGTCACCCCAATTAAATCTGCCAATTCCTCTATGGTAATGTTCCGTCGATAATGCTGAAGAATATATTCTTGCATCTCTCGGACAGAAGATTCTTTTACAGGGGAAGTATGCCATTCTGCTTTCTCCTGTGCGATCATGATTAGGAGTTCCAATAAGATATTCTGAGACAACTCTTCGTGCAAAACCCTTTTACTAAGCCACTGCTCATTTAAAAAAGTCAGTCGTTGTTCATAATAAGCAGACTTGCGTGGTTTGAATGAGACAATCTCATTTTCTATAAAATTTTGATAGGCTGTCTCACTCTTCTCAAAAACGACGGTATATTTACGATGTTCCTCGTCTTTATCGTTTTTCCATGACCTAGAATACATAGAGGGAATGAATAAAAGGTCTCCTTTGGTCAATTGCATAACCCTATCTTCTACCTGGTAATGAACTTTTCCTTCTGTCACATAAACAAGCGTGTCTAAACCTTTTGCTTTCTCTACGTCCCAATGTGGGGAAATGTCATAGAAAACCCCATGAATAATGGGCATCACACTCTCACCTTTCTATTAAAATCGATGAATTATCCAACTAGTGAAGTTTTGTCTATTTTCACAGAACAATAAATTTTGTATGATAATTATATCATTTCCAGTAACAAATAAGATCAGACAAATAATACATATGCATGAAATATACAAGATTCTTCCCATTAACTGGATGAAAGGGGCAAAAGAGATGCCAACCAACGAATATAAAAATCTACCAACTAAAGTAAAAGAGTTTTTTGATCGTCAATTTTTTGATTCCTATGCACTATATGAAGCTTCGCGAAATCAACGAACAGGTTTATATGCAGACGGGTATATGACACTTGGACAAAATCCTGATTTCCGCTCCTCCATAGCTGCCACTGGTGTCGGTCTGATTAGCCTCGCTATTGCAGATCTAGAAGGTTGGGATGATAATGCAGGTTCTAAGGCATTAATAACCTTACAAGGGGTATCAGGGGAAATAGAGGGATGCCAGGTTGCCAGAGATGATAAATCGGGTTTCTTTGCACATTTTGTTGATATGGAAACAGGGGAAAACTTGAATTCAGAGTTCTCTACAATTGATACGACACTTCTCCTAACGGGTGCGCTATTCGCTGGAAATCATTTTGCTGAAAAAGAGCCAAGGATCCTGGAGATGGCCGAAAAACTTCTTTACTCTATTGATTGGAGTATCGTGGTTGCAGATAAAGATAAAGGTGTCATTAACATGATATCAAAGGACGGGGAAGGGATTGCCCCACTACCGGCCTTCAATGAATATGTAATGGTCTCTTACCTTGCTCTACTAGGAAATTCTCAGGACAAGAACATCCAGGCACTTTGGTTGAACAATTTTGCAGAGGATAAAATGAAGGAACTTCCCCAAGAAAAGTTCCGTGGGCTAGCCGTTCTAAACGATCATCCCGGGGCGTTTTTATCATCCTTTGTTCATCAGTTTCCATATTATTTAGTTCCAGAATATGCAGAGAGTACAACTTATCTGGAGTTCTATAAAAATGCATGTCTTGCTGACAGAATGAAATGGAAAGAGCTTGAGGATGTACCATCTTATATCTGGGGGTATGGTGCAGGTCCGAACGATGGCCTATTCGGTGGATATCATGCTGACAGAATTAATGATGCTCCACATAATATTGCTTCGTCCTATATTATTGGGGGGTACCTACCTGTTTATCCTGCAGGAATTTATGATTTATACGCACAATATTCTTTGCACATCCCTTATGATATGTATGCTAACCCAGAGGATAAAGAAGACGAAGAGAAATTCAAAGCTGCTTACAAGTACGGATTACACCGTATATCCTGGTGGCATCTTGAACAACCAAACCGCTGGTATCCAACGAAAGTAACCCTAATCGACTGGAGCAGCATGTTATATGGCCTAGCCGCATTCAAACACGGCATGACACTATTCAGTTCAAACCTACCTAGAGTAAATGAGGTTTTGAATAGGTGAAGTCTTTTTCGGTAATCAACAGCGGTGTCTAAGCTACATTTAAATTTATTGAATTTTTCAGTAGCGTACAACGAAGTGAGGAGGCTCCCGAACCGCCCGCGGAAAGCGAAGCACCTGGAACGGAGATTAACAGTAAGCGTAGCCCTAAGGCAGGACCAACATTGGTTCCTGCCTTTTTGCTTTAGAAAACTAGACAAATCCTAGTGAACATGATATTTTTTGGGAACATAGGAAAATTCTTAGGGGGGATACATAATGAGCAATCTTCACACAACCATGGAAAAATACGCTGAACTTACTGTTAAAGTCGGAGTTAATATTCAAAAAGGTCAAACACTAATTGTAAACGCTGACATCGCAACAGCACCATTCGTTAGACTTGTTACAAAAAAAGCATATGAAGCAGGAGCAAAATTAGTTCAAATTGAATGGTCTGATGAGCAAGTAACAAGAATCCGTTATGATAAAGCACCGGACGAGTCATTTGGATACTTCCCTAAATGGAGAGCAGAAATGCTTGAGAAAGCATTTGGAGAAGGAGCAGCAATGCTTGCTATTACCTCAGTTAATCCAGATTTACTAAAAGGTGTAGATGCTTCTAAAATTGCAACCTTACAAAAAGCAGCAGGTGAAGCAACCAAAGGCTATCGCAATATGGTCATGGCTGATAAAATTAGCTGGTCTATCGTGGCTGTTCCATCTAAAGGCTGGTCCGCAAAAGTATTCCCTGAGCTACCAGAACAAGAACAAGAAGAAAAGTTATGGGAAGCTATTTTCCATGCAACAAGAGCAAATCTTGAGAATCCAGTCCAAGCTTGGATGGACCATAAGGAAAAACTTAGTGAGAAAGTGGAGTTCCTAAACAACAAAAAGTTTAAATCTCTTCTTTACAAAGCTGAAGGTACTGACTTAACGATTGAGTTAGCTGAAAAGCATATTTGGATTGGACCTGAAAGCATTAACGAAAATGGGGTCGCCTTTATAGCCAACATGCCAACAGAGGAAGTCTTCACCACTCCACTTAAAACAGGAGTTAATGGCACGGTGAGGAGCTCCAAACCACTAAACTATGGCGGAAACATGATTGATAACTTTTCCATCACTTTTGAAAATGGAAAAATTGTTTCCTTTGAAGCAGAAGAAGGTTATGAAACGCTTCAAAAACTGATTGAAACAGATGAGGGTTCACAATATTTAGGAGAAGTAGCACTTGTACCACATGACTCTCCTATTTCTAATACCAATCTTATTTTCTATAACACGTTGTTTGATGAGAATGCATCGCACCACTTGGCAATTGGAAATGCCTATTCTTTCGCCCTTGAAGGTGGCAAGCAAATGTCAGAAGATGAACTTGAAGCAGCAGGTGCGAATTCGAGCATAACCCATGTTGATTTTATGATCGGATCCAGTGACATGGATATTGACGGGATTACAATTGATGGAGAAAGAGTACCGTTGTTCCGCCAAGGTAATTGGGCATAATCCCCCACAGAACATTTCTAGCTTAAAAAACATTCCTTAGCCTATACGTAGGACAAGTATCATGCATAGATTGTATTGTAGTCTACATGAAGGAGGGAATTGTATGTCAGGTGGAAGTTATGGTGGAGGATTTGCGCTGATTGTAGTGCTTTTCATTATTTTGATTATCGCAGGTGCAGGGGCGTTAAGATACTAAATTAACAAAAAAAGCGAGTGGTTGGAGTGACTTCCAACCATTTTTTCATATCCATTTAACGACAAGCATAGGGGAGATGTATGAATGACACAGCTACATGATAAGTTGTTGCTGCCGAATGGGGTAGAAATTAAAAACAGATTTTTTAAAGCAGCGATGAGCGAAGGAATGGCTGATGAATACAATCGACCGACAAAAAAACTCGTTCGTCTATATGAAACATGGGCAGAAAGTGAAGCAGGTATTGTGGTGACAGGTAATGTCATGGTCGATAAACGTGCACTTGGTGAACCTCGAAACGTCGTAGTGGAAAATGAAAAAGACCTAGATTTGTTAAAGTTGTGGGCAAAGGCAGGTACAAAGAATGGAACCCAATTATGGATGCAAATAAATCATCCAGGCAAACAAGTATTCAAAGGAATCGTAAAAGAAGCGGTGGCACCGTCTCAAGTGGAGTTTGAACCAAAACTTCAACGTTACTTCCCCGTAGCGAGGGAGCTGCAAGAAAAAGAGATAATAGACATAATCCAACGTTTTGCCCATACAGCTACTATTGCCAAGAAAGCTGGATTTACGGGGGTTCAGCTCCATGGTGCCCACGGTTATCTCATCAGTCAGTTTTTATCACCCAGACACAATAAGAGGACAGACAAGTGGGGCGGTTCACTCGAAAACAGGATGAGATTTCTGTTGGAGATCTATAGAAAGGTCCGTGAGCAAGTTGGTGAATCTTTCCCAATTGGAGTCAAACTAAATTCAGCAGATTTTATGAAGGCTGGTTTTACAGAGGAAGAAGCACTACAGGTTATTAAAGCATTGGATCACTTGGGAATAGACTTGATTGAAATATCAGGGGGATCCTATGAAAGTCCTCAAATGACAGGGGTAAATGTAAAAAAAAGTACTAAAAAAAGGGAAGCGTACTTTCTTGAATTTGCAACAGAGGCTAGGAAAGTATCAACAGCACCACTTGTGGTAACCGGAGGATTCAGGTCGTTAAGCGGAATGAAGGAAGCAATCATGGAAGGAGCAACATCTATGGTTGGGCTTGCTCGTCCAATGGCTGTGTATCCTTACCTACCCAAAGAATTTCTACATGGTAAGAGGGATTCTATCGAACTAGAACCAAGAAAAACAGGGATAAAACTTGTAGATCAAACCGCCATGTTAGAATTGACTTGGTATAGTAATCAATTGGAACGAATAGGAAAAGGAGAGGCAACAAAACCTGGTCTATCTCCTAAAGTAGCGCTAATGCAGTCATTGTGGAAAAATGGATTAGACGTCTTTCAAATGAGAAGGGTATAATCTTAAAGGAGTTTCCTATAGATAGGAGCTCCCTTTTTTTGAGGCAAAATATTATTATTTGAAGAAACTTCATGTTACTATATTTCCATTCACTAAATAAATTGTTTAAAGGGGATTAATTAATGAAGCAAATCATAACAGATTTCCTTGATTCACATAAAAATGATTTTTTTGAGATTTGTACATATATAGGTGAAAATCCTGAGCTTGGACATGAAGAATTCAAATCAGCCAAAGTCCTTTCAGATAAACTTTCTGAACAAGGGTTTAATGTGGAAATGGGGATTTGTGACCTGCCAACTGCTTTCGAGGCTGTTTATGATAGCGGGAAACCGGGTCCGACCATCGGATTTATGTGTGAATATGACGCACTACCTGAGATCGGACATGCTTGCGGTCATAACTTAATAGGTACAATGGGGATTGCAGCTGGGATTGCCACTAGTAAAGTATTACAAGAAACTGGCGGCAAAGTAATCGTATATGGTACTCCTGCCGAAGAGACCAAGGGCGGCAAGGTGACAATGGCTGAGCAAGGTATCTTTGATAAATTGGATGCAGCGATGATGGTCCATCCATTGCATTCCTATGTTAAGAGTGGCTCCTCGCTTGCGATGGATGCTGTCCAATTTGAATTCTTTGGGAAACCGGCACATGCAGCGGCAAACCCGGAAAAAGGAATTAATGCATTGGATGCTGTGATTCAGACTTTTAACGGCATCAATGCCTTAAGGCAACATGTAACTAGCGATACACGTATTCATGGAATCATTCCTGAAGGCGGCAAAGCTGCAAATGTGGTCCCAGATTATGCTGTTGCTCAATTCTACGTTCGCGCCAAAACACGCAGTTATGTGAATGAATTGGTAGAAAAAGTGAAATCTATAGCTGAAGGCGCAGCATTGATGACAGGTGCAACAATGAAAATGTCCAACTATGAACTATCCTACGATAACATGGTGACCAATGAAACACTTTCAGATATCTTTACAGAACAGCTGATATCGCTTGGAGTGGACTCAGGAGAAATTGATGAAAATAGAGACGGATCTGGCTCCTTAGATATGGGAAATGTAAGTCTAGTAGTTCCGTCCATTCATCCGTATATAAAAATCTGTAATGAGTTGTATAGCTGCCATACTACAGAATTCCGTGATGCAGCATTGAGTGAGCAAGGAAAAGTAGCAATGATCCTTGGTGCAAAAGCAATGGCAACAACTGCTTATGAACTTTTAATCAGACAAGATTTACTTGTGAAAATAAAAGAAGAGTTCGAGAAAGCTCCAAAGTAAGAAAGGAGATTTTATAATGACCGTTCGTAATAGCCAGATACCATTATCTGTTTTGGATTTAGCCCCAATCGTGGAAGGAAGTAATGCTCAAACATCTTTTAAAAATAGTGTGGAACTTGCAAGACATGTGGAAATTCTAGGATTTACCCGCTATTGGCTTGCCGAACACCATAATATGCGAGGTATTGCAAGCTCAGCCACTTCTGTCGTGATCGGGCATATAGCAGGTGCTACAAAATCAATAAGAGTTGGTTCCGGCGGGATTATGCTACCCAACCATGCACCCCTTGTCATAGCAGAACAGTTTGGGACGTTGGAATCCTTGTATCCTGGAAGAATCGACCTCGGCCTTGGCCGCGCACCAGGAAGTGACCAACTGACTGCATCCGCCCTTAGAAGAGAACGCAGAACAGGGGGAGAGGATTTTCCTAATCAGTTAGCGGAATTACGTTCCTATTTTCACCCTGATGGAACCACTAAGGTAAAAGCCGTACCTGGAGAAGGTCTGAATGTTCCCATTTGGTTGCTCGGTTCAAGTGGCTTCAGTGCTAAGCTTTCTGCAGAACAAGGGCTGCCTTTTGCTTTTGCCAGTCATTTTTCACCAGACTATACGCTTCCTGCACTTCAAATCTATCGTAGTTCTTTTAAAGCATCAGAGCATTTGGAGAAGCCATATGCCATGATTGGTGTGAACGTTATTGCTGCGGATAGTGATGAGGATGCGGAATACTTAGCGACATCGATTCAGCAGCAGTTCCTTAATTTGATTCGTGGCAACCCTGGCCAGTTGAAGCCACCAGTGGAAGATATGGACACTCTTTGGAGTGAGTATGAGAAACATGTGGTTGCACAACAATTGAAATATACAGTTACAGGTAATGCAGAAACAGTTAGGAATAAGCTTGCAGCAATTGTGGAAGAAACACAAGCGGATGAACTAATTGTGAATACGCATGTGTATGATCAACAAGCAAGGTTGAAATCATATAAGATTTTGGCTGATACTTGGTTTGGACAATAGAAAGACCTCAACCTCTACTTTTTTAAGTGGAGGTTTTTTGTTTTGGTATCAAGGGGATGGTGAGATTCGTTTTTAATTAGTAATTTTTGTATTAACTTGACGTGGAGTAAAGAGCTCTTACCATAACAACCGAGGTTGTAGACCAGCAGTAGACCAGCAGGAGCCATTATTTGAGGTAGAGATTGTCATTATAAGGTGGATAAAGACAATCTTGTGCGATTTTTGAAGTTGAGATTGTCATCATAAGGTGGATAAAGACAATCTTGTGCGATTTTTGAAGTTGAGATTGTCATCATAAGGTGGATGAAGACAATCTTGAGCGATTTTTGAAGTTGAGATTGTCTTCATAAGGTGGATAAAGACAATCTTGAGTGATTTTTGAAGTTGAGATAGTCATCATAAGGTGGATAAAGACAATCTTGAGCGATTTTTGAAGTTGAGATTGTCATCATAAGGTGGATGAAGACAATCTTGAGCGATTTTTGAAGTTGAGATTGTCATCATAAGGTGGATAAAGACAATCTTGAGTGATTTTTGAAGTTGAGATTGTCATCATAAGGTGGATAAAGACAATCTTGAGCGATTTTTGAAGTTGAGATTGTCATCATAAGGTGGATGAAGACAATCTTGAGCGATTATTGAAGTTGAGATTGTCATTATAAGGTGGATGAAGACAATCTTGAGCGATTTTTGAAGTTGAGATTGTCATTATAAGGTGGATAAAGACAATCTTGTACGATTTTTGAAGTTGAGATTGTCATTATAAGGTGGATAAAGACAATCTTGAGCGATTTTTAAAGTTGAGATTGTCATCATATCATGTACTCCATGAAAACAACTTTTATAGCCATTAAAAATCAAACCTGCAAACTGGTTATTCCAAGAAACAAATGAATCTTTTTCCTTTAACCAATATGGAAATTCATGTATCCTTAAAACAAAGAGACAAGAAAGGATGGGGGCTTCAATGAAAAAGGGATTATTTACGATAATCTTATTGTTAATACTAGCCGGGTGTCAAAAGGAACCCGTCAATCCTTATGATGTATTAAACGACTACATAACTATTTGGGAGGAACAAGATTTCTCAAGTATGTATGAGGAATATCTCCAACCTGAATCAAAAGAGAATGTACCACTGCAACTTTTTGAAGAAAAACATAAAGAGGTTTATGAGCTTTTTGAAATGGAAAATCTACAAGTAGAAGTGTTGGATCAGGAAGTTGAATGGGAAGGTCAAGAAACCGTCACCATTCCAGGTAAGATCACCTATGACACATTTGCTAGAAAGATAGATTACGAAGTGAATTTTGTCATGGATAAAGTTCTAGATGAAGAGGATAACGAACATTGGTATATCCAGTGGGAACCCAGTTTTATTTTCCCTGAATATGATTTGACAGATGAGTTTGAAATTGAGTACACCAAAGCAACAAGAGGTGAAATTTTAGACAGTAAGGGGAACAAGCTTGCTGCTAATGAAGAAGTGATGAATCTGCATATCACTCCAGAAAAATTCGATGCTGATAAAGATTTAACACAATTAGCTCAAATGATTGATATGTCAGAAGAAGATATAATTAAAGAATATACTGTAAGTTGGGCTCAACCTCACTATGCAATGGTGATTAAAGATTTTCGTGAGAAAGATCAATCTTTAATTTGGGAAATTGTAAATGAATTTGAAGGTGTGGGAAATAATAGATCAATTGAGCGAGTCTATCCTTATGAAGAGGCAACAGCCCATTTGGTAGGTTATATCAGGGAAATCAATGGTGAAGAATTAGAAAAGTATGAAGGATATAAACCTGGTGATAGACTTGGAGTAAAGGGTATTGAAGGTCTATATGAACAACAACTTAGAGGCACAAAGGGCATGGAAGTTACCCAGATAAAAGATGGTTCAACAAAAACGATAGCTCGAACTGAACCCATCCGCGGAGAAGATATCACGTTGACTATAGACGCAGAAATGCAGGCCAAATTATATGAGACTATGAAGGATGATGCCGGTCTTGCCACTGTCATAGATCCTACAACAGGAAAAGTACTCAGCTTGGTTAGTACGCCGGCATATGACCCCAATTATTTCACGATGGGTCCAACACAGAGTAAAGAGGATAGGTTGAAAGAGTTGGGGATTGATTCAAACCTAAATCGTTTCCCATACACCTATTCCCCAGGCTCCACCATGAAGCTCCTTACAGCTATTATCGGTCTTGAAAGCGGCAAGCTTGACCCGAACCACCAATATGATATCCATGACAAGCAATGGGATATCGGAGGCAGTAAAGTAACAAGGGTCTATGAAGACGATAAGAAAGTAGATTTAGTGAGTGGACTGAACAACTCAGATAATATTTACTTTGCTAAAGCAGCAATTGACATTGGAATAAAGGATTTTGAAGAAGGATTAGCGAAATTAGGTATTGGAGAAGAACTTCCTTTCGCTTATCCTCCTGTAAGCAATTCTCAAATTTCCAACTCTGGATCCTTCGACAATGAAGTCCTATTGGCTCACACCGCTTATGGACAAGGAGAATTCTTGTTGAACATCGTGCACCTTGCAAGCATTTACGGTGGGGTAGTCAATGATGGATCAATGATGAAGCCTTTACTATTGGAGGAAGAGTCATCTGATGTTTGGAAAGATATCGTATCCCCTGAAAATGCTAAGCTTCTTCAGAACAATCTTAGAAAAACAGTTACAGAAGGTAAGTCTAGTGTGGCAAGCCTTCCAGGCCGTGAGATTGCAGGGAAGACCGGTACAGCAGAGATCAAGAAAGAAGAAAGGTTGGAGAATGGCCTTTGGGTTTCTTATGATCAGAAAGACCCGACATTATTGACCGCAATGCTGATCGAGGATGTTATCGACAGAGGCGGAAGCAGATACACGATAGAATTGACTAACAAATTCTACGAAGCTCTTTCAAACTAAATTGGGGCAGGTGTTATTGATGGAGGGTTATATCAGTGTATCCAAGCAAAGGAAAAAAGAAATCGTCACCAAGATTGTTAATGAATGGGACCCGATGGATCTGCTTGCAATGGGAGCCGGGGAAGACAGGTACCAACAAGAGATAGAAAAAATGGTAGATGCATTACAACAAGTTAACACGGTAGACGAATTTGCTGAACAGATTAAACAGTATATGGATTATTCTTTTTCAACTGATTTTTCCTCCATAACATGCTTGCAAGTTGCGGTATTAATTTGGGAAGAAGTGAATAAATAAAAAATAGGGAATTGCCAATGCGACAATTCCCTTTATTTTTCTAGATAGTCCTTAACCTTTAGCAGCTTGAAGTTGCAATGCAATTTTAATCTGATCTCCAACCAGCACGCCGCCAGCTTCAAGTGGAGCATTCCATGTTAAGCCATAGTCACTTCGCTTAAGTTTTCCTTCAACTGCAAAACCTGCTTTTTCATTTCCCCAAGGATCTTGACCAGTTCCTTCAAATACAACGGAGAATGTTTCTGATTTTGTGGTACCACGTAGAGTAAGATCTCCTGTTACGTTATATTCGTTATCGTCTGTTTTTTCAATGGTTGTCGCTTTGAACGTCATTTTTGGATGATTATCTACATCAAAGAAATCAGCAGAGCGAAGGTGAGCATCACGGTCACTGCTACGTGTATCGATACTTGCAACATCCACTGTAAATTCAATATCAGCTGTTGTTAAATCTGTTGGATCTGCAACGATTGTTGCATCATATTCATGAAATCCGCCTTTAACTGTAGCGAACATCATGTGCTTCACAGAAAAGTCCACTGTGCTGTGGGATTTGTCTACATTCCATACTGTTTTAGCCATAATAATATTCCTCCTAAATTCCCTTTTAATAAAATATCTTTAATTCAAGATTTATAACTTCAAGATAAATTATATGCTCGGTATGATAAATTGTCAACAACTATTTTTTCCTATTATTTACTCTGTTTTAAAAATCTGAGATACAAACCGTGACAAGGGAATATTCTTATGATATGTTTCATGAAACACCAAGTTGAGATAAGAGGTGGAGCTTTGAAAAAGGACGAGATGGAAGAATTAGAGGAGTTTGAGGAGCCTTCGTTGGAGGATTTCCAAATAACCGAAGAAGAAATAGAAGCGAAAGCAAAGAAAAAACAACAACGACAAAAGACAATCAAGTACATAACATTTTTTATCATATTAGCTTTATTAGTGAATATATGGGGCATCTTTCCCCGTATTGTGAATATCCCCTCTATACAATTTTTGTTAAAATCCAATGAATTATCAAAAGATAGTGATATACAATCATGGAAGGAAGCTATCGTAACCATTAATGGAAATGGTAGGAAAGGTACAGGGTTTGTGATTGACCCTGAAGGCATAATTGTTACAAATTTTCATGTTGTTGATAAAATGGAGCTAATCCAGATTTCCTTTTCCACTGGAGAAACATACTCAGCAGAGATATCTATGGTAAATCCTGATAATGATATCGCATTGTTAAAGATTGTTGGACGTGAAGAAAATCTCTCCTCACTTCCGTTAAGTGATAAATTGGTGGAAGCAAATCTACCTATTTATATTATTGGAAATCCACTCGCACATACTTTCGTTGTAAATGAAGGTACTACAGGTGAAATGGTTCGTTCCTCTCTACGTTCGGAAGTTTTAATCATTGATGTTCCTGTTCATTCCGGTAACAGTGGGAGCCCTGTCATTACGGAGGACGGTGTAGTGGTGGGGGTGGTATATGCAACAACGAAGGAAAATAAGGGACTTGCTATACCAGCGAAGCAAATACTAGAGCTTTTAGACTCAGATTAAAACTAACATCTAAAGTCTCTAAACACACATTTATAAAGGAGACTTCATCATGGACAAATTGACTATTATTCACTACACATCCTTGGATCGAACAAAATTTAAAATTGAGGAAGATATACAGCAGTATTTTGAAACGAAAGAGGATTTGCCAACCTTTGTAGAATATATGGAAGATCGAAAGCATTACGTGGAACAAATTTGGTACAATGTGTGGCTAAATAAGGTGACAAATGATGTTCCCCGAAAAGAGAAAAAACAGATATTGAGTGCACGAGGCTTTGAAGTAGAAGGGATAGACAAGAAAATTATCAACCAACTATTCAAAAACGAAATGAGGGAATATGAACCTTTTGATGCCGTGGAGTGGTTACAGAATTCCCCCAATACGAATCCATCTGTTTGGGAACAAAAGTACGTAGAGGCCCGTGAGCATTTCCAAAAAAGAATGGAAGAAAAACGCCTGCAACTACGAATGGATGCTATTACTGATACGGTTGATCAGGCTGCTCATAAGATAGTGGAAGAAAATCAATCCAACTATTTTTTATATGTCAGACACTTTGTTGCCAAGAAGGTAAAAGAGGACCTACAAAATAACCCAAAGTTTGAGGAAACAGATTCCTATAGAAGGGAAGATGTGTTAAAAGAGGCTGGACCTATGAATGCTTATGACTATCATACGATGAAGGATTTCTTTAGTGAGCTGACAGGTGCTGTCCATCAGAGTTTTGATTATTATGAAGAGTACTTGGAGTATGAAACGTATTATTTTTTCTATGAAAAAAGAATAACGGATTACCTGTTCGGGTTTCTCCCGGGGCTCATAATGAAAGACCTACCTAGCGAGATGTTATCTGAGTATTCAACCGTCACAACGGAAGAATTCACGGTATCTAAGCTAAGAAAACTTCTTGCAAATTCTTTCTATTTATTGGTCAATAACTATATGGAACAACTACAAGGAGAATTTGTTACAGACCTCCTTGAACTTGCAGAACAACCTTTCAACTTAGAAGTTCATGAGAAATATTTAAAAAGGGATATCAATGACCGTAAACGTAAAGAAGAAGAGATTCTGGCAGAAATTCAAAGAAAGCAAGAAGAAGAAGAGAGGATGCTAGAGGATATCTTTGGAAGGGAGTATATTCCCTCCAATGGTAGGAGTACAAGATACGTTATACATATAGGGGAAACAAACACAGGAAAGACTTTTCAGGCCTTACAAAGAATGAAAGAAGCAAAAAGCGGCCTTTATCTTGCTCCATTGAGACTATTGGCCTTGGAGGTTTACGATACCTTAAATTCCGATGGAGTTCCATGCTCCCTTAAAACAGGGGAAGAAGAGAAGCTGTCACCAGGTGCCTCCCATTTCTCTAGTACGGTTGAAATGTTTTATGAAAAAGAATTCTATGAAGTAATTGTGATTGATGAGGCTCAAATGATTGCAGATAAGGACAGGGGCTTTTCCTGGTATAAAGCCATTACAAAGGCTAATGCGGATGAAGTGCACATTGTGGGTAGCTTCAGTATGAAGGAAATGGTTTTGCAGCTTCTTGGCGATGCCGCTATAGAGATTAACGAGTATACAAGGGACACACCTCTACAAGTAGAGAATCGGCCGTTTACTCTATCGGATACAAAAAGAGGCGATGCTCTTGTATGCTTCTCGCGCAAAAGGGTCCTAGAGACGGCATCCGTACTTCAAAATAATGGCCACCAAGTCAGCATGATTTATGGAAGTATGCCTCCTGAAACAAGAAAGAAGCAAATGCAACGCTTTCTCGATGGGGAAACAACTGTGATTGTTGCTACAGATGCAATTGGAATGGGATTGAATTTACCAATTAGAAGAGTGGTCTTCTTGCAAAATGAAAAGTTTGATGGCACTCGCAGGAGACGTTTAACTTCACAGGAAGTGAAACAAATTGCTGGTAGGGCAGGCCGCAAAGGTATGTATGATGTCGGAAAAGTGGCATTTACGGGAGACATAAAAGCAATGGAAAGACTTTTAGGTGGGAAAGATCGTCAAGTACATACCTTTGCGATTGCCCCAACTAGTTCTATATTGGAACGGTTTCAGAAGTATTCCAACAAACTAGGTGTATTCTTTGACCTGTGGGAAAAGTTCGAGAGTCCTGCAGGTACAGAGAAGGCCTCTCTACATGAAGAACAGATTCTGTATGAAACGATCGAGGACACCATGATTGAAGCTAGGGTAACAGTCAATGATCTGTATGGTTTTTTACATCTTCCATTTTCTACAAAAGAGCAAACACTCGTTAACCAATGGAAGCAAACTATGGAAGCTATCGTAACAAGGGATGAATTGCCCGAACCGTTCATGAATAAGGATAGCCTGGAGAATGTGGAGCTATCATATAAGTCAATCGGGCTTCATTTGCTCTTCTTATATAGATTGGACAGAAGAACGGAAGCGGCGTATTGGGAAAGAGTGAGGGAATCTTTTAGTGACGAGGTGCATGAACGTCTGCAAACGGACGTGAAGACGCTGACCAAACAATGCAAGAAATGTGGGAAGAGACTGGATTCTGATTTTAAATATGCAGTGTGTGATGCCTGTCACTTTTCGAAACTACGGAAAAAGCATAAGAACTTTAATATCAAGCGACCATTTTAGAAGCTTATTATGTAAGGAGGTGCTATAGGAGCACCTCTTTTTTAAACAAAAATGACATATGCTTCAACAAAAAATCCCCCTTGATTGGTTATGTATTCATATATATTTACATGAATCTTCCACATTATAAGTCTATTTGTCGGAATATTCAATATAAACTAGTACATACGACACCATTAGAGAAGATCTGACAATCATTACTTTTCACCCATTTTACTACCTACTCCTAAAGCTAGAGTGTATTTAGTATGAATTTTCTGAATTCTATATTGACAACGCTTTCACAGATTAGTAATCTTTTCTTGTATACATATATAGAAAGAGGGAGGAATTAGGGTGAATTCTGTATGGTTGGCAATTGTCGGATTTATCGTTTTTGCTCTGGGCTATCGTTATTATTCCAAATTCATCGCAGAAAAGATTTACCGCCTGGATCCAGATTATGTTACACCTGCCCATAAGTATAATGATGGGGTGGATTTTGTACCAACGAAGAAGGTTGTCCTTTGGGGACATCATTTCTCCTCTGTGGCTGGTGCATCGCCTATTTTAGGCCCTGCAATTGCACTTTACTGGGGATGGGGACCAGCATTCCTTTGGGTCATACTTGGTACGGTGTTTGCAGCCGGTGTTCATGATTTCGGAACTTTGGTGCTTTCAGTCCGAAACAAAGGACAATCTATCGGTACGTTGACTGATCGCTTGATCGGTAAACGTGCTAAGATGCTATTTTTATTTATCATTTTAATATTAGTTCTTATGGTCAATGCTGTGTTTGCATGGGTTATCTCCAATCTATTCATTCAATTTCCGGCTGCGGTCCTACCAATCTTCATCGAAATTCCAATTGCAATCTGGATCGGCTATGCCGTCTATAAAAGAAAAGCAAAGATGCTGCTGCCATCCTTGATTGCACTCGCTGTCATGTATGGGACGGCGGTACTAACAAGTAAGGTGCAATTCTTACAAATCGATTTGGTTCGTTATTTCGGTGGGGCGGATAACACGGTAATCTTCGGATTGGACGGGGTATCCATGTCCTTCTTTGTCTGGATCGTGATACTTCTGATTTACTGCTATATCGCATCCACCTTGCCTGTTTGGAAACTTCTGCAACCACGTGATTATATCAATTCACATCAGTTGGTTGTAGGTTTATTGATGCTTTATGCAGGATTGCTTGTATTGCGTCCTGAACTTACAGCCCCTATGACAAATGAAGTAAGTGATGTCTCCTGGTTCCCATTGCTATTCATCACCATTGCTTGTGGGGCCATTTCCGGATTTCATGGACTTGTTGCATCGGGTACAACTTCCAAACAGTTGGATAAAGAGACAGATGCTCGCTTTGTCGGTTATTTGGGATCTGTAGGGGAAGGGGTTCTTGCCTTGATCTCCATTATCGCCGTTGCGACTTTGTTTGCAAATGCTGGTGATTTCAGGGCCGCGTACTCAGACTTCGGTGCAGCTAGCTTGGGGGGGATGTCCAACTTCATCAATGGGGCGGCCCAACTTGCTACAGGTATCGCCATACCGCCTGACATTGCCCGAACGATCGTTACAGTAATTGTGGTCAGTTTTGCCGCAACGAGTCTGGATACTTCTTTACGATTAATGCGCTATATCATTGCGGAAATTGGAAGCGAGTATAACTTTAAGCCGTTGACAAAAATGCATGTTGCGACATCGGTAGCTGTTGTTTCTAGTGCTGCGTTGGTGTTGATACCTAAAGGTCCAAATGGCTTTGGTTCAGGTGGTTACTTGCTCTGGCCACTTTTCGGTACAAGTAATCAGCTTTTGGCGGGTGTCAGCTTACTGTTAATTTCCGTATGGTTGAAAAAACAAGGAAGGAACTTCTTCTATACTTTCGTGCCGATGGTTTTCATCTTCTCTATGACCCTTTATGCGATGTTTGTTCAAGTGGTGTTCACATGGTCAGGACTCGGGGAAACAGATGCGAATATGCTCCTATTCATTCTAGGTGGAATAATCTTCGTCTTCGCATTTTGGATCATCTTAGAGGCCTTTAGAGTATTCTTTAAGGATGATAAAGAACCACCGATAGATCCATCCATGTAATAAACCAAGGGGATGAAGCGACTTGCGGCATCCTCTTTCTTTCCTAATCGATAAAGCAGAAAGGAGCCCAATATGGACATCCTGGAAAAATTCAAGAAGGTCATCGAGATCTACGATGAAATACTCCAACAGCCACACAGAACTGAAATTGCAAGGGAGTTGAGGGAGGAAGAGGACTTATTCACCCTGCTTTGCTTTTCTGAAATGCTGGGACTTCCAAATCCAGCATTTTACTACACCCTGGAGCTATATCCATTTGTCATAGAAAGGTTCCATGATTGGCATCTCCGAATGGGGATGGAAAAATCACCGCTTAATGGAATACGCTGCTGCTAGGAGGAGTTTGTATGAGTAAGCTTTTAACCCATAAGATTATGTTTATCGGCGGTAAAGGAGGAGTAGGAAAATCCACTACAGCTTCCGCAATCGCACAATTACTATCAGAAGGCAAAAGAAAAGTACTCTTGGTTTCAACAGATCCTGCCCATAATATTGGGGACATTTTTCATGTTAAGCCCAAAGATACACCATTACCAGTCAGTCCATTCCTGCATCTACTGGAGATTGATCCACAGACCGAATCAAAAAGGTATATAGACGAAGTTAAAACCAATTTAAAGGGTTTGGTAAAAGCGACCATGGTGGAAGAAGTGCACCGACAAATAGACCTTGCCAGTGCTTCACCAGGAGCTGATGAATCCGCTCTCTTTGATAAAATCACTACCATAGTATTAGAAGAATTCGAAGCATATGATCACATCATTTTCGATACCGCTCCGACTGGACATACAATCAGGCTGCTTTCATTGCCTGAACTTATGAACGTTTGGATCAGTGGGCTTTTGGATAAAAGAAAGAAGGTCCAGCAAAACTATACTCAGCTGTTAAATGATGGAGAGCCGATGGATGATCCGATCTTCGATAAATTACAAGCAAGAAAACAGAAGTTCGTAAAAGTAAGGGATATTCTGCTTGATCAACATAAAACAGGTTATGGATTCGTACTGAACGCAGAACGACTACCCATCCTTGAAACGGAAAAAGCTATTAACATGTTGGATAAGCATGACATTAAGGTATCCACCATTTTTGTAAATAAAGTTATTCCAGATCATGCAGATGGTGTTTTTATGGAAAACAGAAGGAAAAATGAACGACCTTATTTACAGCAGATTCATACTATTTTTCAAAAACAAGAAATTATTAAAATCCCTTTGTTCGAACATGATATTTCCACAGCAGAACATCTACTGAAGTATAAAGAGACACTGAAATCTACTCAAACTATCTTTAACTCCTAAGAAAAGGACATAGATCCCCTTTTCTTAGGAGTTTTTTAGTTGTAGATGGAAAGCCTAATTAAAAACGAGTGCGGGAGTAATGTACATGAAAATGTTATGTCTTGATGGGGGAGGGATCAGGGGCGTTTTTGCAGTTTCTATTCTCCTTGAAATAGAAAAAGAGTACAACCAACCGGTTTCAGAATTAGTGGATCTTGTTGCCGGAACTAGTACAGGTTCCATTATCGCTTCATCCATATCAATAAAAAAACCGATGGAAGAAGTGTTAACTGGATACAAGGTATTTGGAAAAAAGATATTCACCCGTCAAGCGAAGGTAGGGCTGTTTAAAAGTATCTACAGCGATCGCCATCTACGTCGCTTTATCATGCAGGCATTTGGGAACAGGAGGATGACTGACATTACAAGTCCCCTGTTAATTCCTGCTGTGGACCTGACACATGGCCGGCCTTTTGTTCACCGCTCCAATTTTGGAAATAAGGCTGCGAAGGATCTCTCCATTCATCTTTGGGATGCTGTGCTTTCCTCCTGTTCTGCTCCTGTTTACTTCCCTCCAAACAACATTGGAAATGACTATCTATCCATTGACGGGGGATTGTGGGCAAACAATCCCTCTATGGTATGTATAACGGAAGGGTTGGAATATTTCAAAATGAATCTAGAAGACATGGAGATACTGTCCATTGGAACAGGGCTTCAAAAAATTGATTTTACCATTCAGAAGAATAAATATTGGGGTGTTAGACAATGGCTGCCATTTCACTTTCCATCCATGAAGGTCACTCCCAAACTTTTAGATCTTGCTTTACAATTATCATCTGAGTCTGTGTCCTATCAATGCCAGCACCTTTTGGGGGACAATTACATCCGGCTTAATAAAGAGCTTGGAGAGGAAATACCCTTTGACGATATAACATACATGGAAGAACTGATACAACTGGGTCAAACGGTTTATTATGAGCAGAAAGAGTTGATCAGGAACTTCCTGAAATGTTGATTTGTTTTTTTCTATAAGAGAAAGGGTACTATAGATAATAGAAAAAATTGAAGGGGGAATAAGATTTGACTTCAGAAAAAAGGATTACACTACATGAATTTAATAATTTGACTAAGTCTCTGAGTTTCAACATGTATGATATTTGTTATACCAAAACAAAGCAGGAACGGGAAGCCTATATAGATTACATCGATGAACAATACAATGCTGATCGTTTAACCAAAATATTGAAAAATGTTGCGGACCTTATAGGCGCCCATGTATTGAATGTGGCCAAACAGGACTATGTGCCACAAGGTGCCAGTGTAACCGTTCTTGTTTCTGAGGGACCAGTGGTAGAGGTTCCGAACGAGTCCTATGAAGAATCACCTGGACCTTTGCCGGATTCAGTGGTATGCCAGCTTGACAAAAGTCATATTACCGTCCATACCTATCCGGAATACCATCCGGTAGAAGGAATAAGTACGTTTCGCGCTGATATTGATGTATCAACCTGTGGGGAAATTTCTCCATTAAAAGCATTAAACTATCTGATTCATTCCTTTGAAACGGATATTATGACCATGGACTACCGTGTACGCGGATTTACAAGAGATATAAATGGTAACAAGCTGTTTATTGATCATGACATCAACTCTATACAAAACTACATACCGAACGACGTGAAAAGCCTGTACGATATGATTGATGTCAACATCTATCAGGAGAATATATTTCATACAAAATGCCGCTTAAAAGAGTTTGATTTGAACAATTACCTATTTGGTTATTCCAAAGATACGCTGACAGATGATGAGCGGTATGAAATTACAAACAAGCTTACAAATGAAATGGATGAAATATTTTATGGGAAGAATATCAATTTCGGCCATTCTGAAAAAGATTAAAAAACAATAAAGTAGCGGTAAGTCAATTAGACTTATCGCTTCAGTGTATAGACAAAGTCCATAAATGATGATAGTTTCAAGTTGATCGCAGTGGAAGGAGCGGAGACTCCTGCCGGAGGAAGGACTGGGAAGACCCCGCAAGGCGTAGCCTGAGGAGGCTTCCGGACCGCCCGCGGAAAGCGAAGCTCCTACAACGGAGATCAACTGTTTCAACAGTTAACCTAACTAAATTATAGTTTGTCAACAGTCTGTAGCGGTAAGTCAATTAGACTTATCGCTTTTTTATGGAATGATTTCTCCAAGTTCTGAATAACTCCTATTAATAGGATTTATAAAGGGGTTGTCAATATGGGGCACGATAACGATCCGAATCTGAGCGGTACAGATAAAATCATCCTGGCCATTTCTATGACGTTTCTGGTTATTCTTGCTATATTCGTCATTGGCGGCGGGTTTGTTTTTGGATTCGCAGGACTTTTTCAGCTCTTCAGTGTTAATTATGAATCAAAAAGCGCTCTAATTTACTATGTGATGTTATTGATCCCTCTCACTTTACTATTTGAAGTAGCAACATTCTTCGTTTTACTCCGAGTTATCATTCTTCTTAAAAAGCGTTGGGCCATCCTTGCGACAACAGCTGCTACCAAATATCTATTCAGCTGGATTCCTTTGTATGTAACAGATGAAATAATTTCCACCATGACAGTTCCTCTTCATACAGAACTTGTTGCTGCATTACTCCTTTGTCTTCTTGATAGTATTTTTTACAAGAAAAGATGACTAACCTCTTTTATTTTTTAACTCTAGAGACCTAGTGAATTGAGAACATCGACCAAATCCTGTACACTTATCAAAGATATCATTAAGAAAAGGGGCATATGGATGAAAAGTGTAATAATAATCGGAGCGGGTGTACTTGGAGCCTCTACCGCCTACCATCTATCCAAAAATGGTGTGAGTGTGACCGTTGTGGACCGCTTTGATAAAGGACAAGCAACAGATGCTGCAGCAGGAATCATCTGCCCTTGGATTTCCCAGCGACGAAATAAAGCTTGGTACACACTTGTTAGAAAAGGAGCGAAATATTATACCTCCCTTATAGAACAGTTACAACTGGACGGCGAAACGGAAACCGGGTATAACCGTGTTGGGGCGATCAGTTTACATAAAGAGCCGGAAAAACTTTTGAAATTGGCGGAAAGAGCCATAAAAAGAAGGGAAGAGGCACCTGAAATTGGTGAGGTTGCAGTTTTGAGCCCCGCTCAAACAAAAGAGCTTTTCCCAGTATTATCAGAGGAGTATGGATCCGTACTTGTAAGCGGAGGAGCTAAAGTAAATGGAAGAGCTTTACGCAATGCGCTAATAAATGCATCTAAAAAACATGGCGCAACATACATTTCTGGCGATGCGAAGCTTGCGAAGAAAGCTGATTTGGTAACAGGGGTTCAAGTGGGAGAGAACAGAATCCAAGCCGACCAAGTAATACTTACCTGTGGTGCTTGGTCTAAAGAAGTCCTTCAACCAATTGGAATCCACTTTAAAGTCGTTCCACAAAAAGCTCAAATTATCCATTTGAAAATCTCTAACAAAGATACACACAATTGGCCTGTTGTGATGCCACCGAACAATCAATATATCCTTTCTTTTGACAATGGAAGGATAGTAATGGGTGCAACGCATGAAGATGAAGC
The DNA here is from genome assembly GCF_021991925.1 of Sutcliffiella horikoshii. Lineage (GTDB taxonomy): Bacteria > Bacillota > Bacilli > Bacillales > Bacillaceae_I > Sutcliffiella_A > Sutcliffiella_A horikoshii_F. Next base: position 888,749 of record NZ_RXZI01000001.1, on the reverse strand, counting down.
AGGCTTTGATACCAGAGTGACGGCTGGAGGTATGAATGAAATTTTAGGGAAGTGCTTGGAGGTAGCTCCTGGACTAACTGATGGTACTGTATTGGAAACAAGAGTTGGTTTCCGTCCCTTCACACCTGGTTTTTTACCTATTATCGGTAAGCTCCCAACGCATGAAAATGTTTTACTAGCAAATGGCCTTGGGGCATCCGGATTAACTAGTGGTCCTTTTTTAGGTGCAGAGCTTGCAAGACTTGCAATGGGGGACCCAATGGAACTTGACATTCAAAACTACGATATTCATGGTGCAATAGAGGAGCAATTGTAATAACACTATAGCTATTACTACCTGATTGTGTTACCATTTAGCTCTACTGAAAAAGAGGACGTGACATATATTGATTAACATATCTATACCAAACCCGAGCGTTTCCATTACAGAACGCCAGCAAATTCGAGTACAAGATGAGCCTATCATAACACCTATCAATGGGTTTATTGATTTCCACAAAATACCAAGGGACCAAGGTGGAATTTTTATGTTCTTTAACATAAATGATGACTTGCTCTTCGTGGGCAAAGCAAGGAAGCTTCGTCAACGCATTAAGAAGCATTTTGAAGACAATGTTTCCCCAATAAAGAACCATCGAGATGAAGTATATCGGATTGATGTTTGCATCGTTGAAGATCCAATGGAAAGAGAAATTTATGAAACATATATCACCAATACTTTGCGAGCAAAATACAATGTTGAAAAGGTTTTTTATAAATAAAGGCAAATGAGCCGTTCTTTCACACCAACTAGGGTGAAAGGACGGCTTTTTTTATACGCTCTGCTAAAGCATACTGTATATTTTAGCAGCAACCGATGTTGATTGATTGGAACAATGGGCGAAGATTCCTCAGGGAGATAGCGTTTAGAGGAGAACCACAGGTACAAGCAGAGGAGGTTCCCCAAACGTCCTAGAAAAGCGAAGCCAAGTGCGGAGAGCAACAGCATTTTTTAACAGAGCCTAGGTATTATTAAATACTGAAGCAAACGGAAAATGTATCCAGTTTAGGACTAATGGTTTACTTATGGAAATTTATGTGTATTTAACCAAATATAGAATGAACTTACAAAAATAATAAACTGGAGGCTTCTATGAAAAATTCCCTTTCTTTTTTGACCCTTATCTTATTTCTGCTTCTTTTATCAGGATGCAACAATGAATTGGTAGAGGAAACGACAGCTGAAGCTGAAACGGTAAATGAAGTGCTGACGGTAGAGAAAGTGATCGATGAGTATATGGCTGCCCATGAAAATGTAACTAATTTGGAAGTAACCTTTTTGGAAACAGTTCAAACTCCAGAGGAATATACCACGGAAGGGACGATGCAAATCGACTTGGAAAATGACAAAACGTATATGGAAAATATTAAGAGTGTTGGCATAAACCTCATGTATAGAGAAAAAGAAAGTGTCGTGGTAAGCGATGGTGAATTTACTCAAGAGAGTATGGGCCAGGAACTGCAACAGTTGCTGATGATCATCAATTTAGAGCAGGAAATGCACACCAACTCGATTTCGTTTTATCAAAAGTATGACCCTGATTTTGCAGAAAAGCTTAGCCTCCAAGAAGAAAATGATGATCACTATGTCCTAATATATGATGCGGAACCGGAACAGAAAGAAGAATTGATAACAAATGTTATGGTAGATTATTATTTTGAAGATGACGGCAGTTCCATTTTTCCTGGGATAACACCAGATCAATTGAACGGAAATGACTTCGCCTTTACTGTCTATATTGCAAAGGATACCTTTCTTACTGCAGAAGTCGAAGAAACAATAAGTTATGCATTTTCAAATGCAGGAGAGAACTTAGAATGGGAAGCAACAAGCAACTATTCTTATGTATTCAACGAAATAGATCAAATCCAAACACTAGAACAGAACAATACGAATACAGCTTTTGAAGAGGAAAACGAAGAAGTTTCCTCTTTGGAAAATAACAACACTTATGAAAGCGATCCGGAAAAGGAACTTCATACATTGGAGGCCCAGCTGTACGTAGATGCCCTCATACAGGCTACAGTGTTCCAGGATGTAGAAGCTTTTGTCAACCTGCACCCTTATTCTACAGACATGGAACTTGTTAGAGAAAAAGGGGAAAACCATCGCCAAATGTTTAAAGATATTTTCATTTCTGACTTTATGAGAGGTTTTAACGAAAATTCCATTTCCCACTTTATTAGTGATGAACAAGCAAATGAGTTCATGGAAGCCTTCTTGTCGGCTTTAAGTCAAACAAGATACTATACGGAAGGTGCCACTTATGACTCGACGAACGATATCTTTTTAGTTAGTGTTTCCATTGAAGGTTTCAGTATTGAAAAGTTAATTACAGAAGTTCTACTACCAATTGCTTATCGTTTTGAAAACGGTGAATTAAGTGAGTCTCAAGCAATGGAAATGTACATCACGAACCTCACCATGCGACTTCAGGAACCAATCGTACTTGAACCTCCTGCAACAGCTGAAGTGCCTGTAATAAGAAATGGTGAAAGTCATTATGAAGTCCTTATGCAAGACTCCTATTTAAGCCATTTTGTCAATTGGACGGAACAGGAAGTGGATACATGGTAAATGGATAAAATATAGAAGCATGATGCCTTCCATTCTAGGATATTTTAGGAGGAAGGCATTTTGTTTGTATTTTTGTAAAAGAGAATAAATAAAACTCGAAATTTAATAGAATAATGGTAAAATAGTCGATATGACAACATATGGAATAGTAGTTAAGAGGAGGATAAGTGTTGAATAATCAATTGAATAAACCTAAAGGATTCGGAGAAATCCTAGATCAGACATTTAGAATTAGTAAATATAAGTTTAAGGACTTTTTTATTATTTTATTAATGCTTGTTGGACCCATTTATCTATTACAAGCGATCATTGATTTAGCTTCCGGTAAGAACTTCTTGCGTCAAGAGGCGACCGGAGAAAACTGGTATGAAACTATGATGAGCAATTTTGAATTTGCTGAAGCTTCCTCTACCAATCTAGCAGCAGATCTCGGTTTTGCTTTTTTATCATTGATCGTTCTATTTACATACCCAATTGCTCAAGCTGCAATTTTAATAGGAGTGAATCATTTAAAAGAAAATCGTGACTTTACGATTGGTTCCCTAATTAAGCAGGCTATTAGCCGATTCTTTCCTATGATTGGGTCTACCATTATTTATGTGCTAATCGCATTAGGCATCTTTATTGGGCTATTATTTACCGGTATTTTTTCTTCCATGATATTTATCGTTGTGGAATTTATTATCGGAACCATCCTTTCCATCGTTATCTGGATAGGGTTGTTCTTAATTGGCGCTTTTCTACTTACAAGATGGAGTTTTTATTTTGGTTCGGTTGTCCTGGACAGAAACTCCCCTGGTCTGACACGAAGTTGGAGACTTTCAAAAGGCAGAAGCTTCAAATTGATTGGATTATATATGATCTTCATTTTTATTACATTTTCCATTGGAATAGCTTTACAGCTATCTTTTCAAGCTTTCCTGGGGGACAGCGTGTTACTTGGATTGATTGTCAGTTTCACCACTTTGGTGACGACGCTTATTATGGCTGTAGGATATGCTGTTATGTACCTAGACTTAAAGGTTCGTCATGATGCGGATGACTTAATAGATTTAATTGATGACTATCACACTAGTAGGATCGACGACGTTTTATAGGGCAGGTGATGAACTTTGCTGAAGGAAGAAGAAGCAAGGGAGAAGCTGGAAGAAATTTTAAACGGGGATGAGTACCGGATCTATTATGCTGATACTAGGAATTCATTGCAAAAGTGGTGGGAAGAAATAAAGGCCTGGCTGGCAGACTTTCTCTCCAGGCTTTTTCCATCCATGGACGATACAAGCGGAACAGCCGGAAACATTTTGATTCTTTTGTTAGGGCTTGTGATTATTGGAATGGTAGTTGTCCTGGCCCTGTACATAAGCAGATACAGAAAAAACAAGGTCTTTAAAGCCAAACAGCCATTTCGCTCTAGCAATGAATTGGAATGGTCTTATCACCAACATATCGATGAGGCAAAAAAATATGAAGGAATGAAAGACTATTCGTTGGCAACACGACATCTGTTCTTAGGGATGCTCTTATATTTCCACGAAAAAGAATGGTTGGAAGCAAAAATTTGGAAAACGAACTGGGAGTATCACGAGGAATTGAAAGAGGGCCATAAAAAACAAGCGAATCTTTTTAAAAACTTTGCCCTATTGTTTGATCGGGCAACATATGGAAAACAACAGGTCCATAAAGATGAATATCAACCATATCTGGACCTTGTAATGAGATGGGTAAATGATACCGACGATGAAAGCTAGATGGAAGGAGGGAGGCATTTGCAAAGTTCTTCAGCTATGAAAAAGAGTTGGCTATGGCTTGGTCTACTACTCTTATTATTCCTGATCTGTAGCTACTTTATTTTATCCAAACAACCAAAGGAATTCGCACCTTTTGATTCCGAATCCCCCTCTCCCAATGGAATAAAGGGATTCTATACCTACTTGGATAATGAAAGCTTTGATGTGGACAGATGGGAACAGCCATCTACACTACTTCCAAAAACACAAGGTCGTCAATTGTTACTGATGGTTGAACCATACTTCATGCCCGACACTGAAGCGATGGAAGATTATATCAGTTTTATGGAAAAAGGAAACACTATCTTAATGATGAAGACCAATCCAAGGGGCTTTTTTGATTTACAAACCACATATATAGAATTATTGTTTCCTGAAACAACCGTGTTTGATTCCCATGAAAAAAGCCACGTAGCAGACATGTATTCTACCGTCAGAATAGATGTGTCAGGGGATGATGAGGTTCTGCTTTCTGATTTTCACGGTGCTATTGCTGTGAAGCGGACATACGGAGAAGGGGCCCTTATTGTCTCCTTGGCTCCTAACTGGCTTATGAATGGAGAAATCTTGACAAAGGACCATCTTCCATTAATACTCGGCCTTTTACAAGAAGAAGGAATGGATTATACCAATATTCTTTTTGATGAATTCAATCACGGAGACACCGGTTCAACCTCCCTAGATGTCTACCAGGATTGGTTTTTGCTTTTACTTTTTCAAGGCTTGATAATAACTTGCTTTTTGCTTTGGATGCTTGGAAAAAGATTTGGTCCGATTTTACATCCTAGAGAAGAAACAGTCCGGTTCAGTGATGAGAGCATTCGTGCATTGGCAGCATGGCACCTTAAGGGCAATGCATATCGCGATTCCCTCCTAACACAGGCGGATTATGTAAAGTACTTGATGCAAGATAAGTGGGGAGTACCTTTCAATAAGGATTGGAAAGATTGTGCGGAAATTCTACATAGGAAATGGAAGACGAAAGATAATGGAGAAATTGATTTGTTTTTACAGCAATTAACAACGGTGTTAAACAAAGAAAAGATATCGAAGCAGGAATATTTACTATGGTCCAAACAACTGGACACATTACGAAATGAGGTGGAAGAGGGATGAAGCCTGAATTAGCATCTCTTCTTGAAAAATATGAGGAAAGAATACTTGGACAACAGATGAATGTAAGACTTCTACTAGCTTCCGTATTAGCAGGGGGGCACGTACTGTTGGAAGGGGTGCCTGGAACGGGGAAAACACAGATGGTTCGTACACTCGCCACGTTAATGGGAGGTACATTCAATAGGATCCAATTTACACCTGACCTCTTGCCGAGTGATATCACAGGAAGCTCTATCTATAATATGAAAGAAGGGACATTTGAAACATTAAAAGGCCCAATCTTTACAAACATCATGCTTGCAGATGAAATAAATCGTACGCCAGCAAAAACCCAGTCGGCTTTACTGGAGGCTATGGAGGAGAAGCAAGTAACTATACAAGGGGAGACTTATCCATTGCCAGAGGTGTTTTTTGTCGTGGCAACTCAGAATCCGATTGAATATGAAGGAACTTACCCTTTGCCTGAAGCACAGCAGGACCGATTCCTATTCAAGTTGAATATCGATTTTCCAAGGCTTGAAGAAGAGACAGAGGTTCTAAAACAGGTGATCGGCAAAAGGTTTACCCATTCTGACGTCCCACCCGTATTGGATATGGAGTCTTTCCTTTCGATAAGAGAAGAGATCCAGCAGGTCACACTTAGTGACAATATCTTGGATTATATTATGCAAATCGTCAGAAAAACACGAGAGTCGGACTCCATCCGCTTTGGGGCAAGTACCCGTGCGGGAATTTCCATTGGTAGAGCTGCACAGGCTTGGGCCTACTTGAGCAACCGGGACTATGTAACGCCTGATGATATAAAAATGGTGACAAAACCAGCCTTACGACACCGCATACAATTATCTCCTCATATGGAATTGGAGGGATCGACTGTTGAGCAAATCATTGAAGAACTTGTGGGAGCGGTTCCTGTTCCGAGATAAGGGTGTTCTGCCAACAAAGAAGCTGTTACTCCTATATGCTTTTCTTTCAACAGGGTTCATTATTGCAAGCTTTTTTGTAGCAATTTCATGGCCTGTCATCTTTTTGCTAAATGGATTTTTTGTTCTTTTCACCCTGGTGGACCTTGTGTTCTCTCCAAGTAAGGATGTATTGAAAGTTACCAGGGTTCTACCTTCTGAGATGGAGCGTGGCATTACCTATGCTGTCAAGATGGTGGTGGAAAATCCATCCGATCAGGACATGTTTTGTGAGTGGAAAGATGGAATCCCACAGTCCTTTGACAGGCCTTTCCCAATAAGTGGCATGGTTGAAAAAGGTTCCAAGAAGTTGTTCACCTACCAAACAACTGCCCCGGTAAGAGGAGACTATGAGATTGAGAAACTCTTTTTACGCTATAAAAGCCGTATCGGTTTGTGGCAAAAGCAAATGACGGTGGAGCAACGCCGTTCCGTTAAGGTGATTCCTGACTTGACGGAAACAAAGCAATATTTGGAGAACGCACAAAGATATCTGATTCATGAAGGAGTTAACATTCGCAAACAAAAAAGTGGAGTCGGGGAATTCGCAAAGATCCGGTCCTATGTGGTCGGTGATGACCCTCGAAAGATTAACTGGCGCCAAACTGCAAAGTTGCAGGAAGTCATGACGAATGAGTATGAACCAGAACATGGAAAGTATATAACGATACTAGTGGATTGTGGAAGAATGATGGGGGCCGAGCTGAAAAGAGGAAATCGCTTAGAGAAATCGCTTGAAGCAGTCCTTACAGTAGCAACAGCCACCCTGCAAAAAGGGGACTATGTCGCTGTACTTGCTTTTTCTAAAAAAGTGAAAGCCTATGTTCCACCCGCCAAAGGAATGCAACACTTGCAAACCATCTTACAGTCGATCTACAACGTGCAAGTCGATGCAGCAGAATCCAATTATGCGGAGGTTTTTCAATATTTACAGCTTGTACAGAAAAAGCGGAGCCTCATTCTTTTGTTCAGTGATGTTAAAACATTTCTATATGAAGAAAGCGCCCTCATCTATTTAAAAAGAGTCAGACAAAGGCATCTTTTCTTTATGATTGGGGTCGAGGACGAAACGTTGGTTACAAGAGCAAAGTCCGCTACCAACAACCTGGAAGCAACCATGATAAAAGCTATCGCACAACAGCAACTTCTTATAAAGAAACGCGAGAAATTAAAATGGGAAAAACAAGGCCTCTTAATGATGGAGGCCCGTGAAGAGAGACTTGCAACAGCCGCTGTCTCCCATTATATTGACACTATCAACAGAGGTCTATTGTAACTGCGATTTTTGCAATCTGAATTTACCTATTGCAACGTAAAGAATCAAACCGATGACCGTCATACCTGCAACAAAATACTTGGCTTCCAGCGGTATAGCCGCAGGGGTAATGAATCCTTCAATTATCCCTGCTATAATGAACAACGGTATGGTCCCAAGCAGCAGTTGGACAGAACGCTTGGCATTCACTTTCAGCTGGTAGCCTCTTGAATATTCTCCAGGCACAAACAGCTTATAACCCATCAGAAGACCCGCACCACCAGCTATAAAAATAGCTGTCAATTCAATCATACCGTGGGGAACGATGTATGCCCAGAACTCGTATGTCATACTATGATGCCAAAATAACCCTGCAATGGCTCCGACAATGACGCCATTGTAAATTAATACATAGACTGTCAGCAGGCCAAAGGTGACTCCACCGGCAAACGCAAGAATCGCCACCTGAATATTATTCGTCAATATGCTGGCAGACATCACAGGAGCATCCTGCATCCCATCACTCGTACCAAGCTTTTCTGGATCGATGCTTTGTGCCATATCAGGAGAAAGAATGGAATACACATAAAGAGGGTCTTGCAACACAGCAAAGAATGCCCCAAGCCCTCCAACAGTGAATAGAAGCATGGCAATTACTACAAACTTCCATTGTTCATAGAGTAGTCCGATGAACTTATGTCCAAAAAAATCACCCGCCTGCTTCCAGCTCGTAATCTGATCTTTATATAGTAGATTATGAGATTTGGATATGAGTCCATTTAAGTACACTGTCACTTCTTCTTCGGGAAAGTAGGTCTGACTGTATGATAGATTCTGCGCAGCCTTTTGGTAGAGTCGGTGGAACTTTTGCAGATTTTCACCCGTTATATTTTTTCTTTTATGTAAGTCGGTAGCAAGCTGTTCAAGCTCTTTCCATTGATCACGATGTTGTTTTATAAATTGTTTGACATTCATCCCTTTACACCTCGTGTCTAATTTCATCAATCTACTCCATTATAGTAATATTATAGAAAAATAGAAACACTTCTTAGTTAAATTTATCCATAGAAAGAGGGAATCATCTTGAACACAGAACAAGTGGATATCAAAACTCCTGAATATGTATCCCTGCAATTCCAGGCAGCAGGCTTAGGCAGCAGGGCAGCCGCCTTTATTATTGATTCACTCATATTGATAGCCATCAATATTCTTATTGTGATCTCACTGATATTCGGACTAAATGCCAGCTTTTTCGATTATTTTCAGTCGGATATTCCATCCTATCTGTTTGCAGGAGTCCTCATAATCATGTTTGTCCTAAATTGGAGCTATTACTTCCTCCTAGAATACTTTACAGGCGGACGGACACTTGGAAAAAAAGCGCTCGGCATCCGCGTTATACAAGAAAATGGGCATAGTATTACATTGTTATCCAGCTTAATACGAAATTTTCTGCGAATCATAGATATGCTGCCGATCAATTACCTGGTGGGGATGTTGATGATCTTTTTCCATTCCAAGCACAAACGCCTTGGAGACCTGGTGGCTGGCACCATCGTCGTTCATGAAAGAAGAGGGAAAAAGAAAAAGAGGGCTTCAAAGCTAGACAAACTAATTGCTGAAAAAGGACTTGGCGCGAAGGGCGGCCTAGTAGAAGAAGGGGCTTTGAGAGCCTTAGGTGCAAAAGAATGGAAACTTTTGAAGACATACGCAGAACGTTTTGACTCTTTAAACACAGATGACAGAATCGTTTTGACTCGTAAATTGGCAGATATCCTGTTTCCAAAGATTGATCTGGACCCTTCTAGTAAACATTATGATGAATTGGAAGATATGCTGCTCGAGCTTTATATTCAGATGAAGGAAGAGTGGGAGTATGAGTTGTAGTGGGAGAAGGGGGGGACGGCTCTTTGTGGAAGAGTAGTTGCTTACTAGAGTATGGAATCATTTGAGGGAATCGCCATAGAGGTGGGGCTGGGGGACAGCCTCTTTGGGCGAACTTTTATAATTTAAGCGTTCGCCCGATTGTACTCATTTTTCGCCCGTAAAGTTGGATTTTCGCCCGTAAAAATTTAAAAGCGCCCGATTCTTCGGATTTTCGCCCGTATTTATTAAAAATCGCCCGTAAATTCAAATTACCGCCCGATTTGAAAAACGCGCCATTTCCTTCATTTAGTTAGGGACATATCCCTGTCACTCCTATATAATTTAGAATAGAATAAAAAAATTGGAGGTCAAAGATGATAGTAAAAAAGAGAGATTTTCCTGTTAATATTTTATTTTTAAAGGCTATTGAAAGACGGCTGAAGGAAGACCACCCTTCAATACCTCGCGTAAAGGAATTGATTGCCAAATATACTAAAGGTTATAAAGGTGAAACCTCCATTGATTACCCCCTAAGCATCCTTCCCGATCAAGACTATCTCATTCTCCATTCCATCAGCTTACAATTTCAGAATCAAAATTTCCATATTGATTCTTTACTGCTGTCTACCAACTTCATTTTACTGTTGGAAGTAAAGAATATGAGTGGGACCATTCACTTTGACAGGAGTTTCAATCAGCTGACTCAGACATATATGGGAATTGAGTATTATTATCAATGTCCAATCATCCAGGTCAGCAACCAAGAACGATTCCTTAAACAATGGATTAAACAATTTGATTTCCCATCCATCCCGCTTACCTCTCTTGTCGTCATCTCTAATCCCTCTTCCATGATCCAAGTTGACCCTGGAGATAGGACAACTTTTCAAAAGGTCATACACAGCCATTTTCTTCCTGCGAAAATCGAACAACAACATACAATCTTCAACCGAGCGATTCTTTCCCCATCAGAAACTAAAAACCTTGCCAGCTTAATAATCAAGCATCATAAAGTCAAACCAACCATAACCTTAAGACAGCTTAACATCGATTCAAAAGAGCTTTTATTCGGCGTACAATGCTCAAATTGCCTTGCTATACCAATGAAAAGGGCTCATGCATTTTGGCGCTGTGATTTCTGTAACTTCAAATCAAAAGATGCACATATTCCTGCGTTAAGAGATTATTGTTTATTGTTTAACGAGAGCATTTCTAATCAAGAGGGGAGAGAGTTTTTACTCGTACCATCAAATAATAGTATGAAAAGAATACTAACTGCGATGGGACTCGAGGTTACCGGTAACACTAAGAATAGAAGGTACAACCTTTATCCTCTAATTATCCACACACCACCAATTTGACATCTCCATCCAACCACGATATAATTATCTCGAATTCAAGATAATTGCCATAACCTTATTTTATAAAAAGGGGAGAACCATATATGATAAACGGTTTAAAAGGGATCCATCACGTAACAGCGATAACAAGCAGCGCGGAAAAGAACTATGAATTTTTTACCTATGTTTTAGGGATGAGGCTTGTTAAAAAGACAGTAAATCAGGATGACATCCAGACATATCATCTGTTTTTTGCGGATGATACGGGGAGCCCCGGAACGGACATGACATTTTTTGATTTCCCTGGCATTCCAAAAGGAAGCCATGGGACAAATGAGATTTTCAGAACCGGCTTCAGAGTTCCATCAGATAATGCTTTAGCATATTGGGTGGATCGTTTCGACCGACTAAATGTAAAGCACAATGGTATCAAAGATCAGTTTGGGACAAAAGCTCTTTCTTTCGTTGATTTTGACGATCAGCAATACCAATTGGTTTCAGATGAAAACAACAGTGGGGTAGAGCCGGGCACACCATGGCAAAAGGGGCCGATACCTTTAGAATATGCAATCACTGGATTAGGGCCTCTCCACATTCGTGTCGCAAATTTTGATTTCTTTAAAGAAGTATTAGAGAAGGTATTACTTTTCAAAGAAATTGCACAAGACGGTGACACCCATTTATTCGAGGTAGGAGAAGGGGGCAACGGGGCACGAGTGGTTGTAGAACATAATGATAAGCTACCTCAAGCCCAGCAAGGTTTCGGGACCGTACATCATGCTGCATTCCGGGTGAAAGACCGCTCTGTGATAGATGAGTGGGATGCGAGATTGAAGGGGTTCGGTTTTAATACATCCGGACATGTAGATCGCTATTTCTTTGAGTCCTTGTATGCAAGGGTTGCACCGCAAATATTATTTGAATTTGCTACAGACGGCCCGGGCTTTATGGGTGATGAGCCTTATGAAACGTTAGGGGAGAAGCTTTCTTTACCTCCGTTCCTTGAACCAAAGCGCGAACAAATCGAGAAGCTTGTCAGACCTATTGATACTGTAAGAAGTACAAAAGACTTTAAAAAAGAATAACTATTTAAAAGCCTATTTCTTTTACGGAGAAATAGGCTTTTTTACGGATTTTTTTCACGGCCCAAAATTTAAACAACCCTTACAACGTACATTCCCAAACAATCGGCATAGGATAATCTAATGAAATTCAAAGGAGTTGAAAATATGTATTATCCTCCACAAATGTATCCTTATCCATATGCATATACGCAGAATCCGCCTGTCCATAACTATTTAAGAAATAATTACTGGCCATATGCAAACAATTATAATCCAAATTATTTCTCAAACAGTCATAGAGCAGTTGAATTAAAGGACTACGGACCAAATCCTTTTGCAGAAGATATAAACGAACTCACCTTGCAAAATAATAACTTTCGTACTGCATTATGGACGGGGTCACTGTTTCAGATTACATTAATGAGCTTAAATCCCGGAGAAGATATCGGGTTAGAAATGCATCCCGATGTTGATCAGTTCCTGCGTTTGGAACAAGGGCAGGGACTGGTTCAAATGGGTGACACTAAGGATAATCTAAGCTTTGAGAAAATGGTATCGGATGATTATGCAATAGTGATTCCTGCTGGCACATGGCATAATCTAACGAATACCGGCAATACCCCGCTAAAACTATACTCCATCTATGCTCCTCCTAACCATCCGTTTGGTACGGTCCATCCAACCAAAGCGGATGCGGAGGCCGCAGAGGAACATGATGATGGGGCTACCGTCATAGGTGGGAAAACACCGGATGAATGGGTTCAGCACACTGAATTCTTGGTAAAAGAAGGATTAGAAGATGTTAAAAGAGGAATAAATGCGGTTCATATTCTTCAAGAGTTCATCCTGATGGGTGTACTTGTCGGAAAAGGTTATTCCCCTCAGCAAGCGTATGAAACTGTAGAAGAGTGGGAGCGAACAGGAGAATCCAAGCTCCTTCAACAAAGTAAAAATATGTAACAAAAAACAGCACCTTATTTTGGGGGTGCTGTTTATCATTCTAACCTTGAATGAGCCTTCCCCTGGACTGCCCTTTATGGTGGATCAGTCATTCAGATCATCCAAGCGTCTAGCTACCCTCTTAATGACTTTCTTGGCCAATTTTACTCGTCTTGCCAAGCATTCTTCACCCTCTTGAATCAGGTTTTCTCTTAATCTTGTGACATATTGGTAATAACGTAACATATTGTCACCCCCTTTTTCTCTATCATATGAATAATGATAGATTCGGACAGGGTGTTTAACCTTGTTTTTTACCATTTTTTTGCATGACTCTATTAAATTGGAAGGTCCTTGAAATGTGATAAGCATAGAGTATAAATAGAAGTGCTCATCTAGCTAGGGCCATCTTATGGGTTATTAAAATTCAGAAACAGAGAGGATGATGAAGACCTCAGCCAAGCGTAAACTTCTTAATAGAGGTCTTCATTATGCCTATGAAGCCCCCTGGTAAGCTTAAACTCTAGAACAGAGGTCCTCATCCAGCAATTGAAGCCCCCTGGAACGCGAAATCGCTAGAACAGAGGTCCTCATAATGTTTCACTACTTTCTATCCAAACAACACAATCTTCAAAATGACTCCATAAATAATGGCCAAAAGAAAGGAGGTCAGGGTTCCGAGCAGGAAGTATTCGGCCCAGTCCCGATCATCCATCTGTTTGAAGCGCGTAAGAGATTTAGCAGCGACGATGAAGCCAACTGCATGAAAGGACCCCATAAGTATCAACGCTACCACAAGCAAACGCTCCAGATAGCCGATTACTTTACCGCGAGAAAGATCCTGGTGTTTCATCACCATATAGGTATATTCTTCCGACATGTTCTTTTCACTATTAGGGCTAACGGCCAGATCGCGCAAGGTATATTTCCCTTCGAATAGAGAAATATGCTTGGTAAGGGAACCCAGCATGATACGGATAAAGTGGCCAGTTACTGTGGTACATATGATGAATATGATTAGTACAAAGAGCAGAGTGTTTATAAGCCCGGGCTCTGGCTTTATTCCATCAATTAATTTCAGCATAATTAGTATCTCATTGGTCAAGGCATGTAAATCTACTTGTAAAGTAAAATAGCAAACTGCCAAAATAGTTAAGATATGCAAGGCTTGATCACCTATGAACAGTCCTAGATTCCAAGCGTTTCTCTGGATTGATTTGGCACTTTTCTCCTGCAAGGAAATTTTAAGAAAGTCGATGATACCATGAAAAAATACCAAAAGAAGGGAGGGGATGACCACCTCATTTAAAAAATTTTGTCCTTGCAAGAAAAACAGAATACAAAGGGAGAGGAAGAATATAACCGCATGATGCGTCAGGTGGATGTTGAAATATTTTCGTTTCTCCTTCACCATTTTCTCTGTCTGCAAATAAAAATCAGCTACCAAATGGGCTAAGATAAGGCACAAGAGAATCATTTAAACCGCTCCTAACTTTCCAGTTCAAGGGATTATAATGTTCAAATTCTGTTGAAGCTGGTTTTTTATCGTTTTCGTCAATTCTTTTGTGATATTATGTGGGTTGTTCTGTAATATAGTTGCTTCGAGCTGGTCTAGCGTTTCCTGGATGGTTTTAAGGGTTTTCAATATTATCTCACAATTGCCTTTCTTATAGTGACTGGAGATAGTAGAAGGAGACTTATTTACTAATCTTGCTATTGCTTTTTGCTCATCCAATATCGTAAAGAGCTTCATTATCAAATGCTGTAGCTCAGTTTGTTCACTCATTAATTTTTGCTGATAAGCCAACAACAGGTTTGCCATGTCCAGGGAGGGTTTGGTCATTAACTCACCCTCTGGTAAAAAGAGAATGGAGGTCCTCTGAACAGAATGTTTTATTTTGTCATTTGCACTGCGAGCAAGACCCATTAATGGATGATTCCATTTATCAAGATCAATATGCTTAATATCTTCCTCCACTGTACCAAAGGTAATACCAAAATAGGGTGGTTGCTCTCTGTACTTCCAAAGTTGACTGATATAAAAAGCAATAGTGTATGCGGTAGAGAAGTGGTCGAATATCCCTACCATTTCGTCTCCCAGACGATGCTTCACTTTGGCACTAGGCAATCCTCTTGTCCACTTTTGCGTAATTCCTTCCACTTCCTCTAGATAACCTATGATCTCCTTCCAGTTATTTGAAGAATTTGTAACATCCATGATTAATATGGATACCGGCTTTTTCATCTACTACATCCTTTCGAACTTCTATACATGATAGTATCTTCTATGTATTGTATTTCAATTCGACTATTTAATCAACATAAAAAGAATTCGATAGATTAATCGAATTATAGATAAGTAGATGAAATTGTCAAATTTTTAAAGAAATATAGAATATAAGCTTGATGGTTTACAACTATAAGGAAAAAAGTTATTATATCAACTAATATAAATTCCGATAAAAACAATAGGATAAGGTGTGATTATAGTATGGCTTATACAACTACAACTTCGGAATATCCCGTTGATCGGAAAAAACCGAAGACAACCATCGTGACTAAGTTAAACCCCATGCAAAAACCATTTTTAACTCTTGGATTGGGAGCCGGGTTTCTTTTGCTGGTTGCCATAGTCGCAACAACAGACTGGATACAGGGGGCACTCTATATTATCGGAGTGGCACTGGGTATGACACTGCTTCATGCAAGGTTTGGCTTCACTTCCGCATTCAGACGATTAATGTCTGTCGGCAATGTTCAAGGCTTGCAAGCGCATATGCTGATGCTAGCAGTGGCAACCACCTTGTTTGCCATCATTTTAAGCACAGGATTCAGCTTTACAGGTAATACGCCGGCAGGATATGTATCGCCTGTAGGAATAAGTGTACTTGTAGGTGCTTTTATATTCGGGATTGGCATGCAGCTCGGAAGCGGCTGTGCATCAGGAACATTATATTCAGTCGGTGGGGGATCGTCCTCCATGATTTTGACATTGGCTTCTTTTATAGTAGGTTCTGTTATTGGTGCATATCATTTTACATTCTGGATGGAAGATACCCCGGCACTTCCGCCGATTTCCCTTGCAGAGTCTACAGGACTGGGGTTCTTTGGCGGCTGGGTTGTTCAAATGCTTATCTTCGCAGGAATCTATTGGATCACGGTGCAGATTGCAAGGAATAAGAAGCCGCCACAAATGAAGCCTTTAGCAACCACGACAGGTTGGAAAAAAGTAGTTCGAGGTTCTTGGCCTCTATTTGCGGCAGCCATTATATTGGCAATACTCAACGCACTTACTCTGGTGATTCGCGGAAACCCTTGGGGCATCACTTCCGCATTTGCCCTATGGGGAGGGAAAGCTTTGATGGCCGTAGGGGTGGACGTTACGAGCTGGGGCTACTTTGCCGGAGAAAATGGAGTGGCATTGACACAGACCGTTCTTGCTGACTCTACAAGTGTGATGAACTTTGGTATTATACTCGGGGCATTCATTGCAGCTACTGCTCAAGGTACCTTTAAGCCTAAGAAAATAAAGCCCGGCATAGCCGGTGCCTCCATTGTAGGGGGACTACTGATGGGGTATGGGGCACGGCTTGCTTTCGGTTGTAATATCGGGGCATATTTTGGCGGTATAGCATCCTTCAGCTTACATGGCTGGGTATGGATGGTCATGGCCATGCTCGGTACACTACTGGCTGTATTTATCAGACCATTATTCGGTTTAAAGAACCCCAAGCCAACGGATTCAGTATGTTAAATATTTAAAGCGACTCAAAAAATGGGTCGCTTTTTTTTGAGAAATACAAGAGTGGGAAATAATATTAAAAAAGTATTATTGATTTGAGAACGTTATTATTCTAGAAAAACAAACAAATACAAACAGGTTAATCCGTCGTTATTCTACTAAAACTCCAGAAGTTTTTGACGATAGATTATTTCCCGCGCCCTAAATATCGAAATACATAGAATAATAAAACCAATTATTATAAAATAAAAGGAAATCAGGGGGAGATCAGGATGAGACTACATATAAAACCGGTACGTCTGCAAACAAAGATAATCATCCTCATTGTGACGTTACTCATCGGCATCATTGTTGTAATATGCGGCGTTTTCTTTTACTTAGAGATGAATGAGCTTAAAACGAATACCGGCAACCGAGCTCTCCAAATTGCTAAAACGATCTCCTTTATGCCAGAGGTACAAGAAGCAATGGAATCGGACAATCCGAGTGAAGCGCTGCAGCCGCTGACATTAAAAATCCAGCAGGAGATAGACGCTCAATTTGTGGTGATTGGGAACACTCAAGGCCTTCGTTATACCCATCCAGATATTGAGAAAATCGGACAAAAGATGGTGGGGGGAGATAATTTAAGGGCCTTGGAAGAAGGGAAAGCTTATATATCAGAAGCGACAGGTTCACTTGGGTTATCCATCAGAGGGAAAGCTCCTATTATTTCAAATGATGGAACGATCATCGGGGTTGTATCGGTCGGTTTTCTCATGGAGAATTTAAAAAGTCGGATGGAAGAAAAGTTGGCGGAAATATCGCTGATCGCTCTGCTGGCAATTAATATCGGAGTGGTTGGAGGGTATTTGCTTGCTAGGAACATCCGAAAAGATATACTCGGTCTGGAACCCCATGAAATCGCTACCTTATACAGGGAAAGAAATGCCATCTTAGAATCAGTAAAGGAAGGAATCATTGCCGTTGACTCTAATGGGTACGTTACCATGGTTAACCCTTCTGCACTTGATATTTTAGAGCTGCGGGAAGAAGAACTGCTGCATAAACAAATAACCGACATCGTACCTGATACTGATATAATGGAGGTTGCCCGAACAAGGCATCCACAGGAGAACAAAGAGATCTATTTATTTGATAAAGACGTAATCGTCAACAGGATTCCTATTATGGAAAAAGAAATTGTGGTCGGTGTCGTATCCAGCTTTCGTGATAAAACAGATATGAAAAAGTTGCTTCACACCTTGGTGGAGGTAAAAAAATATTCGGAAGAATTGCGAGCTCAGACCCATGAATTTACAAATAAGCTTTACGTCATATCAGGGATGCTAGAGTTAGGAAGGTTTCAAGAAGCTTTGGAGTGGATCCAAAAAGAGTATAAGGTTAATCAGGAACGAAATGATATCTTATTTGACAGGATAAAGGACGAGAAACTTCAGGTCATCCTGCTTGGGAAGCTTGCTGTCGCATCAGAAAAAAAGAAACTTCTCCAACTTAATGAAGAAAGTTCAGTCCAAGTAATACCTTCTAAAATAGAGTTTTCTAGTTTAGTGGCCATTGTGGGTAACTTGCTAGATAATGCTTTGGAGGCCGTTGAGGAAGTAGAGGATGGAATGGTGTCCTTTTTTGCTATTGATTATGGAAACGACATAATTTTGGAGATAAGTGATAATGGACCAGGTTTTCCAGATGGAACAATAGATTTGATTTTCGGGAAGGGATATAGTACCAAACAAGCTGTTCAGCCAAGGGGATTCGGCCTTGCTATCGTGAAGAAGGAAGTAGAACAGTTGGGTGGAACGGTAGAAGTTCAAAGAACCTTGGAAAATTCAACGGTGTTCACCGTATACCTCCCTAAAAATAATACCTATGGAGGTGAAAGAAATGATAAATGTAGCAATAGCAGAAGATGATTTTCGGGTTGCGAGCATTCATGAACAATTTTTAGAAAAGGTAGAAGGAGTAAGGGTGGTTAATAAAGCGCTAAATGCTTCGCAAACGATGGATCAACTTGCAAAAGGGGAAATTGATCTTATCCTCTTGGATAATTTCATGCCTGATGAAAGTGGAGTTTCTCTGCTACCGCTCATCCGCGAGAGATTCCCCGAGGTGGACGTCATCATGATAACTGCAGCAACTGAAAAAGCGGTGGTGGAAGTGGCTCTGAAATATGGAGTGGTCGATTACTTAATCAAACCGGTAACGTTTGAAAGATTTCAACAAGCCATAAAATCATATCTTGAGAGAAAAGCTTTCATTAAAGAGAAGGAATCCTATGATCAAACAGTTATTGATCAGTTTTTTCATAGAAACGGTTCGATGGAACGAGAAAAGCAGAAGGATTCTCTCCCTAAGGGAATTGACCAATTAACCTTGGAAAAAGTGGAAGGACTCCTTGATAGGTATCACCATGATGGATGGACAGCCGAACAAATGGGAGAACTGATGGGGGCATCCCGGACAACAGCAAGGAGGTATCTTGAGTACTTGATTTCTCTGGATAAAGCAAAAGCTGAGTTAGAATACGGCATGGTAGGGAGACCCGAAAGAAAATATTATCGGATAGGACAATGAGACAATGGAGAATTTAAAGATTTTCAATAAAGAAAGAAAATATCTGGGCACTGCATCAAGAGATGAAGTACATATTAAGGGGCATTGGCACGAGACTTTTCATTGCTGGATAAAAGCTGAGTTACATGGCAAAGAATATCTTTATTTTCAATTGAGAAGCAAGGATAAAAAAGATTACCCAGGCTTATTGGATATCACAGCGGCCGGACATCTGTTATCACATGAAAAAGTGGAAGATGGGATCAGGGAGGTAGAAGAAGAAATAGGTATAAAAGTTGGCATGGATGAACTGTCATACCTGGGTGTCATCCCTTATGAAAAAGAATTGGAAGGTTTTATCGATAGAGAGCATGCCCATGTTTATCTGTTAAAGGAGTACATACCATTAGAGGCATTTACTCTGCAAGCAGAAGAGGTTAGTGGGATTTTTATGGTTCCTTTAGAGGACTTTTACCATCTATGGTTCGGAAAAAAGACGCATGTAGAAATGGAAGGAATAAAGGAAAATGCCCACGGCGAGAGAAGTAAGGTTACTATGAAAGTGGATAAAAGTATGTTTGTTCCACACAGCGATTCTTTTTACAAGGAAACATTGGAGGCATTGAGGTCGGGTAGGGGATAAAAGCTGCTAAATATAGAGGTTGTCCTAAAGGGAATTCCTAAGGGCGGCCTCTTTTTTTATGTACATTTGGGCAAACCCTCCCGTGAACAAAATGAACAAAATAACTAATATATCTTTTATATCGCTTATTTTGTAAACGGTTACATTTATAAGAATATTCTTTACAATCACATACAAGACAATAGCAAAGGGGAGTTAGTAGATGAAAATGAAATGGAAAAACAAAGCAAGTGCAGTGGGGTTAACATTATTATTATCCGTGACAGCAGCTTGCTCCAGCTCAACAGGGGGAACAAGTGCGGATGGTACCTGGTCTCCTCAGAAACCAATAGAAATGGTAGCACCAGCCGGGGCAGGAGGAGGATGGGATACAACTGCTCGGATGGTAGCTCAAACATTTGAGCAGGAGGAATTGATTGATAAGAGAATGCCAGTTGTCAATAAGCCAGGTGGCGGCGGTGCTGTTGCTTGGTCTTACATCGCAAAGAAAGAGGCGGATCCACACCATCTGTTTGTTTCTTCTCCGCCATTATTATTGGTCCCACTTAACGGACAATCAGATAATACGTATGAAGATTTCACTCCGCTTGCCAATGTTATCGCGGACTACGGTGCTTTTGCAGTACGGGCTGATGCTAAGTGGAATAATTTAAATGAGTTATTTGAAGATATGAGAAAAGATCCAGCGAGCATCACGGTTATCGGTGTATCTTCTCCTGGTAGCATGGATCATATCCAATTTGTCAAAATAGCTAAAGCAGCAGGTGTGGATATCACCAAGGTCAAGTATGTATCCGAACAAGAGGGCGGAACCTTGACGGCATTACTTAACGGAAGTGTAGATGTCTATTCCGCCGGTACCGCAGAGACGGTGGAGCAGGTGAAAGCAGGGAAAATCAAGGTATTAGGCATAACAGCTGAAGAACGTCTAGAGGGAGAGGTCCTTTCTGACTTTCCAACTGCCAAGGAACAGGGAATAAATGAAACCTTCGTGAACTGGAGAGGATTCTTTGGCCCAGCCAATATGGATGAAGCAGCCGTGGCCTATTATGTAGATAAATTTTCAAAATTAAACGAATCAGATGCGTGGGATGGAATCAGAAAGAAATACGGCTGGAATGAGCTTTTCATGACAGGGGAGGAATATCAGGAATTTCTTAAAAAGGAGAATGAAGAAATGCAAGCCTTATTGGAAGAATTGGGGCTCGGAAATTAAAGAAAAATAGGTGGACCGCTACCCTGTAATACGAGGGAGCGGCTCCTATGGATTGGGGGGAGTTACATGATACTAAAACCGGTAAATCGTAAACTTGGATTGGCCCTAGCCTTCTTTGCAGGAGTGTACCTGTTTTTAAGCTACCAGATCCCCAGTTACCCATATGCGTTAGTCGATGCAGATGTCGTACCGAAGGGATTGGGATTCTTACTTTTATTATTGTCCATTTTACTTTTCGTCCAGAAAAAAGAAGAAACCGAACAAGAAAAACAAAAAAGAACGATCCCTAAGAAGGAACTTTATGTTCTGCTAGTTGTCGCAGGGTTTATCTTAATCTATATTTTTTTACTTGAAATAGTAGGTTTTGTCATAATGACAGCAACGTTTGTTTTTACATGTTCTTCGTTTCTTGGATATAAAAAATATAAAGTAAGTGCCATAGTGGCAATCATTTTTTCGTTGCTTTTATATTTTCTGTTCAATTACTTGCTCCTTATTCATTTACCACCAGGAGTGTTACCATTTTAGGAGGTGAGAGACATGGGTTCCATGGAAGGTCTTTTTTCCGGGTTTCAAGTCGCATTTAGTATCGAGGGTATTTTATTTGTATTTTTAGGGGTGTTTATCGGGACCTTTATTGGGATGATGCCGGGTCTGGGACCAATCAGTGCGATTGCCATCATGATTCCCGTCACATACAGCATGGACCCGGCGTTGGCATTGGTCATGATGGCAGGGGTCTATTATGGAGCAGTATTTGGAGGATCTTCCTCCTCCATTCTATTAAATGCACCTGGAATATCTGGTACAGTCGCAACCGCGTTTGATGGATACCCAATGGCACAACAGGGGAAGGCAGGAAAAGCTTTGGCCATTGCTGCCATCGCTTCCTTCACGGGAGGTACCATCAGTGTTATTCTGTTGATGCTCTTTACCCCATTATTAGCTTCTGTCGCTGTCGTTTTCGGTCCTGTAGAGTATTTCGCTTTGATGCTGATGGGCCTGACTGCCATATCAAGTTTGTCTGATGGATCCACAATAAAAGCAATGATTTCTGCAGTATTAGGTTTCATGGCGGTAACAATTGGCATAGATGCCCAAACAGGAACACAGCGCTTCACTTTCGGGAACATCAATCTCCTTGAAGGGATAGACTTTCTTGTGATCGCCCTTGGACTATTCGCACTGGCAGAAGTTTGTATTTTGATCTTCAACCGTAAAGACAGTTCAGGGGGAATGAGTGGAAACATTGGCAGCCTGAAGCTATCCAGAGAAGATGTCAATGAAATGAAGGGACCTGTTACGAGGCAATCGTTTCTAGGATTTTTGCTTGGTGTCTTACCTGGCGCAGGGGCGACAATTGCATCTTTTATTGCTTATGTGACAGAAAAACGAATTGCGAAAAAGCCAGAAGAGTTCGGGAAGGGTTCCATAAAAGGTCTTGCTGCACCTGAAGCAGCGAACAATGCGGCGACAGGCGGGGCCTTTGTTCCCCTCCTTAGTTTAGGTATTCCTGGATCGGGTACAACTGCTGTCCTTCTTGGTGCCTTCCTTGTTTTAGGTGTACAGCCAGGCCCATTACTGGTGCAGGATAACCCTGAAGTGTTCTGGGGAATTATCGCAAGTATGTATATAGGTAATGTGTTTTTATTGGTATTGAATCTCCCGCTTATCCCATATATAGCCAAGGTACTAAAGGTTCCAAGGCCATTATTGATCTCCTTGGTCATCATGTTCAGTCTTATCGGAGTTTATGCGATAAGCTTCAATACCTTTGATTTATATATATTGTTATTATTCGGAGTAGCAGGATTTTTGATGAGAATTTTCTCCTTTCCTGCAGCACCGTTCATTCTCGCATTCATTCTTGGCGGCATGATGGAGCAGGCCATGCGCCAATCCCTGACCATTTCAAATGGAGACTGGTTGGTCTTTCTAAAAAGTCCTATCTCCGCTACATTGATAGGTGTCGCTTTGTTGTCACTAATCATTCCGTTACTTAAAAAGAAACCGACACCGGTTTCAGACGATAAAAATCTGGATGTGTAAATGTACGCCTTTAACATTTTACAATTTAAGTGAAAACAGCCCTACAATAAATACTGGAGGGCTGTCAGACTGCTAATTATCTTTAGATTTGTATATGACTGTTGATCTCCGTTTTATTGCACATCCTGAAAACAAACTATCTTTTTCTAAAGTCTTACAGCCCTGCCGTATAACCGGCGGGGCTGTTTTATTCATTATTTATTTATATTTTTCCTTCCCCTTAGCTCCCCATAAGAACAAAAGGAAAACACCTGTAACGACAATTAATGGTGAAGCATACATGATCAAGAAGTTTTCCATGGAATGAACCTCCTTATTTTTTTCCCTGGACGTATTTGTTATCAAATAGGAACAAACGCATCAATAGATATAATGAAGGAATCAGTAAGCAAAGCCCGGCAATGAACGCGGTAATTAACGCTATCGCCATTGCTTCATTAGTGAATCCATCATAAATGGTCAAGTACGGGTATAAAAGGTACGGCATATGGGATGCCCCGTAACCGAAGAATGCCGTTGCGAACTGCAGCATGACCAAAATGAATGCCACACCAAGACGTTTCTTTTTCCACATAAGAAACACTGCTCCAAGGAAAAAGAGGAACGAGAGACTGAACATCCAGGAAAGCTCCAACATTTTATCAAAATGTACTGGATTATGATCGCTTAAAGCGAAGAAAACGAGAACACTGGCCAAAATGGTCGGAAGGCTCCAGTTTAATGCATATTTCCTCAATACCTCAAAAGCTTTTTCATCTCGGGCTGTTTTGGCGTAGTATGCAAGGAAATAAGCAGAGATGTAAAGAACACTTACTAGTGCCAATATGACGACGGCCCAGGAATAGAAACTGGTGAACAATGCTGCATAATCAAGCCACACTGTATCTTCGTACTTGTAGATAAAACCACCCTCTGAGATTGTCAGTACAACAGATAGGGAAGCAGGAATCAATAATCCAGTCGCACCATATAAAGCCTGATAAAAGATGTTCCCTTTTTCCCCATAGTGATGGAATGCGTAATAAGATCCTCGAATGGCAAGTAATACAATGGCTATACTACCTGGAACCAATAAGGTCGTTCCATAATAATAGGCGGTAGAAGGGAAGAAGCCTACGATTCCAATAAAGAAGAATACAAGAAATACATTTGTTACCTCCCAAACAGGGGAGAGGTAACGGACAATCACTTTGTTGATCAAGTGATTCTTTTTCGTGATGGTAGAATAATAACTGAAGAAGCCTGCTCCAAAATCGATGGAGGCAACAATCAGGTATCCATAAAGAAATGTCCACAATACTGTAATTCCAATCACTTCATAGCTCATCCGTCATCCTCCTTACTCCATGCCCCTGTCGCGGAGCTCTTTCTCCACGGGGTTATTTTTGAACATTTTCCTTAGGACGGTCGCACATGTGGTACATAAGACAATGTAAAGAAGGACAAACAATACAATCATCAGGTCTACATGTTCAGAAGTTGTTGCGCCTTCCTCCACTGTCATATAACCGACAAGAAGCCATGGCTGCCTGCCTAGTTCAGCGAAGAACCATCCCATTTCAATTGCCAAGAGGGACAATGGACCGCCAGCAACAATTGCCCATAATAAAGGCTTGTTCCATTGATTCCACTTTCTGACCCTAGCAAATAGGACGTATAAGATAGAAACCAATGCAAGAAACATTCCGATTCCCA
The DNA here is from genome assembly GCF_021991925.1 of Sutcliffiella horikoshii. Classification (GTDB taxonomy): domain Bacteria; phylum Bacillota; class Bacilli; order Bacillales; family Bacillaceae_I; genus Sutcliffiella_A; species Sutcliffiella_A horikoshii_F. Next base: position 863,905 of record NZ_RXZI01000001.1, on the reverse strand, counting down.
CCATCAAGTCAAAGAAATAATGCACAATCAGTGGGGGAAGTTCTTCTTCAGGGAATTCTTCCAGACCAATTACCTCGGCATCGGGAGAGCCATGAGCTAATATACTTAATGCATAAGGAATTTCCAATGCATACTTTACCTTATTATCATCTTGCAGGACCCCACCCAATATCAGGGGTGCTTCGGTTGATGTTTCAAAATGCCACTCTGCCGCAGCTAGTTTTTCTGGTTGATATTTTGCTAGATACTTACCTGAAAAATCTCCAATCATTGCTGTGGAGATAGCGAATACCGCCGCTGCAGTCATGGTTAAGTGCAAAGCTTTTTTATGATAAACATGATCTTTTCCTCGTAGTAGTGCAAATGCTGCAATTGCAGCAAGCAAAAAGGCGGTCGTCAAATAGGCGGATGATAACACATGCGCAACCTTTGTTGGGGTCGCTGGATTGAACATCGCTTCTAATGGCCGGATATTCGTCAGTACTCCATTTTCTAAATCAAATCCTCTAGGGGCATTCATGAAACCATTTACCGTGGTGATGAAAAATCCGGAAGCAGTGGCTCCAAGTGCAACTGGTATCAAAATAAAGAAATGATAGATTTTCTTTTTAAAACGATCCCATGTGTAAAGATAAATACCTAGAAAGATAGCTTCAAAGAAGAAGGCGAACGTCTCCATAAACAAAGGCAAGCTTATGACATGGCCCGCCATTTGCATGAAATTAGGCCAGAGCAAACTCAATTGGAGACCAATAGCGGTACCTGTTACCACTCCGATTGCTACGGTTATAACGAACCCCCGGGCCCAGCGTCTTGCAAGCAGGCGATAATGTTCATCGTTGCGTTTTATTCCCATCCATTCCGCTAACAAGATCATGAGGGGGACCCCTACACCGACAGTCGCGAAAATGGCATGAACAGCCAATGTAATACCGGTTAGTATTCGACTATATAAGACCGGATCGTATTCCAACATCCATATTCACTCCTTTTAAACACATTCAACATAGTTCGTTAATTTATGCTCTCTCACATTATACAACAGTTTGCTCAATACTTCACAATATTAAATCTGAGCAAACTCTCTTTCTAGTATATTCCCTATAAAGAATAAGAAAAACCGGGTAATGGCATTTGTTTATGACATCTTTATGGCAAAGTTTCGGCTAAATTGTGACATTTTAAGTCTCCTAACTACCTATGAACAAATTATGGACTAAAGTTTGACACCTATTACACTAGTTATAATAAAAATGTAAGAAAAAACATAGAAACTAATGGAAAATTGTATAATTATGCTGAATAAGGTGATAAAATATTCTTATAATTCACACAAAGGGTGTTTGCGATGAGGAATATAAACAATCATACGATGGGTCTGTCACTGGACAAATCTTCACTGAATTCTAGTAAAGATAATAGAATCGTTGGCACTGTTAATTTAACCGGTGAATTGCACCACAAATCAAGAGCAGATTACACGAGAAATATCACATCTCCACTCGAAGAGCTGCTGTACTCCATTTATGATTGTACGGTAAAACAAGATAAGAAAGGCGCGAAAGAAAAATATATCTATTTAAATGATGAATTCAGCATTGGGAAGGAAAACATACCTGAAGAGTTATTATTGTTTTTTCTTGTGGTTAAATTGAAATATTTCATGTTGGTAAATGATAAGAAGCTTTATGAGCCTACATATAAACAGATTGATGTATTATCTACAAGTTTGAACCCCTCTATAGAATATATTCATTTTAAGACATTAGGAATCTACTATTATAGGACTGATAATTTTCTACAATCCACACTTGCACTTGAACATGCCCTTAATTTATCCAACAAGCTCCCTTTCATTTCAGATGAAGATAAAGCAGAATTGTATTACCAAGTAGCATTGACCAAGATAAAAACGAGCGATTCGTTTGAATCCATCTATTATGCTGAAAAAGCACTGGCTATCTACCAAGGTCTATATCATAATAAAAGGTCAGCTGAATGCCATGTGATTTTAGGGATTAACTACAATTATTCCAAGCGTTTTGAACTGGCAGAGAAACACTATCTGTCAGCAAAGAATATTGGGGAAAGCATACAAGATAGATACCTAGAATCCATGGCCTTAAATAATCTCGGGGAAATCAAATCTTATATGAAGCAATCAGAGGAAGCTATCTTTTATTATTTAGAATCACTGAAATTAAAGAAGGGGGAAGAGAGAAGCGTATTTTCAATTCTTGGCCTTGTAGAAGAGTATTACATTTTAAACCAAAAAGAATTTTCTAAAGAATGGGCAGAGCAGGGACTTTCTTTGGCTGAGAGAATCAACTTAAAAGAATACATCCTTCATTTCACCACCCACCTTTACCTTTTGGAGAAGAGCGACAAGATAGAAGATTACATCTTGAACCAGGTACTCCCTTACTTCAGAAGTGCAGGCAACGAGAGGTATACCAATAAATACACAGAGCTGTTGGCAAAGTATTATTACCAAAATAACCAATTCAAATCAGCAAGTGATTTTTACAACAGCTGTCTACAAAATATCAAATCTAAATTGGCCTATTGACCTAAAACCTTTTAAGTGGCCTCGGCGTAGCCCGAGGAGGCTTCCGGAATTCCCTTCGGTAAGCGAAGCGCATAGAACGAAAATCAACAGTTAAATGCAAATCTAAAGATTAATTGGGTTTGTAAACCACCGCTGTTGCTTTCCACAAAAGACTCCGCTTTCCGCGGGGCGACCTTGAGCCTCCTCACTTTCGTTGCGGGGTCTCAAGATTGCCGCTACTCCCCCGCTGGAGTCTACGCCTTTTGTTCCAAGCTACAGCTAAAGACACCATTTACTCTAATAATCATTTTGAAAAGCAGAAGAAAGTTGATTTCAATCAAACTTTGTCTACACACTGACCGGATCTCTTTAGATCCGGTTTTTTTATTGGAAGGGAAATGGGGATTTTGACTTAGTTTCAACTTTCTTATCATTTTTTAGTTTGATTTTTGAAAAACGGGTATGGTAGGACTATTTAGTTCTATTACTTCGTTAAAGGGTGTGCTTCTATTGTTCGGCTTCAATGATTTATGGAAATTTTTCTTATCTTTTTTCCTGGTATTGCCTATGGTGACCATTATCCATGAAATGGGGCATTACTTCTTTGCAAAGGTTTTTGGCGGCAAAGTCATTGTCCATATCGGTACTGGAAACGTTCTATTCAATATAGGTTCCATCCGGATCAGAAAATTATATTTCTATGACGGATGGTGTGAATATATTTCACTCGGTAAGAAAGCCACTAAGCCAGAAAAAATACTTGTTTACCTGGGAGGGTCCATTTTCAACATCTTGTCCATTCTAATCTTGAACACACTTATTTTAAATGGAGTCCTCGAGCCGAGCATTTTTTTCTACCAATTTACCTATTTTTCATTCTATTTTATCTTCTTCTCCTTGTTCCCGATCAACCATTTGAACGGCTGTCCAAGTGATGGGATGGCAGCGTTGAATATATTAACCAATAAACGATTTGATAAGAATCCAACAAACTAAATAATGACACGATACGGGTTTTTATCTTCCAAGATGAAAGCCTGTTTTTGTTTCCCATGACATTTGTCATAATTGGGGCATGACACATATGACTGTGTCTCCCGCTTGGAAATGAAGTAAAATAACTTTGATCATGAAAACGTTGCAAACTTACATAACTTTCCTTTTAAGTGTGTTAAAATAGTTGTACAACATAGAAAAAGCTCTTTTCGTAAACTTTGTTGTTTTTATATTTGTTATTGTTGCGCTTTTTTTCCTGCAGTACTAAATTAATTAATGCATCTTTTAAACTTTCTAATCAGTAAAAAGTTCAATGTTGACTTTTTACTAGAGAATAGCAACAATTTTTGAGAAAAGAGTATAGAAAAATGAGGGTTCATTATGAGAAAAAGGTTTTCTATTTTCCAAAAAGGGTCAGGAATCTCTCCATACATTTGGAGTGTTTTTAGTATTCTCCCTTTCTATTTTATCTTTCAATCATCCTCTACAACGGAGGTCATAATCGGTTTTATTTTAACAATTCTATTTTTTGTGGCATACAGATTTGCTTTCATCTCAAATAAGTGGCCAGTCTATTTATGGACTTGCCTGTTAATTGCGATTTCCATCACCATGACTATCTTATTTCATTTTATTTATTTTGCATTCTACATTGCCTATTACAATGGAAAGATTAAAAATAAAATAGCATTCATCGTTTTATATATCATCCATTTAATAGCTACCACAGTTGCCATCAATATAAATGTTGTCATGCGGGATGAATTGTTTTTACAGCAGATTCCTTTTGTTGTCATCATATGGATAGCAGTAATATTGCTTCCTTTCAACCTATATAACAAACGAAAACAAGACCAATTGGAAGAACAGCTAGATGTGGCAAATAAAAGAATTTCGGAACTGATCATTCAAGAGGAAAGACAACGGATTGCCAGAGATTTACATGATACTCTTGGTCAGAAACTTTCATTGATAGGCCTGAAGAGCGATCTTGCGAGGAAGGTTCTTAACAAAAATCCTGAACAGGCTAAATCAGAGCTAAAAGATGTCCAACAAACAGCACGGACCGCTTTGAATGAAGTGAGACAGATGGTTTCGCAGATGAGAGGTATCCGGTTGAAGGAGGAATTCATTAGAATAAGGCAGATACTTGACGCTGCAGAAATAGAGCTAAAATTGGAGCATGACCTGCCATTAAAAAATAATTCCTTATTTTTGGAGAACATATTGAGCATGTGTTTGAAAGAGGCCGTCACCAATGTGGTTAAACATAGTAAGGCAACCATCTGCCATATTAAATTGGAACAGCTTGGTGATGAGATTAGGGTTACCATTAAGGATGATGGAATCGGCATGATGGAGGAAAACGACATCGTCAAAGGAAGCGGTCTCCTTGGGATGAAGGAACGCTTGGAATTCGTAAACGGCTTGATGGAAATTGAGGGTGACAATGGAACAACTATTATCATAAAGGTGCCCAAAATGGTCAATCAGAGGGAACAGGAGGAGCATGTATGATACGTATAGTAATAGCAGAAGACCAACGGATGATGTTAGGGGCCTTAGGTTCGTTACTGGATTTGGAAGATGACATGGAAGTTGTTGGAATGGCAGGTAATGGAGACGAAGCAGTGGAACTTTTTCATAAGTTAAAACCAGACGTTTGTATCATGGATATAGAAATGCCTGAAAAAACCGGATTGGAAGCAGCAGAAGAGCTAAAAGGTCTGGGTTGTAAAATAATCATTTTGACTACATTTGCAAGAACAGGTTATTTTCAAAGGGCATTAAAAGCGGGGGTTACTGGTTACTTATTGAAAGATAGCCCAAGTGAAGAACTGGCAAACTCGATAAGAAGCATCATGTCAGGAAGGCGGATATATGCCCCTGAACTGATGGATGATTTTTACGGTGAAGAAAATCCTTTGACAGAGAGAGAGAAAGCAGTACTCGAACTGGTTGCTGACGGGAAGAATACACAAGAAATTGCCAATGAACTGAGCATCAAATCCGGTACAGTTAGAAATTATATCTCTACCATACTAGATAAACTAGAAGTTAAGAACAGAATTGAAGCAATCACCCAATCCAAGGAAAAGGGTTGGTTTAAATGAAATTGGATAGAATGGTAAAAACCGATCTTGTTAGTGGATCGGTTTTTATGTATGCTTGCTTTAAAAATATGGTATAGTAATTGGAGCTAATTCAAGCTTTAAACTAGAAAAGAGACGTGATAAGAGTGACTGATTTTATAAAATTAGGGGTGCGGAAAGAGATAAATCACACCTTAAAATCTTTGGGAATACATACTCCAACCCCAATCCAAGAAAAAACCATCCCTACGGTGCTTCAAGGCCATGATGTAATCGCCCAGGCACAGACAGGAACAGGGAAGACACTAGCTTTTGTATTGCCCGTATTAGAAAAAGTAGATGTAAATAACCCCGATACTCAAGTATTGATCCTGACACCGACGCGGGAGCTGGCCCATCAAATTACAAAAGAAATGAAAAAACTGAAGGAAAATATAGATGACCTGAATGTTCTCGCCGTTTACGGTGGTCAAGATGTAGAATCCCAACTGAAAAAGTTGAAAGGTGCACAACATATCGTCGTAGCAACACCAGGTCGGCTATTGGATCATGTAAGAAGAGGGACCATTGACCTTTCCACCATCTCCATACTTGTTATTGATGAAGCGGATCAGATGCTATTGATGGGATTTCTTCCTGATATAGACACCATTACAGCAGAAACCTTTTCTTCCCGTCAGACAATGCTGTTCTCCGCCACCATACCTGATCAAATACACGCACTTGCAAAGAAATATATGAAGGAACCAAAACATATCGAAATAAGAGAAAAGCAAGTGACAGTTGAAACCATCAGCCATTATGCTGTTGAAACGACTGACCGCCGTAAAGAAGGTACCATGCTTTATTTGATCAAAGAGCAAAATCCTTATCTAGCCATTATCTTCTGCCGCACGAAGGCGAGGGTACAAAAACTATCGGAAGTCCTTAAACAACAAGGTGTCGAGTGTGAAGCATTGCACGGGGACATTCCTCAATCCAAACGTAACAGAGCGATGAAATGGTTCCGAGAAGCCAAACTTCAATATTTGATCGCTACAGATGTGGCTGCTCGTGGTCTTGATGTAGAAGGGGTTACACATGTTTATAATTATGATATCCCACAGGATTTAGAAACCTATATCCATCGTACCGGACGTACAGGTCGTGCAAACGGAGCTGGAGAAGCTTATACGCTTTATGCACCAAGAGACGTCGATTTTCTTCATATGATAGAGAAAGGGATAGGTACACCATTAGAAAAGATAGTATATAAGGGTGTCAGTATTCCTGATCGTGACGATTATGAGGAAGAGCGCCAAAAGAACATTCTCAAAGCGCGAAAAGATAAAGCACGTAAGAAAGATTTTACCAATAAAAATTTCAAGAGATAGGAAGGAAGACCTCAACCATGAACATTAAAGGACATGAAGTCGAAAAACTAAAAGACCCTACAGGAATCATTGAGGGAGATAGATACGAATTCTTTCTGGACCTGGAAATTGATGAAGAGGACGAGTTGTACTCCGAGCAAGGAGTTTATCTAAAAGTAATCTTCGCAGTAGATGATTCAGGGTTCCGTATTGCACAGTACCAATTCCTCGAAGAGAATACCAATAAAGCCCTGGATTTCGAAATGGAAGAAGAAGAAGAGCAGGCAGTGCTTGCCTATTGTGGAGAACATTTCAAAACCGTTCTGTAACAAAACCATTTGCATTTTCTCTCGTTCTCCTGTACTATAGGGAAACAAGCTACGATGTACGTAACCATAACAAAGTTTTAACCTTTATACTTAGCTAGGGAGTTTTATATAAAAGCAGGAATGTCATGCCTCCATGGATAGAGGACGACAGGAATGTTTTTGCGAACACCCACTTTCAGGAGTGGTGGTTTAAAACTTTCTTATACTAAGTTACGGCAGTTGTGGCTTGTTCCTTTAAAAACACACTAAAAAACGAGCTTCCATTTTAGCGATGGAGGCTCGTTTTTATTTTCTCCCCTATTATTAGATTAGCACAATATGGTAAGATTAGTACGTTCCATATGAAGTATAGATTAAGGTAGATAGGGAATGACTTACTAAGGCAATCAATTATGGAAGGGAGATAGCATTTATGGACAAGGTAGAAGTAGGAGATATCTTTATCGTGACAGATGAAAATGACCAAGAACAGGAACTCGAAGTCCTTGGTACGATGAAAGTGGAAGGATCTGTCTATGTTGCAGTCGGTTTTGTAGAAGAAATAGAGAAAGAAACAACTGGAGATGTCGATATTTTCTTCCTTAAACTAGAGGAAGATGGAGAACTCTCTGAAATTGAAACAGACGAAGAATTTGATAAAGTATCCGCAGCATTCGAAGGAATGGTGGAGGAAGAGCAGTAATACATGAAGGGTTGTCCTATTAAAAAGGACAGCCTCTTTTTAATTTTGAGGGCATGTATGTAAATAAGCCCCATAAAATGTATTAAAGAATAATTTTCCCATGGAAAGATATTCTTTATTATCCAATTCCTACTTGACAGGGTTGTTTTAGTGGATTAAAGTAATTAATTAAGTAAGAAGGGGGAGAGAGTATGGATACTTTGTTTATTGTACTTAATATTATTTTATTACTTTTACTTTGCTTTGGGCTTTATACAATGCAAAAGAAAGGCGTCTCTTTTTCTAAGCGTGTTTTCTCCGCATTAGGGATTGGAATAGTTTTTGGACTTGGACTCCAATTTGTTTATGGATCAGGGTCAGAAGTTTTGACTGGTTCTATCGACTGGTTCAACATTGTAGGTTCAGGGTATGTTAAATTTCTTCAAATGATTGTCGTGCCTTTGGTGTTCATCAGTATCATTGCCGCTTTCACAAGACTTACTTTAAAGAGTAACATCGGAAAAATCAGCGGATTGATCATTGGTATCTTGATCGGTACGACAGCTGTGGCAGCGGCCGTTGGTATCGGTACCACGCTTGTCTTCGATTTGGAAGCAATTCAGATTGAACAGGGAGAAGCGGAAACAGCCAGAGGGGAACAGATGGAGCAGCGAGCAGGGGACCTTGCATCTAAAACATTCCCACAACAGATGCTAGACTTCATTCCATCCAATGTGTTCCTTGATTTCACAGGTGCACGTTCCACATCCACCATAGCAGTAGTCATCTTTGCCGCTTTTATCGGGATTGCCTACTTGGGGGTCAGACGTAAGAACCCTGAACAGGCGGAATCCTTCGCTAAAATAGTAGATACATTCTATACCATCATCATGAGAGTTGTTACACTGATTCTTCGATTAACTCCGTATGGGGTATTAGCACTAATGACAAGGGTGACCGCAACGAGTGACTATGGAGCCATTGCGAAACTAGGGCAATTTGTAGCAGCTTCTTATGTGGCACTGGCAATTGTTTTCGGTATCCATTTAGTTTTGTTGGCGATTGCAGGCTTGAATCCGTTGACATATGTGCGTAAAGCGATTCCGGTCCTATCGTTTGCCTTCACATCGCGTACGAGTGCCGGAGCTTTACCATTGAATATTAAGACTCAGACCAAAGAATTTGGTGTGTCAGATGGAATTGCCAATTTTGCCGGATCCTTCGGATTATCCATCGGTCAAAATGGTTGCGCGGGTGTTTATCCGGCTATGCTGGCAGTCATGATCGCACCAACTGTTGGAATCAATCCTTTAGATCCATCGTTTCTGTTCATGTTGATTGTCATAGTAGCTATCAGTTCGTTTGGGGTAGCAGGAGTAGGAGGCGGTGCGACTTTTGCAGCCATTCTTGTGCTTTCTGCCATGGACTTACCGATTGCACTGGCAGGTTTGTTGATTTCTGTAGAACCACTTATTGATATGGGACGTACGGCAGTGAATGTAAGTGGTAGTATGACAGCTGGTGTCCTCACAAGTAAGGTAACGAATGATCTGGATACTTCAGTCTATAACAGTAAAGCATCTACGGATATGGAGTTGGATGTTTGATACATTTTTATATGTGGAGAGAGCAGCTTAAATGCTGCTCTCTTTTTTTTTTGTATTTTTATTACGAAATCCGAAATGTCACAATGACCGGTTTAAATATCACAATAACCTTAGAGAAAGTTACAATAACGAAAGAAATAGTTACAATCAGCCTTCCAAAAGTTACAATTAAAACTACTGAGCGGAAAAAGTAAAAATAATTACCTCTAAACGTAATTTTCTGTTGCTTTTGAATATAACATCAGTTACTCTAAAAAGTAACAGGAGGTGAAAATAATGGAAAATGTGAGATTGAATGTTGCTTTATTGCGGAGAAAGGTACCAAACCTAACGAGTGCGGCCAAATCAGTTGGGTTAAGGCCCGCGACAGTTTCAAACCTGTGCACAGGGAAAATTCCAGTTGGAAGAGCAGAGGTTCGCACCATTATTGCGTTAGCTGATCTAGCAGAGTGTAGCTTGGATGAATTGATACTCAGAGGGGAGAAGGTTGACATGATTGAAACAAAAATAAAAGCGATCGATTTGCTGGCTCCATTGACTAAAGGAGGCACCAATGGTCTTGTAGCACGACCAGGCATGGGGCAACTTGTCGTGTTGGCAGAATTGTTTTATCGGCTTAAGCGAGAGGGATACAATACCCTTATGCTCACACCTAAGGGGGAACATCCCGAAGTGAACGATATCCTTGACTATGTTGATCATACTGTTAATTCAATAGAAGAAGCTTATCAAAAAATCATGGAACTTGGACCAAATAAAGATGTAATATTCACTGCTGACCGTGGCCATGTAGCGAATGGTAACATACAAGACCTACACAACAAACTAGAAAAGGTAGGAATGAATACAGTTACAACCTTCCTACTTGATTTAAGCGGGCAAGTTGTTGATGAAGAACTACCTTATGGACCATTAGAAACAATATGGCAATTTGATGCAGACCTTGCGGCAAGACATAAATATCCGGCAATTAATCCCTTACAATCCACCTCCTCCGTATTAGAAGGTGCCCACCTAGAGCAACACCATTTATCCATACAACAACGTTCGCAGAAGCTTCTTAGAAGATACCGAGAATTACGTTCACTTGTTCAAGTAAGAGGAATAAAACAACTCCCTGACACTGAGGTACAAACGTATAAAAGGGGGGAGAGATTAGAAGCATACTTAACCCAACCATTCTTTGTTGCAGAACCATTCTCCGGTAAGAAAGGAGAAGATGTTGACCTGCATACGATGCTTGAGGATATAAGAAAAATACTGGATGGTTCCTTTGATTCTGCAGAAGTGGATTCCCTATCCTATATAGGTTCAATAAAATAGTCTCTATTCCATGGAAACATAAAAAGAGCAGCTTAGATGCTGCTCTTTTTATGTTTAATCTCTAATACCAAAATCCTCTTCTTCCAATAAGTGTTCCGGCTTATTCCCAATTGGATCCTGATGAAAATAATCCCTAATGACACCTTCCTTTAAATAATTGGTGATAGAAGCCAAAATCATTCCCTGGTCTAAGGAAAGATAGGTATGTGCAACTTCTCTTGTTTGAAGATTCACCGTATCAAAATAACCGTAATCCTCCCCATATACTCCCATGCTTTTAAGTATTTTAAGATTTTCATATACTTCTTCAAGAGCATGATCTAAAGCAAGAAAGCTTGCATGTGGTGTTACAATACCTTTATCCTCATACCCTTCTACTCCTAAAACAGGAGCTCCAAACTCGCCATAATTATTTCGGATTGCTGCAGGGGAAAAGCCCCAAGCCTCCAACCCATTCACTTTCGCATAGCGGATTTGACCTTGTACATGATGGTTATTATTCAAGCCGAGACCATTTACGGCAAGTTCATTTTCCTTCATCACCAGACTAGGCATCAACGCTTCAAACATACTGCCTCCCCAGCTTGGTACATATTTGATTCCTTCGTATTCGTAGACACCTTGAAATACATTTACGCCATCGTAATCTTTCATTGGTCCCGAGGGAATCTGAGATTGCCAATCAAACTTTGGTGGGAATGCCCGGTACAATCTCCACCAATGCTCTTCAGGGACATCCCCTTTTCCTATAGCAAGGTAACTTGCTACACGTGGCTCTGTATATAAAAGACCGTAATGATGGGATGTGAGACTTTCTTTTTCCTTATCATACCCACCATATAAATGACCAACAGAAGGGTCATAAAGTGTGGAATAGTCCATTTGCTCCACAAGTGGCTCTGTTAGTTCTTTTAATCCATCAAAATATTGGCCCGTTACAATCAATCCGGCAGTCAACCATCCATTATCAACACTAGAGATGAACTGTCCCCAATCCTTTTTTTGCGTGCCATCCTTAGTGAAGTACCAATTGTAATAAAGTCCGTTCCAAGTTTCCATTTCATTTAATGTCCGCAAGGTTATATCCAGTTTCCGCTCGGCTTCTTCTTTGGAAATGTATCCAAGTTCCACACCTGAAACCATGCTCAACATATACATGGCGATATTAGTTGGGGAGGTGTGCTCCGCTTTTGTTTCTTCCTTTTCATAGTCTACACGATCCATGGTAAGGCCAGTTTGAGGATCTGTATAATCTTCAAAAAATCGAAACGTTTTTTCTGCAGTTTCCAGTAGTTCTTTTTGCATTTCATCTTTCGGTTCTACGGTAGCCTTTTCCGAAATGCTTGTAAAATAAAGAACCGAAATAACCACAATAATGGTTATTGAAAAGAACCCAAGCAATCTTTTCAAATTCAACAACTCCTTTTCGAATGATTAGTGAAACGTTTCGATAAAATGGTCTGAAAACGCCTTCATTTGAGTAAAATATACCCCTAATCTTAAAGTAAATCAATACATATTAAGTAAAAACAATGGAATGAAACCAACCACTTTGCGTTATAGTAATAAAAGCTTGTCACATTCCTAATATTTTTGATATAGTAATATGTTGTAACTTCTTATATATAGAAATAATTATGTCAACTATGTAAATAGATAAATTTATAAAGGTATTGGTGATAATGATGAGTCAAGAATATAGAGTATTATTGTATTATAAATATGTGGATATTGAGAATCCTGAAGAGGTCACTCAGCAACATCTAGAATTCTGCAAAGACCTAGGTTTAAAAGGTCGTGTATTAATTGCAAAAGAAGGAATCAATGGTACAGTTTCAGGGACGGTAGAGCAAACAGATGCTTATATCGCACATATGAATGCACATCCGTTATTCTCAGAAATTACGTATAAAGTAGACGAAGTATCTGAACACGCTTTCCCAAAGATGAAGGTTCGCTATCGTCCAGAACTGGTGACCTTACGATTGGAAAATGATATCGATCCACGTAAAACAACAGGTAAGCACTTAAAACCAAAAGAATGGTTAGAAGCACTTCAAAGTGAAGATACGGTTGTAATCGATGCTCGTAACGATTATGAGTACGATCTAGGGCACTTCCGTGGGGCAGTAAAACCTGACATCAACACGTTCAAGGAGCTTCCTCAATGGATCAAGGAAAACAAAAAGAATTTTGAAGGCAAAAAGATTTTGACGTATTGTACTGGCGGCGTGCGTTGTGAAAAGTTCTCTGGATGGTTACTTGAGGAAGGTTTTGAGGATGTGTCCCAGTTGGATGGAGGAATTGTCACTTACGGGAAAGATCCAGAAGTGCAAGGAGAACTATGGGATGGACAATGCTACGTATTTGATGAGCGGATCAGTGTTCCTATCAACCAGAAAGAGCATGTGGTGGTTGGGAAAGATCATTTTTCCGGGGAACCTTGCGAGCGTTATGTAAACTGTGCAAACCCTGAGTGTAATAAAAAGATCTTGAGCTCAGAAGAAAACGAACACAAATACCTGCGCAGTTGTTCACATGAATGCCGTGTACACCCAAGAAACCGCTATATTACAGAACACGGTCTAACAGAAGAAGAAGTCAGCAAAAGAATGGATGCAATTAAAGAAGAAGTTACAAATTAATTAGCTAATCTGTTTCTCAAATGAGAGGCAGGTTATTTTTGTGCACTTAAAGAAATACTTATCTGAAAAGCCTACGTTTTTCTTTTAACAATAGAGGTAAATAGTAAGTAATGAATAGAAAGGAGAGTACATATATGGAATACAGAATTGAAAAAGATACAATGGGAGAGATAAAGGTCCCAAAGGATAAACTGTGGGGTGCGCAAACTCAAAGGAGCATTGAGAATTTCGCTATTGGTGCTGAGAAGATGCCACTCGAGATTATTCACGCTTTTGCGCTATTGAAAAAAGCAGCAGCCAAAAGTAATCAAAGGCTAAACAAGCTATCCACCGCAAAAGCCGACGCGATCACAGAGGCCTCAGACGAAATTATAAATAAGAAATGGGATGATCAATTCCCTTTAGCTGTATGGCAAACAGGAAGTGGGACACAATCCAACATGAATATAAACGAAGTGATTGCCAATAGGGCAAACCAGCTATTAATTGAAAAAAATTTTAAGGAAAAGAAGATTCATCCAAATGATGATGTCAATATGTCACAAAGCTCCAATGATACGTTTCCCACTGCCCTTCACATCGCTGGAGTGTTAGCAGTGGAGGAAAGACTCCTTCCGGCTCTAACTAGACTAAAAGAGACCTTGCTTCAAAAGTCAGAGGAATTTATGGATGTCATTAAAATAGGTAGAACACACTTACAGGACGCAACCCCACTGACACTGGGCCAAGAAATCAGCGGTTGGCATCATATGCTTGAAAAGGATGAAAAAATGATTTCAGAGAGCCTTCCTCATATGAAAGAACTGGCTATAGGGGGAACGGCAGTAGGGACAGGTATAAATGCGCACCCAAAATTCGGAGAAATGGTGGCGGAAGAGATTACACAGCTAACCGGGAAAAGTTTTACTTCTGCAACAAATAAATTTCATGCACTGACAAGTCATGATCAAGTTGTATATGTACACGGAGCATTAAAAGCGCTTGCCGCTGATTTAATGAAGATAGCCAATGATGTAAGGTGGCTTTCCAGTGGTCCAAGAAGCGGAATCGGGGAAATTATCATCCCGGAAAATGAACCCGGAAGCTCCATTATGCCAGGCAAAGTCAATCCTACACAAAGTGAAGCACTCACAATGGTTGCAACGCAAGTAATGGGAAATGATGTCACGATAGGAATAGCTGCGAGCCAAGGGAATTTTGAATTAAATGTGTTCAAACCAGTAATCATCTACAATTTTCTTCAGTCTGTCACGCTTTTGACTGATAGCATGAATAGTTTCAACGATAGATGTGTCAGCGGAATGGAACCTAATCTTGAAAAGATTGCATTGCACCTTCAAAACTCCCTCATGCTAGTGACATCCTTGAATCCCCATATAGGTTACGAAAAAGCAGCGCAAATCGCCAAACTTGCACATATTGAGGGGACCACTTTGAAAGAGGCTGCCCTTAAATTGGAACTGCTTACAGAAGATGAATTCGATGCCTTTGTGGATCCAAGTAAAATGGTAAAGCCACAATAAAAAAGGAAGGCTGTCTGAAATGCATTGAAATTCCAGACAGCCTTAATAACCCTATTTTTCCACCAATTCTGTATCACTTACTTTATCTATTTTATCTACAAACATTTGAAACACTTTACGCTTTTCATCCAATTCTTTTATGTATTGTTTAAGTTCATGGAACTTTTCTTCATAAGGTCTGTGATAGGACTCTTTGATATTTTCAATGATTTCATCATTTATTGTAGATTGTATCACTTGTTTTGTGATACTGAACTTTATGGAGTAAAGCTGGAGATCGGATTTTACTTTTTCATATTCATCATCGATTTCCTTTTTTTGCTTGAGCATCTCTTCCTTCCATTCTAATAAAGAATCCTTTACATATGTTTGCATAGCTACCTCCCATGAACATAATGATACTTGGTTATGTATTGTATATATAATATTAATGAATAATGTAAAATTTGTGGGGGTATTTTTCTTTACAGTATGTTTACAGACTTCCAAAAATATTTAATATTACCCCGTATCTTCAGGGGCGTATGAAACGTTTAGATAATAGAGTGGAGTAAAGGAGTGATTCAGTTTGAAAAATGCAGAGGGAGATCATGGTAACTTAACATTCTGCTATCAGGATGAGGAACTAAATGAGACATATCAAAACTTGCTTAGGTACTGCCTTTTTCTCACAAAAAATGAATGGGACGGAAGTGATCTTGCTCAAGAAGCCATAACCAAAACAATTCAGCATTACAGTAATTCTGCGGTTATAAGTAATCAGTTGCTAAAAAAAATTGCTTATAACCAGTGGATTGATATTGTACGAAAGAGACAAAATGAACTCTTGCAGGATGTCCCGGACGAGCAAACGTCTACAAATCCTCATGTGGAAAAAGCAATCATCACAACAGAAGTCCTTTTGACGAATATGACACCAAAACAGGCCATCATTTTCTTTTTGAAAGAAGCGTTTGATTATCAGGCTCTAGAGATAGCAAACCTTTTGGGAACAACTGAGGGTGCGATTAAATCCTCTTTACACCGTTCTAGAAAGCGACTGAAAAATGAGGAAACGACAAAAAGTGATTTTGTCGAAAACTTCTGGAACGAGAAAGAAAGGGAAATCATTCCGGTGTTATTCCAGGAAAGTCTCAGGGAGGAAGATCCTAGTCCTTTGATAAAGGCTTTGCCTACACTATTTGCATTTGTATCGAAAGATCTAGACAAACCTCAATCACTCTCTACTCCACCTCCAATTAACGTATTTAAGTGTGCAGCATAACAAAAGGAGGAAGAAAAAATGACGGCCATACCTTATGTAATAGAACAATCCAATAAAGGAGAGCGTTCCTACGATATCTATTCCCGTCTGTTGAAAGATAGGATCATCATGATTGGGGATGAGATTAATGATCAAATCGCTAACAGTGTAGTTGCCCAGCTTTTATTTCTAGCGGCAGATGATCCGCAAAAGGAGATATCCATCTACATCAACAGCCCAGGCGGCTCCACTACCTCGGGATTTGCCATCCTTGATACTATGCACTATATTAAGCCGGATATAAGGACCATTTGCATCGGAATGGCGGCTTCTTTTGGCGCGATGCTCCTTATGGCGGGAACTAAAGGGAAGAGGATGGCATTACCGAACAGCGAAATCATGATTCATCAGCCACTCGGTGGGGCAAGAGGGCAGGCGACGGATATTGAAATATCCGCCCGCAGAATCTTGAAATTAAAGGACGATTTGCACAAGATGATTGCTGAATATACTGGACAGCCAATTGAAAAAATTGAGCGGGATACCGACAGGGATAATTTTATGACTGCAGGGGAAGCAAAGGATTATGGGATTATCGATGAGGTCATTAAAAAAGGATAAACACTACAAACAGGCACCTATCTTAAGGGAGCCTGTTTTTTAGTCTTTTTTGCCGATAATACCGTAAAAAAAGATATTGGTTATGTCCTCTGTCAGGGGAAGTACTTTCTGATATACATCTTCCCGTTGCATATAGTCCTTCAGCATCTGTACATAGAATAAGATCGCTTCTTGGGAGAGGTTGGGGTCTACATATCCTTGCTCCTTACCTTCTTCGAACAGTTGTGAAAAATAGGGCAATGCCTTTTCCACGTAGATTTTCTCAATGATATTACCTTCCGCCGAATATTCCTTCATCATAAAAAGATAGAACTCTTCATGTATCTGCTTGGAGATTTCTTTCTTATTAAAGATAATCTGTTTGATTTTTTCCGGGAATGGTATATCGCTATGAATGAGTTTTTCAAAGTCATCCGTAGTTTTGTTTATGTAATATCCAAACACATCACTTGTTAATTTATGTTTGCTTTCAAAGTAGTTATAGATCGTTACCTGCGAAACATTTGCCTTTTGTGCAATTTCTGAAATAGATACTTTCTGGATGCCATATTCCATAAAAAGAGTCATGGCTGCCTCAAGGATATCTTGTTTCTTTTGTTCTCTACGACGTTGAAAACCGTCCATTTCGTTCACCTCCTCTTTATTTTAAATAAAAATATGTAATAAAACAAATAAAATATTTCATAAACTCTTGTCAAAGGAGATTTTACTATATATTATGAACTATATAAGTTAAAATATTTCATATTTATTCATTTGAATCAGATATGAAAGAGGAGGGTCTTTCATGACCATATTAGAGACAAACAATTTAAGTAAAACTTTTGGGAAATTCACTGCATTGGACATGGTTAATTTGAACGTAAACAGCGGTGAGGTATACGGGTTCATCGGACCAAATGGAGCTGGGAAATCCACCACCATCCGTATATTATTGGGCATTCTAAAAGCTTCACATGGGGAAGCGAAGATATTTGGGCTTGATGCATGGAAGGACGCTGTAGAAATCCATAAACGCATTGCATATGTACCTGGTGATGTGACATTATGGCCGAACCTAACTGGAGGAGAAGTAATTGACCTCTTCATGAAGTTGCGCGGAGGCACTGACAAGAGGAAGAAGGAAGCACTTATTGAAAAATTCAAATTGGATCCTTCTAAAAAATGTAGAACTTATTCAAAGGGGAACCGGCAAAAGGTAGCTTTAGTTGCTGCATTTGCTTCAAATGCAGATCTATATATATTGGATGAACCAACTTCTGGTCTTGATCCATTAATGGAAATGATTTTTCAGGAATGTGTGATGGAGGCAAAGGCTGCCGATAAAAGTGTCCTTCTATCTAGCCATATACTCTCTGAGGTAGAGAAGCTTTGCGACCGTGTCGGAATCATTCGCCAAGGTAAGATCATAGAAACAGGCACTTTACAAGAGCTGAGACACTTAACTAGAACAAATCTTTTGATTGAAACGAAACAAACGATAGAAGGTTTACATTCGTTGAAAGGTGTTCATGAAATTGAACAAAAAGATTCTGCATTATCTTTTCAAGTGGATTCTGAAGAACTCCATACTGTGATGAAACATGTAAGCCAGT
This sequence comes from Sutcliffiella horikoshii, assembly GCF_021991925.1. Lineage (GTDB taxonomy): Bacteria > Bacillota > Bacilli > Bacillales > Bacillaceae_I > Sutcliffiella_A > Sutcliffiella_A horikoshii_F. The sequence goes on along the minus strand of NZ_RXZI01000001.1, from coordinate 845,369 downwards.
ATGGACTCTTGAAATTGGAGAGTTCTCCTCCGACACTGGAAGATTTGTTTATGCGTCATTATGAGGGCGTCGACACTCCCATTACAGGAGCGGGAGGGGAAGCCTGATGTGGAAGCAACGATTTAGTAACACGGGTAGCCTGATTTTCTTCATTTTTAAGCGGGATAAAATACGTATCCCAATCTGGCTAGTTTCCATTACATTGGTGACTATATTAACAGCCACTTCTTTTTCTGGTTTATATGCGAATGACCAAGAAAGACAAGCAATTGCTGAAACCATGAAAAATCCTGCTATGACCGCCATGGTCGGAAAAGGCTATGGGTTGGAAAACTATACAGAAGGACCGATGATGGCACACCAGATGCTTTTATTTACAGCTATCGTGGTTGCCATCATGAGCATCCTGCTCGTTACTCGTCATACAAGAAATGATGAGGAGGAAGGACGAGTTGAATTAATCCGTTCCTTGCCTGTTGGACGGCTGGCAAATGTGACCGCGACAATAATTGTTTTGGTTTGTACAAATCTACTACTCGCTCTAATTATTGGTTTCAGTTTATTCTCTTTAGGAATTGAGAGCATGAGTTTGAATGGTTCTCTTTTGTATGGAGGAGCGCTTGGAGCAACAGGGATTCTGTTTACAGTTATAACAGTCTTGTTTGCACAACTTTCGGCAAATTCAAGAGGGACCATCGGCTTGTCTTTTACCGTGCTGGGGGTCGCATATTTGATTCGTGCAATAGGGGACGTTAGTAATGAAGCATTATCTTGGACATCGCCACTGGGCTGGATACTTGGAACAGAAGTTTATGTAAACGACTATTGGTGGCCAATATTACTTACATTAGGTGTAGCTGCCCTAATAGCTCTGGTTGCACTTTCCTTACATGCTATCCGGGATTTAGGATCTGGATTTATTGCTACCAAGCCTGGTAAGATTCACGCTTCAGCCTTTTTGAAAAGCCCTTTTGGCTTGGCATTCAGGCTTCAACGGACAGGGATAATATCATGGGCGATTGGGATGTTCATTTTGGGGGCTTCTTATGGTTCCGTCCTGGGAGATCTGGAGTCTTTCTTTTCCAGTAATGAAATGATGGCTGAGATGCTTCCACCGGTTGAAGGATTCACATTGACCGAACAGTTTATGACCATGCTCATGGCCATTATCTCCATGCTTTGCACCATTCCTCCTATTATGTTTTTATTGAAGCTTAAAGGGGAGGAGAAGAGGGGGCTTACTGAGCATATCCTTGCGAGAGCTGTTTCTCGATCCAGGTTATTAGGAAGCTACTTGACTTTGTCCTTGGTTTTTGGTTTGGTGATGTTGCTCCTAGCTATATTGGGCTTGTGGGTGGCAGCAGATTCAGTCATGGACGATCCGATATCCCTTCAGTCGTTTTTAAAGGCCGGGTTGGTCTATTTGCCTGCTTTGTGGATTATGACTGGTATTGGAGTTGCCACACTTGGTTTAAAGTCGAAAATGACCGGTCTCACTTGGATTATACTAGGTTATTCATTCTTTGTTGTTTATCTTGGTGGCATGCTGAAGCTACCTGAATGGATGGCAAACCTTTCTCCATATGGACACATTCCACAGATTCCAGTGGAAGAAATCAACTATCTGACCCTTTCAATCCTTACACTGATTGCCATCGTTCTTACACTTGTTGGTTTTGTAGGGTTTCGAAACCGCGATATTGCAGGATAAGGAGGGCCCCTCGTTTTAATAACGAGGGGTTTTAACTGTATAAAACACCTTTTCATCGAGCAATCTACATAGGAAAAGGAGTGAAGCATATGAAGCATGTTATGCCTATATTGATCAAGTTTATCGTTAGTTTTTTAATCTTATCCTTTTTCTTGAATGGGTTTGCTGCAATCTCATTTCTAAATATTCTCTTGACGACTGCGATACTTGTCACTTTTTCTTATTTTGTGGGGGATAATATGGTATTGCCACGAACCAATTATACATTTGCTGCTGTATTTGACTTTGTATTTAACTTTGCCACTATCGCATTTTTGGTGTATATCCTGACCAATTTAAGTGCAGGATTCCTCTTACCATCTGCAATCGCCGCATTAACGATCACTGTGTTTGAAGTGTTCTTTCATCTATACCTGGTCAAAAGTATATTCCCTGATCATCCTAGGAAGAGAACGAAGAGGTCTGCCCAGCCAATGGAATTACAAACGGAATTTTCGGAAGAACTAACTATTCATGATAAAAAGAATAGAGAAGACTAAACCCAATAATTCTGTTGGGTTTTTGTTTTGTTTGCTATAATTTAGCTGTTAATAAAGACATAAGGAGCCTGTAGAAATAATGAGCCTAGATAAAGTGAACGAATGGGTAGAAGCGTTAGAACTTGAAGCACATCCGGAAGGTGGCTATTACAAGCAAACATACGTTTCAGAGGAGAATATCACAGATAATGAATTAAGTGTGTCTTTTGAAGGAAAGAGGAAGCTGTATTCGAGCATTTATTTCTTGCTCACTGATAAAAACATTTCACACTTTCATCGCTTAAAATCGGATGAATTATGGTACTTCCATGGGGGAAGCTCGTTAACCGTGCATGTCATCACAGAAAGCGGGGAGTATGTACAGCATAAGCTAGGTTTAAATATAAAAAGAGGGGAGAAACCACAAGTATTAGTCCCTAAAAACTCTATTTTCGGATCTACAGTGGATTTCCCAGACAGCTATGCATTAGTTGGTTGTATGGTGTCACCTGGATTTGAATTCAAGGATTTTGAAATGTTCACCCAATCAAAGTTAATGGAAAAGTACCCGGAACATGAAGTCATCATCCGTAAAATGGCTTATGAAGTGTTGCCAAGTGGGAATGAATGAGTAAAACCCCTTTCTAAGTAGGAAAGGGGTTTTATTATATTTCATTGTTATCCATTAATACCGTTTCTTTATCTGGATAGGTTTTTTCTATATGGTGTTCTCCCCACGCACAAAGCATATCTAAAGCAGGCTTTAGGGACCATCCGTATTCCGTCAATTCATACACCACTTTAGGGGGAACTTGATTATAAATAATCCGATTGACAACACCATCAGACTCCAGTTCTCTTAGTTGTTGCGTTAACATCTTTTGCGTAATAAAGGCATCAGTCTTTTTAGTTCGCTTGTTCGCCTTTTACTTTTTATTAAGTGACACAGGATTACTACTTTCCACTTGCCACCAATAACTTCCAATGCAGCTTCCACTGGAATGTTGTATTTCTTCATAAAGTATCCCTTCTTTTTTTGGAATTCATTTCACTCATTATACCACCATGCCCTAAAAGGTAAATAGGGTACTTCCAGGTGCCTACCTCACTTTAAAGTGCGTACTTACATATATAAACAACTGCCTCCATAATAAGAACTCGAAAGGATGCCCGAAAGGCGCCAAAGGGTTATCCGTAATTTAAGAAGGAGGCTATTTACTATGAATTCACGAACAGTTTCTATAAATCATCCTAAAACAAAAAGGAAAAATGGTACGTTAGCATTGATTGCACTAGCAATTAGTGCATTTGGAATTGGTACCACTGAATTTGTTCCAGTGGGATTATTGACAACGATTTCTAATGATTTGAACATCTCCATCACTTTGGCTGGTTTGTTGATATCAGGTTATGCAATGGGTGTTGCCGTAGGAGCACCTGTTTTAACGGCACTTACTAATAAATTGAATCGCAAGACACTACTCATCTCACTTATGGTTGTATTTATTATTGGTAATACCGTCGCAGCATTATCCAACAGCTATGAATTACTTTTGGTAGCACGTTTTATAACCGCTTTTTCACACGGAATCTTTATTTCCATAGGGGCAACAATTGCTGCAGATCTAGTTCCGCAGGATAAAAGAGCCAGCGCTATTGCATTGATGTTTACAGGCCCGACAGTGGCGACGGTAACAGGTGTACCCCTCGGGACATTTATAGGTAAAATGTTTGGCTGGAGAGCGACTTTCTGGGGTGTAGCTTTATTAGGAGTGATTGGTGCCGTAGCAAGTGCCATTCTGATTCCACGTAATTTGAAAGAGGCACCACCATCCAAATTACGTAAGCAACTTGATGTTTTGAAAAACAGTAAATTGCTGATGGCTTTTGCCATAACCGCTTTAGGCTATGGAGGAACTTTCGTTGCATTCACTTACTTGACACCACTTTTGGAAAATGTCACAGGATTCAGCGCAAAATGGGTGAGTGGTATCTTACTTGTATATGGAAAAGCAGTTGCTCTCGGAAATGTTATTGGTGGGAAAGCATCAGATAAAAATCCTCTAAAGGCACTAATGTGGATGTTTATTATGCAAGCCGTCATTTTGATAGGTTTAACATTTGCTGCACCATTTAAAGTCGTTGGGCTAATAGTGATCTTTTTAATGGGGATGTTTGCATTTATGAATGTACCCGGACTGCAGATGCTGGTCGTGAATCTGGCAGAAGAATATGTACCTTCTGCAGTAAATGTCGCTAGTGCACTAAATATCGCAGCATTTAATGTAGGTATTGCGATTGGTTCGTTTTTAGGTGGGATTATTGTAGATTCCATAGGTCTGATCCATACTCCGTGGATTGGAGGATTGATGGTTTTGGGAGCTGTTGGGTTGACAGTAAAGTTGATGAATTTGGAGGGGAAAGCTGCTCAGGGATGAGCGGTTTTTCTTTTTTTTATGGAGGGAAGTGCTATTATTTGCTAGCAAGAACAAATGTTCGTATAATATAGATATAGGTAATTAGATCTATATGAGAGGAAGGGGAAAATATGAAGCAGATGCCAAATAGAAAAATCACCTTAAACCTCCCAGAAATTATTAAAATGTATGATGATGGAATGAGTACCACTGAGATCGCAATCGCGGGGAATGTATCAAGTCGAAGAATTACACAAATTCTTAAGAAAAATAATGTAGAACTGCGACCAAGGGGACATTGGAAAAGGAAGTATCAAATTAATGAAGATTATTTCAAGTACTGGTCACCGAACATGGCATATATATTAGGTTTTTTCTTAGCGGATGGAGTTATAAGTGGAGAAATGCAAACAGTAAGCTTCGCTCAAAAGGAAATCGAGATACTAGAACAAATAAGGGATGAAATGGAGTCTAACCATCCAATTGGTGAATATAAAAATGGCGTACACTTCCTTAATATAAACAGCAAAATCATTAAAGATGACCTTATGAATATCCATGGTTTAACACCAAACAAGTCTAAAACTGTGGAATTTCCTTACGTACCAGATAAATATATGCATCATTTTGTCAGAGGGTATTTTGATGGGGATGGAAGTATATACAAAAAAGGAAATATGATAAACTTTGTTGGAGGCTCGTATTCCTTTATTTCAGTTTTAAGAAATATACTGGATGTTAGAGGGTATGATCCTAATATAAAAAGTAAAGATAATCACTTCAGGATTTACATTAGCGGTAAAAAGACCATAAAACAATTTGGTGATTGGATATACACAAATAAGGGATTATATCTTAAAAGAAAATTCGAGATTTTTAATAAAGAAAAGTTATCAGCTGAACAGTTAGTAAATAAAACATCAAAAAAACCAACAAAGCAACGAGTATTCCTTAAAGAGTTTGATTTTTACAACTCCATAGAAAAAGCACGTTTACATGCAAATATTACTGTTGAGCAATTAGAAAGTTGGATAAAAACTGATGACCGGTTTGCTAGTATTCAATTATAACAAACGTATAAATACTTGAGAGCAGAGGAGTATTTAGGATACTCCTCTAAACTTTATTATTTTTCGGGGTAGACATAATACTTATTATAGGAACTTTTATAAAATCAGACATTTTGTATCAGAAACAGAGTAAACTTATGATAGTGAGACGAAAAAGAGAAAATATAATATAGTTTATTAAATTAATTTTATTGTTAAGTTTTCTTGATCCAGCTTATCAAACTAATAAAATTAACTTTAGAGCTTAAATTACTGATATTAAATGCTACAGATAAATTTAAGTAAAATTTTTAATAATTATCCCTTATAAAATCCTCAAAGTTCTATCGTTCACTCCCCCCTTATGTCAGTATCATTTGAGTTTACATAATAAAGTTATTGCTTTCTGTAAAATTAGTTATGCTTTCATAAAAACACCTCCAAGGTTCTCCTTGAAGGTGTTTTTCTATCATCAGTTCTTTGTTACTAAATATGCCTTATATTCTGTAACGCCTGCTTTTTCAACATAGACAGCCATTACCCAATCACCATTCGGTAAGTTAATTCCGTTTTGGACAGTTCCATCCCAGAGGAATTCATGATATGGTGTTGGAGCATTTTCAAAAGATCCGATTGTGTCTACAAATCCACCTATCGTACCATTAGAATTGAATACATAAATATCATATTCAATTTTTTCTGCGCCACCCGGTAAGTAAGCACCTACATAATAGTTACTTTCTTCAGCCTTTTCCATGAAAGCTCCAGTTACACGTGGATAATCTGGCTCGCCTACAAATAAAATTGTTGGAACTTTAATTGTACTTGCCCCGTCACGAACCAAGATGGTACCTTCGTAATAACCTGGATCCAATTTAGATCCGTCGACTTGAACATTAAAGTTAACTTTCTGGGATTTCCCTGCATTTACTTTCAAGTTGTTACTTGTCATTACTTTGATGCCTTCAGGGTTACCTGCAAACTCAACATCAAAGCTGTACGTTTTTCTTTCTTTTGAAAGATTTTTGATTTCAAAGTGAGATTTTTCAACTTGTTTACCATTACCTTTTACAAACTTCCCAAAGGAATGGCTACCAGGTGCTACTAAAGTTTTAGTTTGGATAGCATCTAATACACGTATGCTACCTGCACCTTGTGTGTTGTGAGGATAAACTTTCCCAGTAGCTGGATTAATCATATCTTCTGCGGTATTCATTAATGCTGCTTTAACATCTTCAGTTCCCCAAGTTGGGTTCGCTTGTAAAATTAACGCTGCAGCTCCTGCTACGTGTGGAGATGCCATACTAGTTCCTTGTAAGGCTGCATAGCTGTTGTCTGGGAATGTACTTACAATATTTACACCAGGAGCAGAAACGTCCGGCTTGATCATCCAAGTCAGTGTTACAGGACCGCGGGATGAGAAATCAGCCATTGTTTCGCCGACAGCTTTATCAAAATTAATATCAAATGAAACTTTATTGTTTCCAGCATTTAATTCTGCCAATAGCTTTTGACCATCTGCTAGAGTTGTTTTAATTGTTGGAACTGCCATACCTGGAACATCAGGGTTTTCTCCGGCTACATTATTGAAAATGATAGCGCCTATAGCCCCTGCATTTTTTGCATTTATAGCTTTATCAACAAATGCAAACTCACCACGGCTAATTAGAGCAATTTTCCCTTCTAAATCTTTACCTACAAAGTCTTCTTCTGAACCCAGTCCTACATATACAAACTCGTATTCATCTCCATTAAGAGCAAGTAATTCTTCATCAGATGGGAAGCCCATTACTTTTGCACTTGGGTATGATATAGCCTCTGATGTATTAATAACAGATGAATAAACATTGTATGGTAATCGTGTCGCCCCTACAGAAATCGCTTCACGTGAAGTACCTGGAGATCCTACTGTCCAATTGTTCGGACCAGCATTCCCATTTGAAGTTACCGCCACTACCCCTTCAGCCATTGCCCAGTCAAGCGCAATAGAAGTTGCCCAATCCGGATTGTTCAGAGAGTTACCTAAAGATAGGTTCATAATGTCTGCACCATCTTGAACAGCAAGTTCAACACCTGCGACTACATCTTCAGTTGTTCCACCGTTAGGGCCTAATACACGATACCCTAAAAGTGTAGCATCTGGAGCTACCCCTTTTATACCACCATTTGCCGCTACAGTACCTGCAACGTGAGTACCATGGTATTGACCTGGACCTTCTTGTGGATCATTATCATTGTCTACAAAGTCATATCCTTTGTAGTCACCAAATGCATGAGTTAAATCCGGGTGTGTGTAATCAACCCCAGTATCGATTACAGCAACCGTTACACCTTTACCTGTGAATCCAGCATCCCATGCGTCATGAGATCCAATAAACGGTGCACTGTCCATCATTGCAGGGCTGAATGATTCAGCTGAAATTTCTTCTGCTGAGATTACATCTGCCGTGTAATGAATGTTCGGGTAAACCGCTTTAACTCCAGGAATTGCTAAAAGTTTAATAATCTCATTTCCTGGTAGTTCAACAGAGAATCCGGAGAATACATAGTCATATTCTCTGTTAACCTCTGCACTCTTGACTGCCTTGGTTAACTCGCCAATTACTTTTCCTCTCTCCTTTTTCAAACCTGCCTTAGTTTGTTTATTCCCTTTATGCTTCGCTTCCACTAGAGATTCCGCTTCCAACTCAACGATGACAGATGTCGGTCTTGAAGAAGATAATTCAATATCTCCAAATACTTCAGCTAAAGGAATTACTGTTGTATTCTGTGTTTTTCCTCCGTTCGCATATGTACTAAAGTTAAACGTGGAAAAAACTAAAGCAAGTGTTAATAAGCCAAACAATAATTTAGAAGCTTTTCTTCCCAAACTTAAAACATCCCCTCTGTTTAATTTTTCGTCATTCTCTTAAGACTTTCTCCCCAGTCCTATGTACTTGTTCACCCCCTCTTTAGAACGACAAATAATTCTAAAAATTCTTACATTGTATATAATTATACATAAATAGACCTTTTACCTTTAGGTATATAGTCCTAAAATATCGACAAGAACTATCAACTTTCTGAGAATCTCCTACAGTTCTCTACTAAAAGCGACATAGTACTTCATTCAATTAATTACCATGGGAAATTTTTGTAATATAAAATCATCGTTATTTAGTATTTTGATAGAATGCCTTTAAACAGTAATAAATATAAATTCCTGCCAATAGAATGATGTAAAGTGGAGTAATTGGAGGGGTTTGATTGGAGAAAACTATTCATGAATTCTTTCTTCACCGTGCAATTGATTTAGCCATTCAAAATGTAATAGAAAATGGCGGTCCCTTTGGCGCAGTCATTACGAGAAACAATCAAATTATAGCGGAAGGTGGAAACAAGGTCACTGCAAACATGGATCCTACCGCTCACGCTGAAGTAATGGCGATTCGTCTTGCATGTCAGAAGTTAAATTCCTTTGAGTTAAAAGATTGTATTTTGTATAGCAGTTGTGAGCCCTGCCCGATGTGCCTTGGAGCTATCTATTGGGCAAGAATTCAAACAGTTTATTTTGCTGCGGACCGAAAAGATGCTGCTTCCATTCAGTTCGATGATGACTTTATCTACCGCGAAGTTCAGTTAGCCCCAGCCAACCGTACACTTCCCTTCATCCAACTCTCTCTTATAAATTCCCTACAACCATTTATGAATTGGAATACAAAAAACGATAAAACCCACTATTGAAAAAACAACGTCCAGTTATAATTAGGACGTTGTTTTTGTAGTCTCTTCTACTAGATTTATTACCTGATAACAAGACACAACCTCTGCAAATTCCTCATGCAAAGCGGATAGTGCATGCCGGTGCACTTCTTCCGCGGTTAGGTGCAAACCATCATAGGAAGTGGCCTCAAATGCTGCTGTAGCATCATCACAAACATATGTTCTATACCCCAGATTTCCTGCCATTCTTACAGTTGTGGATATACAGTGGTTTGAAGTGAGCCCAATAACAATTAAAGTCTGATAACCATTGTTTTTTAGGTAATTGTCCAATTCCGTGCCGATAAAGCAGCTGTTCACTTTTTTTCGGATGAAATATTCTTCTTCTAAAGGTTCAAACCCCTTCTTAAATGCAAATCCTGAATTGCTTGGATGAAGTTTGGAGTTTGGATCTTGGGAAACATGTTGAACATGGATGATAGGAAAATCTTTATTTCTCCATATCCTCATGAGTTCTAGCATTTTAGTTTCTGCTTCTGGATTATTACGGTCCCCCCATGCAGGATCGTCAAATCCTCTTTGTACATCTACAACCAATAACACCGGTTTCAATATTGCATCGCCCTCTCTTCCTTCCCATATATTATTTAGATTATTAGATGATATGCCTTGAGAGTTGTCCAATTTCTGCTATGTTGTCAATTATATGTATTATACCAGGGATAGATATAGCATGCTTACTTGCCATTCTACCATTTAAGCTCCACCTTCTCCATTTCCCAATCTCCCTTCTACCACTTTAGTTAAATGTTCTACCATTTATAGATTCAAACCACCCAACCAGTTCACATAATATAACTCCAGTAAACTCCAATAACCACTTTCCCGTAAAATCAAAAAAACCGCGTCTCCACGCTAAACCTTAGCGCAGAAAAGCGGTACATCTATCAATATTTCCAAGTTACTTCCCTTCTACTTCCTCTTCCGTCTCCACCCACATCTCCACTACATCTCCTGATTCCTGTTGATCCAGGACGAAGGATCCGTTGGAATAGCGGTCATTGTTACGGTACGAGGCGGCTGCAAGTTTCTCCACGGTTCCTTTTTCTGTTTGAACATAGATGAAACTAGAAGGCTCGACTAACTCCACGGCTGCTATCTGGTGAGGATTATTCTTCACTTCTCGCAGCATAACCAGACCACGTTTGGAACGTGTGGCTTTATCAAACTCGGTAATTTTCAATTTCTTTACGGCACCGCGATGGGTTGCGATAAACAACATGGCCTTTGATTCTTTTTCAAATACTAAGCCGCTCACAACAAAATCACTATCTTTCAAATTAATGCCTTTCACCCCAGCTGCACGGGCTCCTACGACATTGATTTCTTCTTCTGTAAACCACAGTCCGTATCCGCTTCTCGTCGCCAAAAAGATATCTTGAGCTCCATCTGTAAGGTGTACATCCACAACTTGGTCATCACCTTTTAGGTTTACTGCCATCAGCGGCTTGGAGTAACGCTGGGCTTTATATGCATTCAGCTCTGTTTTCTTGACCATTCCGTTGCGGGTGACAAACAACAAGAATTTAGGTTCCTCGAAGTTGCTGACCGGAATCGCTTTGATAATGGATTCATCTCTATCAATTGGAACAATATTTGCTACATGCTGGCCCATGTCCTTCCAACGGATATCCGGCAGTTCATGGACAGGTAGATACAAGTAGTTACCCTTGTTTGTGAACAATAACAATGTTTGGGTTGTGTTAATGTCCAACTTGGAAATGATTCTATCCGTTTCCTTCATGCCAAAATCCTGGCCATTGGAAGCAGAGTAAGAACGCAAGCTTGTACGCTTCACGTATCCATCCTTCGTGACCGTGACGATGACATCCTCAGATGGGATCATCACTTCCAGGTTGATCTTGATTTCCTCTATTTGTTCTTGGATTCTCGAGCGGCGATCATTCGTATAAAGCTTTTTCACGCGCTTCAAGTCCGATTTAATGACAGAGAACAGCTTTTTTTCGCTTGCAAGGATTGCTTCTAGTTCCGCCACCTTTTTGGCAAGGTCATCTGCTTCGGCCTGCAATGCCGTGATATCTGTATTGGTTAAACGGTATAACTGCAAGGAAACGATGGCTTCTGCTTGCGGCTCCGTAAACGTGAATTTCGCAATCAAATTATCTTTTGCGTCCCGTTTGTCTTTTGAAGCACGGATGGTTGCTATCACTTCATCCAGGATGGATAGGGCTTTCATCAAGCCTTCCACTACATGCTGACGCTCTTTCGCTTTTTCTAGCTCAAAACGGGAACGGTTGGAGATTACTTCTTTTTGATGATCGATGTATGCATCCAAGAAGTGTGGCAATCCCATCAAAGTCGGCCGCTTTTTATAGATGGCAACCATGTTGAAGTTGAAGGTGATTTGCAGGTCTGTATTTTTATATAAATAATTTAAAATACCATTTGCATCTGCTTCTTTTTTCAACTCAATGACAACACGTAGACCGGTCCGATCGGTTTCATCACGTACCTCGGCGATTCCGTCCACTTTTTTGTCAAAACGGAGTTCATCAATTTTTTTAACAAGATTTGCTTTGTTTACTTCGTACGGCACCTCTGTAATGACAATTTGTTTCTTGCCCCCACGGATATCCTCCACTTCCGCAAGACCACGGACAATGATTTTCCCTTTGCCAGTTTCATAGGCTTTCTTGATCCCCTCTACCCCTTGAATGATACCGCCAGTAGGGAAATCCGGTCCCTTTATCACAGTCATGAGTTCATCGACAGTGACTGTTGGGTTATCAATTCGCATGATGGTCGCATCGATTACTTCTCCCAGGTGGTGAGGGGGAATGTCTGTTGCATAACCAGCCGAAATACCGGTAGACCCATTTACTAAAAGGTTTGGATACATCGCTGGAAGGACGACCGGCTCCTGGGATGTATCATCAAAGTTCGGAATAAATTCAACCGTCTTTTTATCAAGATCTCGCAAAAGTTCAGACGCAATAGGTGATAACCTTGCTTCTGTATAACGCATTGCTGCTGGAGGGTCACCATCAATGCTACCGTTGTTTCCATGCATCTCGATTAGCATATTACGAACCTTCCAGTCCTGACTCATACGTACCATGGCATCATATACAGAGGAATCTCCATGTGGATGATAGTTACCGATTACGTTACCGACTGTTTTGGCTGATTTCCGGAACGGTTTATCGTGTATGTTTCCTTCCGCATACATCGCATATAAAATACGGCGTTGCACTGGCTTAAGTCCATCACGGGCATCTGGTAATGCACGTTCTTGGATAATATATTTACTATAACGTCCAAATCGGTCGCCTAAAACTTCTTCTAGGGGTAGGTCGTGAAATTTCTCTGTCTGTGTCATCTGTTATACCTCCTCTGTTGCGACCAACAAGTTATCATTTTCTAGAATATTAGGATCTTCTTCAAGTCCGAACGCTACATGGCTCTCAATCCATTTACGTCTTGGTTCCACTTTATCACCCATAAGTGTGGTCACACGACGTTCTGCACGGGCCGCATCATCGATTCGTACGCGAATAAGAGTACGGGTATCAGGGTTCATCGTTGTCTCCCAGAGTTGGTCCGCATTCATCTCACCAAGACCTTTATAACGCTGGATGGTATAGCCACGCCCAATCTTCTGGATGGCTCCTTGCAGTTCTTCATCGGACCATGCGTATTCCAATACCTCTTTCTTTCCAGTACCTTTGCTCACTTTGTAAAGAGGAGGAAGTGCAATGAACACTTTTCCAGCTTCAATAAGCGGCTTCATATAGCGATAGAAGAAGGTAAGCAGCAACACCTGGATGTGCGCCCCATCCGTATCGGCATCCGTCATGATGACAACTTTGTCATAGTTGATATCATCCACTGAAAAGTCCGGTCCAACTCCCCCGCCTATCGCATGGATAATCGTATTGATTTCTTCGTTTTTGAAAATATCGGCTAGCTTGGCTTTTTCGGTATTGATCACTTTACCCCGAAGTGGCAAAACCGCTTGAAAACGGCGATCACGGCCTTGTTTTGCTGAACCTCCTGCAGAGTCCCCCTCCACGAGGTAAATTTCGTTTTTCTGAGGATTACGGGATTGAGCAGGAGTCAATTTACCGCTCAACATAGCGTCTGAACGCTTACGCTTTTTCCCGCTTCTGGCATCTTCCCTTGCCTTACGAGCTGCTTCACGTGCTTGGAAGGCCTTAATAGATTTTTTTACAAGCATGGAGCTTGTTTCTGGATTTTCCTCTAAGAAATATGCCAGATGCTCGGACACTACACTGTCCACTGCAGATCGTGCCTCACTCGTTCCAAGTTTTCCTTTCGTTTGACCCTCAAATTGTAAAAGCTCTTCAGGAATGCGCACAGAAATAATGGCAGAAAGACCTTCACGAATATCTGAACCGTCCAAGTTTTTATCCTTATCCTTGAGAAGATTCACTTTCCTGGCGTACTCATTAAAAATACGGGTCATGGCCGTTTTCGCACCCGCCTCATGTGTACCACCATCTTTTGTTCTCACGTTATTTACAAAGGACAAAATCGTTTCTGAATACCCATCGTTAAATTGAAAGGCAAAATCAATTTCAATACCATTCTGTGCACCTTCAAAGGATACGACATTATGTAGGGAATCCTTTTCTTCATTCAAGTAGGAAACAAATGCTTCAATTCCACTTTCATAATGAAAGACTTCCTTGACGGAGTTCCGCTCATCGTTAAGCTCTATTTTTAAACCTTTTAACAAAAAGGCTGATTCACGAAGACGTTCACACAAAGTTTCAAAGTTATAAGTGATGGTACTGAAAATAGTTGTATCCGGTTTAAAATGTATGGTAGTACCTGTTTGATTCGTTGTACCGATTTTCTCAAGTGTGGTTACCGGCTTTCCACCATTCTCAAAACGTTGTTCATAAACGATCCCATCTCGCTTGATCGTAACAATCAACCATTCTGATAAAGCATTCACGACAGAGGCACCTACACCATGTAGTCCTCCACTTGTTTTGTATCCACCTTGACCAAACTTTCCTCCTGCATGCAATACGGTTAAAATTACTTCGGGGGTAGGTTTTCCCATCTTATGCATTCCGGTAGGCATACCACGGCCTTTATCCTTCACGCTTATGCTATTATCTTTGTGTATGGTCACAATGATATGATCCCCGTACCCGCCCAACGCTTCGTCGACGGAGTTATCAAGGATTTCGTATACAAGGTGATGAAGACCTCTGCTGTCCGTGCTTCCAATATACATACCAGGACGTTTACGTACAGCTTCAAGACCTTCTAATACCTGTATCGCATCATCGTTATATTCAATCGTATTTTTTGCCACCAAAAACATACCCCTTTCAATGCTACTGCCAATAAATCTTTATGTATAAGTAAAACGGTTTAGTATACGCATTTGTCGTTTAAGAACAACAAATATTCGTTTATATATTATCATACATTTGAAACTTGTCTATGTTCTATTGTATAGAGTTGTTAACGATTAGCCAACATAATCTGGCTTATTTTGTAATAAAAGGTTGTGTTCGTAAAATTTATTGTAATTTCGTATGTATAAATTAACCGTTACATTTCTTCCTATCATGCTTTTTGACTTACTGTACAAAAAAGCTACATACATATTTTAGAGTAAATCTGCTTTAAAAAGCCCAATTTCCCGATATTTTACGAGAAAATAGAAAACAACAATTGTTGAGAAAAGAGCCTAATAAAAAGAATAAAAATCCTTGTTTTTAATGATAAAAACAAGGACGACTTGATCTATTTTGTTAAAGCGTGTTCCACTTTAATACAACGATCCATAATGACAGTATAGCCCTTTTCCTTTAATAATTCATACGTTTTCTGGTCTGCAAGCCCAAGTTGTGCCCAATAAACGTCTGCATCTACTTGTAGAAATTCTTCGGCAACTCCATATAGATGCTCGGAACGGCGGAATACATTGACGATATCAATATGGCCCTCGACATCTTTCAAAGAAGGTACTGCCTTTACGCCAAGAACTTCCTTGGCTGTCGGGTTAACTGGAATTATTTCATAGCCTGCATCCTGCATTGCTTTAGATACCATATAGGAGGTACGGGAAGGATTATCCGACAACCCCACTACTGCAATTCGCTTGCTCTTTTTTAGAATTTTCCCGATCTCTTCACGGCTAGGTATTTCCATATTCATGTTATCATTCCCCTTCATCTTTATTTATTCATTGTTATACCCGTTTAAGAGCTATTTAACAACTTCTCATACCTGATATTAAGACTTACTCATAAAAAATTCGTGATAAGTTGCAAGAAATCCTTTGCTTCGTGTTAAAATTAACATATATTAAAGATAGGAATTATTACATAAAGGGGTTTAATGAATGACTGAACTACTTATTATTATAATTGCATACCTTCTCGGCTCCATCCCATTTGCACTTGTTGTTGGGAAAGTGGGCTATGGGATCGACATCCGCGAACACGGAAGCGGAAACCTTGGTGGAACGAACACGTTCCGGACACTCGGGATTAAAGCCGGAATGATTGTGACCATTTGTGACATCTTGAAAGGAACACTTGCTGCATCCTTGCCATTTTTGCTAGGAGCTGACATTCATCCGCTTCTTGCTGGTGCGTGCGCAGTTGTCGGACATGTTTATCCCATTTTTGCAAAATTTCGTGGGGGGAAGGCTGTAGCAACTTCTGGCGGCGTGTTGTTGTTTGCCAATCCGCTTATGTTCGGACTTATGTTGTTCTGCTTTTTCCTGTTCTTGTTCTTGACAAAATATGTATCATTATCCTCCATGCTTACAGGAGTGGTGACAACCATCTATAGCATTCTATATGGAGATCTTCCACTAATAATTGCTGTCTCTCTCCTTACGGCGTTTGTCATATTTAAACACCGGGCAAATATCGGGAGGATTATCCAGAAGACGGAACCAAAAATTACTTGGTTATCCTTAAAAAAGAAAAAGGCATCCTAAAAGCATTCGAGTTATGATCGGATGCTTTTTTTCTCCTAATGCCTCGTTACCACCGCGTTTATTGCTTTCTTCTCCTTATCATCCCAGACGATATGTTTTTCAAACGTACCCTTTTCAAAAAATAGAGGAAATCTTTCCTTGAACCAATCTTGCATAGGGAGTTCCATAGCTTTTGAAATGTCCACCCATTTCAATTCTCCCTCTGGTGGAGAGTCTAAGAGATGCCCTTTAAAGGTGTTCGTTATGTAGTTAAAGACCATGTATCTTTCATCATTTATTTCGTCCACATATTCATCCAAGCCCTTGTATCTAAGATTACTTATCACAAGACCCGTTTCTTCACGCACTTCTCGTATAGTACCTTCTGTCAGGCTTTCTGGAAATTCCACTTTCCCACCAGGTCCAATATAACCGGGAAACCCTTTGTCAGGTGGCCTATTTATCAAAAGAACTTTTTCGCCATCGATTACAAGACACATCGTATACATGCTTATATTCGTCATCTTAATTCTCTCCTGTAGTTTTCGTTTCCAGCAACTCTATAATTCTCTTATTCTGCTTTACTACTTGTCCCAGATAGGAGATGATGGTTCCAACACCTATCGCAATCCCTATCAATAGCAATGTGATAAGCAAGCTAAAACACCTCCTATAATTTTTATTCTGAACGTGCTACAAGCTCCACCTTAATCCGATCAGGATCTTCAAAAAACACAGCATAATAGTTTTTTCCACCCGCATAAGGATGCTTATCCATGTATAGCATGTTTACTCCACGTGACTTTAGTTGTTCTGTCAGATAATCTACCTGCCCCCTTGTTGATGCGTGAAAGGCTAGATGATTAAGGCCGACTCGGCATCGGTGATAAGGAATATCCAGAAATCGTTCCTCCGTTTGGACAAATACAATGTATGTATCCCCTAACTTCCAACTCTTGCCCTTATCCCATTCCTGATAAGGCGTATAACCTAATTCTTCTAGCAACCAACCCCAAAACTCTTTCGTTTCCTTCAAGCTAGACACATACAGCTCGATGTGGTGTATCAATCCTGTCATGATTTTACTCCTTCCGCATGTAAAACCGTTATGTTCGGCCAAAGTTCTTGCCAATTTTTCTCCTTCAATCGTTTCTCATAGATAGTTACTAGATCAGGAGATGTTCGAAACGTAGCAGTGGGTTTTACAGTCAGGTTCACTAAATCTTGTAGTCCGCAGGGAGATGCCAATACCAAATTATTGTCTCCATTCAACTTCACGCCAATCGCCGTTGCCGTTTCAGGATATTTAGACATTGCTTCCATGGAGTTCTTGTAGGGTGGTACTTTATTCACCACGTGCATCCTTGCCTGATTTTTAACCGACCAAGGAGCTTGTGGGTATTGTTGCAAAAGTCGTCTTTCTAACTGTTTTTCTTTCTCCTCGGATACATCGTTTCGATCATAATAAATGACATCTATATCTGGTAGTGGCGTTCTAGTGGTATAACTGTGCAAGGCGTCCCACACCTTCGACCGTACAAACCCAGCACATACCCACCAATCGGGGAGATCTAGCGCACTTGCAGCCTTTATGATTTTCATCATCCACTCATCTGATTGAATGAGGTTCAGGATATCTTCTTCCGTTTTAATCAAGAACTGTGCCTCCTTTTACGGCATGCGAACGTATATTCTCATTATACCTAAGTCAGCCTGATGATAGCAAGAGTTTCCAATTAGTTGTTTGCTTAATTGCTTGACACCCTTTGTCGATGGATGTTTCCACATATCCAATCATCATTTCCATCGTAAATACTTGAAGCGGATCTTCGCTAAGTGCAGCTTTCATATCTTGTTCAACATATGGTAAAAAGTTTGATACTTGCTCGGTAGATACTTCATCAAGATTTTGCGCTTGCCCCTTAAAATAACTTTCTTTCAGCCTATCCCCCTCTATATTATAATGATGCATCAACTTTGCATTTAGGAGCTTAAAGTCGTTGTGATACCTCTCCAAAATGGAAGAATCAATCTCCATACGGTTTTTCAACCATGGCAAAAAGAAACCCGTTAGCCATATCTCATCGGCAACTAAGTGGGTATAATAGCCATGGATGAATGCAATATTTTGATGATCATGATATTTTTGAAGAAATGCTTTATAATCTATGCTCCGGGTATAGTCCCCCGTTTCACCTTTATAAAAATGGGAAAGATCCTTAGGAGAAACCGCATCAGGAGCAATTGCCCCCAAAAGAAAGGAACCAACATCCTCTATCTGAAGTCTGGATGCAATCTCGTAAGCTATAATCGTATGCATAAGGCGTGAACCCATTTTTATTTTGCTCCAAGGTGCTTCGTGCAGTTATATAATTCACATTCCCAAAGCCCTTCTCTAACTTTTACAGTCGAGACAGAGGTGTTCTCCAGGTGGTCTTCCATTTTAAGATCTTTCACTAATTCACCAAGAAGATGTCTTATATAGGCACCATGACTGACTACCAAAACATTCTGGGCTGGATGTTTTTCCGAAACTTCTTCGATAAAGGAGAGGGCTCTTTGCAGCACCATCTCTTTCGATTCGATTCCTAAGTCCAGTTCTCTCCAATTTTCTCCCCATTTCTCTATTCTCTCCGGCTCAGTGGTACCTTCAATCTGACCGCCGTTGACCTCTTGGAGCCTGGAATCTAGGAATACCTCGCTTACATTTAGGTTTCTTGCCACAATCTCAGCTGTCTGTTTTGCTCTTAAAAGATCACTAGAGTAAATGACATCCCAGCCTTCACTTTTAATTCTTTTCGCTAACAATTCTGCATCTCTAATGCCATCCTGATCAAGAGGGATGTTGGAACTGCCCTGTGCTCTACGCTCTTTATTCCAAGCAGTACTTCCGTGGCGTACAAGTCCTAATTTAGTCATCATTAAACACTCCTTTGTTTGGAATAGAATGAATTTTTAGTTTAATGGATAATTTCAGGAATGACAACTTATTTTAAACAGATACAAAGGTATACAAAACCTGATTCCTTAAAAAGAAAGTTAACCTTTCAAAAAGCTATATACAACCTTAGAACAATTGTGTAAAATTACACTAAAGGAAACTTATTTACTACAGGAGGTTCATAATATGAAGAGTTTTGCCCTTGTTTTATGGAATGTATTGTCTGGTTTATATGTATTATTATTTTCCTTATGGCTAGCAGGACCAGGAATCGCGGAAACTGAAACTCCTACATACAACCTTTGGTATTTACTCTTCTTTGTTGTTTGGCTTATCGGATTAACCCTTCAATTTAAACGTCCCCTCAGAAAAATTGGAATTAGCACAACACTGCTTCCCTTTATGTTTTATCTGGTCCTTACCGTTCAGGCAATAACAATTTAGTTTTGAATGAAAGAAAGAGGTGATCCACGCTGCCGTCAAAAAAAGGTCCTATCGTACTCGTAACCGTATTCATCATCATTATCGGAATCCCTAATGCATTTCTTTATGTGCTGAACAACGGAAATCCGATTAACAAATACTATGTTGAGAAGCATATACCTGCTCACCTGTCAGAAATGGGATACTCAAAACAGGATATTAACTTACAGGACTACATCGAGCCCAAATACTTGATTAATAAAGATGTCTATCATGGACACTATAGGGTTGTGTTCAAGGATGAACCAAACCTGGAGTACTTGTATGGACTTACGAAAAACAGTAAGGAAGTAGTACAATTCTGCGAAAAAGAATCGCGGATCGGCGACCATTCCTATGGAGACATGACAGCCGAGAAGACTAACCATAGTGAGGAAAATTGCTTGGGCTACTTCGAGAATAGAGAATAATAGCTTTGTAGTTAGCCGGTCGACTTTTAAGCCTTCTAGAACCCGAGCGGCTTTTCCTTATTCCACTTATTAGAGTAAGGAAGTGACAATAGATTTTCTAAAAATATTGGCATGGCGGAGTTTATATAATCCACCATATTTTTTATTTCCATCAAGTAGATGCCTTCCTTATCAGGAGGAGGGACATGGATCGAGGTTTCCTCCTGCTTATAAATTTGATTAAAAAGAGAAATTCTTTTACCATACTTAGCAAAAACATACTCTTTATGCTCAATTCCCATAGCGACAACTACATCAAACTCCTCTAGAAAGGACACTTTAAACTGCCTTCTTTGAAAGGTTGAGGTGTCAATCCCTAATTCATCCATTCTATTGAAATGAACATCTGAAAATTTGCTAAGGTCGCTGGATGATTTAAAGCCGGCTGAGAAAACCTCTATTCCATTCTTCCCCTGGAGCTTTAAATAGTGCTTCAAGCAAAACTCTACGGTGACACTCCTCGTATAATTATCCGTACATACAAATAGAACTCTCAACAAAGGCACCTCACTTGCTGTTTTTATGGATAATGCATTCCATCAACCAACAATCTCTATATTTCCCTTCATGTAGCATATGCTTGGAAAGTACTTTTACTTTTTGAAAGCCGCATTTTTCATAACACTTTATTGCTCTTCCATTGGATGTCATTGGATCCATAATAATGCGACTAGCCTTGTTTTCACTAAAAAGATAGTCCACCATGGAGGTGACTATCTGGGTACCTATCCCTTTGTTCAAGAATTCAGATTCTCCTATAAACTGATCTAGTCCATATACCCCATCCATTCCCTGATAGACTGATAAGTTGCTTGTATCAGAATTGATAGGATAGAATTGAATATAACCAATTTCTTTTCCTTTGTAGACAACCATACACCTTTTCACTTCATCTTCTCTATCGAAGAATTTCCTCTTAACATCTTCCATATCAAACGAAACATCTCGTCCTTCATAGAATTCCAATACTTTAGGATCAGACAGCCATTTAAGTAAGTAACTTTCGTCCATACCTTGTTTAAGTTCCCTTATTTGCAATTCTTCAGTTTGATAAGACATCTTATCCTCCAATTTCAAAATTATTACAGACCTTTTCCATTTATGGATGTAGCGATTCCAGAAAAAGTATCGAGATCACCTGTCTCACAATCAGCATTTGCTTCAACCCTATATGAATATTTTCCATACGGTATTCATCCCCACTTTTAGCAGCACTTATATCATTCTCGGGATGATCCCCAACAAACAAGCACTCCTTCCTCGAGAAATGAAGCAAATGAGCAGTCCTTAAAAAGATTTCAGGATTGGTTTTCTTTTTCTGGAGGAAAATTTTAAGTCGAGATTTTCATCATCGAGGCTATAAAGACAATCTGGAGCGGAATTTTCCGTTGAGATTGTCATTATCAGAGCTGTAAAGACAATCTAATCTGGTGGAGAATTTCCGTTGAGATTGTCATTATCAATGCTATAAAGACAATCTGGAGGCAAATTTTCCGTTGAGATTGTCATCATCAGAGCTATAAAGACAATCTGGAAGGGAATCTTCCGTTGAGATTGTCATTATCAGAGCTGTAAAGACAATCTGGTGGTCATCACTGAAACATTCCTAGTGAAGAAGGTTCCATCAAATATAACCGCCTTAATCATATTGCCTTTCTCCCTTGGAATTTATCTCATGAATTTTTTCCGAAATTAGCTTGGATAAAATGTCATATCCCGCTTCTCCAAAATGGAGACCGTCATTCAATATGCCAACTAGTAGCTTTTCATAATTTGGTCTGGAAAATAGATCAGTATAAAAATCTAAGAAGTGGCTGCCGGTTTCTTCTGCAACATATCTCACCACATCTGCATATTTAGCCAGTTCCCTATTTTTCCGGTTTTGTTGTAGGTTCTCATCCACTGGTGGCGGGGTGATTAATATGGTTTTGTCTGGTCCGATTAGACGAACAATCTTTAACATATTCTCTTTATAAGTGCTAAGTGCCACTTTCTTATGTGACGCAGCATCATTTGAACCAAAGAGAACTGTAACTAGATCAGCGTTGAAAGCCAATACATCCTTTTTAATTCTACCAAGTGCGTCCTTAGTTGTATGACCTGACACGCCTGCATTGATGACATGATAGTCAGGGAGTTGCGAGGTTAGTTTTTCAGTCAGCCGAGGGCTGTCCTTTCCTTCATACCTTGCAGTCAGACTATCACCGAAACAAACGAGAGTTTTCATATGTATGGATACCACCTTAATTCATGTTTTAATAGTTTCTATGTTACCATATAATAGAAAAAACTAAAGTAGAAGAGGACTATAATGGATAATGAATTACTTTCTGATCTATCATTAAAATTTTAATGTTAGATGTGGTTATTCTAATGGTGGGACTGGTGACGAGTCTTATTTAATGAAAGTTTACAAAAATAAGAAAAAAGTAGATAAAGGGTTTGCTTTAAGCTATTACAAGCTTAGCTCCTGACGTAAGTTTATCCGTAACTTATGGACGCTACCGCTTTCTTTAGAAGCATTTATTGCAGCCATGATTCTTACTGATATGGTTAACATATTTACTTTGATGTTTTTAGCAATCATACTCTTAGCTGCTATTATTCAATGCGTTCTTCTTTATAGAAAATGGAAGCTTGACGCTTACCGTTTTTCATATAGGTGAAGTGACTCCTCTGTTATCGCCACGTGTATAAAATCGAGATCCTCTAGAATCTCCACTCAATTTAAAACTGTTCTACCTTTTAATCTTGACCTTATACCTTAAAACTGCGACCTTCTACATTTCCCGAACCTACTTCTACATTTCCCAAGCTACCTTCTACCACTTTAGTTAAATGTTCTACCATTATAAGATTCGAACCACACAAAAAGTTTACATAATACAACTCCAGTAAACCTCAACACGATCCCTCACGAACCATTTAACCATAAAATCTAAAAAACCTAAAAACCGCCTCCCCACGCAAAGAACTAAGCGCAGAAAAGCGGTCCGTCTATTGAGAAAATTCAACTTACTTACCTTCAGCTTCCTGTTGATCTAGGACGGAGAATCCATATTGAACAGGCGTCATTGTTACGGTACGAGGTGTCAGCAAGTTTCTCCACCATTCCTTTTCTGTTTGAACATAGATGAAACTAGAAGGCTCGACTAACTCCACTGCTGCTATCAGAAGAGGATTATTCTTCCCTTCACGCAACATAAAAAGTCAGTGTTTGGCACGTGTGGCTTTATCAAACTCAGTAATCTGTAAGGTAGATTGAAAAAAAGGAACAAGCACCCTTTATCTTTATGATAAGGATGCTTGAAATTATTTAACCAGCTTTTTTAGATTTCGTTACATGCTCTGATTCTTTGTTTCTATTTCGCTTAAACACTTTACGTATCCCTACTCCAAGATCATGGAACAGCATATAAACTGATGGTATCAGGACTAGTGTTATCAAAGTGGAAAACAATAGGCCAGCTATGACCACTGTGGCCAACGGTGCCTGATAGTTACTCGCTGCACCTGTAGAAATTGCAAGTGGCAGCATCCCTCCAACAGTAGTCAACGTTGTCATGAAGATTGGTCGGATACGGTTCTTACCCGCTTCCACCATCGCTTCCCCTACCCCATAATCAGCCGCTCTCAACTGCTTGGCTCGATCAATCAGGAGTATCGCATTATTAAGTACAATCCCTATCAACATAATGACACCCATTCCTGACATGATACTCAGTTCTCGTTGCGTCAACAATAATCCTATTATCACACCTGTAAAGGTCATCGGTATGATGGTCATGACAATAATCGGATGTAGCAAGTGATTGAACTGTACTGCCATAACGACATACACCAAGAAAATGGCAATCGCCAAAATGATAAGCATATCCTGTATGGCCTCTTGTTGCGTCTCAAGACTGCCGCCTACCGAGACAGTGTACCCAACCGGTGTTTCAAATGAATCAATCACTTCCTGCACGGCCCTGTTGACCGAGCCAAGATCACGATTTTCGATATTGGCAAGAACCTTAACGACTCGCTCTCCATCTTTATGGTCAATTTGCCCCGGTGCTTTCACCTGCTCAAAGCTTATATAATTTGAAACCTTTTTCACACCGTCCATAGTGGAAATTTCCATGTCCAGCAAATCAGATTTCTTATTGAATGTTTCATAAGGTGCAATCACGATTGGTGTTCCGGCTTCATCCTGCAAAGCACCAATGGTAATGGAAGAAGTAAGACTGTTCAATTCTCCTAAAATCTGTAACGGAGTAATCCCGTCCTCTTTCATGCTCTTTTCATCCAAGACGATTTGCTCTTCATCTATCATGGCTCCAAGAGAAGTGGTAGTTCCCATGATACCTTCTATTTCTCCCAACTCACTTACCATCTCTGCAGAAAGAGAAGTCAATTCATCAAGATCCTCTCCGCTTATTTCGATCTGAACTGGATAACTTGCTCCTGCGCTCATGACGGAAGCGACATCCATAATTGGATAGTCTTCTTTTAACTCAAGCAACCCTGCGAGAATCCGCTCATTTACTTCCTTTTGCTCTAGCGTGGCTTCTTCTTCAGGGGTCATATTGATTAGCAAGAACATAAATTCGATTTGATCCAGTACAAACCCTTCCCTCACGTCAGGTACGTCTTCCAGCTTGGAATTAATCGCCTCTGCAATCTCATTTTTCTGTTCAGGAGTTACTCCTTTATCCAATGACACCATTATTTCTGAATATCGATTGTACATGTCAGGCATGACGGTCATCGGAACCTTGGTAACTAACGCCAGTGATCCGACAAACATAAGGATGAACAGGAAAATAACACCGTAACGCCTGCGTTTTTTGCCAGTCAGCCACTGTATGAAGCCACCATAGGATTGTATGATTCTGCTTTCTCTTTTTTGTTTCTGTCTTTTTGTCAACATTAAAAATTTCTCCGAAAGGGAAGGAATCAACGTAAAGGAAACGACCACGGAACTTACCAATGTGACAATGACTACCACGGATAGTATGATCATGAACTTCCCTGCTTCTCCACCTAACAAACCTATTGGCAAAAACACGACAATGGTGGTCAACATTGAAGCGAATACCGCCGATGCCACTTCCTTTACCCCAACTAAAACGGCTTCACGATCCTTCAGTCCTTGTTCCTTTTTGCGATAGATAGACTCTAATATAACGATGGAAGCATCCACCATCATACCTATTCCAAGCCCTAAAGCGATCAAACTCAACATATTGATGCTATATCCCAGTATCCACATGCTTGCAAAAGTAAGTAATATCGATAATGGTATGGAGATTCCGATAATGATCGTTGCTCTTACATTTCGAAGGAACAAGAGCAGCACCATGATGGCTAATAATCCACCAATCAGGATGTTACTGGATACTCCATCCACCGCCTCACTAACATAGTCGGCTTGTGTGACTATCTCTTCAAATGCAAAGCCTTCTACCAGTCCTTCTTGCCTTATCATCTCCACTTCTGCACGGACTGCCTCAGCCATGTCAATTTGTGTTACATCTGAGACGCGGCCGATTTGGACAAGTATCACATCCTGGCTTCCATCCTTCCAAACACCAGAGGACATATCACGAACCTGTAGTTTTATATCAGCAAGTTCTCCCAATTCTTTTACACCAGACATCGTAGGGATAAGGATATTTTCCATATCCTCTACCGTCACTAAAGAAGTATTCCATCTTAAGGTTGGCCCGTTCGCTTCTTCTTTCAATTCCCCAAAGGAAGTTATTAGGTTGGATTGCTGGATAGTTTGGATGATTTGCTGGGAATCCACTCCAGATTCAGTCAGCTCGTCACGATTAAGTTGTATAATAACCTCATTCTCTTCCAATCCATCAAACTTTACATCTCTTACTTCTGGCAATGCCTCAAGTCTAGGCTCCACCACATTTTTGGCAAAAGCAGTTATCTCCTCCATGTTGCCATTGGATATATCCATGTAGAACTCGTATTCTTGACTTGTTGTCATTTGGAAACTATTAATATATTGAATTCCAGGAATCTGGTTGGACAGTGGAGCAACTGACGCCTCAATATTCTTATGTACTTCATCCCCTCTTCCCTCTTCTATCATCACGGTAATGGATGACTTTCCAGTATAGGTAGCGGAAGAGTGTGAGTCCACACCATCTAAACCGCTCAGTATCTGTTCTATCGGTTTGGTGATTTTATTTTCTACATCCAACACAGGCATCTCACCAGCATCGACTTGGACAATCGTCATATCAAAAGATATCGGAGGCATCAGTTCCTGATCTAATTTGTTCAATGAATAGAGACCGATCATAAATACAAATACAACCAATAGTCCAACTGCAATTTTTCTCCTTAGTATAAATTCCATCATCGACATCGTATGTTCTCCCCTCAATTTAGAAAAATAAGAATTAATTTCCATCTCCCAAAATTGATTATATGCGCTCAGTAAACAAATAAAAAGAGAATTTTGGAAAATACTTCTTGAGGCGTAGAGAAGTCTAGGACTGCAGGGTATGTTAACCTTCATTAAAAGCCTGTTCCAAAGTCTGTAGCATGTTAAAAAATATAAAAGCGAGTGAATGCAATGAAAAGAAATGTTCAAACTCTATAGCCAATAAAAAGGAGCCAGACTATTTAAAGTCTGACTCCTTCTCACTAGCTCCTACACATGCTTTTCAAGGAAATTCAATATAGCGCTAAATACTTTTATTTCATTTTCTTTTTTAGAGAAGCCGTGACCTTCATCATCTAGGACAAGATACTCCACTTCCCTCCCTTTTGCATGAAGGGCTTCCACAATCTGATCGGATTCTTGTTTAACCACACGTGGATCATTGGCACCTTGGATGATCAACATCGGCTTTGTCATCGTGTCAAGGTAGGTAATAGGTGAGTCTATTGTCAGTCTTTCTTTGTCTTCCACTGGATCTCCCACCCATTGCTTCATCACTGGTTTCCAGTGATCTGGTACAGAATCAATAAAGGAGAACAAGTTGCTTACTCCGAAGATATCAATGACCGCCTTAAAATATTCGGGATGACGACCATGAAGTAGCAAGGCCATGTATCCACCATAGCTTCCTCCCATAAGGAAAATCTTATCTCTGTCCGCATATCCATTTTCGATCAGCCATTCAAGACCGTGTATATTATCGAGTCTTGGTCCGTGACCCCAATCTCCTTCCACCATCTTCATATACGCTAATCCGTAGTTGGAGGAACCGCGAAAGTTAGGGGCAAATATGCTATATCCCCTATTCACAAGAAATTGGAAATACGAGCGGAAAAATTTGCGTTCTGATGCTTGAGGTCCACCGTGTGGCCAAAGCACCACATGACCGTTAGAAACTTCTTCTTTCGCCCTGAAGAATAGTGCTTCTACTTCCAGACCATCAAATGATTGGTAGCTTAGGATTTCCGGCTCGGAAAGATCCTCATCCCCTACAGCAGGTACGCGATTATTGGTTAAAGCCTCCCAGCTACCACCTTCCATTTTATATATATTGGCAGGCTTGGAAGCTGTTTTACCCAATAGATAAACGCATCCACTTTTTCCAATCACCAATTTATCAATAATGGAAACAGGAATACTCACCTCGTTCCACTCTTTTTTCTCAAGGCAATAAGTATAAAGCTTATCCTCCACTCCTTTAGATGAAACGAGATATAATTGATTTCCTTTTTTGTCTAGATAAATGTTACCCAGATGCATATCATTATCGGAAACCTTGGTAAACTTTTTTGTCACGACGTCAAAGTGTGCAAGATAACCGTTGTCTTCTCCATAATCAGTTACAAGGTAAATGGAAGAGGAATCGGTAAAAAGTGCACTGTCAACGGTGTGTTGTTTCTCTGTTTCAGGAGTCAATCGAATAGCTTCCCCATTATGTATCAAATAAGCCAATGTATGTGTATTGGCAAACTGCTTCAGAGTGATGAAACTCTCTTCATCCGCAGATACATCAATTAAGTAGGTGGATGCATCCTCTCCTTCTATTAACAAGCGCTCTTCCTTTGTCTCAAGGTCATAGCAGTAGCAGTTCAAATAGGTTTTATTGCCCTTTGTACTTGTATAATAGATCCTCTTTCCATCCTTAGAGAATTTGGGAAACATATGTCGATGTTCCTCTACCACCCTCATATCCTCTAATTCCCCTCCGCGGGTAGGAAGTGCATAGAACTGAGTGAGCTCATTGCCATCCTGGTCAAAACTTGCCAATATGTAAGTTCCATTTGGATCGTATTTCAGGCTATGGCAGCTCTGATTATTGAACGTAAGCGGATAAGGATATTGGTTTGGAAGATCCATGGCCCAGACGTTATAGAATCCAGTCAGATTTGTGCTATACACCAATTGTGTTTCATCAGGACTCAAGGTAAAATCTTCAATATTAAAGACTTTGAAAAATTGTTCTACTTCAGGTTTTTTAAACGTTAGCAAGTTGTTTCCCCCTCTATATAATCTATATCACCTACTATTTCGAGAGTCAAAACAAAAAATCCTTTATTTTTTGAACATTCGACATACTTCGATAAAATGCGCAAAAATAATGTATTATGTTGGAAGAGTAAAATATAATTAAGGGGTCTATTATCATGAACCAAAAATCAAAATATTTATTCCCAATCATCATCATATTAGGTTTGGCTATCATTTTTTCGGTACTTACTTTCAAGCATTACGAAGGTTTTATGACAGGTGAGGACCAAAAGGAGTTCACCGCAACCGACATCAAACATCATAAGACGAAGGAACTCATAAAAACGGAAAAAGCTTTTCGGACAGAAGCAACTATCTCCGCGGTTGGAGACCTCCTCATTCATAGTACCGTCTATAATGCAGCGAAAACAGGAGAAAATTCATACAACTTCAATCCGATGCTTGAGCGGGTGAAGTCCTATCTGCAAGAAACCGATATTTCCATCGCCAATCAAGAAACCATCATCGGGGGAACTGAAATCGGATTATCTAATTATCCAAGTTTCAACAGTCCCTTTGAAGTAGCAGATGCCCTCCAGGAAGCCGGTGTAGATATCGTCAGTATCGCCAACAACCATACATTAGATCGTGGAGAAAAGGCAATTATGAACGCAATCAACCATTACGAAACAATCGGAATGGAATATGTCGGTGGTTATAAGAGTAATGAAGATAAAGCTCGATTGCGTACCATTTCCAAAAATGGCATTGAATTCTCTTTCTTGTCCTATACTTATGGGACGAACGGAATTCCAATTCCGGAAGGGAAGGAGTTCTTTGTAAACCTGATCGATCGTGAGGCGATAAAAAAGGACGTGGAGGAAGCTAAACAAAATTCTGATGTCGTAGTGGTTGCCATGCACTGGGGAGTAGAGTACATTCTTTTCCCTAACTCAGAACAGGAAGAACTAGCAGATTTCCTTGCAGAAATTGGGGTGGACATCGTTATCGGCCACCACCCCCATGTACTACAGCCGATGAAATTTATCGAAAGGCCGGATGGCAAGAAGATGTTTGTTGTCTACTCACTCGGTAATTTCCTGTCTGGCCAAAAGGATGACTATAAAGATATCGGCGGGATCTTGCAACTTCATGTAGAAAAACTTGTGGATGGGAAGGAAAAGAAAATCGACATTAAAGTAGATGATTTTATTCCCACCTATGTTTCTCAAGTGGATCCAACCAAATACCATGTGGTTCCACTGAAGGATGCCGCTTCTTTCGGATACTCACAGGCAGAAGTCAAAAACAAAGAAATGTTGGATCATATGTATCAATGGTTAGAAGAAGATGAAATAAATCATTGATTGAACAAGCATCGTCCACCATAATGGATCGATGCTTGTTTCTTTATTTTAGTGAACATTCTGTTTCCAAACAGGAGAAGAATGGAATCCTTCTATTTGATAAAACATATGGTAGATGGTAAATCCGTTGCATTTTCTCTAAGTGGTTTTATTTGGTTGCACTTATGGAATTCAGTTATAATAAAGGTTGTATGTACATATTGCGTTCAAACGGAAGCATCATTCCTTTTTTCAAGGTAACGTAATACAATCTATGAGACAAAAAGGAGTTGCTGTTATGAATATTTCCATGTCAGATAAAGCATTGGAATGGTATAAAAAAGAATTGCACCTAGAAAAAGGGGATAACATTCGTTTTCACGTCCGATATGGTGGGTGCAGTACGGTCCAGAAAGGATTTTCATTGGGTATTGTAAAAGAAGATCCGGACCAGCCGGTTGCTACCATCGAAAAAGACGGCATAACATTCTTTGTGGAAGAAAAAGAAGCATGGTATTTTGACGGACATGATCTTCACATCCAATTTGATGAAGAACTAAACGAACCAAAATTTGATTATGAATAATAGCAACAAAGAAAGAATTAGGAGCAAAACCCCTGATTCTTTCTTTATGATTCAAAAAAACGATGAATCTGTTCCCATTGGCCTTCTTTTTTCAAAATCTCCAGTTGAGTATCTCCAATTAGATCAAAATGGGGATACTCTTCCCTTTTATGTATCCATTGCTCTTTCAAGCCATATTGCTTTCCCCATTCGATCAGCTTTCTGATATCACAGCATCCCGCTTTCGTCACAGTGGTTATTCCATTAAAACGAGGATGAATCCAATAGTGGGTGATGAATGCCATTTCACCGCTTTTTACTCTTGCTTTCCATTCCTGAAGTTCCCCACGCTTGATTCCAAACGCCATGATTTATTCTCCTTGCTTTTTCGCATTTTCGTATGCAGTATGCCACTCCGGATATTTTTTACGAATGATGATCGGTTTGAAGTTTTCTTTCTTGACGCATACATGTGAGGAACTTCCCAACAATGCTACCTCTTCATTTGGTGTACGTATTTCATAACCGTAAACGACCCGGAAGCCATCGTAGCTCTCGATCCATGTTTGTATAGTCGCCACTTCCCCATAGCGAAGAGGTTTTTTATAGGTAACATTTATATCTATGACAGGTGAAATGACCCCATCCTGTTCCATCTGAGCATAGGAAAACCCCAAATCCTTTATTAACTGTGTTCGTCCAAGCTCCATCCAAACGAGATAGTTTGCATGATAAACTACTCCCATCTGGTCTGTTTCTGCGTAACGCACTTCTATTTCCTTTTTAGATACTAGCATTTTTACTCTACTCCCCCATTTACTTGGATGTGTCTAATTATGATAACACAAAAGAATATTTTTCCACATAAAAAAGCCTGGCAAAAAGCGGGCACCGTATATGCCCGCCTTGTTGCATGTTACTTATAACCGTTTTCGCGACTGCTGGCTTCGTCTTTGATTTCAGCCCTGAAAGCTGCAATGCTTTCTTCACGACGATGATTTTTTGCTTCAATGCGAGCTCTTTCCTCATCATTGGCAAATTGCATGGAATCATGTGCTTCCTCAATATTCTCTATTGTATTCTGCACCATGCTTTGTAGTTTTTCTACATTATCACTGCGATCATCCGGGTTTGCACGATGTTGTTTGTTTTGGTCCATAACAAAACGCCTCCCTTTATCGAATGAAAAGTTACTACAAATTGTATTGTTTGCAACAGCCGCTACATTAACACAAGAAATAGTTGGATATATTACTCGCCCTTTGTTTGAATAACTTGAGCATGTTTACCTGAAGTATCTTGCATCTGCTTGCCTTTATTGCCTCCAGCCTCTTGTGGCTGAGTTCCGATATGGTTTGGCATAAAGTGCTTTCTGCTTCCTTTTGGATTACTCATAAAAACATCCCTCCTACCTTTACTATCTCAAGGAAGAGGGATATTCATAACAAGAAATATTTGAAAGTTATTCTGCTGCTTTATTTAACATCTTTTCTTCCAAGCGGTCCTCGATTTTGCGTAATGCTTCTTCATCTTTTAACAGAAGTTGCTTATTTTCCAGTACTAGCTCTTCAAAAGAACGTTTACGGATTCTTCTCATCATCTCACCTACTTATTTGTTATTGTAATAGTATTAATGTCCAAAATACTCTAAAATTATGATAACTTTCTGACGAATTGGTTAGAATTTCATTAAAAATTAGCAGATGACAGTAAAACGGAGTGTTTTAAGAAGGTTGTTTAATATGTTTATATCCATATTCTGAAAATTAAAAACTGGTATATATAGCCATAAACATCGAATATACGTTCTTGTATCTTTTAAAAATCTACGATAATATTAAAAGGTATGAATATTCTAAAAAGTGAGGGTTTCTTATGACATTATCTACATCGACTTACCAATCATATGAAAGCAATATGGAATTCTTTCGCTCGTTTAATTCAAAAGACGAAACTGAATTAATCACTCCAATAAGTAATAGGAAATGGTCGGTGAAAGAAATCATCGGGCACATTTATTATTGGGACCTTTTTTTGTTGGAAAAGATGGTACCTAAAATGAAAGAAGGTGGAGTCTTGCCTGACTTCCCTGATCATGATGAATATAATGAAAAAGCGATACAGGCAATAAAAGTTTTCAATGATACGGAAGCTCTCTTAGAGGAATTTGTCCTCATTAGGAAGGAATTAATAAGAAATATGGAGAATTTGAATCAAGGGGTACGATTCACAATAGGAAATAAAAAGCGCAAATTCACTCCTGAATCATTTCTGAAAATGTTTCTTAATCACGATAAACATCATATGGAGCAAATCAAAAACCGAGCTATATGACCTGGAGGTGGAAAATGATACAGAAAACTGGAATATTGATTGCGGTTTTTTTCACTTTCGTTGTTTGTTTTTCATTACTTTTTCGAGATGGAATCATCTTTGATTATTTAGGTGTTAATGTACCTACGCCTTTCACGAAGAAATTAGAGGTTCCTGCCACTATCTCTGAAGTTGATTTGAACGAGAACGGAATCCCAGACCACCTTGATATTGTTTTCACTGCAAGAAGAGAAGTCGATCAACGAACACCATATAAAAGTGTTTATTATGATGGGGGGTACCCACCGGATACGGAAGGGGTATGTACAGATGTAGTGTGGCGTGGACTGTTGGGAGCAGGAATAAACCTTAAAGACCTCTTAGATAAAGATGTTAGGGAAAATACTGAACTTTATCCAAGAGTGGGCGGCACACCAGATCCAAACATTGATTTCAGGCGTGTCCCAAATCAATCCGTTTTTTTCGAGCGGTTTGCAGAACCATTGACAACAGAGATCATTAAGGGGGATATTGAAAATTTAGAACAATGGCAGCCGGGTGACATTGTAGTCTTTCTTGGTGGTGATTTCGATCATGTTGGAATAGTATCGGATAAACGTACAAAAGATGGAATTCCGTATCTCATTCACAATACTTATCCATTTGCGTCTGAAATAAAACTCACTTCCTTCACCTCACCCATCACAGGTCATTATCGATGGAAATATTAAAAGGATTCCAATCCATATGGAATCCTTTCGTTTTTTGCACTAATTCATTTTTCCAACCTGTTCTTCCATCAACTCGTATGTCATTGGTCCAAGGTGCATATAAGAAATTACTCCTTCAGAATCAATGAAAAAAGTAGAAGGCATCGTCATTACTTGGTAGTGTCTGAAAACACCCTCTTCATCCAAGAGTATCGGAAACGTATAACCACCTTCTTCCACATACTCTTTTACCGTTTCAAGATCAGGCTCCCGGTCAGTCAAATTTACCGCCAGCATGACAACATCCTCATTCTCGGTGTGGTATTTCTGCATCTCTGGCATTTCTGCACGACATGGGCCACACCAGGTTGCCCAGAAATTCACAATCACTTTTTTTCCCTCGAATTCAGATAGCTTTGCGGTTCCTCCCGCTAAAGTACTCAGTTCAAAGTCTCTTGCCTTATCACCGGGTTGCGTGCCAACATCCGGATCTTTTTCCCCGAACACCTGTAAAATTGCGTAACCGCTTAAAGCTACAAGAAATACAATAGCTATTACTTTTTTCATCTACTATCCCACCTTTATAAAATCGCCAAAATTCCATAATATCCTGCAATGACAATAAGGATGCTTGGAACAATGATAACCGTAGAAGTTTTAATATGTATGTCCGATCGATGAAGCTTCCAATATAAGAACAGGATGGTTCCTACTGTTGCCAGGTAAGCTCCATTAGTCCCCCCTGTAAAAAACAATAATCCATAGGGATTTGTCCAAATGATGGACGGCCTGAAAATAATAATACTAAATTTAAAAACGACTATCCACAATAACATGCCGGATGTTAAGTAATTCTCCACTGTCTTTAACATATCGGGCTTGTTCCTAAGGTACATGGATATATATAAATATGCAAGTAAACATGAAAAAAGAAGAACTATATAGGACTTCTTTAAAAGCAGTGGACCTAATTGAATGGCTTCCATTCCGTTCTCCTTTGCTTGTTGATAACCTCATTTAATCATAAATACGTTAACTTTTTAGGAATACCTTTTGTCTATTTTTTAACACTTTCTAGCTCACAAAAAAGCTGGCCACCTATGGAGACCAGCTTTTTCTTATATACAATTATGCTTTTAGCTTGTCGCGCAATACCATACGCAGGATACCACCGTGACGGTAGTAGTCGATCTCTACTTCACTATCGAAACGAACAAGTGCTTCAAATTCTTTCTTGTTGCCTTCTTCGTCTGTAGCCGTAACTTTTACAAAGTCACGTGGTTTAACTGTTTCGTCAACAGCTACTTCAAACGTTTCTTTACCAGTCAAGCCAAGCACTTCTGCACTTTCGCCATCTTTGAATTGTAAAGGTAGAACTCCCATTAGAACAAGGTTACTACGGTGGATTCTTTCAAAACTTTCCGCGATAACTGTTTTAATTCCAAGTAAGTTTGTTCCTTTTGCAGCCCAGTCACGGGAGCTTCCCATACCATAGTCTTTACCAGCGATGACCATTAGGCCTGTGCCTTCTTCTTTGTACTTCATGCAAGCGTCATAAATGGACATTACATCGCCAGTTGGCCAGTAAGTCGTCCAGCCGCCTTCTGTTCCTGGAGCGATTTGGTTACGGATACGGATATTCGCGAACGTACCACGCATCATTACTTCATGGTTACCACGACGGGAACCGTAAGAGTTGAACTCACGAGGAGTTACACCGTTTGCTTGTAGGTATTTCCCTGCAGGCGTATCTTTTCCGATGGATCCAGCTGGAGAAATGTGATCTGTTGTTACAGAATCTGCAAACTTTCCAACTACACGTAGACCAGTAAGTGGTTCTACCGTACCCGCATCAGGAGTCAAGCCTTCAAAGAACGGCGGATTCTGAATGTATGTGGAATCATTATCCCATGAATACAATGC
Source organism: Sutcliffiella horikoshii (assembly GCF_021991925.1). GTDB lineage: Bacteria > Bacillota > Bacilli > Bacillales > Bacillaceae_I > Sutcliffiella_A > Sutcliffiella_A horikoshii_F. The sequence continues at coordinate 809,829 of NZ_RXZI01000001.1, read as the reverse complement.
CTCATCAGAAGTCTGGATTTCATTCCAACGCTTATTGTCATCGAATACATGCTCATATTCTCTGCGGAATAGCTCTGGAGTTACCGTTGATTTAACGACTTCTTTCACTTCTGTCATGGAAGGCCAGATGTCTTTGAAGAATACATCATTGCCGTCTTTGTCTTTTCCGATGACATCGTTTTGAAGATCAACATCCACATTGCCAGCAAGTGCATATGCCACAACTAGTGGTGGAGATGCAAGGTAGTTACCTTTTACAAGCGGGTGGATACGTCCTTCAAAGTTACGGTTACCAGAAAGTACAGAAGTGACAAGCAAGTCATTTTCTGCTACTGCCTCTTCGATTTCGTCCGCTAATGGACCGGAGTTACCGATACATGTCGCACAGCCGTAACCTACGATGTTAAAGCCTAGTTGATCTAGGTATGGTTGAAGTCCGGAATCGTGTAGGTATCCTGTAACAACCTTGGAACCAGGTGCTAAGGACGTTTTCACAAAGCTTGGTACTTCCAATCCTAATTCCACCGCTTTTTTCGCAACTAATCCAGCAGCGATCAATACGTATGGGTTGGATGTATTCGTACAGGAAGTAATGGAAGCAATCGCAATAGATCCTGTTTTCATTTTCGTTTTTTCACCGGAAGCTAATGTCACTTCTACTTCTTTAGCAATGTCAGTAGGAGTTAGACCATAGCCTTGGTTACCTTGTGGAGCGACTAACGCATTGCGGAATGTTTCCTGCATCATGGATAGTGGCACAAGGTCTTGAGGGCGTTTAGGTCCGGAAAGGTTTGGTTCAATTTCACCAAGATCGATCTCTACTACATCTGTGTAGATAGGATCAGCGTCAGGGCTGAAGAATAATCCGTTTGCTTTAGAATATTCTTCTACCAATTTGATTTGCTCTTCACTGCGTCCAGTTAAACGCATGTAGTCAAGTGACTCTTCATCAACCGGGAAGAATCCACAAGTTGCTCCGTACTCAGGTGCCATGTTGGCGATCGTTGCACGGTCTGCTAGTGGTAATTCAGATACACCAGGTCCGAAGAACTCAACAAACTTACCAACCACACCATGTTTACGCAATACTTGCGTAACTTTTAGTGCTAAGTCAGTTGCGGTTGTTCCGTTTGGCAGAGCGCCAGTCAATTTAACCCCTACAACCTCAGGAACTGGGAAGTATGAAGGTTGGCCAAGCATTCCTGCTTCTGCTTCGATACCACCTACACCCCATCCAAGAACACCGATACCGTTGATCATTGTTGTATGGGAGTCTGTTCCGACAAGCGTGTCAGGGAAGGCAACATATTCGCCATTCTCTTCTACAGCATGAACAACGTTAGCCAAGTACTCTAAGTTAACTTGGTGAACGATACCTGTTGCTGGTGGAACTGCACGGTAGTTGTCAAAAGATTTTTTTGCCCAGCTTAGGAACTTGTAACGCTCTGCATTACGTTCGAACTCAAGCTTCATATTGAAGTCTAAAGAATCAGCCGTACCAGCTTTATCAACCTGAACAGAGTGGTCAATTACAAGATCAACCGGAATTTCAGGATTTATTTTCTGTGGGTCCCCACCAACGTCAGCCATTGCTTTACGTAAAGACGCAAGGTCAACCACCGCTGGAACCCCTGTGAAATCTTGAAGAATAACACGGGAAGGCTTGAATGGTACATCCACGTCCTTCTGCTCGTCTGTTCCCCATTTTGCTAAGTTTTCAACGTGCTCTTTTGTGATAACACGGCCGTCTACTTGGCGTAGAACGGATTCTAATAATACTTTAATGGAATATGGTAAGCGTGACACGTTACCAATGTTTGCTTTTTCAAGCGCTTGCAAAGAATAGTAATGATACGTTTTGCCGTTCACATCAAAAGACGTGCGGGCATTAAAAACATCTTGCTTCGTCATATGTATTACCCCCTGCTACTCATAGTTTAATAGGACCTCGCTATGAACAATTAATAGGCATTGAAAAACAAGCTTTCATTTGTGAGGAAAGCATTTGAGAATGTTTTTCTTTGAGACAATTTTCGAGTTGTTTCTCCCACCGAATAGTCCTTACAATATTATCTTAATACAACATTTCTCATAAGTAAATATCAATAAAGTTATCAAATCACATAAGTTACACTTATCTTTCATAATATTCCACAAATACATGCTGTTGAAACCTCAGGAGAAACTAAAAATGGAGGTGAAGCAAAGTGGCAAAAAGAAAATCGAACCATGTGATCGAAGGCATGAACAGTGCCAGTGGGCAAGGAATTGGTGCAGGGTACAATGAAGAGTTATCCAATGAACCTTTGACAGAAGCTCAGAAGCAAAATAATAAGAAGCGCAAGAAGAATCAGTAATAAGACTTAACGTAAAATCAACTCCAAGTAACCGGGGTTGATTTTTATATTTTACAAACAAAAAAGCCAATCCTAAACTTAAACTACCAGTTCAAGATTGGCCTAAACCACATCAAGCCTCTATTCCAACGTATTCCCGTCACCTTGTTGCATCAGCCGTTGCAGATCCGCTTGAAATTGCATCAGTTGAGGACGTTGCGTTTCAGAAGCTACTTCAAGGGCATTATTGATCTGCTCCATCGCTTCATTCACTTCATTTTCTAGTCGTTTGAAGTCATGTCCGTAATTTGGATCGTTTCTTACAATCGCTTCGTACACATCTCTTGCTTGTTCGGTTCCTTGTTGGGCTGCTTGAAAAGCCTGCTGTTTGTCTTTATGATATGGCATATCTATTCGCTCCTTCAGATCAAAGTAAATAATAGCTCTACCTATACTGCCCGTTTAAAAGAAAAATATACCTTAAACAGTTGAGCATAAACCTTGTCTATTTTCTAAAACTATAGGTAAAGGAGGAGATACACTATGAACAAAAACAGCCACAAGGATATGGTCAGAAACCAACCTAAAGATAATCAATCTGGGCAACCGGCTCCTTTAAGCGGATCTCATAAAGTGAAGAACCGTCAGCACACCCGTCAAAAACATAATTCTAGTCACGATATGTAAGCTCAACATTACGAAAAGCTGCCACTAGCTTATCTAACTCCCCTTGTGTGATGGTTCGGAAATCCAGAAGAACATGCTGATCCTGGATACGGACTACCACACTTGGGGTACCCATTCTTAACTTTTCAGCTAAAGATTGTGCGGACAGTTTTTCCGTAGAAACCTTAACTGCTATGGAAGGTAAGGTAACACCTGGCATGGTCCCACCACCTATCATTGATTCTACTTCTGTGATTTCCCATTCAAAAATCTCCAAACCTTCAATGGAATGAAGGAACAAAGTTGCTGTTTCACTGATCTCTTCCACAGATAGAAGCATATCCCTAATAGTTGGGATCTCCTTAGCTTTGTTCATGGCATATGCTTTTAGTGTTGCCTCAAGGGCAGCAAAGCTCATTTTATCCATTCTCAAAACCCGTGCAAGCTGATGTTTTTTCAATTTATCGATGTATTCCTTTTTCCCTGCGATGATTCCTGCCTGGGGACCACCCAACAATTTATCACCGCTAAAGGAGACGATATCGACACCTGCATGTAAGGCTTTTTGTACTAACGGTTCCTCGCCAATACCACCTTCTGTGAAGTCGTATAGGACTCCGCTCCCAAGGTCTTCATAGAGGATAATATCCTCCCTACTTCCCTTTAAACCTGCGAGTTGTTCGGTTGAAACGGATTGGGTAAATCCTATTGTTTTAAAATTGCTTGTATGTACTTTAAGCAACATAGCCGTCTCATCTGATATTGCCTCTTGATAATCCATTAAGTGTGTCTTATTGGTGGTACCGACCTCTATAAGCTTCGCACCACTCTCTTCCATGATGGAGCTAATACGAAAAGAACCGCCGATTTCCACTAACTGACCTCTTGAGACAATGACTTCTTTCCCTTTTCCAAAAGCATTCAGGATAAAATACACTGCAGCTGCGTTGTTGTTCACTACCATCGCCGCTTCAGCACCCGTCACTTCTTTAATGAGGGCTTCAATTATATCGTGCCTGGAGCCTCGTTTGCCCGATTCTATATCAAATTCCAAATTGGAGTAATTGGAGGCAACTTCCACAACCCTGTCAATTGCTTCCCGGCTTAACCTTGCGCGCCCTAGATTTGTATGAAGAACCGTTCCTGTTGCATTAATAACAGGCATGAGATTGAAGTTGCTTTTACTCTGCAAGATCACTTCAGCTTCATACCATATCTTTGAATTGATATTGGCACCTTTCATTTCACCCGATATTATTTCACTTCTTATCTTGTCGATCGTTGTCCTCACTATGGAGGTCATGAGGCTTTTATCAACATCAAATCTTTTGCATAGTTGTATAAAAGAATGTTGCTTCTGCAGTTCATGGATAGGAGGTATGTTTCGGAATAATTCTTTCATGATTTTCACCTACTCTTGTACAATCGTGTTTTTATTATACCTTATTAAAAAAGCAAAAGAGAAGGGTCACCCCTCCTCTCCTACTTGCCTTCCAAATGAGCAATGATGTCTTCCGCTTTGGGGAATACACCTGTTTCTTTTTTAGAAAAGATTGTTTCTTCATTTACGGTCACTTCAAACTTTCCACCGGAACTTGGAATCAGCTCCATAGAAGAGATATCCGTACGGAAATGGGAAAATAATGATTCCGCGAAACTCGCGGCTTTGGGCGCGTAGTTTCACTGCATGCAAAATTCGATGGATACCTTGAAATTGCTCATGTTTTTTCCTCCTATGCAAGTTGTTCACTACGATGACCAAGATTTTCCTCCCAGTCATTACTTCTATCATAGTACAACTTATATCTTTTCGCAAAATTCAAATCTTTATCACTGGAAAACAAATCTCGGGAAGAATATACTGAAAAGACAGGAGGTGGCTGAAATGAGTGAACATGAAAAGATCCGTTTAACATCACTATCGACTAAAGCTGGCTGAGGATGCAAACTTGGTCCAAGTGACCTCGCGCAAGTTTTGCGTGATTTACCTGTAAATAAACCAGACCCAAACCTCCTTGTAGGTTATAGCACATCTGATGATGCAGGGGTTTATAAAATAACCGATGAGATTGCCTTGATTCAGACGCTTGACTATTTTACACCGGTTGTAGACGACCCTTATATGTTTGGTCAAATAGCTGCCGCCAATGCTCTGAGCGACGTCTATGCAATGGGAGGCACACCAAAAACAGCCTTGAACATCGTGGGTTACCCTATCAAGAAATTAGGACCTCAAATACTTCAATCCATACTCTCGGGAGCATTGGATAAAGTGAAAGAAGCAGACGCAGTAATTGTCGGAGGACACTCCATTGATGATCAGGAGCCGAAATACGGATTATCTGTTACGGGTTTTGCCCATCCAGATAGAATATGGAAGAATTCAGGTGCGTGTCCCGGGGATGTCCTTGTCTTAACAAAACCAATTGGAGTGGGAATCCTAACCACAGCCATTAAGCGGGAAAAAGCTTCTGCACACCAGATCTCCCTTGTGACAGAAACGATGGCTTCCTTAAACAGGCATGCTGCAGAGAGCCTCCAACATTTCAATCCCAATGCTGTGACTGATGTTACCGGTTTTGGGTTGCTTGGCCACGCAAGTGAAATTGCCCGTGGAAGTGATGTGGGCTTACATATAGATATGCAGGCTGTTCCAGTACTACCAGGAACATATGAACTTGCCGAAGAAGGAGTCATACCAGGTGGTACGAAATCCAATCATCAATGGTTGGAGGATGATGTACTATACCATGATTCTGTTACGCTATATGAACAAATGGTTTTATGTGATGCCATCACCTCAGGTGGATTGCTGATAAGCATGCGTAAATCTGAGGCAAATGAATACATTTCCAAGCTCCAAGAGAAAAATAGACAAGCTGCTATCATCGGGTCTGTGACAGAAAAGAAACAAAAATGGATTTATGTTAATAAGAACGGAGGCAGTTGATGTATAATCGCTGCTCCGTTTTATATTTACGCCCAATAGCGCTTCGTATCCATCCTCTGCGTAATACCTAAGGAATCGAGCAATTCCATATACGGTATTAAATATTTCCGTGACACTTCAAGTTCGTCCTTTACCTGACCAAGCTCCAATTCTTGTGGATATTTCTTCTTTAACGCCCTAACGGAAACCGTGACATTCATCACACTGATTAGATGCTTATCATTCAATTCATAAGCCTTATTTTGGTAAATCAAATAGTAGCGCAGTTCATGAAGTTCCTTTTCAGGAAGGCCTGCCTCTTGCCCATATTCCACAAAAGGCTTGGGTGTAAGACCATCACTCTCTAGTCTTGAAACAACCTGCTCCATCCTTTTTCTCCAAGCGCTAGGAAAATGCGGCTTAAACTCCGGGGTATACAATAAGCTTTCCCTCCGCTGTATTATCCCTTCTTCTAGTAGGATTTCCATTACATATTCCACAAGTTCACTAGGAAAAGAATTCATCTGGCTTGATAAGAGCTCTGCTTTTGACACACCGATTTTCAAAGGGTGTGTCTGATGGTAAGATTTTATGTAGTCAGTTAACTTCTTTTTTAGATCAACTACATGATCAGAACTAGTAAAGAGCTTTTCCTTTATTCGAATTATTTTTCTATCGTCCATTAATGATTCCATTTCTTTATCGGTTAACCCTGTTTCTGCTTGAATGCCTTTCCCTTCGAGCAAGTAATGTTTGGCCAAAGTTTGTTTGACCCTTTGTTCCGGGCTTCCTTCTTTTACTTTTTCAAGTCTATGTAACGTTTCTTTCCCGAACTTATATTTGGAACCTTTTGCTTGGATAATCCACCCTCCACCAACCGTTTCCACTGGAGTAGGCCTTCTGATAATGAACTTGTCGCCTCTCTTAGCGGTAATCGCCTCTTCCAGGCGGATTTGGCATAGCACTTCTTCTGATGATTCCCCAATATATTCGTTACGGTCAAAAAATACAATCCTCCCTAACACTTCCGCTGTACCTATATGAACTTTTATCAAGCTTCTTTGCTTGATTGGATGTTGAGGTTTTTTTACAAATTGCAAGGATACGTCTATCGTATCGGTTGTCTCATAAGTATGTGTATGTACCAGAACATCCCCGCGTTTAATTTCTGCTGTACGGATATTAGGTAGATTAACTGCAACTCGCTGTCCAGCTGTTGCCTTTTTGACTTTAGCATTATGGACCTGTAGCTGCCTTGCTTTCACTAACAATCCTGAGGGTAGTACTTCCAGCTCTTCATCGTTTTGAATAGCGCCTTCCATTATCGTTCCCCTTACAACCGTCCCTTGACCTTTCAGGCTGAAAACTTGGTCAATCGGTAGGCGGAAATTGCCTACTTCTTGCTTGACCTGGAGATTTTTCAACTCATTAACGATGACTTGTTTCAATTCTTCCATTCCATCTTTTTTTATACTGTTAAGGAAAACAACTGGTGCATCCTGAAAGATGGAACCTTCAAGCTCGTCCAAGATTTCTTCCTCCACAAGCTCCAAAAGTTCTTCTTCTACCTTATCTTTTTTAGTGATGGCGATGATTCCCTTTTGAACCTTCAGAAACTTTAATATCTCTAGATGCTCTTTCGTCTGAGGCATGACTCCTTCATCTGCAGCAACCACTAAAATGACAAGATCAATCCCAGTTACGCCGGCTATCATTTGGCGAATAAAACGCTCATGTCCAGGTACATCTATAATGGATAAAATAGAGCCATCCTCCATACGTAAAGGTGCATAGCCAAGTTCAATAGATATCTGGCGCTCCTTTTCTTCCTTCAGCCTATCGGTATCCACTCCGGTCAAAGCTTTTGTCAGCGTGGTCTTTCCGTGATCAATGTGTCCAGCCATGCCAATCGTGTAGTATTTAGTCAAACCCCTCACCTATTTCGTCATTTATTTGGACATTTTTCTTCCCGCAAACATTAACCACACTAATTTTAGTATTGGTCTTGATGCACTGCCCAAGGTTACCAGAACCCGAACCCGTTACACCTGTTTCTTCTGCTATCGGACAAGCTTTAAAGATATTCCCAAAGTTTACAACTCCGCCATTAACATTCTTAATCACCACATTGTTAATAAAACAAGCCATCTCCGCCACTCCCTTTTTGATAGCGTATGATAGCCTGTTTGTGCTTGTATAGGTGGACGTCCTGAAGCTTATTTTTTTTTATAATATTGTTTTAGGTATTGCTGCCAGTCTTCTTCTGTCCAAGCTTTATTCCTGTGTTCTTGCAAGAAACCTTTTTTCCACTGTCTTTTGACATTTGCGACCTCATTTGCCTGTATGCTGCTCTGATTCAACGCTTTAGCCCGGATATCATCCCAATCAGGTTTACGATCGGCCGGGGGTTGGGATAAGAACGGATCAAAGATTAGCTTGAGCGTGATTAAAAAGACGAGGAAGCAAAGTATAAACTTAACAATGGTATGTACCGGTAAAAATAAAATAATCAGCATTCCAACCATAAGTAACGCCCAAAGCTTGCCACTAAGTTTTTTTACTATTTTTCTTCGAAACTGACTGCTGTTCTCTACCTGCGTTTGATATCTTTCCTCCATTTCACAGTCCACACAATACGATTCGATTTTCTGGGATGTCCTGTGATAGCGCTCCACTAACACCTTTTTATGTTTTGTACAATATAAATCCAAAGTGGTCCTCCAATAATACTGGCTTTACCTATAATTATACCAAGCAATTCACAAAACCTGAAATTTCCTGCAAAAATACAAAACAAAAGAAGCGTGACCATTGTCGGCACGCTTCTCCCTTCTTGCCACTACTTTATGTAGGATTGCAAGATATTCAGCATTTAAGAAACATTAGAAATTAAGTTTTACTGGGTTTATAAGAGCAGGTAAAGATTCTGTTGCATCTGAAACATTTACTTCCACTACTTTAAAATCGCTTGAAAATGCTTCTAGTTTATATTCTGCAAATTCGTTTCCGTCTTTTAAGATTAGTTCTTTCATTGATCAAACTTCCTTTCTAATTTTTTATCACACAATGGAAAGTATATGCACACTGTAAAAAAAATGTGACAGTGATTTAGTAAATTAGTTAGTTGCCTATGTTAGAAACTAAACTCCTATAAAAAAGACCCCAGGTTCTTAAAAAACCTGGAGTCTACTAATAAATTATTCTACTTCAGTTTCATCTTCTTCTGTTGATTCTTCTTCTACAACAATGCGAACTGCAGATTGAAGTGCTGCATGTTCTTTCGCTTTTTCGTTAGCATTTTTACTACCGTTTGCATTTTGTTTATTCTCAACAGAAGGACTTACTTTTTCTGTTGTTACTTCTGAAGTTTCCTCTTCTACTACTTCTGTTGCTTCTTCAGATGTTTCCTCTTCTACTACTTCTGTCGCTTCTTCCGTAGTTTCCTCGGTCACTTCTTCTGTCGCTTCTTCCGTAGTTTCTTCGGTCACATCTTCTGTTGCGTCTTCCGTAGTTTCCTCTTCCACTACTTCTTTAGTTTTACCGTGTACAGCAGCGTTAGGAGCAGCATTAAGTTTCGCTTGTTCATTGGCTTTTTCACTTGCCATAGTGCGGCCCTTATTTGCTTTATGCTCCTTTTCCACTTCAACTGTTTCTTCTGCTACAGGTTCTTCCTGAACTTCATCCATAACCGGCTGTGCTTCTTTAGGCTCTTCCACTTTTTCTTTTGTGGAATAATGTACCGCAGAGTTAGCAGAAGCATTAGCTTTCGCCTGATCACTAGCATTTTCGCTTGCTTTTGACTTAGCTTTATTGTCAGCAGAAGGATTCACTTTCTCCGTTTTTACAGATTTCGCTTGGACTTCAACCTTTTGTGCTGCATTTGGCTTGTTTTCTTTTCCAGCAGCTTCACCCAATCCAACACCAAATCCTAAAGAAAGTACACCTGCTAAAACTAAAGATTTCACGACTGTTTGACCACTTAAAAAGTTGATTTTCATCATTTTTTCGCTCCCTTTTCTATTTTTTTATAGTCTTATATATTGTTAGAAAAAAGAGCACTTTCTGGTGGTGGTGCTGGTGGTGCGTTAACCCATTGGTTTCGATAAATATGTTGCCTCATCACATAAGGTTGCAGGAAATTCACTCGTATTTCTTCTAAGGAATTTGACAAAAGGTCAAATATAGATTTGGATGATACTTTCTGATCAGAAGATTGTCCCTTCGCGATACTTCCTGAAGGTTTGGCCTGGGATATGAAAAATTCCGGAGCCTCTGTTTCTGGAAAATCCTCTGGATAATCTTCCTCTAACGGTGAACTGCCATTATCAACTTCGGTAGCAGAATTAATTTCATTAGACTCTAGCGACTCTTCTGAATTATCATCTGATCTATTTGCCAAATTGTCCTTTAGTTGCTCTTTACGAACCTTTTTACCAGGCTCAAGACTTACGGTCTTCTCAACAACATCAGACGGTTTCTTAGTTTCTGACATTTTATGTATAGGCTTGTTTGAGTTTGCTTCTTTTCTTTTCTCCGTTTTCTCTAAGCGAGCTTCTTTTGCTTTCTCACTTGCCTGGGCAGGTAGCTTTTTGGATGATTTTGGCCATGGGTCAGGCTGTCTTTCTTTTTGCGGTACAACTATATCAGGCCGCTGTGACTTTTTGGACTTTTGAGCTCCGACATCGCTGGTTGACACCTTATCATTAGAAGCGGTTTCAGGCTTATCAATAACTGAATTCACATCTAACTTTGAATCGCTTTTTGAAACCACCATACTTTTTTCAGCGGGTTTCCCATTGCCTTCAGCTTGATTTACCCTTTTTTCAGCAACTCCTATATCAGGAAAAAGAAGAAAACATAGAAAGAAAAGTGAAAGAATCATACTGTTACGCACATTCATCGCTTCACCTCCTTTCATGTTGTAACCGATACCTACTACAATATTCCTCAATATCCATTATTTTTTGTCGGTTTTAATAAAAAATAGTAAGAAAAAGAAGAATTATTTTAAAATTATTATAATCTCTAAAATCTTGTGGGTTGTACAAACGATAAATCAACATATGTTAGATAAAACATCTCAATACTCAATTGGTAATCTAAGGGGGTAAATCAATGGAGACATTCGGGAGAGGTTGTTTGTATATCATTATGGGAATAGGAGTATTACTGCTTTTGGCTATCGTCACACAGAGTCACATCAACATCCCAATATTTATTGCGATTCCATTAGTCATTTTGGCTTTTTACATCGCAAAAAAGAAATCAGATAAGAAAAACGAGTAACCAAGCATGAATTCTCTTTTCATGCTTGGTTTTTTTTGCATTAAAGGTTATTAAACTTCCTGAATAATCATGAATTCTTCATTCCATATGACTTCTACATCTTCAGGAACTTTGACATATATGATGGCATTACTAGAAGAATGCCCGTATCCTTGCATGGTTGAACGTTGTCCACTGAATTGCGCGAAAGGAAACTCTGGTGTAGTAAAGGCTATTCTCTTTTCGTAATATGCTGGTTGTTCCACCTCTAGTATGCCGTCATAAAACGTTATGGAGGGAGAAGGAAGCTCCTCTGAAAAGTCAAATTGTTCAACAGATAGAATACCCTTGTATAGAATAACTTCAATTTTACCTTCTAAGTCTGGTATTTTTTCAAACATGATAGAAAATCCATTAGAATAGTAGTCTTGACTTCTAATTTCGAGCTCCTGCCCAGAGAGGGCATATGTTTCTTTATTAGATACGTAACGTTCCTCGATATCTTCTTTATTCATTAATCTTTCATATAGGTGTAAGCCATTTTTGTCATCTCCTTCGCCTTTCCATTCTAAATGTTCGGCTTCAGGCATCAGGATATATATCACCATAAAGAAAAGTAAAATAATGGTATATCCACCTAAAACCCAATTATTGCTCTTAACGGAGGAAGTAAAGTTTACTTTTTTAATCCCTTTTGAAAATAGTAGTAAGACAGAAATGACGATCCCGAGAAAAATTACCAGATTGATGATTCCTGCAAAGCTGCTCATTGTCTAACCCCCATTCTGTTAAATATGGTGATAGAGCTTCCAAACAGTGCAAGGACCGTGATCAGCACTTTAAAGACAAATGCAAGAAAGGAAGTCTCCAAATAGTAAAATTCTACCATGGTAGCAAGAGCACTCACCTCACTGATGAAGCCACCAAAAAACAGATACCCGACGAATAGGACAGGGACCAGGATTTTAAAAAGGTTTGATACCCTAACCAGCGTCCCCACGAAATATCCTATACCACCACATAATAAGATATATAAAAATGCGGTCAAGGTTCCAGTAACAAGGAAGCTGCCAATGTTCATGGAAACTGGCGAATGATAAAAGGAGTCGAATTTCGGTAATAATAGTACAATAACTTGTAGCAGATACTTGGACATAAGTGCTGTTATGGTTCCAATGACGCTTACCAAGAGCACATAGAATACATTAGACAGATCACTGCTCAATCTATTTGTCACAAAGGAAAAATCCTCATTCCTATATGTTTTTGATGTGATGATGATGGATACGATAAACACCCATAACATCGTAAAAACGAAAATCAGATTCGCAGAATAATAGTGAATATTCAAACTGACCAGCTCAGATCCTCCACCTGAACTTCCCACTCCATTCAAAGAAAACAGTACCGCTATCACTTGTAAAATGATCAATGATAGATATACTCCAGAATAGGCATTTAATTTATATAAAAATTGTTTTTTCACGAGTTGGTCAAATGACACCTTACTCAAAGACTGCATCAATTCCACCTCTTCCTTTACTAGTCAAGTAGATACATACGTCATTTGAGGAGACGGGAGAAACCTCAAACCCTAGCTTTCTAGCATCTTGCTTTATTTTTTCAGTATATTTGTTTTCTATGACCACATAAGTTATTTCTGTTCCAATCGCTTTCCTGTAAAGTACCTCTTTATCCTCCAGCCAATCTGTAAGAACACTCGTCTTCCCTTGCACCCCGATCGCGTATTCCTTAACATCAGAAACAGGAACATGCAACAGCTTTTTACCGTTTTTCAGCAGAAGAATATCCTCCAAAAGGTCCTCTATCTCTTCCAGATGATGACTCGATACTATGATGGTTCTCGGGTTCGCAATATAATCTTTAAGAAGTGCCCGGTAGAAATCCTTCCGAACAGAGGTGTCCATTCCAGTTGTAGGTTCATCAAACATAGTCAGTGGGCAACGGGATGCCAAACCGACAATCATATTAAAGGTACTTTTCATTCCCTTGGATAATTCGCTATGACGATATTCAGTACGAAAGGAAAAATATTCGAATAGTCTTCTTGCAAGCTCTGCATCCCATTTGGGATAAAATGTTGCCGATGCATCCAACACTTCTCCTAGGTTCAATGAAACCGGAAATGCCATTTGATCATCCACAAGAATACTGTTAACTGAAGCGAGCAAGCTATTATATGGCTTCTCACCAAAGACCCTCATATCTCCTGAAGTCTGCTTTTGAAAACCGGCCATTATTTTTAAAAGGGTCGTTTTTCCTGCACCGTTTCTGCCGATTAATCCCGTTATCTTATTTTCACTAATTTGGAAACTCAGATCACTTAGTGCCCTTGAACGACCATATTCCTTAACCAAGCCCTCACAATCCACAACTTTCATATATTACTCCCCCTTGCTTTGTTTACTTTCCGTTCTCACCATGTCTAGTAACTCATCCAGCCCTACCTTTAGTTGCTCAGCCTCTAATACCAATTCAGAAACCAGTCTTTTTAATGTATGTTCTCGCCTTTTAGTCAGGATGATAGCTTGTGCTGCTTCTGTAACAAACATGCCGAGCCCCCTCTTCTTATATAAGACTTCATCTTCCACCAATAGCGTAAGACCCTTTGCTGCAGTTGCAGGATTTATATTAAAGATTTCAGCTAATTGATATTGCGAATACACTTTTTGATCCTGTAGAAAATTTCCGTTTAGGATTTCCGTCTCCACCCATTCGGCTATTTGCACATAAATCGGTTTTGTACCATCCGTATTAAGAATCAATGTTACACCTCCATTCAACCATAGTGCATTAGTGTTGTAATGTAGTATATTATAATTACCAAATTAATGCAACGGCTATTTAGATTTTTCATCACAAAAAAAAAAAAAAACGACACCAGCTATTGGCATCGTTTTTTTAATAATTAGGATTTATGTAAAACGGGGATGAAGATTTCAAAATGTGGATCTTCCAAGTCTCTTTCAATTGGATATCTCTCGTGCTTGATTGGAAGATCATCGTAATATTCTATGCCTTTTTCCTTTAGAGGTCGATAGTCACACTCTTTAAACCATTGATAAATTTCCGTATAGGTGGCACCGATATCTTTTCCTTTTGGGTGCGTAACCTTTAAATAGGTCATCTCTGGAACGATGATTTCGACCATTTCAGGCTGTAACTCTTGTTGATCATCCACTTCAAAAACAGAGTAATGAACAAACCCATCAGACCTTAAATGATAAGATAACCCTAATTGTGTTTTAGGATTCTTTACATAAAGAAGTTCATTGACTCTATCACTCATATGTAAGATCACTTCTTTTAGTTTTGGCACTTCCGCATAAGAACCTTCCCACTTTACCCCCATCGCACGATAGGAAGGAATATTCACTATTTCGCCTAGTAGTGTTTTCAAAACAATTCCCCCTCATTTAATCAACTATAGGAATATATAATTCTACAATTTCTTCCTCTACATTATCCTCATAATAGAAAATTTCAATTGGTAAAGCCTTCTCGAAACTTTCATGTTGGTATCCATTATCCTTCATCCAAGAGAAAATTCTTTCATAACCCTTTTCAATCGTTTTATTTGAACAACTTACCTTTGCATAGGTTGTCATGGGAATATCAATACCCATCATCCCGCTAGGAATGGAATCGAATTCCTTCACTTCCACACATGCAAAATAAGTAGCAACAAGGTTGTTGGAAAGATAAGGACTAAAAATCACCTCGGGATCTACCACATTCCTCACTTCGTTTCTTCTAATCTCAAATTCTTTTTGTACATTGATTGCAACATCAGGAAAGGACTGTGGAAAATTTCCTGTCGCACACTGGCCAACCAACTGTAATTTTCTTTGAATCACTTCACACTTAAATGTTGCAATGGAATTTTGAATCATATAAACATCCGCTCCTTTTGGATAAATTCACCATTGTATAATTTCGATATAAAACACAGATTCCCTCTAAAAAATTCAGCATTTGTCTTAACAACAATAATCATACGGATGCAAGGGGTGTATTGCAGTAAAAAACCATTTTGGTTTAAGCGATTTGTCCGCCCAATGCCACGCTGCTAATGCTGCTGCACAAGAATCGATGGAGTGGCTTTC
Organism: Sutcliffiella horikoshii; assembly: GCF_021991925.1. Classification (GTDB taxonomy): domain Bacteria; phylum Bacillota; class Bacilli; order Bacillales; family Bacillaceae_I; genus Sutcliffiella_A; species Sutcliffiella_A horikoshii_F. The sequence continues at coordinate 794,506 of NZ_RXZI01000001.1, read as the reverse complement.
TTTTTCCACACCTGTTGGTAGGCCAATTACATTTTGGTGGTTGAACCAATTCTTAAGATACTCTCGTGAAGAAAGAATTTGCTTATATGTAAGAACGTATTCCATTTCTTTTTCAGATGCCCTCGCCCCCATTGCTGCACCAGGATGTACTTCAACTATATTTATAGGAAATGTCGTCTGTAGTTTTTCTATTTCTCTCGTAAGCTTGATTCCTCTTAACGTTAGATAAACCATTCTAGTGAATGTTGGCGGCATGATAGAACCTGGCTTCATCCCTAAAGAAAGAATAAATTTTCGTAACTCTTTATCACTTGTCCTGTCTCCACCACCATCTTCATAAGATAATGGGGCATCTATTCCGATAACAACCTCATCTATTCTACTTAATTCAATTACTTCGTTCATAATTTTTTCGTCGCTTATGTTTGAAATCATTTTTTGGAAAGTTAAATGATTCTTACTCTTTTGAAATACCGTAAGCACTGTATCTTTATGATTACTTGGACCAGCCAAGTCCAGCCCGATCACTATCAATTCACTACCTCCATATTAAAATTAATTAGTTTGAAACAAGTGATAGAGCATTCGTTCCCTATCATCAAAAAACTGTTTCATGATTGTATAGTGTGATGTCTCTTTCAGGGAGGTCTCAAACATCCCCTCTTCTGTCAATTCAAGAATTTTTGCATCTGGGTAAGCCATGACAATCGGGGAGTGAGTGGAGATAATGAATTGTGATCCATCTTGCACCAGCTCGTTAATTCTGGCAAGCATGGACATCTGTCTCAGAGGAGACAAAGCGGCTTCCGGCTCATCGAGTATATATAAACCCTTTCCTTGAAAACGCTCGACAAATGCAGCAAAAAAAGATTCTCCATGCGATTGTTGATGCAGAGATTTTCCTCCAAAAGAATCAATGATTCTTCTTCCTCCGCCTCCTTCCCGATCCATTTCCTCAATATTGGTTGCAACATTATAGAAGGTCTCCGCCCTAAAGAAAAAGCTATCCATCGGTCTCTCTGCACCCTTTATAACACGTAAATAGTTGTCTAGTTCCGAGTGGGAGTCGTAGCTTGTAAAGTTAAAATTCATCGTGCCTCCCTCAGGATTAAAGCCCAAAGCAATAGCAATCCCCTCAAGTAAGGTGGATTTACCCATCCCATTTTCCCCGATGATATAAGTGACATTAGGATGTAGGGAAAGTGTGTCCAAGTTTTTTATTACCGGCAGGTTGAAAGGGAAGCATTCGAATGTGGGAATAGTTTCTCTCTTTAATGTGATTTCTCTTATGTATTGTGTTTCTTTCTCTAACTTCAACTCTCGCCCTCCTTCTTTTTAATCTATTAAAATAGCCTCTAATTCAAAATAATTTTCTTGCAACCATTTCATTTCTTCTAAAAACCTTATAGGTGGGCCAACGTGCTTATCCATTTCCGCATCTATCCACCATGTGCTTTCCATATACCAAAGCAGCCGAAGTCCTTCTATCAGAAAAGAATCATTACATGTTATTTCTTCTTTGTAACCTCCCATGTAACTGGATACCAATTCAACATTAAAGTAATTATTACTTAAAGCACTGGAAATCACGGCTCTTGCGACATCTAGCTTAGGATAATCATATCTCAGGCGGTCAAAATCCAGGATGGCTGAGACCCTACCTTCGTGAAACAAGATATTATCCAAAAATAAATCTCTATGCGCCCATCCGGTATCCGCCAACCCGAGTTTATTTAAATCCATTTGTTCCGTCAATAGGCGTTGTTTTTTAATAAGAGGCAATAAATCTTTTTTTCCTTTGGAATTGGCCATTTCCTCAACCTTCAACCAATGGGCCGTTCGCTGTTCCAAACTAGGGGGAATGAACTCTGCACTCATCTTTTTTCCTGCTGCATCTTCATTTAGCATGGCATGCATTCTACCAGTGCTTTTGCCAAAATGATACATCTCTTCTCTATTTAGGTTTCCATAAGGTTTTGTCTCTCCTGGACAAAATTCCATAACCATAAATAGTTCTCCTCCATCAGATTGCCATAGGGGAGTCTCCATATCAAAATAAATATTTGGGCAAGGAAAATCTAAATCATTCAACCTTTTTTGCTGTTTTAATGCATATAAAAGATCATCGGGATCATATTTTTTTAACCTCTCTTTATTAAATTGCTTGATTAGATAGGTGCCTTTCTGTGTGGTTACTTTCCATTTCAAATTAAGGTATCCGCGATTAATTGGGGTGATATCAATTATTCGATCCAAAAAATTTGGAGACAATGTTTGCAATATATCACCTATAATAGGATCTTGCGACTTGAACATTTCTCGTTTCACCTGTCTCCGTTAGCATTATTTTCTAATTTGTATAAATAATCGTACCACAAGCGAACAAATGTTTCCACTATTTTAAAGCATCATTTCCTATTGCAATCTTCCATTGCAAAAAGTAAAATGATACTATCCTTTGTATGGGGCTGATTGCAATGCTGGTGCTTGTCTCGGTCTTCAAAACCGCTTGTGGGGCGCTAGTATAAAAATACGTCCTACAACAGGTCATATCAAGGCTAATATTTTCAAAATCAAGATTACTCCTACTCGTATTTTCTTAAGAATTGAACGAATACGTGATAGGACGCTTGTTATAATACGTCTAATCCTACCTCTATCTTTTGATCTCAAAAAATCAAATATGGAGGTTTTTTTATGCAAAGAAAGTTAAGGAGAAACGGAAAAACTAAACATAGTGAACGCCGAACAGCTATCAGCAGAGATATTGCGAATTTAACACTAAAGGAAGTATTTCTGAAGTTTCGTATGCACAAGCGAGCGGAAGGTTTAGCGCCAAGAACTTTAGATGATTACGAGCATCATTTTGGATATTTAATAGATTATCTAGGTAAAGACTTAACTAGAAAGGAAATTAAAACTGATATCTTTCTTGAGTATGTTAACTATATGCAGGATGAAAGGAAATTCTCTGCTCACACCGTTAATTTAAGAATCAGAACTCTAAAAACAATGATGAAATGGGCTTATGAAGAAGGGTTTATATTAGAGGCCATTCACACCAAGTTAAAGGTCATCAAAGCTCCGATTGATAATGTAGAACCACTGGAACCATTTGAAATCAAACAGTTACTAGGCGCGATTGATGATAGTTGGTTTTCGGGGTTCAGGAATAAAGTGATCATTATGGTCCTGTTAGATACCTTATCGAGAGTAGGAGAGTTATTGAAAGTTAAGCGGAAGGATTTAGATTTGAAGAAAGGTGTTATTTCACTTGAAGCATCTAACACTAAATCCAAGAAATTCAGAGTGTTACCATTAAGTTTGAAGACACAAAAGTTACTGAATGAATACCTACAGGAAGTTGAGGACTTCGATAGTGAATATTTATTTCTTACCTATGACGGAAAGCCATATCAAGTTAACTCTTTTCGCACAGAATTGCTTGGTTACGGCCGTAAAGCAGGAATAGAAGATAATGTCCATCCTCACAAATTAAGACATACTCTAAACGGTGGAGATGCTTTCTCCTTGCAAAAGCTTTTGGGCCACTCTACTCTAAATACCACTAGAATATATGTACAAATGGCTAATCAGGATGTTCAGAAACAACATGAGAACTTTTCCCCTCTGAAGAATATATTTTAACGATCAAAAAGCCCCTGCCAGGATGAAAGCGCAGGGGTTAATTATGGAAGTTTTTAATTTTCTCTGATTATTGGTAAATGCTTAAACAACCCTCAATCTTTTTTCAGAAATATTGTTATCAATCTCATTATTCAATTGTCTTCTTGAGTGTTTGCTTCGGGCATAATAATCTGTATTCTTTCAAATTTACCTATAACCTCTGTTGAGAGTTGATTTCGTGATTGGTTATATGTAATGAGCGATCCAGCAGGGTTAGTTGCTAATTGAATGTATTCGTTAGCCAAAGTGTAAAACTCCAAAACTTCATTGTATGCATTTTTATAAGTTTCAGGTGGGTTGTTTAATTCCTTTAAATTAGCCTTGATAGCTTCAGAAGCTGACTCTAATTCTTGAATCTTCCCTGTATCAGAGTAATATTTTGATAAGCTAGCAAGATTTTTATTAAAATCATCAATTAAAATATTTGAACTTCCACCATAACCGCTCATTTCAAAGTATTCTCTAACTTTGTTTTCTTCTATGCCTAACTTAGTTTTCACATCATCTAATGTAACATAAGAATTAATAGAATTATTCCATATAAAAGCATAGGTATTTACCACTTCTTCAGCTTTCGATGAATTTTCAAGTATTTGATTCACAATTAAATCTAAATCTTCCCCATACTTTGATTCTTTTTCTTCATTACTTTCGACTTTTTCATTACTATTAACACCTTGATTTCCACATCCTCCTAATACTAATAATAATAGCAGGACAAACATTAGCACCTTCTTCAATAAATCGCCCCCCCTTTTTGATCAATAAATTCAGAAAATTATCAAGCCATATATTTCCTTTAGGTATTTTTAATATTAACATATATAACCAATTGTTACACTAAAAACCAAAAATTTGTTTCTAATCAGATTTTCATATTAAAGTTACAGATAAAAAATGACCAGCTATATTTAATAGTTGGTCGATTTGTATATTTATTAACTATCGTATTTTATTTTAGAGAGTTTACTTTGTGGATTAGTGATATCCCCTTTCTTATACTCTGAATATTCGGGATGCGAGACTCTATCCCACCAAATCAGAATTTTATATTCTTCAGGTAAATTATCATCGATTGTCTTAACTAAGTTTGTGCATACAGTTAGAGTATCGATAACTTCATCTACATTTATTGTTAGTAATGGTAGTAATTCAGGTGAATTTGATGTGCTCCTAAAAGCTGAAGGATGGATAAACCTATTCCGCATTTCGTTTTTAACTTTGTAGCTTTTTATTAATTTTTCAAGAGCATTATTTTTTCCATTTATGAATTCTGGAAGAACTAACCTTTTAATAATTTCATCATCTTCTACTTTTTGCAATTTTAAAATGGATTGAGCCTTCTCTGTTTGTGCTTGGTAATTCTGTTGCTTTAAATTATAAAAGAGAAAATAAAGGTATGATTCAACAAAAGTAACTGACGATACCCATAATGTCCGGGATAATGTATCAATTTCATACTTCAGCCTTCTGTTTTCGATTTTATTTCGTCTTTCAATTAATGGTATTCTTTCATCTCCATTAACAGCTATATTGTATTCTTCCATTTTATCTAATAAAATATTCCAAATATTCACTAGATCAGCATAAGTGAAAAACTCTGGAACTGTAATGGTCATTCCATTAATAAAATCAACATCAATCCAATGGTGAGATTGAATGTTTGGGTGTGATGCCCTAAACACTTTCTTCACATCAAAAAATTCTTCAGCTTCACTAACGTTTATAAGACAAGTTCCTTCCTTTTTAGTAATAGATACTATTTCTCTGAAGTAATTAATAATTTTATCGATTGTTCCATAATCAGTATGATTATGAAAATTACTTTTTTCTAAGCTTTCTTCAACCAGATTTTTAAACTTTATTAATATTTCTGTATTATTAAAGTCTTTTGGATTTTCCTTAATACTATGTACATAGCTATAATTTTCTTCTTGTCCCCTTGTTAGGTTCCTCCCAAAACAATACTGAATAAAGACCGCTGTCAAGGCATATTTGTAGCATTTTTTGGGTGTACCACTTAATTTTTTCATTGTTTTTCCACTTAATAAAAATTCTAATTCAATAAGTTTTTCCTTAATAATTTCAGGTCAACTCCGTTTCAATATTCTTTTCTTAATTTCCTGGCCTATTTCGCATTGAACTATTTGGATATATTGTAAGTACACTTAATTTCTTTAATCCTTATAATTCCCAGTCTAATAGTACTTTCGGAAGAATGCGCATTTTATTAATAGGTATATTTTAACATGCTGACTTAATAACAAGTGTAATTACTTCTTTATTATTTTACTTTTTTAAATTATCACTTGTCCTTATCACCAGATTGGAAAAAAAATCACCTTTAAAATTAATATTGCAAGTTATAAACCTTATTTTATACTATGAATTTATTAGAAAGGAGGAAATTTGTTGGGTAGAAATAAATTTACACATGAAAATTATGAATGCGAATTCGTTGGAGAAGGAGAAGAAGATTTGAAGGTAATTGTTAAAAGGCAGTTTGTAAGATGGCTTAATGAAAGGCATTCTTTCCCTGTAATAGGAATAAAAGAAGACATTATTACTGATCACTTTAGAAAAAGCTATCATAATAGTAAGAAAAAAACTTGATCCTAGTATTACGGGACCAAGCAAAATTTATATTAATTGGGGATCAGAAGCATTGTTAGAAAGTAAGCGAGAGAAAGGAGGTCCGTCACTTCCTTTCATTATGGTTTTTAGCTTCTGATCACCACGTTTAAACTATAGTGCTATATATTTTAATTTCTGGATATTCTCCTTCTTTTATAGCTATGTTTGTTTTCTTTATATCCTCTTCATACTTTTGAAGTATCTCTGATAATTCAGCTTTTGAAATATTGAACTTAACCTCACTTAAGTTACCTTTTGAGTTCGAGAAGTATATTACCGGTTGTAAAGAATCTATCTTCAAACTCTTCTCTCTTTTAACGTAGTAAATGAACTTTTGGATAACAGCTTTTTCAGATTCTTCCAATTCTTTACCGTAATGGTCAAGATCGTACAAGTTCAATTTACCTTGTTTCTCCTTTACCTGGATGTTCAATGACTCTAACTCACAGAAAAGTTCTTCTTTCATTTTGCGATCTTTAACAAACCCTCTAATGTTAGAAACTCTCAAGCCGATTTCATTTAGAAACCAATATAAGTTTTTATTCATATCTGTTGCAAAATCTAGGTTTTCCCACTTACCTTTATAGTCTGACTCATGTTTCTTCATCCAGTTTGCAATGCCCTTAGCAATGTTTTTGACCGGAATTCTGTTTCCGTGATTAAAGTTGTGTTCCAAATACTCACAATACAATTTTTTCATTTCTCTATCATCTCCTTATTATTTTTATAAACCTTTTAAATAACCGTTTATTCGTTTGAAATCTTCATATTTTTCGGTTGGTGAAATATAACCTTCACCTAATAATTTTTTCATGCCTTCGCGATGTTCTTGTTTTTCACTTCTGATTTTGTTTAAACTTTTACCAAAAGAATCAATTCCTTCTAAAAAGCTCTCGGAGCCCCGTTTTTTTCTTTTGATGACGTCTTGATCCGATGTAGGTCTTGAAGCTGTTTCTTCCTCAACCTCCAGACCTTCTAACCAGTTTCCTTCTCTTACAGGTCCCATTGTTTGAGATTGACTGTACATGCGCTCTTGCTCTTTTTTAGCTATTGTAGCTTTAGCTTTTGCGGTAATTTCAGATATTGTGTACTTTTTGTAGGTTCCTTGATTACCTAATTCAAAGTTCATTGTCTTACACCACCTTTCAAGTTTCAGTCGCCTTTTGCCAGGAAAGGAGTATGGGGCGATCATTACAATCTTCTCTCTACTGGATAGGCTTTTTGTAAGCATTTCTAGCTAATCTTTTATTTATTTCAAAAACGTAATAATTATCCAACTTACTTTTATCTATATAAATATCATAGAGTTTTAAAGCATCCCTAAACCTTTGCTCTTTTGAATATTGAAAAAATGATTGCCTTGATAAACCAAATTTTTTCCTTAATTCAGAGGTAGTTATATCCTGATCATTCATTACCTTTTGGAAAACAACTTCTTTTGCTACATTTCTTACGAATTTTTCTCTATTGCGCTCACATTTCTTGTATTTAAATAACACTAGTAAACATCCTTTCTCTATTAAAGAAGGATATATAATGCGAAGATGAATGTTATTAATCCTTCAATTTTATCGAATTTACTTTCGTATTTTGAAATAACTTCATGCCCTCTCATTGGCTCATTCAACCCCTCTCATTGGATTGTGAATTGTTAGTATTTATTCGTTTAGCTTATTGATCTTAGCTCTTGTTACTGAATCAACAAACTTATATTTACTCGTTAAGATTCGAGCATCTATCTTAACTGAACCATCTTCGAACTCATTAACGACATCCTTTACACTACTCTCTAGCTCCTGATCGTATTTTATTTGATATGTAACAACAATCTTACCGTCTACTTTTTTAGCCTTAACTAAGCCTAACTCAACCCCGGGAATAATTGATAAAATGCTAGCAACAAGCGCCTTTTCCTTGCTGATAAGGTTTTTCATGTATCTAACCTTCCTTCTTTACCTCGATATATGTGTTAAATGGTTTTGCTATTTTCATTACTCTTTCCGCATATTTCTTATCGAATCTAACTTCATAAATAGATACACCTTCCAAATGGTGAGTTACTAATTCTGATTCAGGTACATTTTTATTTACGGCTAAACATAAGGTTCTGTGGCTTGATAACATATACATAGGATTTATTCTCCTTTAATTTATTTACGGTCTTTGTAACGAAAAAATATGAGGAACCTTAACGATGATTCCTCAACCATAAGAGATGAATGAAAATGAAAAAGAGTAGGAACCTGATTTTAAGGAGGTCAGGTCCCAATATGAATTTTGAACAAGCTGTGGTAGACGAAAGCACTTTATTGCTGTGTGCTTCTATATAACACAATACGGTCAAACAAGATTTTTTTCTCAACATTTATTTACACCCTTTTATACTTTTATAAATAAGAAAAAGAAGGCTCAAATGAACCTTCCTTCCAGATAACTTTACGATTGACTTCTACCTTCTTCTTCATCGATCATTTCTTTAATTATCCTTGCGAACTCTCTCATTTCACTTTCAGTAGCTAATACAACTCCTGCATTAACATTGTAATGGACTTCTCTATTTACACTTCCATTTGATTCATATGTTCTAGTATGACCTACAGAAGCATTACTGTTGTTTACGATAGCTGTCCCTGGATTTACTTCCGTGTTAATATCAGGGTTGTAAGCTTGTACAGCTTTGGCAAGTTGCTCGATGATCGGAGCCATGACAGTAGGCACTCCACCCTCTGAAGTTGCAAGGTCTTGTACAGACTCCATTTCCTTTCTAATCTGTGAGTATGTGTTCATGATCAGTTGGCCTTGATCGGTGATCATTCTAGCGTTACCTTCAGCATCACGGACCACATTACCCCAAACGTCAGTGAATTCTCGCTTGCTCTCTGCCTTCTTGATTTCCTCCTGAAGCTTCTTGTACTCTTCAGAAAGTCCTTCTAGCTCTGTCTTGTTGTCAGCAAGAGTTTTGTTACCGTTTTCTACAGCGTATTGAAGCTCGTTGTATTCGGCGGTGATATCAGCAAGGCGATCTTTCAAGGATTGTTGAGCTTCGTTAATGAGTGATTGATCATTTATACCGCGAGATTTAAAGTCCTTCTCGATAGCGTCCATTTTCTCTTGGAGTTGAGCCCTGTATCCGGCAAGTTCGTTCATTCTAGGTTGCAGGTGCGTACTCTCTAAGCGATATTGGATCAAAGCAGACTCTTCGGCTCTCTGCTCGATTTTACGCTTCAACTCGTCAGCCTGGGCCTTCATAGAATCTTCAGGACTAACTTCTTCAGCTACCCCAAGACCGGAAAGCATCTTGGATGTGTAAGCAGATACATAATTATCTTTCTTTTCTGTTACCTTTCTGTTGTCAATTTGATTACTAATATCAAGCATCGCCTTAACACTTGCGCTTCCTTCCTTGACGCCTTTGTTAAAGTTAGTCAGCCATTCATTAGTTTTGTCGTTGATTTCACTCAAGGCATTTTGTCCAATGTCCTCCATGATCTTCTGCATAGCTTTTGCTTTATCAGCAGAACTCATAAACAGGTTAGCTTTATCGAAAATCTCTTTAGCTTCATTGGCGTTCGTGAATTTGCTCAACTCTTCAGAAACCATTTTATTGTATTCGTACTTTTGGCCGGACATCTCGTAAGCATTTCTGTATTTATCTGAAGTCATTGCCCTTACTCGATAATCAGAATTACGAATCCCGGTCGCATTAGCATGATCTACAATGCTGTTCCCTGTGGTGATATACTTTTCAGCTTCCTCTTTGTTCTTGAAATAAGGAGCTGAAGAACTCGATCCACTCGAACCTGGAATCTTAATTGTTTGGCCTTCGAAAATCCTATCCGAATTGTTGATAGATGGATTCATTCTCATTAATTCAGAAACGCTAGTTTTGAACTTTACAGCAAGCTCCGATAAAGTGTCGCCCCATTTGATCTTGTAATTAGAAGTCGGTCTACCCATACCGGTGTAAACGTCATTTCCGTTATTCGTATTCAAGAAGTCAAATAGATTCTTCTGTTGGCTTTGGTTGATAACCATTTCACCAACTTGCAATCGAGCGTCAACCTCATTAGCTTTCTTACCTTTGGATACGATACCGCCATTATGATAATAAGAACTAGGGTTAATAGCGACTCCATCACGACGCACTTCAAAGTGAAGATGCGATCCGGTGGACATCCCTGTTGATCCCATAGAAGCAATTTGGGAACCTGCCGGAACAAATTGACCTGTAGATACATGATTTGAGCTATTGTGCGCGTAACGGTACTCAAGGCCGTTTGCGCCCTGAACGACTACCGTATTACCATAGTCACCCAACCATCCGGAATACGTCACCATGCCCCCTTGACGAGCTCTGATAGGTGTCCCGATTGGTCCTGCCAGGTCCATGCCTGAATGGAAGCTAGTTTTACCTGTGATCGGATGTTGGCGAGGTCCGAATCCGGAAGTGAACGCTAAACCTCCATAACCACTACCTGAAATATTACCTCCACCCACAGACATTACAGCATCCTTCATTTTGTCACCGTTTAACTTACCACCGGCTCCGAAAAGACCACCGAACATTGCTTTGATACTCAAGCTAGCAATACCTTTAATTGGATTCTTGAAGACCTCTCTAAGATCAGACCAACCAAGATTTACGTCCTTAATCTTACCCAAAATAGTTTCGAGAGCTGAAGTTGTTCCGTCTTTGGAAGTTGCTGTCGTACTTTCGACCTTTCCGTTAGCTTCTTCAGCATCACTAGCCATATCATGAAAACCTGCCCCAAGAATAGAAGCCGAATCCAATTCCTTTTGAAGATTTTCAGTAACCTTCTTTTGTGCTTCTTGTGTGGCATTGGCTTTCTCGCTCGCTGATTTCGAAGAATCATCCGAAGATTTCTTGTTCGCTTTAGCTGTTTCTTCGGCTTTTTTCGCTTCGCTTGCTAAGTAATCTTCTAACCTAGAATGAGTCCAACCCATCTGTTCTTCGTAATCCTTCATATCATTTAATTTATCTATATTCGCTTGAATTTTTGATCTTGTTTGTTCTCTCTCATTCTTATGAGTGTTTATTGTTGTTAAATCCTGTTGAACTCTTTTAAGCTCTTCATTTGTAGCTGTTCCATCAGCAACCTTTTTAGCTATTTCTTCAACCTTCCCCATCATTTCTAGCTCTTTATCAATAACTTCAGGACGTTTTTTATATTCTTCTGTACTTTTCCCAACATGTTCTGCAAGACTCGCATACGATGATTCTAAAATAGCGTTTTGTCCAGGAGTTAAGTTATTCACTCCTTGAAGTATCTCGACAATTGCTCTATGTTTTTTTAAGCCTTCCAAATACTTATTTGTAAAACCTAAAGCATTTTCCATTGAAGAAGCTGTATCATCAATAGCTTCTGAAAGATCATAATAAGCATCTACCGCGGGAAGCATCGCATCTTCCCTTTGTCTTCGTAATGCTTCCTCTGCATTTTCTACGGCTTGCGTAAAATCAATCTTCTTATCTTTCGCATCTTCCATAGCATCCGCTATTGAAACACCTTTCTCTATGGTTAGTCCCATTGCTCGAAGCATAGATTCTTGGCTATCACTCAAAATATCCATAACATCATTTGTTTTCATATATTCTTCTTTGAGTTCTTCTTGAGAAAGTGTTAAGTTTTTGACACTTACGCCAATAATGCTATTTGATCTGTTTTGAGTCTGAACTTTTTTAGCATTTTCTTCAACAGCTTTATTCAATCGTTCTTGAATGCCACTCAATTCCTCTAATTGATCCTTATAGCTACTAATCTGGAAATCATCCACAGTACCCTGTTTGATCGCTTCTAGAAATGACTCAAAGGTATCTTGACCGTCTTTAGTTGCTCTAGTGAACTCTTCCTGTTGTTGCTTAACCTGTTTTAAGTGTCCTACGAGAGCCACAACGCCTGAAATAGCTCCAACAACCCAAAATAGAGGATTAGTTAGAGTAGCTAAAGCCATTGCCTTAAGTCCCATCGTCAATCGTCCTACAGCCATTGAAAGGGTTGTCGCTGTAGTTGTACTCATGCCCATAGATAAAGCAAGTTGTTGCGTTCTTGTAGAAGCTAAACCTATAGAAGCTTTAGCTAAATTAGCATTATTTGATAATTGATTGAAATTATATGATACAGCTAAGAGTATTCCTGCTAAACCACCTAATACCCAAGTATAACTACCAAACATTTCAAACAATCCTGTTACTCCGCTAAGTAAAGCTGTTGCGCTTATTAAAATGGCTCCAAATGCTTCTTTAAGCCCACTATCCTTCATAACACCTGCCATATCAGTAAACGCTGTTTTTACTCCGTTTATTTTTGCTTGAAGTGATTCCATATATCTTGCGTTTTCTTCCATCGCTGAACCCCAGGAACTATTTGCTTTATCAGTAGCTTCCAGCGCCCTATCGTAGTTTTTCATTAATCCTAAAAACCTTGATAACTGATAGCGCCCGGCAACTTGTACAGCAATATTTTGTTGTTGAACATTTGATAAATTGTCCCAACTACCATGTAACTCATTTAGTATGTCTGAAACATCTCTTGCTTCACCTGTAATAGGATTGAAAACATCTACTCCAACCCTCTTAAGAGAGTCAATTGCCCCTGGAATTGTTGTTAAGTGTGAATACACAGTTTTTAATGAATTTCCTACTATAGAGCCACTTTCGCGAGTTGCTTCAGTTATTGCAGTAATATAACCTGCATTTTCTGACATACTTACTCCGAAAGCATTTGCTACTCCTGTAGATTTTTTAAATGCCGTCGTAAGATCATCAACATTTATTCCAAAGTTATTAGTGTCTTCGTTCATCGCATCAACGAACGATCCGATCTCATTTTCAGATTTCTTGTAAACAGTCATCAGTGAAGAGATTGTTGATTCAGCTTGTTTCAAATCAATATCACCAACATTTGCTAACAAGGAAGTTGCTTCTACTAATTTCCGTATTTTTGATTCATCAAAACCTTGTTGAGCAAAACTAATTGCTACTTCATTAACTTCTGTTAGAGTTCGACCGAATTCCTTTGCAGAATTGGACATGTCCCCCATCATAGCGCTGAAATTAGTCTTAGGGTCCATAACTTTCTGTAAATCAATTAATTGAGAGTCTAATTCTACAACGGTACTTATTAGAGCTCTGATTCCCCTTGCAGTACCATAAATACCTGTTGCAGAAATGGACCATGCTAACATTCTTTCTCCTGCAATGCCTACAGAGTCACCAAAAGAGATAGCATATTTGTTTAATCCCTTCATGGAATTCCTAGCGCCAATAATTCTATTGTCCACTCTACTAAATGAATTTGCAGAACGATCGATGACTCTAGCATCAAAACCTCTATTTACAGCCCTTTGGAAGTTTTGAACACTTTTTGTTGCTTCCCTGTTTTTTTGAGTAATATGATCCATTGATTGTGTATAGCGCTTTTGTGAATCTTCAATCGTTCTAATAGAGTTGGATAAATTATTGAAGCTACCTGAAATGGAATTAATTCTGTTTGCTAATTGATTTGCTCTCGTTTCTACCTTTTTAAACGCATTCATTAGCTTATTCAACTCGCGATCATCGACTCCAAAGCTAATGTTAATTCTTCTTCCTTCCATTCTTTTCTCTCCTTTCTAAAATTGCGGTACAGAACATCGCCAAACAGACAATTTTTATTTATTTATTACTTCAATCTCTAGTTCTTCCTCTTGAACATGCCAATCAAAGTAAATAACCTTACCACGCTTTATTGATCTGATCCCTATTTTTTCTAAAGCATACTTAATATCTTCATCCCTGGTATGGATAGAAAGAGCTGGCTTTGAAATACTCATTTTTTCGGCTAAATTTGTTAATGAGATAGCTTCTTGGTAAATGATTTTGTGTCCGATCGAGTTAAAAGAAATTGCATCTATAATTTCCTTTCTGCTACGTCTTTTGTTCATCGCTTTTTCTCCTTTCTTTTTTCCTTCTCTAAACATTAGTACCGTTTTAGACTCACAAAAGCGCAACTACTTACAACCTTTGATATATCAGTGTTTTTGAGTTTATTGATTGTTTAATAAAAACAAAAAAGCACCCTGATAAAAGGCGCTTAATGTTTAGAACTAATATGATATAGAGTGTTTTGTCATTAGCCTCCCAATTTCAAAAATTGCGGCCAATTCCACGTTATCTACTTCTGAAATAATCTATTGATCAAATTTCCTAATATAGTGTCTTCCGTCGCACGTAACATAGTTATATATATTACTGATATCGTAAATATCACTTGTTGAAATTGTTCCTTTCCCTTGTAAAATTCCAACAGAGATAGAATGATTACCTCCCCAAACCCAATATAAACCAAGCGGAAGCCATAACTGTAGTTTATGGTTTAACTTATCTTGCTTCCAATCACCATATGGCCGATCCGGTCCAATATTCAACAAAACATTAGATAGTCGCTCTCTTTTCCACGCCCAGGGTATAACTGTATCTTTATTCAGTGAGGCGTACCTAGTCTCTTTCTTCTTCGTAATAAGATCATAAAATTTTTCTCCTTCCAATGAGAAAATTTGATTACTTTCAAACATTTTTGGTGGTACAAAGGAAGATAAATCTGATTCATCCTTCACTTTTAATAATCTCACCATATAATCCGATCGTATCTTGTTTCCGAGAATATGAATAACTTCATGTATTGGATGCTTTCCTGGATTTCTTTCCTGACTAGTTTCAATGATTGTTTTTGCAAATGATAATATATTTTGGAACTCTTCTTGTTGTTTATCACTAATCTTTTTACTTTTTACCTTTGTTTTAAAGAACATTTAATTTCCTCACCTTCAATAGGAATAGATACTTAATAACTACTAATAACTAAGTACAAATATTACAATTCCATTTGGAGGTAACCATGTTAGTAGAATTTTTAGATAGAGGAAATAAGGAAATATTGTCAAGGGTAGAATTTAGAGATATTACCCCTGTGCTCTTAATGGTAAGGGATAGAGCTGAAATTAACTTATTCTTCGGGAATGATGATGAAATAGGTATTTACGGAAGACTATGTGATTACGAATACACAATAAGGGATACAGGGGATTCCTTTGAAGAATCTGTACAAGTTTTAGTAGACTGTACATCTAATCGTTCACAAACACGATCCTAGCTTTCGAACGGTCAATTGCAACCTTCACATAATTATTTGTTTTCAAATGCCTCATCCAGGTAAAAGGGAGGGGGGCATGTAGGTAATAAATTCTCTGCTACACAAGTCCCCTTCAACCTTCTATTGGTTAAGGCTATTGGAAAGCTAGTTATCCGATAACTTTTTCTTATTACGTCTAACTTGTTCAATAATAGTTTCAAATAGGAACCTAGCTTGGTTAACATTAAACAATAACTCACTGGTCAGATTATAAACATTTGCTTCATCTTCTTTTCGGATAGTTTTAATCTCTAGACTTTCAAGAAATCGTTTAATCATTTCATCTTTAATGTAAACTTCATTGTCTTTAATTTGCATCTTCACTTCTCCTTTTGTTGATTAGTTAGTTTATACAAGACCACAGTCAATACGGCATATTAATCCTGAACTTTCAGCGTTTTAATTTTTAGGAACATTAACTTTCTGAACATTATTAATGAATATGAATAAATCTAAGGTCATAAAGTGACTTGATCCCTTGATACTAAAGGAACCAAGACACTTTTCCATACTGCGAGTCAGATCAATTTTTGATGCAAAAAACTGCGAGTCAGATCAATTTTTACTCTTAACCTTAAAGAATGGGGAAACTTCTGCAACAATATTTTCTTGGATTTTTGCATAGTTACCACGAAAGAAAACATTGGGATTTAACATAAATTTATTAGGCTCCCTACCTACTTTAACTTTTGCGATAATGTATTCTCCATTGATGACAATTTGATATAACTTCCTGGACAAATGGGAAGCCGTAACTCCTAATGATTCAGCCAGGTCCTTTTGTTTCAAGAATTCCAATTTATTTAAGTCCGTTTCATTAGGATTTTTAACCAATGCCATAGTCTTGAAGTTGACAAATTTCTGCAACTTAAAAATCATCGCTAATTCTTCGGGTTTAGAGGTGTTTAATCCGACTTTCATTTCTTTCGTTACAATAGACACAACATTCATACCATTAAACGCTCCTTTGAACATGAATTTTTTATTAATTGAGTATGTTTTTACGTTTTTGTCATAGGTTAAAATCCCTGCCTTCAAAGTGACGTCTTTAAAGTCATAGAAAGTCCTTTCAGGGATTCTAAGTATCTTTTGGATTTCAATTGATTTCAAAGGAGTTTTATCTTTTTGACTATGGATCAACTTTCCTTCGTAATTGATATAACATTGAAGAATCATAAGATAACCAATTTGTGCGTTGGTCAGATTCTCGCTAATATAATCGATCTCGTCCATATTGGTGTTGGTGAATTTGTTTTGTTTCTTGTTGCTGTTTATTCTTGCATATTTCTGTTTCCGCTCAATATCTAACTCGCTCTCAAATCTAAAACGTTCACCCGTCTCTGGATTTATCCCTTTGTTTGGACTTCCCTTTAAAGGAACAATTGATTTTGGTGAAACAGATTTAGTTTTATAGGAAAGCAAACTCTTCTTCATCTCATCGTATTGCTTCACTGTTATATTCCTTTCTTGTGACTGATATATCTATCCGATCCGTCCCTTGTTTGATAAACCCTTGTTAGTTCCGTTCCGTAAGAAATGCATGAGAAAATTAAAAAGAAGGAACCTATTATGGCAAGAAGTAAGCTGACCCATAGTCCAATTGATTCCTTCTCTTGGCAAAGGCAACTGAAATTCCCTTTACACGTGTTTGTAAGTCTGTCGCGATATACATTTTTGTAAAGTTATTGGATTTGCATTGATATACATAGCGATATTTTTAATGCTAAATTCTTTTTTATCTTTTTGGTGCAACCGTCTGTACGTTTTAACCTCATCATCAGTAAAAAGTCTTGTTGTACCATGTCTCTCCTTTGGCATCAACTTATTCCTTAAGGCATGATTGTAATTTTCGCGATAGGTATTCCATTCTAAATTAGAAGCTAGGTTATTTTTTTTCACGCCATCCGAGTGATTAACCTGTTCTTTGCTTTCTGGATTTGGAATAAAATGCAGAGCAACTAAACGGTGAACAAGAAAGTTTTTAGGAATTTTATTTTTCAAAATTGAGACATACAAGTAACCGCTTGTGTTTGTGCCAGGTTTAAGAATTCTATCCTTACGCCCTAATAAACTTTTAACTCTACCCCTGTTTGACACTAGATATCTACCTTCATATCCACTAATTTCTCTCCACTCTTCAGCCTGTTTCATTTTCATCATTCTCCTTTTATTTATTTGTGTTTTTCAAATAGCAAGGTTAAAGCTTGATCTAATAATCTGCTTTTTGGAATATTAGTTTCATTGTTCAACCGATCCAGCTCACGAAATAAGTCTTTTCTTAATGTTGTTGTAAGATGATCCCTCGTCTTAAGTGGTTTCTTCAAACCGTTTCCTCCCTTCTCTTTAACTTGACATATACATTAGTACCGTACAGTTACGTAACTTTCTCATTTTTAGATAAGAAAGCAAAAAAAGAACCCTCATAAGAAGGTCCATTCATTTATGAATATAGAAATAAAAAAGCCCCTTAACTTTCAGGAGCTCTTGAATCTAAAAATTATAATCTTCATCTTTAAATTTTTTAGTTACACTTACATTCTGGTCATTTACAACATCTTCATATTCTTGAATAAAAGTTGCAGTTTCACTATATACAGGTCTTCCGCCTCCGATAGTATATTCTTCAATGTTGTCACCATTTTGGTCAGCTACCTTCTGAATTAATTGATCTTTGAATCCGTATTCTTCATACTTTTTAACAATATCTTTAAGTTGTTGTATTTTTACTTTTGCAGGCATTCCCATATGATATTGAGTACGTGAATCCGGTGGCTCAATTACATAATTATTAGTTGCAATAATCTCCCAACCCTTTTTTAGAAGTTTATCAATCCTGTTTTCATCGGTAAGAACCTCTACTTTCAAATATTCTCTCAAATGTAACTCCCCCTTTTATACGTTTGTACCATTTAATTGTACAAGTTTAAACCAAATAAATAAATAGTTAACTAAGTATTCTGAATGTTTTGTTGGAAATTTTTGAAAACCTCATAATGAAGAAGTTAGTTTTAAGAAGTTCCTTTACTTGTATGATCACTAATTACTTTCCAAACATAATTAGTGTACGTTTTTACTTCCCTTGCGATATCTACTTGTTTGATACCTTTAGCATGCAATCGAAGGATCATTTCTTTTTTGGTCATTTTTTCATACATAGCTAACCCCTCCAATAATATTATTTACGTTAATTATAAAACACTGTATTAAATCGCGTAAGTAATTGAAGAGTTGTGATCATTGTGTTGTGATTGGTTGTGAATGGCCCCTTATTTTTTTGGGAAGTTGCTTTACCAAAGACAAATTTTACGTTCTTCTATCTATGAGTACCCCGGCGGTAAGTAGTCTGATTTTCCCCTGGCGCGAGAGGTGGAGTGATGCCCCCTATCCCTAGCTAAAAAAGGATCATCTTCGTAAAACGCGCCCTCAAGCCAATTTCATATAGTATGCATTATCTGAAATAACTACTTCAGCAAGGATCGATTTATGCAAAATTTCACTAAGCAAAAGACTCACATTAACCTTGCGATCCGTTGATATAACTTGTATGTATAAAATGTTGCATATTCCAGTTATCCGAACAGCATGAAAACGTTGATATATAAGCATTCTTCGATCTATCGGTCTTATAAACCGTGTGGCCGATTACTGTATATTTACTCGCGATCATACAATTTGACGGAAATTAATTAGCACCAGGTACTAGTGTCAAGTATTATTACTTGGTGATCGTTCGTGTTTTATAATTATTAACAGCAAGAGAGAGATCAGCTATCTATTCCACCCTAAACACATCTACTATTCAACCGATTCATAACTCTTTCCATACACCAAAACGTTGTCATACCAATGTTCAACCTCTTTCAATAGACACCTATCGAAAAACTTTAATCAACATATCTACTTATTGGGGTTTATACTTACATATCTCATATCGGCATAATTTCAGGCGCAATCACTCGAATCTCGACTCGATAATTACTCGAAAAAATGATCGAGGAAAGGTGTAAATAAATTTCAAAAACTCTGGATTAATTTTCTTTATTTGGTATATTTAATAATGAAATGGGGAGGTAGATTTATGGAAAGTAGCAATCTATTAAACAAACTAATTTTATTTACTGCTTTAATCTTTATTTTACTGCCAAACAGCACTACGTTAGCTCAAACTACACCAAGGGAAAACTTTATTACTGAAGAAGAATTAAACCGGATATTAACTGAAAACCAAAATGATAATTTAACCAAAGAAGAATTGAACCAGATATTGAGTGAAAACCAAAATAGTAACCTTTCGAAAGAAGATTTAACGGATATGCTTATTAAAAATAAGGATTTGTTATTAGAAAGCCGTGAGGAAAAGATTGGTTTATTAGAAGGAAATATATCTTCTATTTTAGCATTATTTGGTATAATTATAGCAGTCCTTACTGTTCTATTTACTATATTTGGTTTAATTCTAAGAAAAAGTTTCACAGATAAACTCAAAGATGTAAAAGAAATTCAGGCAGAAATTGAAATAAATAAGAAAGAAGTAAATTCAAATGTTACTGATGCGAAAGTAATAAATGAACAACTTAAAACCGCTATAATTCAAATGAACGATTCCAATAAAAATTTAGATAATAAAGCTAAGTTATTGGAGGATGAGACTAAAAACATTAAAAAACTTCAAGCATATTTATATAGACTTGAACTCTATACCAAATTACATGTAAATAATTTAAAGTTAATCAATAATTTTCATAAGCAAAACTTATATATACAATCTATTTGTAAAGAGGTTGAGGAATTATTAGAGAAAGAATTTAAAAATAATTCTATACCTGATACAGTAACAGATCGCACACAGTATTTAGAAAAAGAAGATGAGCAAACTTATCAAAAATACTTTAAGAGAAAGTATGAATATTATCACTCAAACTTAAATAACTATGAAAAAGAAATGATTAAAACGTACGATACTTTATTTGAATCATCCAACCATATTTTCTTGGACACTCAATTTGATACTAGTCAATTACAAAGTATTTATTCAGAATGGAAAGGACATTTTGATGAGGTAAAGTATATTCATAGAGAATTAAAAGCTGTTCATAACATAAACTGATATTTTAGGAAACCACCATATATCCGGTGGTTTTTTAGTTTATTCTCGAAACGTTCTGAAGCTTCATTACATCCTCAAATAAATCTAAAGAATGCATTTTCCTGTGACAGTTTGGACAAAGAGCGACTGTATTTTCAATGGAGTCTTGTCCCCCTTGGGATAACCAAACGATATGATGTGTCTCTAAATAAGGATCACCATGCTTTGTTTCAAATGGTGCCGGTTCTTCACACAATTGACAAATACCATTTGCCCTTCTTTTCGCAAACTCGGATACTGTCGCATTACGTTCATAAACCTTTGTTACAACATTTCTAGAACCAGGTTTAATGGGTGCAAAAGAAGCTTTTTCGAACAATTCACGTTCTGAAAGTCTTTTAGCTCGTTTCTCTTGCATCTCTTCTTTAGCTTTTAATGTTTCATGCGAAATAATGACTTCATCTTGGCCGTCTTTTAGCTTTAAAGGAAATACCCATACTGATCTAGGATTGTCATTTCTATCCGGTTGCGTTTCTTGATATGGTGAGCCTGCTAAATATACCTCTCCTTGATAGATATAATTATTTGCTTGAAATACTTCAAATAAATGAACTCCTATATCCAAGCTATTAGAGAGATGCAAAGTTTTATTTTGAGCGAAATCGAGGCTTTGATGTCCTTCTTGCCCCATTCCGGTATAGTGAAATACATCTTCGATCCATCGGTCATCATAAAGACCATTTGTATGATCAGAAATCAATATAAGTGTATTTGTTGCATGCGAGCGCCTCATCCCTCCGGAAGTAGAAACAGTAAAAATATCAATTAATTCCCGATGCGTAATTACATCAGATGGTACCAATCCATGATCAAAAACCACTTAATTTCCCCCTAGTTTCTTTTTCTTTTTCTGGCAGGATGGTTAGAATTACTAAGTCCTCGTTTTTTTAACAAGTTGTCCATTTTCTCGACTTTTCCTAGCATCCCTTCAATTCCATCTAATTGCTCACTTAAAACACCCATATCATATTCACCACTAATGAGACTTCTCACGTCTTGATCTTTAACTTGCATTTGATATTTTTCTATCTCTTGTTCATGTTGTTTCTCCATTAGTTCTTTTTCGTGGTTTAACTTTAAATTCTGTTCTCTTAACTTCGCATCGTATTCCAGAACTAATTTTTCTTTTTCACTATCCATTTTCACCTTTTGCGTTTCTAGCTCTCTTTTCCATTTTGTTCTTTCATTAATCCTGGTCAGTAGAAAAGTTACAAATGCCAGTATAAAGCCACCAATCAGTTCAGGTAAATAGTTTATGAAAGCTTCTTGCATGAAATAGTTTCCCTCCTTTTTATTTCAATTTTTGACAAAATATTCTTTAATTTAATAATACCTTATTTCTGGAAAGTTGAGTGAAAAAACAATAAAAAACTTGCAAAATATTCTAATCGCATCTAATATAATACATGAGATTCAGAGGATAGTACGTGATATTCTGAAGGAAAAATACGAGTGGAAGTCTTGATATCATGGGGCTGATTGCAATGCTGGTGCTTGTCTCGGTCTTCAAAACCGCTTGTGGGGCGCGTGCCGTCCCAGGTGGGTTCGATTCCCACGCAGTCCCGCCATACAAACCTTCATCAATCCCCATCTAAACTGCACTATATACCTCTAAGACATTACTAATCTATTCATACTATCTGAACTCAGGAGGCTGTTTCCTTGTCAATGCTGAAAAGTAAATGGATTAAGTTCGGTTTTGCTTTTTTAGTTATTTTTCTTTTTCTTCATTTTATTGTACCCCTCCTTATTCTAGCAAACTTGGAAAAACCACCTGCAAGCTCCAGTCATTTTATCAACACATTTGAAGAATCAAAAGAACGCTTTTTAACTTATGAAGAGTCATTGAACCAAAATTGGAATACAGTAAAAAGAGATTCATTATCAGTAGATGGTGATGCAACCATTGATCTTTGGTGGGCAGATGCGAACCAACAAAAGACAAATTTAATTATCATTACCTCTGGTGTGCATGGTGTTGAGGGATATGTTGGATCGGCCATGTTGGATATTTTCCTTGAAAACTTTATCGCTCCATTAGATAAAGAAAATACAGGAATAGTTCTGGTACACGGCGTGAATCCAATAGGAATGATGGAAATGCGAAGGTACAATGAAAACAACGTCGATCTAAACCGGAATTTCATCTATAATTGGGACACCTTTGATAAGGAAATGAACACGGACTATGAGGATTTGAAAGCTTTTCTCCAACCAGAAAACAAAATAAGCACAATAACCTGGCGGGACTTAAAGTTCTACGGGGAAATTGCAAAGACGGTACTGACTGATGGTACTACTAAAATAGAGAAGGCATTGTTAAGTGGTCAATATACCCAGCCAAAAGGTGTATATTATGGTGGAAAGGATGATGAGCCTTCCACTGAATTTATAAAGGGTTTATTTGAGGAGATCTTGTTAACGGAATATGCAAACATACTTCATGTTGATTTGCACACAGGCTATGGTCCAAGGTATCAAATGAGTATATTCAGTTCTGGTAAAGAAACAATGAGCCAAGAAGAAGCACAGGAGGCATTTGGTTATCCGCTTGTCTTCACTCCTGACTCTGATGAATACTATGTAACCAATGGAGATGTTCCGGAATACTTCGCAATGCTCAAAGAAGAAATAGCCCCTTCAAAAAGTTTGTATTCCACTACTTTTGAGTTTGGGACAATGGGAGATGGGTTGTGGGCTTCCATTGATTCGGTAAAGAGGACGATAATGGAGAATCAGATGATACATCACGGTAGTAATGACGAACACTCAAAGGAAATTTTAGATTCCCGTTATCGAGAAATGTTTTACCCTTCAGAGCAAAAATGGCGTGACAAAGCAAAAGCAGACTTCATACAGGCAATGGAAGGAGTCTTGAAATTTAATAATATGATTGAATAGCCCCTAAAAACACCTTTTCATTTTAAACCAATAATGCAAAGGTGTTTATTTTAATTATTATTTTCAATTCTTCTTGTTTTTTCTTCTCATACCTCTTAGGGGGTCATTCTCATATTAATACGCTATGAATAATACAATATTGAAAGGAGTTTAAAATGATGGAGGAATGTTATGATAAACTTTGTTTTTTTTCGTGGAATTGTCACCATGATCAGTGATTTCCCCATAAGTCCAAATGGAGAAAATGAGGGTTGCTATAAGTTATATTCCGTGGATGATGGGGGAGGTACAATGGTGAATTTTGTTGTCGCCCCTACCACTTATTTCATCGATCATAGTCAAGTTTCTGTTGGAGATACCATAACAGGCTATTATAATGCAAATGCACCGGTACCTTTCATTTACCCTCCTCAATACAACGCGCTGATTATCGTAAAAGAGAACAGCATTCAGAATGTTAAAGTCGACTACTTTAACAACCAGCTTGTTAGCAGTGACGGACAGTTGAAGCTGAACCTCTCCCCTTTCACACAACTCCTTTTAGCCAACGGTCAGCCTTTTACTGGAAATCCTGCTGACCGTAATCTGATCGTGATTTACGGTCCTTCCACAAAAAGTATTCCGGCACAGACCATGCCATATAAAGTCATTGTTTGGTGTTAAGCAAGGTTCAAAAAAAGAAGCAGGCCTGCTGCTTCTTTTTTCACTTTACTGGTTGTTTTCCTGAGCTTCATACCAGTGCTTTAGATCATGTGGCCATTTTTCTTTGCTGATGAGTTTTGGCTGAAATCCTCCAAGCTCTATTAACATGGCTTCGTACTTTAATACGACGATGAAGAAATCCTCTCTAGGGGTCGATAAAATACGATCGTATTGGATATCATTCTTTTGAAGAAATGCTTTTATTTCTTCTTTGTTTTCTTCCGTTAACCCTACTGGTTGATTAGTGACCTCTACTCCTGACTTAATAGATTGGGCCGCTGATGGAAATGGATTAACCTTTTGGACCACTCTTTCAAGCAAACGGATAATTTCAGCAAACCCGATCAAAACCATTCCGCCTACAGAAGAAGTAAACAAAGCTGATAAGGCCATTCCTATACTACCTGTTTCTGATGCAAAAATAATTGCGAGCAATACACCTATGCCAATTACGATAAATCCTAGAATTTGAAGAATCTTCCCTACGGTGTTTTCCATAACCTGAACCCCTTTTTTATCTTTATATGTATTAATTCAATTCATTAGCATATTTTTCCTCTTTTTTAAATTAATAAGGACTTACCCCCTATTAGAGGTAAGCCCTATGAAAGAATCATCTAATCTGACCGTTTCCAGTCATTTGGAATTTAACCGTTGTTAATGCTGGTAGTCCCATAGGACCACGAGCATGAAGCTTTTGAGTGGAGATTCCGATCTCTGCACCGAATCCTAAAGCGCCACCATCTGTGAAACGTGTGGATGCATTCTGATAAACCGCTGCTGCATCTACAAGTTTCATGAACTTGCTGGCAGTTTCTTTGTTTTCCGTAATGATGGCCTCTGAATGTTTCGTTCCAAACTCATCAATATGGTCGATAGCCTCATCCATGTCAGCAACCACTTTCACTGCAATATCCAAGCTTAAATATTCATTCGTCCAATCTTCATGGCCTGCTTTTTCAGCTCCTGGAATCGTTTCAAAAACTGTGTCATCTCCATGCACCGTAATACCGTTGTCCTTGAACATGTTGATTAAAGCTTCTTTATTGGCGTGGAACCAAGCCTCATGCACAATCAAGGTCTCTGCTGCATTACAAACCGCCGGACGGTCCGTTTTGGCATTAACGACAATAGATAATGCTTTCTCGACATCTGCATCCTTGTCAATATAAAGGTGACAGTTCCCAACACCTGTCTCAAGGACTGGTACTGTAGCATTTTCTACAACTGCATTGATTAAAGACGCTCCTCCACGAGGAATTAATACATCAATATGATCCTTCATCGTAAATAGCTCTTGCGTTGCTTTTCGATCTGTACTCGCGATAAATTGTACCGCTTCTTCTGGAATAGAAGTAGTCTTCAATGCTTTGTGGATCACATCCACTATCGCTTGGTTGGAGTTGATGGCAGAAGAACCGCCTTTTAAAACAATAGCGTTACCGGATTTCAGAGCTAGTCCAGTCGCATCTACTGTCACATTAGGGCGTGCTTCGTAGATCATACCGATCACTCCAAGTGGTACACGAACTTTTTCTACTTGAAGGCCATTTTCCAACGTCCAATCTGAAAGGATGTCCCCAACAGGATCCTCAAGTTCTGCTACTTCTCTTAAACCATTCGCAAAATCTGCAATGCGGTCCTCAGATAGTGCCAAGCGGTCCATATATGCTTCTGTATAGCCTTTTTCGCGCCCTTTGTCCAAATCTTTGTTATTGGCCTCAAGGATATGGGATACATTGCTTTCAAGGGTGTTAGCGATATGCTTAAGAATACTGTTCTTTTCTTCTGTTGATAAAAGGCCTACAACCTTTGCCGCTTTCTTCGCTACTTTTGCTTGTGTTTCTACATTTGTCTCTACTAATAAAGACATCAAATTCCTCCCTAGTTTTTATTTTACGTCCACTTCGCTGTTGATTTTCGCTTGGCTTTACGCTTCCATAGGGTACATGCGGAGCCTCCTCAGCTTTGCCTGCAACATCTCCGCTAACCACTACCTCGCGCAGGAATCTTCGCACGTTGCTTCAATATTTAAATCCCAACAGGTATGGAAGCCTCTAAGTGACATACTAAGTCATCATTTTTCACGACTTCCTCTTCAAATTTACCTTGGGTTTGATCATACTCTCTTAATTGTTCTGAGGAGTAATTTACCACTCCAAGTCCGATTCTGTTTCCTTCAAAGTCCAGAATTCTCACGACGGATCCTTCCTTGAAATATCCTTTCACCTTACTGATGCTAGAGGGTAACAATCTCTTTTTGCCCAGCATGGAAACATCCGCACCTTCTGCTAGTACTACTTCTCCCTCTGGACCTGAATTGAACGCGATCCATTGCTTTTTGTGGTTCAAGTTTACTGCAGAATCCTTCGATTCAAAATACGTTCCAGTAGCTTCTTTTTCCACTGCTTGAAGTAAAATGTTCGGTACTCCTGCTTTACCCAAGAACGCAGGGATACCAGATGCCATGGCGATCTTCACTGCATCGATTTTCGACTTCATTCCACCAGTGCCGACA
Organism: Sutcliffiella horikoshii; assembly: GCF_021991925.1. Taxonomy (GTDB): domain Bacteria; phylum Bacillota; class Bacilli; order Bacillales; family Bacillaceae_I; genus Sutcliffiella_A; species Sutcliffiella_A horikoshii_F. The sequence continues at coordinate 767,727 of NZ_RXZI01000001.1, read as the reverse complement.
GAGCTTCCTGGGTCTCCGGCTGCTGCTTCAATTTCAGGGGTGATTTCTTCCACCTTGCGTAATAGAGTCGCGTCCGGATCCTTACGGGGATCAGCATCATACAATCCGTCGATATCAGATAAAATTAACAACATATCTGCATCCACAAGTCCTGCAACCTTAGCGGAAAGTGTATCATTATCCCCAAATTTTAATCGGTTTACCGTGACGGTGTCATTTTCATTGACGATCGGTACAATACCACGCTCTAAAAGAACATTCGCGGTGTTGCGCGCGTTATTGTAGCGATTTTCATCCGAAAAATCTTCTCTTGTGATGAGGATTTGAGAGGCAACGTAACCATTAGATAAGAACAGTTCGCTGTATGCCTCCATCAACAAGCCTTGCCCAATGGACGCTGCTGCTTGTTTTTCCGGTAAACTTGTTGGTCTATTTAAACAGCCTAGCTTTCTATATCCTGCTGCTACGGCACCTGAGGATACCAATAAAACTTCATAGCCTTGGTCTTTCAATTGGGCCACTTCATCAACAAGCCTTTCTAGTTTTCTTCTGCTGATTTCACCATGTGAACTTGTCAATGAACTGCTTCCAATTTTTATTACTACCCGTTTTGTCTTATTATCGGGGGTCATTCAATCACTCCTGTTTTATACATAGTTGTAAAACTTACTGTAATACTAATTCTTTTTCTTTTTCTTCACTGATTTCTTTGGATCGTTCTGCCGCACCTTTAATCGCAGCTGAAATGGCTTTTCCACCGCCGTTGTCACTTAATGCTTCTAATCCTGCTGCTGTTGTCCCGTTAGGGGAAGTCACTTTCTTTCGTAACGATGCAGGTTCTTCATTATTCGTCTGCATCATCTTCGCAGCACCGAGAATGGTTTGTGCAACAACATCACGAGTTACTTCTTCGTCTAACCCTGCTTCTTTCGCTGTTTTTTCCATATGCTCCATTAAATAATAGAAATATGCTGGGCCACTTCCGGCAACTCCTGTAAAAACGTCCATTTGTTCTTCTTCAATCGTGTATACTTTTCCGATTGTTTGCAAGATGACTTTTGTGTCTACTATATGATCCATCGCAACATGCTTCCCAGCTGAAATGGCTGTTGCAGATTCACCAATCATGCTTGACGTATTCGGCATTACGCGAATAACTGGCTGTCCAGGATTTAACCCCTCTTCCATATAGCTAGTAGATACTCCAGCTAATACGGAAAGCAATAATTGGGAAGAGTTTAATTGATCTTTTAATGAAGCTAGTGCAATTTCTATATCTTTCGGCTTCATGGCAAGTACAATAATGTCTAGTTCGTTCATATTAAGGTCTTGCTTCATAACACCACGAACACCGTATTTATCCTCAAGTTCCATTAATCTGTCGATGTTTGATCTATTACTTACTACCACGTTTTTTGCAGGGATGATCTCACTTGCTACAATACCTGAAATCATCGCTTCTGCCATCGACCCTGCTCCGATAAATCCAATCACTTTTTCGTTCAACATCTAATCGCCCCTGTCTGTCCGTTCGTTTTTAACAACGTTTATAATCGTAACATGTAGAGAATGTATATCAAGGGTGTTGGGGCAATTAGTCCGTATGGAAGCCAGATAGTGAGTGTAAACGCTACCAATAATATGGACCTTCATTTAATTCCAGCAGAAGCGGAATAATCGCTGATTATGAAGAAATACGGCCAAATTTGATGGAGGATAATTATGGAAAAGTATTGGAATCCATTCACTCTAACGGGTTTTCCCACAAAAAACAGTGTACCCAGTAATGGATACACTGCAGTAAATAATAGTTAACTCGCTTTTTTCCACTGCTTCATCACTTTTCGAATTTCCTCTGCCATTGTCTTGCAGGTTGCTACTTCAGATGGGGAGAGTTTCATTTCTCCATATCTTACTTTAGCATACAACTCCATGAAGCTTTCTTTGAATGTGGTCTCGCGTTTTAACCACTCTTCCAATGTTTCATTCGGAAGACGGCCACGGTTTTTCTTCCATGCCAGCTTCTCTAACTCAAACATAAGCTTCCTTACTTCATCTTCAGGAGGCTTTTGTTTTCTTCTGCCGGTAAAAAATCCACCACCACTATTTTTAGTCATAGTAGAAGTAAATTGCTGTTCAACTGCTAACTCATTCTTTTGATTGCTCACTTTTTTCCGCTTTAATAGGAAGTAAAGGATTGATAAGAAAAGAATGACACCAACTGCCACCACTACAGGATTATCAAATAGGTTTTCTGGTGGTGCTAACATCTCGGCCGTTTCTGCCTCCTCTTCCTCCCCAAATTCCATTGTTCCTGCATCTTGAGGTCCCCCGCCGGTTTTGATGGACCAATCATGCAAACCTAATAGATAAAACACAGGTCTTGATAATACATTAAAAACAAAACTAACACCTATGCCGAATAAGGAAAGTCCAGCTGTAATCAGGTACTTACCGATGGTGGCAAAAAAGGCTGATATTGCGACAATGCCGATAAAAACGATTGCTGTGGCACTAATCACCTTTTTTTGCATGTAACGGTTCCCATTCAATTGGAAGATGGCATGTCCACTATACAGTATAATGACCAGTGCCAGTTGCGCTCCAAACAATAGCAATAATATTAGCCCATGGGGATAGTCCACCAATGTTCCTGCCCCGTAAACAAAAGGCATCCAAATGAATGAAATAATCAATAAAGCAAAGGTTGAAATGAATCTTTCTTCCACAAAATACATGAATGCCCTGAAACTAAGGAAAATTCCGATAATAAGCGAAAGACCGATGCTATAGGAAGAAAGATAAGCAAAAAGAGCTAATATAGGTGCCACCAACATGATTGCCGCATAATTATTTGGAAGTTTGTTGTTTAAAAAACCATATATAGCAATCGAAAAACCATAGGGCAACAAAACTCCTATTATTGAAGGTAGATTTCCGGAATCTAAATACAATAGCAAGATAAAAAAATAGAGTATGTTGAGCTCGAGCAATAAGTGAATGCTGTTCCTCCAAAGGTTACCCATTTACAGCCTCCTTTCTTGCTTCCGTACGCAATGATAGTAAAGTACAACTATCATCTTTTACATCAAGAAGGTTTACATTGATTCCACTAGGCATCTTCCACCCGCTTAATCGCTCTTTTTCCCCGCATAGAATCACATATGGAGAATGGGCAGCATGTTGCAAGGTTATTTTTTCAAAGGCTGGCATACTTATGGATACACTGTTTCCTTGCAATCTCGCCAACATCGTCAACGCAGTTTGAAGATGACGCTTCCCCTCACCATAAGGCAGTTCCAAATAACTAGGAGTCCCTACCTTCTTAATGTTAACAAGCAAGGAATATGGAATATGAAACTTAGTAGCATGATGGATTAAATGGGTTATCCCTTTAATTCTCTCTTCTAAATTGCCAGATCTAATATCAAAAACAATTAACCACGAATATTGAGCTGTCTTTTCATACATTTTCGTTTGAAGGCTTGTGACCTTAGCGGAAGCTTTCCAATGAATCTTGTTAAAGGAATCACCTGCTGTATAATCACGTGTACCTATTATTGTACTGACATCCTCAAAAAGGGAAGACCGAGTTGGATAGGTGCCTTGATTCTTGGGCATGATTCTCTCGAGACCAGTTACAGGTACTTGCTCGGAGTAAACAAGCACTTCAAATTTGGTCAAATCATTCTTCTGCAAATATACTTTTCCAAAATCTATGAAGTGTGAAATCTGTAGCTCAATGTGATGTAATTTAGCTACTCCTCTTTCTCTAGCAGTAAAAGGAATATCAATGACCACTTCACTGTTACCCATTAAGGAAAATGGCAGGCTTATCTTGCTGATGCGTGTACTTCTGTCCCCATTCAAGAACTCGATATTATTATCTGTAACAAGTTGGATGTGCCCAGAAAAGATAGGTAACCAGGATGGTTGTTCGAGCTTCAGCTTAATGACCCCTGTTTCACCTGGAAAAAGCTTTATTTGACCATTTGCAATTGTTAGCTTTAGTCTCTTTCCGACATTGGATAAATAATAATAAGAAACAACAAAATAGACAAAATACAAACTTCCCATAAAGAATAAAATGGGATGTCCTGTCAAGAAGCCGATTGCAATAATGACAAATGAACACGCTCGAAAATAAATATGATGGGTAAGGTTATCTACTTGTTGATTCCACCTAGCCATCCCTATATAGTCGCCTCCACAGGCACAACGACCCTTGCCAGCACTTCTGTAACAATTTGTTTATTGGTTTTCTTAAGCGAGCCTTCCATTGTAAGAACCAATCGGTGACTCAATACATATGGTGCCATTTTCTTTACATCTTCCGGTATAACGTATTCTCGTCCTTTAACAAATGCTGCCCCCTGTGCGGCACGCATCAGTGCTAATGTACCACGAGGGCTTACCCCTAGCTCTATTTCTTCATGATTTCTCGTCATATGAACAATTTCCAGTATGTAATCTTCTACCACTGATGATACTTTCACCTGCTTGACCTGATCTTGCAGTTCCATAACTTCTTCTTTCGTAAAGAAAGAGGTCATATGCTTAATTGGTTCATCCAAGCGGTACTTATTCATAATCTTTTTTTCTTCTTCCATTGTAGGATACCCTAGATCTATTTGGATAAAAAATCGATCCATCTGAGCTTCCGGCAACGGAAACGTCCCTTGCTGTGATTCAATCGGATTCTGTGTTGCTACCACCATGAATGGTCCGGGTATAGATAATGTCTCCCCATCTATGGTTACTTGGCGTTCCTCCATTACCTCGAGTAAGCTTGATTGCGTTCTGGGAGTGGCACGATTTATTTCGTCCGCGAGTAAGATATTGGTCATGATGGGACCAGGTCTTAGTTCAAAATTCTGTTCCTTTGGATTAAAAAACTGAATTCCGGTGACATCACTTGGTAGCACATCAGGAGTAAATTGGATACGTTTAAAGCGGGCATCCATTGTCTTTGCAAAACTTTTTGCCAACATAGTTTTTCCTGTACCAGGTACACTCTCGAGTAAAACATGTCCTTTGTTAAGTAAAGAGATAAATAATAGCTCTACTACTTCGTCTTTTCCAATAATAACGTTGGACAGCTCTTTCTTTAAAAGATCTACTTGTTTCAATTTTAGGCACCCCTTTTTATTTTCTTTCTATTTAGAATTATTTTACCATTATTTCATTAACAAAAATAGACAAATTTCCGGTAAATGTTTCGTAACACGAAAAACCCATAGCAGTATTTCTGCTATGGATGAATGAATCTTTTATTTTGGCTCTGTTAAAGCATATTGTTGATTTTTGCAGAAACCTAGCTGTTGATTGTAGCAATAGGCGAAGACTCCTGAGGGAGATAGCGTTTAGGGGAGACCCCGCAGGCGCCAGCCGAGGAGGCTCCCCAAATGCCCCTAGGAAAGCGAAGCCTAGTGCGGAAATCAACAGCGGTGTTTTAACAGAGCCTTTATTTTTAACCTTATATGTTAGTCTTTGTACATAGTTAGATCTTTAGTCCGATAGCTCTCCGGGGTCACTATTGAAATCAACTGGTTCTGACTCATTTTATTTTTAATTCTGTCTGCAATCCGTTCCCCGTATCGTTTCGTTAGATCTCCAGGGTGAATATTAGAGGTAAAAACGATGCTCTTTCCTTGTCGCTGATTCAAGATGGAATAGATCGTCTGATCCACCCACTCGCTCACCCTCTCCACTCCTAGATCATCCAGGATAAGTACATCCACTTCCGCAATAGCCTTCATGAACTTGCTTTCGGAATACCCAGAATCACTGTCCCAAGAGGCAACAATCGTATCCATTAGCTTTGGTACATCAAAAAACATCGCAGTAATATTATTTTCCTTGAAGTATTTATACAACCCTACTGCCAAGTGTGTTTTCCCTCTTCCTGTCCGGCCAAAATAATACAGGTTTTCTCTTCCGGTAAACTGGTCGAAAAAGTCAATTGTACTTGCCAATGCTTCTCCTTGGCTGGAATATTCCACCTTGAAGTTTTCCAAAGTGGCATCCGCAAGTTCTCTCGGAATAATGCAGAATTGCTCAAAGTATTTATGCTTTCTGCGTTTCTCCGCTTGCATGGTTTCAGCCGCCAGTCGGCAATCACATTCATTTTCATATTCTTGCCATTGTCCTTTATTTTCTCCGCCGATAATTTGCATGCGGACGCGCTTTACTTCCCTATTACATTTAGGGCAGACTCTTTGGGAGAGTACCTCGGTTTTTCCCATGCTGCCAATAACGGCACCAATCTTTTTCATCGTCGCACCTCCGTCAAAACTTTGTCATTTTTTATATGAAAATCTCTCTGATTTTTCATTTACTAGTGCAATTATAATAGTTTCGGTTATAATAATACAAGAATGTTAACGAGTTCGGAGGGAAAAGAACATGTTAACCGGATGGTTTCTATGGTTAATTTTATTTTGGGTTGTCACAATGGTCGTATTGTTGGCCATCGGTGGATTTTTTATGTTTCGCAAGTTTCTTAAACGGCTTCCAAAAGAAGATGGAAAATCGGAATTGGATTGGCAGGATTTCTATTTGAAAGAAACCCGTCATATGTGGCCGGAAGATCTTAAACTCCTGTTAGAGGAGCTCGTCTCACCTGTACCGGAATTGTTTCGTGATATCGCTAGACAGAAGATTGCAGGAAAGATTGGTGAAATAGCATATAAGGAAAAAGCAAACGAAATAACGAGAGAACATGTTATTCGCGGTTATATCCTCGCCACACCGAAACGAGACCATAAGTTTCTTATAAAAAAACTGGAACATCTCAATATTGATCGCGCACCATATCAACATTTATTCTAAGGATAAAAACCTCGGTTTGTTATACCGAGGTTTTTATCGTTGGTGGGATGGCTCCACTCTCTATCTTTTTGTATTTGATGTACATGGCAACTCTCCATGGAACAATCATGCCGAAAGCAAGCAACCAAAACATTCCGGTCAATTCTCCGATATCAATTTGAGTGCTCAGAACAAGCTTCAAAACCACCCTAATAGCCAATAATCCAAGTAAAATAAAAACGAATGCCTTCGAACGTTTTAAGTATATGTCATTATCTTTCATCTCAAATTTGGAAGTTTTAATTAAAAATATGGAAAAGATCGCTCCGACTGTCAAAGCTTCCAAAACTTGTAGCGAGGAAACACGGAATTCAGGAAATAGGAACATTAGTGCACCTGTGCTCATGAAAATGGGAGGCAATACAATTTTTTTGACTGAAGAAGGTTTTTTCGCAGCCTTCATTCTAATAAACAATACCAGAAGTGCCATACATACTGCGAAAATCGTAGATAGTACTGTATTCACTTTAATCATCCTCTGTTTTCACATCTTTTAACCTCTTACTATTATACCGAAAAAGAGAAATTTTAAAAGTCATATCTTGGCTTTTACCATTTCCCCTTTCATAAAAATAAACTACCCCCTCCATAAATATGGAGAAGATAGTTCATTGTGTGTTATCCCATGACTCTTTTCACTGCTTCCAAAACCCTGCTTTCATCAAAGGGCTTTACGATGAAATCTTTTGCACCTGCTTCAATCGCTTCCACAATCAAGCGTTGCTGCCCCATGGCTGAGCACATGATAATTTTCGCCTTTGGAAAATCCTTCACTATTTCACGAACAGCTTCAATACCGTTCATTTCTGGCATGGTAATATCCATCGTGACAAGATCTGGCTGATGATCCCGATAGAGTGAAACTGCATCTCTTCCATTCTCTGCTTCACCGATAACAGTGTGGTTAGATTTAGTTAATATGTTTCCAATTGTTAGCCTCATAAACTTTGCATCATCCACTACTAAAACGTTAGCCACCGCAGAGTCCTCCTTATGTCCTATAAAAAAGTTTTAAATTTCCTTTATTCCCATTTTTAACTTTACTCTTTTCGAACATAAGAATCAACTAAAATATCACACAATTTAAAATCCTTTAAATCCTCCGGTAATTGCCGTCAGCCACACTATTATTTTGGTCAACCAATCAAAGAATAACAGAATACCCATGAAAATCATGGTATATCCGCCCACTTTCATGATTAAGACATGATTGCGTTTAATCCACGACAACTTTCCGATAAAGAAAGAGAGGATGAAGAACGGAATTGCAAATCCCAATACATATGCTGTCATGTATAATACACCGGACCCTGGATTTGCTGCTGCCAAAGCCATGACTGACACAAGAATCGGACCAGTACAAGGTGTCCATCCTGCAGCAAAAGCCATCCCTATCAAAACTGTACCAATGTACCCGGTAGGCCTATTCTTAAAGGAGAGCTTTTTATCTGTCATCAAGAATTTAGGCTGAAATACCCCTAGTATGACAAGTCCAAAAAAGATGATCAGAATAGCTCCTATCTGGCGTATTAAATCATTGTACTGGACAAAGAATTGCCCCAAGAATGATGCACTAAATCCTAACCAGATAAAGATGATGGAAAAGCCCAATAGGAAAAACACTGTATGTAAAATACTTCTGCTACGAAACATACCCTTTTCGTCTTTCAATTCTCCTACCGACACACCTGTTATATAAGATAGAAAAGCAGGGTAGATTGGTAGCGTACATGGGGAGATGAACGATAAAAATCCCGCTCCAAACGCTAAAAAAAGCGTAACATCTGCAGACATAGTATCACTACTCCTATTCAATTATAATTAATATAGTAACAGAAAACGTTCGAAAACATACCCCCGCTTTATAATAATCTATGACGAAACCGTGACAGTATTGCCTAGTTATTTTTCACTAGTTTGACAATTATTAAAGTCCCATTAACTTGCAATTTTTCTTTGTATTGCCTCCTAAATTCTAGTATAATGATGTTACGAATTGGAAGAAGGAAGGATACTCAACTTTGGCTACTAAACAAGAATTATTAAATCTTATTGAAAAAAAGCGAATGGAACTCATTGACATTGTGGCAAAAAACGGAATGTCTTCTTCTAAAACGCTAAAGCTCAGCCAGGAATTGGACACGCTTCTAAACAAGTATAACCATATCATCGTCCCCAAATAATACATAGGAATAAAGTGAGCTTATAGCTTGGTTTACCGCCCCCCTTCTCATGGTGAGAGGGGGTTGTTTTTGATTTTATCATGTAAAAAATGCACGGCCCGAAAATTGGCCGTGCTGACACTTATCCAGGGTGAATGACCGCATCCTCCACTTTATCAGGGTGGCCGTTTTGGAGAAGAAACATCTTATAGTATAAACCTTCCTGATTCAATAATTCCTGATGCGTTCCCCTCTCTACAATCTCTCCTTGGTGAAGGACCAGAATTTGATCGGCATCTTGTATGGTAGAAAGTCGATGGGCAATCGCTATCGTCGTTCGCCCTTTCCTCATTTTCTCAAGTGCCGTCTGGATTGCTTCTTCTGTTTCCGTATCTATGTTTGCAGTGGCCTCATCTAATACTAGGATCTTAGGTTTGGTTGCAATGGTCCTCGCAAAAGCAACCAGCTGCCTTTGACCACTTGAGAATGTTGCTCCTCTTTCAACAACCAGTTGTTCATATTGTTCTGGGAGATTGTCAATAAATGAATCTGCCTGCACGAATTCTGCCGCTATTTTAATCTCATCATCTGAAATGGTGGGATCATGAAGCCGGATGTTATGGCTGATTGTACCATAAAAAAGAAATGGATCCTGAAGGACAAGCCCCATCTTTTTACGAAGCTCCTGATCATCAAAGTACTTTAGGGGAAATCCATCAATAAGGACTTCTCCTTTTTCAATTTGGTAGAATCGCATTAAAAGGTTGATAATGGAACTCTTACCGCTACCGGTGTGACCAACTAGCGCTACTGTTTCTCCAGGCTTCGCTGTGAAAGATATATCTTTTAATACATCACGCTTGCCATCATAGGAGAATGTCACATTCTTAAATTCTATCTCACCAGATGTGATAGTTGGAGAACTTTTCGATTTTTCTGCTGTTGGGGCAAGCTCTTTTTCATCCAGAAGATGAAATACCCTTGATGCGGAAACGATGGCCTGTTGATACATGGAAAGCCTCATCATCATTTGATTCACTGGCTCAAAGAATCTACCCAAGTAGTTAACGAACGCATAGAGTACTCCAATTTCTATGACATTCCCTATGGAGGAAATACCAAAATAACTCAACACTAATATTAACGATAAAACATAAACAAAATCGATGGCCGGACGCAACAGAAGCCCGTCAAGCTTGATATTCTTCACACCAGCTTGATAGTGTGCCTCATTGATATCCGCGAACTCCTTACGAAGCCTTTTTTCTTGTCGGAATACTTGAATGATAGCCATCCCTTGCAACGATTCATTCAGCTTAGCGTTAAGCTGACTGAGCCTTTCTCTCATATCCGCATAAAACCTGGAACTGAAATGGCGGTAAGTAGCCATGATCGCGAAAATGATGGGGATGATCAGCAAACAGAAAATGGCCAATTGTACATTCAACAAAAACATAGCAATAAATATTCCGATTAGAAACACGCCATTTTGAACGAATGTTGAAATGACACTCACAAACATATCTTTGATCGCTTCAGTATCATTGGTAACCCTGGAAACAATACTTCCTCCAGGAGTTTTATCAAAAAATTTCAATCCAAGAGTCTGTACCTTTGCGAAAATGTCTATCCTGAGTTCTTGTATTATTTTTAAAGATATTTCTTGGAATTTCAAAAGTTGAAAATAAGTTATGATCACTTTTGCTATTAAAATTCCGATATATAGTGATGCAAGTGTTACGATCGGGCCCGTTTCCATCACTTGTGGAGTTAAATAATCATCAATGAACACCTTGATGATCAAGGGACCTACTATTTCTCCTATGGTCGCGAGGACGAGTAAACTAAATGCAAAAATAAATTGCTTGGTATGTGGTTTAGCATATCCCAAGAGTCTTTTAAGGACCTGCCTTTGTTCTTTTGCCGTTATTGTCTGATTGTTCATCTTTTAACCCCCATGCTCCACAAGGGACTCTAATGCTTGTCGATGATACATTTCCCTGTACCATCCTTCTGCTTCCATTAACTCTCCATGCGAACCTTTCTGCGCTATCCCGCCATTTTCTATTACGATGATTGTTTGAGCATGCTGAATCGCACTTAAACGATGGGAGGTAATAATTGTTGTCTTTCCTTGGCGATTTTCCTTTAGTGCATGAAGGATGCTCTCTTCCGTTTTCGCATCCACTGCAGATAGGGAATCATCGAGGATTAAAATCTCTGGATCCATCAGCAATGCTCTTGCTATGGACAACCTCTGTTTTTGTCCTCCTGATAAGGATACACCGCGCTCTCCAACCATCGTTTGGTAACCATCCGTGAATTGGATGATATCCTCATGAATGTTCGCTAATTTGGCCGCTTGGATTATCTCCTCAAATGATGCTTCCGGTACCGCAAAAGCGATGTTATCTGCAATCGTTGCTGAGAATAGGAAGTGATCTTGCGGTACATAACCAATTGCTTTTCTTAACGCTTCCAAGGAATATTTAGTTATAGGATTCGAGCCGATAAAGATATTTCCTTGGATGCCATCATACTCCCTGATCAGCATTTTTAAGAGTGTGGTCTTACCGCTACCAGTCTTTCCGACAATCCCTAATGTTTCACCTTGTTTCAGATGGAAACGAATATCTTTAAGCAGAGCTTCCTCTTCTGTGGGATAGGTAAATGTTTGTACATTATATTGAATGTCTCCTGTAGGGACATTTTCATTGGCCTCCTTTATATTCCTGATATCCACTTCTTCTCTCATAAGGGCAGAGACACGATCATAAGAGGCCCTCCCACGTTCCACGATATTGAAAAGCCAGCCAAACGCTAGCATTGGCCAGATCAAGAGACCAAGATAGGTAGTGAATGCAATCAATTCCCCAATGGTCATTTCCCCCATCATGACATATCTCGAACCAAAAGCGATGGCAAGAAAGAAGGAAATACCGATGATCAAGCCGATAGTCGGGTCAAACAGAGAATCTATTTTAGCTACCGTTACATTCTTCTTCACTACATCTTCTGCTTGTTTTTCAAATTCTTCGATTTCTTCTTTTTCTTGCCCGAACGTCTTGACAACTTTAATACCGTTCACACTTTCCTGCACTTTATCATTTAACGATGAAAAGGCAGCCTGAGCTTTATGAAACGTTTTATGCAACAAAGATCCGTAATAATTTGTTGCCAGTGCCATGAAAGGAAGTGGGATGAGGCAGATCAATGTCAACTTCCAGCTTATTGTTGCTGCCATGGCGATTAAAACGAATCCCCCAGTCATTAAAGAGTCAACAAGTGTTAACACTCCTGCACCAGCTGTCTGTTGGATCGCTTGAAGGTCATTGGTGGAATGAGCCATCAAGTCACCAACGCGTCGACGCTGATAGAAACTTGCGGACATTTTCGTGAAGTGTTCATACAAATTATTACGGAGTAATCTGGCAAGCCTCACTGCCGGACCAAAAATCATGATTCTCCAAAGATAGCGTAATATATAAACGATAATGGCAGTACCAAGGAGTACCAACATCAAAGTTAGAATGGTCTCTCTTGTTAGCGTCCCATCCACAATGTGATCCACCGTCATTCCCACTATCCTGGGTGGAATAAGTTCAAGAAATGCAACTATCGCAAGTAAAAGCACTCCTGGTATATATGACTTGCGCTCCTGTTTAAAAAACCACCAAAGGTCCTTAAAAATACTCATGGTTTTTCCCCCGATTTTTCTCTCTCATTCTTTTGGTTCTTTTATTGTTGCTAGTACTCTGTTTGCTGGTAATTTACTTTATAACCAGGCATGTAATATATTCTTTACTGTCGCGAAAAACCCGAAAGTAAGAAATTTTATGGTTGGTTGATAAGTGCAACAAACAATTAAGTTTACGATAAATAGCCTTTTCAAATGTATGTACTGTACGCTTCAACTATAACAGTTTAGCAAATATTCAAATTTTTAGGAAGATACTTTTTTATGAGGTTTTATTTCTGTTGTGATGTTAGGAGGTATTGGTATTAGTTAAGCAGCTTCGTTTTAGGCTTCTTACGTGGCTTTGAAGACCGGATCGCTTCCTTTTCGGGCTTATATGACGTCTTTGACTACAGGTTTTCTTCAGTGACTTCCATGTTGGGATTCTTACACTATCTTTGACACGCGTTTTCACTTTCCCCTCCTCATTCCGCGCTTCATTCAACCCCTATGGTACGCGTTTTCACTTCCCTCACTTCATTCCGCGCTTCATACAACCCCTATGACACGCGTTTTCACTTTCCCCTCCTCATTCCGCGCACCATTCATTCCTTTTCACCACATAGTCCCCCCTTAACCCGTTTCGCCCTCACATACCTCCCTCATTATCATTTCTTCTCCCCAAACGCCAAACAAAAAGAAAAAGCACCCACATCACTGGAGTGCTTTCTCATTTATTTCATTTGCTTATTCATCGCAGACATCATTTGATTAATTTTCTTTTGGGATGGTTTCATTCCCATTTGCATCATCATCACGCGAAGCATTTGCTCATTAATTGGTGGATTTTTCTTTAAGTAAGTCATCATGTACTTACGAGCGATGAAAAATCCTAGTGCAACCCCAGCAATCAGTGCTAGAACTACAATAAGAATCCAAATCCATGTTGCCATCAAAAATTTCCTCCTCAAAACTAGGTCTACCAATGTAGTGTACTAAACTAGAACCTATTATACAACATTTTCCGATACATTTCTCCATCAATTAAACAAATTTTCTTTGTTTGATTGGTTGCAACCAACCATAACGATTTGAGCTGGTATCGATCGCAAGGAAGTATGGTGCCTGTTTCCTGATGATTTCAAAGAAAATAGCTTCTGCTTCAAAAGAACCTGTGGAGGAGAGCTTTAAATACTTTTCAAAGATGGAAAGCTTTGCAGTTGAGTCAACTTTTTCTATTTGATGCTGATAGGCCACTCGTTTGTAGCCTTCGCTGTTTTTGAGTGCATGTTCCAAAGACTGTTGAAGTGGGAAGGTGGGGATTGGGATAGTGACATAATCCACTTGTTGTTTGATTATAGAATGAAGTGGTTCCTCTTGTTCGTACTGTTGAAAGAGCTGAAAAAGCTTTAATTCATTACCGGAATAATGCTTGGCTACTTCTTCCTCTATTAAATAGATCATGTAATGACGCATACGAAACCCTCCTATCACTTCTTTCTTTCTATTATAGTGAATCATAAGGAAGAGTTTTGTCTTATAGTGTAGTTGGCAAGGGGCTATTTTTAGCGGATGTTGTCGAAAGTAAAAAAAAGAGAGCAATGCCGTGATAACACATTGCCCTCTTTCTATTTTTATTATTTATCAAGTAGTGCCTTCACTCTAGCAACTACATTTTCAGTAGTAAATCCGTATTCTTTCATAATGCGCTCACCAGGTGCTGAAGCTCCAAATCCGTTGATAGCCAGGATATCACCTTCATCTCCTGTATAGCGCTCCCACCCAAGTGGAGTTGCCATTTCAATACCTAAACGTTTTTTCACCTCTTTAGGCAATACAGCGTTTTTGTATTCTTGAGATTGCTGCTCAAAGCGATCCCATGACGGCATGCTGACAACAGAAACATGGATGCCATCTTGCTGTAATGCTTTTTGCGCCTCAATAGCAAGACCAACCTCAGATCCAGTTGCAAGGATAAGGGCATCTGCTACGTCTTTTCCAGCTTTGGAGATGACATAAGCACCTTTACGTACACCTTCTAGAGCTGTTTCATCCGTTCCTTTGATCGTTGGGAGATTTTGACGGGTCAATACAAGAGCCGTCGGTGTTTTCTCGGATTCCAGTGCAACTTTCCATGCAGCTGCCGTCTCGTTTCCATCCGCAGGACGAATGACACTTAGGTTAGGCATCGCACGTAGGGATGGAAGCTGTTCGATTGGCTCATGGGTAGGTCCATCTTCTCCAACAGCGATGGAGTCGTGTGTGAACACATATGTTACAGGCAGTTGTTGAAGAGCTGCCAATCGAATAGCTGGACGAAGATAATCAGAGAATACAAAGAATGTACCTCCATACACTTTCAGACCACCGTGTAGCGCCATACCGTTCATGGCTGCACCCATTCCAAATTCACGTACACCAAACCAGATATTGCGGCCACTGTAATCTTCAGCAGTGAAATCTGCTTCGTTTTTAATATTTGTCTTATTAGATCCAGCCAAGTCAGCAGATCCACCAAAGAAGTAAGGTACTTGTTTTGCAATTGCATTTAGAACTTCTCCAGAAGATGCACGGGAAGCCAAGCTTTTTCCTTCTTCATACACCGGAATTTCAGAATCCCAACCATCAGGAAGCTCACCTTTCATCGCTGCTTCTAGTTGTTTCCCAAGCTCAGGATACTTAGCTTTATACGCTTCAAACAATTCATTCCATTCACTTTCCGCTTTAGCACCTTTTTCAGCCACTGTTTCACGGAAATGTGTATATACTTCTTCTGGAACATGGAAGTCGTTCTCAAAAGTCCATTTGTATGCTTCTTTCGTAAGTTTCAACTCATCTGATCCAAGTGGAGCACCATGAACATCAGATTTCCCAGAACGATTTGGTGAACCATAACCAATAGTTGTTTTCACTTCGATCATTGTTGGGCGAGACAGATCACTCTGTGCTTCTTCCACTGCCGCTGTGATTTCCTCTAAGTTATTTCCATCTTCCACACGGATATACTGCCATCCATATCCTTTAAAACGCACTTCAATGCTTTCAGAGAAGGAACGATCTAAATCACCGTCAAGAGAAATATCATTGGAATCGTAAAGGACAATGAATCTGCCCAATTTAAGGTGGGATGCCAAGGAAGCTGCTTCTCCGGAAACACCCTCCATTAGGTCACCATCTCCACAAATGCTGTATGTAAAGTGATTTACCAATTCCATGCCTTCTTTGTTGTATGTAGCTGCAAGGTGGCGCTCTGCCATTGCCATACCAACACCCATTGCAATACCTTGCCCAAGTGGACCAGTTGTTGCGTCTACCCCAGGGGTATGTCCAACTTCAGGATGACCGGGAGTTTTGCTTCCCCACTGACGGAATTCTTTCAAATCCTCCATGGATACATCATATCCGCCTAGATGTAAAAGGCTATAAAGCAACATGGAACCATGACCAGCAGATAGTACGAATCGGTCTCTATTGAACCAATTTGGATTTTTAGGATTGTGATTCATGAACCTTGTCCATAAAGAGTATCCCATTGGCGCAGCGCCCATAGGCATACCTGGATGTCCAGAGTTTGCTTTTTCAATTGCATCGATAGATAGTGTACGAATTGTGTTAATGGAAAGTTGATCTATTTGTTGTGTCATCTTTTCCACCCTTTCTCTCTTATACTTATTTTTATTGGAAAAATTCTATTTTATCATAAATAGTATGTTCCAATGTTCTGAAAAAAAGCGTTTAATGCTTTAAATTCTTTTTTGTTTCTTTTAATTTGTCCGGTGTGACATCATTTCCTTCTGGATCCACAATCGTTACCCCTTGTAGAGTATTTTCCATTGAAGCCCGGAACGTCTTGATATACTCCTGGCGAAGCTGTTGTTGTTCAGCTGTTTCTTCCTTCGTGAGACCCTCGTTTTTGGCCTTTTTGGATAGTGCGTTAATTCTTGCGATTTTTTCTTTTGATAGCATAGAAAACTCCTTCTTTCTTCCTTGTGAAGATATGCTTTTATCTTACTAGAGCGTTTCTTTTTTTACAAGCAAACCGGTGTCGTTCCCTTCCATATACTCGCGGTATCGCCTGTTTACAGTTGCTTTGGATACTTCATACCCGAGCCCTCTTAATGTGGCAGCGATTTCATGAAAAGTCAGCTTGTTTTTTCGCAGCCTCACAATCTCTTCTATGGGTACATCAATTTTATCCCGTCCAGGGCTCATGTGTAGGTTTGTGAGGTTTTTGGTAGGATCATATCCACTTTTAACTGCCCGTTGCATGCCTCGTTTTATTTTTAGATTATGTAACTTTCTTTGGTATTCCTCTACAATGGCCACAATATCCATCACCATCGAATCAGAATCTGACAACCTCAATTCTCCATCGTCCGTTATCGAAAATATCTTTATTTTATGTTTTCGCAACCAATGTAAAAACGCGATTTTGGCATTCCCTCTACCGAGCCTCGTTTCATCTTGAATTAGCAACACCTCAACAGGCTCAGTTGAAATTAATTCGATTATTTGGAAAACCCCTTCACGATCCAAGTCATAGCCGCTCGCTTGTTCTTCGACTACTTGGATAACATTAATTCCTCGATTTGCCGCTAACGATACTAGTTCTTCCCTTTGGCGAGTAAGCGATGTTTCTTGTGTATCTTTTTTGGTACTCACACGACAATAAATGATTCCCTTCATGTATGATTTCCTCCACTATTCTTTTAAACTATTATTATCTAGCGAACATATATTCTTGTCAATAATTCGAACTTATGTTTGTATTTTTACTGAAAAGATGCTATACTAATACCAATATAAATGATAGAGGTGCGGAATATGAAACTATCAAAAAGACAACAGGACATATTGGATTACATAAAAAAGGAAGTCCAAGCAAAAGGGTATCCACCATCCGTCCGTGAGATTGGCGAAGCTGTTGGACTTGCTTCCAGCTCCACTGTTCACGGTCACCTTGCAAGACTTGAAAGTAAAGGACTCATTCGCAGAGACCCTACGAAACCAAGAGCCATTGAGATTATGGAAGATGAACTCGTACCGAAGATCTCAGCAGTCAATGTACCGATCATCGGTAAAGTAACTGCTGGACAACCGATTACAGCCATTGAAAATGTAGAGGACTACTTCCCACTTCCTGACCGCTATGTTGCACCGGACGAGCAGGTTTTCATGCTTGAAGTTATGGGAGACAGTATGATAGAAGCAGGGATCCTTGATGGGGACTACGTTATTGTTCGCCAACAACAGTCCGCTAACAACGGCGACATCGTAGTGGCAATGACAGAAGAGGATGAAGCTACTGTCAAACGTTTCTTTAAAGAAAAGGATTATATCCGATTACAGCCTGAAAACTCCACATTAGAACCAATCATTGTTCGCAATGTGAGTATTCTTGGTAAAGTGATTGGTGTGTATCGTAATATTCATTAAAAAAAGCCGACTCTCGGCTTTTTTATTTTCCACATTATTAGTTTTTTTAGAACTGTATGGTTAATCAAGTGTTTCACTAGGTCGTTCTTTTAGTTTATGTTTTCCATTTTTTACTTCGGTAAATAAATTCCCATTTTTCTCTTCATTTATTCGACTTGGTTTACTAGAAGGATCTATCATTATTTTTAAGAGCTGGATTTCTTGATAAAGGAGATTCCATTCCTTCTTTGTTATCGGCTTTGCTTGATCTGTTAATTCAAACCCTAATTGTCCGTTCGGTTCAAGTGTTGCCCACTTCACATCACTTATACTAGAGATACTATTTTGTCTCAGTTTCATCTCCAATTGATCAATGGTAAATCTTAATTTTTTCAATGTTTTTTCATTTAATTTTCCATTTTCTATTAATACTTTCGCCTTCCCCGTAATTAATTTCTCAAAAATGTCGGATTTAAGTTGTAAAAGTTCCATCATAACAAGCGTTACTACAAGTGTGATTCCCACTCCGAATGTAACCCAGATACTTTTCCCAGCTAAAGGTTGAATTAACAGGGAACCAATACCGATCATAATTACCACTTGAGCTAATGTCATTTGAGAAATGGATTTTCTTCCAGCTATTCTTAATAAAAAAGTACCAATGATCGTAATCAAAATCGCTTTCCATATCCAATTTAAATCCATTGCAGTGTCACCCCATTTACTCGCTATGCCTTTATAATTAACTTTTCACTGCAATTTATACAGCTGTAAATAAGGCAGCTAAGCGAGTTCTCCTCCTTCTCGCAAATTAATCCTTATAAAATCTTCAATAAAATGGTTATAATTAAAATCCATTGCTATATAATGCTCAAGTTCAGGTTCTTTATAGACCATCCTTAAGTCTGCTATACTTTGCCCTCTGCTTCCGTCCACAATCGCAATCCTTACGTCTCTCTTGATGGTATATGTTTTATCCTTATTTAATAGATAGTAAAGAGTGAATACATCATGCACTGGGGAACCATCTATACCTGGCATCACCTGGTCGTAGAATTTAGCATAATAATTAGTTACAGCTGGAATCAAATATTTGTAGGGGCTGCTCGTATGATTAAAAATGTATGTCGCAATATCCCTCGTCACTATCGCCCTGTTTGTTACATTAAGTGGGGTAATATATACTTTTTTGGCTTTGTTCAAAATAACCGAAGTTGCAATGGGATCTCCCCAAAAATTGGCCTCTGCTATATCTGTTACATTACCGGGAACCATGAATGCTCCACCCATGAGGTATACCTCCTTCACTTGCTCCATAAGTTCAGGTCGGAGGTTGTAGGCGAAAGCAAGGGTGGTTTGTCTCCCCACATCCACAATTACAATATCTTCAATATTCCTCTCAATAATCTCAAACATCAGTTCAAATGGACTAACATCAGCTTGAAAATCCTCTGGCGGCACTATCGGCCCTAACCCCTGTGGTCCGTGTATCTCAGGATAAAAGACTGTATGAATACCACTTAGCGGTTGGGAAGCTCCCCTTATTACCGGAATATCAGACCTTCCTGCCAGTTCCAATAGATAGGCAGCATTTCTTGTTGCATCGAACACAGAGACATTCCCATAACCTGTAACAATTCCCATCACATCTATTTCAGGATGAAGCAATGCATAGATTATCGCTAATGAGTCATCAATACCGGGATCTGCAAAAAGTAATACTTTCATGCTCCTCATCACTCCACTTAGTCATTTTGACTATCAAATGAAATAACAAAAAACCAAGGTGTTATCACCTCGGTCCCACATATACACTACTTCACTCTACTTCTGGCTTTTTCAGTCCAGTCATTGTCCTTCCACCATGCAATAATCGCAGCAACAGAAGTCCAGATTATACTAAATAATTGCTCCAACTGTGCCTCCGTAAAAGGTAACGGTGATTTCCCGTAAACGACCAACAATTGGTTAAGAAGAGCAAATGCCAGAAACACTATTCGGAACCATGCACCTTTTGAAACCGGTCTGATTTGTCTTTGTTCTGTCATTTTATATTCCCCCTCTCGATTATTTTGGCGTAAGCGGCTTAACTGATATAGCCAATGAAGAATTGGTAACCAAACAGCCTTCCAAGTCCTCTTCTTTAATAAGATTGAGCTGAATGGCAGCTTTGATTTTTGCATCATCTGGCTTTCTAACCGTCTTTATCAATTCATTCATGCTTAAAGCCTCAAGTTTATGGACCGTTTCATCAGAATATCTTTCGGAGATCCTGACCTGCCTTTGCAACTTGTATCCCCCCATGATAATTTCTGCTTTTTCATCCGTTCCAAAGCTTTTGTCAAAATAAAGATGAAATCGCTCTTTCAGCTCTTCCATCTGTTTCTCTATTTCTTTCTTTTGTTTATTGCACTCATAATACCTTTCAATCATTTCAGCGGTTATAGTAGAATGATTCACTTTTGCCATATTGCCACTCCCTTGTACACTTTCTACTAAAGCATATTTGATTTAAAAGGATATTATGACAGTACAGAAATCACAAAACATAAAAAACCTTCACACTAGTAAGTGCGAAGGTTTTGAAAATCTTAGTACTGAGTCAGGTATTGATCTCTCTCCCATGGGTGAACCTGGGTACGGAACATATCCCACTCGATTTCTTTTGCTTCAATGAAGTGCTCAAGTAAATGCTCACCTAGGGCAGCTTGGATAACTTCATTTGATTTTAATTCTTCAAGGGCAGCAGCAAGTGTTGCAGGAAGGTCTGCGATACCAGCAGCCACACGCTCTTCTTTGTTCATTACATAGATGTTACGGTCGATCGGTTTTGGTGCTTCCAATTTATTTTTGATGCCGTCAAGACCAGCTTGCAGTAATACAGCCATTGCAAGGTAAGGGTTGGCTGCAGGGTCTACACTACGAACCTCTACACGAGTGGAGATTCCGCGGGATGCCGGGATACGGATCAATGGGCTACGGTTACGAGCGGACCATGCAACATAACAAGGTGCTTCGTATCCTGGTACAAGACGCTTATAAGAGTTTACTGTAGGGTTTGTTACCGCTGTAAACGCTGTAGCATGCTTGATGATACCTGCGATGAAGTGTCTTGCGTTGTCACTCAATTCCAAATCGCCATTTTGATCGTAGAACGCATTCTCGCCATTTTGGAATAAGGAAAGGTTACAGTGCATACCTGAACCGTTCACTCCGAATAATGGTTTAGGCATGAATGTCGCATGTAAACCGTGCTTACGAGCAATCGTTTTTACAACAAGCTTGAACGTTTGGATATCATCGCAAGCTGTGATGGCATTTGCATATTTAAAATCAATTTCATGTTGCCCAGGAGCTACCTCATGGTGGGACGCTTCAATTTCAAAGCCCATTTCTTCTAGTTCAAGAACGATATCACGACGGCAATTTTCACCAAGGTCCGTTGGAGCTAAGTCAAAATATCCACCTTTATCGTTTAGTTCTAATGTAGGCTCGCCTTTTGCATCTAACTTGAATAGGAAGAACTCTGGCTCAGGACCAACATTGAAATCAGAGAATCCTAGGTCTTCCATTTCTTTTAGCATACGCTTTAGGTTAGCACGAGGATCGCCTTCAAATGGAGTTCCATCTGGATTGTAGATGTCGCAGATGAAGCGGGCAACTTTCCCTTTTTCAGAAGTCCATGGGAATACTACGAAAGTGTCAAGGTCAGGGTAAAGGTTCATATCGGATTCTTCGATACGTACGAAACCTTCAATGGATGATCCGTCAAACATCATTTTATTATCCAACGCTTTTTCTAATTGACTTACTGGGATCTCCACATTTTTGATTGTTCCCAAAATATCCGTAAATTGAAGACGGATGTACTTTACATTTTCCTCTTGCACAATGCGTTTAATATCCTCGTGTGTGTACTTAGCCATAAATAAGTTCCTCCTCGAAATTTTTACTATTATAGTTTTAATAAAAACTTACCAAAAAACTCAAAATAATTAATGGAAAAATCGGGACATGTCTCCTTGGCGAAGACTCGTTCGATTATATCTTCCAGCCTGCATCATTTCCGCACGTAACAGTTTTCGTAGCTGGTCATCTGAGAGCTCCGGTTTTGCAGCCTCTTTTGTCACTTCCTGCGTAGGGGAGGTCTGTTGTTGCTTGACTGCCATTAACTGTTTGATACCCGCGATATTGACTTTCTGTTCAATGAGGTTTTTGATCTCTAATAAGGTATCAACATCATTGAAGGAGAAAAGTCTGCGATTTCCATCTGAACGTGCTGGAAACACAAGCTCATTTTCTTCATAATACCGGATTTGTCGAGCTGACAATTCCGTTAGTTGCATGACAATTCCTATTGGAAATAAAGGCATTGAACGTCTGATATTGTCACTCACTACAAATCCTCCTTTCATCATTTCCTATGAAGTTACTCTTATTTTATGCGATGTTAGATAATCTGTCAAGATTATGTTAGGTTTTCTAACATCATTTTTATATAAGGCTATAATTCTAAGGAATAAGAATATGAAAAGCGGCTTGCGACAATTATGTATGAAGATTTTAATGTCCCTTTTATCTATAACCTGTTCCGCACATTTAAAAACATACCATTTAATCGGTCTTACTTAAGTTTGTTCTCGTAGAAACCGTGAGGACAATTTCAACCCAGAATCACATTCGAGATTGTTCTCATACATCCCATAATGACAATCTCATCTCAAAATCACATCCGAGATTGTTCTCATACATCCCTTAATGACAATCTCATCCCAAAATTACATTCGAGATTGTTCTCATACACCCCATAATGACAATCTCAAGCCAGAATCACACTCGAGATTGTTCTCATACATCCCTTAATGACAATCTCATCCCAAAATCACATTCGAGATTGTTCTCATAGACCCCATAATGACAATCTCAAGCCAGAATCACACTCGAGATTGTTCTCATACATCCCTTAATGACAATCTCATCCCAAAATCACATCCGAGATTGTTCTCATACACCCCATAATGACAATCTCAAGCCAGAATCACACTCGAGATTGTTCTCATGCATCCCATAATGACAATCTCATCCCAAAATCACACTCGAGATTCTTCTCATAGACCCCATAATAATAATCTCACCCCAGTATCACACCCAAGATTGTTCTCATCCCCTTCATGCCGCCCTCCTCGACTAAATATTCCGCTCAAAATTTCGTCTTCACCCCTCACTTGTCATAAAAAAAAGCCTGGGATCCCCCAGGCTCATAATAAAATTTTTATTTATCTAACAATCCCTTACTAATCAAATGATCTACTGCACTACAAACCGCAATCTTGACATGAGAATATGTCAGACCACCTTGTACATACGCAACATATGGTGCCCTGATTGGTCCATCAGCTGTCAGTTCAATACTAGCACCCTGGATAAATGTTCCCGCAGCCATGATGACATCATCTTCATATCCCGGCATGTAATTGGCATATGGTGTAACATGAGAATTGACAGGAGAAGCATATTGAATCGCCTGACAAAAGGCAATCATCTTATCTTTATCATCAAACTGTACAGATTGAATCAGATCAGTGCGTTGTGCATCCCAACTTGGGGAAGTATTCATCCCAAGCTCCTCCAACAATGCCGCGGTGAACATCGCACCTTTCAAGGCTTGTCCCACAACATGGGGAGCAAGGAAGAACCCTTGATACATTTCCTGTAGGCTATAAAGGCTCGCACCAGCCTCTGCACCAATGCCAGGGGAAGTCATCCGATAGGAACAGGCTTCCACCAACTCTTTTTTCCCTACGATATATCCGCCCGTTTTGGCAATGCCCCCACCAGGGTTTTTTATCAGTGATCCTGCCATCAGATCCGCTCCAACATGACAAGGCTCTGAAAGTTCTACAAATTCCCCATAGCAGTTATCTACAAACACTACTACGTCTGGTTTGATTTCCTTTACAAAACGGATCATTTCCTTTATCTCTTCTATTGTAAAGGATGGGCGAGTGGCATAGCCCTTTGAACGTTGTATGCCAATCATTTTGGTAGAAGGTGTGATGGCATTACTGACGCTCTCCCAATCTATTCCACGATTATTCTTTAAATCGATGGTCTTGTAGCCGATGTTGTACTCTTTTAGAGATCCCACACCACTGCCCCTTATTCCTACGATTTCTTCAAGGGTGTCGTATGGCTTGCCTGTTATATAAAGCAATTCATCTCCTGGACGTAACACTCCAAAGAGGGCGATGGAGATAGCATGAGTTCCCGAAATGATCTGTGGACGCACAAGTCCCGCTTCCCCGCCGAATACTTCTGCATAGATTTTCTCTAATGTATCTCGTCCGATGTCATCATATCCGTAACCCGTTGATGGAATGAAATGAGAATCACTTACTCGATTCCCCTGAAAGCTTTTTAATACTCTGAATTGATTCGTTTCTACATTTGCATCTACCTGTTGAAAGCTTTCTTGGAGCTTCTCTTCAACCTTACGTACAATTGGTTCAATGACTTCCCCATGCTGTAATAAATGGAACATTTGTATTCTCCTCTATTTCTTCATTCTTTGTTGAATCACGGAAGCCAATTTTGAATTATCAAAATAATAGCCTTCTACCGAATAACTTTCTTCCTCTTCTCTAAAGACCAAATTTTCCAAGACAGTTTCTTGCTTCAATTGCGCAATCATTTTTCCTTCTGATGAAGGGACAGCAATATGATAGGGATCCATTTGCCCTTTTATCATTGCTTCTAATTTGGCAGTCAACCTCTTTATGTCTTCCTTATCGAGTGCGCTTATATGCAATATCTCTTCATTATATGCTGGTGTAAACCCCTCGGTCGTTTGATCCTTTTTATTATAGATTGTTAATACCGGAACTCCTTCTACTCCTAGCTCCTTCAGCAGTTTATCCACCGTTTTCTCATGATTAACATGATCTGGACTTGAGCTGTCTACTACGTGTAGTATCAAATCCGCTTCTGTTACTTCCTCGAGTGTAGAGCGGAACGCCGCAACAAGGGAGGTCGGTAGGTCCTGAATGAATCCTACTGTATCCGTTAAAAGGGCGTGAAAGCCTGATGGCAGCATGATTTTTCTGGTTGTGGGATCAAGTGTGGCGAACAAGAGGTTTTCCTCAAAAGTCCCAGCTTCGGTCAAACGGTTGAAAATGGTCGATTTGCCCGCATTTGTATAACCGACAAGTGAAAGTTGAAAAGCTTGGTTACGCTTTCTACGCTCACGATAGCGTTCACGGTGACTGACGATGGAGGATAATTGTGTCTTGATATCCACAATTCTTCTATTGATATGCCTTCGATCCGACTCTAATTTTGTTTCACCCGGTCCTCTTGTTCCAATTCCTCCTCCTAGTCTGGACAGTTCCACACCCTTCCCACCAAGACGTGGCAGTAGGTATTGAAGCTGAGCAAGTTCCACTTGGAGTTTACCTTCTTTTGATTTAGCGCGCTGGGCGAAAATATCCAAAATTAACTGCGTGCGATCAATAATTCTGGCATTCAGCACTTTGGAAAGGTTTCTGTTTTGACTCGGCGCCAATTCCCCATTGAATATAATAATCTCAGGCTCCAACTCTTCTTCAAGCTGGATAAGTTCTTCTATCTTACCTTTACCTATATATGTAGCAGGGTGAACCCTTTCCCTTTTTTGTGTAAGCGTGACAAGAACTTCCCCATTGGCTGTCTTGGTGAGGGATGACAGTTCATCCATTGAATAAAAAAATGTTTGGTCATCATCTTTTGGCAGTTGGCAACCTACGAGAATGACCCGTTCTTTGTCTTTGTTTAATGTTTCGTTCAAATGCGTAACCCCTTTTTTATGTAGGCTATTTTCGTAAACTTTGTTGCTTTTACGTATTTTCAAGCCTACCGTTATGTTATATGCCTTACTGTCGTGCTCTTTTCTCTGCGATATTAATTAAGTGATGTGCATATTTAGAATAAATACGCAGTAAAAAGTCCAATTGCCGAATTTTCACTATTAAAAGAGCCTTTTTCTAAAATGAATGTAAAGTGGAACAAGTTCTTATCATCATATCAAAATATACGTTTTTTCTCTATTAAATCCTTTAAAACTATTGCATTCCTGCTGATTTCTATATAAAATCAGGTAGGCTTTTAATGTTTGACCTAGTAACGGAGTGATCGCATGACTTGGGAAGTTTTCAGCATTATCGGGACCATCGCATTCGCAATAAGTGGAGCGATAGTCGCTATGGAAGAAGAGTATGACATACTCGGTGTTTATATATTAGGGATTGTGACAGCCTTTGGCGGAGGAGCGGTGCGAAATCTTTTAATAGGGGTTCCTATCTCTGCACTTTGGGAACAAGGGATGCTCTTTCAGGTAGCCCTCGTCGCCATGACAGCCGTCTTCCTGTTTCCGAACAATCTACTAAAGCATTGGCGGAAGTGGGGCAACTTTTTTGATGCCATCGGTCTTGCTGCATTTGCCATCCAAGGGGCATTATACGCAACAAGCATGAACCACCCAATCAGTGCAGTAGTAGTCGCTGCAGTTCTGACAGGAAGTGGTGGCGGTATTATTCGCGACTTGCTTGCAGGCAGGAAACCACTTGTCTTGAGAGCAGAAATTTATGCAGCATGGGCGATCCTCGCGGGCCTTATCATCGCATTCGGTATTGCAAGTTCTCCAATCCATCTTTATATTTTATTTGTAGGAATTGTTACATTACGTGTATTATCGTACACCTATAAATGGAAATTGCCGAATAGAAGCTTGCAAACTCAAGCTTAAATATGTGTTGATTTTATGTCACCAAGCGACCGATCCTCAGGAGGTGTAACAGCCTCCTGTTTTTGTTTGCCGATTATTTTTAATAAACGATGCCTGTTATATCGTTGCAACAAAGCGAACGGCAAATTCACAAGAATTCCATAGCAAACCATCATCCAACCTACATGAACGGGATTCCAAAGAAAGAACAGCACCCCTGGAAGCATCACCATGACATGTGTCAGTTCCCCTCTTCTTGTTTCCACTACAAACAGGCGGAGATAGTCTCCGTTCTTGCTTTTTAAGCTTTTTTTCGAAAAACCGCTATTAAATATGCCTCCAGCCTCTGGAAGTCGATCTTTCCACTTTTTTATTTTAATTAGGCTGTATACGGTACTTTCCCATCTCCTTTCTATAAACCATGCATTCTCATGGGATATCCATTCTTTTGGTATTTTTAGAGCAAAGTAGGCGATCCCAAGCTGAATAAAGAGCCATGCCAAAATGTTCACTATCGTTCCTGTGAGTGTTCCCAGTTCCATCAACATCCTCCATCACGCTCCTATAAATCGATTTTCCTCCCTTTCCAAGAAACATTTCTTTTGAAAAAGGTCTGAAAACAGGAGTAAGCAAACAGTATAATAAAGAAAAGCAGGTGAAAAGGAAAAAGTAAAGCCGTTCCCCACCCAAACGTCCCAACAGGCGATAAGGTTCTTTTAATATGTAACGCTATTAGTATGTAAACCCCTATATACAGCTCCATCGGGAGGGATTGATAACTTGTCAGAAATGTTACTAATCCACCAATCCATAAAGAAATGAAAAGCAAATATATTATATTTGTTCTTGAAGCACCGGTTGCAAAGCTTTTACTCCAGCCTCTCCACAAATCGCGTATTCCTTCCGGGTACATTCTCATCTGGACTGCACCTAAACCACTGAAGCAACGAACTTTCCCTCCATGATTCTGAACGATGAAACCAAACGCCATGTTTTCCATCAACTCTCCTTGTATCGCCTCATGTCCACCGTATTTAAAATAATCCTGCCGGTGAATGAGCATACATTGCCCGAAGGCACCTTTAACTGGGATCCACTTTTGCAAAAGATGAAAAGCACCGAGAGACCCCATAATCACTAGATGAAAGAAGGAAGATAAACTTTCATATCTTTCTTTTATCATGTGGTACGGTTGAACTGAAATCACTTCCCCCATACCCTTGTAAGCAGCCAGCATATTTTCCAACCCATTTTCCATGATTACCGTGTCGGCATCCAGAAAAAGAAGGATATCCCCTTTAGCCTGCAATGCACCATTCCAGCAACCAAATGATTTACCAAACCAACCTGCCGGGAGTTCTTTCAATTTTAACACTCTCGCGCCAAAGTACTTCGCCACTTCCGAAGTGTTATCAATCGAGTGATCATCCACTACAAGAATTTCTTTTACTTTTTTACGATACGGTTGTAAGGACTTTAAAAGATGCGGGAGATTCCCCGCTTCATTTCTAGCAGGAATAATGATGGTCACTTTCTTCAAATGTTCTAGCTTACCATCTTGTACGCGGAAAGTAGGAATGTGAAAGAACAGGATTCTTCCCAGCAACAATGTCATCAACGTTATGAACAATATCATGTCAAATCCTCCAATAATTAATCAGTATAGTTATGAAAATGTAAAAAAAGGGCAAAATGGAAAATTGAAAACCCATTCCTATAAACTAATATTAAACAGTCTAGTCAAACAGCTAGGTTTTCATAAGGAGGAAAAAAATGAATAAGAAAGTAGTAGTAATAGGTGGTGGACTTGGTGGCCTATCTGCAGCCATCCGCCTTTCCGCAGACGGATATGAGGTAAAAGTGATTGAAAAGGGCGAGCGACTAGGAGGCAAACTGAATATTCGGTCCGGAAAAGGCTTTTCATTTGATACCGGTCCATCCATTTTGACGATGCCTTGGGTGTTAGAGCAATTATTTGCGAGCGCGAATCGCAACCTTCATGATTACATCACAATCGAGAGAGTCGAACCTCAGTGGAGAACTTTTTTTGAAGATGGTACGACGATCGATGTGACAAGCGACCTCCCTAAGATGCTTGAGCAGATCAGGGAACAATCTGCAAAAGATGCAAACGGATTTTTTGAATACCTGAACTATTGCAGCAGAATGTATGAATACAGCTTGAAGAGTTTTTATAAGAAGAGTTTATCAGGTTTATCAGAACTGCGTGCATTGCATAATCTTAAAGAACTTATTGGCATGGATCCAATGAAATCCATGGATCAGATTACAAAGAAGTACTTTGAAGACAAGCATTTTCAACAACTTTTCAATTTCATGATCATGTACATCGGCTCATCTCCCTACCACGCACCTGCCGTACTTTCCCAACTAACACATGTACAGCTAGGGCTTGGAATTTATTATGTGAAGGGCGGGATGTATAAAATTGCCGAAGCGATGCAGAAGCTCCTTGACGAGATGAAGGTAGAATATAAATTGAATGCATCGGTCCGCAAAATCCTCACTGAGGGACACAAAGCTACAGGAGTGCTGTTGGAAGATGGGGAGGAAATCGATGCCGATCTTGTTGTCTCCAATCTTGAAGCGATTCCTGCGTATAAAACCCTGTTGAAAGATGTTCCTATGGCTGAGAGTGCAGCAAACGATCTGGTGAAATATACTCCTACGGTCTCTGGCCTGGTCCTCTTACTTGGAGTGAACAGACAATATGAACAGTTGGCACATCATAACTTTTTCTTTTCCAGAGATCCTGAAGTGGAGTTTGACACCATATTCAACAAAGGACTGCCTGCAAAGGATCCAACGATCTATATAGGTGTTTCCTCTAAAACGGACTCTACTCAAGCACCTGAGGGTAAGGAGAATTTATTCGTTCTAACACATGTTCCTCCTTTGAAGGAAGGGGAAACATGGGAGGAATATAAAGATATATACCGTGAAAAAGTCCTTACCAAGTTGGAAAGAATGGGACTTGGCGGGTTAAAAGACTCCATAGAATTTGAATACTCCTTTACACCGAATGATTTACAAAATTTATATGGAGCTAACGGAGGATCCATATATGGAGTGGTGACAGACCGGAAAAAGAATGGCGGTTTCAAGATTCCGTGCCGCAGCAAAATTCTGAACAATCTATACTTCACTGGCGGATCCACCCACCCTGGCGGCGGCGTTCCGATGGTGACCCTGTCTGGGCAACTAACCGCAGATGCCATCAAAGAAGATTTCGAACAAATAGGCAAAAATATCGGATAATCAGAAAATAGCAGCCACCAGGCTGCTATTTCTATTAGAATTCTTTTCAGGCCGGCAATTGTACAGTAGGGGAAATATCACGGCAGAAAAAGCAACAAAGCTTATGAAAACAGTTATCTACCATTACCACTTTAATAATAGATCTCTGGCTTCAATTGTCAACAATTCATTTCTATCAAATCTGTCATGCATTAACAGCCGCATCGCCTGCGTTCTGATGGACTTTTCAAGCATGTTCCTAATATATCTGCCATTACTGAAGGTGGATGGCATCAACACACTTTTCATTTGATTCAGATGCTCCCTCAATTTCCATTCCGCCTCTTTGCTTAGTAGATATTCACGGTCCTTTAGCATTCGTTGGCAGATTTCCATTAACTCCTCCACGGTATAATCGGGGAAATCAACAATAATGGGAAAACGTGATATTAACCCCGGGTTGGTTCTCAAAAATTCCTCCATTTCCCGTTGATAGCCTGCAAGTATAAGGATAAATTCGTGCTGTTTATCCTCCATATGCTTTACAAGAGTATCAATGGCCTCCTTACCGAAATCCTTTTCCCCACCTCGGGCCAATGAATAGGCTTCATCCACAAATAATATTCCTCCAAGCGCTTTCTTAACTAGATCTCTCGTCTTTTGAGCGGTATGTCCAATATACTCTCCAACTAAATCCGCCCGCTCCGCTTCTATCAGATGGCCCTTTGAAAGCACATTCATGTCACAAAACAACTTACCAATCAATCTTGCCACTGTCGTTTTTCCTGTACCGGGATTTCCTTTGAACATCATATGAAGCACTTGTTTTTCTATTCTCAATCCAGCTTCTTCCCTTTTTTTGTTCACATAGATCCACGCATAGATTTCCTTTACCACTTTTTTCATTTCCTGGAGGCCGACCAGCTCCCCAAGCTCTCTTTCTATTTCTTGTAGAATTGTATGATTGGTGGGTGTATAGGGCTCTACCATTGTTTGTACATGAGTTACTTTTAAAGGTTTTTTCTGTCCATTCAATACAATATTTATTTTCCCGTTCTGATTTGTCATGGATTGATCCAAGAGCGTCCACCTCATTTCCGTACCAAAATCCGACATATCTCGATGCAATAAAGACACACTCTCTTTTTTTTAACTCTTTCTGTTCGTTTATTCGATTTTCTTTTACATGTTTCTTTTATTTTCAACAAACTATTGACAAACCTGTCATATTATGCGCTTTCCCGAGAAATAATTCCTTTTCCCGACCATTATTTTTCGAACAAAAACAAATGGAGAGAATTCCTCCATTTATTTACTAAATATATGTAGATAGAGGAGCTTTATGTTAATTTTGAATGCAAAAATAAAAAACCAGCCTTAGGCTGGTTTTATACTTCTGTTTCAATTTGAACATTCTTAGATGGAGAAAAAGTAGAGATGGCGTGTTTATAAATCAACTGTTGCTTCCCTTCTGTTTCCAGGAGCACAGTGAAATTATCAAACCCTTTAATTAAACCGCGAAGTTGAAATCCATTCAGCAAGAATACCGTTACACTTGTTCCATCTTTTCTTAATTGATTCAGAACTTGATCTTGGATATTAATCGATTGCTTCATCTTTTCGTCCTCCTCTTATCTCTATCTACCTTACTTATTCGCTTCAAGTTGAAGCTTTCCTGCAATAAACGTAAAAATTTGTGATAACTTTTGTTCAAAATCTCCATGCGTCATATCAAACCACGTAACATCCATTTTGTTTCGGAACCATGTGAGCTGGCGTTTGGCATACCTTCTTGAATTTTGCTTTAAATCTTCTATTGCCTGTTCTTTTGAAACTTTTCCATCAAAGAATGCATACAATTCCTTATACCCGATAGCTTGAATGGACTGACAATCACGCAAGCCCTTATCATAAAGATTTTGCACTTCTTCAAACAGGCCTTCTTCTACCATCATGTCCACTCTGAGATTGATCCGATCGTACAGTATTTCGCGTTCCATCGTAAGTCCCATAAGTGCAACATCATATAATGGCTCAGGCTGCTGGGTTTCTTGATATTCAGACATCGTTTTCCCTGTTGTATAAAAGATTTCCAGTGCACGAATGACCCGTCGCACATTATTAGGATGGATATTCGCAGCACTTTTAGGATCGATTTCCGAAAGCTCGGCATGGAGCTTTTCGAAACCAACCTCTCTACTTCTCTTCTCAAGACCTTTTCGAACTTCTTCGTTCTTGCCACTTTCGGAAAATTGGTAGTCAAATAAAACGGATTGGATATAAAGACCCGTCCCGCCAACAATAATGGGAAGATGCCCCCTTGAGGCAATCTCGGCGATTCGATGACGGACATCTTGTTGGAATTCAGCTACGGAATAGGCGTCAGTTGGTTCCTTGATATCTATCAAGTAATGAGGAATTCCTTGCATTTCCTCCTTCCTCACCTTAGCGGTACCAATATCCATACCCTTATATATCTGCATGGAATCCCCGCTGATGATTTCTCCGTTTAATGCCTTTGCCAATTCCAGACTCGTTTTGGTCTTCCCGACTGCTGTCGGTCCGATGATTACGATAATTTTCTGTTTCTCTCCCAACACTCACTCACTCTCTCACTAAATCTTTATCACAAGATATCATTATACCCATTTACATACGGGCTCAACCTTGTTGATAAAAAACTTTTTTGTTTTTACATTACCCGTTTAAACATCTTTTCCAGCTCATAAGACGAAAAATGAATGAGAATCGGTCTTCCATGCGGGCAAGTAAAAGGATTCTCAGCCTCTCTTAATGTATTTAATAAAGCGGAGATCTCATCTTGTCTCAAATAGTGATTCGCTTTGATGGCAGCTTTACAGCTCATCATAATGGCCGCTTCCTCTCGCAAAACAGCGAGGTTTATTCTTCTTTTGTCTTTAACAAGGCTTATCATTTCATCAATGGTTTCCCTCTCTTCGCCTTTAGGGAACCAAACCGGATGTGCTTTTACAATGAAAGTCTGATGGCCAAACGGCTCAAGCCATATGCCGACTTCCTCGAAAACTTTCATATTTTCTTCCAAGAAAAGATACTCCTCCAAGGAACATTCAATGGTTAAAGGAACGAGAAGTTCCTGCAGGTTTCTCTCTTCCCTTCCGAGTTTTTGATAAAAGTATTCATAATTGATCCGTTCTTGTGCGGCATGCTGGTCAATTAAATACAAGCCATTCTCATTCTGAGCCACAATATAGGTCCCGTGCATCTGTCCAATTGGATAGAGAGCAGGAATCCTCGGCTCTATCTTAGAGGTATACTCCCTTATGCGATCTTCCACTCCCTCATTAAAAGAAGGGTTAGCATCCTCTTCTTCATTTTCCGCGGAAACATCAGATGCAGTGGGTAAGAATGACTCTTTTTCCACATCAGTCTTAAGCGGAGCAGAAGGATCATTCAGCACTGTTGCGTTTTCTTCGTTTTCCCTTTCTTGTTCAAAAAGAGTGGGTTTTTCCTCTCTGACAGGGAAAGTCATATCAGATGGACGACTCTGCTCCAAATGAAATGATTCCTGGGTAGGCTTCACTTCCGTAGTGTAAGTGGCTTGTTTTCTCGGCATATTGGATGGTATCAATTGCTTATGCTGAAATTCTCCCTTGACGCCATCTGCAATAAGTCGGTATAGTTCATCTTCCTTGCTGAGCCTGACTTCGAGCTTGGCTGGGTGGACATTGACATCGACTAAAAGTGGGTCCATATCCACTTCCAAATAAACAATAGGATACCTTCCTATTGGAAGAAGGGTGTGATACCCCTCCTGGATCGCCCTGACCACAGTATAGTTCTTGACATACCGACCATTTATAATAGTGGAAATGTAGTTCTTGGAAGCTCTTGTCACTTCCGGCAATGCGATATATCCCTTGACTTGAAAGTCCAATGATTCAAAACGGATCGGGACCATTTTCTTGGCAATGTTCATCCCGTAAATTGCAGCAAGAACATGCAAACTATCTCCACTTCCGTTTGTGGCCAACATCCTTTTCCCGTTATGGCTAAGGCGGAAGGAAATAGATGGGTGCGCCAAAGCAAGCCGGTTCACCATATCAGAAATATTTCCAAGTTCGGTATGGATGGTTTTCATATACTTTAGACGTGCAGGAGTATTGAAAAAAAGATGCTGGACCACAATGTCTGTTCCTTTTCTGCTGCTGGAAAGCTCATGCTTTTCGAGCACTCCACCTTTGAAGCTCAGGTGTGTGCCTGGACCATCCCCTGTGCTTGTTGTGATGTCAAACAGAGAAACAGACGCGATACTCGGCAGCGCTTCTCCCCTGAATCCCAATGTTCTGATACGGAATAGGTCATTTTCATTCTTTATTTTACTTGTTGCATGACGTTGAAAGGCTGTCAGACAATCGTCCTGCTCAATTCCATCGCCATTATCCAAAACGCGGATTTTTGTTAGTCCTGCTTCTTCCAGTTCAATCTCGATAATGGAGGAATTGGCATCTATCGCGTTTTCCACCAGCTCTTTTACAACAGAAGCAGGCCGTTCTACTACTTCACCTGCTGCTATTTTATTGGCCAAACTTTCATCTAACTGAACAATTTTCCCCATTCTATTTCCTCCTTCCTCTACGATTTCGATTTCAACAGTTTTTGAATTTCATATAATTTGTTCAGTGCATCCAATGGCGTTGTATCCAGTAATTCCATCTTTTTAAGCTTCTCAAGAGCTAGTTTCTCTCCCTTGGATTTTCTTTCGATCTGCTTTTCATCATTATCTATGTCAAAGAAGGAAAGCTGGGCAAGGGGATCTTGTTCTTTTAGTTCTACAGCCTCTTGTGCCGAAGCAACTTCTTTTAGATCCACTTTAGGTTGACTCTCCAGCTTTTCCAAAATACATTGCGCTCTAAGAATCAACTCTTTCGGCAGTTCAGCTAATTCTGCTACATGAATTCCGTAACTCTTATCAGCTGGTCCTTCTTTCATCTTATGCAAAAACACGACTTTTCCATTTTGTTCTACGACACTGACATGAATGTTCTTTAACTTGTCAAGTTCCCTATCTAACGAGGTCAGCTCATGATAATGTGTAGAAAATAGCGTTTTTGCCCCGATCTTATCATGGATATATTCTATAAGGGCTTGCGCGAGTGCCATCCCATCATAAGTGGAAGTACCACGCCCTATTTCATCAAAAAGAATCAGGCTGTTCTGCGTTGCATATACAATGGCATTTCTTGCTTCAAGCATTTCAACCATAAATGTACTTTGACCAGAGATTAAATCATCTGCAGCACCTATTCTCGTAAATATCTGATCAAAAATCGGCAAAGACGCTTCCTTTGCCGGAACAAAGCAGCCTATCTGAGCAAGAATAGCCGTCAAAGCCACTTGGCGCATATACGTACTTTTACCGGACATGTTAGGCCCTGTGATAAGTAACATTTCACTTTCCTTATCCATCCACGTATCATTTGGTACATACTCATTGGCGTCCATCACTTTTTCCACGACAGGGTGGCGTCCCTCCGTGATATACACTTTTCTTTCCTCATTGAAAGTAGGCCTCGTGTAGTATCTTTCCTCACTGATCGTGGCAAAACATTGCAATACATCTAGTTCACTGACCGCTTTCGCAAGTTTCTGCAACCTAGGGATAAAGGCCTTTACTTCTTCGCGTAGTTGAAGGAACAGCTCGTATTCCAAGGCGACAATCTTTTCTTCTGCCTCTAGGATTAAGGTTTCTTTTTCTTTTAACTCTTCTGTAATATAACGCTCTGCATTAGCAAGCGTCTGTTTTCTTTCATACCGGCCTTCCGGCAGAGAAGAAATATTCGCTTTTGTTATTTCAATATAATAACCAAAAATTCGGTTATATCCTATTTTCAAAGAGCGAATCCCCGTCAAGTCCCGTTCCCTTTTCTCGAGCTCCGCTATCCAGGTCTTCCCATTCCGTCTGGCATCCCTGTATTTATCAAGCTCATCATGATACCCGTCTTTCATCATGTTGCCCTCTTTGACCGATATAGATGGCTGTTCGATAAGACTTTCATGCAGTAGCGTCGTCAACTCTACGCACTCATCCATATTGTCTAAAATGCTTGCAGGGTCTATTGGCAGTTTTTCCACAAGTGTTTTCAAATGAGGAATCTGGGAAAGTGATTTACGTAATTGTACAAGGTCCCGTGCATTCACATTACCAAATGCGACTCTCCCTGCTAATCTCTCAAGATCATATACTTCTTTCAACAAGTCCCTTATCTCTTGTCTTGTAAAATACTCCTGTATGAGTGTTTCCACCATTTGATGACGCTGTTCGATTTTTGCCGGATTAATTAAAGGCCTGTCCACCCATTGCTTTAACAACCTGCCTCCCATGGCGGTAACAGTCTGGTCCAACAGCCAGAGCAAAGAGCCTTTTTTTCCTTTGGAGCGGATGGTTTCCGTCAACTCTAGATTCCGTTTGGAGAAAAGATCTATCTTCATCGATTGGTCCAACTCAAAGAATCTAGCGGGCTGAAGATGGTCCAGACTGCGCTTCTGGGTCTTTTTTAGATAGTGCAACAGCCTGCCCACTGTGATTAATAGCTTTTCTTGTTCTATGTTATCTACAATAAGTTGAAATTCAGGCGAAATATCCACCGCTTCCTCCTTGGAGCAGGTGACAATCATTCTTTCCTTTATCAGCTGTAATACATCCATGGGGAATTGCTCCGAAACAACAATTTCCTTTGCACCAATGGAATACACTTCATTCACCAGCTGCTGAAGAGGACCGGAAATGATCGTCGTATGTATTTCACCTGTGGAAAGGTCGGCATATGCCAAGCCAAAAGTTTCGTCCTCGAAATGAGTGACAGAAGTCAAAAAATTGTTCTGTTTATCAGAAAGACCTTTTGTTTCCATAACCGTTCCCGGAGTTATTAATTGGACCACTTCTCTTTTTACGACCCCTTTTGTCTGTTTCGGGTCCTCGACCTGTTCACATATAGCCACTTTGTAGCCTTTTTCTATCAATTGATCTATATAATTAGGTGCCGAATGGTAGGGAACACCGCACATCGGTATTCTTTCTTTTCCTCCACCATCCCGGCTTGTTAATGTAATTTCAAGTACTTGGGATGCTTTGGTTGCATCCTCAAAAAACATCTCATAAAAGTCGCCTAGGCGAAAAAATAAAAAGGCATCTTGATAGTCTGCCTTCACTCGTAAATATTGCTGTATCATAGGCGTATAAGAAGCCATCAAAAATCCCCCAACTATTGTTTTTTGCTGCTTTATTATATCATATTTTGTCGGGTTGAGGTGAGAAGGGAAAACCTGCGCATAAGAAAAAACCAGGAAGCATTACCGCTTCCCGGTTTTGTTCTATTCCTCGTATCCGTCGACGATGAAGTCTGGGTTGAGATCTTCAAACTCATCTTCATCATCTACATCCCAGTCCGTATCGTCCGCTAATGTGTCTGGATGCACTTCTACCGTCACTTTCGTTTCCCCGATAACTTCTGTCAGGAACTCTCTCTCTACCTGTACATTGATTTTAGCGCCAGAATCATCAATACTGGCTTCTAAACAATTTGGTTGCTGTAGGACGCGTGCGATTACTTCGTGGTCATCGCCTAAACTGTTGTCATCTTTATATTTCAGTTTAACAACATCCTTATAGGAAACTGTTTCTGTCACTACTTCCGTTTTCGTATTTTCACTGTAAGAGAACCAAACGTTTAGGTCATAGCGACCTATCACTTCTACTGTATCATCCACTTTGTTCGCATCATACGTATGATTAATGACCCAGCATCCTAGAATGCTCGTAGGACGATGCGAGGGACTTATCGTATGTTTGGATTGCGTAAACTTTCTACCCTTGCCAGTTACTGCTCTTGTGATAATTTCTCTGTATTCAGACATGCGAGCATACACCCTCCTCATTACAATCTTCATTTCATCCTATGCGGTTTAAATGACAATTGTGTTTTCCTTGAATCTAAAACGGAACAAGATGATTTCTAACACATTAACGTATAGTTCATTGTATGCAAGCTTTTCTGGATATGTGCCTATTTTTTGAAAAAATCAAGACGAAGCAGTAACGGGCTATTGAATTTAGAGCAAAAAAAACCGGGCAGAACCGCCCGGTTTTTTACAGAATAATAACTTTAGTTGTTTGGTTAACTCCGCTGTTGCTTTCCGCAAATGGCTGCGCTTTCCGCGGGGCGACCTTGAGCCTCCTCGGCAAGCCTGCGGGGTCTCAAGATTGTCGCTACTCCCCCGAGAGGCCCAGCAACGAAGTGAGGAGGCTCACGGACCGCCCGCAGGCAAGGAAGCGCCTGGATCGGAAATCAACCGTATTATACACTATCTTATAAAAACAGTATGGATACTTCATCCATACTGTTTGACTATGGGCAAACTCTCGTTTCGTTAAGGAATTATGAGCAACTTCCGCCATATGTGGTGTTTTTTACGTAAGACCCCGTTTCACCACGAAGAACGTCTCCACCAGTCGCAACGATGATTTCATCTGTCACAGTTTTGGAGATGTAGGAAGAAACCAATTGAAGAAGGTCATTCACATTCGTTTGGGAAGTTTTGAATTCTTGTACAATTGGAATCTCATCCAATTCTGCTAAAAGTGCATCCAACTTCGCTTCTGTTTTCTTTAATGCTTCTGTCTTTCCGTAGTGTTGAAAGTTTACTGCTTGCTTCTGTAAGCTTTTCACACTTGCAACCATTTCTTTAATTTTCTGATTCTCATTGATCTGTTCTTCTGCACGCTTGAAGTACTCCACCTCTTCTGTGTCTGCAATCATTTGTGCCAGTTCTTTTGCTCTTTCTACTATGTCTGCTCTTGTATATTTCGCCATTTTTTATACCTCCAGTGCTTCTTCTGCAACTTCTTCGACCAATTCTCCATCCAATGTCCAGGTTTTTGCCTTGACCACTTTTACTTTGACCATTTTCCCGATCACAGATTTAGGGGCTCTGAAGTTGACTAGTTTACTTTTATCTGTATATCCAGCTAACACATCCGGATTCTTTTTGCTCTCACCTTCTACTAATACTTCTACAACCTGACCTTCATATTCTTTTAATTTCTTCGCAGAAATTTCATTTACAAGGGCATTCAGGCGCTGAAGGCGGTCTTTCTTCACTTCCATCGGAACATTATCTACCATTTTTGCCGCAGGTGTACCCTCACGAGGTGAATAGATAAATGTATATGCCGTATCAAATTCCACTTCACGATAGAGGGACATCGTTTCTTCAAACTGCTCTTCCGTTTCGTTTGGGAATCCGACAATGATGTCAGTAGTCAGGGAAGCGTTCGGCATTGCCGTTTTAATTTTCCCAACCAGTTCAAGATAACGTTCTCTATCATATTTACGCGACATCAACTTTAACACTTCCGAACTTCCGGATTGGACCGGAAGATGGATATGATCCAGTAAATTGCCTCCTTTAGCCAACACTTCTATCAAGCGATCGTCAAAATCTCTTGGGTGACTAGTAGTAAAGCGGATACGCGGGATATCGATTTTGCGGATTTCATCCATCAAATCCCCTAAACCATACTTCATATCCTCAAAATCTTTTCCATATGCGTTTACGTTCTGTCCAAGTAAAGTAATTTCTTGATACCCCTGGGCAGCCAGGTGACGGACTTCTTGAATGATATCCTCAGGACGTCTGCTTCTCTCTTTTCCACGGGTATAAGGAACAATACAGTACGTACAGAATTTATCACAACCGTACATGATGTTTACCCAAGCCTTGATTTCACCTTTACGGTTTTTTGGCAGGTTTTCAATAACATCGCCTTCTTTGGACCAAACTTCAATCACCATTTCTTTGGACATATAGGCGTCCTTTAAAATGTTTGGAAGACGGTGAATATTATGGGTACCAAAGATCATGTCCACTTGTTGATAAGTTTTCAGGATTTTGTTTACCACTGATTCTTCTTGGGACATACAGCCACATACACCAATCAGAAGACCAGGTCTTGATTTTTTTAAAGTTTTCAAATGGCCAAGTTCACCAAACACCTTGTTTTCCGCATTTTCACGAATTGCACAGGTATTCAATAGGATTACATCGGCGTCATTCACTGTATATGTTGGTTCATAGCCTAAGGCTAGAAAGATCCCGGCCATCACTTCTGTGTCATGTTCATTCATTTGACAGCCATAAGTGCGTATATAAAATTTCTTACCTTCCCCAAGACCTTGAAACTCCTCAGAAATGGAAAAGTCCTGATAAGCAACTTCTTCTTTTCCGCGCTTCTTCGCGTCTTTTAGAGAAGGTGGTGCATAAACGGACTCGAAGTATTTGCTGAAATCCTTCTCGGATTTTTTGTCCGATGATTTCCCTGCAACTACTTGGCCTGCTTCCACTCTTTGTTTCTCATTCATTGTGATAGCTCCTTTCCAGAAAAAGTAGAGCGCATAAAACCCTACACATTAACATAGTATATTATTTTATGGCTTCTTAAACAATAATTATGAAGAAGATTACATAAATCTACATATTTCTTACACATAACAAGAGAGACACTCAATCACGTGTCTCTCTTGCTGTTCTTCTATTAGGAAATGATTCCAAGCTCTTTACCAGCTTTTTCAAAGATATCCAATGCTTCTTGAAGCTCTTCTTTTGAGTGCTGTGCCGTCACGATTGTACGTACACGTGCCATCCCTTTGGCTACTGTCGGGAATGCGATACCCTGTGCAAAGACCCCGTATTTCAATAGTTTATCAGAGAATTTATGAGAAAGTGCTTCATCTCCCACAATTACCGGAGTAACAGGTGTTTGGCTCTCACCAGTGTCAAAGCCAAGTTTCACTAATCCATCTTTAAAGAATTTCGCGTTATCCCATAGCTTTTCAATAAGTTCGGGTTCTTCAAGTAATACTTGAATGGCTTCATCACATGCCGCTGTAACAGCCGGTGGGTGTGAAGTACTAAATAGGAACGGACGTCCTTTATGGATGAGATAATCAATCAAGGAACGGGAGCTTGCTACATATCCGCCTAGAACCCCGATAGCCTTACTTAATGTTCCCACTTGAATGTGCACACGTCCATCCAAACCAAAATGATTCACCGTACCACGTCCATTTTCACCAAGAACGCCTGAAGCATGTGCATCATCCACCATCACAAGTGCATCATACTTTTCAGCAAGTTCCACAATCTTATCTAAAGGTGCGATATTTCCATCCATAGAAAAGACACCATCTGTCACGATAAGACGCTTGCGGTATTCACCCGATTCTTTCAATGCTCGTTCTAGGTCCTCCATGTCCACATGCTTGTACACTTTACGCGCAGCCTTTGTAAGACGGATACCGTCAATGATCGAAGCATGGTTCAAAGCATCAGAAATAACCACATCTTCTGGAGAAAGAATAGCAGAAAGTACACCCTGGTTCGTAGTAAAACCAGATTGGAAAACAAGGGAAGCTTCTGTATGCTTGAATTTTGCCAGCTTTTCTTCCAGCTGTTCATGCATGGTAAAAGTCCCAGCAATTGTACGCACTGAACCTGTACCTGCTCCATATTTCTCAACTGCTTCCAAAGCTGCTTTAACCAGGCGTGGATGAGTTGTCAAACCTAGGTAGTTATTGGAGGAAAGTTGAATCACTTCTTTTCCATTAATAACTACCTTGGAGCCTTGATCAGATTCCAAAGGTACCAATTTACGAAAAGTACCCTGTTCTTTCATTTGATCTAATTCCTCTTGTAGGTATTCAAAACCTTTCATATAAACCCCTCCTAATTTCTTTTATGGGTGTAAAACAACTTTACCACATTGACCTGAAATCATTAAATCAAAGCCTTTTTCGAAATCTTCAAGTGGGAAGTGATGCGTAATCATCGGCTTGACATCCACTTGACCTGATTTAAGAAGACTTGATACCTGCTGCCATGTTGAATACATTTTTCTTCCTGTAATTCCTTGTACAGTAACGCCTTTGAACACGATATCATTAGTGATATCCAACTCCACCGGACGGACAGGCAGGCTCAGTATGGAAACTCTCCCGCCATTTGTAATCATTTTGAAACCTTGGTTCATCGCAATAGGATGACCGGACATTTCACAAACTACTTCTACTCCATGCCCTTCTGTCAATTCCATTACTTCTTCGACAGGGTTTGCTTCTTTTGCATTGATAACGGTAGTCGCACCCATTTTTGTAGCAAGGTCTAAGCGATACTCGTTCAAGTCAATGGCAATCACTTGAGAAGCCCCGGCTGCTTTTGCTACCCCGACTGCCATGATTCCGATTGGCCCGCAACCGATAACTGCAACGGATTTCCCTGTTACATCTCCTGCAAGGACTGTATGAACCGCATTCCCCATCGGCTCCTGGACAGAGGCCACATCATAAGGCATATCCTTAGGGTTTTTCCAAACATTTACCGCAGGAAGTGCCACATACTCTGCAAAACAACCTTGCGTGTCAACTCCGATAATTTTCGTATCTTTACAAATGTGGTAGTCACCTGTCAAACATTGTGGACACTTATAGCAAACAATATGAGTTTCAGCTGAAACCTGATCGCCCAACTGTACATTGGTCACTTTTTCGCCGACTTCCACGATTTCCCCCGCAAATTCATGCCCGAATGCATATGGAGGGTTTACACGACTTTGGGACCATTCATCCCATGTATAAATATGCACATCCGTCCCACAAATAGAGGTAGCTTTCACTTTTATCAATACTTCATCATCTTTAATTTTAGGTATATCTATCATCTGAAGTTCAGCACCATATCCACGATGATGCTTCACAATCGCCTTCATTTTTCCATTCACAGAGAACACTCCCTTATAAATATAAAAACTAATAATCTTGAATACTAGTAAGAGTGTATCATCTATAAGAGTTTGTGTAAACCGCATTGTCCACTGGTGACGGACAACTGATTATGTCAGAGAAAAAATATAAGATTTTTTAAAACTTTTTCGTAAGCGTTTACATTTGGTTATTAATTCCGTTAAGGTTTACAGTTGATTTCCGCAGAGGGCTTCTCTTCTTGCGGTGGCCTTTGAGCCTCCTCGCCCTGCAGGGTTTCAAGATTCTCGCTATCCGCCAGCGACTTTTAAACAGATATCAACTGTTTAAAATAAATTCTGTTTAAATAGAGAAAAGCCCCGGCAGTTATGCCAGGACTTTTTCTGATTGTTACATGAATTCTTTTACTAGTTCGTTAAATTGTGCTTCATCCAATTGAAGATCTGCTTTTGCAAGAGGTTCTTCACTGTAATTATGCACTAGCTCTTGATAGGATTGCTGATCTTTGTTCTGGTAGATCAGACCTGTAACCAGACCATTATGCTCCATTAGTGTCTGCATGGCAGAAACTTTATTGTGAGCGTCATATCCTTCAATATCAGCCAATTTAGTCAGGTTCTCTTTAAACCAGTCGTATGTGTTTACTTTGTTGTATGTCACACATGGACTAAACACGTTGATTAAAGAGAATCCTTTATGGTTGATTCCTTGTTCAATCAAGGAAGTTAGATCTTTCAGGTCAGTTGAGAAGCTTTGGGCAACAAATGTAGCACCAGCTGTCAACGCCATCTCCATTACGGAAAGTGAAGACTCGATGGACCCTTGAGGAGTTGACTTCGTTTTAAAGCCCACTTCACTACGCGGTGACGTTTGACCTTTCGTCAATCCATAAATTTGGTTATCCATTACAATATATGTAACATCGATGTTACGACGAATTGCATGAATAGTATGTCCAAGTCCAATGGCAAATCCATCTCCGTCTCCACCAGAAGCGATAACGGTGAGGTCCTTATTCGCCATTTTCACACCTTGTGCAATTGGCAGTGAACGCCCATGGATACCGTGGAAGCCATAAGAGTTGATATAACCTGAAATACGACCAGAACAGCCGATACCAGAGACAACTGCAAGGTTTTCTGGCTCTAAACCAACATTTGCAGCAGCCCGTTGGATGGCAGCTTGTACAGAGAAGTCTCCGCAACCTGGGCACCAGTTAGGTTTTACATTATTACGAAAATCTTTAAACGTTGCCATTTATAACAACTCCTTGCATTTTGTGTGGATTTCTTTCGGTAGGAATGGATCTCCATCATACTTCAAGAGACTACTGATCTTTTCATGCTCGCCGACATTCATTTTCAAGATACTGGCAAGCTGACCTGTAGCGTTGTATTCCACAACAATTACTTTTTTCGCTGCTTTTACAAGAGGTGCCATTTTCTCAGTCGGGAACGGATGAATAAGGCGAATTTGTGCATGGTTGGCCTTAACGCCATCCATTTCCAGTCTTTCCATCGCTTCTTCAATGGTTCCTCGGGTCGAGTTGAATCCAACTAGCAATACATCTGCTTCTTCATGCTTTGCATTCACATGTACAGGTGTATTGAATTTTAAATTATTTAATTTTCTTAGACGCTTGTCC
This sequence comes from Sutcliffiella horikoshii, assembly GCF_021991925.1. GTDB lineage: Bacteria > Bacillota > Bacilli > Bacillales > Bacillaceae_I > Sutcliffiella_A > Sutcliffiella_A horikoshii_F. The sequence goes on along the minus strand of NZ_RXZI01000001.1, from coordinate 723,149 downwards.
ATTTGAGCTTGGCGGTTTGCTGCAACCTCAGAAGGTTTCCCCGTCTCTTCATGCTCTACCCCGGTCACGTGGTGAATGCCATTTTTCATGCCTGGGATGACACGTGGAGAAACACCGTCTTCCGTTACTTCATAACGCTTGAAGTATGCTTTCACATCAGAAGCAGGTATCTCTTGGTTGATATCCAGCTTGCCACGTCTGATCTCGATGTTTTTGTAATCTAATGATTCAACAGATTGCTTTCCTAAAGACAATTGCAAGTCAGTTAAAAGAATGACTGGTACTTGATACTCTTCTGCAATGTTAAATGCTTCGATTGTATCGTAGAAAGCCTCTTGGACTGTACTTGGTGCCATGACAACTTTCGGGATTTCCCCATGAGTACCATAGATCATAGCCATAAGGTCGGATTGTTCAATCTTTGTTGGTAAGCCAGTACTTGGACCTCCACGTTGCGTATCTACCACTACTAGAGGTGTTTCTGTCATACCGGATAGCCCGATTGCTTCCATCATAAGAGATAGACCTGGTCCTGCAGATGCAGTCAACGTGCGAACACCTGCATAGTTGGCCCCGATAGCCATTGTACATGCCGCAATTTCATCTTCCGTCTGGATGACAGTACCACCGAATTTAGGCAGCTTTTTAATTAGATACTCCATGATTTCAGAAGCAGGAGTGATAGGATATGCCGGCATGAAGCGAGAGCCTGCAGCAACTGCTCCTAAAGCGATGGCGTCATTCCCGATCATGAAGAGGCGTTTATTGCCATCCGCTTTTTCAAGTTGCATGGTTTCCACGTTTTCAGCTTGCTCTTTTACAAACTGAACACCTGCTCGGATTGCTTCCATATTTTTTTCAACAATGGATTCACCTTTTCGACCGAATATTTCCTGGACGACTTCACGGAAGGATTCCGCGTCCAGATCCAGAATGGCACTTGATGCTCCAACTGCCACCATGTTCTTCATTAATGAAGTGCCTAGTTCCGTAGCAATTTCCGTAAATGGAACTGCATATAAGGTTGCCTTCCCATCCTCCGGGATGCTAGGTTTGAACTTGGCATCCGCAATTACTACGCCACCTTGACGCAATTCATGATAGTTCACATCGATGGTCTCTTGATCAAATGCTACTAATATATCAAGGTCGTCAGAGATCGAACGGACTTGAGTGGTACTAACACGAATTTTATTGTTCGTATGGCCACCTTTAATACGTGAAGAGAAATGGCGATAGCCATATAAGTAATAACCTAAACGATTTAATGCGATGGAGAATATTTCACCAGTACTTTCAATACCTTCCCCTTGTTGCCCTCCAACTTTCCATGAAAGTTGATTGATCATGTGCCTTACACCCCTTTAATTACGTTCATTATCAGAATATTGTACGATATTTATTGTAGCACTATTCCCATCATATAACTAGAAATTATCTATTAAATATAAAGATCATGACACGGATAAAAAACCGCTGGATATGTACTAAACGCTTTCATTGTAGACCTATTTTTTTAAAAATACAAGTCTTTGAATAAATTTCTTTCGAAAAATTTGGATATTTCTGTAGTGCGGCAAAAACCTTTGAGAAACCTAGTATTCACCTTATTATCGCGGAAATCTGGAATAGAAATTATTAAACAAAAATCCCCTGACATCTGTTTCAGAATAGTATTTTAATAAACTGTTTACTAGGTTTGAATACTCTTCGTACCGTCCTAAATCATGAACAGTATGATCGATCCCATCAAAGTCTGAACCGAAACCAATATGGTGCACAGCCCCAAGCGAACAATAATGCTCTATATGTCTGATGATATCGGTTATCTTGACATCCTTTCCATCTGATAAAAACTGAGGAACAAACGTCACCCCAATGGCAGCATTTTTCTGGATGAGCGCTTGAATCTGGTCATTTGATAGATTTCTTGGATTGGAACACACAGCCTTGCAATTGGAATGGGAAGCTATCACATAATCCCCAACTTCCATCACATCCCAAAAACCCTTAACAGATAAATGGGAAACATCTGTCCAAATAAAATGGTCATTGTTCATTTTGACAACTTTCCGACCAAAAGAGGATAAGCCTGCACCTCTTTCTTCTAGGATCCCATCTGCCACAGCATTTGCATGATTCCAAGTCAAACCGACGGAAGTCACACCCAATCGATACAGTATCCGCAGCTTTTCAATATCAGCTCCTATGGCGTCGCATCCTTCCAAGGTCAAGATGGCACCAACCTGTCCCGGTTTCAATTCAGCTATTTCTTTTTTTGTGGTTACCAGTTTCATGTTAGGAAATCTCCGTAAAATCTTCTCATAAAAAAGATCTATCATTTCAACCGCCACATTAAAAGCAGATTCCATCCTCACCTTCTCTGGGACATATACCGCAAAACACTGCACTTTCGCATCCGTCTGCTTTAAACCATCCCAGGTCACATGCAACTCTTCACTATCTTTAAAAGATAACTTCCGATTCTCCCACATTTTCCATAGGACATCACAATGGGCATCAAATATTTTCAAAAACAATCCCTCCACTACTGTCTTACCAATTGACATTATCCCTATACACCAATTTTATAGATTTGACCCGTATCATATTTAACTTAGAACTGAAATAACCATAAACAAACCTGTTTGCAAAAACAAGCAAACAGGCTTCTTAAGAAACTATTTTTTTATCTTGGCTCAACGATGAGCTTAATTGCCGTTCTCTCTTCTCCGTCAATTAATATATCCGTAAAAGCGGGGATGCAAATCAGATCCACTCCACTTGGTGCGACAAACCCGCGCGCAATGGCGACCGCCTTCACAGCTTGATTGAGGGCACCGGCACCTATCGCTTGAATCTCGGCACCTCCACGCTCTCTTAAAACCCCTGCTAAAGCCCCTGCTACAGAATTTGGGTTTGACTTAGCTGAAACCTTTAATATCTCCATTTCTAGCTCCTCCTTAACATTTACAGTATATGGTGAAAGATCCATAGATGAATGAATTGTTAATAATTTCATTCCTACTATATTCAGGAGAAGCCCGATGTATTCCTTAGGTAGTCAGATAAGTATCTAAATATTCATTCTACTGCTTTAATCAAAGAATGGGTGATCTTCATTTATCATGAGTGGTTGGATTTTCTTAGCTTTGCCTGTTTTCATATCCACATCAATCAGCACACCATTTAGTTGGGCTCTACCTTCTGTCACTTCAAATCTTACAGGTAGGGCAGTCGTGAAGCGTTTAAGCACCGCCTCTTTTTCCACCCCCAAAATACCATCATATGGGCCAGTCATCCCAACATCTGTAATATAGGCAGTACCTTCCGGGAGAATCCGATAATCATTCGTCTGTACATGAGTATGTGTACCAACCACACCAGTCACCCTTCCATCCAAGTACCAGCCGATTGCTTGTTTTTCACTTGTCGCTTCTGCATGAAAGTCAACAAATATAAATGGTGTACGTTTTCTGGCTTCATCCACCAGTTCATCCACTTTATTGAATGGGCAATCTATCGGAGGCAAAAATGTACGTCCTTGAAGATTGATTACTGCCAGTTCCTTCCCTTCAAATGGAAGGTATGCGATCCCTTTTCCTGGATTTGAACTAGGAAAATTAGCAGGGCGAATCATATGTTTGGCCCCTTCAATAAATTCAAAGATCTCCCTGTTATCCCATGTATGATTACCAAGAGTGACAAGGTTGGCACCGGCTTTCAAAAAGCCCTGATAGATTTTCTCGGTAATACCTTTTCCTCCTGCAGCATTTTCCCCATTAACAATGGTCACAGCTGGTCTATATTTACTTTTTAATTTAGGTAGGTATTCACTCACCATTTTTCTCCCTGGTGCCCCTACTACATCTCCAATAAATAATATTCTCACGTTCACTAATCCCTTCTAACAATCAATTTCTCTTTTTAGTTTTACATATGTAAGCGGAGGATGCAAATAAACAAAAGACTGTCCTGATAATTGTTCACTTCTCCATTAACTCCAGTTGATTTCCGTCCCAAAAGCTCCCTTTCAAATGAATAAAAAAGTCCAATTGCCGACTTTTTACTAGTGAATAGCAACTATCTTTGAGAAAAGAGCCTTAGCAAAAAAAAATAAAGCGGTGCTAGGCACCACTTTATTTAGCATATTCTACAGCTCTTGTTTCACGGATGACCGTTACTTTGATATGTCCTGGATAATCCAGTTCTTCTTCAATGCGTTTACGGATGTCCCGTGCCAGTCGATGAGCTTCTAGATCGTCGATGGTATCAGGTTTCACCATGATTCGTACTTCACGTCCTGCTTGAATCGCAAAAGACTTCTCAACACCTTCATAGCTCTCTGAGATTTCTTCCAGTTTTTCAAGTCTACGGATATAGTTTTCCAACGTCTCACTACGAGCTCCTGGCCTTGCCGCTGATAACGCATCAGCTGCAGCAACCAAGACCGCGATAATGGAAGTCGGTTCTGTATCACCATGATGGGATGCGATACTGTTGATGACAACTGGATGCTCTTTATACTTCGTTGCCAACTCTACACCAATTTCAACATGGCTTCCTTCTACTTCATGGTCGACAGCTTTCCCTATATCATGTAAAAGACCTGCGCGGCGGGCAAGGGTTTCATCCTCACCAAGCTCTGCAGCCATAAGACCTGCAAGGAATGCTACTTCCATGGAGTGTTTAAGAACATTTTGACCATAGCTTGTACGGAACTTCAAACGTCCTAGAATTTTGATAAGATCTGGATGTAAACCGTGTACACCTACTTCAAAAGTAGTCTGTTCACCCATTTCACGAATGTACTCATCCACTTCACGTCTTGATTTCTCAACCATTTCCTCAATACGTGCAGGGTGAATACGTCCATCTTGGACCAGCTTATCCAAAGCGATGCGTGCAGTTTCACGTCTGATCGGGTCAAACCCTGATAAAATAACTGCCTCTGGTGTATCATCAATAATTAAATCAATACCAGTAAGTGTTTCAAGGGTACGAATATTACGGCCTTCACGACCGATGATTCGACCTTTCATTTCATCATTAGGTAAGTTAACGACGGATACTGTTGTTTCAGCCACATGGTCAGCGGCACAACGCTGTACGGCTAATGAGAGAATCTCTCTTGCCTTTTTATCCGCATCTTCTTTTGCTCTGTTTTCACTTTCTTTAACCATCAGAGCAATGTCGTGGGACAATTCGTTCTCAACACGATCCAAAATGATATTCTTGGCTTCTTCTCGTGTCAATGCTGAAATGCGTTCCAGCTCTTCCTGCTGTTTGCGCACCATATCATCCACTTTGCTTTCTAATTCTTCAATATGCTGTTGTCTATCGTTTAAAGAATCTTCACGCCTTTCTAATGCAACTTCACGTTTATCAAGCGATTCATCTTTTCGATCAAGATTCTCTTCTTTTTGCATTAAACGATTTTCTTGTTTTTGCAGTTCGCTTCTACGATCTCGAATATCACGTTCAGCTTCAGTTCGAAGTTTGTGAATTTCGTCCTTCGCTTCCAAAAGAGCTTCTTTTTTAAGCGATTCAGCTTCGCGTCTGGAATCTTCCACAATTTGATCCGCGACACTTCTCGCGCCAGCAATCTTTTGTTCGGCTATGGATTTACGAACATAAAAGCCAACAACTACACCGACGATTAGGGCAAGCAAAGCGGAGATAATAATTGGCAGATAATAATCCATCATTACACCTCCTCTTGCTATGAACTTTTTTCTTGCTAGATTTCATTGTCGGCATGTACATTGTAACAATGTTTGTCAATATACAGCTCAAGGGCTTTTGCTTTTTTATAGCTCTAAAATTCTAACAAAATGTAAATTATACATACTAATTGTAAATCTGTGAAAAATTATTGTCAAGCCTGTCCTGGTAAGGATATGGCCAATTTGGTAAACTAAACCTGTTTTTTATGTTTTTTAATGAAATATGAAAGCTTTTTAAGCAATAAGACCCTGTAATGACTACAGGGTCTCAGACTGTTTACAAACTATAAACTAGTTATGTTATCTGTTAGAAAAGTTGATCTTCGTTGCAGGAGCTTCGCTTTCCGCGGGCAGTCCGGAAGCCTCCTCGGGCTACGCTCTGCGGGGTCTTCCATGTCCTTTCCTCCCGCAGGAGTCTTCGCTCCTTCCACTGCGATCAACTAGAAAATTTCATTATTTTAAGCTTTGTCTACACACTGCAAGACCCTGTAATGATATACAGGGTCTTGGGGGATTTATTAAAAATCTAATTCTTCTTGATCCATTTCTTCTTCCGCAGGAGCATTGATTTCTTTATCTAATCCATGATGATCACGGATTTGCTGATGGATTTCTTTTAGAACATCCTTATTTTCCTTTAGGAACTGTTTCGCATTTTCGCGACCTTGTCCTAATCTTTCTTCATTATAGGAGTACCATGATCCACTCTTTTGAACAATATCAAGATCGGATCCCATATCAATTACTTCACCTTCTCTGGATATTCCTTCACCGTACATGATATCCACTTCAGCAACTTTGAAAGGAGGAGCGATTTTATTTTTAACGACTTTAATTTTTGTTTTGTTCCCGACAATATCATGTCCTTGTTTCAATTGCTCGGCACGACGCACTTCAAGTCGCACGGAAGAATAGAATTTCAGGGCACGGCCACCAGGAGTCGTTTCCGGATTACCAAACATAACCCCTACTTTTTCACGAATCTGATTGATAAAGATGGCAATGGTTTTTGATTTATTGATGGCACCAGAGAGTTTACGAAGGGCTTGGGACATTAAACGAGCCTGAAGACCAACGTGAGAGTCTCCCATTTCACCTTCAATTTCCGCTTTAGGTACTAGGGCCGCTACAGAATCGACAACGATAATGTCAACTGCACCACTTCTTACAAGTGCTTCTGCGATTTCCAACGCTTGTTCACCAGTGTCTGGTTGAGAAAGAAGAAGCTCATCAATGTTTACACCAAGTTTTTGCGCATATACTGGATCCAATGCATGCTCCGCATCAATAAACGCAGCTTGTCCGCCTTGTTGCTGTACTTCTGCAATAGCATGAAGGGCAACAGTCGTTTTACCGGAAGATTCTGGACCATATATTTCTACCACTCTTCCTCGTGGGTATCCGCCAGCACCTAATGCAACATCCAATGCCAACGATCCACTTGGGATAGTGGAAATCTTTCGTTCTGTTTGTTCCCCCAATTTCATGATGGAACCTTTACCGAATTGCTTTTCTATCTGTTTTAACGCCATATCCAATGCAGCTTTACGATCACTCACACAATTTCCTCCTCTTATCTATTAAACTAAATGATTAGTATCTATTAACTACTCTTACTATACCCTTTTTCAACTCGTTTGGCAACTAAAAAACGAACATCCATTCGGTTTTTTGCATCCAAAAACGAACGCAAAAAAACAAATTACCCTAAGAGGAAAACTGGTTTTCCAAGAAATATTTTATTGAAAATACAAAATTGACTTTTTGGGGATGAACCAAATTTTTGAATGTCCTAATCCTCAGTATTATTGTCCAAACGCTAATGTAGATTGTCCGAACACCTCTTCAAAACAAGCCTAGAATGTCCGAACTCATGAAAAGTTTGTCTGAACCATTAAAAACACGATCAAAAATGCAAATTTCCATTAGATCTCCGCAGATTCCCCATTAAAATTTAGTAGAAACCCATTCCCAAGTTGTAATAACAATCGTAAGTTCTTCAGAAGCTGTCCATAATCCACCAAAAGTTCTTCACCCAAGACCATAAATTAGCCCCTAAAAACCAAAGGCTATTATCGTAAACTTTGTTGTTTTTTCCTATTTTTAAACCAATCGTTACTACATGCAAATTTTAGAGTATAAGCATTCAAAAGTCCAATTGGAGACTTTTTATAGCATAATCTCTAAAAAAAGTAGTTGAGGTTCCCCTCAACTACTTGAACAATTCTTTCAATAGATAGTGACAGCCATATTTTGCAGATCTATGTCTTATACCATCTCTTGTCCCTGCCAAATGAATTTCATGAACGATGGTTTCATCAGTTGGTAGAGCTATTCCAATAAACACTGTGCCGACAGGTTGATTATCCATTGTTCCAGGACCTGCAACCCCTGTGAAACTGATACCGATATCCGTTTGCAGTAACTTCTTCACCCCGATAGCCATTTCTTTTGCAGCCTGCTCACTTACCGCTCCATCATTTTCAAGTGTTTGTTTGTTAACGCCTAGGACATTTTCCTTCACACCATTGGTATAGCTGACAACAGCCCCTTCAATTACTTCAGAGGCACCAGTGAAGCTTGTCATCCTTTCAGAGAATAACCCTCCAGTCAGGCTCTCAGCACTGCTAAGTGTGTACTTGGACTCTTGGATTTTTTTAAATAGGACAGAGTAGATCGTATCTTCATCGTATCCAAAGAAGAAATCGCCGACTCGATCCAATATTTCCTTTTCGGATTGTTCTATAAGACGGTTAGCCTCCTCGATGGAATGGTGCTTTGCTGTAAGTCTTAATGTCACCTCGTTGTCCCCTGCAAGCGGTGCGATGGTCGGATTTGTTTGCTTGTCTATTAGATCTAAAATATCTGTTTCAAGCTGGGACTCTCCAATACCGAAAAAACGGAGCACCTTGGAAACGATCTGTTCTTTTACACCAAGAATATTTAATAGATACTCTCTTCCATAGACGGAAAACATCGGTTGTAGCTCTTTGGGAGGGCCAGGTAATAGCATATATGTATGAGACCCGTCACTAAGCGCCATTCCCGGAGCCATTCCAAAGTCATTCGCCAAGATGGCAGATCCCTCTAAAACGAGAGCTTGCTTTTTATTGTTCTCGCTCATCACTCGCTGTGATTTCTTGAAATAAGCTGCAATGTTGGACATTGCTTCATCATCCATTACCAATTGTTTATCTAACACTCTTGCAATCGTTTCTTTGGTTAGGTCGTCTTTCGTTGGTCCAAGACCACCAGTGAAGATCAAGAGATTGGATCGTTGCTTGGCAGTCTTGATGGCATCCATCAATCTAGAAGGATTATCTCCTACTACAGTGTGGTAATACACGTCCACCCCAAGTTCGGCAAGCTGTTTTGAAAGGAATTGGGCATTGGAATTACAGATTTGCCCAAGCAGCAATTCAGAACCTACAGCAATGATCTCTGCGTTTTTAATCATGGAACTCTCCCCTTTTTAAAGCTCTTTTTACAAGGCTCTTTTCTAAAAGATTGTTGCTATTCACAGTAAAAAGTTGGCAATTGGACTTTTTTACAGCTAACTTACTCTAGACATGCAAGGAGCAGATTCAGTATTCAAAGGAAAAGAGCACGACAGTAAGTAATATAACAGACTGTTTAAAAATACGTAAAAGCAACAAAGTTTGCGAAAATTGCCTCTTACAAAAGGTCCGATTTTACTTGGAATTCATAAAAGCTTGTCTGTTTTTATAGAAATAATCCCATCCGGAAACAACGGTGAAGATCATCGCTACCCAAAGTGCAAGCATATCAAATGGGAAACCGATAAGGGCAAAAGGTAGGTTATGTAGTAATAAAGCAGAAACAGCAATGATCTGTGCCCATGTTTTAATTTTCCCAAGCATATTTGCAGCGACAACTTCGCCTTCACCTGCAAGTACCAACCGCAATCCGGTAACAGCAAACTCCCTGCTTATGATGACAATAACGATCCACGCTGGAGCCAATTGAAGCTCAACAAGCGCAATAAGTGCTGCAGAAACGAGCAGCTTATCAGCTAAAGGATCAAGGAACTTCCCGAGGTTTGTCACCAAATTTAATTTTCTTGCATAATAACCATCTACCCAATCGGTAATGGATGCAATGATAAATATTAGTGCTGCCAGAAGATGTGCGTATGGGATCGAATGATCTCCAAGATAGAAGTCTCCCCAATTGAAAGGTACAAGCATAAGTACCATAAAAATAGGTATCATTAGGATTCTTGAAACAGTTATTTTGTTAGGTAAATTCACAATCATTCCTCCAGCATTCAATATTGCTTTTCCACTATACATAAAATATACAGGTTTGTCTAACGATAGGGAAATCTGTACAAAAAAAGCCATCATCCTGATGACTTTATTGTTGTCCATTTGATACAAATTTAATAGTGACTTTCTGCGTTGTCACTTCATCTACCGGAAAAGGGAAATCTAATGCTTTACCGTTAATTTTGATTTCAGTGGCAGGGACCCATCCAACATTGAAGATTATTTCACTTTCTTCAGAAAGATCGAATGTCTCAGTTTCTCCATCAACCAATTCTTTGCTATGAAAGGATTCACCTTCTGGATTGCTGATTCCTACCCATGTGTTTCCGCCTTTTGCTGAAAGTTCCACTTCGAATGTATCAGTATCCGTCAGTTCCAGCGTAGCAGTAGGTCGGTTTGAAGAAACCTCTGTGAGTGTTCCGGTTGAAGATTCCACCTGCTCCTCTTCTGGTTCTTCTGCAGGTTCTTCTTCGTTCGTCCCTTCTTGGTCGGTGTCTTCCTCCTCACCGCCATTATCGGTAGTAGCAGGATCATAGACTACTCCACGATTGTTGTCTTCTTGCGTATCAGTGGAATTACCCACTCCCCAATTCTGAAAAAGGATATAGAGAATGGCTACGACAGCCACAAAAGCCAAGAACATAAATACTTTTGGTATAAAATTTAGTACCTTGTTATTTTTTGTCGGAACTTGCTTTCTAGTTTTCACTCTCGATAATTGAGGAATCTCATCTTTTTCATTTGCAGGGATATCCTTTTTGTACTCTTCAAAGATAAGCTCTGGGTCCAATCCAACTGCTTCAGAGTACTGCTTAATAAAAGCACGTGCATAGAATTGACCTGGCATGATGGCGTAATTGCCTTCCTCAATACCAATCAAGTATCTTTTCTGTATTTTCGTCGCTGTTTGCAAATCCTCCAGTGACATGCCTTTCTCTTCTCTTGCTTGTTTTAACCTATTACCTAATTCTGTCAATACTTACACCTTCCAACGTTATTTAGAAATCAAAGCCTCCAAAAGGATTCTCTTCAAACATATTATTTGGTTGAACCACATCGTAAGTGATTTCCTCATCTTCATTGTTTCTGAGTTCAATGATATAGTCGAAATCATCAAGCTTATATTCTGTATTTTGCACGAAAATATCAGGATGTTCAACCACTTTTACAGCAGAAATGCGCATTATTTCGCGGATTAGCTGCCAATGCTTTTCGTTCGCCCTTTTAGTAGATACTATTCCATCTATAATGAATAAGTTGTCCACATTGTACTCATCTTCAATCAATTGACTACGTATGGTTTGTTTAAGCAAAGTACTGGAGACAAAAAGCCATCTTTTATTGGCACAGACGCTCGAAGCAACAATGGACTCTGTCTTCCCCACGCGTGGCATCCCTCTGATTCCAATAAGTTTATGTCCATCTTGTTTGAATAGCTCTGCGAGAAAATCTACCAGTAGCCCCAATTCATCCCGAACGAATCGGAAGGTTTTCTTATCGTCCGCATCTCGCTGTATGTACCGTCCATGTCTCACTGCCAAACGATCTCTTAATTTTGGCTCTCTAAGCTTAGTAACAGTTATATTATCCATTGTATTCAATATAGATTCAAGACGGACTATTTGCTCATTTGAATCGCTTAAAAGTAACATTCCCCTTCTTGCATCATCCACTCCATTAATTGTGACAATGTTAATGGATAACATACCCAAAAGGGATGCAATGTCACCTAATAACCCCGGCCTGTTGATATGTATCTCATATTCTAAATACCACTCTATTTTCTCCATCAAACCCCTCCACCCTTTCAGTACGTTTCGTCCTGACATATGTTACTTCTATAATATCCAATAATCACTTAATAAGAAAGCAATACCTTGTGCTCCTTTGAAATTTGGACTTATTTAAGATGGAAGGGCAAGGTGTGAGACTCCAGCGGGGGAGTACCGGTTGGTTTGGAGGTTCATGCACCGTCCTCTGGATAAGCGAACACATGGAACGGAAAGCTAGAGGTGTTAAACAGGAATTCAAAAAGAAGGGCAAACAAAAAAGAGAGGTTGTGGCCTCTCTTAATGCGTTGAATCGTTTTGAACCAATTTAACCATCATATTGGCAATCGCATGTTGCTCTTCAGGACTAGCCACTTTCCAAAGATCTGCTAACACTTTTTCTTGTGGATTCTTTGCTTCCACTTCTTTCGCAAGGTAGTCACCAATTTCATATGCAAGTTGAGAAATGGCACCATTGTCCATTCCCTCATGCTCTGCATGGTTCAATCGATCTCCTAAGAAGCCTTTCCATTGTTCCCAGTTATCAAGTACTGACATATTAACTCCTCCTTCCAATATGTTCAAGAGTTAGTATGTGAAGGTCTTTTTCAATTTATGCATAGGCTGCTAATTCCAACCGCCATTAACCCCTAACACCTGACCGGTAATGTAGGAAGACCTTTTAGACAAGAGAAAGCTGACGGAATCTGCAATCTCATGCGGTGAAGCCAACCTGCCCATGGGAATATCAGCACTTATTTCCATCTTTTCTTCCTCTGAAAAAGATTCAAGCATCTTTGTTGCTACTGCTCCAGGTGCGATGGCATTCACCCTAACGCCATTAAGAGCCACTTCTTTTGCCAATGCTTTTACAAATGAGATCTGGGCGCCTTTAGTCATCGAATAGAGCACTTCGCATGAAGCCCCAATTTCCCCCCAAATGGAAGAGATGATGACAATATTTCCATTACGTTTTTTTATCATCTCCGGCAAAAACGCCTGAATGGTTGAATATAACGATATTATGTTAAGCGATACCATCTTTCTCTTTGTTTTTTCATCAATATCAGTCATCAGTCCGTAATAGGTAAATCCTGCATTGTAAACAATGGTATCAATAGTAGAAAATACATTCTCTTTTATTAATTGGACACCCATCTCTTCTGTTAAATCTGATTGTATAGGCGTTATCTTTTCTGTGCCATATTCGTCCATCAGTTCGAGTATGGTCTTTTTATCCTGATTATAATGAAGATAGGTAGTATATCCTTCCGCTAAAAGTGTTTTGGCTATTTCCTTCCCGATATCCCCACTGGCTCCTATTATTAAAGCTGTTCTACTCATTGACCTCATCCCTTTTTACACTAAAATAAAGGAGCCGGTCCATCAAGGACCGTACTCCCTCGTATTATATTTATTTTGGCACAACCTGACAGATTGTAAAAGCCTCTTCTTTGATAAATTCAGTTGCTACCCTACTAAGGTCCTCTAGTGTTATTTTCTCAAGCTGAGGGGTTACTTCAAAAAGATCCATGTCATTAAATGCATAACGCGTAAATTGGTTTGCAATGAACTCCGGAGAGTTGAGAGCCCGTAAGAAAGAACCGATTTTCTTTTTCTTAATACGTTCTAATTCCTCCTCTTTGATGGAGGTTGGGTCAAACTCAAGCAAGATATGTTGCACTCTTTCAGCCAACTTATCCGGCTCGGACGTATCTCCTCCAAGCATGGCAAATCCAAAACCATTTTCACCGGTGTAATCATAAGCAAACGTCTCATCGATTAAACCATCATCATATAATTTCTGATAATGATCAGAGCTTTTTCCAAAGAGTAGATCTAAGAGGATATTTACCGTAAGTTCATGTTTCAAAAGGTCTTTCCCCTGTTTCGTCGGGTTGGATTCTTTTATACCGACCATGCATTTGGAAGTATGAACGTTCATTTTGAGCACTTTCTTTTTCTCACTGACAGAAGCAGGCTCGTCATCAAATTGACGCTTTATTTCTTCCTGCTCCTTGAATGTCTTTTTAGATTGGTTATCTTTGATGAATCCCATCATTTCTTCGGTATTCATCGGGCCAACTACGAACAACAACATATTGCTTGGATGGTAGAACGTCTCATAGCAAGTATATAAAAGGTCTTTCGTTACTTTGGATATCGAATCGATGGTACCGGCAATGTCTATTTTTACAGGGTGATGATGGAACATGCTTTCAATCAACCCGAAATAGGCACGCCAATCCGCATTATCCTCATACATGGTTATCTCCTGCCCAATGATGCCTTTTTCCTTTTCTACTGTCTTCTCCGTAAAATAGGGAGCCTGCACAAAGTCCATCAATGTTTCAAGGTTCTTTTCCACATTGGATGTACTGGAAAAAAGATAGGCGGTCCTTGTAAAGGAAGTGAAAGCATTGGCAGATGCCCCTTGCTTACTGAAATCCTGGAATACATCCCCATGCTCTTTTTCAAATAGTTTATGCTCCAAGAAATGAGCGATACCATCAGGAACCGTAATTAAATCGTCCTCACCAATCGGTACAAACTTATTATCAATGGAACCATACTTGGTTGTAAATGTGGCATAGGTCTTATGAAAACCATCTTTAGGCAAAAGGTATACTTCTAACCCATTATCCAAGGTCTCATGGTACAGAGTTTCCGCTAGTTGGTTAAATTCAATCTTTTCCATCTGTTACGCCTCCTTCCCAGTCAAGAAATAGATAGTATCAAGCTCCACCAGTCTTGCCACTTCCTGGATTTGCTCCTTTGTAACATTCTCCACACCTTCCAAAAATGCATCGACCGGTTTGTCTACTTCTGAAACTTCGTTATTGTAGAGCACTTCGATTAATCCACGGGCTGTATCAATTGTTTCTAAGATTTGGTTTTTTATGACTGCCTTCGTCTGGGAGATTTCTGACTCGCTATATTCACCTTGCTTCATCGCTTCAATCTGCTGATTAATGATGGTGACGGCTTTTTCAAAATTAGAGAAATCAATGCCTGACATGACCAGAAGCAGTCCTTTATGACTCTCCACTCTTGAAGCTGCATAATAGGCCAAGCTTTCCTTTTCCCTCACATTGATAAACAGTTTGGAATGAGAGAAGCCGCCGAAAATGCCATTAAAAACTTGTAGAGCATAATACAGGTCATCCTTGAATGTCACGTTCGTTCTGTAACCTATATTTAATTTCCCTTGTTTCACATCCTGCTTCTCTATTACTTCGTTCGGATCTTTCGGTTTGCTATTTGGTTCCGCTATCCTAGATGATACCTTGTTTACCTGCTCGGGCAATTCAAAGTACTTCTTCACATAACCATCCACTTCTTCTTCCTTTATGTCCCCCACAAGATAAAGGTGGATATCATTCGTTTTAAGCATGTTTTGGTAATAGTCGAACAAAGATTGTGGCGTAATAGTGTCCACTTTATCTTTTTCCCCGTTAGCAGGTAGACGGTAAGGCTCTTCAGAACACATCTCTTCTACTAGGCGTTGACTGGCATAACGCATTTTATCATCATAGACGGATTGTATTCGCTGTTTTAATGCACGTTTTTCCTTGTCTACCGTGGAGGCTTTAAAGGCGTTACCTTCCATGACAGGATGCAGGAGCACTTCACTGAGTAACTCAATCCCTTTTTCAAGCAGTGGGGTGGAATCCCTGAGGAATTTTTCGTTGGCTAATTCCAAACGGAATGTGATGATGTGGTCTTCCCCTTTTTTACTAAGGTCGACAGCAAGGCTTGCTCCATATAATTCATCCAAATAAGCCCTGAATTGTGAAGGTTGCGGGTGCGATTTTGTACCATTTTGTAACACATATGGCAATAGCGCCCTCACTGTAACATCCTCTTCTGACAATGGCGCTTTTACTTTCAGAACTAGTGTATTAGTTTTGAATTTTTCAGTCGGTATAGTGTGTACTGTTAGACCATTTAAACTATACGTTCTTTCATCAACTAGCTTCACGACATCTCCTCCTTCACGTCACATAAGTTTGCGATATTTCATCATATTATTTAAACGTATAACAATATAGACAGTACTATTCTTTCTTTATCAATCAAAAAATAGTCCTAAACCCAATATAACGCTTAATTAGTAAGTTTTTCAAGTTGGAGGGTATTCTGCTGGCACCCCTGATGGTTTACATAATAAAATTATAATCCATAACAAAAACACCACAAACAATAAAGCTTGTGGTGTTTTTTTCATTTATGGGCGCTTTCTCAATACATGGAAGCTGAATTTATCAGCCCTGAAATAATTAAGCGAATATAAAATAGGTTCATCATTCTGATCATAATGCATTTGTTTCAATACAAGCAGTGCTGTTTCGGGTTCACATTCTAGAATTGGTGAAATTTTATCATGGTATCCGATAGGTTCGATGTGTGTGACCGCATAGGAAATATATCTGCCCGCTTCCTTCTCAAGGAGTTTCAATAATGATTCATTTTTATAAGATTGGTAGTCCTCGACAATGGTCGTCGGTATTTTATCGATACAATATACCACCGGAAGATCATTGGCAGTACGTACCCTCTCAAAATGAAGGACCTCCTTGATTTCAGGGTTATTGAACTTTGTTAGTTCTTCTTCGGATGGCGTTTCAATAGTAGATGTCAAGAAAACTGTTCCGGGCTTCATACCCGCTTGTGATATCATTTCTGTCACAGAATTCAATTGTTCTATTCCAGATGTGAAGACCGGTTTGGAATTGACAAATGTACCTACCCCGTGCCTTCTTACTACGATATTTTCTTCTTCGAGTACACGTAAAGCTTCTCTTAATGTAGCTCTACTTACCCCTAGACGCCGAGACAATTCGAATTCGGAAGGTAGTTTCTCTTTTTCTTTATACACCTTATTCTCAATATCTTGCTTCAATTTGTCTACAACCAGTAAATATAAATGCCTGCTGTCTGACCGAATCGTCATAACTGATCCCCCATTAACCGTTTACAAAACATATTTCATGTTTTCCTATTAATCCAAAATAATATAACACTTTTCGAGGGTAAAATAAATAGAAAATAAAGTTTTTACATTTTTTTGTCGAAAAAAGAAGCAGTCGAGAAAGCTCCCGACTGCCAGCTGCATTTTTATTGTTAGTCTATTTTTGCTTACTTTGTTGCTTTTTCGCATTTATGAAAAAGTCGGCAATTGGACTTTTTACAGCATAGAAACTCTAAAAAGACATGAAAGTCTTTTTGATTGTCATGAAAAGTTCACGACTGCAAGGAATATAACGGTTTGTTTACTTATTGTTAAGATCCTACATCTTCATTTTGATTCCCCGATACCAACACTGTTCGTGGCTTACTTCCTTCATAAGGACCGACGACCCCCCTGATTTCCATAGCATCAATGAGCCTTGCCGCCCTTGTGTAGCCGATTCTGAAACGGCGCTGTAGCATTGATACGGAGGCTGTCTGCATTTCTAGTACGAGCTGAACGGCATCATCGTAAAGATCATCGTCCACTTCTTCCACTTCTTCGTTAATATCTTGAGGAATCATTTCTTCCTGGTATTGTGCTTTTTGCTGATCGATGACAAAATCCACGATCCGCTCTACCTCTTCATCGGAAAGAAAAGCACCTTGAACTCTTATCGGCTTGGAGGCCCCTACAGGCAGGAACAGCATGTCCCCTCTACCAAGTAACTTCTCTGCTCCGCCCATATCCAGAATAGTTCTGGAGTCCGTTTGAGAAGATACGCTGAAAGCAATCCTAGATGGGATATTCGCTTTAATCACCCCTGTAATGACATCCACTGATGGTCGTTGGGTCGCAATAATTAGATGTATGCCAGCAGCACGGGCCATTTGTGCGAGTCTTGTAATGCAATCCTCCACATCTGAGGATGCCACCATCATCAGGTCGGCAAGTTCATCGACAATAACGACGATGTAAGGTAGGGAAGGTTGTTTTGCTTCTTCATCCTGGTTATGTCTTTTTATGTAGTCATTATAGCCTTCAATATTTCTTGTACCTGTATGAGAGAACAGCTCATAGCGTCTCTCCATTTCATTCACGACTTTTTTCAATGCCTGTGAAGCCTTTTTCGGATCGGTTACAACAGGTGCTAGAAGGTGGGGAACCCCGTTGTACATGTTTAATTCCACCATTTTAGGGTCAATCATCATCATTTTTACTTCATGTGGCTTTGCACGCACCAAAATGCTAGTGATGATACCGTTAATACACACACTCTTTCCGCTGCCTGTAGCTCCGGCAACAAGTAGATGTGGCATTTTATTGAGCTCCGCAACAACTGAATCCCCTGATATATCACGTCCCAATCCGATAAGCAATTTTGCATCCGGTTTTTCGGCTTGTTTTGTATCCAATACTTCACGGAGTGATACCATTGCCACTTCATTATTTGGCACTTCGATCCCGATGGCAGATTTACCAGGTATCGGAGCCTCGATACGTATATCTTTAGCAGCAAGTGCAAGTGCTAGATCATCACTTAGATTCACTATTTTACTTACCTTCACTCCAACATCAGGATACACCTCATACTTTGTCACTGCAGGACCAAGATGTACTTTTGTCACTTTTGCTTTGACTCCGAAACTTGCAAACGTTTTCTCTAGCTTTCTTGCGTTCTGATAAATATTTTCGTGCTCAGTTGTCTGGTGATTCGCGATGGGCTTGTTTAACAGATCAAGGGAAGGCAGGACATACTCCTTGTTTTCCACTTCTGTAAAAGCCATAGGGCCTGCAATAAGCTCGCCTGTATCTTCCTGGGGTTCTCCGTCCTGTGCACTGGCAACTGCGGATGGTTTTTCTTCCTGACCCATAATCTCTTCTCTATCATTAAAAGAGGAAATGATGGGAGGTGAAAGGATTTCTTCCACGGATTCTTCTTCCATGACCATGACATCTTCTGCTGCTTTTGCTTTTTTCTCTTCCTTATGCTTTTTATCTTCAGCTTGCTTTTCTTTTTTGCGTTTATTGCTGTCTTCTTTCCAGCCCTTCATGTCGTCCATGAAAGCCACCCACTGATTTTTTGCAAAAGTAAACAGTCCCACAGCCACCTTTATGACAGTGTCATTCAAGGATTTGCCCGTCACCAAAATGATGCCGATGACAATAAAGATCATGGCTATCCACTGGGCGCCCCTTGCATCAAAGAGAAGATGAAACAGAGCGAATAATATAGCCCCCATCATTCCGCCACCAAGGTCTGTCGTACTCGTTTCTCCGTTCACTTCTAACCAGAAAAGCTCCCACGTATTGCCGATAACCGAGGGATCTGCAAAGGAGCCCCCACGGGATAGCATTCTAAATAGCGTAACATGACTAAGTAGCAATACAGACATCATGATGACATATACACCGACCAATTGCCTCGAAAAGAAGGTGGGCAACTCTCTTTTCCAGATGATATATCCAGACAAGATCAATAGCCCAAGGAGCATAAGCATGTACCATTCCCCACTAAAAAAGCGAAATAATAATACAAAGGAATGCCCGACCATACCAAGCTTGGCAATTGCTATGCATGTAATGGCCAGCAACAATAACCCCATCACCTCAAAGGTTACCGTGCGTTTCCATTCATCACGATTTTTTGTTTTTCTCTGCCTCTTTTTTCGCTTTGACATTAATCTCACCTATCTGACCATAATGAGAAGAAGAAAGCAGCCAACATATACTGGCTGCTTTTTCCTCTGTTGCTTGTATTATATCATAAGCCCAAACTCTTGAAAGGGTGTTACAGAAAATTAATCGTCTGTCCTGGAGAATACTCACTGCTCAAATAGTGTGCAGGGTCAGTACTCAAATTACGTACAATCTGGTAGGCATTCATATCTGTTTGTTGCACCATTAGTGACACTCCATTAAAATCTATCACCCGTTGCTTTTCAAATTCTCCATTTTCCACAGGGAAAATCAGTTCCTGGGGCATGGTTGTATAGAGAATCATTGCAGCATCTTCCCTTCTTCTGATTTATGTTGGTTCGCTTCCACAAGGGCATTCAGCTTCTTGATGGCTTCTCCAACACCGCCGACCTGATCGATCAACCCATACTCCACCGCATCCGAACCGACAACATTGGTACCGATATCACGCGTCAGATTCCCTTTGGAAAGCATAAGCTCCTTGAATTTTTCCTCTGGAATACCTGAGTTCTTGGTGACGAAATTAATAACACGGTCTTGCATTTTATCAAGATATTCAAACGTTTGCGGGACCCCAATGACTAAACCTGTCAGTCGAACAGGATGGATGGTCATTGTGGCCGTTTCGGCTATGAATGAATAATCACAAGACACAGCGATTGGCACACCAATGGAATGGCCTCCACCAAGTACAAGAGAAACGGTAGGTTTAGATAAGGAAGCCAGCATTTCCGAAATAGCCAGACCAGCTTCCACGTCCCCTCCAACCGTATTCAAAATGACAAGCAGCCCCTCAATATTTGGATTCTGCTCTATGGCAACAATTTGCGGAATGACATGTTCATATTTGGTCGTTTTGTTTTGTGGCGGCAATTGGACATGTCCCTCAATTTGACCCACGATCGTCAAGCAATGTATTTTTGAATCCGAAGGCATTTGTGCTACATTTGTTTGACCAAGTTGTTGGATTTTATTGACCAAGGAATCCTTACCTGCATCTTGCTTGTTCGGTTCCTGTTGAGGTTGTTCAGATGACTGGTATGTAAAATCAGGCATATAATGATCTCCTTCCGTCCCTAAATAATTGTGTATTCTTCTCTAGTATTGACGTCAGTACATATTTCATTCGTCACTCAACTGTTCTTTTGACTCTCCCTGAAGATTACAGTGCATGGAGTGAGACTCAAGAGGTAGGTAGCGGTAGATTGATGTCCATGAAGCGTTGTGAGGAGGTTCTCACAGAAATTGAACATCCGAAATGGAAATCTACAGATTTGCGAAAGAATACAAAAACCGCAATGGGCACTATATCCCATTGCGGTTCAGATTGACGATGTTATACTTCCATGATAATTGGAAGTATCATCGGACGACGTCTTGTTTTCTCATATAGATGTTGATTCAAGGATTCCCTAATCTTAAGTTTCAGACTAGACCATTCCAAAATTTGTTCCTTTACAGCATTATCCAGAATGTCTGTTACGATGGAATTTGCTTTATCCAATAGCTCTTCCGACTCGCGTACATACACAAAGCCCCTTGAAAGAATTTCTGGACCTGCAACAATACGCTTTTGGCTCTTGCTGATGGACACCACCACCACCATGATCCCATCCTGGGACAATAATCGACGGTCCCGTAATACGATGTTCCCTATATCCCCTACGCCAAGTCCGTCAATCAGAACATTTCCTGCATAGACTTTACCTGCATATTTTCCTACACCTTTAGTGAATTCAATCACTTCACCCTTATTCAATAAAAAGATATTATCCTTGTCTATTCCTACGCTTTCTGCAACCCTTGAAAGCGCTCTTTGCATCTTAAACTCTCCTTGAATAGGGATGACATATTGAGGCTTGAGAAGATTCATCATCAGTTTCAGTTCTTCTTGGCAACCATGTCCGGAAGAATGTATCTTTTTCTGACCATAAATCACAACCGCTCCCGCACGATATAGTTTATCTATCACTTTAGCAACCGTCAGTTCAGTTCCTGGAGATGGGGATGCGGCAATCATCACGATATCCTGTGGTTTGATTTGCGCATGCTTATGGGTACCCCTTGCCATTTTCAAAAGGGAAGACATCAGTTGGGAATGCGTTCCGATCGTCAAGACGACCACCTTATCATCATTGATGCTTCCTAGTTCATTGACAGGTATAAGTAGATCATCAGGAATGTGCAGATACTCCAATTCCGTTGCAATACTGAAGTTACGGTCTGTCGGGTGGGACACAACCACAAGTTTTCTATTGCTATCAATGGTTGCTTGAACAATTTGTTGGATCCGTCCGACATTTGTTGATAAGCATGCAGCAAATACACGCCCCTTGGCATTATAGGTTACGTCTGCAATTTCCTGTCTTACAACAGATTCTGAAATGGTATAGCCTGGCTTTTCAGCATTAGTGCTATCGGATAAGACACAAAGAACGCCTTTATTTCCAATTTCTGCTATTTTTCCAAGATCGGAATTCTGTGACAGCTGGGACTGATCAAACTTAAAGTCACCTGTATGTACGATTGCCCCTTGTGAAGTATGAAAGCATAGCCCGACAGAATCCGGAATGCTATGATTGGTCCTGAAAAACGTGACCGTGGCATGATCGAGTTCAAGTATGGTATTTTCATCAATTTCCTTAAACTCTACATGACCCGAGGAGCCCAATCCATTCACTAGTTCTTTAGCAAGTGCCAATGTCAGCCTTGTACCGTAAACAGGGGCCTTTAACTTTCTTAGGATATATGCCAAACCGCCCATATGTTCTTCGTGTCCATGAGTCAGGAATATTCCTTTGATTTTTTCTTTGTTGTCTGAAAGATAAGTAACATCAGGAATAACCATATCAATTCCAAACATTCCGTCTTCTGGGATCATAACCCCTGTATCCATGATATAGATGGAATCATCGGCTTCCAAAACGTACATGTTCTTCCCGATTTCCCCGATCCCCCCGAGGGCAAAAACTTTTAATTTCTCTATCTGTGGTGTATTCACTTTTTTACCTCCTACATGTATGTAAAAACGAATTATGACGATAATGCACGTTTTTTTGCATCCTCCAGAGATTTATTAAATGTTCAGCTTACAAGTGCCAAATTAATAACCGCTCCATGTCATTTGAAATAATTATAACGTATGCAAGAATTGGAATACAAGAAATATTATAATAACTGGCATTTGGAGAAAAGAGCAAACAAAAAGGCCAAGGCGCATATAGCGCCTTGACCATCTATGAAAAGTTAAATTGTACGTAAAAGGGCTGCTAACGTGTTTCTCTCTACCTCATTTAGTGGAACCAATGGCAACCTTACCCCACCAACATCCAATCCTTTTAACTGAAGGGCAGTTTTGACTGGTGAAGGACTTGGTGCGCTAAATAATCCCTTCATTATCGGAAGTAGTGTTTGATGCTGTTTAGCAGCATTTGCATACTCTCCTGATTCAAAAGCACGGATCATTGCTTGCATTTCATTTCCTAGCACATGGGATGCGACGGATACAACACCGTTACCTCCGATGGATAATACAGGGAGAGTCAATCCATCATCCCCGCTATATAAAACAAAATCATCCGGAGTATTGGCGATTATTTCTGTCATAGCATCCAAGTTACCACTTGCTTCTTTCATGGCAATGATATTCTCCATTGCCGACAAGCGAACTATGGTATCAACGGACATATTGACAACAGAACGGCCCGGTATATTATAGAGCATAACAGGCAAGGATGTTTCCGCTGCGATTGCTTTAAAGTGTTGATACAACCCTTCTTGGCTAGGTTTGCTGTAATAAGGGGCAACCAGCATGATGGCATCCACCCCGACAGCTTCTGCTTTCTTGGTCAGATCGATGGAGGCGCGAGTATTATTGCTACCCGTACCAGCAACTACTGGTATTCTACCTTCTACCACTTTCACTACATGTGAAAATAGTGCAAGCTTTTCTTCCGTTGATAGCGTTGGAGACTCTCCTGTTGTCCCTGCGACAACAAGGGAATCCGTACCATTTTTTATTAGATAGTTGACTAATTGAGTTGTTTTCTCAAAGTCGATATTTCCTTTATTATCAAACGGTGTCACCATCGCTGTTGACACTTTACCAAAGTTAATCATGTACTTTTTTCTCTCCTTCTTCTGAGGTTGGGTGTAGGATGGTTACTTGTTTTCTTGCCAGATTGAAGGCTTTGTGTAAAGCGTTCACTGCACGTATCATATCTTCCTGTTTGACCAACACCCAAATAGTTGTGTGGCTATCTGCAGATTGAAGAATTTGTATCCCAAGTTCTGAAAGCGCGGTAACAATTTTGGATGTAACGCCAGGGACCCCTGTCATTCCCGCTCCCACTGTTGCCACTTTCGCACAGTGACGGGTTACTTTCGGATCATATCCCAACTTTTTCAGGACATTTATCGCTTTTTCGCTCATTTCGTCTGTTACCGTGTAAACGACACTTGTCGGCGATATGTTGAAAAAGTCGACACTTATCTGTTCGTTGGCCATGGCGCGGAAAACTTCCGTTTGTATCCCATAATCGCCTTCTTTAGCAAATACTTTAATTTGTGTCACATTAGGGACATGCGCAATTCCTGTTATCAAGCGATCCTTGACATCTGCACCCTTCCCTATTTTATCAAGCGAAGTTACAAGCGTCCCGGTGGAATTGGAATAGGTTGACCTTATCCGTATCGGAATCTTGGACTGCATGGCAATCTCGACAGCCCGAGGATGGATGACCTTTGCTCCTTGATATGCCATATTGCAGATTTCATTATAGCTGACGACAGGCAAAGGGGAGGCATCTTTTACAATTCGGGGATCTGCTGTCATGACACCCTCTACATCCGTGAAAATATCGATCCACTCTGCTTGAATGGCAGCGCCCAAAGCAGCAGCGGATGTATCACTTCCTCCACGCCCGATGGTACATATGTCCCCATTTTTTGTTTCCCCTTGAAAGCCTGCAACTACGACCACTTGATATAATTTTATCATTTCTAACAGCCTATCACACTTCATTTCTATGATTCGAGCGTTTGTATGATCGTTATTCGTACGGAACCCTGCCTGAGGACCATTTAGGGCGGTTGCAGAGATTCCATGGTTTTGTAAGAGGTTACTAAAAACAATGGAGGAGATGATTTCCCCGCAGGATAACAGCATATCTATCTCCCGTTTTGAAACGCCATTATTTCCAGATTCTAAGAGACTCAGGAGTGTATCGGTCGCATAAGGCTCCCCTTTTCTCCCCATTGCTGACACAACAACGACCACTTTGTACCCCTCATCGACAGCCTTTTTAATATGTTTGACTGCAGCAAGTCTGCTTGCCTCATCCCTTACTGACGTCCCACCAAACTTCTGAACAATTATTTTCATATATCGACACCTCATCGCGGTTTAGAAACATCCTTAATACATACGAAAGATGTGCTGAAAATAGTACCGGCCCCTTTGGGATGGCACACACTATTCAAGGTTGGAGCATGGTGGAATCAAACGACAGTCGAAAAGAAAAGGTCTTTTTAAAGACCTTACAGATTGTTGACGAAACCTAATAATCTTTAGATTTGCATTTACCTGTTGATCTTCGCTCCAGGCGCTTCGCTTATCCGTAGGGCGGTCCGGAAGCCTCCTCGGGCTATGCCCTGCGGGGTCTTCCCTGTCCCTTCCTCCCGCGGGAGTCTGCGCGCCTTCCACTACGATCAACTTGAAAACTGTTATTAGTTTTGGTTTGTCTACATACTGAAAGGTCTGTTTAAAGACCTTATTCCCTGAGCCTATTATTGATTGATTACTCCCAGCTTCACTAGGCTTTCTGCAATTTGTACGGAATTCCAAGCGGCGCCTTTTAACAAGTTATCAGATACCACCCAGAGGTGGAATCCTTTTTTGTTATCCAAGTCCTGTCTGATTCTGCCTACGAATACATAGTTAGAACCGACACAATCTGCCGGCATCGGGTAAACTTGTTCTTCCGGTTTATCTTGCAATACGACACCTGGTGCGTTTTCCAACAACTTTCTAACATCTTGAACAGTCACATTTTCGTCTTCTACTTCAATATATACAGACTCTGAATGTCCTGTTACAACCGGAAGTCGTACACATGTGGCTGCAACCTGCAAGTTTTGGTCGTGCATGATTTTTTTCGTTTCATTGATCATTTTCAATTCTTCAAAAGTAAAACCGTTATCTTCAAATTTATCAATTTGAGGGATCGCATTAAAAGCGATTTGGTAGTGTTTCTTATCACCTTTCACAGGAAGAATACTTGGAGTGAATGATTCGTTATTCAGGATGGCCTGTGATTGGGACTCAAGTTCTTCTATCGCCGCCGCACCAGCTCCAGATACAGCTTGATACGTGCTGACGATTATCTTGTTCAGTCCATAAGTTTTACGGATCGGCTCAAGTGCCACCACCATTTGGATAGTGGAGCAATTGGGATTGGCGATGATCCCATTATGAGAATGGATATCTTCTTCATTCACTTCAGGAACCACCAATGGGACATTCGGATCCATACGGAAATAACTAGTGTTATCCACGACAATTGCGCCACGTTTCGCCGCTTCAGGTGCAAGCTCTTTGGATACACTTCCTCCTGCACTGAATAATGCTATATGAACACCTTCAAACTTGTCGGGTGTTGCAACTTCAATCGTAATTTCTTCCCCTTTAAAAAGTACCTTCTTACCTGCAGAGCGCTCCGAAGATAATAGCGTAAGCTTCTTAACCGGGAAGTTTCTTTCTTCTAATGTATGAAGCATTTGTTGTCCTACTGCTCCTGTTGCGCCTACCACTGCTACATGTAAACCACTCATCTATTAAGCACCTCTCCATTTTTAATTTGCTCTCTTCTCAAAGATTGTTGCTATTCACAAGTAAAAAGTCGGCAATTGACTTTTTACTGCCTACAAACTCTAGATATGCCACGTAATATATTTTGTCGTGCAGGGAATAGTGCACGACAAAAGGTATATAACGGGTGGTTCAAAAGTACGTAAAAGCAACAAAGTTTACGAAAATAGCTTTTTTTATTCATAATTTTTTATTTTAACATATTACTGAAATAAAGAGGCTCTTTTCTCAAAGATTGTTGCTATTTTCATGCAAAAAAGTCGGCATTTGGACTTTTTGCCGCTTACATACTCTTGAATTTGCGAGTAGTATTCTAAGCACATCAAGGAAAAGAGCACGACAGTAAACAATATAACGAATGAATGAAAAAATATACGTAGACAGCCAATAAAGAAGAGAAGAAATTCTTACTTTTCTTCTCTTCCCGGCATTTTTTTATAAATCGTCTTTGTATCTTTCCACGATTACTGGTTGGATTTGCTTATGCTCCAATGCATTCAGAACTGTTGGCATCAGCATACTCATTCTGGCAACCATGGAATTCGGCTTTTTCTCAGGTGCATCCTGCCCGTATGGAATAAAGTAAATGTTTTTTGTCGCCATTAGTCTCATTAAATTCAATCCGTTCAATCCCAATGCATCATTAGTAGAGATGCCAAGTACTACTGGATTATGATTTCTAAGTGTTGCCTTTGCTGCCATCAAAACAGGGGAATCCGTCAATGCATTCGCCAATTTACTCATGGAATTACCTGTCAATGGAGCAATGATCATACAATCTAATGGAATCTTCGGACCAAGCGGCTCTGCTTTTACAATAGAATCGATTACCTTATGTCCGGTCATGTCCTCGATCAGCTTGATCCAGTCCTCTCCTTGACCAAATCTGGTGTTTGTATTTTGGACCGTCGACGTTACCACAGGCCTTACTTCTGCACCAGCATCAAGCAACTTTTGTATCTCCGGGATTACTGCATCGTACGTACAATGAGAACCAGTTAACCCAAAGCCCAGTCTTTTACCTTTTAATTGCATGGTTAATTCCCCTTTCTCCCTTCCATTTCCTCTTTAAGTAATTGTGCCAATACTTTTGCCACGATCTGTCCTGCCGTTTTCGGTGCGACAATCCCTGGAAGTCCTGGAGCTAATAATGCTTTTATTCCTCTTTTTTCTGCATAACGAAAATCGGTGCCCCCTGGTTTCGATGCCAAGTCAATGATCAGGGTATGCGCAGGCATTTTGGAAATAACATCCGAGGTGACAATTTGGTGAGGGATGGTATTTATGCATACATCTACATCAGAAACGTTCGATGATAATTCATTCAGGTAAAATGGCGTTACACCCATTTCAAAAATGCGTGCGATGTGCTCGGATTTTCTTGCTCCTACGCGAACCTTTGCCCCAAGCGCCGAGAATGTGCGGGCTACACTCATCCCGACTCTCCCTAGTCCAAGAACGGCTACCTTCGAATTATGAATGGTAATATCCGTATGCTGAATGACCATCATGATGGTACCTTCTACAGTCGGGATTGCATTATAGATGGCAACATCATCGCGTTCAAACAATTGAACTAATTTTCTATTCGTACTGGCTACCAATTGATTCAAGTATGGGTTGGTAATACCTGAATAAATGGTACAATGCTCCGGAGTGTTTTTAACTATCTCCTCTGTCAGCACAATTTTTTCATTGGAAAAAATCGTATCCACCTGACCTTCCATGTTCGTTCCCGGCACAGGAAGGATAATGGCACTGACTGTAGTGAAATCCACTTCATTCAACTGCTCTTTGGAAGCACCTGTAAAGCCGTGGTCCAATTGATCAAATCCTATAAGCGAAAGCTTTGCGTCAAGCTCAATAAGCTTACGTATCACTTCCAGCTGCCTTGCATCACCGCCAATGACAGCTATGTGCAAACCGGTCAGCATAAATTGTTCACCTTCTTCTACTTCGTGAAAGTTTGTAAATCTGGCTCAAGTTTTTCTTACTTCCACATCTTATGTCACCCAAGGAAAATCTGTGCTTATATCAGGGGAGAAAGGGAAGAGTTTGGGAAGTTGGTGTTTTTTCAATGAGGCCACTGAAGAAAACATTAACTTATCATATTACGATTTCTAGCTGTTGATTGGAGCAATAGGCGAATGCTCCCGCGGGAGAATAGCGACAATCTTGAGACCCCGCAGGGCGTAGCCCGAGGAGGCTCAAGGTCGCCCCCGGGGAAAGCGAAGCCGTTTGCGGAAATAAACAGCGGTATGAAACAGATTACTAAAATAATGTACTTTTTCAGTGGCCTAATTTTCATGAGTTCGGACTTTTTCACTACTCTTATTCAATCGAATAGTGCAGCATATAGAAAAACGACCCAGCTCGCGCCAAGTCGTTCACTCTTCCTCTTCAGGTATATCAATAATAATCATATCTGTACCAATTTTCTTGATGTGATTCCATGGCACCCGGATGTCACTGCCTTCTTTTTTCAAACCGAACCATTTCAATGACGGGATAATGAGCGAGCGGATCTCCCCAGTGTTCTCATTGATCTCCAAATCTGTATGTCCAAGGATCCCTAACCTTTCCGCCCGTTTTACATCTACAATTTCCTTGCCGCTCATTTCACTAAGCCTCATAAAAAAACACCTCCCGTATTATTTATATTAGGAGGTGTCCAAAATAAAACCTGCCAAAGAAAATTGGCAGGCATAAAGATAGCTTTATCCATTTATTGACTTCGGCATTTCACCATTTGGGCTGATCAATGCCACAGAATAGTCATCGGTAAAAATCTTGGTTGCCAAGTTATTAACGGACTCTTCAGTAATGGTATTGATTCTGTCTAGAATGTCATCAAGGGAACGATGTCTGCCAAGCAGAAGCTCGTTCTTTCCATTTCGGCTCATGCGACTGTTCGTACTTTCCAGACTCAGCATGAGACTACCCTTGATTTGCTCTTTACTATTTATAAGCTCTTTTTTAGTGATGCCCTCACGCTTAAACGTTTCAAGTGTCTGTTGTATCGTATCAAATAGAAGATCCAGTTGGTTACTTCCAGTACCTCCATAGATGGTAAGCATCCCATTGTCTTGGAATGTGGAGTGATAGGAATAGACGGAGTATGCTAATCCCCTTTCTTCCCGTACATCCTGGAATAGACGGCTGCTCATGCTTCCTCCAAGTACATTGTTCAGGACAATCAAGTTATAGATATCTTTATCGCCAATCGGAAGTCCATCATAACCGATGCAAAGGTGAGCCTGTTCGGTTGTTTTCTTTTTGGCGATACGTCCTGTTTCAAAAGATGGCTTGACATATTCCCGCTTGGAGTGTCCGGTTTCATAGCTTCCGAACAGTTCTTCTATCTCTTTGACAAAAGAGTCTTCTATGTTCCCTGCAACGGAGATAACCACATTGTCAGGAGTATATGTTTCTTTCATATAGTCACGAAGGGTGTTCCCGTCAAATGCAGATAAAGTTTCCTCGGTCCCTAAGATCGGGTAGCCTAGTGGATGGTTTCCATAGGAAGCGCGAGCCAGTACATCATGAACGATGTCATCAGGGGCATCCTCATACATCTTGATTTCTTCGTACACAACATTTTTTTCCTTTTTTAATTCTTCTTCGTCAAAAATCGAATGAAAAAACATGTCCGCGAGTACACCTAGGGCATAGGACGAATGTTCATCCATTACTTTTGCATAGTAGCAGGTATATTCCTTTGACGTAAAAGCATTTACCTGTCCACCGATGGAATCAAAGGCCTCGGCTATTTCACGGGCATTTTTTGTTTCTGTTCCTTTGAAGAACATATGCTCAAGGAAATGGGAGACCCCATTATTACGGTTGTCTTCATTTCTTGAGCCAGTTCCAATCCACACTCCGATTGCAACAGAGCGGACATGTGGAATATTTTCTAATACAATTCTTACTCCATTTGAGCATGTATGTTTAGTAAGCAACGATAATCCTCCTATTCAAGTTTGCCAAATCTAGTTGTGATGAACGATTCTTTCTTCACTTAAAAGGGAAGAAAGAGTTCCTAGTTCGAGCCCTTTATCTTTAATGGAAATAATAAGGGTTTCCAAGCTATTTGCCGTGGAAGGCGTAGGGTGCATAAGGACCATTGCCCCCGGATGGATTTTTTTCATCACCCTGGTGACTAGAACATCTGGTGTCGGCTTTTGCCAATCAATCGTATCCACACTCCACATAATGGTACCCAACTCCAGTTCATGGGCGATATTGACGACCTCATCACGATAACTGCCACTTGGAGGGGCAAACCAGGTAACTTTATTCCCAGAAATCGCCTCTATGACTTCATTTGTTTTTATAAGCTGTTCCCTGACTGCAGTACTACCCAACGTTTTCATGTTGGGGTGTGTATAGGAGTGGTTCCCCACTTCATGACCTGCATCTATAATCATTTTGGCCATCGATGGATTTTCTTTCACCCATCTGCCTTCTAGAAAAAAGGTTGCCTGAACGCCGTGATTTTTCAATGTTTCCAGCATACCAGGAATGTGTTCATTCCCCCATGCCACATTGATTAGAAATGCTGCCATCGGCTTTTCGGGATGTCCACGGTAAATTGGAGATGGAGGAAGATCTTGAAGATGGGTGTTTGGCGGAATTTGCTTCATTACAAGCTTTTTCTCATCAAAAACACCGTTTTTCTTCATATTTTTATAAGAAGCTTCCACATCCACTTCTAAGCCATTTAATCCTGGTTGCGCTTTCCATACTTTGTCAATTTTAGCATCCTGGGGTGCAATCTCAAAATCCGATGCTTTCTGCTCTATCTCCGTAAACAGCGCATCCCGATTCTTGGTCACTTCAGCCAAGTCACTTGACAGAGCATCCGTAATATCTCCAGGGAACGGATGATACACCGTTTTATATGTAAAAAATGCAATGATAACAAATGCCAACAGTTGAAACGTACTTCTCTTCATTTTACCCACTCCTTCCTACTTAAAATTTATGTAGGAAGTGGACAAGGTAGAACAAAGAATAAAAGCGGAAAGACACCTGCCCCACCATGTAATTTTCTATGGGGAGGTATCGCAAAAAGCCCGGCGGTCAAACCAGGCTTCCATATTAGGACATTTGCTCATTTTTTTCTTTTTTCTCTTTAAGGAGGACTTTTCTGGAAAGATTCACTCTGCCCTGTTTATCGATCTCCATTACTTTTACAAGAACTTCTTCTCCAAGCTTCACAACATCTTCCACTTGTTTCACGCGTTCTTCTGCAAGTTCAGAAATATGGACCAGCCCATCTTTGCCACTGAATAGCTCAACAAATGCACCGAATTTTTCAATACGTTTTACTTTACCCATGTAAATTTCGCCCACTTGGACTTCACGTACAATATCCTCGATGATTTTCTTCGCCTTTTCGTTCATTTCCATATTAATGGAAGAGATAAATACCGTTCCATCTTGTTCGATGTCGATTTTAACACCAGTTTCTTCAATAATCTTATTGATTTGTTTCCCACTAGGCCCGATTACATCACGAATCTTATCAGGATTAATGCTCATCATCAAGATCTTCGGCGCATATGGAGAAAGCTCTTTACGTGACTCATCAATTGTAGCAAGCATGGAGTCAAGAATATGCATGCGGCCAATTTTAGCCTGTTGAAGTGCTTCTTCAAGGATGTCACGGGAAAGACCTTCAATCTTAATATCCATTTGTAATGCTGTTACGCCTTTTGCAGTACCAGCAACTTTAAAGTCCATATCCCCAAGGTGATCTTCCATTCCTTGAATGTCAGATAGTACTGTATAGTGCTCGCCCTTTTTAATTAGTCCCATTGCAATACCTGCTACAGGAGCTTTAATAGGTACACCTGCATCCATCATGGCAAGTGTGCTTGCACAGATACTTGCTTGAGAAGTGGAACCGTTGGACTCCAAAACTTCTGAAACAAGACGAACTGTGTATGGGAAGTCTTTTTCGGAAGGAATAACCGGTTCAAGAGCACGCTCTCCAAGAGCACCATGTCCGATTTCACGACGTCCAGGTCCTCTCATCGGGCCAGTTTCCCCAACACTGAATAATGGGAAGTTATAGTGGTGCATAAAGCGTTTCTCTTCTTCAATTCCCAATCCGTCAAGAATCTGTACGTCACCTAGAGCACCTAATGTACAAATGCTCAATGCTTGAGTTTGTCCACGGGTAAACAGACCAGAACCGTGAGTACGTGGCAATAGGCCGACTTCAGAAGCAAGTGGACGGATCTCGTCGCTCTTACGTCCATCCGGGCGTACTTTATCTTCTGTGATAAGGCGTCTTACTTCTTCTTTCACAAGCATACTGAGAATTTCATTAACCTGCTTCAGAACATCCGCTTCTACTTCTTGTTCTTCATAGCGCTCAAGAACCTCTGCCTTTACCTCTTTAATAGCAGCTTCACGAGCGTGCTTTTCAAATACTTGAACAGCTTTTGTCATTTTCTCTTCAGCAAGAGCACGGATCTCATGTTCCAGATTTTTATCCACTTCATAAAGCGTAACTTCTGTTTTCTCTTTCCCAACAGCTTGTACAATTTCCTCTTGGAATGCGATTAGACGTTTAATTTCGTTATGACCAAACATGATTGCTTCTAACATTACTTCTTCCGGAACTTCATCAGCACCAGCTTCAACCATGTTGATTGCATCCTTCGTTCCAGCTACCACCAAGTTGATGTCGCTTTTTTCAAGTTGCTCTACATTAGGATTAATGACGAACTCGTCGTTAATTCTTCCTACTGTTACACCTGCGATAGGACCTTGGAAAGGAATATCAGAAACCGAAAGCGCTAATGAGGAACCGAACATCGCTGCCATTTCGGAAGAACAGTTCTGATCCACACTCATCACGATACTGATAACTTGTACTTCATTACGGAACCCATCAGCAAATAGCGGACGGATTGGACGATCGATCAAGCGGCTTGCCAATACAGCCTTCTCACTTGGGCGTCCCTCTCTCTTAATGAATCCTCCAGGGATTTTACCAACGGCATATAATCTTTCTTCATAATTTACTGTAAGTGGGAAGAAATCTAGTTTCTTCGGTTCCTTTGAAGCGGTTGCAGTACTTAGCACAGCCGTATCTCCATAACGGACCATTACCGCTCCATTTGCTTGCTTGGCTAATTGTCCCACTTCTACCGTCAGGTTTCTTCCGGCCCAATCGATAGAAAAGACTTGTTTATCTTGTCCCATGAGTTCGTCTAACCCCTCTCTAACTTCCAATATGTATTGACTTTCTTTTTCCTAAGGATCTGTTAAACACCGCTGTTGATTTCCGCACTAGGCTTCGCTTTCCTAAGGGGGAGCCTCTTCGGCTTACGCCTGCGGGGTCTCCCCTAACACGCTATCTCCCTCAGGAGTCTTCACCTATTGCTCCAAACAACAGCTAGGTTGCTACCAAATTCAGCTTTATGCTTTAACAGAGCTTTTCCTCAAGAAAACAGTCTATGTGAAAAAAATTTAGTATTATGTATAGTATGAACGAAATAACTACTACATATCAATAGAATTCCAGCATGTATAGGAAAAAAATTGCCGAAACGAAACACTCTACAGCAACTTTTGAAAATACCTTCTAAAATACTAATAAAAAAGCGGGAATTCTCCCGCTTTTTCTGACAAACTTATCGACGTAAACCTAATTTGTTGATTAGTTCACGGTAACGAGTTACATCCTTGTTACGAAGGTAAGTTAGTAAGTTACGACGTTTACCAACCATCTTCAATAGACCACGACGTGAGTGGTGATCTTTCTTGTGAGTACGTAAATGCTCGTTTAGGTTGTTGATCTGTTCTGTTAGGACAGCGATCTGTACCTCTGGAGATCCAGTGTCAGATTCGTGAGTTTTGAACTCATTGATAAGTTCTTGTTTACGCTCTTGTGTAATAGCCATCCTATTCACCTCCTTAATAGTAAAAACCCCTATTACCGAGCAAGCGTTGGTGATTCGACTTGCCAAGCAATGGTTTTAGTACGTT
This sequence comes from Sutcliffiella horikoshii, assembly GCF_021991925.1. Classification (GTDB taxonomy): domain Bacteria; phylum Bacillota; class Bacilli; order Bacillales; family Bacillaceae_I; genus Sutcliffiella_A; species Sutcliffiella_A horikoshii_F. Next base: position 688,842 of record NZ_RXZI01000001.1, on the reverse strand, counting down.
TAATAGCATACATCTTTTTAGGTTAAAAAGCAAGTATCGTGTATGTTTTTTTGAAAATACTCTTCTGCTTTCGCCTTGTCTTTTTTGATTTGCGCAACAAGCGCCTCTACACCAGAAAACTTCTTTTCTTCCCTGATACAATTATGCCACTCTATGATAACCTCTTCTCCATAGATCTGTTGATCAAAATCCAACAGGTGGACTTCAATAGATGGAAGGTTCTCATTTTCCTGCTCATGGAAAGTCGGTTTGTAGCCGATATTGCACACTCCATTCACCCAGTTATCCTTCACATACATACGAACAGTATAAACACCTGTCCGAGGAATCACATAGTCATCGGACAGGACGACATTGGCAGTTGGAAACCCGATCGTACGACCTCTTTTTTCACCATGTTCCACTTTCCCACGCACATGATAATACCTTCCCAAAGTATGTGGCAACTCGTCCACTTTCCCTTCTTTCAACTGTTCTCTTATGTAGGTGGAACTTACTTTCAAGTCATTAGTGGTATATTTCTCCACAACCGTCTGATTGAATTGTCCTCTTGAATGAAATGGAAGGGTCTCCATTGTCCCTTTGCCAAGACTGCCATAGGAATAATCAAATCCTGCCACCACATGCTTGATATTCAAACCGATGATATATTGATCAACAAAATCCTGGGGTACTAGCGATGCAAAGGACATGTCGAATTTCACCACATATAAGATATCCACCCCTAAAGAAGCAAGAAGGCTTATTTTTTCGGAAAGAGGAGTGATGTAGCGGACATGCTGGACAGTTCTTCTCAAAACGACGGATGGATGTGGATCCAGCGTCATTACGGCACATGCAGTTCCTAATTCTTTCGCTTTGTTCAATGCACCGCTAATCACTTTCTGATGTCCGAGATGGATGCCATCAAAAAAACCGAGAGCGACTGTAGCAGGCATACACTCTTCTTTTTTCAGGGAATGCGGGTGCTCCAAATACACAACTTTCATCATTTATCACCTAAATCTAAATTAATCATGCAGAACCTTCACCTTCATACACCAATTAGTTATGAAATACTTTCTTCGGTTTCATCAGGCCAGGCTTCGATGGATGCTTCATATAGATGGCCAAACATTTATCATCATGGAACACACTGAAGTATTCATTCGATTCATCGATATTTTCTGGATATGGCAAAACCGCACCATTATACACTTTCTCTGCTACTTTATCATTAATGACCAACTTAGGCAATGAACTTAGTGCTTTTTCCATCGGCAACAGTTTCCCTTGGACCGCCCCTTGTTCTGCCAGCTCACTTAATTGTTCTAAAGTGATTGCTTGTTCTATGGTAAAGTCTCCAGAGGAAATTCTGGTTAAATAGGACATGTGGGCAGGATAACCCAGCAACTCGCCTATTTGTACAGCAAGGGTCCTTACATATGTACCTTTACTACAGTTTACTTGGAAGGAAAATTTGACTTGGCCTTTTTCTTCTTCATATGTAATTTCGCTTGTCAGGAAGATATCATGGATGGTTACCTTCCTGGAAGGTCTGTCGATTACCTTCCCTTCTCTTGCATATTCATAAAGCTTTTTTCCTTTAATTTTGACAGCGGAGTACATTGGAGGTGTTTGTTCAATTTCTCCTTTTAGCTGATGAAGGACGGAAAGAATTTTTTCTTTTGATATGGGTTTGTCCACCCTTTTTTCTTCCACTACTTCTCCTGTTTGATCTTCTGTCGTGGTAGCAGTCCCTATGGTCACTTCTGCTATATATGTTTTTTGTTCGGCTGTTAGGAATTCCACAACTTTTGTTGCCCTTCCGATACATATAGGAAGAACCCCGGTTACCTCTGGATCAAGTGTCCCGGTATGGCCGACTTTTTTTGTTTTAAGTATTTTTCTCACTTTAAATACGCAGTCATGTGAAGTGAAGCCCTTTGGTTTGTTTAAAATTAAAATACCATCCATTTATGCCACTCCTTTCATTTTATATTAAGTAATCCCCCTGTAGATTGAAGTGCAAGGTGTGAGACTCCTGCGGGGGATAACGGTAGGTTGAGACCCCTGAAGCGTTGTGAGGAGGCTCAAGCACCGTCCCGCGGAAAGCGAACACCTGGAACGGAAAGCAACAGGGAGTCAATGCGTGATATCATTAGAGTCAACAAAAAGGATAGACAACTATTGCCTACCCTTTTTTTGTTACTCTTCATCATCCGAATCAGAGTCTTTTTTATTTAATTCATGTATCAGGCTTTCTATGTGATTACCGTAAGCGATGGATTCGTCAAATTCAAAGAAAAGCTCTGGAGTTTTTCTTAAACGAATTCTACGTCCTATTTCACTGCGGATGAAGCCTTTTGCTTTTGCCAAGCCAATCAATGTGTCTTGTCTTTTCTCATCGTCTCCAAGCACAGAGATGAATACCTTGGCTTGTTGAAGATCTCCAGTAACCTGTACATCCGTTACTGTTACAAAGCCTACACGAGGGTCTTTGATTTTACGACCAATGATATCGGATAGCTCTTTTTTCATTTGCTCTCCAACTCTGTTTGATCTGAGTGTCATACCTTTCACCCCTTTAAAGCCAATCAAGCGAAGTTTCTGCTCGCTCTATCTCTGGAAAAGAGTCCAGATAGTCGAGCACTTTTTGCAATTCTTTCTCGGTGATGGATTTGGAGGAAGAAATGGATACAATTCCTATCTTCGTCCGTTGCCATACGTCCTGATGATCAATCTCTGAGATGGATATATTGAACCGTTGCTTCAGCCTTGTCATTACGCGCTGAAGCACTGCCCTTTTTTCCTTCAAAGATTGAGCATCATAGATCATACAGTCACACTCTATATATCCAATCATTTTCTTTCGATTTCTTGCATTACGTAAGCTTCGATGATGTCGCCTTCTTTGATGTCGTTAAAGTTCTTGATTGTTACACCACATTCGTAGTTTGTCGCTACTTCTTTTACATCATCTTTAAAACGCTTGAGTGTATCAAGTTCGCCTTCAAAAATAACGATTCCGTCACGAATTAAACGAATGCTGGAATCACGAGTGATTTTTCCTTCTGTTACATATGCACCCGCAATTGTACCCACTTTAGAAACTTTGAAAGTCTGGCGAACTTCCACTTGACCAATTACTTTCTCTTCGAATTCAGGGTCAAGCATACCTTTCATTGCCGCTTCAATTTCTTCAATCGCTTTATAGATGATACGGTGAAGACGGATATCAACGTTTTCAGCATCTGCTGTACGTTTCGCACCTGCATCAGGTCGAACGTTGAAACCTATGACAATGGCATTGGACGCAGAGGCTAGAATGATATCAGATTCCGTGATGGCACCAACGCCAGTATGGATGATTTTCACTTTTGCGCCTTCTACATCGATTTTCTGCAGGGAAGCAGCCATCGCTTCTACAGAACCTTGAACGTCGGCTTTTACAATCAAGTTGATTTCTTTCATTTCACCTTGCTTGATTTGTTCAAACAAGTCATCAAGTGTTACACGTGTTTTTTCACTGCGTTGTTCTTGAAGTTGCTTTTGAGCACGTGCTTCCCCGACGTTACGAGCCGTTTTCTCATCAGCAAATACCATGAAGTTGTCTCCGGCTTGTGGAACTTCATTTAGTCCAGTGATTTCAACCGGTGTAGATGGACCAGCTTCTTTTACGCGGCGTCCAAGGTCGTTAACCATTGCACGAACACGGCCGAACGTGTTACCTACTACGATTGGATCTCCTACACGTAGTGTACCTTTTTGAACTAGAAGTGTAGCTACGGAACCTCTGCCTTTATCAAGCTGAGCTTCAATAACTGTACCCTGTGCCGCACGTTTAGGATTAGCTTTATATTCTTCCACTTCAGAAACAAGAAGAATCATTTCAAGCAATGTATCAATACCTTCTCCACTCAAAGCAGATAGTGGTACAAAGATAGTATCTCCACCCCAAGCTTCTGACACTAGTCCATGCTCTGTTAATTCCTGCATAACACGGTCAGGATTGGCAGCTTCTTTATCCATTTTGTTAACGGCAACGATGATTGGTACTTCTGCAGCTTTGGCATGGTTGATTGCTTCCACTGTTTGAGGCATAACACCGTCATCTGCTGCCACAACTAGGATTGTAATATCCGTAACTTGTGCCCCACGGGAACGCATTGTTGTAAACGCAGCATGCCCAGGAGTATCAAGGAACGTGATTTTCTTGCCTTGTTCCACTTCTACTTGGTACGCACCGATATGCTGTGTGATTCCACCAGCTTCACCGGCTGTAACCTTTGTATTACGGATAGAGTCGAGAAGAGTTGTTTTACCGTGGTCAACGTGACCCATGATCGTAACCACTGGAGGACGCTCTTCCATTACCTCTTCTGTATCTTCTGAATCGTAGCCTTCAAAATCGGTTACTTCGAAGATTATTTCCTCTTCCACATCCACACTGTATTCGCCAGCAATCAATTCGATGGAATCTTTATCAAGATCCTGGTTGATGGTAGCCATGACACCGAGCATCAAGAGCTTTTTAATTATTTCTGATGGCTCTTTGTTTAGTTTATTTGCAAGCTCTCCAACTGTTAGAGAACCAGTGAATGTAATTTTGGAAGGTGTTTCTTTTTTCTTCACAGGAGGTGTTGGCGCGGATTGTGGTCCACGGTTCTGTTTGTTGTTCTGTTTTTTCTTCCCTTTAGAAGAATTGTTATGGTTGCTATTGTTAAAAGGCTTTTTGGAAGGAGAGTTGTTCTTCCCTTTACCTTGGCCTTGATTCGTGCTTTGTTTTTTAGGTGCAGAAGCCGTATTTGGGGCTGCTGCTTTCTTTGGTGCTTCTTTTTTATCTGAACCGTTCAATTTTTGGATAGTGTCTTCGTCTAATGTTGCCATATGGTTTGATACCTCAATATTCATTTCTTTTAGTTTTGTGATGACATCTTTACTTGATACGTTCTTTTGTTTAGCGTATTCGTACACGCGTAATTTCGTCATACATTCACCCCCAAAGATTAATCGAGCATAGAAAGAAGTTTTTTTGCAAACCCTTCATCTAGTATAGCTACAGACACTCGCGCATCCTTGCCTATTGCTCGACCTAACTCATACCGATTTTCTACCGTTCTTATCGGCACTTTATAGTACGTGCATTTATCATTCAATTTCTTCATGGTATTGGCGGAAGCGTCGCTGGCAATCAGCACCAGTTTTGCATTTCCTGCCCTTACTTCTTTAATGACAAGTTCTTCCCCTGTTATGGTCTTTCTTGCCCTCGTGGCAAGACCGACAATAGATAACCATTGATTATTCATGTGCTGAGCCGTTCTCCGTTTCTACCAGTTGAAGTAATTCATCATACAATGAATCATCAATCGTTACTGCCAGGTGACGGGCTAAGATATTTTTCTTTTTAGCAAGGAGGATGCTTTCCTTGTTCTTTGCAAGATATGCCCCTCTACCTGATTTCTTACCGGAAGGATCAATGGAAACTTCGCCTTCTTTAGAACGTACAATACGTATCAATTCTTTTTTCGGCTTCAGTTCTTGACTTGCCACACATTTACGCATTGGCACCTTTTTACGATTGTTCACCGGGTTCACCTTCTTTTACTATCACTCATTTTCTTCGTTGTAGAAATCATCATCTATCTCATCTGTATCGTTTTTAGATAAAGACAGACTCGGGTAGATTCCTAGTTCTTCTGCTTCGGACTCACTCTTGATATCAATCTTCCAGCCAGTTAGCTTGGCAGCAAGTCGAGCATTTTGTCCACGTTTACCTATTGCTAGCGAAAGTTGATAATCAGGAACAATGACTGTCGTAGCCTTTTCTTCTTCATTAACTTGAACTTCCAGTACTTTAGAAGGGCTTAATGCATTGGCAACGAATTCAACAGGATCTTTAGACCAACGTACGATGTCAATCTTTTCTCCTTTAAGTTCATTCACAATCGCTTGCACCCTTTGTCCCTTTGGTCCTACACATGCCCCAACCGGGTCTACTTCCGGGTTGTCACAATGTACGGAGATCTTAGAGCGGTCTCCGGCTTCACGCGCAACGGATTTTATTTCCACTGTACCATCATAAATTTCTGGAACTTCAAGTTCAAAAAGACGCTTTAAAAGTCCTGGGTGTGAACGGGAAACAAAAATTTGTGGACCTTTCGTGGTTTTCTCCACTTTTGTGAGGAACACTTTTATTCTATCATGAGGCTTGTAATGTTCATTAGGCATTTGCTCATTGACTGGAAGCAAAGCTTCAATTTTCCCAAGGCTCACATAAATGAACTTGGCATCAAGTCGTTGCACAATCCCAGTCATGATATCTTCTTCACGTTCGATATATTCTGAGTAAATGACTCCACGCTCAGCTTCCCTGACACGCTGTGTGACCACTTGTTTTGCAGTTTGTGCCGCAATTCGGCCGAAGTCCTTAGGCGTCACTTCAATTTCCAATACATCGTTTTCTTGGTAGTTCGGATTGATTTGACGTGCTTCCTGGACGGAAATTTCAAGACGGGAATCAAAAACTTCCTCTACTACATCTTTTCTTGCAAATACGCGCATTGTACCTGTTTCAAGGTTCATATCAACTCGTACATTTTGTGCTTGATTGAAATTTCGTTTGTAAGCAGATATAAGTGCAGCCTCAATCGCTTCAATAATTACATCTTTGCTAATGCCCTTTTCCTTTTCCATCAGGGTTAAAGCATCAAATAACTCGCTGCTCATACAACCATGTCCCCCTTAATATACCTATACTTCATTTTTTGTGACCTGTTTCCATCTAGTTCAATGGGACGGTCTGTCAGGTGATAATGTATCAGAACCTGACTGCCAAACGTGCTTTCGCAACCTTTGGATATGGAATGGAAACTTCTTTTTTGCGTGTTTTTATTGTCATGGAGAGTTTGATTGTATCTCCATCGAAGTCAAGAAGGTCTCCTTCGAAAGACTTTAATCCATCAATCGGTTCATAGGTTTTAATATTTACATATTTCCCGACCGCTTTTTCAATGTCTTCCTTTTTCTTTAGAGGGCGCTCTGCACCTGGTGAGGAGACTTCGAGAAAATAATTGTGAGGGATTGGATCTAGTTCATCAAGCTTTTCGCTTAGTTTCTCACTTACTGTCCCGCAATCCTCGATGTCGATCCCGCCTTCTTTGTCGACGAATACACGTAAAAACCAAGAGGATCCTTCTTTTACATATTCAATATCCACTAATTCAACATTCATTTCTTTGACGATAGGAAGAGCAAGATCTTCCACCGTTTCAGTCACATTTTTGCTCATCATTTTCCTCCTTCGCAAGCGCGAGACGATGTGTTTAAAATCTGAACAAAAGACCCTGCCGATAAGCAGGGAATCATAAACAAGCAAGCTTATGTACAGCTGATACGAAATCTAACTTTCCTGTTCCAATTACATAAGAGAACAGGGTGGCCAGAAATATGGGAACACAATACGAAAGAGTGGGTTTCCCCACTCTCTGCTAATTGCCTGTATATAGCATTTCCAATGTAAATATATCATATCCGTAAGGAATATGCAAATCTTTCTAGTGTTTTCAGGGGTTCACGGCCCTTTCGGCTTTCAACTCCCTGTCTCCTTTCGTTACAGATGTTCGCTTTCCGCGGGGCGATGCTCGAGCCTCCTCACTTCGTTGCGGGGTCTCGACCTACCGCTATCTCCCGCCGGAGTCTCACATCTTCCACTTCAGTCAACAGCGTGGACATGGTGGTTGGAACAGGCTTTCCCCTGAATATTAGAATAATGAAAGTTGGTTCTGATCTGGGAGTCCTTCGAGACAGCCATGGTTATCTAGGTACTCCAGAATTGTTTTAGAGATCCTTCCTCTTTGTTGCAGGTCTTCTTTGGACAAGAATTCTCCATCGGCTCTAGAGTTCACGATATTAATCGCTGCATTTGTTCCAAGTCCAGGTATAGAGTTGAATGGAGGGATCAGGGAATCTCCTTCTATTAAGAAATCTGTGGCGCTTGATTTATACAAGTCCACTTTTTTGAATGAGTACCCTCGTTCACTCATTTCCAATGCAAGTTCCATAACAGTGAGTAAGGACTTTTCTTTTGGCGATGCTTCTAAGCCCTTTGCGTTAATTTCTTCCACTACTTTACGGATCGCAGCAGAACCTTTAACCATTGTATCTATATCAAAGTCATCTGCTCGAACTGTAAAATACGCTGCATAGTACATAAGCGGGAAGTGCACTTTGAAATAGGCGATACGGACCGCCATAAGAACATAGGCCGCTGCGTGGGCTTTCGGGAACATGTATTTTATTTTCAAACAGGAATCAATATACCATGCGGGAACATCGTTTTTGATCATTTCCTCTTTGAACTCATCTGACAGCCCTTTTCCTTTTCGGACAGATTCCATGATTTTAAATGCCATGGAAGGGACCAGCCCTTTATAGATAAGATACACCATGATATCATCACGACACCCGATAACCTCACTAAGTGTGCAGGTTTTATTATGGATAAGCTCTTGGGCATTTCCAAGCCAAACGTCCGTACCATGGGAGAGACCGGATATCTGTACAAGTTCTGAGAAAGTGGAAGGTTTCGTATCTTCTAACATCTGACGGACGAAACGGGTCCCAAACTCTGGAATACCAAGTGTTCCGGTTTTACACATGATTTGCTCTTCTGTTACTCCTAGTGAATCCGTCCCGCTGAAAATTTTCATTACATACGGATCATCCGTGGGGATGGTCTTAGGGTCAATGCCACTGAGATCTTGGAGCATTCTTATAACGGTAGGATCATCGTGTCCAAGGATATCCAGCTTAAGCAGATTATCATGGATGGAGTGGAAATCAAAATGGGTCGTTTTCCATTCTGAATTCTGATCATCTGCTGGATACTGGATAGGAGAGAAATCAAATATATCCATGTAATCCGGTACTACGATGATTCCCCCGGGATGCTGTCCCGTCGACCTTCTAACTCCTGTACAACCGGAAGACAGCCTGTCCACTTCTGCGCCACGGAGTATAAGGTTGCGGTCATTGGCATACCCCTTCACATAACCATAGGCTGTTTTATCAGCAACCGTTCCTATTGTACCTGCACGGAATACATAATCCTCGCCGAACAGAACCTTTGTGTAGTTATGGGCTCTCGGCTGATACTCCCCGGAGAAGTTCAAGTCGATATCGGGCACCTTGTCCCCTTTGAAGCCAAGGAAGGTTTCAAACGGGATGTCATGCCCATCCTTTGTAAATGCTTCTCCACAATTCGGGCAGTCTTTATCTGGCAAGTCAAATCCAGAACCAACTGATCCATCATCGAAGAACTCGGATAGTTTACATGATGGACAGACATAATGTGGTGGTAATGGATTAACCTCTGTAATTTCTGTCATCGTTGCAACGAATGAGGAGCCAACAGATCCACGGGAACCTACCAGATAGCCATCATCTAGAGATTTCTTCACTAGCTTCTGCGAGATCAGATAAATTACGGCAAATCCATGACCTATAATACTCTTCAATTCCTTTTCAATCCGCTTTTCCACAATCTCCGGAAGATCTTCCCCATAAATGCTCCTAGCTCTTGAATAGCTCATTTCTCTGATTTCTTCATCAGCACCCTCTATTTTCGGGGTATAAAGATCGTCTTTGATCGGTTTGATTTCCTCTACCATCCCTGCGATCTTTTGCGTATTGGTGACTACAATCTCCTTCGCCTTTTCTTCACCAAGGAACGAAAAGGCTGCAAGCATTTCATCCGTCGTTTTAAAATGGACATCTGGAAGCTGATGCCTGTTTAGAGGATTTGCTCCTGATTGAGACCGTACAAGGATTTCACGGTGGATTTTATCCGTTTCTTTTAAATAATGTACATTTCCTGTTGCTACTACTGGCTTCTCCAGCTTTTCACCGAGTTTTACGATATTGCTGATAATCTCTTTCAGGGCTTTTTCATCTCTCACAAGTTCGAGCTCTAACAAGTGGGCATAATTGCTTGGTGGTTGCACTTCAATATAATCATAGAATTCAGCGATGCCTTCCACTTCATCCGGTGATTTTTGCATCATGCCTTCGAAAACCTCACCCTTATCGCAAGCCGTGCCAACAATGATCCCTTCGCGTAGCTTTTGTAGCTGTGATCGCGGAATCCTTGGGACACGGAAAAAGTAGTTCATGTGTGAGATGGAGACAATTTTAAATATATTTTTTAGTCCAATATCATTTATCGCAAGCAATGTCACATGTGATGGCCTTGCTCGTTTATAGGCATCCGTGGTCCCGGAATGGTCATTCAGTTCATCATGATAGGTAATTCCTTTTTCAAAAGCATCTTTTAGCATTTTCACCAAAAGATATCCTGTTGCCTCCGCATCATAGATTGCCCGGTGATGCTGGGTCAATTCGATATCAAACTTTTTACAGAGGGTGTTCAGCCGGTGATTTTTCAAAGATGGAAAGAGCAGACGCCCCAGCTCCAGCGTATCAATGACAGGGTTTTTGGCTTTACCAAGGCCTATCCGTTGGAATCCGATGTTTAAAAAGCCCATATCAAAGCTTGCATTATGCGCTACGAGAATATCATCTTGCATCCACTCTGCAAAATCCTTTAATACATCTCCCACTTCCGGAGCATCCCTTACCATATCATCGGTAATTCCTGTTAGATTGATGGTGGTAGCCGAAAGGGCATGGTGCGGGTTTGCAAAAGATTCAAACCTGTCGACAATTTCTCCACCTCTCACCTTCACCGCCGCAAGCTCGATAATCGTATCATACATAGCGGATAAACCTGTTGTCTCCACGTCAAAAACGACATAGGTTTCTTCTGCAAGATTACGGTGCGCGGAATTGTAGGCAATTGGGACTCCATCATCCACCAGATTAGCTTCTAAGCCATAAAGGATTTTCACACCGTTCTTCTTACCTGCCGCATATGCTTCGGGATAGGCTTGAGCAACCGCATGATCCGTCACGGCGATTGCTTCATGGCCCCACTTTTTTGCTTGTGCCACCAAAGAGGAAATGGAACTTACGGCATCCATGGTACTCATTGGGGTGTGCAAATGCAGCTCGACCCTTTTTTCTCCCTCTGGTGCTGTGTCCACAATTTCTTTCCCCTTAAACTCATTGATATCATTGGCCATCATGACAAGATCGCGAACGAACGTGTCATTCTGGATGCTTCCCCTAACCTTTAGCCACATTCCTTTTTTGACAGCTTGTAAAAGGGGCACATCCTCCTTATCCCTCGAGAACATTTTCACCATGATGGAATTTGTATAGTCGGTGATTTTGAAGGTCAACAAAGTTCTGCCACTTCGCAGTTCTTTCGTTTCTGCATCAAAAACGTATCCTTGTACCGCTACACGTCTTTCTTCCTCCACAATCTCCGCCAACGTCTTAATTTCAGCGTCGTCCTTAATTGTATAACCGATCATTACCGGCCCGCTGACTGCATTGTCATCCTTAGAAGAATCTTTTTTCTGCATTTCAGTGACTGCAGCCAAAGCCTTCTGTTTATCCTCTTGTTGTTTCTGCTCCACAAACTGTTGATACTCCTCCTCTGAATGGGAAAGGCTTGTATCAAGTATGAATGTTGGGAAACCAAATCCTTCATAGGTGGAACAGATCGTAGAACTGAGCTTTTTTTTCACCGCGATTGCTTCGGCTTCATTTCTGGCTTTTAGCAAAAGCTTGTTTCCTTGCAAAGTCGGAACTTGTCCATTTAAAAGCATCAATAAAGGCGGGGAGCATCCTTGCAGCTCTTTTAGACAGATTGGCCAATAATCCGCAATATAGGAGTTTTCAAATGAACGGTCCTGTACGGACAATGAAAAGGATACATTCGCGATATGTGCAAAACTTTTTGTCAGTTTCTCATAAAAAAGGTCATATACTTTTGCTGGCAGTATTCTTTCCAATACAAAGTGGAAGTGCCAACTTTTACTGGTTTTTTCAACTGTCAGTTTTTCAATTCCAGCCTCTGCAAAGTAAGGAAAAATATCATCACTTGTCAATTCGAGCTGCTGGAGGAGTAAACGAAATCTATCTTTTTTCTCTTGTGACATCTGGTCAAGCAAAGTTCGGTCCCCTTTCCCTTGCATAGTTGAACTTATTTGGTCGTTCTTTTTTCTTTTTCGACATAATGGAAGGTACCGCCAGGATGGGGGTACCTTCGTTTATTATTCAATTCTATTGTACTACAGATTAACGTAGCTTTTGTAATAATTCTTCCACAGTTAATTCTTCCTTGTCTCCTGTTTTTCTCCATTTGACTTCTACCACTTTTTCATCGGCTCTTTTACCTACAGTCACACGAACAGGCAACCCGATTAAGTCGGAGTCGGTAAATTTTACACCAGGGCGTTCTTGGCGATCGTCCATCAGAACGGAAAGGCCTGCATTTCTTAATTCTGCATAGATTTCTTCTGCCAAGGAAGCTTGAGCTTCATTTTTCATATTCACAGGAATCAGATGAGCATCAAAAGGTGTAACTGCCTGTGGCCAAACGATACCATACTCATCGTGATACTGTTCCACGATGGCTGCAAGGACTCGGGAAACCCCAATGCCATAACAACCCATGATCATTGGCTGATTTCTGCCATTCTCGTCTAGGAAGTTCGCTCCCATTGCTTCACTGTAGCGAGTACCAAGCTTGAAAATATGCCCTACTTCTATCCCTTTTGCAAATTGAATGACGCCATATCCATCAGGGGAAAGGTCTCCTTCTTCAATAAAGCGAAGATCTGCATACTGAGCAACTTCAAAATCTTTTGAAGGATTTACGTTTTTATAGTGGACCCCTTCTTCGTTGGCACCTGTTACGGCATTGACCAAATATTCCACAGCCGTATCAGCAACGATTTCCACAGATTCTGGAACATCGATAGGTCCCAAGGAACCAACCGAGCAGCCCATCACCTTTAGCACTTCATCCGCGGTAGCAGTTTCAACAACAGATGCCTGGTAAAGGTTTTTCACCTTTACATCATTTATTTCATGGTCTCCTCTTGCTAACACCAATACATATTTCTCGTCTACCTTGAAGACAATGGATTTGATCAGGTCTGATTTCTTCATTTGCAAGAAGCTTGCCACTTCTGCTATTGTTTTTTGTCCCGGAGTGCTTACCTTTTCCTTGTCTAAAGGAGCGTCTGATTTCTTTTCATAGTTGGCAACAACCGGAGCCATCTCAATATTCGCTGCATAAGAGGACTCATTCGAGTAGGCAATGGTGTCTTCTCCGATTTCAGAAAGAACCATGAACTCGTGTGTATCTTTTCCACCCATCGCACCGGAGTCGGCGATGACGGCACGGAAATTCAAGCCGAGTCTTGTGAAGATATTGGAATAAGCGGTAAACATCTTTTCGTAAGTATCATCCAAGGATTCTGCATTGGCATGGAAGGAATAGGCATCCTTCATCAGGAATTCCCGCCCTCTTAAAAGCCCAAAACGCGGGCGTTTCTCGTCACGAAACTTGGTTTGGATTTGATAAAGCGATAAAGGAAGTTTTTTATAGGACTTTACTTCATCCCTTACAAGAGTTGTAATTACTTCCTCGTGCGTGGCTCCAAGTGCGAATTCCCGATTGTGTCGGTCATTCAGCCTCATTAATTCCGGACCATAAGAATACCATCTTCCGGATTCCTGCCATAGTTCCGCGGCTTGCATGGCTGGCATAAGCAGTTCCACTGCATCGGCGTTCTCCATTTCTTCTCTTACAATATCTTCCACTTTCTTTAGCACCTTCTTCCCTAATGGAAGAAAGCTATAAATGCCACTCGTGTTTTGGCGGATAAATCCTGCTCGAAGCAGTAGTTGGTGACTTTTGACCTCAGCGTCTGCTGGTACTTCTCTTAGAGTTGGAATTAGCATGTTACTTTGTTTCATTTCTACACCCCATAACCATTTCTATTGTAATTATGTAATTTGCGAATTTCCCCTGTTGACTGAAGTGCAAGGTAAGAGACTCCTGCGGGGAATAACGGTTGGTTGAGACCCCGCAACGAAGTGAGGAGGCTCAAGCATCGTCCCGCGGAAAGCGATTACCTGGAACGGAAGTCAATAGGGTGTTAAAAAAGAAAACTTGCACCACATTTCATGATGCAAGTCCATGTGCTTATGTTTCTATTTTACAGGAAGAATTTCTGAATGTCATTCCATGTTACAACTAGCATTAATAGCATAAGTAAAGCAAACCCGATAAAGTGCACAAGCCCTTCCTTATGGCGGTCAACCGGTTTTCCTCTGACTGCTTCTGCAGCGAAGAACATAAGCCTTCCACCATCTAATGCCGGGATTGGCAGAAGATTGATGATTCCTAGATTGATGCTAAGGACGGCAGCCCATCTCATCAATAGGAATACACCGGATTCGGCCACCACTTCAGTCGATTTATAGATTCCGACAGGTCCTGATAACATGTCTAACGAGAACTGACCAGTAATCAATTTCCCTAACCCAATCACAATCTCTTTCGACCAGTTATAGGTTTCTGAAGCAGCCTTAGGGAATGACCCCCAGAAAGATTTCTCCATTGGCATGTAGACCCCGATGATTCCCCGGGTTTCTCCTTCAATGGTCTCGGCTTTCGGTGTTATCGGTATGTTTACAGATTGGCCGTTTCTTTCCACCATGAACTGAAGTTCCTCACCTGGATTGACTTGAATGATTTTCACCACTTCTTCCCAGGTTGATACTTCTGTGTCATCGATTGCCACAACTTTATCTCCTTGTTGAAGTCCAGCTGCCTGTGCAGCTCCGTCAGGCGTCAATTCACCGATTACTGACTCATTGACCGGATATCCTTGAACCATGCCAAGGAACGTGAAAATAAAGAATGCCAAAATGAAATTCATCATTGGCCCAGCAAAAATCGCCATCGTTCGTTGCCCTAATGTCTTGGAACCAAATTGCCTGTTATATGGGGCGTTCTGGATTTCCTGGCCATCCATGACAAAGTAAGACTCCTCACTTACTTTGTACTCTTTCAAAAGTTCTTCTTCATTCAATTCATATCCTCTGATGACGAGTTCCTTTTCAAGGTCTGCATGCTCGACCTCGATGACCTTTGCATCCGGGTGCTTGTCTTTGTTGTTGACAACCACTTTGTTGACTTCCCCTTTGGCATTGAATAAAAGCCCAATGTGATAGCCTGGCTTGATTTCAATCGTTTCCGGATCTTCCCCGGCCATCCTCACAAAACCGCCAATTGGAAGAAGCCTTATCGTATAAACTGTTTCATTTTTCTTGAAGGAAAAAACCTTTGGACCAAAACCGATGGCAAATTCCCTACAAAGTATGCCGGCCCTTTTGGCAAATACAAGATGCCCAAGTTCATGTACAAAAACGAGCACTCCAAAAATGATGATAAAAGCGATAACAGTATTCACGAGATTTCCACCTCTAATCTATTAGTGAACGAACATATTGCCGTGTTTCCGAGTCTACTTCTTTAATGGTCTCTAAATCTGGATTCATTTGAAGCGAATGTTTTGACATGGCATTTTCAATGAATGTTTCTATGGTTAAAAAGTCGATTTTCCCGTTTAGGAAAGCGTCAACCGCAACTTCATTTGCTGCATTTAATACAGTGGTCATGGTTCCGCCTGCTTTACCTGCCTCAAAAGCATATTCTAGACAGCGGAATCGGTCAAAGTCCATCTTTTCGAAATGCAATTTTCCCATCTCCATAAAATTCAGCCTTTTCCCTGTAGGGTGAGGCAACCTGTCTGGATATGTCAATGCATACTGGATGGGCACCCTCATATCTGGTGTTCCCAACTGGGCAATGATACTTGTATCATGAAATTCCACCATCGAGTGGATGACACTTTCCCTATGGAGTACCACTTGAATATCATTATAAGGGATATTAAATAGCCAATGGGCTTCAATTACCTCCAACCCCTTATTCATCATAGTGGCAGAGTCGATCGTGATTTTCGCTCCCATGGACCAGTTCGGATGATTCAGGGCATCTTTCCTTGTTACCCCCTTCAATTGTTCCCTTGTCCGGTCGCGAAAGCTTCCACCTGACGCAGTCAAAATGAGACTTTCGATATTCTTTTCCTTTTCTCCTTGCAAACATTGATAAATAGCTGAATGTTCACTATCGACAGGTAAGATTGGTACATGATGCTTCCTCGCAGCTGCCATTACAATATGGCCTGCTGTAACAAGGGTCTCCTTGTTGGCAAGGGCGATTACCTTTTTACTTTCGATGGCATGCAATGTAGGAACAAGTCCAACGCTTCCCATGACGGCATTCACCAAAATATCTGCCTCTTTTAGGGTCGCCACTTCGATCAACCCTTCTTCTCCATAGACAAAACGGGTTTGTGTGGAAGCGAATTGCCGTTTCAACGCTTCACAGTCCTCCTTCGTTTGAACGGATACGACTACAGGAGAAAATTCGATGATTAATTCTTGGGCAACTTTGATATTTCCACCCACACTGAAAGCCAGTAACTGAAATTGATCCTTATGTTGTCTGATTACATCTATTGTTTGTATCCCTATTGAGCCTGATGCTCCCAATAAACTGATTTTCCTCACCCAACACTCACCTCTCCAAACAAAAACCTTCTTCTACCAAATGTGTCAGAAAAGAAAGATATGTATAAAATGTAATAGTGGTAATACGAAAAGAAGGCTGTCGAATCGATCCAAGATACCACCGTGCCCAGGCAGAATGGAACCTGAATCCTTAATTTTGTAATGCCTTTTTAAAGCAGACTCTACCAAATCGCCAATTTGTCCAAAAATGGAAAGCAGGCATGCGATCAGGATGGTAATGAGCAAGGAATGTTCAAATCCGACGGTGAATTGAAAAGCAATTGCCACAATAACCGCACATATTACCCCACCAAGTGAACCCTCCACGGTCTTATTTGGACTGATATCAGGCCACAATTTTGTTTTCCCCATTGACTTACCAATGAAATATGCCCCTGAATCGGTTGTCCAAATTACGAATAAAGCAAAAAACACATAAGCAAGAGCAAGTTCCCTGATTTCTATGAAATAGTAGAATCCTAACCCTACATATAATGTTGAAATCAGCAAAAATCCAACATCATCAAACGTGAATTTATTCTTAGAAAGAACGGTATAGGAAAGTAACAACAGCAAAATGAGAAGCAAAAATTCCATTTTGGTTAAAACAAACCCTGATATCATTCCCGAGGGGATCAATAGAAACCATAAAAGTAGCAAGGAAAGTACACCTGGTACACTTGCTATAGACATCTGCTTCATTCTCATTGCTTCAAAAAGACCTACAGATGCCAAAATATAGATAAAAATGACAAAAGGGAAATCCCCATAGATAACGATTGGTAAAAAGACCGCTGCTGCAATGGCAGCTGTAATGATTCTTTGTTTCATTGTATGTCCAACACCTTCTTATATACCACCAAATCTTCGCCCGCGCATTTGAAAACTATTAATTGCCTCATATAAGTGGTTTTCATCAAAATCAGGCCATAGTACGTCTGTAAAATAAAATTCAGCATATGCCAATTGCCATAGCATGAAGTTGCTTAATCGTATTTCCCCGCTTGTACGTATGAGAAGATCTGGATCTGGTAATAAATTGCTGAAAAGATATTCAGAAAACATCTCTTCTGTTAATTGATCAGTTGTAAGCTCGTTATCTTTGATAGCGACAGCTACATCTTTGACGGCACGTAAGATCTCGTCACGCCCCCCATAATTTAATGCAAAGTTGAGAATGAGTCCAGTATTATCCTTTGTCTTCTCGATTGCATTTTCAACCGCACGCAGTGTGTGTTCGGGAAGGTCGGATTTGTTTCCCATAAGCCTGACTTGCACATTTTCCTCCATTAGTTCTGGTAGAAATGTCCCTAAGAATTCTTCTGGCAGTTTCATTAGAAAATCCACCTCAAGCTTGGGTCTTTTCCAGTTTTCCGTAGAGAAAGCATACATAGTGAGAACTTTTACACCTAGGCCATTTGCCGCCTTTGTTATTTTCCTTACTGTTTTCATTCCTTCATGATGTCCGGCTACTCTTGGTAGTGCACGCTTTTTTGCCCATCTTCCATTTCCGTCCATGATAACGGCTATATGTTCTGGAATGGGGTGTTTCTCGATTTCTTCTTTCAAGCTAAGCGATTTAGAGGTTTCTTTGCCTCTCCACTCTTGTATTTTCTTCAGCATAAAAATCCTCCATTAAAAATAAACAGATGTACCAAGAAGGCTTCAGTCCATTTATAGTAACAGTATTAACAAAAAAACCCCCTGTAAACATTAGAGGGTCTTTCCATCTTTCTATTTTACATGTAAATCGCTTATACTTCCATGATTTCTTTTTCTTTTTCTTTTGTAACGGTATCAACCTTGGCGATAAACGCATCTGTCTGCTTCTGGATGTCATCCGTATAGCCGCGTAATTCGTCTTCTGTGATCTCACCATTCTTCTCAAGTTTCTTCAGATCATCATTCCCATCACGACGGATATTGCGGATACCCACTTTCGCTTCTTCGGATATTTTCTTGATCTGTTTAACCAGTTCCTTACGTCTTTCTTCAGTCAAAGCAGGAATGGAAATACGGATCACTGAACCATCATTGGAAGGATTTAATCCTAGGTCTGCTTTGATGATTGCTTTTTCAATATCACCCAAAGAAGATTTATCATAAGGTTGAACCACTAGAAGTCTTGCTTCGGGTACATTCATAGAAGCCAATTGATTAACTGGAGTCGGAGCACCATAATAATCGACTGTTACTTTGTCCAATAATGCAGCACTAGCACGCCCTGCACGGATTGTCGCTAATTCTCTGGAATAAGCTTGTACCGCTTTTTCCATTCTGTCTTTCGTTTGAGCAATAACTTGAGTTGCCATAATTATTTCCCCCTCACAATCGTTCCGATATTTTCGCCTAACACTACTCGTTTGATATTTCCTTCTTCCATGATGGAGAAAACGATGATTGGTATATCGTTGTCCATACATAAGGAAGATGCAGTGGAGTCCATGACAGCTAGTCCTTCACGTAAAACATCTAGATAAGATAAAGTATCATACTTCGTTGCAGTCGCATCAATAGTAGGATCTGCACTATACACTCCATCCACGTTGTTCTTCGCCATCAAAATAACATCTGCTTCGATTTCTGCTGCACGCAACGCTGCAGTAGTATCTGTGGAGAAGTATGGGTTTCCTGTTCCTGCTGCGAAGATGACTACACGTTTTTTCTCTAAGTGACGAATTGCTTTTCTTCTGATGTAAGGTTCAGCAACCTGGCGCATTTCAATAGATGTTTGAACGCGTGTTTGCACACCTGAGTTTTCTAAACTATCCTGCAGTGCCAAGGAGTTCATAACAGTTGCTAGCATGCCCATGTAATCTGCTGATGCACGGTCCATACCCATTTCACTGCCGACTTTTCCTCTCCAGATGTTTCCGCCGCCTACGACAACAGCTACTTCTACACCTAGTTCAGTTAGTTCTTTTACTTGTTGGGATACAGATTTGATAACAGTAGGGTTAATGCCGAAGCCTTGTTCACCTGCAAGTGCTTCACCGCTTAGTTTTAGTACGATACGTTGATATTTAGCTTGAGCCATATTAACCTCCATTAATAAAAGGGTTTGATTGCGAATCTGTTAAACTCCGCTGTTGATTTCCGCAAAAGGCTTCACTTTCCACGGGGCGACCTTGAGCCTCCTCGGCAAGCCTGCGGGGACTCAACATTGTCGCTACTCCCCCGTAGGACAAGGAAGGCTTCGACAATGATTCTTCGCACGAAGAAAATGCGCAGCATTTTCGAGGAGTCTCCACCTTTTGCTCCAATCACCAGCTAGAATATTTCAAGTGCTAATACTTACACTTTAACAGAATCAGTATAAAATATTTTTCCTAAAAAGAGGAACACATATTGTGTTCCCCTCTTATATATGTTGTTCCTCTTATTTTTTTACTTGGCTCATTACTTCTTCAGCAAAGTTGTCTTGGCGTTTTTCGATTCCTTCTCCAACTTCGTAACGGATGAAGGATTTTACAGTAGCGCCTTTGCTTTCTACGAACTGACGTACTTTCATGTCAGGATTCTTAACGAAAGTTTGGTCTAGTAGGCAGATATCTTCGAAGTATTTTCCAAGACGGCCTTCTACCATTTTAGCTACGATGTTTTCTGGCTTACCTTCGTTTAAAGCCTGTTCAGTTAGTACTTTGCGCTCGCGGTCTGCTTCTTCTTGAGAAACTTCGTCACGAGAGATGTATTTAGGGTTGATCGCAGCGATGTGCATAGCAACGTCTTTTGCAGCAGCTTCATCAGTAGTGCCTTCAAGAAGAGTTAATACACCGATACGTCCGCCCATGTGCAAGTATGCACCGAATGCGTCTGCGTCAGATTTTGTAACGATTGTGTAGCGACGAAGAGTCAATTTCTCTCCGATTTTAGCGATTGCAGAGTTGATGTGCTCAGAAACTGCAACACCGTTGTCCATTTTTGTTTCAAGAGCAGCTTCTACAGACTCAGGCTTGTTGGAGATAAGGAATTCTCCCAATTCATTTACAAGCGTTTTGAAACCTTCGTTTTTCGCAACAAAGTCAGTCTCGGAGTTCACTTCAAGGATAACAGCTTCGTTTCCTTTAGTTACGATAGCAGTTAGACCTTCCGCAGCGATGCGATCTGTTTTCTTTGCAGCTTTCGCAATACCTTTTTCACGCAAGAAATCGATTGCTTTTTCCATGTCACCGTTTGTTTCTGTTAACGCTTTTTTGCAATCCATCATGCCAGCGCCAGTTTTTTCACGTAATTCTTTTACCATTTGAGCAGTAACAGCCATTGTTCATTTCCTCCTTAGGATATGTAAATAATTTTATAACGAATGTCATATTTTCCAAAAAAAAGTGATAAAAGGCTTTCCCCTCTTATCACCTTTTTTCTTAAATCAAATTATGCAGTAGTTGTAGCTGTCTCTTCGCCTTGTTTAGCTTCTAAGATAGCGTCTGCCATTTTACCAGTTAATAGTTTAACCGCGCGAATAGCATCGTCGTTTGCAGGAATTACAACATCGATCTCGTCCGGATCACAGTTAGTGTCAACGATACCAACGATAGGGATGTTTAATTTTCTTGCTTCCGCAACAGCGATACGCTCTTTGCGTGGATCGATGATGAACAATGCATCAGGAAGACCTTTCATGTCCTTGATACCGCCCAAGAATTTCTCAAGACGCTCAAGCTCTTTCTTCAACATTACAACTTCTTTCTTAGGAAGTACTTCGAAAGTACCGTCTTCTTGCATTTTTTCAATTGCTTTAAGACGGGAGATACGCTTTTGGATTGTTTCAAAGTTAGTTAATGTTCCACCTAACCAACGTTGGTTAACGTAGTACATTCCGGAACGTTCTGCTTCTTCCTTCACAGAATCTTGAGCTTGCTTTTTAGTACCAACGAATAATACTGTTCCGCCGTTACCTGCAAGTTCTTTAACGAAGTTGTAAGCTTCTTCAACCTTTTTCACAGTCTTTTGAAGGTCGATGATGTAGATGCCGTTACGCTCAGTGAAGATGTATCTCTTCATTTTTGGGTTCCAGCGACGAGTTTGGTGACCGAAGTGTACACCAGCTTCTAATAGTTGCTTCATAGAAATTACTGACATGTTATATTCCTCCTAATGGTTTTTTTTCCTCCGTCAACGTCATCTCCAAGCAAAACTGACGAATCAGCACCAATGCTTAGATCGGCAAACGTGTGAATTTATAACACCGAAAATAAATATATCACAATCACTTTTCACAATCAAGTTTTAAATAGATTTCATTGTCGAAATTTCAGCAGTAATTCTATTTCCGTTTTCCCTTTGTTAAGCTTTCTGGCAATTTCTTCAGATGTTTTTCCCTCTTTATGGAGATAGAGCACTTGATCTTTTATATCCCAATCTTCAAAAGCCTTCTGTTTTAGCTGTGGTTCTTTGTTGATCTCCAGGCTTTCTTGTGCAAGTAGATCCTTAACATCCGTAGGTGAAAGATTGTCTTCTTTTTCATCAAATCTTTCCATAGTGTTGTCAGTTTTCTCAGTGGGATTTTCATTTAGCCTATTCAGGAAAATGGTATTCTCTTCTTTCATTTCGAGTACATAACTGCTTATAGTATCTTCAGCTTCCTGAAGAAGACGTCGATATTCCTGTTCTAGCTGTTGTACGTTGGAAAATTTAATGTAAAGCAAGATAATAAAAAAAATTGCAAGGAGTATTAATGCGAAGTTTACGATGGTAAAGATTATTAACATGTTCTCACAGTCCTTTTTACAATGGGTAGGTTCGTATTTTTGTTTACACCGTGATAGTTCTTACCTTCATGCTCTCTTTCCTATAGTATAAAAATTACTGCCTGCATAATTTCCATGTATGTAAGCACTCAAAAATCCTATTGCCGGCTGAATGATTAAGATCAGCCGGCTATGTGTCCAGTTTATCATACCGGATCTAGTTGTTTCCTTAATTTAAAGATTGCCTTGGAATGTATCTGGGAGATACGGGATGTGGTAAGCCCAAGTACTTGTCCAATTTCCGTAAGTGTCAGTTCCTCTTTATAAAACAAGCTGATTACAATTTGCTCATTCTCTGTCAAACTTTCAATATGACGGATGAGCTGCTGGATGGCTTCGGACTTGATGAGTGCCTCCTCGGGAGAGATGGTCTTTTCGTCCTTGAGGACATATGTGCCTTGGGACACTTCATCGTTCTCCTTCGGCATTTCGTCCATGGAGAGGATGTTGGAGTAAAATACCTCGTGCAGCACAGTTGCCACTTCTTCTTCTGGCATTCCGAGATGCAATGCCACTTCTTCCAAGGTGGCATTCCTCATCAGGCTTTGTTCAAGCTTCTCCAAAGTGGACTCAATTCGCTTTGCCTTCTCCCTTACACTCCTAGGAAGCCAATCCTCTTTTCTTAATCCATCTATAATAGATCCTCTGATCCTAAATGAAGCGTAAGTATCAAACTTCAAGTCCCGCGAAGGGTCAAATTTTTCAATAGCATCAAACAAGCCCATGAAAGCCAAGCTTTTCAATTCTTCCCTTTTCACACTTTTAGGAAGGCCTGTTGAGATCCGCTGCACATGGTAATGGACAAGAGGCATGTATTTCTTTACAAGAAAATCTCCAGCATCGGGATCTTTTTTTGTTTTCCATAGATTCCAGTAAGTGGAATCATTTGTTGAAGTTGAAGTAGTCATGGCTTTCCTCCTAATATAATCCTAGGCTCTTACCTCAAAGATTGTTGCTATTCACTAGTAAAAAGTCAGCCATTGGACTTTTCACTTGTACTTACTCTAAAATTTGCAGCCGTATATGTAATACTGCAGGCAAAGAGCAACAAAATTTTCGTAAAGTGCCTAATCCTAAGACCGAAAGCATTAGATGTAACGAACTCCTTTATTTACTGTTTTTATCATCAGTTTCCCATTTTCAGGATTAAACTCTATGGTCCTTCCGTTGTTTCCTCCGCAATCTTCACTGATAAGCGGAATATGCAAGGCTGCCAATTTCTCTTTCACCGCTTCCACATTTCTCGGTCCGATCCTCATCATTTCACTGGTTGGGCTACTGAACTGAAACATCTGTGCTCCCCCTGCAATCTTGGCCTTCATGCTATAAGGCTTTAACCCCTTTAAAAGGAGTGATTCCACAAGATGTACGATTCCTGTATCTGCATATTTATCCACATTGATATCTGTCAGCCGGGACAAGCTTGAATCAGGCAGCATCACATGGACCATTCCGGCAGTTTTAGTGATGGCGTCAAAAATAACAACCCCTACGCAGGAACCAAGACCTGAAGTACGTATAAGTTGCGGAGCAATGGCAATACCCATTTCTGCAATACCTACTTTAACGACAGTTGCTAGCTCTTGCATTATTTCTCACCCAAAGCTGCCAGAATCTTCTCGAACGAATCTGGATATGGGATAAGGAAAAAATGACCTTTTGTCTTTTGAATCAGATTATCCGTCGTTTCCGTCAATTCTGTATCGATGAAAATAGAATGGTCACTGAATTGTGATATTTCCAAGAGACCCGTGACTACAATAGCCCCCACCATGTCAATGGTTACCTCTGGTACAGAAGGAGTCACCACCAACCCAATGCATTCTGATAACGCGGTCAAATAATGGGCGGATATGATATTTCCAACCTCCTGAAGAGCAGAAAGGCCAAGTTCATGTGATGGGAGGTTCTGCTCGGTTAACTGGTTGTCTTGTATAAGTTGCTTGACGAGTTTAGTGGCATCTTCAATGGAAAGGACAAAGAATAGACTTCCGGACAACTCTCCCTCCATTCGTAAGAAGACAGCTGCAACAGGTCTGTCGGAGCCTCCCATGAGGTCCATCATTTCATTGAACGAGACTATTCGCGCGAGTGGAACATTCATATTTATTTCCTTATCCACTAGCTGGGACAAGGCGGTTGCAGCATTTCCAGCGCCTATGTTTCCCAGTTCTTTAAGGAGATCCAATTCATTCAGTTTCTCTATATTATTCATTCTTCCTGCCTCATCCCTTGAGCTGTTCCAGTTGGAGGACTTCATCTAAATCTAGACATACAAAAAGTCTTTTATCGATTTTCACAACACCTTTTACATATTTGTTCTCCACAGAGCCGACAACATCTGGTGCAGGCTCTATTGTATCTTCCGTTATGTCAACGACGTCATTTGCTGCATCCACAATAAATCCAACCTCCAAATCCTCCATAACGGTAATGATGATCCGGGATGATTCTGAAGGGGAAGTCATCTCCAGATCAAAGCGGGAACGCAGATCTATGATGGGAATGATGACTCCTCTAAGATTAATAACCCCTTTAATATATGGAGCGACATTGGGTACACGCGTTATTGGCATCAACTTTTCAATAGAACGTACTTGCTGTACAGGGATCGCATATTCCTCTCCCTTTAGTTCAAAAACGATAAGCTTCATCTTCTGTAAGGTTTCCTGCATCTTTTTTTCCTCCTATCTTTTAGATTATTTAATCAACGCGTTACAATCTACAATAAGTGCGACTTGGCCATCACCTAGGATGGTCGCCCCGCTAATCGCAAATGTGGAGTTGAGATATTGCCCTAATGCCTTTAGGACCACTTCCTGCTGTCCGATGAAGGAATCTACTACCAACGCTGCAATCCGTTCCCCTTTTTTCACTAAAACAAGAGAATATAGCTCTGGTTGATCATCTTCATTATTATTTTTTTCCACCTGGAAGACTTTATCTAAATGTATTACCGGTACAATTTTGCCTCTAAAATCAATCACTTCTTGATTATGAGCGGTCAAGATTTCTTCTTTTTTTATAATGGCTGTCTCAATGATGGAAGATAGCGGAATCGCATATTTTTCGTTTTCAATCTCTGTCAATAATACCGAGATGATGGAAAGAGTTAATGGCAACTGAATAGAAAAAGTCGTTCCATTACCTTCTGCTGAATCGATCGTGATTCTTCCTCCAAGTGATTCAATCGTGTTTTTCACTACATCAAGTCCTACTCCTCGACCTGATATGTCGGAAATGACTTCCGCAGTGGAGAAACCGGACGACAGAATTAGTTGATATACTTCCTGATCACTCAGCCTTTCTGCATCCTGTTCGGATATGACCCCTTTACTTATTGCTTTGTTAAGTACCTTCACTCTCGAAATACCGGCACCATTATCGATAATTTCAATAAAAACATGATTTCCACTATGGTAGGCTTTTAGGGTGATTTTCCCTTCCTCAGGCTTACCATTTGCATTTCGTACTTCCGGAGTTTCAATGCCATGGTCGATCGCGTTACGTAAAAGGTGGACCAAAGGATCCCCAATTTCATCCATCACCGTTCTATCAAGCTCGGTTTCCGCGCCTATAATATGGATATCCACTTTTTTACCCAAGTCCCTTGCTAATTGCCTTACCATTCTAGGGAATCTGTTAAAGACCGTATCAATAGGAACCATGCGCATGTTCAAGATGATATTCTGAAGGTCATTGGAAATCCGCGACATTCTTTCAACCGTTTCAGTTAATTCTGATTCATTAAGTTCCTTGGAGATCTGCTCTAGCCTACCTCTGTCTATTACCAGTTCTTCAAATAGATTCATCAATCCATCCAGACGATCAATGCTTACTCTGATGGTTTTGTTGGATAATGCATTCCCTTTTGACGGGGTTGCCTTTTTTTCATCAGGCTTCTTTATGTGGGCAACCGCTGAAGCAGTTTCCTCCTGGGCCGATAAAGCCTCTTGAATGGCTGTTTCAGTCTGACTTTCCTTATCTGTCGTTGCGAGCGATTTAGTATCCAACTTGATAACTTTGACATAATCAAGTTCTGAAACCTTCATGATTTTAGCTTCTATGCTACTTGCCTCTTCTTTTGCGACCATCGTAATCTGGAAGCTATGGTCAAATTTCTCCTCTTCCAACATTTCCACGGAAGGGTTGCTTTTGATCACTTCCCCGATTCCTTCCACCACTTCAAACACCATGAATACTCTGGCAGCCTTTAGAAGGCAATCCTCCCTCAAACTTACTGTGATCTCATATGGGAAGTAGCCCAGTTCTTCTGATTGCTGCATGATCGTAAGCTCATAGGAGTCATAAGAGTGGTCATTGTGATCATTGCCGTCCTTGCCTTCTGATGCATCAAGTGTCAAGAACTCTTCTCCTTTTTCAATCTTAACTAGGAGATCCACCACATCCTTCACATCTTTTCTTCCGTCTCCTCCCTCTGAAATGGAAATCACCATCTCTTCCAGATACTCAACAGAGCGAAAAATAACATCTAATAGATTAGCAGTGACAGTCAATTTGCTATTACGAATCAAATCGAGCACATTCTCCATTTGATGGGTTAAACTGGCAAGATCTTCATATCCCATTGTTGCGGACATTCCTTTGAGGGTGTGCGCAGAACGGAAAATTTCATTAACAATTTCAGTGTTTTTCGGTTGTTTCTCCAACTCCAATAACTGATTATTGATCGTTTGCAAATGCTCCTTACTCTCTTCTAAAAAAATATCTAAATATTGATTTAAGTCCATACCTTGCACCCCTAAGAATATATGTATTGTTGAATCCTTTGCGCAACGTCGTTCAAATCGAGGACTTCATCTACAAAACCTGTTCGGATGGCTGCTTTTGGCATTCCGAACACAACGGATGTCCCCTCAGATTCTGCTAGTGCCAATGTACACCCCGCACTCTTTTCCTTCATCTGCATAAGACCGGCTGTTCCATCATTGCCCATCCCAGTGAGAATCACCGCAACTTTTTGATGGTTGGCAAGCTTGCCGATGGATGCAAATAATACATCAACAGAAGGTCTATGACCTTTAAGTGGAGCGGAATCAAGAAGTTGGATGACCAATTTCCCTCTGTGTTCTATTACTTCCATGTGGAAATCTCCTGGTGCAATGTAAGCTGTTCCCGCTTCTACGGTTTGATTATGTAAGGCTTCCACAACAGTAATAGCACTCATGGAGTCGAGCCTACTTGCAAGCGATTTCGTAAAATGCTTCGGCATATGCTGCACAATGAATACAGGAGCAGGAAATGACTTGGGCAACTTTGTCAATATTGCTTGTAAAGCTCTAGGACCTCCGGTAGATGTACCAATGCAAACTAACGAAGGATAGGTGTTGGTCATTCTTCTCAATAGGTCTATTTTACTATGTTTCTCCAATTTGGACATTGCTTTCTGCTCTTTTTTCCGTTCAGGATGTAAAACGCCGACATTTGTCTTGGAAGCAAGAAGGATTTTCGCGATCAATTCTTCTTTTACTTTGTGAATGTCCAAGGATATTGCGCCAGAAGGTTTGGCTACAAAATCCACGGCGCCTTTTTCCATGGCAATTATGGTGTTTAACGATCCTTCTGCAGTGGTGCTCGAAAGCATAATAATGGGCACAGGGTGGTCTTGCATTATTTTATCCAAAGCCTGCAAACCGTTCATCTTAGGCATCTCTACATCCAATGTAACGACATCAGGGGAATATTCCTGGATTTTCTCCAATGCTTCTATTCCGTTTTTCGCGGTTGCCACCACCTCGATCTGTGGATGTTTATCCAATAGATCCGATAACAACTTTCTCATGAAGATGGAATCGTCTGTTATTAGAACTTTCACTTTTTTCATCGTAAATGTTCTCCTCTCCTAGAAGCTAACGAAACAATCCACGCAGCTTATTCATAAATGTGTAAGTGTTCTTGGTGTCAGAAGAGTTGCTTTCATTCAAATAACGGGTCGTTATAACCTCAAGCCCTTTACTTGCCTGGCATGTCGGATATTTGATAACAAAAGGCGTCTGTTCCATGACTGCTTTGGAGACATATTTGTCGTCTGGTAAAGATCCCAAGTGGAAAAGGTCCCTTTTCAGAAATTGTTGCGTAACGGACTGAAGTCTGTCAGCAGTATCATTGGCATGTTTGGTATTCATGGCTCGATTGATGATCAGTTGAAAAGGGATATCCTGATTATGGCGGTGAATAAACTTCAGGGCAGAGTAGGCATCTGTCATCGCAGTAGGCTCACATAATGTTACAAGAATTATTTCATTGCAAGATAAGATCATTTGAAGGCTTTCTGATGTAATGCCCGCTCCCATATCAAAAAGAATATAATCATATTGGAAGGAAAGCTCTTGGAGTTGGGAAAGAAAATGATTCCGCTTCCGTACATCGAAATGGAAAATGTCTTTCAACCCCGATCCCCCTGCAATATAGGCAAGGCCTTCGGGTCCATTTTGTATAATATCGTTCATGGATAAACCTGCTTCAAAAAGATGGATGATGCTATATCTTTGTGTGTTGCCCAATAAAATATCAATGTTGGCCATGCCGATATCCATATCAAATAGCAGGACCTTGTATCCTTTTTTCTGAAGTGTCAGAGAGAAGTTAAGGGAAAAATTAGATTTCCCCACCCCTCCTTTTCCACTCATGACTGCGATCGCCTTTGCTTCTTTTTTGTTTGTTGAAGGCTTTCTTTCCCTCGACTGGATCACTTGTTCTCTTAACAACCTTGCCTGATCATTCATTATTGATATCCTCGATAACAGCACTTGCCAAATGTTCGCTCGTAAATGGAATAAGGTCCTCCGGCACATTTTGTCCGTCTGTCACAAACGCCGTCCCCTTTTTATATGATCTTGAAAGATTGTACATCGCACCACATGAAGTTGTTTCATCTTTTTTTGTGAAGATGAATTGATGGATTCCCACACTCCAGAATTGCTCCGTGATTTTCTTCATATCTTCCACTTTTGAAGTAAGTGACATTACCAAATACGTAGTCATTTCCTCTTGGAAGTCTAGTACTTGCTTTAATTCATCAACATAGGCCTTGTTTAAAAAATTTCGTCCGGCCGTATCAATAAATATGACATCCAGGTGGGAGAGGTTAGCTTTAGCCGATTTAAAATCCTCGGCAGAGTAACAAACCTCAATTGGTGCTTCCAAAATATTAGCGTACGTTTTCAATTGCTCAATTGCAGCGATCCGGTAGGTATCTGTTGTAATGAAGCCGATTGATTTCCCATGCTTCAGTGCGGCACTCGCTGCAAGCTTTGCCAGTGTTGTCGTTTTCCCCACACCTGTCGGACCGACCAGACAAACAAATTTCTTTTTATATGGTTCTTCCTCAAAGGTGATTCCCTCTAATGAAAAAAGCAGTTCCTGTTCAAGCAATTCGAGTATCGATCGTTCATCAGACGATTTGTGCCTCAACCAACTTTTGTAGACATTTTCCATGATTTCTTCCGCATAGGCCACCCCTATACCGCTATGTGCCAGCCTTTCTTCAAGCTCATAAAATAAAGGCGGAAGAGACGGGTCCCTATGAAGTCCCTTTGTCATGGTTTGCATCATTTTTTTCATATCCAAGATATTCTCCAGCAATTGATCTTGAGTCAATGTCAAATGGGGTCTATGATTGCTAATCTTAGGTTCTTGATCCGTTTTTGAAAGTTGAGATTCGTTGTTTTTCCTTTTAATAATAGGCTTAGGTACATCCTCATCAACAGCCGCAATTACTTCCACACTTTTTTTTGAAAGAAGGCCGAAGAATTTAGTAGTTTTGACAGCTTTAGAGTTTAGGATGACCGCTTCATCTCCAAGTTCTAGACGAACCAGCTGCATGGCTTCTTGCATATTTTCTGCTTTATATTTTTTCACCTTCATCCTTCCACGTTCACCACCCCTATGCTTTGCACTTCTATACTCGCTTCCAATTCATTGTAGGAAAGAACTGGCAATTGCGGTAAATACCTTTCTAGTAACTGCTTCACATACATCCTCACCGCTGGGGAACATAAAAGAATCGGTGTCTGTTCATAGACAGAAAATTGTTCCATCTGTTCTCCCACCTTTTGGACAATTTCCATGGATATGTTTGGATCAAGAGATAGAAAATTACCATGTTCCGTTTGCTGTATATGATCTGCGATGAGCTTTTCCACTCTTCCTGATAAAGTAACCACCTTAAAGGATTCACTTCCTACCACATACTGATTGGTGATCTGTTTACTTAGGGCCTGCCTCACATACTCTGTCAACAGATCGGTATCTGCAGATATTTTTCCATAGTCTGCTAATGTCTCAAAGATGATAGGAAGATTACGTATAGATACATTTTCCTTTAACAGCTTGGCAAGCACTTTTTGAACGTCCCCGATTGATAGAGGCGATGGCGTGACTTCCTCCACAAGGATGGGGGTGCTTTCTTTCAGATGATCTACCAACTGCTTTGTTTCTTGTCTGCCAAGTAGTTCAAATGCATGCTGTTTCATTTTTTCGGTGATATGTGTAGAAACGACAGAAGGAGGATCAACCACTGTATACCCATACATCTCCGCTTCGTCTTTCATATCATCACTTATCCATTTTGCAGGCAATCCAAAGGATGGTTCGATCGTATCGATCCCTTCGATGCTATCTTCCTCCATCCCAGGGCTCATCGCCAAGTAGTGGTCGAGTAGCAGTTCCCCTCTTGCTACTTCATTGCCTTTGATTTTCAACCGGTATTCATTGGGCTGAAGCTGGATATTATCCCGGATGCGCACGACCGGAATGACCAATCCAAGCTCAAGGGCAAGTTGACGCCTGATCATGACAATCCTGTCAAGCAAATCTCCGCCCTGTTTGGAGTCAGCCAAAGGAATCAAGCCATAGCCAAATTCAAATTCAACAGGATCTACCGATAATAAATTCACGACACTGTCTGGACTACGGAGTTCGTCGGTTACCACTTCCTCCTCTGTTTCCTCTTCTATATAAACATCCTCTTTCTGCTTCTTGCCGATCATATACCCTCCCACAATGATGAGAGCAGCAACCGGTGCGGTGAGCAACGGACCGATAGGGGTCGCGATTCCCAATAACAAGATAGTGATCCCTGCTACATAGAGCATTTGTGGATAAGCGAATAACTGTTTCGTGATATCCCCACCAAGATTACCTTCTGAGGCTGCTCTTGTAACGACGATACCTGTTGCTGTCGCAATCAATAAAGCTGGAATCTGTGAGACAATCCCGTCACCAACTGTCAGAAGGGTAAACTTTTGGGCGGACTCCGCAAAGCTTAAACCCATTTGTGCCATACCGATGACAATTCCGAAAATGACATTGATGAACACGATGATAATCCCTGCGATGGCATCTCCTTTTACAAATTTACTTGCACCATCCATCGCTCCGTAGAAGTCTGCTTCTTTGGCAATCTTTTCGCGCCTTTCTTTAGCAACTTGTTCGGAAATCATTCCTGCGTTGAGGTCTGCATCGATACTCATCTGTTTCCCTGGCATAGCATCCAAGGTAAAGCGGGCTGCGACTTCCGACACACGCTCAGCACCCTTGGTTATGACCACGAATTGAATAACCACCAATATGATAAAAACTACAAGTCCCACTACCACATTTCCGCCAACCACAAATGTCCCAAACGTTTCTACAACAGTACCCGCAGTACCTTCACTAAGAATGGATCTTGTCGTAGAAACGTTTAGACCTAATCGGTACAATGTCAGTAATAAAAGCAAAGATGGGAAAATGGCGAATTGCAAAGGCTCCTGTATATTCATGGTTGTCAAAAGGACGATCAAAGCAAGGGAGATATTAATAATGATAAAAATACTTAGCATCCAAGGATAAAAAGGAATAATAAGCATGGCAATAATAAGGATGACACTAAGTAATACGGATAAATCTCTAGCTGACATAGTCTACTATCTCTCCTTTTCTTTCCCCATCATTTCACTTGATCCTGTAACCGATAGACATATGCCAAAATCTCTGCAACCGCCTGGAAGAACTCTTCCGGAATGGCGTCGCCTATTTCAGCCTGGCTATAAAGCGCCCTGGCAAGCGGCTTGTTCTCCACTGTAACAACATCATGCTCCATTGCTCTTTCCCTGATTTTCTTCGCAATGAAATCTACACCTTTTGCAAGGACAATCGGCGCGTCTCCCTTTTCTGCATCATATTTCAATGCAATGGCATAATGGGTGGGATTAGTTATGATGACATCGGCCTGGGGTACGTCCTGCATCATTCTCTGCATGGCCATTTCACGCTGTTTCTGTTTTATTTTGGATTTGATGAGCGGGTCCCCTTCCGCTTTTTTATATTCGTCTTTTACATCATGCTTGGACATTCGGATGTTTTTCTCATAATCATATTTTTGATAAAAGTAATCAAAAATGGACAAAAACAATAATGCCCCACCAGCAAAAAGTCCCATCCGTACCGTCAATGTCCCTAAAAAAGCGAACGCTTCGTGAAGGTTCTTTTGAGAAAGAATAAGAACATCTTCTAGGCTGAACCATAAAATCGAAAAGGTGATTACTCCGACAAACACAATTTTCAACATAGACTTCACAAATTCAACAATGGCACGGACCGAATAGATTCGTTTAAATCCTTGTATAGGGTCGAGCTTGTTGAGTTTCATATGTATTGCTTCTGTTGAAAATAAGGGTCCTACCTGCAGATAGTTGGAAATGATCGCTCCCAACATGGCAGCAAGCATTATCGGGCCGATTACCCAAATCAGCTGCATGATCAGTTCCAAGTAAATCGTATGCACCCTATCGATGGTCACTTCCTCCAGCATGTAGATCTGGAAGGATTGAACAAACAAAGTCGTGATTTGATCTTTCATCCATGATCCGAGAGCCAACAGGCAAAGAAATACGGCTATTAACACAAATGCGGTATTTACATCCGCACTTTTTGCAACCTGGCCCTTCTTTCTGGTATCCTGCCTTTTTTTCGGTGTGGCCTTCTCTGTTTTTTCACCACTGAAATATTGTAAATCCAGCCTCATCCATTGGGCCATCCTAGAAACCTCCAAGCAATTCCATTAAACCTCTCATCGTATGAAGCATCAGTTCAAACAGCTTATAAAAAAGGGTAAATAATATCGTCAGCGAAAAGATAATGGTGATAAAGCTTACACCTATTTTCAATGGTAGCCCGACAACAAAAACGTTAAGCTGTGGAACTGTCCGTGCAACGATGCCAAGTGCCACATCCACCAGAAAGAGAACACCGACAATCGGTATGGCAAGTTGCAAGGCGATGATGAACATCCTATTGACGGTCGTCAACACAAGTTCAAATACTCCCGCACCCCCAAGGGGAATCCATGCCTGTGTAAGGGATATAAGTTCATAACTGAAATAGATTCCATCCAACATCATGTGATGGCCATTCACCGCCAATAGCAGCAACATCGCGAACATATAAAAGAATTGTCCGATGATGGGGCTTTGCACTCCAGTTTGGGGATCAATAACATTGGCAATGGCGAAACCCATCTGAAAGTCGATGAAGCCACCAGCTATCTGGATTGCTGCCAGCACCATGTAAGCGACCAGGCCAATCAACAATCCGACCATAAGCTCTTTCAATACAAGGAGGATGTATGCCCCATCAATTCCGATAATCGGAAGGTCCATTGAAAAGGACATGACAAGCGCAAAGAAAAATCCAAAACCCACTTTAAAAGTGGAAGGGACATTCCGATAAGAAAAGAGAGGGAGCGTCACGAAAAAAGCAGTCACTCTCGTTAAAACCAATAAAAAAGCGGGAAAATAGTTCAACCATTCAATCATCAGCCTAACTCACAAATCGATGAATGTTATTGAATATTTCCAATGCGTAAGAAAGCATATTGGACAACATCCACGGACCAAAAACGACCAATCCCACCAACACCGCCACTATCTTCGGAATAAAAGCAAGGGTCTGCTCTTGAATCTGGGTTGTCGCTTGAAAGATACTGACGATTAAGCCCACAACTAAAGCCAGTACCAGAAGAGGTGCACTTATTAAAAGAATAGTGAATACTCCTCTTTCTGCCATTGATATTACAAATTCCGGGCTCATTTTCACACCTCATTCAAAATGTCTGCAATAAAGATTTTACAATCAGATACCAACCATCCACCAAGACGAACAACAATATCTTGAACGGCAAGGAAATCATGACTGGCGGAAGCATCATCATCCCCATACTCATCAGCACACTTGCCACGACCATATCAATCACAAGAAAAGGGATAAAAATCATGAAGCCGATCTGAAAAGCTGTTTTCAATTCACTGATGGCAAATGCGGGAACCAGAACAGTCAGCGGAATATCTTCTATACTTTCCGGCCTCTCCATTTGTGCATAATCCAGGAAGAGCGCTAGGTCCTTTTGCCTTGTATGCTTGCTCATGAATTCCTTCATGGGGATACTTGCCCGCTCATACGCCTCATCCAATGTAATCTCCTCATTGAACAGGGGTTGTAGCGCCTGGTCATTTACTTGTGCAAAGGTTGGTGCCATGATAAAAAAAGTCAAGAACAATGCTAATCCAATCAGAACTTGATTTGGAGGCATAGATTGTGTCGCGAGGGACGTCCTCACAAAGGAAAGAACAATAATAATCCTTGTAAAACTTGTCATTAAAATCAAGATGGCAGGTGCCAGGGAGAAAACAGTCAACAATAAGAGAAGCTGTACAGATGTAGATACGGTAGAGGCTTCATTTCCACTGAATATGTCTATGAATTCCGTCATCGTCCGAACCCCTTATCATTATCCAGTTGATCCATTTTCTTTTTCCTATCTTCTGATAGTTGACCTAGCTGATCTTGTAAAAGAATAGAGAAACCCGATTGATTCCTTGATTTCTTTGCTTCTTTTAATTTCTGGATCCACCCTGTTAACTTATCTGAATGAAGAGGCACGCTATCAGCCCGATCTCGATAGGACTGTAACAGTTGCTCTCTTTCCTCCTCATCCGTAATTTCTTTCAAAAGATTGATAGAGTCCCCCACTCCGACTACCAAAATACTGTTTCCAACCTTAACAAGTTGAAGAGATTTATTATTTCCGAGGTTTGTCCCCCCGATGTTTTCGACTGATCTACCATTTCCTACTCTATTTTTACTATTTATAAGTTTCAAAGCTCCGTATAGCAAGGCCAAGACAAATAGCAATGCGAACATCATTTTAATAAAATCAAAAATGGAAATTGAAGGCGGTGCGTGCTCCAGCACATCCTTATTCCCTGCAGAGGGAGTTTTCGTTTGCTCTGCAGGTTGTTCTGTTTGTGTCTTTGGGTCTTTAAAGAGGTCTGATACCCTGTCGTCCATACCATCTTTGTTGTTTGCTAGACCTTGTGATGGCAGTATAATTATAAAAACCGCCACCATTATAATGCTTAATAACCTTTTAACATCCAAAACAGACACCTCTACGACAGAGTTTTGTGGATAGCTTCAATCACCCGGTCCGCTTGAAACGGTTTGACGATGAAATCTTTCGCACCTGCCTGGATTGCATCAATGACCATTGCCTGCTGGCCCATCGCTGAACACATGATGACCTTCGCATTTGGATTAATGCTCTTTATTTCTTTCAAAGCGGTTATCCCATCCATCTCCGGCATGGTGATGTCCATCGTTACAAGATCTGGATGATGTTCTTTATATTTCTCCACAGCTTGGACTCCATCGGCAGCCTCACCTACTACGTCGTATCCATTTTTCGTCAAGATATCCTTGATCATCATTCTCATAAATGCCGCATCGTCCACAATTAAAATTCTTTTACTCATGTCGTTTCCTCCTAGGATCTATCGAAGTTTTCTGATTCTGTCTGTTTGACTTACAATGTCTGTTACTCTTACTCCAAAACTTTCATCAATGACCACCACTTCGCCTTGAGCAATCAGTTTGTTGTTGACAAGAATATCCACCGGTTCCCCTGCTAGCTTGTCCAGTTCAATAATAGAACCTGTCGATAATTCCAGAATGTCCTTAACTGAGCGCTTTGTTCTTCCAAGTTCCACAGTGACTTGAAGCGGGATGTCCAGAAGCATGTTTAAATTATTCGGTTCCGCTTCTTCCACTGCCGTCGTTTCGAAATTCGAGAAGACTGCTGGCTGAACATTTACAGTCGGCTGCGGCCTAGTGGGAGCACTGGACCTTGTTTGTCCCCCTCCTGCATAGGCAGGTTCCCTTTGTGGCGTGCTTGCATGGACCAATGCCTCTTCCTCTTGATAGAAAGAAGTCTGTGGTTCAACATGCTGATCCTCATACATATGGGTAGGAGCATGGTTTTCCTCCACTTTCACCTCTTGTGGTTTAGCTTTTGCCACTTGGGCAGTATTGTCATCCCGGTACAAAAGCTCCTCCACCAGATTTTTGGCAAATGGATAGGGAAGTATCTGCATGATGGAAGAGTCGATCAGGTTTCCGATTTTTATGGAAAATGCGACCTTTATCAATAACTCATCTTGTGGCATCTCCGTTGCACCCTCGCCACCTTTAAAATCAAGCAACATCACAGATGGAGGAGATATGTCAATCTTCTTTGCAAATACGGTCGACATGGATGTGGCAGCAGAACCCATCATTTGATTCATCGCTTCATGCACTGCACTCAAATGGATTTCATCAAATTCCGTTTGAGGACTTTCCCCTGTTCCACCAAGCATCAAATCCGCAATGATTGCTGCATCGCTCTGTTCCACCACTAATATGTTCGAACCTGTAAACCCTTCTGTATAACTGACCCGAATCGCCACATAAGGATCAGGAAACTCGCTTTCCAACCGCTTTTTTTCCACTAAAGAAACTTTTGGGGTAGTTATTTCGACTTTCTGGTTTAACAATGTCGATAAGGCAGTTGCAGAACTACCAAAAGAAATGTTTCCAATTTCACCAAGCGCATCTTGCTCCATCGTAGTTAGATATTCTTCTATGTTAAGATCAACAAAGAGGGGTTCATCATTGTTGGTATCTGTTCCTCGAAGCAACGCATCTATCTCATCTTGAGATAACATTCCATCACTCATCATCCTCATATCCCTCCTTGATTTTCTC
The DNA here is from genome assembly GCF_021991925.1 of Sutcliffiella horikoshii. Classification (GTDB taxonomy): domain Bacteria; phylum Bacillota; class Bacilli; order Bacillales; family Bacillaceae_I; genus Sutcliffiella_A; species Sutcliffiella_A horikoshii_F. The sequence goes on along the minus strand of NZ_RXZI01000001.1, from coordinate 651,472 downwards.
CATAATCTGTATTGCCATATTTTTTTTGACCTGCCCGATCTGGGCATAGAAGCTCGGTTTGTTGTCTACCTTGACACAAATCGGTTCGTCGATCTTTTGTTGTAACGTCAGAACATCACCATTATTGATGTTCAATAAGTCTGAAAATGAAATTTCTGAACTGCCAAGTTCTGCAGTGACGGTCAATGGAGTGGTCCGTATAACTTTCTCCAAGGTCGCAATTTCATGATCTTGGCGGACCTTGTTTTTCTCCTCCATCCAGTAATGTGCAGAGAGTTTAGGGATCACAGGCTCCAACACGACATGTGGGATACATATATTTATCATGCCTGTCACTTCGCCGATCGTGATATTCATCGAAATGACAATCACCGTTTCATTAGGGGATACCAGTTGCAAGAACTGAGGATTCACTTCCAAGTCTGATAGGAACGGTTGTATGTCAGACACGGTGTCCCATGCTTCTCCGAAATTCTCTATGGCACCTTCAAACAGTGTTGTCATTAATCTTGTCTCTATTTCCGTTAAACTATCACTCTTCTTGACACCCGAACCCTTTCCACCAAGTTGCCTGTCCAACATGGCATAAGCGATGGTAGGATTGACTTCGAGCACTACTCTCCCTTCTAATGGAGCAACTTCAAACACATTCAGGATTGTCATTTTCGGAATCGACCTGATGAATTCCTCATAAGGAAGCTGATCGACAGATGCGACACTTATTTGTATGTATGTTCGAAGCTGGGCTGAAAAATAAGTGGTTAAAAGCCTTGCAAAATTCTCATGGATCCTTGTGAGATTCCTTATCTGGTCCTTTGAAAAACGCAGCGCTCGTTTAAAGTCATACACTTTCACTTTCTTTTCCTGATTTTCTTTCTTCAGTTCTTCTGCATTCATCTCTCCTGTTGACAAAGCAGAGAGAAGCGCATCTATTTCGCTTTGTGACATGACTTCTGTTGACAAATCCATCACCTCCTAATTTACATGGATCTCGTGGTGATTAGTTTTGAAGGAGAAAGGAGGTTGTATAGACTTTCACGATTTCTCCGTCCTGCATCACTTCATTGATTTTCTCTTGAATGTCCTTTTCCAATTGTATCAGTCCATTTTCACCATCAAAATCGGAAGCAGACTTATTAGCAATTTCATGAATGACTATGTTCTTGACCTGAAAGTCCCTTTTCACTAATTCAGATGTTGCTTTTTTGCTATCCGTTTGAACTTTCATTTTCAAACGGATATAACCCCCGCTTTGAAGATTGGTGGTAATTTCTTCAAAATCCACCGAGTATTTTATCATTTCATCAATTGTGGGCTCATCTACTTTTTCATCTGCATATAATTCATCCACCGTAACTAGCGCAACCACTCCTAGGAGGGTAATGACTAAGAGGATAATCATCATGGCATTTAATAATTTATTGCGAAACATCTTTTTTAGCCTCCAAATGCGTTCCATGATGCATGTGAGCATAAAACTCTTTGCATAAAAAAACCACTTCTTGCATTCTTTCTTTTACTATCATTTTCTTCCCATTATTAAGGGTGATCATGGTATCCGGTGTTTCTTCTACCTGTTCAATCAGCCAGGCATTTACTGCAAATATCTTTCCGTTCAACTTGGTCAGCTTTATCATTATAGATGGGCTAAGAGAAAATTCTTAGCCCTCCCCCCTTAACGCTTCAGATTGACAAGCTCCTGTAAAATCTCATCTGATGTTGTGATGATTCTGGTATTCGCTTGAAATCCCCTTTGTGCTGTAATCATCTCGGTAAACTCTTCTGATAAGTCGACATTGGACATTTCAAGTGTACCCGAAATGATGGCTGCAGCACCGTTATCTCCTGGTCTGAACATTTCCTCTAGCTGTATCCCGTCACCATTCTTATCCATTGTCCCGGAGTTGTTTGATTGCTGGAACAGGTTTTCCCCGATTCGTTCTAGTCCGGCATCATTTGGAAACTTCGCCAGCATCAGTTGTCCAGCCACTTTCAGCTCGCCAAACTGATCGATGAAATTCACTTTCCCATCACCAGAAATACTGAAGCTACGTGCATTTGGCGGAATTTGGATAAGTCCCGGACTTCCGCTCAAAGAGTCCGTCCATGTAGGCTGTTGGATCATTTCGGCTTTCGCGACAAAGTTTTCGAATGTCTTATATGCTGTATCCAAGCTTGTTTTCACTGATTGCGCATAGCTTACAAGATTCGATAAGTCATTGATATTAGCCGTTGCTCCAGTTGGAATTGGTATGGTAGGGTTTTGGACAACCGGGTCAATCATTCTGTATGCAATTTCACCAGTTGAAGCTATGAAACTATCAATACCTTGATTCATATTACGGGCGGAGGTAATGAATGCAGCTCTTTCATTCTGGTAAATATCTGTATTGAAATCATTGAACTGGGTTGCTGCGTTGTTCCTCGCAGTTTGGGCTGCAGTCGCTGCAGCTGCCAGTTGCGGATCAGTTCCTCCCGACTCTAAATTAGCCTTTTGTGCATCTTCGAATGTCCTTTGCGCCTCTAAGAACTTCATGGCAAGGTCAAGGAACTTGTTCGTATCATTTCGGAAGTCCCTGTATTCATCAAAGAAAATCTCTCCCGAATTCAATGCAGCGTTGGAAGCCGCCATAATATTGTCGTTAGGGATTCTCTTCTCTCCAGTTTCACCAATCAAGTACATCCCATTTGAATTGACAATATAACCATTGTTATCAAGATAGAAATTCCCCGAGCGTGTATAGTTCATCGCCACGGCATTATTAATGGCACCACCAAGTATTCTGTTGTCTCCATAGGAAGTATTTGTATCAACATTCACCCTCGTAATATCAGCAATGGAAGCCACTGCGAAAAATCCATCACCTGAAAGAGCCAAATCTAGCGGTCTTGCAGTTGTCTGCAAAGAACCTTGTGTTTGGATGGTATCAATAGAACTGATCATGGAGCCTAGACCGATTTGCTTGGCATTTACTCCACCTTTACCTGCAGCAGGCCCACTTGCACCCGATAATTGCTGTACCATCATTTCCTGGAAGGTAGCTCTTCCCTTTTTAAAGCCATACGTATTAACATTGGCGATGTTGTTTCCTATTACATCTAATTTTGTTTGAAAGTTTCTTAGTGCACCTATACTTGAATACATGGAACGTAGCATGCTAATTCCCCCTCTGTTATTTAAAAAGTGTTACTGAGTGATTTTAGTGATGGCATCCATCGGTATCTTCTCTTCTGTCAGTCGTGCGTCGTTGACAATGAGATGCGCTTTTCCTTCTTTCATAAGGACCGACTGGACTGGAATGTCCTCATAGCTATCCCCACCAAAAGAAAACGATACTTTCTTCCCGATAAGATGACTTGCAGTCAAAAGCTGTGCATTTCCAGCCTGGGAGTGTTCCCCTGGCTGATTCACTCTTGTGATCTGTTCGACTGCGATTTCACTGCCATCATCCATGACAAGCCTTGCTTTTCCGTCTTGCATCGAAATGCTGGCCACTGTTCCATTCTTCATTTCTACAAATGGTTCATCTTCCACAAAATACGTATGTTGCCATGTTAGATTTGAACCAAGATACTGCTGCAGAGAAAGGACATTCATTTTGTTTTGTGTATCAATGAAACCTTCCATACTTTTATTAAGATTAGCCATCTGTTCAAGGGAGGAGAAGTTAGCCATCTGGGCAATGAACTCTCTGTCTTCCATCGGATTAAGCGGATCTTGATTTTGCAGTTGTGCAATCAAAAGACGAAGAAAATCATCCTTCCCCATGACATTGTTCTGTTTGGACGTATCAACAGGCCTATTTTGGATATAAAGATCAGATGATATGGTATTTGTCATTCTCTGTCACCTACAGCGTTATTTATTTCCAATTCTTCCAAGAGTACATCTTCAAAGGATTGATTATCATCCCCATCGTTTGAGTCCTTTTTGGAAAAATTCCTTGGATGGGATGAATCTTCATTGTTATCTTTGTTTTGTTGAGTGAACTTTTGTTCTTGGTCCTGAAAGACAATCTCTAGCTTTTCCATATTCACATTCGATTGAATCAAGGCCTGTTTCAGGTTTGACATCCCGCTTTCAAGCAAGGATGCCGCCGTCTTGGAATGCACGATCAATTTCGCCATAAGTCCCTGTTGTGTTTCCTGCAGTTTAATATGTAAGGTTCCTAGATGCTCTGGTGCCAATCGGATTATGATGGACTGATTACCATTGACAAGTCTACTTGAGGTCTTTGCCAAAATACCTTCAAGTTTTTGAAGCAATTGCTCGCGGGCAGCCTCATTGGTGGTTGTATCAATTGTCCATTGAATCGTAGTCTGCTTTGGGAGCTGCAGTAAATTCATCGTTACAGGGCCGTTTTGTAGAACAGCTTCGGGAATAGAAGCATAGGCAGGACGTTTGGGTGATTTCTCCGTTACAGATGTCGTGTTCTGTCTTTGTGTCACTTCCAACGACAACAGCTTACCAAGCTTGTTCTCAATCATACTCATAAGCTCTTTAAGGTTTTTATGCTCTTTTAGAGGGAGTGCAAACTGATTTGTTTTTTCTTCTTTTGTTTGTAGAAATCCCTTCATAATCAACAGCACTCTTTCCGATAGGCGGGAAAAAGATTCCAACGCCTCCCTTGTCTCACTTTGTGTTGAATGATTCAAGGTAGTAAGTACATTCACCATGACCATCACTTCTTCGAGCAATTCATAATAGCCATCTGGAATCCCATCTGTATGAATAGTGCGATTTGAATTATCTTCCAACTCTTGTATTTCATTCAGAATCGTAAGTTGCAGTGACAAGATTTCATCCATTTGTTGTACCATGTCTCCAAGAAGTAATTCATCACTAATCGTTCCCTCCAAATCCATATTTTCGTTCTCTAGTTTGGAAAGTGCAAGCAATGAATCCAAGAGGTTCCGTGATAAGGTGGAGCTAAAGCTATCCGTTGTTTCTATAGAAGCTTTTTTCACCTTTCCCTCCATTTTTGTTACTTGTTCTGAATGAATGGCAGCGATATCTCCGGCAACAAAAAAGTTCACTTCGTTCATTCCTTTCTCTATTCATTTTTAGCTAATAGTTCAGTGAACCTTGCTGCCTGTTCTGGTTCCAATTGACCTAAAATAGAGGATGTTTTTGATGTGCTCAATTCTTTAAGAATGAGAAGTGCCCTCTCTTCCTCCAATTCCAAGATGATCTGGGCAGCTTTTTTCGTTGACATTCCTTCATATAATTTGGCCAACTCACGATTGGAAGCTTTCACCTGTTGTTGCTGTTGTTGTAGGTCTTCTATCCGCTTGTTTGCTTGCTCCAACTGGGAAACAAGCTTGGTTATCTCCCTTTCCTTCTCACTGACCTTTCGCTCTAGAAGGATGACATCTTGAGAGGACCTTCCTTTTTCATTTTCATCAGGGGAGGTTGTTTCCTGTTCTTTTTGGCCTTCTATAGAAGTAATAACTTCTTCCTTTTCAGGCAGGAAAGTTTGGGCTACTTCAAAAACATTCTTGCCTTCGTATGTCAAATAACCAAGCATAACTACCACTGTAAAAAGAAGTGGTATGATAAAAAGGTAAAGCAGTTTTTGCATGAAGGTGTATTTGCCTTCTTTTTCTTCGGTTTGATTGTCTTTTTTCATGGTTTTTTCACCTATTTGTGTTTTGCGAATATTGAAGAATGGAGAGTTCGTCTATAAAAGTTGCCTCCACTTTAAGGTCATTTTGCTTCCAGAAAAGCTTCTCTTTATCATCCAACACTTCGTATTTTTTACATTCCACGGACTGCTCCTTCAGTTTCTCTTCCTTTAAATTCATGAAGGCTCTGGCATGGCTAACCTTTTTCTGTTGATGAAAGACGTTCTTTTCCAAGTTCCCCATAAAGAATTGCTGCTGCTTGAGAATTTCGATCGGTATTCCTGCCTTGAGCTTCCCTTGCAATGACTCTTCCAGCTTTTCCTTTTGCTTTAATAGGTCGTATAATGCCTGTCCTTCTGTTTCAAATGTGGAAATCGCTTGTTGGTACTCCGAACTTGCCTGGTCTTTCTCTGCTTTTTTTACAACTAAGATTTTCTCCAGGCGTCCTTTTCTAACAGCCATGCCTTTCACCTACTCTAATTCATTATTTTCGTAAGTTCCGCTTTACTATCTGCAAAGCTCCATTTATCTTCTACTTCTTGCTTCAGATATTGAATGATGAAGGGATAGGATTGTATTGCGTCATCTATCTCCCTCGAACTCCCACGTTTATAGGCACCAATATTTATTAGATCCTCGGCCTGATAATACTTTGATAGTTTTTCACGCATGGCCTCCGCCGCTTTCTTATGTTCAGGTCCAACGATGTTATTCATCACACGGCTCACACTCTTCAGAACATTTATCGCTGGATATTGGCCTTTATTTGCTAGTTCCCTATCCAAAACAAAATGGCCATCCAAGATTCCCCGGACAGTATCCGCAATTGGCTCATTCATGTCGTCACCGTCTACAAGCACCGTATAAAACGCGGTGATGGATCCATGTTGGTTCGTCCCAGTCCTCTCCAACAACTTAGGCAGCATAGAAAAGACAGAAGGTGTGTAACCCTTTGTAGTCGGGGGCTCCCCAACTGCTAAGCCTACTTCCCGCTGAGCCATTGCGACCCTTGTAACGGAGTCCATCATCAACATCACGTTATAACCCAAGTCACGAAAATATTCGGAAATGGCAGTTGCGGTGTAAGCCCCCTTTATTCTCATAAGGGCCGGCTGATCGGAGGTTGCAACGATGACAATAGATCTTTTCAATCCCTCAGGGCCAAGATCTCGTTCCAGAAAATCCCGAACCTCTCTGCCCCTTTCTCCTATAAGAGCAATTACATTTATATCAGCATGTGTATTCTTTGCAATCATGCCTAGAAGGGTACTTTTTCCGACACCACTTCCTGCAAATATACCGACCCTTTGCCCCTTGCCGACTGTCAGGAGTCCATCGATCACCTTAACTCCCACTTCTAATTCCTCGGATATGGAAGGCCTTGTCATCGGATTTGGTGGCGCCTGGTCTGTAGGGAATTTACCCAGCCCGAATGGCAACTCCTCCTCCGGATTCAAAGGTCGACCCAAAGCATCTAGCACCATGCCTCTAAGCTCTTCGCCAATCCGGATCTCTAGTGCGTTGTTTGTAGCTTCCACTATACATCCGGGGCCGATGTCCTGAATTTCTGTAAATGGCATCAGAATCACATGTTCATCCCTGAAGCCTACAACTTCCGCTTGCACAATCCGATTTTTCTTTTTATTAATGATAATGTTACAAACGTCTCCAATTGAGCTCTCTGGTCCTTTGGATTCTATCATCAGACCTATGACCCTTTTAACTTTCCCATAGCGTTTATAGGGATTTATACCTTCGATCTCTTGCAGCAACTCTTCAATGGTAATCATCACTCGATACCCATCCTTACCAATTGCAGTAAGTGATTTTTTATCTCTGCCAGTTGGGTTTGGATGGATACTTCCATCCTTCCAGCGGAGGAATCTATCCAGCAGCCATCCCCGGGGAGGTCCGGTTCAGGATAGATGGCGAGATCGTATTGACTGTTAATAATATTTTGGAGAAGTTGTTTATTTTGCAGGATATTCGGGTATTGTTTTGGGCTGACATAAATTCTTATTTCTTCTTTTTCTTTCACTTCTTTCAGGGCGGCTTGAACTAGATTTGTATAGTAAGAAGGGTCTGCTTCCAGCGTACATCCCAGGACTTTTTCGGCGACTTTCATGCTAAGTGTCACGATGGACTCTATGGAGCTATCCAATTTTTTGTGATGCTCCACTTTTGCTAAGTCTATGATTCTTTGCGCCTCTGCCAATCTAGCTTCGTATTCGGTGAACGCTTCCTTTTTACCAACTTGATAGCCTTGCTCATGTCCTTCCATGTAAGCTTGCTGCTTCCATGTTTCCCTTTCTTCTTCCCAATCCTTTTTATCTTTTTCTATCTGCAAGGCAGCCTTTTCACGTTCCTTGGTTGCATGTTCCACAATACTTGCGGCTTCTTCTTTGGCTTTTTCAATCGTTTGGTTGATAAAATCGATACTATGGCCGACTCCAGTCTCTGATGGAGCCTCTAATTGCTTCCTTGAAAAGATGGGAGCGACCTTAATGGATACCGAGCCGCCTCCCGCATCACCTAAACGGGAGGACTTTATGAGTTTAGACAATGATGTCATCTCCTCCACCACGTGCAATGACGATTTCCCCTGCTTCTTCCAACTTCCTGATGATACCAACAATACGGGATTGCGACTCTTCCACATCCTTCAAACGGACAGGCCCCATATACTCCATATCATCCTTCATCGTTTCTACCATTCTCTTGGACATATTTTTAAAGACGATGTCCTTAACCTCTTCACTTGCTACCTTCAATGCAAGCATCAGATCTTCATTTTCCACATCACGGATGACCCTCTGGATGGCCATATTATCCAATGTGACAATATCTTCGAATACAAACATGCGTTTCTTGATTTCTTCCGCCAGTTCGGGGTCTTGAATTTCAAGAGAATCCAGAATGGTCCTTTCCGTGCTTCTATCCACCTGATTTAGCACGTCCACGACAGAATCGATACCACCAGTATTGGTGTAATCCCGTGTAACAGTGGTCGATAGCTTCCGTTCGAGTATTTGCTCCACTTCATTAATTATTTCCGGTGAGGTACTATCCATGACCGCTATCCTTTTCGCTATATCAGCCTGTAGCTCCTGTGGCAATTCCGAAAGGATCTGTCCAGACTTTGTCGGCTCCAAATAGGATAATACGAGTGCAATTGTCTGTGGATGTTCGTTTTGGATGAAATTAAGAATCTGCGATGCATCCGCTTTCCTCGCGAAATCAAAAGGCTTCACCTGTAAGGATGATGTCAGACGGGTAATGATCGCTGCGGCCTGGTCTTTCCCCAACGCTTTTTCAAGTACTGTTTTGGCATAGCTAATACCGCCCTGTGATATATAATCCTGAGCAAGTGCAATTTGATGAAATTCTTCAAGAACATCTTCCTTTATGTGACTATCGACCGTTCTTACACCGCTAATCTCAAGTGTCAGCTTCTCGATTTCATCTTCTGAAAGATGCTTGTATACGGAAGCCGATACATCCGGGCCCAGTGAGATCAATAATATGGCCGCTTTTTGTTTGTTGGAAAAGACTTTTGACTGGGCTGCTTTTGCCATTTATATCTCCCCTTTATTCAGAGAGCCATGAGCGTAACAATTTAGCAAATTCATCCGGCTTCTCTTTTGCCATTTTCTCTAGTTGTTTCCTACGCGCAGTGCTTTCTGACTCTTTTTCATTATTTATATCCGGCACATTTATCTGGACCGTTTCTTCTTCCACAAAAATTCCCTCTTCTTCTTCTTCTTCATTCCTGTTTCGTCTTAATAGCAGGAACAATAATAGAAGAATTACGGCGAGTAAAATTCCTGCAGCAACATACACCCACATAGGGATAGCGGAGGCAGGCGCTTGGTCCATATCCACTTTTCCATTGAACGGTTGCACAGATACCACGACTTTATCATTAATATTTGCATTTTGAGGATCTTCCCCCAACATGTTCTTATCAATGGTAGTACGCACAATCGTGCTCAAAATCTGTCTGATATCATCTACCGTGGTTTCTTGCATAGATAAAGGGTCATCTGCAATAGGCGGTTCCACCATTACCTGGATACCCATGTCCCTTACTTTATAAGGGCTCTCCACTATCTCTTTCCTGATTCTATTAACATCGTTGTTGATTCTTTCTTCCATTCGTTCATAGTCGCCACTACCGCTTGCGCCACCGGCAACATAAGCAGGGATGTCTGCTTCGCCAGTACCTGGAACTCCCCCTGCTGCGTCTTCACTTCCGGTGTAGGTTTCCGTGATCCGTTCCACACTAACTGCTATACCTTCCATATTTTCTGGGTCAACCGGCGATACAAGATTCTCTTCCCTGTTTTCCTGGGTAAAATCAATATCGGTTGTGACGGAAACGACCACTTTGTTATAGCCCATCATCATTCCGAGCATTTGTTGCACTTGCCTTTGGATATCTCTTTCAATCTCTTTTTTTAATTCAAGCTGTGTTGCCACATTGAAAGAGTTTCCATTATTTTGATTATTTTTCAAATCAAAATACTCAAAATTTTGATTCATAATGACGATATTATCCGTAGGTAGGTTCGGAACACTTTTGGATACAAGGTGATAGAGTGCATTTATATGATTCTGATCAAACTGATAACCAGCTTCATTATGTATGACAATGGATGCAGATGCCTCCTGATTGGATTCTCTTACGAAAACGCCTTCCTCTGGAAGACTTAGCATTACTTGTGCATCTCTAACTCCATCAATTCCTTTAACTAAATTGGCCAATTCCGTTTGCATGGCATCGAGCTTCATAATTTGAAATTCATTATCGGTCATGCCAAACCCAGATCTTTCACCAAAAAAGCCATAATCGATACTTCCGCTTTTAGGTACCCCTTCTGCTGCTAGTTCCACCTTTAAGGAATCTACTGTTTGTTCGGGAACCAGGATGGCTGTACCATTACTCGTTATTTGTGATTGGATTCCTCTACCATCCAATACTTCTTTGATTTGTCCAGTTTCCTGGACTGTCAGGTCTTTATAAAGGGGTGCCATATCTGTCTTTGTTAAAAAGTAAATCGTGGAAAATATTGCAAAAAATGATACGACCACCGTACTTATTATCGCTGTCCTTTGGGTATTATTTCTGTCTCTCCAAAAGGAAGTAGTTTTTATCTTTATCTCTTGTAATTTTTCTTTCATTACGTCAATTCCCCCGGTTATTATCTTGCAGCACAGTTATGCAGTGAATAACCGCATCTAGTTTTCTAGTGATTATACTTGCATTCTCATGATTTCTTGATAGGCTTCAACGCCTTTATTTCTCACTTCCATCGTCAATTGCATGGCAACACTTGCTTTTTGTTGGGCAATCAAGACATCATGGAGCTCTACTCCTTCATTGTTGACAAGCTTTGTCGTTATTTGATTGGAAGCAACTTGAGAATTGTTCACTTCATTGATTGCATTCTTCAGATAAGTCGAAAATTGCTGATGCACATCACCGCTCGTTTTCTGAAGGCTGTTTGTCTGTTGGACGACTTGATTGGTATTAGTTATCTTGGAAATCATTTAAACCCCTCCCATTTATTTACCCAGCTCCAAAGTTTTCATCATAATTCCCTTGGAGGCATTGAAAACTGTAACGTTTGCTTCGTATGACCTTGAAGCACTCATAAGGTCCACCATTTCTTTCAATGGATCCACGTTTGGCAGTTCTACATATCCCTCTTCATTGGCATCCGGATGTTCAGGGTCAAAAACCACTCGGAATGGAGCATTATCCTCTTTTATTCTCGTAATACTCACTCCATTCCCAATTCCATCCTTTGCACCAGAGGCTTTTTGTAAGAACGACTGGAAACTGTTCTCTTTTGATGCAGTTTCCACCACCTTCCTCTTGTATGGTTCCCATTGACCATTACGGTATGTTCCTCTTGTAGAGTCGACATTTGCCATATTAGAAGAGATGACATCCATTCTGAGCCTCTGTGCAGTCAGTGCGGAGGCAGAAATATTCATGCTTTTAAACATTGACATTATGCCTTACCTCCTTTAATTACGGATTGCAAAGATTGAAACTTTCCATTCATCTGGTCAATCAAAGTGTAATAATATATTTGATTTTCAGCCAAGTCTGACATTTCTTTATCGATGTCGACATTATTGCCATTATGCGAATAGGAATGATTCGTTTTATCTGACTTGTATGGAAGATTCATTGTTCCCGAGAAATCATGATGCCTGGCATCTGTTTTATGTGACTTGAGTGCTTTTTGAAAAGCCTCCCCAAAATTTGGTGAAATTTCTTTTCTCTTAAAATTCGGTGTATCTACGTTTGCGATATTATGAGAAATCGCTTTATGTTTTACCCCTGAGTATTGTATCCCTTTTTCCAATGCTTGGATGGATGTCGAAAAAATCTTCATTAGTACCCCCATAAATAAATCTTTTGTAACGAATTATATAAGTTTGTCGAAATATGTATGTATATCTGTATTGTAAATTAAGGTAACACATATGTCTATGTGTCAATTGTTAAAAAAAATCGATAATTCGACTCATTTTGCAAAGTAGGTACATAGACCCATAAATTTTCAAGGACCAGTATAAGTGCTTGAAATGAACAAAAAAGGGTCTGACCAGCTGCTATTTTAGCAGTCATGATCAGACCCTTTTTATGTTAAGAATCTTAGTGTGACTTCAATTTTGAAAGCTCAAACAAGAATTTGTCGTTAAGAACTTTAATGTAAGTGCCTTTCATTCCTAGTGAACGGGACTCTATTACTCCTGCGCTTTCTAGTTTACGTAATGCATTTACGATAACAGAACGTGTAATCCCCACTCTGTCGGCAATTTTACTTGCCACAAGCAGACCTTCTTTTCCATCAAGCTCTTCAAAAATATGCTCGATCGCTTCAAGCTCACTGTACGATAGGGAGCTGATTGCCATTTGCACGACAGCTTTACTTCTAGCTTCCTCTTCGATTTCTTCCGCTTTCTCTCGAAGGATTTCCATCCCTACCACAGTCGCACCATATTCAGCCAAGATAAGATCATCATCAGAGAATGGTTCTTGCAGACGAGCAAGAATCAGTGTTCCAAGACGTTCCCCACCACCGATGATCGGTACGATGGTCGTTAAACCTGATTGAAACAATTCTTTGTTTTCTACAGGGAATGCTGTATATTCACTCTCTACATCAAGGTTAGAGGATGTTTCAGAGATATTGAACAAGTTTTTTGTGTATTCCTCTGGGAACTGTCGATCTTCAAGCATTTTGATCATACGTTCATTTTCAATCTGTTGATTGATCGAATATCCCAATAGCTTTCCACGGCGAGACAGTACAAACACATTAGCTTCAATTACATTACATAATGTTTCAGACATCTCTTTGAAGTTAACGGGTTTTCCTGCTGCTCTTTGTAACATTGCATTGATTGTTCTTGTTTTTTGTAATAATGGCATTTTATTTCCTCCTAGAATCTACTTCTATAAAATGAATTGGCTTAAATCTTTGTTTTTTACGATATTTCCTAGTTTTTCATCTACATATTGCGGCGTGATGACAATCTTTTCGAGATTGATGTCTGGCGCTTCAAAAGATAGATCCTCCAAAAGTTTTTCGAGAATCGTATGTAGTCGTCTTGCCCCGATGTTATCCGTATCCTGGTTCACCTGAAACGCGACTTCGGCTATTTTACGAATAGCATCGTCAGAAAATTCGACTTTTATACCTTCCGTTTCCAATAATGCCGTATATTGTTTCAATAATGCATTATCCGGCTCCACCAATATCCTTACGAAATCTTCTACGGACAGTTTCGTCAATTCAACACGAATTGGAAAACGTCCCTGGAGTTCGGGAATGAGGTCGGACGGTTTGGCAATATGGAATGCCCCTGCGGATATGAAAAGAACATGATCGGTTTTCACCTGTCCATACTTGGTGACAACAGTGGAACCTTCCACAATGGGTAGGATATCACGTTGTACACCTTCTCGGGAAACGTCAGCGGAAGAACCACTGTTCTTTTTGGCAATCTTATCAATTTCATCGATGAAGATGATGCCGCTCTGTTCCGCACGCATCACTGCATCCTGCGTCACCTCATCCATGTCTATAAGCTTTTGCGCTTCTTCATGGGTCAACACAGGTCTTGCTTCACGTACGGTGAGCTTTCTCTTTTTCTTTTTCTTTGGCATCAGGTTGCTAAGAGCATCCTGCATGTTCATGCCCATTTGTTCCATACCCGACCCTTGTAGCATATCAAACATGGACCCTTGTTGCTCTTCCACTTCCACTGTTATATATCGGTCCTCTAGCTCGCCCAATGCAAGTTGGTGGGCCATCCTTCTTCGCTGCTCTTTAAGGGAGACCTCTTCCTGCTTTTCCTGCTCCTCCGCTTCATTGGTAGGAGCGTTTCCTCCAAAAAACATCTCCAAAGGATTTTTGTAGGAGGTGTTTTTTTGCTTGCCAGGTACTAAGAGTTCTATAATTCGTTTGTTTGCATTTTCCAAAGCTTTATCTTTGACACTGGCCATTTTTTCTTCTTTTACAAGACGAACGGAAGTTTCCACCAAGTCACGGACCATAGACTCGACATCACGTCCTACATATCCTACTTCTGTAAACTTCGTCGCTTCGACCTTGATGAATGGCGCACCAACAAGTTTAGCAATCCTGCGGGCAATTTCTGTCTTGCCGACACCGGTAGGTCCGATCATCAAAATGTTCTTAGGCACTACTTCGTCCCGGAGACTGCCTTTTAGCAAGCTTCTTCTATATCTGTTTCTCAACGCTACAGCAACAGCCTTTTTGGCATTCGTCTGGCCTACAATATATTGATCAAGCATTTCTACTATTTGCCTAGGGGTCAATTTTGTACTCATGTCCACAACCGCCTTTTCTATAGTTCTTCTACAATGATATTGTCATTCGTGTACACACAAATCTCTCCTGCAGTCTCAAGGGAAGCCTTTGCAATATCACGTGCAGTCATGTGCTCGCCTGCATACCTTTTCAACGCGCGCCCTGCTGCAAGTGCATAGTTCCCACCTGAGCCTATCGCCAGTATCCCATCATCAGGTTCAATTACTTCTCCAGTCCCGGATACTAATAACATGCTAGATTCATCCATTACAATCAACATTGCTTCCAATTTCCTCAGTACTTTGTCACTCCGCCACTCTTTGGCAAGCTCGACGCTAGAGCGTTGGATGTTTCCGTTGTATTCTTCAAGTTTTGCCTCGAACATTTCGAACAAGGTGAAAGCATCTGCTACAGATCCCGCAAAACCGGCCAAGATCCTCCCATTAAAAAGCTTTCGCACCTTTCGCGCTGTATGCTTCATAACAACCGCATTTCCAAATGTAACTTGACCGTCACCTGACATTGCACTTTGCCCATTATGCTGGACTGCAAATATCGTGGTAGCATGAAATGTTGACATCAGTGACCCTCCGTTCGATCCTCATGCACGAGGATGAAATTGATTATACGTTTTTTGTAGATGTTCTTTTGACACATGTGTGTAAATCTGTGTGGATGATAGGCTGGCATGTCCAAGCAGTTCTTGAACCACACGAAGATCTGCCCCTTCATTCAGCATATGTGTAGCAAAGGTATGTCGAAGCATATGCGGACTAATATGTAAGGTGGTGCATGCTTGTTTTACCAAATCATTCAGGACGACCCTAACCCCACGTGGAGTTAGTGCGCCACCCCGAAAATTGAGAAACAGATGCTTAGTCGGGGTTGATACTTTCTGCTTTTCAAGCAGTGTTCTGCGCCCATCCTCCATATAGGTTTTCAATGCATCCTGCGCAAAACTGCCAAAAGGAACATAGCGTTGTTTGTTTCCTTTTCCAGTAACAAGGATGGTACCTACTTGAAAATCGATGTCCTGTACTTGTATGTGACAACATTCACTTATTCGGATACCTGTAGCATAAAGCAATTCAAGCAAGGCTTGATTCCTTTGTCCGAGAGGTGTGGAAAGATCGGAAGCAGCAAACAATTTCTCCAACTCTTCGCTATACAAAAACTGCGGTAGACGCTTTTCCTGCTTTGGTAACGAAACCACGGTAAAGGGATTATGATCCACTTTTTCCTCACGAAGCAGATACTTATAAAAGCTTCGCAAACTGGAGGTCTTCCTTGCAACCGTTTTTCTTGCATATTTCTTTTGATGTAGCTTGGTCAAATACAAACGTGCTTCTGTATGAGTGACTTCATTGATGCTTGAAATGGCTTCCTCTTTCATAAAATCAAAAAAATCTTCAATATCCTTTTGATAAAATACAACAGTATATTTTGAATAGTTTTTCTCAATTTGTAAATATTCCAGAAAAGAAATTAACGAAACGTTAACATTTTGCATACTTATCACCTCACAAGGGCTACTAAATATTATCACAATTTAGTAGCCCTTGCAATTAATTTGATTAATTTTTTACAAAATTCTGAATTGTTTCCAACGCTCTCCTAGCATGAGCTTCATTGCGTTCCTGCTTGTTCTTGATTTTCTTCGGAAGCTCCGGGAAAAGACCGAAGTTTGCATTCATCGGCTGGAAGTTCTTCGCATTTGTAGTAGTAATATAGTTCGCCATGCTTCCAATGGCAGTTTCCTTAGGAAAGACAAGTGGCTCAAGTCCTTGTACGAGACGCGCAGCATTTAACCCTGCTACAAGTCCCGATGCAGCAGACTCCACATACCCTTCCACACCCGTCATTTGTCCAGCAAAGAACAAGTCTTCCCTTGCCTTGAATTGATAGGTTGGCTTTAGGAGGTTTGGAGAATTAATGAAGGTGTTTCGGTGCATCACACCATATCGCACAATTTCCGCATTTTCCAAACCTGGTATTAAACGGATCACTTCTTTTTGAGGCCCCCACTTTAAATGTGTCTGAAAACCAACAATGTTATACAAAGTCCCAGCAGCATCGTCTTGACGAAGCTGAACTACCGCATATGGGCGTTTATCCGTTTTAGGGTCTTCGAGCCCCACTGGTTTCATAGGTCCGAACAGCATTGTTTTCTTTCCGCGGTTAGCCATTACTTCGATCGGCATGCAACCTTCAAAGAAGATTTCCTTTTCGAACTCTTTTAAAGGGACTGTCTCCGCCTCTACTAATGCATTGTAGAAACGATCAAACTGTTCTTCTGTCATCGGGCAGTTTAAGTATGCCGCTTCCCCTTTATCGTATCTGGATTTCAAATACACAATATCCATGTTGATGCTGTCTTTTTCAATAATCGGTGCAGCTGCATCATAGAAATAAAGGTATTCTTCCCCTGTTAATGAACGAAGCTGGTCGGATAGTGATTTGGAAGTCAGTGGTCCAGTTGCAATGATGGTCGGCCCTTCTGGGATCTGATCCATTTCTTCATTGAATACCGTCACGTTGGGGTGTTCTTTGACCCGTTCGGTTACTTTAGCAGCAAATTCATGCCTGTCCACTGCTAGGGCACCGCCAGCTGGTACGGCGCAGTCATCTGCGGAGCGTATGATGACGGAATCCAATATCCGCATTTCTTCTTTTAATACTCCTACTGCATTGGTCAGATTGTTGGCACGAAGCGAATTCGAGCAAACAAGCTCAGCAAATTTATCTGTATGATGAGCAGGCGTTTGTTTCACCGGTCGCATTTCATAAAGGTTAACTTGGATCCCTTTGTTAGCCAGCTGCCATGCAGCTTCACTGCCTGCAAGGCCGGCACCGATTACATTAACTGTTGTCATTACTAAATTCCTCCAAATACAAGATATTAATTTGATAGGCTCTGTTAAACAACGCTGTTGATTTTCGCAAATGGCTTCGCTTATCCAGGGCGACCTTGAGCCTCCACGGGCATAGCCCTGTTGAGTCTAAACAGTATCGCTACTCCCCCGCAGAGGTCTTCGCCCTTTACTCCAATCAACAGTTAGAAGATTCTTTTAAGATTACATCCCAAAAACTGAGCCTATATAATTTTACAAAGGAAAAAGGGCTGACATAACCGCATGTGTGTCAGGCCCCTATACCCATCCTACTGTTTAACGCTTATCCTTGCGGTTCTTCTTTATAGTCACATTCTACGCATTGTACCTGTACACCTTTTTTAAGCTTTTTCTCCACCAATAAGGACTCGCACTTCGGACATTTTCTGGCGATTGGCTTATCCCATGAGAGGAACTCACAAGAAGGATACTGGTCACAACCATAGAATATACGTTTCTTCTTACTTTTTCTTTCCACAATGTTCCCTTTTTCACACTTGGGACAAGGGACACCGATATCTTTTACAATCGGTTTGGTATTACGACAGTCTGGAAAATTGGAACATGCCATGAACTTACCGTATCTTCCCATTTTGAACACCATTTCATGACCGCATAGTTCGCAATCCTCACCGGCTGGTTCATCCTTGATCTCGATTTCTTCCATTTCCTGTTCCGCTTTTTCAAGTCGTTTGGCAAACTCGTGATAAAAACCGTCTATTATATCGACCCAGTTAACTTTCCCATCCTCCACATTATCCAAATTGGTTTCAAGGTCCGCTGTAAATTCCACATTGATGATTTCAGGGAAGAATTCCAGGATAAGTTGAATAACGATCTCCCCAAGCTCGGTTGGGACAAATCGTTTATTATCCAAAGCCACATAGCCCCGCTTTTGAATAGTATCAAGCGTTGGAGCATATGTTGATGGTCTGCCTATGCCCAATTCTTCAAGCGTCCTAACTAATCTCGCTTCGGTATACCTTGGCGGTGGTTGAGTGAAATGTTGCTTGGGATCGATATCTTTCGAAAAGACTGTATCTCCTTTTTCCAAAGGAGGCAAAAGGTTTTCCTTTTCTTCCTGCTGATCATCATTACCTTCCACATATACTTTCATAAAGCCAGCGAACTTGACGGTGGAACCTGTTGCACGGAATTGGACATTGTTTTGTATAAGATCCACACTAACTGTATCCAAGATGGCTGGAGCCATTTGACTTGCGACAAAACGTTCCCAAATCAATTTATATAGGCGATACTGATCTCTTGACAGATATTCTTTGATAGACAAAGGGTCTTTCATTGTAGAAGTAGGACGTATCGCTTCATGGGCATCTTGTGCATTGCTTTTTTTCGTCTCTTTTCTCTCTTCTTTGGAGACAAATTGATTGCCATAGGTTTTTTCGATATACTCCACCGCTTCTTTTTTGGCTGTTTCAGAAATACGTGTGGAATCTGTACGCATATAAGTAATGAGACCTACCGTTCCTTCTTTGCCCAGCTCAATTCCCTCGTACAACTGCTGTGCCATCATCATCGTTTTCTTTGCACGGAAATTCAGCTTACGTGCTGCTTCCTGTTGCAGAGAAGAAGTAATGAAAGGTAGGGCTGGATTTCGTTTTCTTTCCTTTTTGGTTACACTTTTCACTTCAAATGCATTGCCATCCAGCTTTCCTAATACATCTTTTACTTCCGCTTCTGACTTTAGTTCCGTCTTTTTACCATCTATCCCATAAAAGTTTGCTTCAAATTCCTTGGACTTTCCTGTAAGGAATGAACTTTTTATGGACCAATATTCTTCTGGAATAAAAGCATTTATTTCTTGTTCTCTTTCAATCACAAGTCTGACTGCGACGGATTGAACCCGACCTGCACTTAATCCCTTTTTCACTTTCTTCCATAGTAAAGGACTGATATTGTATCCAACAAGACGATCAAGGATCCTTCTTGCCTGTTGGGCATCCACCACATCCAAATTGATTGGTCTAGGATGCTTAAAGGACTCTTTAATGGCATCTTTGGTGATCTCATTAAACACTACTCTGCAGTCTGAAGTGATGTCGATATCCAAACTGTGGGCGAGATGCCAAGCAATCGCTTCCCCTTCACGATCCGGGTCAGCCGCGAGAAAGATTTTCTTCGCTTTTTTAGCTGCGGTCTTGAGCTCTTTCAGTACAGGTCCTTTACCTCGGATGGTGATATACTTTGGTTCAAACTCATGATCCACATTCACACCCATTTGGCTTTTAGGAAGATCTCTTACATGTCCCATGGATGCTTTTACTTTATATTTTTTTCCTAGATAACGTTCAATCGTTTTCGCTTTCGCTGGTGATTCCACAATAACTAAGTAATCTGACATTCAATAATCCTCCTCAAGAGGGTAAATTCTTAGAAAAAACATGGTGTAGCGTTTTCTCAAAGTTTTTAGCTTCTATGTTTAATTTTTACTTATGTTTAGGTTTAGTGCATTCTATTCCAGTGGTTCTCTTAAAGCAACCTAGCTGTTGAATGAAGCAATAGGCGAAGACTCCTAAAGGAGATAGCGTTTAGGGGAGACCCCGCAGGCCCAAGCCGAGGAGGCTCCCCAAACGCCCCTAGGAAAGCGAAGCCTAGTGCGATAATCAACAACGGTTTTTATTAGAGCCATTCCATTAGAAATCTTCACCATTATCAAATATTATGTAACACTTTGTCAAACAGGACTGTATGTATTTATTCTATTTTCCTAGTTTCCCATTCCATAAACATTACGTTAAACCTTATGTACTATATGTAGACACAGAATGTACTTTATATACTTGACTTCCATAACTTTTGTGTGCAGTCCATGAAAGTGAGTTTATATAATGAAGGAAATAAAAAAGGTACAATCCGCAATATCATTGTACCCTATAATAATATAGACATATATTCATTTGTAAAGTGAAAATCAAAAATTCTATTAAAAAAGTGAAAGTTTTTTGTCACTTTTTTGTAATTTATTTGAATTTTATTTCAATTAACCAATTTACCGCCCTTCAGCTCTTCAAGAATATCATTTGTATCTGCAACGAGCTTTGCGCCTTGCTTTATCAAAGAATTCGTCCCTTTTGAGGTCTCCGAGAGAATTGATCCTGGCACAGCAAATACCTCTCTTCCCTGCTCCATCGCCTGATCGGCGGTTATGAGGGACCCGCTTTTCTCTTTGGCCTCGACCACAATCACCCCTTCACTTAATCCGCTAATAATACGGTTTCTCATCGGGAAATTCCATTTTGTTGGAGCAGTATATGGAGGGTATTCAGAAAGGAGGAGATGATATTGAGACATAAAATCTGCAATTTTCTTATGCTCTTTGGGGTAAATGTTAAATATTCCACTTCCAAGAACAGCAATCGTATTCCCCTTCATTTTCATCGCGAGACAATGGGCATGAATGTCTACCCCTTTGGCCAACCCACTAACTATCGTGAAATTCTCACTTATAAGTGGGGGTATCAATGATTGCAACGCCTCACTCCCATAGGATGACATTTTCCTTGCGCCTACCATCCCTAGCATCCTAGTATTCAATAAGTGATGGTTGCCTTTCAGATATAATACAAGAGGGGGATCGTAGATTTCTTTTAAAAGGGAAGGGTATTCATGATCGAATATGGTAATCAGGCGGATATTTTGCGCCTTGTATATGGAATGAAGTTTAGACATGTTATTTATTCTTATGTACTGGTGGATTGCTTCTGCCTGTTGGTGGGTGATGGAGAATAAGGAAGCCATATCTGATGGGGTGTACTTATAAAGATTTTCTAGTGTAGGGTCGTGTCTGAGAAGGTGTCTTATAGATTTGCAGCTTAGTCGGGGACAATGGTGAAGGGTTATTAATCTTTCTTTCAACAATTGCATATATCGATGCACCTCTTCCGCTTTTATTTAAACAGAAATAGGGATAGTCTGAATTGACTATCCCACTTTCATGTCTATCAGTGTGTTTTACATTTGTCGTAAATGCCTTGTTCCTTGATGACTTTAATAAGTGTTTCTCCCATAACGGATGGAGTATCCGCTACTTCTATGCCACACTCATTCATCACACGGATCTTCTCATCTGCAGTACCTTTACCGCCGGAGATGATTGCTCCCGCGTGACCCATACGCTTACCAGGAGGTGCAGTACGGCCGCCGATGAAGCCAACAACAGGTTTTGTCATGTTCTCTTTTACCCAAAGAGCAGCTTCTTCTTCAGCTGTTCCACCGATTTCACCGATCATGATAACCGCATACGTATCTTCATCTTCATTGAATGCTTTTAATACATCAATGAAATCCGTACCGTTAACCGGGTCTCCACCGATACCTACTGCTGTAGATTGACCGATACCTTCTTGAGATAATTGGTGAACCGCTTCGTACGTTAATGTACCAGAACGGGAAACAACCCCAACATGGCCTTTTGTATGGATATATCCAGGCATGATTCCGATTTTGCACTCACCTGGTGTGATGACGCCAGGGCAGTTAGGACCAACAAGACGTGTCTTTTTCCCTTCCATATAACGCTTCACTTTTACCATATCAAGTACAGGAATATGCTCTGTAATACAAATAGCCAAGTCAAGATCTGAATCTACCGCTTCCATGATCGCATCAGCTGCGAATGGAGCAGGTACATAAATAACAGATGCATTAGCACCAGTAGCTTTAACAGCTTCTTCTACTGTATTGAATACAGGTACACCTTCAACTTCAGTGCCACCTTTTCCAGGTGTAACCCCACCAACGATTTGTGTGCCATACTCAAGCATTTGCTTTGTATGGAACAACGCTGTGGAACCAGTAATACCTTGTACGATTACTTTTGTATCTTTATTAATGAATACACTCATGAATGTCCCCTGCCTTTCTTATCCTACTTGCGCTACGATTTTTTGTGCACCATCAGCCATGGATTCTGCTGCCACGATATTTAAGCCAGACTCACGTAAGATTTGTTTACCTAAATCTACGTTTGTACCTTCCAAACGTACTACTAAAGGTACTTCAAGTCCAACTTGCTTCGCTGCTTCCACAACACCTGTAGCAATGATGTCACATTTCATAATTCCACCGAAAATGTTTACGAAAATACCTTTTACATTATCATCAGAAAGGATAATTTTGAAAGCTTCTGTCACTTTCTCAGCAGTTGCTCCGCCCCCAACGTCCAGGAAGTTAGCAGGGTCTCCACCATAATGCTTGATGATATCCATCGTTGCCATCGCAAGACCGGCACCATTTACCATGCATCCGATGTTTCCATCAAGTGAAATGTAGCTAAGATCGTATTTGGAAGCTTCGATTTCTTTTGCATCTTCTTCTTCCAGATCACGGTACTCAAGGATATCTTTGTGACGGTATAATGCATTAGAATCGAAGTTCAATTTCGCATCAAGAGCCATTACGTTCCCGTCGCCAGTCACCACAAGTGGATTGATCTCAGCGATCGAACAATCTTTTTCCACAAAAGCTGTATATAGTCCCATCATGAACTTAACTGCTTTTCCAACCAATTCCTTTGGAATATTGATGTTGAACGCGATACGGCGTGCTTGATAGCCAGTAAGACCTACAACTGGATCAATCACTTCTTTGAAGATTTTTTCTGGCGTTTGCTCTGCCACTTCTTCAATTTCTGTTCCGCCTTCTTCAGATGCCATCAATACAACTCGGGAAGTTGCACGATCTAATACAAGTCCGATGTAGTATTCCTTCTTGATGTCGCACCCTTCTTCGATAAGTAAGCGTTTTACTTCCTTACCTTCAGGACCCGTTTGGTGAGTAATTAACGTTTTGCCTAGGATTTCACCCGCATATTCACGAACTTCATCCAAGTTCTTGGCAACTTTCACTCCGCCCGCTTTACCGCGGCCACCAGCGTGAATTTGCGCCTTCACTACACAAACTTGTGTTCCTAACTCTTTTGCAGCCTCTACTGCTTCTTCAACAGTAAATGCTACGCGGCCGTTCGGAACAGCTACCCCGTATTTTCTGAGGATCTCTTTTCCTTGATATTCATGGATATTCATTTCCCATCCTCCAATCTTATGTATAACAGAACATTATTTAAAAATAGACTGCGCTTTCATTTTATTAAATGCGCTAACAAATGTCTACCTTTCTGCAAAAATATTATACTATTTTCAAAAAATTAATAGATTGACATCTGAATATGTCGACAAAAACAACTAATAGCGCAAAAAAGAGTGTAATTTGACAGATAATTCAAACTTCTTTCATTATGCTAAAAAACTTTCACGTGGTTTTATTCACATTCTTTTTTGCTTCTTCATGGAGGTTGTAAACATAAGCCAGGATCTCTGCTACCACTTCGTACAACTCTTCAGGTATGGTTTCATTCAGATCCAGTTCCATCAAGATTTCCAAAAGTGCTTTATCCTCCTGGACCGGAATATTATGTTTACTTGCCTCTACCAATATATTTTCCGCAATAATCCCTGCACCTTTCGCCTTCACAACAGGCGCAGTTGTTTTTGCTTGGTCATATTTTATAGCAACTGCTTTTTTCCTCTTGTTTAGGTGTTCTTTCATATTTTCATATCCAATCCCTTCTCAATAGGATGAAGAATTGCCTTCAGAAAATCAACAGGTATGCCCGGGGTTTCATCCTGCTCCTTCCACTCCGGTTTAATGGCGCTTAAAGTAAAACCTTTAGCGGTTAGGCTCTTCCTAAGGAGCGGTGAGCTTCTTTCTAACAATTCCTCCATGCCCTTATAGGAATGTTGTAAGGAAATACTGACCACTTTTTGTTGTATGAATACATCCACCATCACAGAAGAAAATACAGGCATATCTAACATAAAGACGACACGACAATAATCCGGATCAAGCATTTCATCTTTTTTCTTCGAGCTTAAATGTACATACCATTCCTTCGCTTCTTCATGCATTTTGATCGGGAGTGGTAAAAAAACATGATGAAGGTTTCCTTCTTCTCTTGAAAGCAGTTGGAAACTGGTCATTCTGGAAAGGAGCTGTGTGATTGCAGCTTTCTCTTCAGGTGTTTCCACTTGTTGTAAATAATTCATCAATAAAGGCTTTAACCGTTCCATTTTTCCCTCTGAAAAAGGCTGCCCCTGCCTCATCAAGTCACTTAGACCTTTTTCAAAGTCTAGATCCAGCAAGGACAATGCATGCCTGATAAATTGCAACGCTTCGTTTTTTGTATGGATTGTTAGCGGTTGTTGCATCTGTTGGATGACATCCATAAGCTTTTGCTGTGCAGATGTAGGTAGGGTTATGTTCCGGAGACTTGTTTCCACTTTTGCAAGTGTCTGTAAGGTTGTCTCTTTATCAGCTAAACTTGATAGTATCATTTGCAACTTTTCAGGGATGTTTGTGATTCCGGTCCGGCCAGAAAGCATTTTCAGTAACTCTATGGCCCTCTCCTTATCAACCGGTGGCAGGCGATCTATCACCGATACAAGATCTTTAATAGTGCCATTAGGCATATGATCCCCTTTTTGTGAAACTATTGCCTGAATGCGTTCCTGAGTTGTTTGAGGAGGTGCTGATTTCTCCGTTGATAAGGCAGAGGTCATAACACCAGTATCTTTTTCAACTAATGAAGGAGACCTGTTGAATGAAGACATATTTTGTTTAGCAGTAACTTTATGCTGCATTAATTGCCAGATGTTCATAGCTAACTCCTTTTTCTCAGTCCACCATTTCTTTTACCGGTGAAAATGATTGACGGTGTTCTCTGGTCACCCCTATTTCATGTAAAGCAAGAAGATGCTCCTGTGTACCATACCCCATATTCTTTTCAAATCCATACTGCGGAAATTCTTGTGCAAGCTCTTTCATGTATGTATCCCTTGTCTCTTTTGCCAACACAGATGCTGCAGCAATGGATATGCTTGTTGCATCCCCTTTTATAATGGAGGTCTGCTCCATGTCCAGATCCAACTTCATCGCATCAATCAAAAGATGGTCGGGTTTGTGGTGGAGATTTCCCACCGCTTCCATCATCGCAAGCTTTGTCGCTTCATAAATATTGACTTCATCGATTCTTTTGGAATCTATCATGCCTATCCCGTAGCTGATAGCATGTTCTTTGATATAGTGGAAAAAGTGTTCCCTTTTCTGCGTACTCAGCTTCTTAGAGTCAGTAAGTCCCGGCAGGTAAAAATCTTTCGGTAGAATGACGGCAGCAGCTATCACTGGACCTGCAAGGGGACCGCGTCCCACTTCGTCGATTCCAGCGATATACTGGCACCCGCTTTCCCAAAGAAGACGTTCATATTTTTTCATATCTTCAAACTGTTGGAGAAGCTGCTCCTTTTCCAACCTTCTCTTTTCCCACCTTTTCAGAAGGGCTTGGACGCCTTTCCGCTCGTCTTCTCTGATGGATAGAAGGAAAGGGTCTTTTTCACTTTCAATTCCAACAAGCTTTCTCTCTATATCTTTTATCGACTTTTTTTCCATGTTTTTAACTCCATTTCCCCAAAAGAAAAAGGCTGCATGATAACAGCCTCTTCCTAAAGTTTTTCCGGTCTTTCCAAACTGAGCTTGCCTAGTTTCTCGGAACGGATCTCCCGTATAATCAACTCTGCGGTTTTATCATAATCGATTAGCCCACCGCTCATCTTACACCCGCGTTTAGAGCCTATCGCATCAAAGAGTTCCACGATATCTACTGGTATTTCTTCTAGTCCATATCGGTCTTTCAATCGCTCCGGATATGCGTCTGTCAAGAACCTTAGGGCAAATACGGCAATATCTTGAAGATTGATTATCGTATCTTTGATCGCACCAGTTGTCGCTAAGCGATAGCCGACCTCCTGATCCTCGAATTTTGGCCAGAGAATTCCAGGTGTATCGAGCAACTCCAGTTCCTTTCCAACCTTCACCCATTGCTGGGCTTTGGTAACACCGGGTCTATCGCCGGTTTGAGCTATGTTTTTCTTGGCAAGCCTATTGATCAACGTTGACTTACCAACGTTCGGGATACCTACTATCAACGCCCTGATTGCTCTTGGCCTGATACCGCGTGACTGCATTTTATCGAATTTTTCTTTCAGCAATTCTTTTGATAAGGTAGCAATCTGCTGAATCCCTTTACCTGTCTGCGAATCAATTGCTATTGCTTTAGTGGTGGAACCAGGCAGATTGAAATACTCCAGCCACTCTCTCGTGACTTTTGCATCTGCCATATCCGCTTTATTCAAAAGAATGATCCGCGGCTTATTGGAGATGATTTCATCGATCATCGGGTTCCGGGATGATACCGGAATACGAGCATCCACCAGCTCGTATACGATATCAATCAATTTGAGTTTTTCTGTCACCTGTCTGCGGGCTTTTGCCATATGCCCTGGAAACCATTGTATTGTCATGGGAATTGCCTCCTGAAGTCCTTGCACAATTAAAGCTATTTTTAGTATCAGCCAAAGGCCGCTGTTGAATTCCACCCTGGGCTTCACCCAACAGCTGATTGCTGCTTATCATATAATAGTTATGGCTGTTTTCGTAAACTTTGTTACTTTTTCGTATTCATATATAAACCGTTATTTTCCTTACTGTCTTGCTCTTTTCCCTACTGAACTTTAAAATACTACTTGCAACCTTTATAGTATTTAATCAATAAAAAGTCCAATTGCCGACTTTTCACAAGAAAATAGCAACAAACTTTGAGAAAAGAGCCTATTTATTTTACCCTTCGCAAATCTGAAATTGGCCAGTACACAATATTTGTTTTCCCTAATACTTCTTCTTGGGGAACGGTGCCAATATGGCGTCCATCTCTACTGAACCTGCGATTATCGCCCAGTACAAAGATATGTCCTTCTGGTACGACTTTATGACCTGTCTTTTCTTCCAATGTGAAATCCTCTGTCAATGGACCATCTGGGTATTGCGCCTTAAATTCATCAAGGTACGGTTCATCATATGCCTTTCCATTGATATAAAGCACATCGTCCCGGTACTCCACTTCATCACCAGGCAAGCCGATGACACGTTTGATATAGTCCTTGTCCACTGTGGCATGAAAAACAACAATATCAAAACGCTCCGGTTCACCGATTTTGTAGCCAATTTTATTTACAATCATTCTATCCTGATCATGAAGGGTCGGCATCATGGAATCACCATCCACCACAATCGGGGCAAAAAAGAAATAACGAATTGCTGCTGCAAGAATTATCGCGATAGCTAACGCTTTGATCCATTCCCATAGCTCATTTTTAGAACCTGCCATATTTGTTCCTCCGCCGTTTGCATTATGTTTCTCGCATGTCCGAGAATCTATATGTACCATTTATTCTATTATATACTTTGTATATGCAGATGGAAAACCAATAGCCTGTTTGGATTTTTTTTAGTAAAAAAAGAGAGCTTGTCACCAAGCTCCCCTTTCTATTATCGAATTTCTTTAATACGCGCTTTTTTACCACGTAATGCACGTAGATAGTAAAGTTTCGCACGACGTACTTTACCACGACGAACAACATCGATTCCCTCAATCTTTGGAGAATGTACAGGGAATGCACGCTCTACACCAACACCGTAAGAGATCTTACGAACTGTGAATGTTTCGCTGATACCGCCACCACGACGCTTGATTACTACTCCTTCATACACCTGAATACGCTCACGTGTACCCTCTACAACCCTAACGTTAACACGTACAGTGTCACCAGGACGGAAAGAAGGAAGATCAGTTTTCAACTGCTCTTGAGTAATTTCTTGAATTAGTTTTTGCATAGTTTTCTACTCCTTTTCCACAGATGCTCATACCATACTTGTTTGATGCAGCGGAACATCGTTTTTAGACATAGCAATAGCTAAGTCACAAAGAGTATAATAGCATATTGACCGAATAAAATCAATATGACTTATCCTCTTTTTTAATTTCTTGTAACCACTCTTGCTGTTCTTCCGTCAACGGATATTGATCGAATAGGTCTGGCCTTCTGCTCCAAGTTCTTCTTAATGACTCTTTCGTCCGCCATTCATCTATATGTGCATGGTTTCCTGAAAGAAGGACATCCGGAACCCTCATTCCCCGAAAATCAGCAGGTCTTGTATAATGAGGGTGTTCAAGAAGGCCGGTACTGAAGCTGTCTTGTTCATGGGATGCCGCTTTTCCTAAAACATCCGGCAAAAGACGAACCACACTATCCACAATCACCATGGATGCCAACTCCCCACCTGTCAGGACATAGTCACCGATGGAAATCTCATCTGTCACTATATGCTCTCTTATCCGCTCATCATAGCCTTCATAATGCCCACAAATGAAGATCAGGTGCTCTTCTTTTGCAAGCTCCTCCGCTTTTTTCTGGGAATAGCGTTCTCCCTGGGGACACATAAGGATAACGCGGGGCTTTTTAACGGAAGATTGAGCTTCTGTAAGGGATAGTACGGCGTCAAAGATGGGCTGGGCTTTCAATACCATTCCCGCTCCGCCCCCATAGGGATAATCATCCACCGTTTTATGCTTGTTATCCGCAAACTCCCGGAAGTCTGACACGTTATATTCCACTGCACCTTTTTCGGCAGCTTTTTTTAAGATGGAAGATTCCAACACCCCTTTGAACATTTCAGGGAAAATGGAGAGAATATCAATTTTCATATTAGAACAGCCCCTCTAACGGCTCAATGATGATTGTTTTTTCCTTAACATCCACTTTCTTTACTACTTGATCGATATAGGGAATCAAAATGTCTTTCCCCTTTTTCGCCTTCACGACCCAGACATCGTTGGCACCAGGAGTCAAGACTTCCTTGACCATACCCAGCTCCTCCATACTTTCCTGAAGAATAACTTTGCAGCCGACGATTTCATGGAAATAATATTCGCCTTCTTCCAAGTCCCCAAGTTGATCTTCCGGAACTTTGACAATGGCACCTTTGAACTTCTCCACTTCATTTACATTATGGTAGCCTTCAAACGTAAGAAGATCAAATGATTTATGCACCCTTCTAGATGCTACCTTCACTTCAATAGGTTCCTTTTCATTTGGCATGAATAAATAAAGATGATTGCCCTTTTTATAACGTTCATCAGGAAAATCCGTTCTGGAAACAACACGCACCTCACCTTTTATGCCATGTGTATTGACCAGCTTACCTACATTGAACCATTTTGACATTTGTTGCACCTCCACGCGCAGCTTTCAACTATGCTATGTATCAATAGCGTACCCTTTTAAGGGGGCACTTAAAGCTTTTTAATGAGTGTTATTAATATTGTCCGACCATAAGAAAAGGGGAAGCTCGAAAGCCTCCCCTACTCCATAATCTCTAATTGCACTCGTTTATTCTCATGAGAGGCGGCAGCGAACAAGACTGTCCGGATTGCTTTCGCAATTCTACCCTGCTTGCCAATCACTTTCCCTAAATCATCTTGATGGACTGTAAGTTGATACGTAAGGGCATTACCTGTTTCCTTTTCCGTAACCACTACATTTTCTGGATGATCTACCAACGACGTCACAATTGTTTGGATTAATTCTGTCATTTTGCCTCTTACTTGCCTAATTTAGCATTGTGGAATTTTTCCATAATACCTTCGTTAGAGAAAAGGTTACGAACTGTGTCAGAAGGCTTCGCGCCATCTTGTAACCATTTAAGAGCTAGTTCTTCATTGATTTTAACTTCAGCTGGTTGCAATACAGGGTTGTATGTTCCAACTGTTTCAATGAAACGTCCATCACGAGGAGAACGAGAATCTGCTACTACAATACGATAGAATGGGGATTTTTTAGAACCCATACGTTTTAAACGAATTTTTACTGCCATTTAATATAGCACCTCCGAAAATATTTCACACAAGATAGTATGATAACAAGTAGTTACTTGTTTGTAAAGTGTTTTTTCTTGTCACTTCATTTATTAAGAGAAAAAATGGTGTGATTGCTTACATGAAAGGGAATTTGAAGCCGCCTTTTTTGCCTTTCCCTTTTTGCATGCTTGTCATCTGTTTCATCATTTTTTTCATCTCTTCAAATTGTTTAAGTAGGCGATTTACTTCCTGAATTGGTCGTCCGCTGCCTTTTGCTATCCGTTTTTTACGGCTAGCATTGATCAAATCTGGATTATCTTTCTCCGCTTTGGTCATCGATTGGATGATTGCCTCGACATGACCTATCTGCTTTTCATCCACCTGGACATTTTTTAAGCCCTTCATCTTGTTGGCTCCAGGAATCATTCCCAAAATCTCATCGAGCGGGCCCATGTTCCTGACTTGACCTAGTTGCTCTAAGAAATCATCAAACGTAAAGTTCATTGTACGCAGCTTCTGTTCAAGCTCCTTGGCTTTCTCTTCGTCCACGTTTGTCTGTGCTTTCTCAATCAGAGTAAGCACATCTCCCATACCTAATATACGGGAAGCCATACGTTCAGGATGGAAAGGTTCAATAGCATCCAACTTTTCTCCCATACCAATGAACTTGATAGGAGTATTCGTTACCGCCTTAACGGATAATGCCGCTCCACCACGGGTATCTCCATCCAGTTTGGTCAATACAACACCAGTCAAGCCCAGCTGTTCATTGAAGCTTTCCGCCACATTTACAGCATCTTGTCCTGTCATCGCATCCACTACAAGAAAGATTTCATCCGGGTTGGATAGCTCTTTTACCTGCTTCAGCTCGTCCATTAATGTCTCATCCACATGCAAGCGCCCCGCGGTATCGATCAGCACATAATCATGATGCTCATCTTTTGCTTTTTGGATGGCCTGCTTAGCGATTTCGACTGGACTAACCTGATCTCCTAAAGAGAAAACAGGCATGCTTAGTTGTTTCCCAAGTGTTTCAAGCTGTTTGATAGCTGCCGGTCGATAAATATCTGCCGCAACCAGAAGAGGCTTTCTATTGTGCTTTTTACGCAATAGGTTCGCAAGCTTTCCAGTTGTCGTCGTTTTACCAGCACCTTGAAGACCTACCATCATGATGACGGTCGGAGGTCGGCTGCTTACAGCGATTTTGCTTTGTTCCCCGCCCATAAGTGCGGTAAGTTCTTCTTTAACCACTTTGATAACTTGCTGACCGGGTGTAAGACTTTTCATGACTTCTTGTCCAACTGCACGCTCATTTACGCGTTTCACAAAGTCTTTTACTACTTTGAAGTTTACATCCGCTTCAAGTAAAGCCAATCGAACTTCACGCATCATTTCTTTAACGTCCTGCTCGCTTACCTTACCTTTCCCACGAATCTTCTGAATCGTATTTTGCAAACGGTCGGCTAAACCTTCAAATGCCATGTATGCCGCCCCCTAATCTAATTTCTCAAGCGACTCTATCAGCGCTGTAAGAGATTTGGCATTTGAGGTGTTATCCACCTTTTCTGCTTCATCCTTCAACTGCTGCAAAAGAGACTGCCGCTCTTGAAACTTTTGAAATAACAAAAGCTTTTCTTCATATTGCTCAAGCATCTGTTCTGTACGTTTTATGTTATCATACACTGCTTGACGACTTATGTTATATTCCTCTGCTATCTCACCAAGGGAGTGATCATCTAAGTAATACAAAGACATATAGCTTCGTTGCTTTGGTGTTAACAACGACTGATAGAAATCAAAAAGATAGTTCATTCTCGTTGTTTTTTCAAGCATCCTCTTCACTCTCCCTTGTTAAGTGAAATGCCTTTACAATAGATTAGTTTACAGGGTGGGATTGGGAATGTCAAGTTTTTTTCTTGACTTGGTAAACCTTAGGTTCATTTATACTTTTGGCTCTGTTAAACTCAACTGTTGATTTCAGCAAACGGCTTCGCTTTCCGCGGGGCGTTTGGGAAGCCTCCTCGGCTTGCGCCCAGGCCACTGAAAAAGTTCATAATTTTAGTAATCTGTTCCATACCGCTGTTGATTTCCGCGGGGCGACCTTGAGCCTCCTCGGGCTACGCCCTGCGGGGTCTCAAGAATGTCGCTATCCCCCCGCAGGAGTCTCCGCCTATTGCTCCAATCAACAGCTAGAAATTACGCTAACATTTGTTAATGCTTTTTCAGATAATCCTAAGTTAACAGTCATTTTGTTGATTGGAGTGGAAGGGACGGGTGAGACCCCGGAAGGCGGAGCCTGAGAAGGCTCACGGACCGCCCGCAGGCAAGCGAAGCGCCTGGAACGGGAATCAAGTACTTCCCATAATTTCTTTTCTATTTGGCTATGTTAAAAAAGCCGCCCTTCTGATTAGAGGGGCGGCGGGGAAGAATATCGTATGGTTTTAGCTTTCTTGTGCTTCTTCTTTTTCCATCATATCTGCAAATAATCCGTACACATACTGCTCTGCATTAAACTCTTGTAGATCATCAGCTTTTTCACCCAAGCCAACAAACTTGACTGGAATGCGCATTTCGTTTCGTATAGCTAGTACAATTCCACCTTTAGCTGTACCGTCTAGCTTCGTCAACACAATCCCTGTTACATTCGTTGCTTCAGAGAAGATCTTTGCCTGACTAAGGGCATTCTGGCCAGTGGTGGCATCCAATACAAGCAGGACTTCATGAGGTGCTCCAGGTACTTCGCGTTCTATTACCCGCTTCACCTTTTCAAGTTCCTTCATCAAGTTTACTTTATTTTGTAAACGCCCGGCTGTATCGCAAAGTAGTACATCCACTTTACGCGCTTTTGCCGCTTGGAGGGCATCATACATGACCGCCGCCGGGTCAGAACCAGCCGATTGCTTGATGACGTCAACGCCTACACGATCCCCCCATACTTCAAGCTGTTCAATCGCACCTGCACGGAAAGTATCTCCTGCTGCAAGCAGGACACTCTTGCCATCCTGTTTCAGCTTTTTGGCGATCTTTCCAATCGAAGTGGTTTTGCCGACTCCATTGACCCCTACTACAAGTACGACAGTCAAGCCATCTTGCTGAAAGTTGATACTCGGGGAAATTTCTTCACCTGACTCATAAATTTCCACAAGCTTTTCAGAAATGACACTCTGCACCTCAAGTGGATCTTGGATATTACGGCGTTTCACTTCCATTCTAAGCTCGTCGATCAATTCCATCACTGTATTTACACCAACGTCCGCTCCAATGAGGATTTCTTCCAATTCTTCAAAGAAATCCTCATCCACTTTACGGTAGCGTGCAACAAGATCGTTTACTTTTCCAGAAAAGGAGTCACGTGTTTTGGTTAACCCCTCTCTGAATTTTTCCGTCACAGACTCTGTTTGATTAGTAAGTTTGTCTTTCAATTTTTTAAAAAAACTCATCTTCTATTCTCTTCCTCTCTATTGAACAAGTTCTTTCGATTCTTCCAAACGGACTGAAACCAGTTTGGATACACCAGATTCTTGCATCGTCACCCCGTATAGGACATCACTGAATTCCATTGTACCTTTACGGTGTGTGATGACGATGAACTGCGTGTCTTCACTGAACTGCTTCAAATACTGGGCAAAACGATGAACGTTGGCTTCATCAAGAGCCGCTTCCACTTCATCCAAGATGCAAAATGGCACGGGTCTTACTTTCAGGATGGAGAATAGTAATGCAATGGCCGTCAACGCTCTTTCTCCCCCTGATAAAAGGCCAAGATTCTGAAGCTTTTTGCCCGGAGGCTGTGCTACGATATCCACCCCCGTATTCAACATGTCCGTTGGGTCGGTTAAGACAAGGTCCGCTCTCCCGCCACCAAACAAGGATCTGAATACATCATGAAAGTGTGCACGAATATTGGTGAAGGTCGTTTCAAAGCGCTTTTTCATTTCCTCGTCCATCTCTCCGATGACCTGGAAAAGTGTATCTTTTGCTTCCTGAAGGTCATCCTTCTGTTCCTTTAGGAAAGTATAGCGTTCGCTGACCCGTTCATATTCCTCGATTGCAGCTATGTTGACCGTTCCCAGCTCCTCGATTGCAAGCTTGATCAGCCTCACTTTTTTCCTCGCCTCGTCAATATCAATTTCTAGTGGATAGTCTTCTTTCGCCGCTTCAAAGGACAGCATATACTCTTCCCTTAAATGATGAAGTCTATTATCCAGCTCCACATCAAGACGGTTAAGCTTCACCTCTTCTGCCTTCAGCACCTCTGCAAGCTGCTTGTACTGACGCTTCAATTCTTTCAGCTCAAGTTCCTCTTGCTCTACTTTTTCATAAAAAGATAATCGTTCTGCACGGCGTTCTGCTATCAACTTCATGGTGGTGTTTTTATCATGCAGCTTTTCCTCTGCTGCTACTTCTAGTTTCTGTTCCCCTGAGGAATTATCATTCATTTCGCTTTGCAATAGAGCAAGGTCTTCCTGTATCTCTGTCAGCCTCTCTTGTGCATGTTCAAGGTCAGTTGCTAAGGTCTCTACCTTTTCTGACTGATTAAGAAGCTTCTCTTTCTTACTCGCATACTCGACTTTTAGATGTGTTAATTCTTGTTGAACGGTTTCTTTGGTTGCATGCTGCTCCACCTTCAAAGAGTTGAGGTCTGCAATTTCCTTATCTAGCGCAACTATCTGGACCCCAACGTTGTTCAATTCGGTTTTCAGTTTTACTTTTCTGTCACCGGCACTTTGTATCGAAGTACTTAGTTGTTGTTTTTCATAATCATACAAGCTTAAATGCTCATTGATGTTCTTCTCTTCTAGTTCCACTTCCCTAAGAAGACTAGTAACTTGCTGTTCCTTGTATCTCAGCTCTTCCCCAGAGCCTTTAAGTTCCATCACTTGTATTTCTTTCTCTTCAATTTTTTTCTTTAACGTCTTTACTTGGTCTTCTAAGAGAGCTGTTTTATTTTCCATCTCTTCTAGCTTTGCTGAGATGGACTCAAGCTCCCGCCCCCGGCTCAATAGCGAGTTCGATTTCTGCTTAACAGCCCCGCCTGTCATGGAACCACCAGGATTAACGACATCCCCCTCAAGCGTCACGATTCTGAAGCGGTGCTGAAGGATTCCAGCAAGTGCATTCGCCCCTTTCAAATCTTTCGCTATGACGATCGTTCCCAAAAGATTATAAACGATATTTTCAAAGGATGGATCATAATCCACCAGGGTAGCCGCTATTCCAACAAAGGCTTCATGCTGACTGATTTGGTTCACTTGATAGTCAGATAATGTACGAGGCTTCATGACTGTCATCGGGAGGAAAGTCGCACGGCCAAATCCATTCTTCTTTAAGTACTGGATGGAAGTCCTGGCATTCTGTTCATTATCCACCACGATATGCTGTGTCGCACTACCAAGAGCAATCTCGATAGCTGTTTCCACATCCTGTTTTACTTGGATTATCTCCGCGACAGCCCCTTTGATCCCCGTGAGCCTGCTTTCATCCCTAGCCTTCAGGATTTCTTTTACTCCTTGGAAGAAGCCAGTGAAATCCCCCTGCATGGTCTCTAACATTTCTTTTCTGGCACGGGTCTGTTGCAGGAATTGATAGGCCTGATACAGGGTAGTCTCCTTCTTCTGATAGGACTGCTTGTACTGCTCAAGTGCACCCTGCTCTGTCCTGAAGAGGTCAACTGTTTGATTCAGCTCTTCTTGAACTTTTTTCTGGTCTGTGAGCACCTTTTCCTTTTTCGCTTGTGTAGATGTGCGCATCTCCACATACTTTCGGTTGCCCTCATCAAGACGGGAGACTTTCATCCCTTCTTGTTTTTCCTGTTGTTCTAAATAAGAAAATTCATTACGAATGGAAGCCTGTTTATTTAGTAGTTCAATATATTCGCTCTTTAAGGCATCAATTTTCTCTTCGATGTTCTGGTCGAACTGTTCGTTGATGACCTGCTTTTCTTTCAGGTGCTGTTCGGTCAATACCAATTCCTTACGGAGTACATCCAAAAGACCACTTTCAGTTTTCAGTTTTTCCTTTTGGACTTGGATGAATTCGGCAAGTTCCACTGACGTTTTTTCCAATTGCGCCCGGTTCGTAGTGGCATTCTTCTTGCGTTCCTTGAGCACTTCTTTCCTGCCTTCAAGTTTCTCAAGCTCGGAACTTGCTACAAGTAGGGCCTGTTGCAAGGAATCGATGGATTCATCCAAAGCAGCTACTTGGTCTTTATATTTTTCAAGGGTTGCTTCTTTTTGGGATAGCTCGGCAGATAGGTGCAGCTCTTTTTCCGAACTGTTCTTCACTTCCAAGGAATTCTGTTCCCACTTTTGGTGCAACTCCTCAATTTCGTAGACCGTCACACCGACTTCGATCTGTTCTAGCTCCTCTTTTTTCTCCAAATAGTCCTTAGCAATGGATGCCTGGATTTTCAGTGGCTCGACTTGACCTTCCAACTCATGTAAAATGTCGGAGACCCGATTCAGGTTTTCCTGTGTATCCCATAACTTACTTTCTGCCTTCTTTTTTCTTGATTTGTATTTGAGGACTCCTGCCGCCTCTTCAAAAATACTGCGGCGCTCCTCCGATTTACTGCTAAGGATTTCTTCGACTTTTCCCTGACTGATGATCGAGAATGCCTCTTTGCCGAGACCTGAATCCATAAACAGATCGACAATATCCTTGAGCCGGCATGTCTGCTTGTTTATCAGGAATTCACTATCTCCTGAACGCAGGGCTCTTCTTGTGACACTCACTTCCATATAATCAATCGGAAGAATGCGGTTACTGTTGTCAAGTGTCAAGGTCACCTCTGCCATATTTAAAGCCTTCCTGCTATCACTCCCGGCAAAAATGATATCTTCCATTTTGGAACCACGAAGGGATTTGGCTGATTGTTCCCCAAGGACCCACCTGATGGCATCTATAATATTACTTTTTCCGCTTCCATTCGGCCCTACCACAGCTGTGACGCCTGGAACAAAGTCAACGGATATCTTTTCAGCAAACGACTTAAATCCTACTACTTCTAATCGTTTGAGGTACATACTCCTCACCTCATCTACACTCATAAAATTTCTTTGGTTGGTTATTGCCTATAACTATGTAATTGGAAGGCTCTTTTCTCAAAGATTGTTGCTATTTACTTGTAAAAAGTCGGCAATTGGACTTTTTACTGCTTACATACTCCAAAAGGTGCAAGTAGTTTCTTAAGTAGCAGGGAAAAGAGCACGACAGTAAGGAAAATAACGGTTGATGTATACATACGAAAAAGCAACAAAGTTTACGAAAAGAGCCAACTGGAAAAGAAGCGACCGTTCAGGCACACCTGTGCACCCTCAGATCGCTCACACTTTCACTTTTTGGCTTGTTTCAGCTTCTGAAGAGCAACCTGAGCGGCGTGTTGTTCCGCTTCTTTTTTGGAACGGCCCACACCTATCCCCATCTCTTCTTTATTCAAAGAGACTTTGGATACAAACTCCCTGTTATGCGCCGGTCCCTTTTCTTCAAGCACTTCATATTCGATGACACCAAGCGCATTACGCTGGATCATCTCCTGTAACTGACTTTTGAAATCCATCACATGAGAAAAAGCACCTTCATTAATCTTAGGGTATACATACTTTTCAAGGAATTGGAATACAGTATCCAGTCCAAGATCCAGATATAATGCACCGATAAATGCTTCAAATACATCGGCAAGCAAAGCTGGTCTGGCCCGTCCACCAGTGATCTCCTCTCCCTTTCCAAGCAATACATACTTTCCAAACGAAAGATCATTTGCAAATGAAACGAGGGATGGTTCGCATACAATGGATGCTCTTAGTTTTGTCAATTGACCTTCACTCATCATAGGGTATTTCTTATAAAGAAACTGTGAAATAGTCAACTCTAGAACAGCATCTCCTAGAAACTCCAATCGTTCATTATCTTCGTAAGGTTTTCTCCGATGCTCATTCACATAGGATGAATGGGTGAAAGCTTGATATAACAGTTTCTCATTTTGAAACTGAACTCCTAAATTATCTTGTAGAAAAGCAAAATTCTTTCTGATTGCTTCATTTTTCATTTCATTTATCCTACTTCTATTCCTAGTCATGTAAAGGAGCCTCCAACATACAATCTTCTTTCACTAAGATGGCAACATTCTCTTTGGGATGATGAAAGTTGTATAACATTACTATTTTAACAAATTATGAAGAGGATACAAATAGCAAGTTTCACATTTGAGCAGATTCCTTTCATTTTTATGGATAATTGTAACGGATCTGACATCAAACTACTTTATTTTCCCCTATGCTCTGTTAATCGCCGCTGTTGATATCCGCACTAGTCTTCGCTTTCCGCGGGACGACCTTGAGCCTCCTGATTTCACTGCGGGGTCTCAAGAATGTCGCTACTCCCCCGCAAGAGTCTTCGCCTTTTGCTACAATCAACAGCTAGGTTGTTGCAAATATCAATAGTATGCTTTAACAGAGCCAAAAAAATAAAAAGTCCCACCAGAGTGGGACAAAAAAGTGGTCCCACTAGGGGGACCAGAAAGAAAGCTATTAAGCGTTCGCTTTTATGTAGTTCACCGCATCGGCAACTGTTGTAATGTTTTCCGCTTCGTCGTCTGAGATTTCCATGTCAAACTCATCTTCAAGCTCCATCACTAGTTCCACTACATCAAGAGAATCAGCACCTAAATCGTCTTTGAATTTAGAATCAAGATTCACCTCGGACTCGTCTACACCTAAACGATCAACAATGATCTTTGTTACACGCTCTAATACATCTGCCATAACTTTCACCTCCCCTCAAGTATTATAGTGAATTTGGTTTTAAAAAACTAGTGTTTTATTGCTTTCACACTCCTGATGACTTCCGTTCCAGGTGTTCGTTTTCCGCGGGACGGTGCTTGAGCCTCCTCATTTCGTTGCGGG
This sequence comes from Sutcliffiella horikoshii, assembly GCF_021991925.1. GTDB lineage: Bacteria > Bacillota > Bacilli > Bacillales > Bacillaceae_I > Sutcliffiella_A > Sutcliffiella_A horikoshii_F. The sequence continues at coordinate 612,432 of NZ_RXZI01000001.1, read as the reverse complement.
GTCTCAACCTATCGCTACCTCCCGCAGGAGTCTCTCACCCTGCACTTCAGTCAACAGGGGAAACTACTATAGTATATTTGTTCCGGTTTACTCCTGTTTCCTTCCGTTCCGGGTGTTCGCTTTCCGCGGGGCGGTGCTTGAGCCTCCTCACTTCGTTGCGGGGTCTCAAGCTACCGCTACCTCCCGCAGGAGTCTCTAACCCTGCACTTCAGTCAACAGGGGGGAACTCTTATAGTATTTTTGTTCCGGTTTACTCCTGTTTCCTTCCGTTCCGGGTGTTCGTTTTTCGCGGGGCGGTGCTTGAGCCTCCTCACTTCGTTGCGGGGACTCAAGCTACCGCTACCTCCCGCAGGAGTCTCTCACCCTGCACTTCAGTCAACAAGGGGGAATTTTTTCAGTAATTACATCACCATTCCGCCGTCGACGTGGAGGGTTTGGCCGGTGATGTAGGCACTTTTTTCCGAAGCCAGGAAAGAAACGACAGAAGCGATGTCTTTCGCTTCTCCAAATCTCGCAAGGGGGATTTGCTTCAGCATTTCCGCTTTTACTTCTTCTGTTAATTTGTCCGTCATATCCGTTGTGATGAAGCCTGGTGCAATGGCATTGACCGTAATGTGGCGGGAAGCAAGTTCACGGGCAGTAGATTTCGTCAGCCCGATTACGCCAGCTTTTGCCGCTACATAGTTTGCTTGACCTGCATTTCCCATTACTCCAACGATGGATGCGACATTGATGATTCTGCCGGAACGCTGCTTCATCATTTGACGGGTAACCGCTTTTGTCGCATTGAATACACCCTTCAGGTTGATATTGATCACATCATCCCACTCGTCTTCCTTCATGCGCATCAATAGGTTATCACGTGTAATTCCTGCATTATTCACCAAAATATCAATGGTCTCGAATTGAGCAAGTGCTTTTTTCATCATCGCTTGCACATCTTCCATGTTACCGACATTTGCACGGACTGCGATGGCCTCGCCACCCATCTCTTTGATTGCTTCCACTACCTCATGTGCTTTTGCTTCACTTCCTGAGTAGTTAACAACCACATTGGCACCTTTTTCGGCAAGTTCTAGTGCTACAGCACGTCCGATTCCACGGGAAGCCCCCGTTACAACCGCAGTTTTTCCTTTAAGCATTGGATGTGTCCCCCTCTTTAAAGTGATCGATTGCTTTTTGCAGTGTTTCGTTATCATACACCGGAATCGTTATCACTTTTCGATTCACTTTTTTTATAAGTCCTGACAGCACCTTTCCTGGACCTACTTCAATAAAAGTATCCACCCCGAGGTCTATCATTTTTTGGACAGATTGTTCCCACCTGACAGGTGAGTAGAGCTGTTCCACCAATTTAACGGGGATTTCTGTTGCGTTAGTCATCTCATCGGCATCCACATTTGCTATGACCGGAATGATTGCATCATTTATATCTATCGATGATAGTGTGTCTTCGAGCTTGGAGGCTGCCGGTTTCATTAAGCTGGAGTGAAATGGTCCACTGACCACCAACGGAATAACCCGCTTGGCACCCTTCTCCTTTGCTTTTTCAGAGGCTGCAGTTACACCTTCTGTAGTACCTGAGATCACAATCTGACCTGGACAGTTTAGATTTGCAAGTTGAACAGGACCTGCTTCTATAGATGCATCCTCACACGCCTCTTTTAAAAGTTGCTCCTCAAGGCCTAAAACAGCCGCCATGGACCCAATGCCTGCCGGAACTGCTTCTTCCATGTACTTGCCACGCAAATGAACCGTTTGAACGGCATCTTCAAAACGGATAGCTTCTGCGGCCACCAAAGCAGAATATTCACCCAGACTGTGACCAGCAGCATAATCAGCCTTGATTCCCGCCTTTTTCAGCATTTGCAAAATGGCTATACTTGATGTCAAAAGGGCTGGTTGGGCGTTGTAAGTAAGAGTGAGTTCTTCTTGAGGACCTTCGAACATCAGCGTTGACAGCTTATAGCCAAGCTTTTCGTCCGCTTGTGCGATCACATGTTGAACTTCATTAAAATCTTTGGCTAACTCCTGGGCCATACCTACTGTTTGTGAGCCTTGACCAGGAAAAACAAATGCGACCTTTCCCATTATTCTCCTCCGTTCTCTTGTGTTGTCACAAACTCCATCTTCTCAATTGTTTGTGCGATTGTTCCGACCATATCCGTTTCAAGCATTTCCCTGGTTTGTCGGATTGCATTGAACACAGCATTCGCATCAGATGAACCATGAGCCTTTACTACCGGTGCTTTGAGCCCGAAGAGAGCTGCTCCACCGTATTCGGAATAGTCCATTTGATTTTTAATCGTTTTCAGTTTCGGCTTTAGTACCGCTGCAGCCATCTTGCTTTTCAGATCACTGGTTAGCGCTTCTTTTAGCATGGTAAATACGGATAATGCCGTACCTTCAATCGCTTTTAACGTAACATTCCCGGTAAATCCATCTGTGACCACGACATCCGCTACTCCATTTAACAAGTCCCGCGCCTCCACATTTCCAATAAAATGGACCGTATTGGACTCTTTGATGTATTCAAAAGCAGCCTTTGCCAGCTCGTTCCCTTTCTTGTCCTCGGTCCCGACGTTCAATAAACCTACCCGTGGCGCCTTCACTCCGCGCACTTTCTCCGCATAGATGGAAGCCATCAACGCATATTGAAATAAGTGTTCTGGTTTTGCATCTGCATTTGCTCCAACATCGAGCATCACGAACCCTTTTCCATCAACTGTAGGTAAGGTAGGTGATAGGGCAGGCCTCTCAATTCCTTTGATGCGACCAACAATCAATAGGCCTGCTGTCATTAAAGCGCCAGTATTTCCCGCAGAGATACATGCATCCGCTCTTCCTTCCTTAATTTCTTTGGCCATCAGGACCATGGAAGAATTCTTTTTGCGGCGAACCGCTTTAACCGGTTCTTCATCCCCTAAAATGACTTCTTCTGTATGTATGATGCTTATATTCTTATCATTAGTTAAAAATGGTCGTATTTTATTTTCATCCCCAACAAGGGTGTATGTAACATCATTGTATTTCTCCACTGCTTTCATGACGCCTTCGACAATCGACTTTGGCGCATGATCGCCACCCATTGCATCTATGGCAATTCTCATAGCTTTAACCTACCTTTGATTAAGAACTTGTTGAACGGAACATTTCGAACTCTCCGTGAAAAACCTTTTCACTTCCGACAGAGCTTTTCACTTCAACAGTTGTTCTTCCTTTTTCTTTATCTACCTTACTTACAACTGCCTTTGCGACAATTCTCTCACCCAGTTTTACCGGCCTTGTAAAGCGAATGGTCGCTTTTGCCGTCAGGGCCAGCTCATCATTGATCACTGCAACCGCTAATGAATTGGCTTGGGCAAACAAGTGGTGTCCTCGTGTAATCTGATTTCTTTTAAAAACATGCTCGCTTTGTACATCAAAAATGGAAATGGCACTCTCGTCCAACTGCAGGTCGATGATTTCACCGATCACTTCATCGAGCGGCAAAGACCTTACCTCTTTTTCGAGTGTACGCGCTGCTACGTTTTTTATTCGCTCACGCAATTCAGGAATGCTCAACTCCAGGCGATCCAAACGAACAGTCTGGATGCTTACCTGAAAAAAATCGGCAAGTTCTTCATCTGTTATGAAAGGGTTCTCCTGTATCTTATCCTTTAAAGATAACTGGCGCTCCTTTTTATTTCTTCTCATAAATAACACACCATCCGAACTATTATGACTAGGTACTAATAGTAGTATATATACTTAAAAAGGAGATTGCAAGGAAAAAATATCGCTAAAAGAGGCAAAAAGGCCGAGGTCCGCCAGCTCAACGACATGCCTCTGCCTTGGTTAATCTAATTTATCGCCATCAAGAATCCCCGACTTTTCAATCATCTCTCTTAATCCTTTGTATTCCTCATCCTCCCAAAACCTTTGAGAGTATAGAAGTTCGTGAGCATCCTGCCTTGCAACCTCAAGGGCTCTGTAGTCATGGACCATGTCTGCCACTTTAAATTCTGGAACTCCGCTTTGTTTCCTCCCGAAGAAATCTCCAGGACCCCTTAACTCCAGGTCTTTCTCAGAGAGCACGAAACCGTCATTCGTTTCCGTCATGATTTTCATTCGTTCTTTTCCCACTTCCGATTTAGGATCGGCAAGAAGGATACAATAAGATTGTTCACTTCCGCGTCCCACACGCCCACGGAGCTGGTGAAGCTGAGAGAGCCCGAAACGTTCGGCATCATAAATAACCATCATTGTCGCATTCGGTACATTCACACCGACCTCGACGACAGTTGTGGATACTAGCAGCTGTACATCATTTTCACTAAAGGCTTCCATCACTTTTTCTTTCTCATCCGAACTTAATCTCCCGTGCATTAAGCCTATCTTCCACTTGCCCCGATAATAGTGGGTAAGCATATCATGAACATCAATGGCATTTTGGACATCCAGCTTTTCAGACTCTTCAATAAGGGGACAGATTACATAGGCCTGTCTTCCTTTTTGCAGTTCTTTTTCAACAAATCCAAGTACTCTATCAATCATCTGGTGCTTAGCCCAATATGTCTCGATGGCTTTTCGTCCGGCAGGCATCTCATCGATGATGGAGACATCCATTTCCCCAAACGCAGTAATGGCAAGCGTCCTTGGAATAGGGGTAGCTGTCATGAACAAAACATCAGGGTTTGACCCCTTTTCCCTAAGGACTCTTCGTTGTTCCACCCCGAAACGATGCTGTTCATCTGTTATTACCAGCCCAAGCTTAAGGAAATTCACTTCTTGTTGAATTAATGCATGTGTACCTACCAGAATATCAATCTCACCTTGTTGAAGTCTTTCTAACAACTCTTTTCTTCTTTTTCCTTTGACAGAACTTGTTAACAGTTCAATGTTCACTGGAGTTTTCTCAAAAAGACCTGTTAACGATTGTGCGTGCTGTTCTGCAAGTATTTCAGTAGGCACCATCAATGCCCCTTGATAGCCTGATAGATGGGCTGCATAGAGACTTATTGCCGCGACCACTGTCTTTCCGGAACCAACATCCCCTTGTAAGAGCCGATTCATCCGGAAAGGAGATGTGAGATCACCTATAATTTCACCTAGAACCCTCTCCTGTGCTCCTGTAAGAGGAAAAGGCAGAGTGTGGATAAACTGATCTAATGCATCTTTTGAAAAATGATGCACCAATCCTACTGTCTGCTCCCGCTTGTACTTGCGCAAGGCTTGGATTTTCAACTGAAAGAGTAAAAACTCCTCATAAACAAAGTACCTTCTCGCATGTTTTAATACATCTTGATTGACAGGATTATGTAGTGCCTTGACAGAGTCACTCTTCAAAGGAAGCTTATATTTTTGAAGTAAGGAAAGCGGAAGGGAACTATCAAGCTGGTCACCATAGGCATTAAGTGCATTTGTAATAAATTTGCGCATTTGCTTGACCGTGATATTGCCCTTTACTGAATAGACAGGCTCCACTTCACTTTCTTTTAAAAAAGGTCCGAAATGGATCTCCATGACCGTGATAGTTTGACGATGCTGATCCCATTTTCCCGTTATAGTGATGGTGTCATTGATGGAAAGTTTATTTTTATAATAGGGACGATTGAAGCAGACAGCCTTGACTAGAAATCGACCAACAAAAAAACGGAAAGTAAGCCTAGATTTCTTTTTTCCAAAATACATAAGAGAAGGCTCGCCATGAACCTTCCCTTCTACTGTTATCTTTTCTTCATGTTTGACTTCTGATATGTCTCTCAAGCGGTAATCTTCATATCGGTATGGAAAGTGCATAAGCAGGTCTTCTACAGAAAATATCCCCATTGCATGCAGGGAATTTGCGGTTTCTTCCCCAATACCTTTTAAGGTTGTTACAGTTATATCGGATAAATTAGTCACCTTTTTGTAAGGGAACACCAAATATTTTCGCTTCTAACTCACGTCCAGTTGGTGTTGCCGCCAACCCTCCTTGTGCAGTTTCTTTTAGTGCAGTAGGCATTGTCTGGCCGATCTTGTACATAGCATCAATTACTTCATCACAAGGAATTCTGCTTGTAATTCCGGCTAGTGCCATATCTGCTGCAACCATTGCATTAGCCGCTCCCATGGCGTTACGTTTCACACACGGTACTTCCACAAGACCTGCAACAGGGTCACACACTAATCCTAACATGTTTTTAAGGGTGATGGCCATTGCCTGTGCACATTGATCAGGTGTACCACCTGCCATTTCCACTATTGCCGCTGCTGCCATTCCAGAAGCGGAACCTACCTCAGCCTGACAACCTCCTGCCGCACCGGAGATGGAAGCATTGTTTGCGACAACGAACCCAAAAGCTCCTGATGTGAAAAGAAAATTGATCATCTCTTCCCTTGTAGGATTAAGTACATTCTTTACAGCAAACAGTGTCCCTGGAACGACTCCTGCAGACCCGGCAGTCGGAGTGGCACAGATCGTCCCCATGGCTGCATTCACTTCATTAGTGGCAACCGCTTTGCTGACAGCATCAAGTATGTTCTTCCCTGTAAGGAAGTTACCTTTCTCGATATACTTCTGAAGAAGAACGGCATCCCCACCAGTTAAACCTGAAACGGATTTGACTCCTTCAAGGCCCCTTTCCACAGCCTGCTCCATGATCTCCAGGTTCTTATCCATCTGGGCGAGGATATCTTCCCTGCTCTTGCCTGTAAACTCCATTTCCTGTTCAATCATAATCTCGGAAATCTTCTTATTCGTACTTTCCGCAATTTCTATAAGTTCTGCCACATTACGAAACATCGTTTTCCCCCCTAAAAGCTATACACTGATGAAAGCGCTGTCATTATTATTCCGAAAACTAGTCCACAATTTTTGTAACTTGTGTGATATTAGGCAATGCAGATAATTCTTGGATTACCTTATCATCAATATTCTGGTCCACTTCAATCGTCATCAAGGCTTTTTTGCCTTTTTCCTTGCGTGAAACTTCCATATGGCCAATATTGATGGCAAATTTCGCTAACACATTTGCCACTCCTGCAATGGCACCATAACGGTCGTCATGTACCACTAGTAAAGCTGGGTGGTTTCCAGATAGCTTTAGAGCAAAACCGTTCAACTCGGTAATTTCTATCTTCCCTCCACCAATCGAAATTCCAACCAGCTCCAATTCCCCATCTTCATCACCAAGTACCACTTTTGCCGTATTGGGATGATCGGTTATGGCATCTTCTTCATGAAATGAAATGCTGACCCCAAGAGAATCTGCTAGCTGTAGAGAAGTCTTGATTCTCTCATCATACGTATCAAAGTCCAGTAAGCCACCTACTATCGCTACATCTGTTCCGTGACCTTTATATGTCTTTGCAAATGATCCGTAAAACGAGATGTTTGCCCACTTAGGCTGTCTGCCGAAAAGACTTCTCGCAACTCGTCCTATACGCGCTGCTCCTGCCGTATGTGAACTTGAAGGTCCTATCATGATTGGGCCAATTATATCAAACACACTTCTATATTTCATCTCTGCCCACTCCCCTTTATTGAATTGAATCAGACATTATTTTTCATATATCTTTTACCACATACAAAAGAAGGGTATTACCCCTTCTTTTGTTTTCAAATATTATAGTAGCCTACTCTATCGAAAAGATAAAGGAATATAGTGGCTGTTTGCCATTATGAACTTCCACTTCAGCATCAGGATAGGTTTCTTCAAGCTCGCTCACAAGCTCTTCCACATCTTCTTCCGACACATCTTCCCCGTATATAACAGTGAGGATTTCCGCGTCATCATCCATCATGGTAGTAAGTAGTTCTTTTGCGGCAGCTTTTTTATCCTTGTTCGTCAGGACAATTTTACCGTCCGCAATTCCCATGAAGTCATCTTTTTGGATTTCCACCCCGTCAATGTTCGTATCTCTGACAGCAAAAGTGATTTGCCCAGTTTTAACAGAACCTAAAGCTTCCTTCATTGTCGCTTCATTGTCAGCAAGTTCGCCTGTAGGATTGAAAGCAAGAATCGCCGCCATTCCTTGTGGAACTGTTTTGCTTTCCACAACTGCTACGTTTTGCTCAGCAACTTCTGCAGCCTGTTTTGCAGCCATGATGATATTGCTGTTATTTGGAAGGATGATCACGTTATCAGCATTCACTTCGTCAATCGCTTTAAGGATATCCTCCGTGCTTGGGTTCATCGTCTGGCCGCCTTCAATGACAGCCTTTGCGCCGATGCTCTTGAATAGCTCGGCAATCCCTTCACCCATTGCAACCGTGATGATTCCAAATTTCTCGCGTTTTTTGTTTACTTCCGGTTTTGGAGCAGGATAAGCGTCCTCTTCAAAAAGAAGGTTGCTATGCTGCTCTCTCATATTTTCAATCTTCATGTTGATCAGGCTTCCGTATTTTTGACCATAAGTCAAAACATCTCCAGGCTGTTCAGCATGAATATGAACTTTAACTATTTCTTCATCGGCAATAACCAAAAGGGAATCCCCGTATTGAGATAGGTCGTTACGGAAGTTCTCCTCTGTGAAAGGATTATCCTTCACTTTGTCCTCTTCAAACTTGACCATGAACTCTGTACAATAGCCGAATTCGATATCTTCCGTATTGATAGCGGAATGAACACTCTTATGGTGTTCTGCATTAACAAGCTCGTTCATGGTAGTAGTAGGTACGATATCCTCTATTCTTTGGCCTTTCAGCTCTGCCAAGAAGCCCTCATAGACATAAACAAGTCCTTGTCCACCACTATCCACTACTCCTACTTCTTTCAAAACAGGAAGAAGGTCTGGTGTGCGTTTAAGGGAAGCATTCGCTTCTTTTAACGTTTCTTCCATCAATACAATGATGTCTTCTTCGTTTTTCGCTACAGCGACCGCTTTTTTGGCAGCATCTTTAGCCACCGTCAAGATCGTTCCTTCCACAGGCTTCATGACAGCTTTATATGCTGTCTGGACACCCGCTTCCAAAGCTTGTGCAAAATCTTTACTCGTAATGGTTTCTTTTGCTTCGATATGCTTAGAGAATCCTCGGAATAATTGAGAAAGAATAACCCCTGAGTTACCTCTTGCCCCCATAAGTAGGCCTTTAGCCAGAGCAGAACCAACCTTTCCGATATGCTCAGAAACATTGGCTTTTACTTCTTTAGCCCCAGAAGTAATGGAAAGATTCATATTTGTTCCCGTATCTCCATCCGGAACCGGAAAAACGTTCAACGCATCCACTGTTTTGGCGTTGTTTGATAAATGATTTGCACCCTGGATGACCATTTGTGCAAAACGTTTCCCATTTAGAACTTTTACTGACACTAAAATTTCCTCCTTATTACGGGTTCGTAACTCGAACTCCCTGTACAAAAATATTTAATGAATCAACGGAAAGACCGAGCATTTGATTCAGGGTATATTTTACTTTCGTCTGTACATTGTGAGCCACTTCGGAAATCTTTGTTCCATAGCTTACGATGATGTACATATCAATATGTAGCTGATCTTCTTCTTGACGCACGATGACGCCTTTTGTGAAATTCTCTTTTCTAAGTATCTCGGATAACCCATCTTTCAATTGACTTTTAGAAGCCATACCTACAATTCCATAACAATCTATTGCAGCTCCACCAGCGATGGTAGCAACTACATCGTTAGAAATATCTATTTGACCATAAGATGTTTTTAGTTCGATGGACATAAAGGTTCCCCCTTCGATTGGATTTTTCACCTAGTCTACTCGCTATTTTACTATAAATTCATTTATTTTAAAAGCAGGCGGATACTATTGTAACAATACTATTATTATACTGAATGCTAAAAACATGTATGTCAAGGTTTTTTTCTTGAAAGCTTTCCTTAGAACTATTGCAAAGTGAAGGGTAGTATGTTAAATTATATAAGTATTTTCAAGAGATTATTTTGGTAAAGAAAAACGGTACAGAAGGGTACTTCTTCAGACGTAGACCTTATGTAGGGTTTTTCTCGCAATAATAAGAAGGTACTTTCTTATTACTAATGAAAATATTGAATGATGTTTCTTTGTAGTTAGGAGGGAATTGAACATGGCACGTAAATGTGTAATCACAGGCAAAAAGACTGGTTCTGGAAACGCACGTTCACACGCAATGAACTCTACTCGTCGTACTTGGGGTGCAAACCTTCAAAAAGTTCGCATCTTAGTAGATGGTAAGCCAAAGCGTGTATACGTTTCTGCAAGAGCTTTAAAATCAGGTAAAGTGGAGCGCGTTTAATAGTTGCGCACATATGAAAGCGACAGGGAGGTTTTCCCTGTCGCTTTTTACTTTTGGGGTGGTTTTTTGATTAGGCAGATCGGTGCGATGAGATTGTTTACATAATGATTTTATCGTATACATTCTAGGAAAATTTGAAAATGAGTAGACTTTTTATGTTAAAGGTGTTTTTAATGCATGTGAAAATTGGTCCGGTCAATTTTTTGGCATGTTCGGTCAGTTGCATTGTTTTTTTCAAGGGGGTTCGGTCAATACAATTGGATGTTCGGTCAATTTCACCTTACCGTTCGGCCACTTGAAAAAGTAGTTCGGTCATTTATCCGAAAACTTCGGTAAACTTCGCAAAATCTTCGGTCAACTTTTGAAAAACTTCGGTCAAAATCAATAAAACTTCGGACATTTGCCCTCGTGCTCCAGGTTTCCCACTCTCAGGCAGCCTTCAAGTACAAGTAAAACTCTTATCATTTATAAAAAAAGCACCCTTTCGAGGTGCCTTACTCCTTCTTAAACGACCCAAGCATAGCCCGGATTATTCCCCCCAAGAATCTAGGTAGCTTGATTGTATAAAATTTCATTACATTCCCTCCTCCGAACTTTTACCTTTTTATTTAATCAGGTTGCAAATTAGCAGATCGTTGGGACCGTCTTAAGATAATGGATGATAATCACGGCTCCTTATCACCATTAATATGCCTTCATCAAATGAAAAAGTACCACTTTCCACTTCAAGTTCATTACTAATACATAGTGTGTCTCCAAAGCGAATATTCTTTTTTTCTAAAGGATATTTGAATCCCACTAACGTGATGCCTTTAACATGAGGCGTAATCGGCATGAAAGAAATGAATGGTAAAGAATCATCTTTCATAATGGAGTATGTACCTTCTTTAAGGGCATATAGTTGATTTTGAATGTCATGTATTTCTATTAATGTATGTCTCTCCATTCCCTTTAACATTAGTTGAATGTTTCCTAAAAAATGATCTAGCCTGCCACCTGTCCCTCCAAAGATCCGGATGAGCTCTGGATCATGGTCAAGCGCCCAATTGACTGCAATTTCTGTGTCGGTCTCATCTTTTTCGCTTGGATATACTTCAGCATGTGGTAGCTTTACTTTTATATCATGGAGCTCTCGACTAGTGATCGAATCGAAGTCTCCGAAAGCTTTGGCTGGTTGTATATTCTGCTCTAACAGGTAGGCAACTCCTCTATCCACCCCCACCCATATAACATTCTCCTCTTCTAAATGGTGCAGATCAGGTATCCGGTCTTTAGGTCCTCCTGCAACAATATGTATAATCAACTTCTTCTCTCCCTTTACTTCTTTATAGGCTATTTTCATAAACTTTGTTTTTACGTATTTTAAAACGGACGTTATATACCTTAATACCGGGCTCTTTTTCTTGCAATACGGGGTATTCTACTTGCATATCTAGGGTACGGAAACAACAAAAAGTACAATGACCGACTTTTTACAAATCAATAACATCAAAAAAAGCCTCTCTATAACAGCTGAACGTAAAAAAGCCTTCATGACGAAGACTTTTTACAGGCTGGAAGAGTCGTCATAGTCATAACGGAATCCGTCCAGGCTTTTATTTTCTACTGCTGAAAATTTCTTGAGCAGCTGTTCATACATATCAATTTCGTTATAATCCGTGCTATTGGCCAATGCGGAATGCAATGCCTGTTCCATAATTGCCTGGTCATCCTTCGAAATATTCATATCACAAAGTCCTCCCATCCCATTTACCATTAGCTTTCCGCACTAATAAAGAATCTATGACAAATTACTTCTAATGGAGGAAATTGCCTGCTTGCGATCTTCCTTGTTGTAAATGGCGGAACCTGCAACAAGAACATTGGCACCCGCTTCTACACATAACTTGGCAGTTTCTGGATTGACGCCTCCATCCACTTCGATGTCGATGGATAATCCTCTCTCTTTCACCAAGGAAGCAACCTGATAGATTTTGGGAAGTACATCATGGATGAAAGCCTGACCGCCAAACCCGGGGTTGACTGTCATCAAAAGCACCAAGTCCACATCATTCAATATAGGAATGATGCTTTCCACCGGTGTAGCAGGGTTGATGACCACGCCAGCTTTCACGCCTTGAGCCTTAATATGCTGGATGGTTCGATGTAGATGGCGGCATGCTTCAACATGCACCGAGATGATGTCCGCTCCAGCTTTGGCAAAATCCGCGATATACGCATCTGGATTCTCAATCATCAGGTGAACGTCCAATGGAAGCTTTGTGATTGGTCGTACGGCTTCCACTATTAACGGACCAATGGTGATATTAGGTACAAAATGTCCATCCATCACGTCAATATGAATATAGTCTGCTCCTCCTTGTTCCACATCAAGGATGTCCTTTCCTAAGTGGGCAAAATCAGCACTCAGAATGGAAGGGGCGATTTTTATCATATTTAGTACCTCGGCTTTCTATCTTTTATTTCTTCTACAAAAGAAACGTAATGTTTATAACGATAGGGAGCAATGTCTTCGTTTTCAACAGCTGCTTTAACCGCACATTTTGGTTCTTTCAAGTGAGTACAACCTCGAAACTTGCAATCATGGCTCATTTCGACAAATTCAGGAAAACAATCTTTCACATCTTCGGCTTCCATTTCCAAGAATTCCAATGAACTGAAACCTGGAGTGTCCGCAACAAAGCCATGGTTGATTTCCATTAGCTCGACATGTCTTGTTGTATGCTTACCCCTACCTAAATGGGAGGAGATATTATCTGTTTTCAATTCCAGCTCCGGGCGTAACACGTTAAGCAAAGATGATTTACCAACACCTGATTGCCCAGCTATCACAGATGTCTTATCCTTCAAGTATGGCAATATCTCCTTCAATTGCTCCGGTTCCTTCGTGGAAGTGAGCAGCACCTCGTAACCAATGGATCTGTAATAGTCTGCATATCCCATCAGGTTGGCATCTTCATCCAAAAGGTCCATCTTGGAAATGCAAATCAAAGGACTGACACCTTTGGATTCAATCAGCACTAGGAATCTATCCAAAAGAACCGTACTAAATTCAGGTTCTAACGCTGAAAACACCAGGATCGCCTGGTCAATATTTGCTATCGGAGGTCTAACAAGCTCATTTTTGCGAGGCAATACATCCATAATGTAGCCTTCTTGGTCGTTTTCCGCTTGAAATACAACGGAGTCCCCAACAAGAGGGGTAATCTTATTTTTTCGAAAAACCCCTCTTCCTCTACATTGGGTTATATCGCCATCTGCAGTCAAAACATAATAAAAACCGCTCAATGCTTTGACAATTTTGCCTTCTGGCATACACTCACTCCTTAATTGATTACTCTATATCGTCATAATCGATCGTGACATTTTCGATTTCTTCCCCGTCGACTACGATTCTGTACTTAGCCTGTTGTTTATAAGCTACCGTGATAGTAAAACTAGTTATTAAATCATCTGTTATGATGAAGGACTCCTTAGGCTCATCATCCATGGTGTTATTTAAATCCTCTATATAAAGTTCGACAGTCTGTTCCGCACCTTCTTCTTCAGGATCGTACTTTACTTCAAGTGGAATATCCACCGATTTATCTCCTGGCTCTGGTCCATCAGATACAATAAGCTTTATTGTATCCCCTTTTCGGACCTGTGATTCCGGAGCAGGGTCCTGCTTGATGATATTTCCTTCTGAAACGGAATCATTATATTCATTGGAAATATCCGGGACCAATCCAAGCCCTGTTAGGTGTCTTTGAGCAAAATCGATGGAAGACCCTTGATAGTTATCCAAGGTGATGGGACTAGATCCCATGGAGACAACCAGTTTAACTTCTGTCTCTTCCGGAATGACCATTGTACCCTCTTCAGGTTCTTGGCGAATTACCCTTCCCTCTGGAACATCATCAGAGTGTACTTCCTCTACGTTAACTCCCTTAAACTTTTCATTTATCCTTTGACTCGCATCTTCCACAGAAAGGCCTGTGTAGTCATCCATCTCCACTTCTTCTTTTCCAAGACTCCTGAAGATGGTGATCGCTTTGCCTTCCTTCACCACATCCCCTGCTTTAGGGAACGTTCTGGTGACTTTGCCTTTTTCAATCTCATCACTTGGCTCCTCCTTTGGTTCCTCAAGAACAAAACCAAGATCAATTAGTTCTTTGACAGCATCGTCATATTCATAATCAGTCAAATCCGGCACAGTAACATCTTTTGGTAAAAGCATGGATGGAAGGACGGTAAATGCAGCGACCGCTCCACCTATCAATAGAAAAAGTATAGCCAAAAGGGCGATCACCCATTTTTTCTTCTTCTTTTTCTTTTGCTTTGGAGGGGGTGTTTCTTTTTCCTCTTTAATCGGCTTTTCCTCTGGTGGTCGGATTCTTGTTTCTTCTTCAGTCGTAAGGTTTCCCAGACTCCCTTTTATAATCGGGATAGCCTTTGTTGCTTCATCATCATCATCCGGAATGATAAATTTAGGCTCATCCAAGCGACTTGGATCAAGTGCTGTCATGAGGTCTGATTGCATTTCATCTACAGATGCAAAGCGATGAAACGGATCCTTTGCCATTGCCTTCAATACCACATTTTCCATACTTTGAGGTAAAGTTGGATTCCATCGTTTCGGGGATGGTGTTTCCGATTGAAGGTGTTTTAAGGCGATGGAAACAGCAGATTCGCCACTGAATGGAAGTCGGCCGGTCAATAATTCGAACATGACGATTCCGAGTGCATAGACATCTGATTTCTTCGTGGCCAGACTCCCTCTTGCTTGTTCAGGTGACAAATAGTGAACAGAGCCTAAAAGTGAATTCGTTTGTGTGATGGTAGTAGAACTAAGGGCCATTGCAATACCGAAATCCGTTACTTTCACGGTCCCATAATCATCGATTAAAATATTTTGAGGCTTTATGTCTCTATGGATAATACCATTTTCATGGGCATGGGAAATGGCAGACGTCAATTGATTCATGATTTCTACCGCATTATATTGTTCCACAGGAGCATATTGTTGAATGTATTGCTTCAGGGTTTTTCCCTTGACATGTTCCATCACGATGTAATAGATGTCGTCTTCTTCCCCGATATCATAAATGCTGACAATATTCGGGTGGTCCAAACTTGTTGCCGATTGTGCTTCCCTTCTGAAGCGGCGAATAAATTCTTCATCGTTTGCAAAATCTAATCGTAATACTTTGACCGCAACATCTCTGTCCAAAATCATGTCGTGGGCAAGGTAAACGTTCGCCATTCCTCCGCCACCGATGACTTCCAAAATTTTATAGCGATCATTTAATCTTTTGCCTATTAACACCTATATCACCCACTCCCAGCTTCGGAGACAGATAATTCCAAAATGGCTACCGTGATATTATCTTCCCCACCGTAATGGTTGGCGCGTCTAATCAATTCCTCCGCCTTGGCAGATAAAGCTTGGCTTCCATTGTTCAACACCTCGACAATCTCCCGGTCATTGACTTTATCAGTCAAGCCATCTGAACAAAGGAGAATATATCCAGGGTCATCATATGTAATGGTTTTTATATCAATCTTTACCGTTTTCTCTGTCCCTAAAGCCTGTAGTATAACATTTTTTCTAGGATGATGCTCTGCATCTTCTTTAGATATCTGCCCAGTTTTCACAAGTTCATTAACAAATGTATGATCTTCTGTTAATTGCTTGGCACCCTCTTCTGAAATCAGATAGATTCTGCTATCCCCCACATGCGCAAGGGTCACAAAAGAATCCCCCAAAATTACAGCTACAATCGTCGTTCCCATACCATGACATTCTTCATGAGAATTAGCATGATCAAAAAGCGATTGATTGGTTTGGAGAATGAATGTCTTCAACCAGATTTCAGCAGGTTCAGGGGAAGAGATGTTTGTCGTCTCCTCCCACATTTCCTTGATGTGGCTTACAGCTTTTTCACTTGCCACTTCCCCTGCCTGATGGCCCCCCATGCCGTCACAAACAACTGCTAGCATTGTGCCGTCTTTATTAACAAAAACTCCCCCATTGTCTTCATTATGTGAACGAACTCTCCCTCTATCTGTTAAAAAGACCATTAACAATTGTCACCTCGTCTCTTCTTTCCGCTCCTTTGCACGCAGCTGACCGCATGCAGCATCAATGTCGTGGCCTTGCTCACGACGGACTGTTACGTTAACCCCTAGATTTTTCAAGGTTTTTTCAAATAAATTGATTTGTTCTTTTGGTGTTCTTACATAGTCCCGTTCCGGAACATAGTTAACTGGTATCAAGTTAACATGACATTTCATTCCTTTTAGGAGTTGAGCTAATTCCTCTGCATGCTCTACTTGGTCATTGACCCCACCGAACAAGCCATACTCAAAGCTAACACGTCGTCCCGTTTTGTTAATATAATAACGGATCGATTCCATGAGATCTGGAAGTTTATATGCTCTATTAATAGGCATCAGTCTTGAACGTATTTCTGTATTTGGAGCATGAAGTGAAACAGCAAAATTAATCTGCATATTTTCATCTGCAAATTTATAAATCTTAGGGATGATTCCACTTGTGGAAACAGTAATATGACGTGCACCAATATTAAGTGCTTTGTCATGATTGATGATCTTTAAGAAATCGAGCATCTCATCGAAGTTATCGAATGGTTCACCAATCCCCATGATAACAACGTGGCTGACACGCTCATCCATTTCATCAAGTGCCTGTTGTACCTTCACAACTTGCGCAACAATTTCTCCTGCTTCAAGGTTACGTTTTAACCCTCCAAGCGTAGAAGCGCAGAAAGTACAGCCGATTCGGCAGCCTACCTGTGTCGTTACACAAACAGAATTACCATATTCATGCTTCATTAGGACCGTTTCAATGGAATATCCATCATGTAGTTCAAATAAAAATTTCATCGTTCCATCGGAAGAAGTTTGTTGTACAATTGTTTTCAACGTTGTGAGCGCATAAGTCTCCTCAAGCTTTTCCCTTAGTCCTTTGGAAAGATTTGACATCTCCTCAAACGAAGTAACACGTTTCTGGTATAACCACTCAAAAATCTGTGTTGTTCTGAATTTTTTCTCTCCGATACTTAGTAACCATTCTTCCAATTCGTGTAATTGTAGAGAATAGATGGACGGTTTACGCGTTGCTTCTTCTTGTTTGATTTGTTCTTTTGTTTTATGTTCCATCTTTTACACCTGCCTTTTTAGTCTAACAATAAAAAATCCATCCGTACCAAAATAGTGAGGCAATAGTTGGAGCATACCTTCTTTAACATAGCTGTTTACCTTTTCTGGCAGTAATTCTTTAATGTTGAAATCTATTTCGAACTCTTTGTTTGCTTCTAGAAATGCATGTACTACATCAGTATTTTCTTCTTTATCAATTGTACATGTACTATATACCAAAGTTCCACCCTTTTTTACAAGAGGTGCCACTTCCTTTAGTATAGCCAATTGGATGGAAGCTAATTGCTTGATGTCCTCCATCGTTTTTGTATATTTAAGATCTGGCTTCCTGCGAATGACCCCGAAGCCTGAGCATGGGGCATCCACAAGCACCTTATCGAATTGCTCTTCTTTGAATATTTCTTTTGCTTTTCGGCTGTCAAGCGCCTGTGCTTCTATATTGGATAGGTGAAGGCGATCTGCCTGCTCTTTAATCAATTTCACCTTGTGATCATGTAAATCGGTGGATATTACGGTACCCGTTCCCTTTAATAGTTCGGCAATATGTGTGGTCTTCCCGCCCGGGGCTGCACAACAATCATAAACCTCGTCTTCCTTTTCAACACCAAGTGCTTTTGCAACAAGCATGGAACTCTCATCCTGAATGGTCATATAACCATTCTTGTATGCATTGGAGTATGCCATGTTTCCTTTTAGTGAAACAATGCTTTCCTCAGCAAGCTCCCCTTTTTCCACACTGAACCCTTGATCGGTCAACATTTGCAATACTTCTTCCACTTTCGCCTTGGCAGTATTTGCCCGGGCCGATTGGTGTGGAGGTACAAGGTTCATCTCACACATTCTTTCGGTATCATGGACGCCGTATTGCTCCACCCACTTTTCCACCAACCATTTTGGATGGCTGGTTGCAATAGAGATTCGGTCTATATCGTTCTCCATGGTTTCAAGATCTGGCACTCCATTACGCTGAATGGACCTAAGCACACCGTTTACAACAGATGCCACTCCTTTGTGTCCTCTTTTTTTAGCGATCTCCACTGCTTCATATATGGCTGCGCGGGCTGGTACTTTATCCAAGTATAGCATTTGATACAACGTCATTTTTAACAGCACCTTCACCCAGTCCTGTAACTTCTTCTGTTTTTCGATATTTGGCATCAGGTAGTAATCAATGGTGATGGAACGCTGGATGGTACCATAGACTATCTCTGTGAATAGTCCCGCATCTTTTTTGGACAGCTTCCCTGAATCAAGGTAATTGTTCAACAATAAGTTACTGTAGGCTTGCTTTTTTTCCACATTTAACAATGCTTCCAAAGCAAGTTCTCTTACATTTTTCATTTTAGTCTCCTAGCTTTGTGCCTTCAGATAAAGAAGCTCCTGCGCCGTTTAAATATTGCGCTCCGGTCATACGCTTTTTACCAGCAAGCTGCAAGTCTGTAATTTTTATACCTGTAGTATTGCCTGTTTTTACAATAAATCCATCTTCTTCAATTCCAATGATGGTTCCCGGTACTGCTTCTTTGGCCGCTTTTACTTTCACACCCCACCAGACTTTCATGACCTGGCCATCCATGGTTGTATAGGCAACAGGCCAAGGATGCAAACCGCGAATATGATTATAAATTTGCTCGCCATCTTTTGTCCAATCGATCTTTTCTTGCTCGCGTTTGATATTGGAAGCAAAAGTGGCTTCTTCATGGTTCTGGACAACTGCCTCCAGTTTATTATCAAACAATTGCGGGAGCGTGTCAGAAAGAAGCTTTGAACCAGCAACACTCAATTTATCGTGCAAGGTTCCAACGTGATCATCCTCTTCAATTTTCACTTCCACTTGTGTCAGCATATCCCCAGCATCCAGTTTTTCTACCATATACATGATCGTGACACCTGTCTTCTCATGGCCCTGAATGATGGAATAATGAATAGGCGCACCTCCACGGAGTTTGGGGAGCAGGGATGCATGCACATTGATACAACCATATGCAGGAGCATCAAGCAGTGGTTTAGGCAAAATCTGGCCAAACGCAGCTGTTACAATCAAATCAGGCTTTAATGACGTGATTTTCTCATATTCTGCAGGTTCTTTAATTTTCTCTGGCTGATAAACAGGAATTTGGTGTTTCTCCGCTTCCACTTTCACAGGTGGAGGCGTTAAAACCTTTTTTCTACCCTTTGGACGGTCAGGCTGAGTGACCACCGCAATCACTTCATAGCCGTCTTCGATTATTTGTTGCAGGACAGGGACTGCAAAATCTGGTGTTCCCATAAATACGATTTTTTTCATCTATATCACCCTTCTACTTCCAACTCGTCTTCTTTAAAATACCTCAATACTTTAGAGGTGAACAACACACCGTTCAAATGGTCCATTTCATGTTGGATTGCCCTGGCAAGGAAGCCGCGCGCCTCCAATTCGTACCACTTACCTTTACGGTTTTGGGCACGTACCTTTATATAATTGGAACGCTTCACTTCCCCATAGAGATCCGGAAAGCTCAAACAGCCCTCGGGACCCACCTGCTCGCCTTCTTCTTCTACTATTTCCGGATTAATCAGCTCAATTTTCCCATGTTGATCATCTATATCCACAATGGCAATTCTTTTTGCTATTCCGACCTGGGGAGCTGCAAGGCCTACCCCATCAGCCTGAAGCATCGTATCATACATATTGGTCAATAGTCGAACTAACCTTTTATCAAAGACGGTTACCGCCTCACAGTTCTGCTCCAATACAGGTGCAGGGTATTTAACAATAGCTAAAATAGTCAATCTTGATACCTCCATCTATTACATGAGCATATAAGGATTCAAGTCAATATGGATGGCAAGTTTCTCCTGATCCATTTGGGCTTGATACTTTTCCACCACTGTTTTTAATGCCTCATGTAAATTTGGTTCTTTTTTATATTTAACAATGCACTGATACCTATAACGATCTTTGATTCTCGCAATCGGAGAAGCAACCGGTCCAAGTATAACAGCCTCTTTCGATAATTGCATGTTTAAAAAATGGGTAATTTTTTCTGTGACCGTTACTACCTTTGTCAATTCTTGATGTGTCACGGTTACAAGGGCCAAATAGTAAAATGGCGGATACTGGTGGATCTTCCTTACTTGCATTTCTTTTTGATAGAAATCCAAGTAGTTATGCGTCCCTGCAAGCTCTACGCTGTAATGTTCCGGGCTATACGTCTGTACTACCACTTCGCCGGCCAATTCGTGTCTGCCTGCACGCCCACTTACTTGTGTTAGAAGCTGGAATGTTTTTTCTGACGAACGAAAATCCGGAATATTAAGCATAGTATCGGCTGTCAACACCCCAACAAGTGTTACAAAGGGGAAGTCTAAGCCTTTAGCAATCATCTGGGTTCCGAGCAGGATATCGGCTTTCCGGTCGCCAAACTGCTGTAAAAGCCTTTCATGCGATCCTTTTTTGCTAGTTGTATCCACATCCATCCGGATGACTCTTGCTTCTGGAAGGAGCTTGGTCAACTCTTCCTCTACCTTTTGCGTCCCTGTTCCAAAGAAACGGAAGTGTTCACTGTCACAAGATGGACAGGTGGACCTGACAGGCTCCTCGTATCCGCAATAATGGCATTTTAATTGATTGCTACTACGGTGATAGGTCAAGGAGATATCACAATGGGGGCATTCCACTACATACCCACAGTCTCGACACATTACAAAAGATGAATAACCTCTTTTATTCAAAAACAAGACGGATTGCTCGCCATGTGCAAGCCTTGTCTGTAGCTTTTCCAAGAGGCTTCTAGAGAACATCGAACGGTTTCCTTCCCGCAACTCTTCCCTCATATCGACAATTTCCACTGCCGGCATTCCTTGTTGACTCATTCTTTTATCCATCGTTAGAAGCTTGTACACCCCTTTGGATGCACGTGCGAAGGTTTCCAGTGTGGGGGTGGCACTGCCAAGGACAACTGGGCACTCATGATATCTGCCCCTTTCCAACGCAATGTCACGGGCATGATAACGCGGGGTATCCTCCTGTTTATAGCTTGTTTCGTGTTCCTCATCGATGATGATGATCCCAACATTCTCAAATGGGGCAAATATCGCGGATCTGGCACCTACCACTACTCTTACTTCTTTCCGATGAATTTTTCGCCATTCATCATATTTTTCGCCCATACCAAGTCCACTGTGCATCACTGCGACCTCAGAGCCGAACCTGGACTTGAATCGGTTAACCATCTGTGGTGTCAAGGCAATTTCAGGAACAAGTACGATTGCTTCCTTTCCTTGTTGCAGGACCGTATCCACTGCCTGCATATAAACCTCCGTTTTTCCGCTTCCCGTCACACCGAACATAACAAATGCTTCATGCCTCTTTTGTTCAATCGAATCTAGGATCGGAGTGATGGCTTCTTGTTGTTGTTGCGTTAATAGTAGAGGTTGGGATTGCTCAAACTTTCTGTTTTCATATGGGTCCCTATAAATCTCTTCATCTTTTTCTATAAGAATTCCTAATTTGACTAATGCCCCGATGGCACTTGTGCCGATCTGCAGCTCTTCTAAAAGTGATTTTTTATCCATCATCTCTTGTTTTGTTTCGATAAAATAATCTAGAAGTTTATGCTGTGCCGCTGCACGGGGGGATAGCTTCCCTTTGGCATCTTTTAGATCTTCATAGGAAGTTTGTCGTTGAACTACTTTTCTCGTTTTTTTAGCAAGCTTATCCTTCACTTCATAATATACTTCGAGAATATCTTCTTGTATCAAAAGCTTGATTGTATGGAAGTGGTTGGTTCCAGCCAATTCTTCAAATTTAACACGGGAAGTATTCTGAAAAAATAATTGAAGTTCTTCGGGTACACGATCGATGTCCCTTACAATGAGCCACTTTTCATACTTTGCTTTCAAGGCGGCAGGTAGCATGGCTTGATAAGCAGAGATGGTAAAACAAAGGGTATGATCTCTGAGCCAAGTTGCCAGCTGCATTAGTTCCTTCGTAAGAATAGGTTGGATATCAATCAAAGAAGTGATGGGTCGAGTTTTCGGCACCGTTGTATGGTCTTTGACTTCCACCACAAATCCTTGTATTTGCCTTGGGCCAAAGGGGACATTCACCCTCATGCCCGGTTGAATGAAACCATTCCATTTAGCGGGTATCTCATAGTCAAAGGCTCTATCCGTCTGTTTGGCGGGAACATCCACAATCACACTCGCATAAAAGGTCATCGCTTTTCCCCGAGGGTGGTTGCGACTTCTTCCAGCAGCGCAAAAGCAACATCCCGCTTTGTCATCATCGGTAAAGAGGTACTCGTGCCGTCTTTTTTGTAGATGGTTACCAGGTTTGTCTCCGTTCCAAATCCCGCACCTGAGACTGTTACATTGTTCGCGACCACGAAATCCAGGTTTTTCTTGATAAGTTTTCCTTTGGCATATTCTTCTACATTATTTGTCTCGGCAGCAAATCCCACGAGTAGTTGATGTGTTTTTCTTTCACCAAGAGCCTTAAGGATATCTTGGGTCCTCTCCAGCTCCAGCACACTATCCCCATCCTGCTTTTTCATCTTGATATCTGATACATATTTCGGGCGATAATCAGCCACTGCTGCTGATTTTATGACAACATCGGTTTGTCCAAAATTGTCCATCACCGCATCATACATTTCCTGTGCGGATTCCACCCTGACAGTTTTAACATTTTGTGGGTCAGGCAGCTGGGTTGGACCAGAAACCAATGTGACATCAGCACCCAGGCTCGCAGCCACTTCCGCAATGGCATACCCCATTTTCCCTGTTGAGCGGTTAGTGAAAAAACGCACAGGATCCACTTTTTCCACGGTCGGTCCTGCCGTAACAAGCACACGTTTCCCCGCAAGTGTTCTATCTTCATGTTTTTGAAAAAATCGTATGAGTCCTTCTACAATGGTTTCCGGCTCTTCCAATCTCCCTTTACCTACATAGCCACATGCCAAAAAGCCCTCACCTGGTTCAATAAATCGATAACCAAAAGAAGCAAGGCGATCCATATTCTCCTTTACGGCAGGATGGTCATACATATGTACATTCATCGCAGGTGCAATCCATACAGGAGCAGTGCTGGCAAGAAGCGTTGTCGTTATCATATCATCCGCCAAACCGTTTGCTAGCTTGCCGATTACGTTTGCCGTCGCGGGTGCGACAAGGACTACATCCGCCCAGTCAGCTAGATCGATGTGGGAGATGACAGCAGGATTCTTTTCTTCGAAGGTATCTGTGAAAACATCGTTTCTAGATAACGCTTGAAAAGACAATGGTGTAACAAATTTGCAGGCGGACTGGCTCATGATGACCTTCACTTCGGCACTTTGTTGTACTAGCTTGCTTGTAAGTGCCACTGCCTTATAAACGGCAATTCCCCCAGTAACACACAATAAGATTTTCTTGTTCTTTAGCATTCCACTGACCCCCGTCCTGTTTTTACTTGATAATGAGTATTATATACAACTCCCAGTAGCTACCCGTTCCAGATGTTCGCTAATCAAGAGGGCGATGCTTGAGCTTCCTCACAATGTTTCAACGGTCTCAAGCTACCGCTTCCCTCCCGCAGGAGTCACAAACCTTGCAGGAGTCTCCCGGACCGCCTACGGAATGCGAAGCGCCTGCAACGGAGATTAACCGCTAAATACAAACATAAAGCTTGAAAGAGAAAAATCTACTTTTCACTAAAAAAATAACAACCTATTTCTAGGTTGTTATCTTTACTTGTGATTAAGAATGCCTTCGCTTCTTTCTGCAGTTTTGATGGTCTTGGCAGATAGTAGACCCGCGTCAATCTCCTCAAGGGCTTTCCCAACAAATTTATGGGAAACTGTTTTTTCGATCATTTGATCGTTCACTTGTTGAAGTTCACGAGCACGTCGCGCAGAAACGGTTACAAGTGTATATTTTGAATCTAACTTTTGCATCAATGAATCAATGGATGGGTATAGCATATTATTCAGCCTCCAGCATTTGTTTATATTTTTCACGCAGTCTAGTCCGCTTACAATGTTCAGCCTGTACGATTGCCTGGATTCTGTCACAAGCAAGGTCTACATGATCATTCTCTACCACATAGTCGTATGCGTCCATCATTTCGATTTCCTCTTTCGCAACCGTCATGCGATTGTTGATAAGATCCTCTGTTTCCGTACCTCTAGTCGTGATGCGGTTTTTAAGCTCAGATAAGCTTGGCGGCATCAAGAAGATGAAAACACCTTCCGGGAACTTGCTTTTCACTTGAATGGCCCCCTGTACTTCGATCTCAAGGAACACATCTTTGCCTTCAGCAAGGCATTGCTCCACATACTCAACGGGAGTTCCATAGTAGTTTCCTACATATTCTGCCCATTCAATAAATTTATCCTCTTCAATAAGCTGCTCAAATACTTCTCTAGATTTAAAGAAATAATCCGTTCCATCTACTTCTCCTTCACGCGGATTGCGTGTTGTCATGGAAATGGAATAATGCAAACTGACGTCCTCTTTTGAAAATAATGCTTTTCTGACTGTTCCTTTTCCTACCCCTGAAGGTCCGGAAAGGACGATCAATAATCCTCTATCTCTCATTATATTAACAAATACCTACCCTTCATCAGACATATCATCTTTATTTACCAGTCGCTGTGCAACAGTTTCAGGCTGCACCGCCGATAAGATAACATGATCACTATCCATTATTAGTACTGCTCTTGTTCGTCTTCCATAGGTTGCATCTATTAGCATTCCCTGATCTCTTGCATCTTGGATGATCCGTTTGATCGGCGCAGATTCAGGACTAACAATAGAAATGATTCGGTTTGCTGATACGATGTTTCCAAAGCCAATATTTATCAACTTTATACTCATGTTTCCACCTCTAGTTACAAACTCTATTCTAACCGTGTTTTTTGCTCGGTAATCAAAGTTTACTCAATGTTTTGCACCTGTTCTTTAATTTTTTCCAGGCAAGCTTTCATTTCGACTACCAAATTTGCAATCTTTGCGTCATTGGCCTTGGAACCGATGGTATTCACTTCCCTGTTCAATTCTTGGACAAGGAAATCGAGCTTCCGCCCCACTGGATCTGTCGAATGAAGGGACTGTGTGAATTGACCAAGGTGGCTATGTATCCTCTTCAGTTCTTCATTAATATCCGCTCTATCCGCAAAAATAGCGGCCTCTGCCATGATCCGTTGTTCAACGATCTCAGAACCGAGAAACTCCTTCATTTTCTTCTCGATTCGTTTACGATAAGCTTCCACCACCAAGGGAGCAAATTGTTGAAGCTCTTGGGCCATATTTTCGATATATGTAAGATGAATGAAAATGTCCTCTTTCAACTGTTCCCCTTCAAGGGTCCGCATGGAAACCAATTGTTCTGTCGCCAATTGTACTTGTTCAAGCAGAGACTTTTCTATCTCTTCCATACCGGTGTGAGCTTCTTTTATGGTAAAAACATTCTCTAGTTTAAGTATATCATTAATTTCAATGGAACCGGAAATCTGGTGTCTATCCTTTGCTTTATGTAATGCATCTATATATGCAGAGAGCAATTTCCAATCTACATCCAGTGAATGTTCATGGATGTTTTGCCCTTCAATAGTAATGAAAACTTCGACTCTTCCTCTATGCAAATAAGAGCCTACTGCTTTTTTTAATTTTTCTTCCAATACTAGAAACTGCTTAGGCATTCTAATATTGATCTCACAGAAGCGGTGGTTGACAGATTTCATTTCGACAAGAATCTTATAAGTCCCCTGATTTGCTTCCGCCCGACCAAAGCCTGTCATACTTTTGACCATTTTACTCACTTCCGTTCTGAAGTCTTGCGCTGGTATTGGCTATTATTGATGCTAAGCAACCACTATATTAGCATTGTTTCCCTTATTTTAAAAGCTATTTTTACATAAATTTAACCTATGAATCTAAAGAAGAAAAGGCAATAGAGAAAACCTCTCTACTACCTTCCAAAAAATTATACCATATTCTTTTTTGCTTTTCCTGTAAAAAGGGTGCCAACCAATAAAAATGTTGGAAGGGAAGCCATTCCGAGAATTAACAGCCATTCTTTCGGATCAAGTGCCACGGTATGGAAAATACCCTGCAACGGAGGATAATAGATGACGATCAGCATCAAGATGATACTCGAGATGACCGCACCAACAAGGTACATGTTCTGAAACGGGTTACGATGGAAAATGGATCTTTCACTTCTGCAATCGAAAACATGGATGAGCTGGGCCATGACTAGCGTAGCAAAAGCAACTGTCTGGGCATATACCAAGTTGTCCGGATGTTGCTTGTAAACAATGATGAATGCAATCAAAGTGGCTAGGCCGATTAAAAACCCACGTGATACAATCTTCCACCATAGCCCTCTTGCAAAAACCCCTTCCCGCGGATGTCTAGGCTTTCGCTTCATTACATCGCCCTCCGCCTGATCAAGTCCAAGCGCCATGGCAGGAAGTCCGTCTGTCACAAGATTCACCCATAATATCTGAATCGGTACAAGTGGCAGTGGCAAGGCCAAAAGCATTGCGAATAGCATCACCAAGATTTCTCCAACATTTGAAGCCAACAGGTAACGAATGAACTTCCTGATATTCTCATAGATGTTACGCCCTTCCTTGATGGCTGACTTGATGGTGGCGAAATTGTCGTCAAGAAGGACTAAAGAAGATGCTTCTTTGGCCACATCCGTTCCGGTGATACCCATTGCTATCCCAATATCTGATGCTTTTATCGCCGGAGCGTCGTTTACTCCATCTCCCGTCATCGCCACAATATGACCCTTCTTCTGTAGAGCCTTAACAATGGATAGTTTATGTTGGGGCGATACCCTTGCGAATACGTAGACATCGTCCACCATTTCCTCCAACTGTTCCTGTGTCATCGTTTGAAGCGTTTTTCCTTCTAACACCTTACCACCCATCGGTAGGATGCCGATTTCGGATGCAATCGCTTTTGCCGTCACAATATGGTCTCCTGTGATCATGACCGTCCTGATCCCTGCCTCTTTACATTCCCTGACAGCCTGTTTCACTTCTGGGCGAGGGGGGTCGATCATCCCTTGGATACCTATAAACACCAGGTCCTTTTCAATCTCTTTTTCAAGCATACTTTCATGGAAATTGGAGATCGGCTTAAATGCTACGGCGATATTACGTAATGCTTGGGATGCCAATGTATGAACCGTATCTTTGACGATGTTTTCATACTTACTTGAGAAAAGCTCCCTTTTGCCGTCCCATAAAAGTGATTCACTCACATTTGTTATCACATCAGGAGCACCTTTTGTGATGACAAACATTTTTCCCTGCTGATCTTTCACCACGATGCTCATCATCTTACGTTCTGAGTCAAACGGATATTCCTTTATTATTTGAAATTCACTCAAAAGGCTTTCACGAGTGTAACCCGCCTTCATTGCGGCAACCGCAAGCGCCCCTTCTGTAGGGTCTCCATCTAAGATGTACTGCTTATTCTTCTGAATAATGTTGGCATGATTACATAACAGCCCAAACGTTAAAAGTTGTTGTAGTGATTTGTTCTTATTGGAACTCTCGGCCCCTTCAGTATGAAACTCCCCTTTCGGTTCATACCCGTTGCCTGTCACACTCCAGGTTGTTCCCCCAGACCAAACATGGGTGACTGTCATTTTATTCTGGGTAAGCGTTCCTGTTTTATCCGAGCAAATGACAGATGCACAGCCAAGGGTTTCCACTGCCGGAAGCTTTCGGACAATGGATTTTTGTTTGATCATCCGTTGCACACCAAGAGACAGTGCCACCGTCACAATCGCTGGAAGACCTTCCGGGATGGCCGCAACTGCCAAAGAAACACCAGCAAGGAACATGTCATATAAACTATGGCCTTGAAGAACCCCTACTACCACCACTAAAAGGGTCAGGATCAAGGCTACCGTGATCAGTATCTTTCCAAGCTGCTCCAACTTTCTCTGCAAAGGGGTAATCGTCGTCTCGGCAGATTGCAATAGATCAGCAATTTGCCCCATGGCAGTGTTCATGCCCGTGGCAACTACTACACCCACACCGGTTCCACGTGTGACGAGCGTTCCCATAAAGGCCATATTTTCCTGGTCTCCGATTGCCACATCCGACCCTTGTACAGGTTTATCGCTTTTTACAGAAGGAACGGACTCCCCCGTTAAAGCGGATTCTTCGATTTCAAGGGAACTGGCCTGTACAATTCGAAGGTCTGCACCGATCCTGTCACCACTGCCAAACTTGATGATGTCACCGACCACCACTTCCCTTGAAGCCACTTTCCGCCATTCCTTCTCCCGTAGCACTGTCACCTGTGGAGCTGATAGTTCCTTCAATGCTTGCAGTGACTTTTCCGCTTTTCTTTCTTGGAAAAAACCAAGAAATGCATTAATGACAACAATGGCTATTATGGCAACAGCATCAATATATTCACCAAGGAGCCCAGAAATCAACGTTGCTGCCAGTAATACAACCACCATGAAATCCTTGAACTGCTCTAAAAACAATAAAAAGGCGTTCGGCCTCTCCGCCTCTTGAAGTTCGTTCGTCCCAAATTGCAACAGACGATTTTTCGCTTCTTTTTCACTAAGCCCTGCTTCCAAATCTGAGTTGATCTGCTCTTCCACTTCTTCTGCTCTCATTTCATGCCATTTCATCTGTCCCACCTCACAACCTTTGCACAAAATCTATCTACCAAAGCATATTCGGACTCGTCCAAAAAAATGATATACTTTTTGGGCGTTCATCAGATTGATAAGATATAATGAGGAAAAGAGACAATATAAGTTTTTTGACAAGAAGGGAAGTTTACATATATGAGTTTTGATGGAATTTTTACATACGCCATGACAAACGAGCTGAAGGAAAAGCTTGAAAGCGGAAGGATCACAAAGATCTACCAGCCTTACAAAAATGAGCTAGTGCTCACCATCCGTTCTGGCCGGACAAATCACAAGCTGCTCATCAGTGCCCACCCAAGCTACGCAAGAATGCACTTGACAGAGGAATCCTACGAAAACCCGTCAGAGCCGCCGATGTTTTGCATGCTCCTACGAAAGCATTTAGAAGGCAGTATCATCACGGATATCCACCAAGTAGGCATGGACCGCATCATAGTGTTCGATGTTAAAGCACGAAATGAAATCGGGGATGTTTCCTACAAGCAGCTAATCGTAGAAATCATGGGACGCCACTCCAATATCATTTTCATCGATAAAGAAAAGCAGATGATTCTAGACAGCATCAAGCATGTCCCGATGGCCCAGAACAGACATCGAAGCCTGACACCAGGCCAAACGTATGTCCTTCCACCTGCTCAGGATAAAATCAATCCTCTAGAAGCGACTGAAGAAACGGTACAGAGAAAACTGGACTATATCGGAGGAAAGCTCGACAAGCAGCTTGTTAACACTTTTGCCGGGGTCTCCCCTTTATTCGCCAAGGAAGCTGTCCATTTAGCTGGACTGGCTAATAGGGACACCCTTCCTAAAAGCTTCATTGCCTTGGTGGATAAAATCAAAAAGGGGGACCTCTCGCCGCAGATCATTACATCAGACAACAAAGAGGTTTTCTATTTACTTGACCTTGAACACCTTAAAGGGGAAGGTAAGCAGTTTGCTTCACTCAGCGAAACACTTGACCGATTCTACTTCGGAAAAGCATCACGGGATCGCGTAAAGCAGCAAGCAAACGATCTCGAACGTTTTATCACAAACGAAATCCAGAAAAATGAAAAGAAGATTGTAAAGCTTGAACAGACCTTAGTGGATGCAAGGGACGCAGAGAAATTTCAATTATATGGGGAGCTCCTGACTGCCAACCTTTATCAAATCTCGCGCGGAGATACCGAGGTGACCGTCGTGAACTATTATGACGAAGAAGGCGGCACCATCACCATAGCACTGGATCCGCAACGATCTCCTTCTAGCAACGCGCAACGATACTTTAACAAATACCAAAAAGCAAAGAATTCGTTAGCTATCGTAGAAGAACAAATCGAAAAAGCGAAAGCGGAAATCGAATACTTTGACATGCTGAACCAACAGGTGGAAACAGCCTCTCCAAAGGATATCCAGGAAATCCGTGAAGAGCTGATGGAAGAAGGCTATCTGCGCATGAAACAAAAGCGAAAAAAGCTGAAACCACAAAAACCAGTTCTTGAGAGTTATGTTGCAAGTGACGGGACAGAAATTTTAGTAGGCAAGAACAATAAACAAAACGACCACCTTACCAATAGGATTGCCCGTAGAGACGATATATGGCTCCATACAAAAGACATACCAGGTTCCCATGTCGTCATCAAAAACTCCGACCCGACAGAGGAGACCATTAAAGAGGCTGCCACCATCGCTGCCTACTTCAGCAAAGCCCGACACTCAAGCTCTGTTCCAGTCGATTTCACCAAAGTCAGAAATGTCAAGAAACCTTCAGGGTCCAAGCCTGGATTTGTGATCTATGAACAGCAACAGACCATCTATGTGACTCCTGATGAAGAGATGATCATTGGGCTGAAGAAGTGATGAAAGAAGCACCTGCCCTCATGAGAGAGCAGGTGCTATTTAATTTATCTTAAATTATTTTGAAAGCTTTCAAGAATCACTGTTGCCCCTTGTTCCAACTCATGGTCTACGTCAGGAACGTTAATTCGCAAATAGGCAAAAGGCTCTCCATCTTCCCTGCTCATAATGAAATGCTGAGTTTGAAAAACATTCATTGACTTCACATGTTCTCGATATAAAGTGGTGGGATAGCTTAAACCTTTCAGGTCCCGTTCTTCCATAACCTTCATTCGATCGATCTCTTTATCACATTGTTTTTCACAAAATGCAAGTTTTCCGACCATCTCTCCATTTTCTTTTAGGATTAACCATGTGTTCATCTGATCCTGGCTAAGCCTTAACCCCATTTCACTTAAAACAGGGATTTTTGGAGTGGGATTTGCTCCACCGCTAGTATAATGATCCACATTTGCTTTCCCATTAACCAGATAATATCCTCCAACAACAAGTGTACTTATGAATAGAACTATAGATACAATGGGGGCTAGATGGAAGTTATATTGCCTTAACCTCTTTTTTTTCGACATATTTACTTGCAACGAATGGAGGACTTCCTGCTTTTCGTTCGGTTCCAAACCTATTAATTGAAAGCTTTTAGAAATTCGCTCCCATCCATTCTGATCATTAGATATTTTCATGTATATAGCCCTCCTTTTCCAACTGTTTTTTTAACGCCAGTTGAGCTCGAAAAAGGGTTGTCTTCACTTTTGCCTCTGACCAATCGAGGACTTCTGCGGTTTCGTGAATGGACATTTCTTTTAGTTTCCGGAGTACAATTACCTCTTTATAGGAATGTTTCAGTTTACTAAGCGCAGCATATAAATGCACTTCCGTTTCCCCCAATTCCACTATCTTTTGCGGACAATTCCCCTCGTCTACCGATAAAAGATTCCACTCCTGTAAAAAGAAAGCAACCGGCCTAGCTCTTCTCTGATAATCTATCGTTACACTTCTGGCGATCCGATATAACCAATTTTTCACACTTACTTTCCCCTGATAATGTTGCAAACTGAAATAAGATTTCAAAAAAGTATCATGCATGAGATCCTTGGCTACTTCCTGGTCCCCCGTAAGCATTACTATAAAACGATAGATTTCATCGCTATGTATATCGTACCACTCTTGGATTTTTTGTTTGGCAAATTCCTCGTCCATCCCGTCCCCTCCTTTTTCATGTGTTTTAAAGACGAATAAGAAAATTTAAAGTTACACCAAATTTTCATATTTTTAGGTTTATTTTAACAAATAAAAGGGTAATCATTTGCTTCCTCATAAAAAGCATGTTTAAATGGAAAAATAGTTTTAAATGTTTTTCAAATGGAGGTTACAACATGAAAAAGAAATTGACGATCTTTCTAGTAGCGATGTTAACAGCTGTACTATTAGCTGCATGTGGTTCCAATGGAAATAATGCTGCTAACGAAGGGAAAGAAAACAAAGAGGCGCAACAAGGACAAGAACAACAAACTCCTGAAGTGGAAGAAGTAGATCCCGAGAAAGTTGTCGCTAAAGTCAATGGTCAAGAAATCAAAGGACAAGAATACAACAACATGCTTCAACAAACTCAGATGATGATGATGCAATTCGGTCAAGGCGGAGACGCTGAGGCAATGAAGGATCAAACTCTGAATACATTGATCGATCAAAAGATTCTTTCTCAAGAAGTAGCAGAGAAAGGCTACGAAGCAAGCGAAAAAGAAATCGAAGACTACATCAACGATATTAAAGCAGGTTACGAAAGCGAAGAAAAATTCGAAGAGGCACTAGAAGCAAGCCCGCTTACTATGGACACATTGAAAGCACAAATCGCCGAAGAGTTGGCTCTTCAAAAGTATATGGAAAAAGAATTCCCTGACACAAAAGTGTCGGACGAGCAAGTAAAAGAATACTACGACCAAGCGAAACAACAAAGTGAAGCACAACAAGCGGAAGCTCCAGAAGGAGAAGAAGCTCCAGAAAACGAATTCCCTGAATTCGCTGAAGTAGAAGACCAAATTCGCGGTCAACTAGAGCAAGAAGAAGTCCAAAAGAAACTTCAAACCCTAGTGGAAGACCTTAAGAAAGACAGCGAAATTGAGAAATTAATCTAATAGTACGAAGTTCACAAACGCACCCTTTAATCTGGGTGCGTTTTGTTGTTCTACAAGGCTTTTTAAACAGTACCTTGAATTGTAAGTAGTTCCTATTCGTTTGAGAGATAACTCATTTATCATTCTCCTGGCACTGCGTATATTATTTATGTGTAAAACCCTGCATACCTCTCGTATTGAAATGGATGTGCCAAATAAAAAAGAATAGTCAATCAAGGTTGAAATGTGAGCATCCTTTGACTGGTGTTTGCAAAATGGGCAGCTCCATTTCCTTGGGAGTTTCTCCATAGCCAGTTTGTTGCAATTAGGGCAAGCAACTCCTGTCAATATTTCTAATGCCCCTATATTATAATCTTTGAGGATATTTACATTTCTTGGAGCATGGTGATTGGTTATTAGAAAAGATATTTCTTGTGGGGAAAATCTGGTGGAGCGCTTTGGCTGCTGGTTGGCTAGAATGTCGTTGATTTTAAAAGTCAGGGCAGGGCTTCTCACCACGAATTCTTGTACTAGGGTAGGGTTGGAAAGAGCCTTTACAATAGCGTTTTGGTTTGTAACACCTACAAAACAAAAACCTGGGTACCCTTCTTTATTGTGGTTGGCTAACCACCGCTTGAATTGATTATATTGCATTTTTACTTGAAGGATCGGATCATGCCTAGAGATTTCAAGGTTTATATCTTCTTTCTTAATCTGGATGAGTTGTTGGTAATCTGGATCAAAAAGAAGTGTTCCAGTTAAGTGTTTAGTTTCTAGGAGGATAAAAAATGAAGGAAACAGTAGAAGAGTATCCATTTGGAAGTGATGCTTATTGAGGAGTAGTCTTGCTCCTTTTACTATTATACAATCTTGAACTTCACTTAATTGCGACAAATAATAATCTATGGAGTTTTCTCCAAAATCCCCAGAACGCCTTTTACCTAAATCACTCTCAATCTGTAGATATTTTTCATGTTGAGGTGGCAGCCTCCTAAGTAAGGCATCTAGTTTACACTGCATCTTTGAACGACGGTATCCTTGTTTATCCAATTTTTCACACCTTTCTATTTTTAGTTTGGTCACATATTTCGACATTTATTGGTGGGGTTCCTGCTTTAATGGGTGATTTTGTTATATTTTTTTGGGGATATTTTATTTTAATCATAGGAATCCTCTGATGGGCTTGGGGGTTCTACAGTAAATTCGGAAGCTTCTACACTTTTCCGGCGACCTTCTACATTTCCTGGATCATCTTGTACATTTCCCAACCTCCCTTTTACCACTAAACTTTCATATTCTACACTTTTGCTCTTTTCAGCTACCTAATTTTAAATACAGGTAATTTTCCCCGCTTCTGTGACTACACTCAGGCTACTGGTATCGACGTGTGGCCTTAGGCTGGAGGGCGACATAGTTCCTGCATTAACCTCTCTCCCCCTACAATCCACCTTCTACCGTTAAATCTCAACCTTCTACCACTTCCCGTGCTACCTTCTACATTTCCCGGATTACCTTGTACATTTCCCAACTGTCCTTCTACCACTAAACTCTCACATTCTACACTTTCCTTTATCCTCAGCTACCTACATTTAAAAGTAGGATATTTTAATCATTGGGATCCACTGGTGGGCTTGGGGGTTCTACAGTAAATTCGGAAGCTTCTACACTTTTCCGGCCACCTTCTACATTTCCTGGATCATCTTGTACATTTCCCAACCTCCCCACTAAACTTTCATATTCTACACTTCTGCTCTTTTCAGCTACCTAATTTTAAATACAGGTAATTTTCCCCGCCTCTGTGACTACACTCAAGCTACTGGTATCGACGTGTGGCCTTAGGCTGGAGGGCGACATAGTTCCTGCATTAACCTCTCTCCCCCTACAATCCACCTTCTACCGTTAAATCTCAACCTTCTACCACTTCCCGTGCGACCTTCTACATTTCCCAACTGTCCTTCTACCACTAAACTCTCACATTCTACACTTTCCTTTATCCTCAGCTACCTACATTTAAAAGGAGGTAATCTTCTAGTCCAATATTCTACTACCACAGCAAAAAATCCCCCAGACCACAAGGCCCAGAGGAAAACACTCCAACTATATTCAACTTAAAACTCCATCCAAGTCTCACTTGTCGGGTTCTGCACCCACTTTGAAAGCTTCTTGCGATCACCTTCGAGAATGTAGTCCTTCTCAATCGCCACATCCATCAATGTTTGATAATCACATAGTGCATGCGCTTCAATTTCATAGTTCGCCAAGTTGTCATGGGCTACGTCCAATCCGTATGTAAAAATGGCTACCACCCCAAGCACTTCACAGCCAGCTTCCCTTAGTGCTTGGACTGCCGCGATTGCGCTGCCGCCTGTAGAAATAAGGTCTTCCACTACTACTACTTTCTGCCCGGCTTCTACACGGCCTTCAATTTGATTTCCTTTACCATGCGCTTTCGCTTTGCTTCGAACATAGCACATCGGCAGGTTCAGCTCATTACTGACCAATGCAGCATGAGGTATCCCAGCTGTAGCTGTTCCAGCTACCACCTGCACATCAGAAAACTTTGAAGCAATCAATCTAGACAACGACTCCGCAATATTTCTACGTACACGTGGATATGAAATGGTCAAACGGTTGTCACAATAAATGGGTGACTTAATTCCTGAGGACCATGTAAAAGGGTCATTTGGTTGGAAAAATACCGCTTTGATTTCCAATAAGTCTTCTGCCACTGTTCTGTTCATAGTTTCGTTCATCCTATCTCCACTCCCTGCCATTGTTGTAGTATTGCTTCATACGCCTTACGAGGGTTTGCAGCACGTGTGATACTGCGTCCTACTACGATTTCTGTTGCGCCAAATTTTCGCGCCTCCAATGGAGTTACCACACGTTTCTGGTCATCCACACTATCCTCTTTCATCCGGATTCCAGGGGTGACTTTTTTGAACTCTTCTCCCAACGCATTCCTAAGCATGGTTGCCTCCAGTGAGGAACAAACCACTCCATCTAAACCGGATTCGAATGCATTCGTTGCATAATGCAGAACCACTTCATTAAGCTGACCGGCAATCATGAGGTCTTCTTGCATACGTTTTTCCGTCATACTAGTAAGCTGTGTGACTGCAATCAAGTTTGGTCGTCGTCCAGCCGCACCTTCCATCAATCCTTCGAGTCCTGCCTTCATCATTTCTTTCCCGCCCGCAGCATGGAGATTGGTCATCGTCACTCCTAACTTGCCAAGGCCTTTCATCGCTTGATAAACGGTATGGGGGATATCATGTAGCTTTAGATCAAGGAATACGTCATGGCCGTCTGCGACCAGAGTTTCCACAACCCTCGGGCCTTCTTGGTAAAACAATTCCATCCCGACTTTCACATACAATTTTTCATCTCCGAAATTCGCAAGAAACCTTGAAACTTCTTCTCTTCCAGCAAAATCAAGCGCGACTATAAGCGATTTTTGCATGCTGCTTCCAGCTCCTTCCGATACACTCTGAAATGTGCTCAAACCCTAATTCGTGCATTTTATATGGAAGTTCTTCGATGATGGTCGGACAGATAAAAGGATCTACAAAGTTTGCAGTCCCGACAGCGACGGCGCTTGCTCCTGCAAAAAGGTATTCCAAGACATCATCAGCCGACTGGACACCGCCCATGCCAATGATAGGGATGGAAACCTTTTGGCTAACTTCATGGATCATCCTGATGGCTACCGGCTTAATTGCCGGACCGGATAATCCTCCTGTTCCATTCGCCAATACTGGGCGTCCTGTTTTCAAATCTATTCTCATCCCAAGCAATGTGTTGATCATCGTCAACCCATCGGCTCCAGCCTGCTCAATTGCCATAGCAATCTCTGAAATGTTTGCAACATTTGGGGATAATTTAACGTAAACAGGCACTTCTGAAACTTCCTTTACTGCCTTTGTGACCTCAAAAGCTACCGCAGGATCTGTGCCGAATGCAATTCCCCCTGTTTTAACGTTTGGGCAGGAGATGTTCAATTCCAAGGCGTGAACATTCGGTGCCGCAGAGATTTCTTTTGCAACCTTTACATAGTCCTCAATCAACGATCCTGCCACATTGGCGATGATAGGCACATTGTAGTTGGCTAAAAACGGTAACTCTTCCGACAGGACCTTTTCCAGTCCGGGATTTTGCAGCCCAATTGCATTGAGCATTCCTGCGTTGGTTTCTGCAACCCTTGGAGTAGGATTACCAAACCTAGGCTCAGCAGTGGTAGCTTTTATCATGATCGCTCCAAGAATATTCAAGTCATAGAGCTTGGCATATTCCCTACCGAATCCAAAGCATCCGGATGCTGGCATAATCGGATTCTTCAAGTCCAGCCCTGGCAAATTAGTAGATAAGCAACTCATAGAACAACCTCCCCTGCCCGGAATACCGGTCCATCTGTACAAACTTTTTTGTAAGAATATCCTTGTGGATCGTTTTGAAGGTGACAGACACATGCAAAACACGCACCGATGCCACAGCCCATCCGCTCTTCAAGAGATAGATAGACATTCTCATCCGGGAAAAGGTTTTCAAGTGCTGCAAGCATTGGTGTTGGGCCACAAGCGAAGAGGGTATTAAATGATGGCTGAATCTCATCCAACACATTTGTAACAAATCCTTCCGTTCCATATGTCCCGTTTACCGTTGCTACATAGGTGTCTCCGAAGTATGCAAATTCATTTTTATAAAATACATCTTCTTTCGACTGGAAGCCAAGTACGTGGGTGGTGCGTACTCCTTTACGGTTCAATTGCTTGGTCAACTCTAGGAGTGGTGGGACACCGATCCCACCTCCAACAATCAATGCATGATCTTCGCGTTGTAATTCCTCTACTTGAAAACCGTTTCCCAGTGGCCCCAAAATGTCTAGCTTTTCACCTGGCTGTTTTCTGGCCAAAATCATTGTTCCTTTACCCTCAGCTCTGTATGTGATCTTACATTGTCGTTTTTTCTTATCAATGCATGATATACTGATCGGACGCCTTAAAAGGGTTTCGAATCCTTCTGTCACACGGATATGAACGAACTGACCAGGGGAACTCATCAGATCGACGAGTTCTCCTTCTAAGGTCATTTCATAGATGTTCCGTGCAATATTAGTTTGAGAGATGATGGTCATCCAGGCTTTTTTCATTAGCTGTACACCGCCTCTTTTTCTTTGCTTTCCAAGGTTTCAATCGATTCGATGGAGAATGTCATTGATTCTAGCACTCTCAAGATCGCTTTTGCTGTATCAAGTGATGTCAGGCAAGGGATCCCATTTTCCACTGATTCACGGCGGATTCTGAATCCGTCACGTGCTGGTTGTTTGCCTTTAGTCAGGGTGTTGATAACGAATTGTGCCTGCCCTTTTCTAATGACATCAATCAGGTTCGGAGACTCTCCACCAATTTTATTAACAACTGTTACAGGAATATCCGACTCCCCGAAGAACTCGGCAGTTCCGGCTGTTGCCAGAAGTTTATAGCCGATACGGTGAAACCTTTTCGCCAGTTGAAGAGCTTCTTCTTTATCTTTGTCAGCAATGGTGAACAATACAGAGCCGTATGTTTTTATGGAAATTCCTGAAGCAACCAATCCTTTATATAGTGCTTTTTCAAGGGTGATGTCTTTCCCCATCACTTCCCCAGTAGACTTCATCTCTGGTCCAAGCGTGATATCGACATTCCGCAGTTTTGCAAAAGAGAAAACTGGCACTTTCACGAAAACTCCTTTTGTCTCAGGTTGTAGTCCAGATCCATATCCTTGTGAAGTCAGTGTTTCACCTAGGATGATCTTAGTTGCAACCTTCGCCATAGGCACATGGGTAATTTTGCTCAAGAATGGTACGGTACGGCTTGATCTTGGGTTAACTTCGATTACATAAACTTCCTCTTTGTAGATGACAAATTGAATGTTTAGTAGACCAATAATGTTCAAGCCTTGCGCCAACCTTGTTGTGTAATCGATGATTTGCTCTTTGATTGCTGCACTCAGTGTTTGCGGTGGGTAAACCGCGATGGAGTCACCAGAGTGAACACCAGCGCGTTCGATATGCTCCATGATGCCTGGTATGAATACATCTTTTCCATCTGAGATTGCATCTACTTCGATTTCTTTACCTATCATGTATTTATCAATCAGTACTGGATGTTCCGGGTTAATTTTCACTGCATTTTTCATGTAGTGTAAAAGTTCTTCAGACTTATAGACGATTTCCATTGCGCGACCGCCCAAAACATAGGATGGACGTACAAGCACCGGGTAGCCGATTCCTTCAGCAATTTCGATTGCCTCAGGGATCGAGATGGCTGTTTTCCCTTTAGGTTGTGGAATGTCAAGTGTATTCAGTGTTTGTTCGAATTTATCGCGGTTTTCCGCACGGTCCAAGTCTTCCAAGGTAGTACCTAGAATCTTGACTCCTCTTGCTTCTAATTCTGCTGCAAGATTGATTGCCGTTTGGCCACCAAATTGCACCACAACTCCTTTTGGCTTTTCGAGATTGATGATATTCATGACATCCTCAATCGTTAACGGCTCAAAGTAAAGCTTGTCAGAAATACTGAAGTCTGTTGATACGGTTTCTGGGTTATTGTTGATGATGATTGCTTCATAACCAGCTTCCTTGATCGCCCATACAGAATGAACCGTTGCATAGTCGAACTCCACCCCTTGGCCAATCCTGATTGGACCAGAACCCAATACGACAATGCTTTCTTTTTCCGTAACTTCTGATTCGTTCTCATCCTCATACGTTCCATAATAGTATGGTGTACTGGATTCAAATTCAGCTGCACAAGTATCCACCATCTTATAGACAGGTGCTATTGTTTCTTGAAGGCGCAGTTCATATATCTCTCTTTCGGTTGTGGACCATAGTTTGGCGATCGTTTCGTCGCTGAAGCCCATTTCTTTCGCTTCTACCAGTGTGGAGAGGCAGCCATTGTTACTTGTGATGAACTCTTCCATCGCCAAGATTTTATGCAACTTCTGCAGGAAAAACAGATCGATTTCGCACCAGTCATGGATAGTGTGGATGGTGACGCCTCTTCTCATCGCTTCAGCGATATAGAACAACCTCTCATCTCCAGCTTTCCTGATGCGTTTTTCTACTAGTTCATCTGAAAACTCTTCGCTTCCTTCAAGTTCGAGGTAGGAAATGTTTGACTCTAAGGAACGAACCGCTTTAAGTAGGGATTCCTCGAACGTTCTTCCGATTGCCATTACTTCCCCGGTCGCTTTCATTTGAGTGCCAAGTCGGCGGTTGGCGGACTCGAACTTATCAAATGGGAACCTAGGGATTTTGGTTACGATATAATCAAGTGCCGGCTCAAAGCATGCATACGTTTTACCTGTAACAGGGTTCATCATTTCATCCAGCGTCAGGCCTACCGCGATTTTCGCTGCAAGCTTGGCAATTGGATAACCTGTTGCCTTGGAAGCGAGTGCAGATGAACGGCTTACCCTTGGGTTTACTTCAATGATGAAGTAATTGAAACTGTGTGGATCTAGCGCAAGCTGTACATTACATCCGCCCTCGATTTCCAGGGCACGGATGATTTTCAGGGATACATTACGCAACAACTGGTATTCCCTGTCACTTAGCGTCTGACTTGGCGCCACTACGATGGAGTCTCCCGTATGTACGCCAACCGGATCAATGTTTTCCATATTACAAACTACAATTGCGTTATCATTGCTGTCACGCATTACTTCATATTCGATTTCCTTGAATCCAGCGATGCTCTTCTCAAGTAGGCATTGCGTTACCGGACTATTTTTCAGTCCGCTAGTCACGATCTCAATCAATTCTTCTTCGTTGGAACAAATTCCTCCGCCTGTCCCACCAAGCGTATAGGCAGGTCTTACAATGACCGGGTAGCCTACTTCATTAACAAACTCATAAGCTTCTTCCAGATTTGTGATGATTTCACTTTGTGGGACAGGCTCTCCAAGCTCATTCATCAAGGTACGGAACAGGTCGCGGTCCTCTGCTTTTTGGATGGCAGATAACTTCGTACCAAGGATTTGCACGTTGCATTCTTCTAGAACGCCTGCTTCTGCTAGTTCCACAGCAAGGTTCAATCCAGTTTGCCCACCAAGAGTAGGAAGGATGGCGTCTGGTCGTTCCTTGCGAATGATTCTACTTACAAATTCGACCGTCAACGGCTCCATGTATACTTTGTCCGCCATCTCTTGATCTGTCATGATGGTTGCAGGATTGGAGTTTACTAGGATGACGCGGTATCCTTCTTCGCGAAGGGCGATACACGCTTGTGTACCTGCATAATCAAACTCTGCTGCTTGGCCGATCACGATTGGACCGGACCCGATTACTAAGATGGATTGGATGTCTAGACGTTTTGGCATACAAGTTCCTCCTTTTTCGATTCCTTGATAAGTTCCATGAATTGATCAAATAAGTAGTTCGCATCTTCTGGTCCCGGACTTGCTTCTGGGTGATATTGGACCGTGAATACCGGATAATCTTTATGTTTGACACCTTCGACCGTACCGTCGTTCAGGGCGATATGCGTTACTTCTAGTCTTGTATTTCCCAATGACTCTTCCGTTACGGTGTAGCCATGGTTTTGGGAGGTTAATGCAACCTTTCCAGTTTTCAAATCTTTTACTGGGTGATTGGAGCCTCTATGGCCAAATTTCATTTTTTCGGTGTCCGCTCCACATGCAAGGGCAAAAAGCTGATGTCCAAGGCAAATCCCGAACACTGGCACTTTTCCGAGTAATCCTTGAATCATGGTGATCGCTTCCGGTACGTCTTTTGGGTCTCCAGGTCCATTGGATAGCATCACTCCGTCCGGGCTAAGCTGCATGATTTCTTCTGCAGTGATGTTGTATGGAACCACTACCACGTCACATCCGCGTTTGTTCAATTCTCGTAAAATACCGTGTTTCATCCCAAAGTCCACAAGTACCACACGGTAACCGCGACCCGGGCTAGGATATGCCGTTTTGGTGGACACTTGATGAACCTGGTTGGTTGCAAGTGTCGTCGTTTTCAATTGTTGAATCACTTCTTCGCGATCTACATCAAGTCCGCATAAAGCACCTTTTAGCGTTCCATGCTGACGAATGATTCTAGTCAGTTTTCTCGTATCAATACCTGCAATTCCCGGAATGTCTTTTGCTTTGAAAAACTCATCCAATGTCCATTGATTACGGAAGTTGGAAGGGTAATCACTTACTTCTTTTACAATAAATCCGTGGATTGCCGGGTGAATGGATTCAAAGTCATCCCTATTCACTCCGTAGTTTCCAACTAGCGGGTATGTGAGGGTCACAAGCTGACCGCAGTAGGATGGGTCCGATAAGATTTCTTGATAACCTGTCATTCCTGTATTAAAAACCACTTCGCCAATAGAGTCCTTTAAGCTGCCAAACGCCTTTCCTACAAAGAAAGTGCCGTCTTCTAAAATTAGTTGTCGATTCATACTTGAACACTACCTTTCTGCCAAACTAGTTTTCCTTCTACTATTGTCATAACAGGCCATCCTTTGCATTCCCAACCTGTAAATGGAGTATTCTTCCCTTTGGAAAGGAAGCTCTCCGGATTAATTGTTGATATGCTATTCATATCGATGATGGTAAGATCTGCTGGTGCTCCTTCTTTTAGTTGCCCACTTTGCAGTTTAAAGACTTCTGAAGGCTTGACAGTCAGCCATTCTAGTAATTGTTTTAGCGTGAATTCCCCTGTTTCCACAAAGTTTGTATAAAGTAATGGAAAAGCAGTTTCCAATCCTACGATTCCGAATGGGGCCTTTTCCATGCCTTCCGCTTTTTCATCTGCTGTATGGGGAGCATGGTCGGTTGCGATGAAATCAATGGTTCCGTCAAGCAGCCCCTCTATTAGTGCTTCTTGGTCTGCTTTACCTCTTAAAGGTGGGTTCATTTTGAAATTCGGATCAAGTCCC
The DNA here is from genome assembly GCF_021991925.1 of Sutcliffiella horikoshii. Classification (GTDB taxonomy): domain Bacteria; phylum Bacillota; class Bacilli; order Bacillales; family Bacillaceae_I; genus Sutcliffiella_A; species Sutcliffiella_A horikoshii_F. The sequence goes on along the minus strand of NZ_RXZI01000001.1, from coordinate 569,528 downwards.
GGGATATCATCCTCACACAAAAGCAAATGATGCGGGCTGACTTCCGCTGTGACTCTAATGCCAGCTCGCTTTGCGTCCCTTACCACTCTGACGGATTCTTTTGTACTGATATGGCAGACATGGTAGTGACAGCCTGCAGCTTCTGCAAGCAAAATGTCGCGTGCGATATGAACGGATTCACATACAGATGGAATGCCATTCAACCCATGTTCCTTAGAAAATTCCCCTTCATGAACAGAACCTTTGTTGATTAATGTATTTTCTTCACAATGAGCAACTATCGCCATATCAAGCGCCGCCGCTTGTTTCATTGCTTCAAGCATTTTGGAGGCATCCTGCACGCCAACCCCATCATCAGTAAAAGCGAATGCTCCAGCTTCTTTTAACTCGGCAAAGTTGGTAAGTTCCAGTCCAAGTTGTCTTGTTGTGATGCATGCATATGGTAGAACACGAACACTTGCTGTTTCTTCGATTCTATTAGTCAGCCATTCTAGCTGTTCTTTCGTATCAGGTGTAGGTCTTGTATTAGGCATGGCGCAAATGGTGGTGAATCCACCCTTGGCTGCAGCCAACGTTCCTGTTTCAATTGTTTCTTTCTTTTCCCCGCCAGGTTCCCTTAAGTGTACATGTACATCGATAAATCCTGCAGATACAAGGTTCCCTTCTAGATCGATCACTTCTTCATTGCCGTTATCTTCAATGTTGGAGGCGATGCTTTTAATGGTTTTATCCTCGATCAGAATATCCACCTTTTTCATTTCACCTTCAGAATTAAGCCATTTCCCATTCTTTAATAATGTTTTCATGCTCTTTTCCTCCTTCATTGTTTGTTAGTGCTCTTTTCAGTACAGCCATTCTCATGTATAAGCCGTTTTCCATCTGCTTGAAAATCCTTGAGCGCTCGCATTCCACAAGTTCTGAAGCAATTTCCACGCCGCGGTTGATCGGCGCAGGGTGCATGATGATACTGTTCGGCTTCATTTCTTTTTCTCGTTGGATTGTCATACCGTATTTCTTGTGGTAATCATCCAATCCTGCTTTTTCACTGTGATGCCTTTCATGCTGGATTCTCAAAAGCATCACCACATCACTGGTTTGTATCGCCTCATCCATTGTGATGTAGGCATCTTGATGATAGGTTTCATCCTTCCATTCGTCAGGGGCAACAAACTTCACTACCGCACCTAACCGATGCAAAACTTCCGCGTTAGATCTTGCCACCCTGCTATGGCGGATGTCACCAACAATGGTTATGTTCAATCCCGCAAATTTCTCATATTCCTGGTAAATCGTCATCAGGTCCAATAAAGATTGGGTAGGATGATTTCCACAACCATCTCCACCATTGATGATCGCTGCCTGAATAGTATGTAGTTGGTTGAAATATTCTTCTTCAGGATGGCGGATGACAAGAGCACTTACACCTAGGGACTCCAATGTTTTAGACGTATCGTACAAGCTTTCACCTTTGTTGACGCTTGAGGTGCTGACTTCAAATGGCAGTACTTGAAGACCCAGACTTCTTTCTGCGACTTCAAAGCTGCATTTTGTTCTTGTACTTGACTCGTAGAAAAGGTTGGCAACGAATGTCTGCTTTTCTGGTGTCCATTGTTTTCCTTGTTGAAAATCCATTGCTTCTTCAATCAGCGCCATAATCTCCTCGTTTGCCAAATCACTCATCGTTCGTAAGTGTCTCATTTCCATCCCTCCCGTTTCATAAAAAAACACCCTATCCATTTTGGCGGAAGGGTGTTTTGCTCATACTCAGGTAAACAAGAGGATACTATTGCAGAATCTTCCTTGTTTACTAAGTGTTCGCTTTGCACCCTTCTCAGCCTCTCTGGACTTGTCTTAAAAGGTTAAGCTACTGTATTTTGTTCTTCATCCATCACATCATGTTCTGATGCTGCGGATTCTCTCCCCGGTAAGAAAATGTTAAGGAAGATCCCGATGATCGTTGCCAGCGCCATTCCTGCAATCTGCACGTCAAGCACTTTAATGAAAGCTCCTCCCACACCTATTACCATGATCACAGAAGCGATGATCAGATTTCGTTTTACACTGAAATCTATTTTATTGTCAATTAACGTTCTTAAACCACTTGAAGCTATTATTCCAAACAAGAGGATGGATACCCCACCCATTACCGCACTTGGAATGGTGCCGATCAAAGCTGATATTTTACCGATAAATCCGAACATGATGGCAAGGACTGCCGCTCCTCCGACAACAAAGACACTGAAAACTCTCGTTATGGCCAGGACCCCGATGTTTTCACCATACGTTGTGTTAGGTGGACCACCAATCAAGGAGGCGATCATCGTTGCCACACCATCCCCTAGGATGGAGCGGTGTAGTCCTGGTTTTTTAATAAAGTTCTTTCCGACAATTTTACTGATTACCATTTGATCTCCAATATGTTCTGCGATGGTTACAATTGCTATCGGAACCATGATACCGATGATGGACACTGTCACCATTGGGGAATAATCAACAAACGGTACGATAAAGTTCGGTGCTTCGATCCACTTTGCTACACTCACTGGTGTCAAGTCAATCAATCCTGCAAAATATGCTGTAATATATCCACCGACGATACCAATCAGTATCGGGATGATGCCGAAGATGCCTCTTAAGAAAATCGCACTTACAATGGTAATGGCAAGTGTTGTCAAGGCTACCGTAAGATGTTTCACACTATAGATGAGTTCAGCTTCTGGTGCGCCGGGATTTTCATACATTGCCATATCGACTGCAACTCCGGCTAAACCTAGTCCTATAACTATAATCACCGGCCCTACTACAACCGGAGGCAAAATGGTTAAGATCCATTGATGGCCAAGCTGCTTGATCAATAGGGCCACAATTCCATATACCGCCCCTGCAAGGAATCCCCCTACCATCGCTCCGCCGGGACCTGCAAGTTCCGAGGCCGCTATGATCGGCACGATGAAGGCAAAGGATGAACCAAGATATGCTGGGATCTGTCCTTTAGTGATGAAAATGTAAGCAAGCGTTCCAAGGCCACTTGCTATCAACGCAACTGCTGGATTCAGTCCTACAAGTGCAGGAACTAATATCGTTGCGCCAAACATGGCGAATAAATGTTGTATACTGAAAATCAACCATTTTGATTTGCTAGGTACTTCATGTATGTCTAAAACTGGTTTCTCTCTCATCAGATTACCTCCCTATTTTCCCATAAAAAAACTCTTTGGCAGCCTGATGGCGCAAAGAGGTAGAGAGGCTCCTCGAATATCCGCCAGCAGCGGATTCTCAAAACCAATTTACCCCTTTGCCAGCCTCACGGGACTGCAATTAAAAGGGTCTATTTATTTATCATGTATACTAACTTGATCATTATTATCTATTTCGGATAGCTCCACTACTATCTTTTCGGTGCTTGCCGTCGGAATATTCTTTCCTACGAAATCAGCTCGTATCGGAAGCTCCCTATGTCCTCTGTCTACAAGTACAGCTAATTGGATTTGTGATGGTCTACCGAAATCCATTAGCGCGTCCATTCCCGCTCGAACGGTTCTACCTGTAAACAATACATCATCTACCAAGATAACTTTCTTATTGTTTATGTCGACCGGGATGTCAGAACCTTTAACAAGCGGTTCATTATCGGATGTTTTGGTAGTAAGGTCGTCCCTGTACAACGTTATATCCAATTCCCCAACTGCTATTTCCTTTTCTTCTATTTGATTGATGCGCTCGGCCAATCGTTTGGCTAAGTGAATCCCTCTTGTTTTTATCCCAACAAGAACGGAGTCTTCCACACCTTTATTTCGTTCAATTATTTCATGGGCGATGCGAGTTAACGCTCTTCTTATTGCCTGCTCGTCTAAAATCAAAGCCTTTTCTGCCATTTTTCCTCACCCTTTCTTACCCTTACCTGTAACGAGAAACAAAAAACCTCTCACCGTATGATGAGAGGTTTTTGTACATGAAAATAGAGGGGTGGCTATAGATATAGCTTCTCCATTCACATATGCCGTTACCTTCTCAGCCTCACGGGACTGTCATTTAAAGGTCTTATTCAACTGTAATGATTATCTCAAAATAACTTTAGGATGTCAATGATTTTTTAAATGTTTTAAAACGCGCTCGAATTCTGGCGGATTAGGTGCCGCAAATTCCATGTATTCTTCCGAACGTGGATGGATAAAACCAAGGATTCCCGCGTGAAGAGCCTGTCCTTCAATATCCAGTGATTTTTTCGGACCATATTTCGGGTCCCCCGCTAAAGGATACCCAATATACTTCATATGGACACGAATTTGGTGTGTGCGCCCGGTTTCAAGCTGGCACTCAATATGCGTGAAATCTTTAAATCGTTCTATCACCCGGAAGTGAGTGACGGCGTTTCTGCTGTTTTCATCTGTCACTGTCATCGCTTGGCGATCTTTTTTATCCCGGCCGATCGGAGCATCGACAGTCCCTACGTCATGGGAAATAACACCGTGAACAATTGCTTGATACTTCCGTGTTACAGTCTTTGCCACAAGCTGGTTGACAAGTTTTTCATGTGCAAAGTCGTTTTTTGCGATCATCAAAAGCCCAGATGTGTCTTTATCAATTCGATGTACTATGCCAGGCCTTAAGACACCATTGATACCTGAGAGGTCTTTGCAATGAGCCATCAAACCATTTACAAGTGTCCCGGTCGCATGCCCTGCTGCAGGATGGACCACCATGCCTCGCGGTTTATTTACCACAATGACATCCGCGTCTTCATAGTAAATATCAAGGTCCATCTCTTCTGGCACTACATCCAATGCCTCCGGTTCGGGTATGGTAACGGTAATGTCATCACCTACACTACACTTATAGTTAGGTTTTGTTTTTTCTCCGTTTACAAGCACTTGTCCCTCTTTGATCCATTGCTGGACCTGCGAGCGTGACCATTCCTCATTCTGGGTGGAAAGCACCTTGTCGATACGGTCATTCTTCTGTGATTCATCGATCTGAATCGTCATGGTTTCTGTCATTTTTTTGATAACTCCTTCTCTTTCTTGCCTTCAAGTATCGTTAAGACTAATATGATTCCAACGCCTATCACTAATGCAGAATCCGCCACATTGAATATTGGAAAATCATAGGTGAATATGAAAGTGTTGATGAAGTCAATCACTTCCTGGTGTAACACTCGATCAATGAAGTTACCGATCGCCCCTCCTAGCATCAAACTCAATGCAAGCTTCATCCAAGGTTGGTCTTTAGGCAACTTTTGCAAGTACACAACAAGTCCGATTACAACACCTACTGTAATAATATAAAAAAAGTACATCTGGCCTTCTAATATCCCCCAGGCAGCTCCACGATTGCGGTGGGAGGATAAGTACAAAAAGTTATGTATGATCGGAATGCTTTCTCCAAGCTCCATGTATCGTACAACCAACCATTTTGTTAGTTGGTCGAGAATGATAATTCCAAGTGCAATAAGATAATACATCTTGACAAATACCCCCAGCTTTTTATATGTACTTTTGAATTATAGCAAATAGAGGGTAGTAAATAAAGCTGAAGTATTGACAGATTGGTTTCCATATAAAAACCGCTGACAAATGTCAGCGGTTTTCTTTTATGCAGTGTAATTCTCTTTAACAACGGAAGCACAGCGTACACATAGTGTCGGATGATCCGCATCTTTACCTACTGTTGGTGTTACAACCCAGCAACGGTCACATGTTTCCCCATCGGCTGGAGTTACGGAAATTGCGACGCCTTCAAATGCTTGGGCATTCTCAGGAGCATCTTCCTTCAGACCGGCTACTTCTAAACCAGATACGATAAATAGCTGTTGAACATTTTCCTCGATGGAATCAAGCAATGTCTTTGTTTCAGCATCAGGGTACAACGTAATTTTCGCAGCAAGCGATTTACCAATCACCTTTTCGTTACGTGCAACCTCCAGGGCTTTCAGAACATCGTCACGCAAGGACATGAATTTATCCCATTTTTCTTCGATTGCATCCGCATTATCAACAGGCAATACATCTGGCATATCCACCAGCTGCACGCTTTCCTCTTTTACAAACTCGATATGGGACCAAACTTCATCAGCTGTATGAGGAAGGATCGGTGTCACAAGCTTTGTAAGAGCAAGTAATGTCTCGTATAGAACTGTCTGGATAGCACGGCGGTCATGCTGATCTTTCGCTTCAATGTAAAGGATATCCTTTGCAAAATCAAGATAGAAAGAACTTAGTTCAATCGTACAGAAGTTATGAACCGCATGATAGATACCTGCAAATTCATAGTCTTCATAGGATTTCTTCACCTTTGTGATCATGTTGTTAAGCTTCACCATCATATAGCGGTCCACTTCACGTAGATCTTTCATCTCTACAGCGTGTAGAGTAGGATCGAAATCAGCAAGGTTTCCAAGAAGGAAACGGAAAGTGTTACGGATCTTACGGTACACTTCAGCTACTTGCTTTAAGATGTTATCAGAAACACGAACATCCGATTGATAATCAACAGATGCCACCCATAGGCGAAGGATGTCTGCTCCAAGCTGGTTCATTACCTTGGATGGAAGAACTACGTTACCAAGGGACTTACTCATCTTGCGTCCATCCCCATCCAGTGCGAAGCCGTGACTTAAAATCCCTTTATAAGGAGCTTTTCCTGTCACTGCTACACTGGTTGTCAAGGAAGAGTTAAACCATCCGCGGTATTGGTCAGAACCTTCAAGATATAGGTCAGCCGGACGTTGCAGGTCATCTCTTTCTTCAAGGACGGATTGATGGGAAGAACCGGAATCGAACCATACATCCATGATGTCCATTTCTTTGAAGAATGTACCATTCGGGCTTCCTTCATGCGTAAAACCTTCCGGTAGCAGGTCTTTTGCTTCTTTTTCGAACCAGATGTTTGAGCCATGCTCCCTGAAAAGTGAAGATACATGATTGATTGTCTCATCCGTGATGATTTCCTGTCCGTTTTCTGCGTAGAATACCGGAATCGGAACACCCCACGCACGCTGACGGGAGATACACCAGTCGCCACGGTCACGTACCATGTTATACAGGCGCGTTTCGCCCCATGCCGGTACCCATTTTGTCTCTGCCACTGCTTCTAGCAATTGATCTCTGATTTTATCGATTGATGCAAACCATTGTGCCGTTGCACGGAAAATGGTCGGCTTCTTTGTACGCCAGTCATGCGGATAGGAGTGAGTGATAAAGTTCAATTTAAGAAGTGCTCCTGCTTCTTGAAGTTTTTCTGTGATCGGCTTGTTAGCCTCGTCATAGAATAGCCCTTCAAAGCCAGGTGCTTCTTCTGTCATGTTTCCTTTTGCATCAACCGGGCACAAAACATCCAGACCATATTTCTTCCCGATGATAAAGTCGTCTTCCCCGTGACCTGGTGCCGTGTGTACACAACCAGTACCAGCGTCTGTTGTGACATGGTCACCGAGCATTACTAAGGAAGTACGATCATATAGTGGGTGCTTGGCAACAACATGATCAAGCTCTGCACCTTTAAATGTTTTTACCACTTTGGCATCTTCCCACTCAAGCGTGCTGGATACCGTTTCTAGAAGCTCTGCAGCAATTATGAATTTATCACCGTTCACTTCTACCACACTGTAATCAAGATCCGCATTTACGGCAATTCCAAGGTTAGCCGGGATCGTCCAAGGAGTAGTCGTCCAGATGATGAAGCTTTCGGAACCGTCCAACACTCCTTTTCCGTCTTCTACCTTAAATGCTACATAGATGGAAGGAGAACGCTTATCTTGATACTCGATTTCCGCTTCAGCAAGCGCGGATTCACTGGACGGGGACCAGTATACAGGCTTCAATCCTTTATAGATCAGGCCATTTTTCGCCATTTCACCGAAAACTTTGATTTGCTGTGCTTCGTATTCTGGCTTTAATGTGATATACGGGTTGAACCAGTCTCCACGTACCCCTAGTCGCATGAACTGCTCACGCTGGCGGTCTACTTGATCATAGGCGTATTCTTCACACAATTTACGGAAATCTGCCACAGACATTTCCTTGCGTTTCACTTTTTTGTTTTTTGTTAAAGCTGTTTCAATTGGCAAACCATGAGTATCCCAACCCGGAACATATGGAACATGGTATCCACTCATGGACTTATAGCGCACGATAAAGTCCTTTAAGACCTTGTTTAGCGCATGACCCATATGGATGTCTCCATTTGCATATGGAGGTCCATCGTGCAATACATACATCGGACGGTCCTTAGTGCGTTCTTGCACCTTTTTATAGATGTCCATTTCATCCCATTTTTGTTGTAGCTGTGGCTCGCGGTTCGGCAGGTTTCCGCGCATAGGGAATTCGGTTTTTGGCATTAATAACGTATCTTTGTATTCCATGGTATTTCCTCCAACTTTCACATTTTTAATTTGTTGTTTTTTCATAAAATAATGATCTGATAAACACCACTGTTAAGTTTTGCAAACTGCTTCGCTTTCCTCATACAGATATGAAACTCTTTACCTTAAAATAAATTGCTCTGTTAAACTCCGCTGTTGATTTCCGCACTAGGCTTCGCTTTCCTAGGGGCGTTTGGGAGCCTCCTCAGCTTGCGCCTGCGGGGTCTCCCCTAAACGCTATCTCCCTCAGGAGTCTTCGCCTATTGCTCCAATCAACAGCTAAGTTGCAACTAAAAACCAACAGTATGCTTTAACAGAGCCAAATAAATAAAAAAATCCCCTCATCCCAAAAAAGGGACGAGAGGATCTCCCGTGGTACCACCCTAAATTGACCAAACTGTTTTTTTGATACAGTATCCGGTCCACTTTAGCATTCGTAACGTGAATGTGACGATTGAACTTACAAGCTATCAAGCCTTCAGTCCAATGCTCTAGGGTGATGTTCATTCCTCTCCTTATACCGGGCTTCCACCATCCCCGACTCGCTTCAATAAGTGATAAGAGAAACTACTGTCCCTATCAACGCTTTCTATTTTGTATAATGTAAATAAGTTCATTTAAACTATGATATGAAAAAACTTTGATTTGTTTCGTTATTATACTGAATATAACCTTATATCGTCAAGGTTATACGCCACTTTCTTCTAATTCTTTATCTTTTTCCTCGTATTCCATCAAATGTTCCCAATCGTCATTATCAATCAATTCCAATTGTGCTTCAACAAGCATCTTGAAACGGTTACGGAAAATCTTTGATTGTTTTTTCAGTTCATCGATTTCCACTTGCAACTTTCTTGACTTTAAGAGGGACTCATTGATGATGCGGTCTGCGTTCTTTTCTGCCTCTTTAATGATCAGCTTCGCTTCCTTTTGAGCATTCCTTCTGACATCTTCTGCAGATTCCTGAGCCACCAAGATGGATTTATTCAATGTTTCCTCAATGGTCGTGAAATGAGATAGGCGGTCATGTAATTCTTTCACCTTTTCCTCATGTTCCTTCTTTTCTCGTAAAATCATTTCATAATCCTTGATTACCTGATCTAGAAACTCATTTACTTCATCTTCATCATAACCACGAAAAGCCTTATTGAACTCTTTATTGTGAATATCAAGCGGTGTTAAGGGCATTGATGCCACCTCCATTAAAATCTCTACTATTACTTAACATTATTCGACAGGTATCCAATTTTTCCTGCCTAGCTATAAATTATTTTTGTTTTCCTACAATAATTCTCCATTTATCTTTTTTTGTTTTCCCATCAAGGGTAAGTAGTTTACTTCTACCATATCCCCTTACAGAAAGGATATCCCCTTCTTGACATTCAAAAGCTGTCTGCTCAACAAGCCTCCAATTGACCTTCACTTTTTTCCCGTCAATCAGTAATTGAGCTTTTTGTCTGGACAGATTGTAAATGGAAGCTATCATGACATCGAGCCGGAGGGATGCTGCTGTTGTTGACTTCTCCTCCCAGCTGGATTCTGCCGCAAATAAGGTGTCAAGTGGGACTTCGGAAAGAGTTACCTTCACTCTTCCCACTTCTTGTAGTTGAAGTTCGACAAATTTACTTACCTCAGCCCCAAGAACCAACTGAACATGTTTATCATGAAAGTAAATATCTCCGAACTTGCTTCTTTTCAATCCTATCCCCATTAATGAACCAAGTACCTGTCTATGTTCAATCTGTACAAATTTATCGGGATAGGATAGCTGAAACGATTTTAATTGAAAATCGTCGATGGTTGGTTCAATATAAGGTGGATATAGTAAAGCACGTTTACGTTCCGCCCCTTCTGCTCCACCGTGAAATGCAAGATTCACTTCATCATTGTTTCCAACGACACTTTTCACAATATCTTGCTCGCGCGGATCAAGGAAGTCCGTAAGCTTTGGGGCATATTGCTCCAACACGGTGTCTTTCCATTCCAATACCTGATCGATGAAATCATGTTCTTCTTGACGAAAATGTTGATAAATACTCATAATATCACTCTACTCATAGAAAAGTTAAATAGGGAATCCGCCTTGAGGAGATTCCCTACTTTTATGGTTAGTATAGACCTAGCATACGAAATAGTGCTTGAAGACCGTATACTGCATAGCGTAAGACAAAGATTGCTACGATTGGAGAAATATCGATCATCCCCAGCGGTGGAATGATTCTACGGAACATATCTAGGTAAGGCTCGCAAATACGCCCTAAAATTCTTCCAAATGAAGATTCTCTTGCACCTGGGAACCAAGACATGAAAATATAGATGATTAACGCGATTGTGTAAATAAAAACTAACTGATTAAGTAAATTAAAAAACATATACATTTATGCCTACCACCTCTTATCACTAAAGTTTTCTTGCTCTTGCTGCATAATCTCGGAAATGGATCCCGATACATCCACATTATCAGGGGTGCATAGGAAAATATTCTGCCCGATTCGCTGAATATCCCCACCTATGGCATAAACGGTGCCACTGAGGAAGTCCACGATTCTCTTAGCCTGATCCATATCAATCCTTTGAAGATTGACAATGATTGCCCTCCGGTTTTTCAGATGGTCGGCAACATCCTGTGCTTCCGAGTAAGACCTTGGCTCATATAGAACCACTTTGGATGTTTTTTGAACACTTTGCAAGCTTACAACATTTTGTTTTGTTGGTTGGGTTGTGCCCGATCTTGTTCTTCTTGGTTCTTCCATTACCTCTTCTTCCTCATAGGCATCTGTTTCTTTGTATTCATATTCTTCATCATCCAAAGCAAAAAAACTTTTAAATTTAGATTTGATTGTCATACCTTACACCTCCACTTTATTGTTCGTTTCCAACAAGCGCACTTCCAATTCGGATAAAGGTGGCACCTTCTTCAATCGCTATTCTATAGTCGTTGGACATTCCCATTGACAATTCTTTACATGGTGCATATGGAAGGTTCATTTCCTGGATGTGACCCTGCAGTGTTTTTAACTCACGAAAGCAATTTCTTATTTCTGCTTCATCGTCGGTGTAAGGTGCCATCGTCATTAATCCAACCACCTGGATACTAGTGTATTTTTCTAGTTTTCGGACAAATGCCAACGCTTCTTCCTTTGGCAATCCATGCTTGGAGTCCTCTCCTGAAACGTTCACTTGAATAAAACATTTTACGGTTTTTTCTGTACGTTTATGTATCTCTTCCGCGAGTGATTCGCGATCTAAGGAATGGATATACTCCACTTTATCGATGATTTTCTTTACTTTTTTGGATTGTAATGTCCCGATAAAATGCCAGGTTGCTTTATTGGAAAGCACCTCCCATTTCTCAAGTAATCCATCGTCCCTATTTTCTCCAAGGTGATGTACCCCGGCCTTTACAGCTTCTTTCGCCCTGTCAGCTGACACATACTTAGTAACTGCAATGATATTTATTTCCTCAGGGGAACGACCCACATTTTCACACACATCACGAATGTTTTTTTGAATCGTTTCCAGATTATTTTCAACCGAATCCAGAATGCTCATTTTCGATTCGCCCCTTTCAAACCGATGAAGCTCATCATTCTTCCAGTATTGCCTTTATCACGTCGGTGGGAAAAGAATAAAGAATCCGCCCTGCTTGTACAAAAAGAGCTGGAAAGTATGTTTTCGTCTTTGACCCCTGCCTGCACAAGAAGTTCATAATTTACTCTTTTTAAATCTAATGCAAACTGCCCCTCGGACACTTCCTTCATGTACTTGTCCTGATTGATAGTTGGAAGGACATCTTTCACCTTATTTACAACAAAGTGATCCACTACATAAGCTTCTGCAGAAATGGAAGGCCCTATTGCCACAAGTATAGAATCTTCCTTTATTCCTTCCGACTTCCATAACTTGATCATCTTTCCCGCTATATTTTTTACCGTACCTTTCCAACCTGCATGTGCAATCCCTACTATGGAATGATCCGGGGCAAAAAAATACAATGGTACACAATCTGCAAAGCAAAGAGTAAGCAATATGTCCTCTCTGTCTGTGTAGATGCCATCCGTTCCTGTCAATGCAGTATCGTATGAAAATACGCCTTTGCCTTTATATGACTCGTCTACTTTCACAATATTATCTTCATGGGTTTGATCACAGCCCACCCAATTCTCGGTGGGCATGTTCAGCAATTCAGCCACAGTCTTTTTGTTCTGATATACTGCATCTTGAGAATCCTTTACATGCAAGCCCATATTCAGTGTATTATAATGTCCTTCACTGATTCCTCCGTTTTTAGTAGTAAAGCCGACAACCAAGTTTGGTTGAAGCTTCTTCCATTTATGGAGGGACAATGTTTGTTCATTTTCCAGAACAAATGGCTCTGTCATAGTCGACACCTTCTTTATTGGTTACGCTGATATTCCTTCATATTGTACCACATTTTTCTACTAACATTGAATTATATTGTATGATTCGACAGCTTTTTTCGCGTTTTATTCTTCATAAGCAGTTTCCACCTTCGTTTGATAACGAACAAGTATCACATCTGCACCAATTTTAACAATATTACGCCATGGAATGACTACTTCCTCGTCTTTTCCAAAGAAACCAAGCATCCTTCCCCCGCCTGTTATGATAATGGCCTCTATTTTGCCATTGGTTAAGTTAATGTCGATATCACCGATATTTCCAAGCTTCTTCCCATCTGACACACTGACAACATCTTTCATCTGGAAATCTGATATTTTCACCATTGCCATTCCCCCATTTTATCCATCATATTAAACTATATGATAGTTGACTGCTTCTTCATGAAGGGAAATTGAAATAGTTTCAGTAATCTGTCGATAACATCAAGAAGGTATTGATATCCACTTAATAATTTCAGCTTGTCCGAAAAAAAGAACCAGTTTCCCATTTTGGATACTGGCTCTTTTCTTTATATTATCCTGGTTTAGCTTTGGATATTTTTATTCATTTGCTTGATTGCCGCCTTTTCAAGGCGAGATACTTGAGCTTGCGATATTCCGATTTCATCAGCAACTTCCATCTGTGTTTTTCCTTGAAAGAACCGCTTTCTCAAAATGAGCTTTTCCCTGTCATTCAATCGCCTCATGCCTTCTTTTAAAGCGATTTCTTCTATCCATTGGATATCTTTATTCTTTTCATCACTGATTTGATCCAATACATAGATGGGGTCTCCACCATCGTTATAGATCGGTTCGAAAAGTGAGACAGGATCCTGAATGGCGTCAAGCGCGAAAACAATTTCTTCATGTGGCACTTCCAACACTTTTGAAATTTCCTCGGCTGTCGGTTCCCTCGATGTTTCACTCATCAATCTTTCTCTCACTTGCAACGCCTTGTAGGCAATATCACGCAACGACCTCGATACTCTTATCGGGTTATTATCACGTAAATAACGTCTGATTTCCCCGATGATCATCGGCACTGCATATGTAGAAAACTTTACATTTTGACCTAAATCAAAGTTATCAATGGATTTCATCAATCCAATACATCCTACTTGAAATAAGTCATCGACAAATTCTCCACGGTTATTAAACCGTTGAATAACACTTAATACGAGCCTCAAATTCCCATTCACAAGCTTTTCACGAGCGGAGAGTTCACCACTTTGCATTTCACGAAATAACTTCCGCATTTCTTCATTTTTAAGAACAGGAAGTTTTGAAGTGTCCACTCCGCAAATTTCAACCTTATTACGTGTCATTCTTTCCCCTCCTAACAGGAGTTGCTGTTCAGAGTTAAGTATCTCCTCAGGAGGGAAAAATATGCATATCCAGAAATCTATCTATTCTGACAAATATTCTCAATCCTTATCATTATTGATAAAATTGCTCTAAAAATTTTTATACCATTTTATTGAATTCTTTTCTTAGTCTTTTAATGATCCGTTTTTCCAATCTGGATATGTATGATTGCGATATACCTAACATATCCGCTACATCCTTTTGGGTTTTTTCTTCTCCACCGATGAGTCCGAAACGAAGTTCCATAATCTGTTTCTCCCTATCATTCAATTGTTCAAGGGCTTTTAAAAGAAGTTTTCGGTCTACGTTTGCCTCCAAATCTTTTGTGATGATGTCCTCCTCTGTACCAAGAACATCTGATAACAGCAGTTCGTTGCCGTCCCAGTCAATATTCAAAGGTTCATCAAAAGACACTTCCGAACGAACCTTATTATTCCTCCTTAAGTACATTAAAATCTCGTTCTCAATGCATCTTGAGGCGTACGTAGCCAATTTAATCTTTTTCTCTGGATTAAATGTATTAACAGCTTTAATAAGTCCGATTGTCCCGATACTAATTAGATCCTCGATATTGATCCCGGTATTCTCAAACTTTCTTGCAATATAGACGACAAGTCTGAGATTTCTTTCAATAAGGATGGACCTTGCTGCTTGATCGCCATTTGGCAACTTTATGAGCAAGTGTGCTTCCTCTTCCTTTGACAAAGGGGGTGGCAACGCTTCACTACCACCAATATAATAAATTTCATCTGTCTTTAATCCCAGCTTGATCAATAATTTGTACCATAAATAAGTGACTTTTATTTTTAGCTTCCCCAAAATAACTCCTCCTTTTATTATCTTTAGGCTCTTTTTCCAATGGTTGTGGCTATTCACATGCTTTTCCTTCCAAAGTCGTGATAATGCAAGTAGTCTTCTTAGCACACAAGGAAAAGAGCACGACAGTAAGCAATATAACGAATGACATGGAATATAGAAAACAGCCTCTCTTTATGAAACCTGTCCCACCACTTCTCCCTGTAACATTTTAGGGTGAAGAATACACACGTAGTCTCCTTCTGAGGATAGTTGTGTTTTAGTGAGTCCCAATAGGAATTTACTTGTTTCATAGCGCATATTATCATGATGAATGACTGCCTTATCAGGTTTGATTGCCAGCATTAAAGTAGTATCTTTACCGACTGCCCGGTATGGGATGATTCTAATTCTCTCGACCCACCTGGTTTCATCTGAAAAAGTTGGCCAACCTTGTGTTTGTTCAATGGAATCCATAGCTTGTATGATTTCTTCAGGGATGAAGGTTTGAAGAGCTGCCACTTCCACAATCATGACAGGAGTCTTAGTGATGGGGTCTAGAAGCTGGTTTCCACTATCCAATAAGCCTGGTAAAGTGATCACATCCTTTTCGATTGTAATGGTAATGGTGGCCAATTGATCATATTTAAATTTTCTTGTTTCCACTGCATGAAATTGCTTCTTAGATAGATACAAAAGAACCGGGAAACCAATCAGGACAAAGAGCCATGATACTGGATCTCCAAGTCCACTTGTAAGGCTTGCGATGGTTTCATTTGCAAAACGCTGATCCACTTGTAATGCATAATGAACAGCAAGCATGCCCCCTCCAACTGCAAAGGTGGTTACATAAAAAACAGTCAGGTTTTCTACAAATGTCCTTAATCTGTGAAAGCCGAAAGCTGCAAGGATAATGGTAAGGGAGATGAGCATTTTCACAAAAGGATTTGCAACAAGAACCTGCGCTGGGGTGAACATGAGAACTACAATCAATGACCCGATGAATGCCCCGAGTAATAGCCTCCATGTTACAATCTGTCGCTTCAGGATGAGACCGGTTATCTTTAAAAGCAGAAAATCAAAGCCGAAATTCAATAGCCAGATTGCATCTAAATATACGGTCACAATAAGTCCCTCATTTATACCTTATAGATTTGAAACTAGTATAAATCACTGCTAGTAGAAAGTCTGTCAGTTCCTGCCGATAGTAGAATACAATTTTTGAAGGTTTTTTTGCTTATTTGTCGGAGGGGACAAGAGAGGGGGAATATAGGATTTTAGTTCTTGTACAAATAGCTTAAATACTTGGATTGTGACTTTTCGAAGGCTGATTGTAACTTTTTCTGTAGTTATTGTCACTTTTTCAAAGGGTATTGTGACTTTTTAACGGGTTATTGTGACTTTTTAACGGGTTATTGTGATATTTCGGTATTCGAAATAGAAACGATACATTCTTAAATAAATAAGCACCAAACCATTTTTCACTTACAATGGTTTGGTGCTTTTGATTGAAGCCGGGAGCTAATGAAATTAGCGACGGCGGTTTCTATTACGTAGGAAAGTTGGGATATCCAACGTTTCTTCTTGTTGTTGCGGCTGTTGTTGACGGCGTGGTTCCTGTTGTTGCTGTTCTTGGTGTTGGTGAACAGGCTCCTCACGTCTTACTTCACGTTGCTGCTGTTGCGGTTTTTGTGAAGGTGCTTTTTGAGCGCCGAAAACAGGACGTGCACCTTGCTTTGTGTGGTTGATTTCAGCTTCACTGAAACCAGTAGCAATTACCGTAACAACGATTTCATCTTTAAGGTTCTCGTTAATAACGGAACCGAAAATCATGTTCACTTCTTGATCGGAAGCAGACGCTACGATATCTGCAGCCTCTTGTACTTCATAAAGACTAAGGTTCGTTCCACCGGTAATATTCATAAGTACACCTTGAGCTCCATCGATGGATGTTTCAAGTAGCGGGGAAGATACAGCTTTTTTCGCTGCTTCCGCTGCACGGTTTTCACCAGTTGCAACACCGATACCCATCAAAGCGGATCCCTTGTTGGACATGATTGTTTTTACATCTGCAAAGTCAAGGTTGATTAATCCTGGAGTAGCGATTAGGTCAGAGATACCTTGTACACCTTGGCGTAGAACGTTATCTGCTTCACGGAACGCTTCAAGCATCGGTGTGTTTTTATCCACGATTTCAAGAAGGCGATCGTTAGGAATGACGATTAATGTATCTACTGCTTCTTTCATGGAAGCGATACCGCCTGCTGCTTGAGTAGCACGCTTACGGCCTTCGAAAGTGAATGGTCTTGTAACAACACCCACTGTCAATGCTCCTAGGTCGCGGGCAATCTGTGCGATAACAGGTGCAGCACCAGTTCCAGTACCTCCACCCATGCCAGCTGTTACGAAAACCATGTCCGCGCCTTTAAGTACTTCTTCCAACTGTTCTTTACTTTCTTCGGCAGCTTTCTTGCCAACTTCAGGATTAGCACCTGCACCAAGTCCACGAGTTAACTTGCCACCGATTTGCATTTTCACTTCTGCCTTTGATAGGTTAAGAGCCTGTGCATCCGTGTTGACTGCAATGAACTCCACTCCTTGAACACCATGCTCTATCATACGGTTTACAGCGTTGTTTCCGCCTCCACCTACTCCGATTACTTTAATGGTAGCTAATTGATCGATACTGTTATCAAAATCTAACATGACTGTTCCTCCTATTTCTCGAAAGTACTTGCAAGCTAAAGTTAGTAACTGTTGAACACCGCTGTTGTTTTCCGCACTGGGCTTCGCTTTCCTAGGGGCTGACGAGAGCCTCCTCGTCTTCGCCTGCGGGGTCTCCACCTATCGCTATCTCCCCCAGGAGTCTTCGTCCTGTGCTCCAATCAACAGCTATGTTATCCTTTATCATTATTCAAAGAATAGTCCGAAGAATTTTTTTACTTTGTTGCCTACTTTTTCTTCTTCGTTTACAGGCTTCGCTTGCTTTCCTTTTTGCTGAATTTGTTTTCCACTACGTTGTTTTTCAGGGTATTCGCTCGGTGCTGTTGTAGTTTCAATTTTTCTACCTTGTAGCTTTGCATTTTTATATGCAAATTGGATAAGTCCTACTCCTGTTGTATATTGAGGCTCTCTTACGCCAATATAGTCCGGAACAGCTTTTCTAACATTGTTGTTAAGTATCAATTGCGCCAATTCCAGTACGCCTGGCATGGAGACAACTCCACCGGTCAATACATACCCCCCTGGAATCTCGCGAACACCTAATCTCTTAATCTCATGTTGCACAAGCTCGAAGATTTCTTCCATTCTTGCTTCAATAATATCAGAAATCTCAAGTTGGCTAAACTGTTGATGCTGATCGCTACCAATGATAGGTACACTGAACACCTCTTCATCAGAAGCATGATCATAAAATGCATGTCCATGTTTTTGCTTAATTTTCTCTGCGTCTTCCGTGGATGTGCGCAATCCTATTGAAATGTCTTTGGTGATATACTCTCCTCCGACTGGCAGGACACTTGTCGCTTTAAGGAAGCCATCCTCAAAAACGGCAATGGTAGTTGACCCACCACCAATATCCACCAGGGCCACACCTAGATTACGCTCATCCTTTGACAATGCGATTGATCCAGATGCAAGCGGCTGCAAGCAGATATCCGTAATTTCCAATCCAGCTTTCTCTACACAACGCAGTAAGTTATGTAAGACTGTTTTTGACCCTGTAATAATGGTACCTTCCATTTCAAGTCGAACACCAAGCATTCCTCTTGGATCATTAATTTCATCCAATCCGTCTACGATGAACTGCTTGGGGATACAGTCGATGATTTCCCTCTCAGGAGGAATGGAAAAGACCTGTGCGGCATCAATGACGCGTGCTATGTCTTCATCCCCTATTTCCCTGTTTTCACTTGAAACGGCAACCACTCCATGGCAATCCTGAAGTTGAACATGGTTTCCGGTGACACCAACCACCACTCTATTGATTGGCATCCCTACCATTCTCTCAGCTTGTTCAATCGCCTTGTTAATGGAATGAACAGTTTCATCTATGTCTACTATAGATCCTTTTCTTAATCCTGTTGATTTTACATTACCGACTCCAATTATATTTAAAGTATCATTCACCATTTCTCCAATGATTACTTTAACACTGGATGTACCGATGTCCAAACTGACGTATATTTCATTGCTGTTCATTCTATGGCACCTCCTTCTAATCCTAAAAACAACCAATTATTTAAGAACAACATCTGAAAAAACATATTATATTAGAAAGTATTCCACAAATATGATGTTTTCCCTTTTTTAAAATCATTTTTTTTCGTTTTTTTCTTTAGAAAGCGACCATTTGGATAATAATATTCTTCTTATCACTGCAATGTTTTGGAAAAGCCTTACTCCAAAGGCGAAAACGGCAGCTAAATATAAGTCTACACCAAGATGTACGCCTAGAAAAGCTAAACTTGCAGCAAGGAGGATATTAAAGAAAAACCCGGATACAAATACTTTATCATCATAATTGTTTTGCAGGTGTGCACGTATTCCACCAAACAAAGTATCCAGAGCAGCCAGCACTGCAATTGATAAATAATTGGAATATTCATCAGGCACCCGGATTTCCGAATAGAGCCCCAAAACAATTCCTATGATCAACCCAAGGAGAGGAAGCCACATCGTTAGTCCCCCTCCTTCCCAGCTTTAACCGGTTCCATGAACTTCACACGAATTTGTTCGTCATAAGCAGGGACGGTTACTTGATTGATAGGCGTGGAAACTTCCAATAGCAGGTTTTCTATGGCGAATTCATCCATCGCCCTTGATACTTGCAATCTGTTATAAAGCTTTGTTGGATCGCTCGTTATCACAATGATTTCGAAGTTTGCATTAGGTATCCAAGCATTATTCACTTTCGTACGGCCATTTATTTCACGGATGACCGTATTACTGACAACCCGTTGATTTGCAATGCTTATTTCCTCTACACCATAGGAATTCAGTTCATTTACAAATCTCCTCAGAAGATCAGCAGAGATATTACCCTGTACATTTCCAATTATATCTTCATCAAACAAAGGTTTGATTGTCATCTTTATGCCCGGTCCACTCATTTCTGTTAACCCTGCTTCTCTTTTAAGTTCTTCCAAGGTTTCCCGAACGATATTTTCTTTGGATTCATCCCGTTCTTTGGAATACTCTTGTAGCATTTTATCGTATTTCCTGATTTCCTGGATTATCTGAGACTGAATTTCCTGCTCACGATTCAAATCACTTCGAAGCTGCCAAGTATCCCGTGTGTCACGTATAATTGGTTGCTTTACCGTTTGAAACTGGATGGCAATCATCAATCCGACAATAACTGTTATGATAGTAAAACTGAATTTACGTTTGTCCAACTTGTACACCTAACCTTACTAAACAGTAGTATGCATTATAGTCACTACTGCTGATGTCCTTTCAACAGAGATTATCGAATAACAGGGTCAAGCACTACCAGGTCCTTCTTCTGGATTTTCACTGTAATATTGTCGGCAATCAACTGGTCCTTCACACCGCCAAGTATATTAAGTGCCGGTATCAATACGTCAGAATCACCAATGGCGGAAATGACGAAGGGAGCGGGGTATTGATTCCCATCTATCGTTATGACAGGACCATTACAAATGACATAAGAATCCTTCGTAATCCTTTGTCCGTTTATGGCGATTGCAGCAGCGCCTGATATAAACATTTCGTTCATCACCTTGAATACGTGGCTTTCATGAACAATATAATTATTAATATTTTCCTCAGAAGGGACGTAGGAGGCGTCAGCCAACGTTACCTCCACCCCTTCTCCCTGGACTTTGACATTACCATTGTACATTCTAAGCTTGTCCACATCCTCTACTAGGTTAAATAGTAGCTGTTCTCCAGTGGCAAGCTCTTCTTCAATGGTTTGTACTGCCTCTTGTTTTTCTTGAAGCTCTAATTGCAGCTCCAAGTTTCTCTCTTCCGTTCTGATCAGGGTTTCCCTTATTGCTCGATCACGTTGCCATTGTCTGTCTGTGCCCAAGACTTCTTCCTCTTGTGTAAGTTGATACGAATATGACACGATAAAACCAAGGACAAGACATACGAAAGATAAGACAACATGCTTACCTGTCACTTTCATCTGTTACTTCCTCTTCCTCTCCAGCTGTTTCATACGGCTTGAAAAAAGTACCTACCTCCAAGTTGATGACTCCCTTAACCGACGGGTCCAATTGTTCAACGATAGAAGGGTAGGCAAGCATTTTGCTCGAGAAGTCCCTTACGGTCGCGGTGACCTCAAAGCCATCATTCATAAACATGGTGATATGATAAGGATCGATGTCAGACGGAGTATGATGTATCTCCGAGATGGAATAGATGATGGATTCCGGTAATTTGATCAGCTCCACAATGAAGTTCTCGACCATTTCTCCATTTTTCCAATTCATCATGAGTGGTGCATCATCAGGAAGAGCATCCTCATCGTCCATAACAGAAAGCATTTTTCCGTTCTCCATTACTGGATAATAATTTCCGCTTTCATATATATATGCAACCCGTTTATATTCTTCAATGCTGATTTCAACACTATTTGGAAACTTCCTTTGAACTTCAGCTCCGGAAATTTCTTTATGTTGCTGAATCATTTCAGCAACGGTCCCTTCATTCACTCTCCAGATGCTTGTCTCTTTTGTAATCTCACTTAATTTAATGACTTCATCTTCCGTCACATGCACATTTCCATCTACTGTGATCCCGGAAACCTTGCTCAATGAAGATTGCGAGTAAATAATCAAAAACAATAAAATGAAAAATAAGGACAGATATATAACCAATCTCCTGTTTGCCTTTTGCTTTCTCTGCTGTTTGATTTTAGGTACACGATCTTCTAACGTCAGTACTTTCCCTTTTTCCATTTAAGACTTTTTCACCCCACCGCGCGCCATTGGGCATCGCTGTTATTATGCATAGATTTTCTAGCATAATTATATCATATGTGGGGTGAAAAATACGGAAAATATCTACTATTTTCTTCCTATAATTTCAACCTCTGTTTCGAGTTGAACATTGTCTTCCTCGAGGATTGTCTTCTTGATATATTCAATCAGGTCCAAGACATCTTGCGCTTTTGCTCCTCCATCATTAACGATGAAATTGGCATGCATATCGGAGACTTTCGCTCCCCCTATCTTATAGCCCTTTAGACCCGCTTTTTCAATAAGCTGTCCTGCATAATTTGGAAGTGGATTTCTGAAAATGCTTCCCGCACAAGGGTAGTTGAAAGGTTGGGTGTCCCTGCGATAGTCTTTATTCTTTTGGAGCAGGGCGACAATCTCCTCCCTGTTTCCTTCCCCTACATTCAGCACTGCTTCAAGGCAGATGCCTGGCCTTTCTTTTTGTAGCAGGGAGGTACGGTAGGAAAACTTTAATTCTTCTGCGGTAAGCCATTCCATCTGTCCATCCTCAAACAGTATATGGGCTTTTTTCAGTACTTTTGACATGTCTGATCCATGGGCGCCAGCGTTCATATAGACCGCCCCTCCGACTGTTCCAGGGATGCCTGCTGCGAACTCAAGATTAGAAAGTCCTTTTTTACTGATGATGGTCACAAGCTTTATCAAGGAATAGCCGCCGCCAACATGGACTTCATTCTCTTTCAACTCCATATGATCCATGCCAGCTCCAAGCTTGATGACGACTCCTTCGATTCCAAGATCTGAAACCAACAGGTTAGATCCACGTCCGATTGCTGTCCACTTCACATCATGATGATGGATGATTTTCATCGTTTCTTGCAGCATTTCCAGGCTCTTCGGTTCTACCAGTACATCAGCGGGTCCACCGATTTTCATGGTCGTATGATTCGCCAATGGTTCTTTCGTAAGGACTTTACCTACTTCCTTATCTTTTAATTCCTTTACTAATTGTTCCAATATAAAATCCTCCTAAATCCACGTTCATATAGCAATTTTCATAACCTTTTAAAAGTAGGAAAATAAGACATCGTTTCATTGTAGTCCTGAACTGATACTACCTATAGTATGCATGTTGAATAGTAACGGTACATCAGCCTACAAGATTCAATTATTTGATATCTGGTTCATGACAATTATGTAATTAGTATAAAAAGGACTATATTTATGTACCCGATTGTACCTATATCCTAAACCTGCTTTTGTCATTAAGGCAAATTTTCTTAGACTGAAATTCCTTGTTATGAAATAACATTGCACAAATATTTATCGCACAATACTTTAATAGTATATCCCTTGTTAAAGATGTGCAACGAATATTAGTTATTGTAATGAAATTTTTATTTTTTGTCATATAATGTCCAGTATTGTAATAGAAAAGCCGACCCACAAAGGATCGGCTCTAGACTGTCGAAAAACTATTAATTAGTTAGTTAGGGTAACTGTTGAAACAGTTGATCTCCGTTTCAGGAGCTTCGCTTTCCGCGGGCGGTCCGGAAGCCTCCTCAGGCTACGCCAAGGCCACTGAAAAAGTAATGAATGTTAATAATCTGGTTAACACCGCTGTTAATCTCCGCAAACGGCTTCGCTTTCCGCGGGGCGACCTTTAGCCTCCTCGAGCTGCGCCCTGCGGGGTCTCAAGATTGTCGCTATCCCCCCGCAGGAGTCTGCGCCAATTGCTCCAATTAACAGCTAGAAATCATTTGAACGATAAGTTATTGGGTTTTTCAGTGGCCTCGGCTACGCCTTGCGGGGTCTTCCCTGTCCCTTCGTCCCGCAGGAGTCTCAGCTCCTTACACTGCAATCAACTAGAGATTTTTATCAATTTTGACCTTTGTCTATACACTCAAACTGACCCACGAAAATCAATATTTTGCGTATCTACTAATATTTAAAAGAACGCCTACAGCAAGTAACATGAGAGTTAAGGATGAACCACCGTAGCTTAGGAACGGAAGGGTTATTCCGGTAACAGGCATGAGTCCCGTCACCACCCCTACATTGATGATAACCTGAATGGCGATCATCGCAATGATTCCAACTGCCAAAAAGCTACCATACAGATCAGGTGCCCCCAATGCAATCCTTATCCCTCGCCATAACAGAAGAGCAAAAAGAAGAACGACAAATGATCCCCCGATAAAGCCAAGTTCCTCTGCAAGGATGGCGAAAATAAAATCCGTCTGGGGTTCTGGTAAATAGAAGAATTTCTGTCTGCTTTGACCAAGCCCAAGTCCCAGAAGCCCCCCTGGTCCTATAGCATACAAGGATTGAATGATTTGAAACCCACTTCCCAAAGGATCTTCCCAAGGATTTAAAAAAGAAGTGATCCGCTTTATTCGATAAGGAGCGGATAAGACAAGAACAAC
The DNA here is from genome assembly GCF_021991925.1 of Sutcliffiella horikoshii. GTDB lineage: Bacteria > Bacillota > Bacilli > Bacillales > Bacillaceae_I > Sutcliffiella_A > Sutcliffiella_A horikoshii_F. The sequence goes on along the minus strand of NZ_RXZI01000001.1, from coordinate 545,248 downwards.
GAATCCGGCCACACCAATGAGCCCAAGCCCCACAAAATGACTGATTCTCGCACCAGCAACATAAATCATGACAATACAAGTCCCGACCATTACAGTTCCGGTTCCTAGGTCGGGCTGCAACATGATCATCCCAAAGGCCAAGAAGACAAGCGAAAGACTTGGAACCAATCCTTTTTTAAAGGAAGTGATTTTCTTTTGATTTTCACTTAGATATTTGGCAAGAAAGGCGATCATCGCAATTTTCATAAATTCCGATGGTTGAACGGAGAATGCTCCCACCCCGATCCAACTTCGAGAACCATTTCGTTCCATCCCTATTCCTGGAATCAATACAACGACTAGCAGGAAGAAGCAAACAAGAATAATGAGCTTTGCCCAGGTTCTCCAAGTCCAATAGTCCACATTCATGATAAAGAACATCGCAACTACACCTAATCCGGCAAAGAGCAGTTGCCGTTTGGCAAAGAAGAAAGTGTCCTGAAACTTGTAATCAGCCCATACCGCACTTGCACTGTACACCATGATAAGTCCGACCGCTAGCAAGGTCAAGGTGGTCAAGATTAATATTATGTCCGGGGTTGATCGCTTATTTGCCAACGTGAAACACCTCTACTACATATATTAGGGCAGTTAGATGTGCACGTATAAACTACATCCTCAAATGTTAGCCAAAAAAAGGCCTTGTCCGTATGCAGCCCTCCTTATCGGAAGGAGCTATCAGAACAAAGCCTCTTGAACATGTGGCCAAGCCCTTATTTAAGCTTATGCACGGCGTCAATAAAAATGTCTCCTCGTTGCTCAAATGTTTTATATTGATCCCAACTCGCACAGGCAGGTGACAATAGAATAACATCTCCGCTTTCAGACATCTCATAGGCAACCGTTACGGCTTTTTCCACATTATCGACATGTTTTATTTGTTTTATTCCAGCAGTAGTAGCTGTTCTTTTTAATTTTTCCGCAGTTTCACCAAAGGTTACAAGGACCTTGACATTTGCAAGGTAAGGAAGTAGTTCGTCAAATTCATTTCCGCGATCAAGCCCTCCTGCAAGCAGGATGACATTTTCGCCAAAGGACGAAAGTGCTTTTTGTGTTGCCAGTATGTTTGTTGCTTTTGAATCATTATAAAAGCGTCTTCCCTCTATTTCCCCAATGAATTGCAATCGGTGCTTTACACCGGAGAAGTTGGAAAGCACATCTTGGATGGCTTTATTGCTAGTGCCACTAAGTTTCACAGCAGCAACCGCGGCCAATATATTTTCTAGATTATGCTTGCCCGGAAGTACGATATCCTCAATCGCCATCACTTTCTCTTCTTTAAAGCAAACGAAACCATCTTCTATATACGCCCCATCGACTTTAGTCGTTGTGGAGAAAGGAACAAGTGAAGCGCTAATCCCTTCAGCAAGCCTCATCACTTGGGTATCATCTGCATTGACCACTGCCAAATCATCACTGGATTGATTCTTGAAGATCCTTGCTTTTGCTTTAGCATACTCATCAAGTGTTCCGTGATAATCCAGATGTGCTTCAAAAATGTTCAACAGTACGGATATCTTAGGATGGAAAGTGTCAATTCCCATCAATTGAAAGGAGGACAATTCCGTAATCATTATATTTTTTTCAGATGCTTCCTGTGCTACCTCGACGGATACTTTTCCGATATTTCCTGCAATTAGAGGGAATTTTTGATCCGCAGCTAGCATTTCATCAATCAAGGTAGTGGTTGTCGTTTTTCCATTGGAACCGGTGATACCAATAAAAGGAGCTTCACTGATTTGATAAGCAAGTTCCACTTCTGTTAAAACGGATATGCCCTTTTGGATTGCAAGTTCCACTAACGGATTACTATAAGGGATGCCGGGGTTTTTAAACACAACATCTATCCTTTGGTCAAAAATGCTTGCAGGATGGCCTCCGCATACAACCTCCATTCCTTTGGATTGTAAATACTGAGCCTGCTCATTTCCTTCCAATGGGCTTCTGTCGTTCACAATTACATTTGCACCTAGTTTATGTAATAGATCAGCAGTTGCCGTTCCACTTTTGGCTAATCCAAGAACAAGGACATTTTTACCTTTGTAATGGTTGATTTGTCTCATATTAGATCCACACCTCTAAATAAATTCCAAGCATTGCGCATAATAGTCCAACCGTCCAGAAGGTTACGACTACTCTCCATTCGGACCAGCCGACAAGTTCATAATGGTGATGAAGCGGGCTCATTTTGAAGACCCTTCTCCCTGTTGCTTTAAAGGAAATAACTTGGATGATGACGGATAGTGTCTCGATAACGAAAACCCCACCTATTATAATCAGGATGATTTCCAGTTTCAGCAATACTGCTACCGTCGCAATGGCACCACCTAGCGCGAGAGAACCTGTATCTCCCATAAACACTTTTGCGGGATGTGCATTGAACACTAGGAAACCAAGTAAAGCACCTACAACTGCTACAGCGAAGATGGATACCTCAAACTGTGATTGAAACCATGCCAATACGGCAAACGCACCGAAAGCTACTGCCGCTGTACCTGATACCAATCCATCAAGCCCGTCGGTCAAGTTGACGGCATTAGAGAACCCAACCAACCAGAAAATAAGGAATAGGACATAAAAGAATCCCAATTCAATAGAGATGCTTGTTCCGGGTAAAGATACCGCAGTGGAAAATTCAAACTGTACAAAAACAAAATAGAATACTACTGCAATGACTATTTGCCCAATCAATTTTTGCAAGGACGTCAATCCAAGATTTCTCTTTAAAACTACCTTGATAAAGTCATCCAAGAATCCAAGTAGACCATAACCTACCATTACAAAGAGCAATAAATAAGTTTCTACAGATGTTTCTGCGAACTGGCCTGTGATAACAAGTGTCGTAATCGCAACAGACAGAAGGATCATGATTCCACCCATAGTCGGGGTGCCTGTTTTCTTTTGGTGGGATTGCGGTCCCTCTTCCCTGATACTTTGACCGAACTTCAGTCTGCGCAGGAAGGGAATAAAAATTGGTGATACTAGTACAGTAATTAAAAAAGACATAACGATAGCAAATAAAACAACCTGTTGTTCCATCGTTATTCCCTCCTCTCTTCATTTCATGATTATAGGTATTATCACAGACCAAACATGAACTCCTCGATCTTTGGAGCCCCTGTAATGGAGAATGATAATACCTTTAGTTGGACTTTGGAATTCTTTCCGAATAGAAAAAATTAAAAGATATACCAAAAGTAAATTTTATAGGTTTTTCACCCACATGAAAATACTTTTTTTCATCTTTTTAAATTTTCTTATGAAATCGAAACTATTTTAATGTCTTTTACTCATTAAATGGGATAACGGGTGACAAAAGAAATAGTTAATTATGTGGATACACACCTTAACAGTCTATGAGCTTTTCTTTGCTTGTATGGCTTCCAGAGCAATTTTTCTATCATCAAATTCAAGCACCTTGTCACCGATGACTTGGTATGTTTCATGTCCTTTTCCAGCAATAAGGACGATATCCCCTGTTTTTGCCAGTCCAATTGCCTTGAAGATTGCCTTCTTACGATCCTCCACAATCTCATAAGCAAGATCAGGCACTCCGGATTTCATGTCATTAAAGATCTGTATCGGGTCTTCAGAACGCGGGTTATCCGAAGTGAAGATTGCCTTGTTTGCATAGTTCACCGCAACAGCTGCCATTAATGGACGTTTTGTCCGGTCCCTATCCCCACCGCAACCGACTATGCAATAAATATCGTTATTTGAAAGCTGCTTGGTGGTCTTCAATACATTTTCCAAACTATCCGGTGTATGGGCGTAATCCACTATGACTGTAAAGTCCTGCCCCCCTTCGATCGCTTCAAACCTTCCCGGGACACCTGACATCTGTTCCACCACCGGAATGATGGTCTCCATGGGAATATTGGACACATAACTGGCAGTAATGGCAGCAAGAACATTATACACACTGAATTGGCCCACCAATTTCAATTGGATGGGAATACATTTATCATCGTACATTAAATCAAAGGAAGTTCCCTTTGCAGTTGTCACCACATTTTTGGCCATCATATCACATTTTTCATGTATGCCATAGGTGACAACCTGTGCTGCTGTTGCACGCCTAAAAAAATCACTTGAAGCATCATCAGCATTTAATACAGCATATTTCGGTTTAGTAAGATTATAGGTGTTACCTAAAGAAGAGAATAACAGGGACTTAGCAAACTGATATTCTTCCATTGTTTTATGATAATCCAAATGATCCTGTGAGAGATTGGTGAATACAGCGACATCAAAGTCACATCCAAACACCCTTCCCATATGGAGTGCATGGGAAGATACCTCCATCACCACCGTATCCACCTTGTTTTCCACCATTTGGTGAAAGGATTCCTGAAGGGTCAAAGCATCAGGAGTGGTATTCTTCACAGGGTACGTTTTATTTCCTATTTTCATATTAATGGTACCGATCATGCCGGTCTTCTGCTGATGACTTTGAAAAATAGACTCTATAATGTGCGTGGTAGTGGTTTTTCCATTTGTACCAGTGACACCGATCAAGTGAAGCTTATGAGTAGGCTGGTCAAAAAAAACATCTGCTAAAATTGCCATTGCCCTCATGGTATCTGGTACCACTATCACTGGAACAGGTAGGTTCATCTTTTTTTCGGAAATGATGGCTACGGCACCTTTGGCCACAGCATCTTTGGCAAATTGATGCCCATCTACCGTGTACCCTTTGATACAAAAAAATAAACTCCCTTCGATGACTTTACGGGAATCCATAACAATCGAAGATATTTCAAGATCATACTCAGAGGACACTTCATATCGGTGAAGATGGTGAATAAGTTGCTGAAGTTTCATGCGAATCAAACCCCTTTGGCATACTTGGAGACTAAATGCCTGATGTCTTAAGAGAAAAGGCTTCTATCTTAATAAAGTTGCAAACAGGACATACAGATGCCTTATCACCATTCTATCCTATTTAGGAAAATTAAACCAAGCCGACATAAGAATAAACTCTCTTCACCTACTCACAACAGATTTTCTGAAGAAGAAAAAACAGCATTTCTTCTTCAGGAAACCCAATTGTGATCAGAACAGAATCACTCTTCATCCGTACCGCTTTTACCAGCCATATATACCCTGACAGTGGACCCCTCCTCCACTTTTGTGCCAGGTGCAGGCGTCTGTTGCACAACTGTATCTCCCTCACCACTAATATCAAGCTTAAGAGTAACCAGCTGCTGAAGAAGTTCTTTTCTTGTCATCCCTTTAAGGTCAGGAACTTCCACAAGCGGGACATCCGGCCATTTCAATTCTTTTTCAATTTGACCTTTTCTCTTTTCTATCCCTAATGCATTTAGGCTATCTTCCATTATATTCCCGACAATCGGCGCTGCTACAACCCCACCGAATTGGATGGTCCCCTTGGGGTTATCTACAGCTAAGTACACCACAAGCTGAGGGTCGTCCGCCGGAGCGACACCTATGAAGGAAACGATATGATTGTTTTCCATATATCTTCCGTCCTTAACCTTTTGTGCAGTTCCAGTTTTACCTCCAACTCTGTAGCCCTCCACAAAGGCGTGTCTACCTGACCCTTTAGCGACGACACTCTCCAATGCATACCGAACCTGGGCAGATGTATCTTCCGATATAACTCTTCTCTTTTCTACAGGAGTCTTTCTCGACACCACCTCTCCCGTTACCGGGTCCACAAATTCTTTAGCGATATAAGGTGTGTAGAGGATGCCGCCATTCACCGCTGCCGCGACAGCTGCCACCTGTTGGATCGGGGTGACAGATACCCCTTGACCGAATGCTGTCGTAGCCAATTCCACTGGTCCCACACGCTCTGGTTTGAATAGAATTCCTTTCCCTTCACCAGCCAAGTCAATCCCAGTTTTCTCTCCAAAACCGAAAGACTTAATATAGTCAAAAAGTGTATCTGTTCCTAGACGTTGACCGAGCTCGACAAACCCAGGGTTACAAGAATTCTGGACAACTTCTAGGAACGTCTGATGTCCATGCCCTCCTTTTTTCCAACAGCGCAGCCTTGCTCCATCAACCATAGCGGCACCGCTATCATTGAACGTGTCATTCTGTAAGTTGACCTTGTTTTCCTCCAAGGCCGCTGCAAGGGTTATGATTTTAAATGTGGAACCAGGCTCATATGTACTCCATACAGGCAGGTTCCTATTATAAATTTCAGGCGCTACATCTTGGAATTGTGCCGGATCAAAATCAGGTCTGCTCGACATTGCCAAGATTTCACCTGTTTTTGGATCCATTGCGATGGCAATGATACCATCTGGATTGTACAATTCCTGTGCCAGATCTAACTCCCTCTCTATGATCGTCTGTACTTTTGAATCAATGGTCAGCTTTAGGTCCAAGCCATCTTGTGGAGCTTCATAATCATCTGGAATATCAGGCATTCTTCTTCCCTTAGCATCAGAATAAAATTGCACATAACCTTTTTCCCCTTTTAATTGTTCATCATAATAAAGTTCGAGTCCCATCAAACCTTGATTATCAATACCGGCAAATCCTAGTACATGGGAAAGATAGCTTCCGAATGGATAGTGACGCTTGGAATCCTCGGCAATATAGACGCCCTTTAATCCTAGTGCTCTGATTTCCTTTGCTTTTTCGTGAGAAATCTTCCTTCCTTCCGGATTGATTCTTTCCATTGAAGAGCTCTTGGTAACAAGCTTGTACACCTTCTCCTTGGACATATTCAGGACTGCTGCTAATTTTTCAGACGTTTCATTGGGATCTTTAATTTGTCTTGGTACAACTAGGACAGTTGGAGCACTCATGTTCGTTGCAAGAGGAACTCCGTTTCGATCAAGAATTTCACCGCGCTCTGGCTCAAACGGTATGTTCCTGCTCCAGGAATCCTTCGCACGATCTGTCAACATATTCCCCAGTGCAAATTGGACATAGCCAAGACGCAGATCTATGATGCTAAAAAGTAGTATTCCTACAAGAAGTACAATGGTCAACCTTCTCCGAACCGTCACATGAGAAACACGCATGTCATATGAACCCCCTTTAATATTCGTAGTAATATATGCTTGTACGATGGGGGTTAGAACTTGTACAAGACCCTTTAATCATTCCTGTATCGTTACCAAGTAAATAAAAAAGTTGCAATGTAAAAAGGGAAAAGCCCCTTTCACAATGCAACTCCATGATCATTAACTATCGTCTTCTTCTGTCGTTTCCTCTTCTTGCTCTCCCTCTGTTTCCCCTTCAGGTTCAGTCTCTTCTGTCTGTGGTAAAGGTCGGTTGGATCCTAACTCGACGACAAGACTGTTTCCATCTTCGACAGGTGTCCCTGGCATGATGTTCTGTTTTTGCACATAACCATTGCCCGTTATGTCTGTTTGAAGTCCGAGAAGGTTGGCAATTTTCCGGACATCCCTCAAGCTCCATCCTGTCATGTCAGGTATCGGAGGTGATTCTTCCGTTAGTAACATAATCTTTTCCCCTTTTATGACTTCCCTGCCAGCTTTTGGGGTCTGCTTCAATATTCTAGTTCCCTCTCCAACCACCACATAATCCGGAGCCTGTGTCCCAGAAGAGATTTCTTGAACTGTTTTCCCTACTAGGTTAGGAACCTTCACGCCGACTTTTTTCTTCTTCGGTGCAGATTCTTGTGTTTCATCAGGTTGGATGCTCAAATATTGTAAACTCCTTCTCATGACCGAATTGAATACCCCGGAAACCGGCCCCGCACCATTTTCATGCTGAGCAATTTTCGGTTTTTCCACCGCAACATACATCAAAAGTTCCGGATCATCAGCAGGTGCCATCCCAGTGATGGAGTAGATGTACTCTCCATGTCCGGACAAATATCCACCAGGACCAGGTATCTGTGCCGTCCCCGTCTTGGCTGCCACACTGTAGCCCTCAATGCTATAAGGGCGACCTGTACCATTTTCCGAGCTTACCACTGACTCCATGATGTCCAGGACTTTATGTGCCGTACCCTCGGAAATAGGCTTGCCTTTTTGCTTTGGTTTGTTCTCAAGAATCACTTCATTCGTGTTTGGATCCACTATCTTATCAATCACATATGGTTGCATCATCTTGCCGTCGTTTGCAATCGCAGTTGCTGCTTGAATCTGTTGAATGGGTGTAAATGCTGATCCTTGACCGAATGCGGTGGAAATCCTGTCACGATAGTAATTGTAGTTAATATTACTAGTCGTCTCATCTGGCAGGTCAATCCCCGTAGGTTTATCCATTCCAAATGCCTGGATATACTCCAGTAACGTATCCGTTCCCATTCTATCCGCGAGCAGGGCAAATGCCACGTTAGAGGATCGTTGAACCCCTTCATCAAAGCTTATCATGCCCCATCCAGACCTGTTATGGTCATAAACCGGAACAGGGTCGTTCGGTAATGAATAGGAGCCAGATTGATACATTTCAGATCCATTGTAAACTCCTTCTTCAATGGCAGCAGCCAAGGAGAAGATTTTCATGGTGGATCCAGGTTCATATCTATAGGATATCGCGTCATTGTTCCAGTTGTCTGTCAGCCCTTCTCTTGTATTCAAATCAAAAGTAGGCCTTGATCCCATGGCGAGGATTTGACCCGTTTTGGGGTCTGCGACAATTGCAATGATCCTTTCCGGTTTATATTCCTTTGCTACAGTGTTCATCGCTTCTTCCAGAAAAGTTTGGATGGTTTTATCCAATGTCAGATGAACATTATTCCCGTTCATCGCTGGGACATAGGATACGTCCGAATTCATGGATAGCTTGATTCCTTTGTTGTCTGTTTTTACAGCCAAGGAACCGTCCTGCTCCTTCAATTCTTCCTCAAGCATTTTCTCAAGTCCTGTAACGCCGCTTACTTCGCCATTGTCATTGGCCCTTGCAAAACCGACAACATGACTAGAGAATTTTCCATTGAAATAAAATCGTTTAGATCCCTCGATGAAGCCGATTCCAGGTAACTTCATGTCTTCGATTTCCTGTTTGACAGATAAAGGTAGATCTCTCCCTATCGCCCCGAATTCTACCTGTTTACTGTCTCGCATCAATCTTTCGAGAATCTCGCTTCGGTCTGCTTCCAAGACATCCGCAAGTTTTGTAGCGGTTTCTTCTGGATTTACCACATGACGTGGTTTCTCTTCATTCGTTGTCAACGATTCGTCCAACACAGCAACTAAATTGAAAGAAGGAGTATCCTCTGCAATTGGATCACCACTTCTGTCGTAGATAGCTCCTCGTGTTGCGCTGATTGTCTTATTAACATTATATCTCTCGCTTGCTTCATCAGAAAGGTTATGTCCGTGTGCCTCTCCTGTCGCTTGAAGGTAGAAAAAACGCCCAATCAATAGAAAAAAGAGCAACGCAAAAAATCCGAGTAAGATTGCTGCTCCCAAGTGAATTCTCTTTTTTTGAACGATATTATGTGTACTCATTAGTTCCCTATGTTCTTCACATTATTTTCATTTAATGTAAGGCCTAGGTTTTTTGCTTTTTCCAGGATGACTTCATAGCTGCTTTCTTCTGCAACCCGAAGTTCCAATTCACGGTTTTTCTTTAATTGAGATTCTACTGATCCTTCAAGCGTTTGAATTTCACTGTTGACATGGTAAATACCCACATGATTTGATACAACATGGATGGAACCGAAAGCGAGCATCCCGATAAACATGCAGCCAAGCACTTTTTCCCCAAGTGTTATTTTAGCCCGCTTCTTAACAACTAATTGCCTTTTAGGTGACTGCTGTTTACGCTCTTCATGTTGCCTCTGAATTTTATGAGCTAAATTACTCATTCCCTTTCCCCCTAGTCTACATTTTTATTTTATTTAGTCTTTCGCTTTTTCCGCGATTCTAAGCTTTGCCGACCTTGCACGATTGTTGGCTTCTAGTTCATCCTCACTAGGTAATATCGGTTTCCGTGTGATAAGTTTTAGTGTCGGTTCATATTCCTTTGGTATGATTGGGAGCCCAGGTGGAAGTTCGGGCAATTGACTTTTTTCCTTAAAGGCTACTTTACACATTCTGTCTTCAAGTGAATGGAAAGTGATGACACAAACCCTTCCGCCCGGTCTAAGAACTTCAATGGCCTGATGGATGGCATCTTCAAAAACTCCCAGTTCATCATTGACCGCGATACGAATTGCTTGAAATACCCTTTTCGCAGGGTGTCCGCCTGTTCTTCTTGCGGGGGCGGGTATCCCATCCTTGATGATTTCCACTAATTCCAGTGTTGTCTCAATAGGTTTTGCTTTTCGATATTCTTCAATTTTTCTCGCAATTTGCTTAGAAAACTTCTCTTCCCCATATTGAAAGAAAATGCGAACTAATTTTTCGTATGGCCACTCATTGACAACATCATAGGCACTAAGCGGACTGTCGGTATCCATTCTCATATCAAGTGGTGCTTCGTGGTGATAACTGAACCCTCTTTCTGGAGTATCCAGTTGTGGAGAGGATACCCCAAGGTCGAACAACACACCATCGACCTTTGTAATTCCCTGCTCGTACAATTTCTCTTTCAAGTGCTTGAAGTTGCTCTTAATGAAAATGACCCGGTCCAGATAGTTATGTAACACACTCTTTGCATGTTCTAAGGCATGGTCATCCTGGTCAAAAGCAATTAATCTCCCTTTGTCGGATAGCTGTTTCACAATTTCGGAACTATGTCCTGCTCCCCCTAGGGTACAATCCACATACGTCCCATCTTCCTTGATTTGAAGGCCATCAACTGCTTCGTTTAATAAAACGGTAACGTGGTGAAACATATTCCACCGCCTTTCTAGCTCTTAGCTGTTTTTCTTAGGTGCTGCAAATTCTTTTCTATCGGTATTTTCCCACCGACCATTTTGTTTTATCCAAGCTGTCCTAGTATTCGTTGTAATGTAATCCCTTTTATAAGTCAAAATCCACGAGGTTTTCTGCAATCTCTGCGAAGGAGTCTTCTGAATCCTCCACAAACATATTCCAGTTTTCCTTGCTCCAGATTTCAATTCTATTAGATACTCCGATCACGACACATTCTTTTTCAAGCTGTGCATATTGGACAAGCGGAGTGGCGATATTCACACGCCCCTGTTTATCCAACTCACACTCTGAAGCCCCAGAAAAGAAAAAACGTGTAAATGCACGGGCATCCTTTTTAGTAAGTGGTAGTTGTTTCAGTTTGTCTTCAACTGTTTTCCATTCAGTGAGAGGATAGCCAAATAGGCATTTATCGAGGCCTCTGGTAAGAACAAAGGTTTCACCTAAATGATCACGGAATTTCGCAGGCACAATCATACGCCCTTTTGTATCGATTGTATGATTATATTCCCCCATGAACATTTGGCTCTCCCACCTTTCTTCTACTTTCCCCCACAATCCCCCACTTCTCTCCACTTACTTTATTGTACTATTCTCTTCCCTAAAAGAAAATCCTTTAAGCCTACTTTTTTTTCGTTTTTCATCTTTTTACAACATTTTTTGACAAAAGGACGAATTTCGTTCATACATGGCTTTTTTTGACTTCAATTAAACATATTTACCTACCATTCTTCATCGTTTGTTCCAATACGACTAACTATATTTATTTCCGTGTCATAAAAAGAAAACAAAAAAACAGCGGCAAAGATGCCGCTGTCTGACTGTTGACAAACCCTAATAATCTTTAGATTTGTATTTAACTGTTGATTTTCGTTCCAGGCGCTTCGCTTTCCTGTGGGCGGTCCGGAAGTCTCCTCGGGCTACGAATACGCTACTGAAAAAGTCTATAAATTTAAATGTAGCTTAGACACCGCTGTTGATTTCCGAAAAAGACTTCGCTTTCCTAGGGGCGCTGCTGAAGCCTCAGCCTTTTTCTCCAATCACCAGCTAGAAATCATTTAAGTACATGAGATTCCAGTTTTTCAGTGGCTTCGGCTCCGCCCTGCGGGGTCTTCCATGTCCTTTCCTCCCGCAGGACAAGGAATACTTCGACAGTGATTCATCGCACGAAGAAAATGCGTTAGCATTTTCGGGGAGTCTTCGCTCCTTCCACTGCGATCAAGTAGATACTTTTATCATGGTTAGAATTTGTCTACACACTGTCAGAGGAAAAATTGCCGCTGTTCTTAAAGTTTTATTATTTTATGTTTTCCGTTGTGCTTTAATGGGAGCTCACATAGGCGTTGTACAAAATCCAGGCCGTATCTGTTCAGGAAGTAGCAAATATTCCATACCCTTTCCTGTGGCATGCCCTTAGGCAGCAAAGCAAGCTCGACACGTTCATATTTCTTCATTACTGTCTCATGCTTTTCATATGCAGATCTTTCTATCAATCGATGGATATAGGAGAATTGTTTATCAATCAGGTTCCAATTCTTTTCAAATGCCGGTTTCATATGTGGCAAAGTCTCGTTTCCTACTTCCCGGAACTTCCCGTGTACATCTTTGTACTGCTCCTTAAATGATGACAAGGTCTCCTCAATTGATTGTAGTTCCTGCTTATATAGCCACGCTTTACGCTTTTCTTCCAGCCCATCTTGCAACACATCCTGAACTGGTTCCCCAAGCTCTTCCATTGTACTTTCAATATGCCGCTCCAACAAAGTCAGGGAAATCCTCGGAATGACAGGGGGCATTTCTAATTCCACAGAATGGAAACATCGCCCCAACTCAGCCCAATAACTGATTTCTCCCGGTCCGCCAATAAAGGCAAGGGACGGGAAAAGGAACTCTTGCATTAGCGGTCTAGTCACCACATTATTGGAGAAATTCCAAGGCTCTTCTTCCACCTGTTTTTCTAATTGTTCCATCGTAAACTCCCGCTTAGAATCCTTTGCATAAGCCAACTGCTTCTCTTCATTCCAGTAAAGGAGTTCGCGATCCCCATGATGGTGAGTAAATAGGTTCATGGATTCATCATCCACTTCCAACATCGGGGAAAATCCCTTCTCTTTCAATTCTTTTTGGGTTTGGAGGATTCCTTCACTGATCTCTTCATGGTGGATCAATACCTTCTGCATATAGGGTGTCTCCAATTTTCTGAGGGAAGGATCGGAGGCATTTACCAGTACGAGCCCAGTTCCCTGGAAGAGATGTGTAATCATGCTTGCAAACACATCCACAAAGGTGGTAGATGAATCGATATCCCGCATCAACACATCCTTGAGGTCTGTTGTAAAGGACGTCTCGCCAAATGAGTTGATCACATCAAGCATCCAGGACTTCAAGTTTTCTTTGTCATACTCTAGGTCAGACACCATTTTTTTACCAGCTTCCTTTAAACGGAACACATGCTTTTCAATGTCACTCCCTTTTGGAAAATGTACATGGTTTATTTCTTGGAAGTCATGATCTTCTCCGGCAATCCAGAATACTGGTATAACCGGAACACCCATGATAGATTCCTGTTCTTGCGCAAGCCTAATAATACTTACTATTTTAGAAATAGTGTAGACTGGTCCGGTCAACAAACCAGCCTGTTGTCCACCAATTACGACGAGGGATTCTTTCTCTTTCAATTTTTCAATATTATGTAGAGTATGGCTGTCCGCATCAAACTTTTTATTAAATTCCAACAGATGATCCGCAAGCTCTTTTCTTCTGAAGTTCCTGACTTCCAATCTCTTCTTTCTTTCGGTGAATGAAGACTGGGAAAAAGGATTATATGTAAAAAAGGGGAGGATACTCTCCTTTTGGTGTATATAAGCGGATGAAAATTCATTGATAGTAGGGAGCATAAATTCTACTACATTCATAAAGGTACTTCCTTTCTGATTCGTTCATATATGAGTATATCTTTATGAGTATAGCATTGATTTCCAATGATTCAAAAAAACTTGCTTACGCAAATGTTTCATAAACTCTTTTAATGACACCAAAGACCGCCAGGCAGAAATAGGCGAAAGAAAAGAGCAGAAAATTACATCGCCAAAACCCTTTAAGTACCTTTAGAAAATGTATCTCTTCTTTTATTTTATAATGCAGAAGAACCATAATGGTGGCAATGGCCAGTAGGACTGTTAATATCACCCAAAAGAGGGATTGTTCCCATATGATGAGGATGAGGAAGTGCACCGCTAATATAAAGAAAAAGGTGGAGGTGTCGATGGCAACGTGGAAAGATCTTTTATTATTTTTAGTTACGAACCGCGCAATGATGTAGAACATGATTAATGCTAAAATAGGTACCGTCACGATTGTAGCGAGCGTCCCAACGATAAATCCAGTCATTTTCATCTACCTCTTTCGCATACCTGATTATTTGGAATGAACCTGAAGCCCTTTAACAGCTTGATAAATAAATTCTGTTACAGGTACCGATTTTCCTTTGCGCTTTGCCATTTTTCTTATGTAACCTAAAATGGATTCTATTTCTGTCTGTCGGCCTTCTTTTATATCCCGCTCCATGGAAGACCAGTTTTCTGCTGTTTTTTTACATATGCTGCAAATATGTTCCCACATTTCTTCTTTTTTATCTTCTTTTAATAGAAAGCTGATTTCTTCATATAAGATTTCCATCGTTTTTTGATAGTAAGGATTTGTCAAGAGGGCTCCGTTTCTGACATGGTAAATGGCGGTGAGTGGGTTGATAACGGCATTTACCAATAACTTCTCCGTCATCATGGAATGATAGTCATCGCAAATTTCTACTGGAAACGAGTTGCCAAGGTGCTCTTCCCAATTATTTATGAATTCTTTCGGATATGGATGAAGCGGTTTCTCATAGAATGCTATTTTTGTTAGACCTTTTCCGGTCCAATCGATACGATAATCATTATTTTTCTTCACACCATGCTCCACTACCCCAAGTAAAATAGAGGGATTGCTTATCTTTCCTAGGACTTCTAAATGAGACATCCCATTTTGGAGAAACAAGACCGTTTGCTTCTTTGTGCAATCTTTAAGTGTGGGAAGAATGCCTTGGATGGCATATTGTTTTACTGCAACCACAATAACATCTTCATTTGGTTGAATTTTTTTGTTCCATTGTAGGAAGTTAATCTCCCTTTCCGCCACATCATCAGACATGGAGACCCCATACTTTTCTAGCAACTGCAACTGCTCTCTTCTATTGACGTATAGAGTGACTGGAAAGGCTTTGGATAATTGAAAAGCATATAGAAGGCCGATTGCACCTCCACCGATAATCCCAACTTTCATATGGACCCCTTCTTTATACCTATTTTTTCTTATTGTACCAATTAATGCGTTTTGATTGTACTACTGTTTTTTGCATTTTAAAGTCCGCATGGTTTCAAATAATAAAAAACTACTCAGAATCCCTTAGAGAGACCTGAGCAGTTTTGACTTATTATACAGGATACACTGGATGCTTACGGTGACTGAATGTCATCTGCTTACTTGAATAGTAATGGAAACGGCTGATTAGTACTTCACGCAAATCTTTAGCAGGAACGATATCATCTACAATCATTTCCGAAGCAAGTTTATAAATATCAATGTGTTCTTTGTATTCCTGATGTTTCTCCTGAACAAAGGCAATGCGTTCTTTCGGGTCTTCAATCTCATTTATTTTATTGGAATAGACCGCATTCACTGCCGCTTCCGGTCCCATAACTGCTATTTGCGCAGTAGGTAGGGCAATACAGCAATCTGGTTCGAACGCTGGTCCGGCCATGGCATAGAGTCCTGCTCCATATGCTTTCCTTACCACCACTGAGATCTTTGGCACAGTTGCTGAACTCATCGCCGCAATGAGCTTGGCACCATGACGAATGATTCCGGCACGTTCCACTTTTGTACCAATCATAAATCCTGGAACATCCGCAAGGAAAAGTAATGGTATATGATAAGCGTCACAAAGCTGAATGAATTTGGCTCCCTTATCGGCCGAATCAACGAACAGTACCCCGCCTTTTACTTTCGGCTGGTTAGCAATGATGCCGACCACTTTTCCGTCCATTCTGGCAAAGCCAGTAATAAGTTCAGGAGCGAAAAGCTTTTTAATTTCAAAAAAACTGTTGGCATCAATCAGTTGATCGATAGCTTCATACATATCAAAAGGCGCATTCTGATTTACAGGGATAATATCAGTAAGCGATCTTCCCTCCTTCGGGCTGACAGCATCCACCTCTTTGGTTTTTTCCTGATAGCTCCCCGGAAAATACTCAAGATATTTGCGCGCCTGCTGAATTGCCTCTTCTTCCGTCGCAGCAAGAACATCGCCACAGCCACTTACTGAACAGTGCATTCTCGCCCCACCCATTTCCTCAAGGGTTACCTTTTCGCCGATAACCTTCTCCGCCATACGTGGGGACCCTAAGTACATGGATGCATTTCCGTCCACCATCACGACAATATCACAGAAGGCAGGAATATATGCACCTCCTGCTGCAGAAGGGCCGAATAACAGACATATCTGTGGAACCATCCCAGATAGTTTTACTTGATTGTAAAATATTTTCCCTGCTCCACGTCGGTTTGGGAACATATCAAGCTGATCAGTGATTCTTGCTCCAGCAGAGTCTACCAAATATAGGATTGGCACCATAAGCTTTTCCGCTGTTTCTTGGATGCGGATGATTTTTTCTACGGTCCTTGCTCCCCATGAGCCGGCTTTGACAGTAGAGTCATTGGCCATTACGCACACTTTCTGGCCATTAATTTTTCCGATTGCAGTAACTACTCCATCAGCCGGAAGTCCCTTTGCCTTGTTGTTGGCAAAAAGACCATCCTCCTCGTACTGTCCATTATCGAATAATAATGCCAGTCGATCACGGACAAACAGCTTGTTCTGCTCTTTTAACTTTTCATGATATTTTTCACTGCCACCACGTTTTATCGTTTCAACCGTCTCTTGAAATTCTTGTTCAAGATCATTTGTTGTTTTAATCATCTCGTTTCCCCGCTTTCTCCTCAACGTTGTAAAAGACTATTCCAACTCTAGCAGCACATCTCCATCGTTTACGAATTCGCCTTCTGCCGTATGAAGGACAGAGATCTTCCCATCCATCATCACTTCTACAGGGATTTCCATTTTCATGGATTCCAATATGATGACTGTCTGACCAGCTGTTACTTCTTCCCCCACTTCAACTAAAACCTTCCAAACTGTACCTGCCATAGACGCTTCAATTTTTTTCATGATTTTTTCCTCCTGATTTCTTGTTGTAATAGTTAGATGGTAATAGGTTTCATGTTTTGTATGAAGCCTGTATGATAATTCCCCGAAATAAACTCTTCCGTTTCAAGTGCATGAATTAAGAAAGGTAGGTTTGTTTTTATTCCTTCCACAGAAGCATTCCTCAAATAATTTAAGGATTTATCTATCGCTTCTTCCCTCGTATCACCTGAGATGATTATCTTGGCGATCATCGGATCATAGAACGGCGTGACTTTTAAATCTGGTCCGTAGCCACTGTCGATACGTACCCCTTCTTCAACAGGTAGGTGCCATTTTGTTATAAGTCCCGGTGAAGGAAAAAACTTTACTGGGTCTTCTGCATATAGACGGAATTCTATGGCATGACCAGTGCTTGTAATTTGATCCTGTTGTAACGGAAGAGCCTTCCCGCTCGCAACCAATAACTGCCATTCGACGAGATCCAGCCCAGTGATACATTCAGTGATTGGGTGTTCAACCTGCAGTCTTGCGTTCATTTCAAGGAAATAGAAGTTTTCTTCTTCATCCATGATGAATTCCACTGTTCCTGCATTCTTGTAATTCACTTCTTTCGCCGCCAAAACAGCAGCCTCACAGATTTTCCTTCTCGTTTCTTCACTTATTGCAGGGCTTTGCGCTTCCTCGATCACTTTTTGATTACGTCTTTGGACAGAGCAATTTCTTTCAAACATATGTACAACATTCCCATGTGCATCCCCGAAGATTTGCACTTCTATATGTTTGGCGTTACCCACATATTTTTCAACGAACATATCTTCATTTTTAAAATATGCTTTTGCGCGCTTTTTGGTTTGTTCGAATGTATTTTCAATATCCTTCCTGCTCTCACAGCGATGCATGCCAATTCCCCCGCCACCACCACTAGCCTTCAACATGACAGGAAACCCTATTTCTTCTGCAAGAGCACATGCTTCCTCCAATGTTTCAACAGGATGTTCTGAACCAGGAACTACAGGTACACCAGCTTGTATCATGGCTCTTCGGGAGGATAGTTTATCCCCCATCAATTTGATAACATCAACAGATGGCCCGATAAAGGTTAAACCGGCCTTTTGAAGTGCTTCCGAGAATTCCCCATTTTCTGATAGAAAACCATATCCCGGGTGGATGCCATCTACTTTCTCCTCTTTGGCAATCTCTAAGATTCGCCCTACATTCAAGTAGGATTTTTGAGGGGGTGCCTCCCCTACATGTCTTGCTACAGTAGCTTGTTGAACATATGGCATATCTTTATCAGCGTCTGAATATATAGCAACTGTTTCTACGCCTAATCGTTGACATGTTCGTATGATCCGTTCTGCAATTTCCCCTCGATTAGCAATCAGTATTTTCTGCATGGAGTTATCCCCTTTCTAAACAACTTGCATAATAAACCTCTCACAAACTACTATTTCTACATAATTCCTTGTATTCCTTCTTCTTTTGCAAACGCTTTCTAAAATTATTGCAGAATTTTTTGTTTTTTTGTTATATAATTAATATTAAAATAAACCATTTTACTTAATATGTATAGTGGTAAGCGCTTTAAAAGAGATTTACGAGGGGGAAATATGAGATGACCGTCAAAAAACTATCCATTAACTATAAAACACTGGAAGAATTCAAGCAGTTCAGGGAATATGGCATGCAGGAACTTTCCATGCTCGAAGACCTTCAGGACAATATCATTGAAAATGACAGCGAATCACCTTTCTACGGCATATATTATGGTGAAAAATTAGTTGCAAGAATGAGCCTTTACCGCGTACCAAAAGAACTTGATAAATATTTCGAACCACGTCAAGATTATTTAGAACTCTGGAAGTTAGAGGTTTTGTCCAACTACCAACGCAAAGGATTTGGGAAAGAGCTAGTAGATTTCGCCAAAGGATTCGGCCTTCCGATAAAGACAAACCCAAGAATCAAATCTGCTGATTTCTGGAATAGAATGGGCTTCACTTCCGTTAACTATGACGTAGAGAGAGATTTAGGGGAAAATCCACTTGTATGGTATCCAGAAGGCGTAACTGCGCAAGAGAGGGCCTCACAATCTATAAACATTGACGAATCACTTTAAACAGGGTGATTTTTTATAAACAGAAAAAGGTGATTGCTCGCAATGCGAATAATCACCTTTTTATCCTAACTCCCCACTCACCCCTGTTGGACCTGCCTTTTCAGAGATTCCAGCTCGTCTAAAAGCTTAACCACAAGCTCATCACTTTTGCGGAGTTCTTCATTTAAAAGCACGATTGTTTCACTTTCCCATTGAAACGGATCCATGCTCTCCGGTGTTCGAGGAAGATTATCATAAACATCTCCATTGACATCAGGATTAGGCTGAAAATAAATGACCACTTCACAACCTAGATCTCCCACAGCGATTCTCTTCCGCAAGTCAACCTTGCTGTAACCAAACTTCCTAGAAGCTATGCCTCCAAAGACACTTGAAGTCATATTACAGAGATGTGGAGCGTCTTTCACCATTTCACCAAATGGACAATGATTTGATTTCACAACCACATAATCTGGATAAATGGATGAAATATAAAATTCTCCACCAATGGCATTCTTCAAATCAACGATTACTTCTGCATACTTATCTACGGACCATTCATCTTCTCTATTGCCATAAAAATCCTCAATCCATTCTCCAGTTCTTAACCCAATTTGACGGATATACTCACCAACTGTTTTTCCTACTGTTTTTTCATGGATGAATGCATATTGAGTGATTAGTTTCGAAAGAAATATCGAGCCAGTCAAGCTTGATTTTGTGCTCATTTTTTCCCCTTCTCTCTCCTAAAGAAATCTTTTTTTTACCTCAGGATTTGGCAACATACACTGATTTCTTTTTCCGAACCACCTATATCGATTTTTTGCAACATAGGAATAAACTATATCTCTTAATGGTTTAGGGATAAGAATTAGTGGATAAAACAGTTTCCATGCACCATCCAGTTCTTTGGCCACTTTTAATGCTGCACTCGACTTAGTATAAATCTTTTTACCATCAACAAAATAAAAGCTATCAAACTCTTCCATAGGGAGAGAATACTCCCTGAGTAAGTGTTGCCCAACATCAGATTGAAGAGATGCAAATTTAAAAGTTGCTTTTTGATCTCGTTTAATTACAAACGTCACCATTGAATTACATAAATTACATACTCCATCAAAAAGTAAAATAGGGTGTTTTTTAGCGATTTCAGGCATGATATCTCTCCTTTCGAGAACCATCCAGATCATTCCATCTTTTTTTCATTATACAACTTATTCTCCATAATGTATCGTTTTTTATTGTTCTTTCTTTTTCATCCTGTTTGCAGGACGGAAAATTTATGTTCCTAGGCATAGAAAAACCACCCTTAAAAAGGATGGCCTGGTGAATAGTATGCTATTTCTCCACTCTCTCTAAATTTCCGTTTCGGTCCATTTGGAACTTTACCTTTTTATTCTTTTCATCATCTTGTAAAACAACCATTTTGCGTGCTCGCTCCATTATTTCAATCAACGCTCTGTAATCCTCTTCTACGAGATTCATGGAGGATTCCAGTTCCAATTTAGCCTCTGCTAAATGCTTCAGGTCCCCTTCTAGTTGTTCCACTTTCTTTTTCAGACTATGATTCTCTTCTTTGATTTTTGTATATTCATTCTCCAGTTGCTCCAGATGGTTCAAATAACTGATCACAGCGGATATGGTCAGGTTATCTCCTGCATATAATTTATTATTGAGTGCATTATAACTGTTCTGTGCTTCCACTGGCTGAGGAGCAGCCTGCTCTTTCTTTAACTCTTTCCGCTGTTTTTTTGCCAATTCAATTCCAGTGGCATATTGTTTTCTTACATAAGAGTTCCATCTGAATCCACATGCTGCTGATGTCCGAGAAAGTTTTTTCCCCACTTCCTCAAACGCAGTCAACTGTGTTCCTCCATCTCTTATATATCGTAAAACCACTTCCGCCAACAATAGGTCTTCATCTTGAGTCCAAGCATCTTGACGAACGGTAGACATATCGCTATCCCCCTCACACACTTTTTTAACCTATACATATGCGTGTAATAGAAAAGATAGACTAAGTGTTGAGTAAAATGCCCTGTATTCTCTTATTTTTTCTTCAGTTTTAGAAAGGCATTTACCGCTTCATGATGCTCATCCTGTTCCCAAAGAAAGGAACATTGCTCTATTTCTGCTATCATTCTTTCTTTTAGAGCTGTTTGTTCCCACTTGGAGGTGAATGTCTTTTTATAACTTCTTAACACTGAGGAAGAGATTGCAAGTTCTTCTTCAATAGGCTGCGAATCGAAGGATGGGACTACTTTTTGTATAAATCCTAGCTCCATTGCTTCATTGGCTGTATATGTTTTGGCTGAGGACAGCATTTTAATGGCGTTTGCATGTGATACCTTTTCCATCAGCATGCTCGCTCCGCCCCATCCTGTTGTGATACCCAGATTTCCCTGCACAAATCCCATCTTGGCAGATGGGACTGCCCATCGCTGATCACAGGCAGAGGCAATTTCACACCCTCCCCCTATGGCAGTACCATTAATCCATGCAAAAGTTGGAACCGGCAATGTCATAAGTTTATAGAGTAAATTTCCCATTTTGGAAAGCATCATGAATGCATCCTCTTTTGTCCGTAAGGCATGGAACACGGAGAGGTCACCTCCCGAGCAGAAGGAATGCTGGCTACCGGTTATGATAAACCCACGGATAGCGGTGTTCTCTCTAACTTCAACCAGCGCCGCTTCCAATGCATTCATCACATCATAATCAATGGCATTACGCTTCTCAGGGCGGTTGATGGTAAACCAGTAGAAGTTATTATTATCTATGTATGTATGGACTTTGGAATCGTTCATTTTTTATGGACCACCTTTTTTAATTATTGTGTTTTATTTTAACTTATATTTTGTGGTAAGTGTGATTTTTTAGTGGATTATAAGGGGCGAGGAATATTGGGGTGGGGTTACGGATTTGTAGATAGCCCAGGTGACCCGGCTAGTGTTGCTCGGTTCAAATGTCCGAAGATTTCTGGATTTTGTCCCAAGTTTTTGCTTACTTGTCCAAAGAAATTGAATAGTTGTCCAAAGATTTCGCTCAATTGTCCAAACGCTAAATTTCAATGTCCGAATGGTAAGGTAAAGTTGGCCAATCTTAACTGTAAATTGTCCGAACCCCTCAATAATTACAAAGTTAAGTGTCTGAAGAAAGAAGATAAGTGTCCAAACCACATTTTGTAGCAAAAAAATAAGAATTTTTCGATGAAAAGGAAAGCTCTTTTAGCAAACTTTGTTGCTTTTACGCACTTTTGAATCACCGGTTTTTTCATCGTCACTACAATAATTTTCGCTAAATCCAGAAACATAAAAAAAGCACAAGGTCATCAACCTCATGCTTTTCCTACTATTTATTTGCTTACTACTTCTTTCCCTTTGTAAGTACCGCATGCCGGGCATACACGGTGTGATAATTTCTGTTCACCGCAGCTTGGGCATTCTACCATACCAGGAACTTGTAGTTTAAAGTGTGTACGACGCTTTCTTTTTACAGTTTTAGACGTTCTTCTGAAAGGTACAGCCATTCTTCCCACCTCCTTAAAAAATGAGCATCTACTACATCATGTAATTTCTACTCTTTGTCTTTCTCAAAAAACTTAGCCAGTCCTGCAAGTCTAGGATCCACTTTTTCCTGTGTTTCCTCTTCTGAAATGACGCCCCAGTCTTTTCCTGATTGGGGAGCAGCCTCATCCTTGTCAGGAGATTCGCTGAATACCTGCATAGGCACTTCCAGGATGATCGCTTCTCGAATGATCGGAAGTAAATCGACCACATCCCCTTCGACCGTATGCAGTTCTTCCTCGTCGGTTTCATACTCGTCAGGCTGAAAAAGATAAGTTTCAGTTGTTTTTATCGTAAAAGGATAGTCCACATCAACCAACGTACGTGAACATGGTAAAACCATACTACCTTCCACAGTTAGATGAAACGTAGCTTTTTTTGAACTTAAATCAGCTCTTCCAGTTACATGAACTGGTTTGACAGATCGAATTTCACTATGTGCCGTAATTTCACTTACATCAACTGTTTCATCGATTTCTAAACCTTTATGTTGTAACTGATTTAACTGGAATAATGTCCATTTCAACAAGATATTCACCTCAAGGCAACAAAAGTAATTATAGCTTTCGCATGTTTATTTGTCAATATTTTTTCTTTACACTATAATTATAGACATAATAACGTAATTTGAACAAGTATCCAAATAAAAATAGCGCTAATCTGAAAAATGATATGGTGGGTGAACGATGAAATCATTAGGTGTAATTGTTGAATACAACCCTTTTCATAATGGGCATTTATTTCATTTGACAGAATCAAAAAGAAAAACAGGTGCTGAAGTTGTCATTGCCGTAATGAGCGGACAATACCTTCAGCGCGGCGAACCTGCACTTGTTTCGAAATGGACGCGTACGAAAATGGCTCTTGCCAATGGAATAGATATCGTGGTGGAGTTGCCTTACGCTTTTGCCACACAAAAAGCGGAGGTATTCGCCAGCGGCTCTATTTCTATTCTTTCAGGCCTAAAGTGTCATTCTGTTTGCTTCGGAAGTGAACAAGGTAACATGGAGGATTTTAAGAAAACAATATCTTTGATGGATCATAAAAAAGAACAACATGACTTTCTAGTACAAACATTCATGGGACAAGGATACAGTTTTCCAAAAGCATCCTCCCTTGCTTTTTTAAAGTTGACGGAAAATAAAGATGATATTTTGGATTTAACCAAGCCAAACAATATTCTTGGATATCATTATGTAAAGGCAATCCAAGAGCAGCAAAGCACTATGCAGGCTTATACTATCGAGCGGACAGCCGCAGGTTATCATGACCCCGATTTCAATGATACACCAATCGCAAGTGCCACAAGTATAAGGAAACATCTATTCGATAACAATGGAAATATTGAAAAAGTCCAGCGCTTTGTACCCGAGAAAACATATGACCTTTTAGATCACTATCTCCACAAGGTCGGCAGTTTTCACCAGTGGGAAGACTATTTCACCCTTTTGAAATATCGAATTCTTTGTAGCACTCCGAAAGAACTCGCTAAAATCTACGAAGTGGAGGAAGGGCTTGAGCATCGTTTGATCCATACAATGAAAGAAAGTATGAACTTCCATGAATTCATGACAAAGCTAAAAACAAAGAGATATACGTGGACAAGGCTACAACGAATGTGTACACACCTCCTCACCAACACCAAAAAGGATGTTATGTTGGATGTTTCTTCAACCAAGAGAAGCGAATATATCCGGTTGCTTGGTATGAGTAGAAGAGGCCAGCATTATCTGAAACAAATAAAGAAAGAAGTAGAGATTCCCATCCTATCAAAGGTTTCTGGAGTGGAAAGTCCTATGCTTGACATGGATATCCGCGCTACCAGTACATATGCGATGAAATTCAATGAGCCTGCACGCAGTGAGTGGATGCAACAAGAATTCTCTAAACCTCCAATCAGGTACGATGAAGATATGGAATGTTTTCTTTAAGCTCTATGCTTGAAAGTTCGTTACTATTCACTAGTAAAAAGTCAGCAATTGGACATTTTACCGCTTCTTTACTCTAAATGTGCATAAACAAACGCCTCACAACCAACGTGAGGCGTTTGTTTGTCATTTATTCAGATTTATGATCTAATTGATCCAAATACTCAATTGCATCTTCAAATGTATCAACCGGCACAATTTTCATCGATGTCTTAATATCTTCAGCAGCAATAAGAGCCTCCTGATAATTAGAACCCTCCGCCCCTTTTTCGTTCGGTGCGAAGAATATATCCACGCCAGATTTATCCGCCGCTACAATCTTCTGTGCAATTCCACCAATTCTTTGTACTTCTCCATTTTCATTGATGGCACCAGTACCAGCTATTTGATATCCTTTTGCAATATCTTCTTCTAATAGCTGATTGTATATTTCTAAGGAAAACATCAACCCTGCAGAAGGCCCACCAATTTGGGCCGTGTTAATTGTGATAGGTGGATCCATCGTTATTTCATAATCGGTCAACAAGCTGATCCCAAGTCCTGCGCGATCAGGATCTTCCGGATGTTGTCCTAGCGTAATGGAAATCGTATCTTCCTTTTGATTTCTGTCGAATGTAAGAATGATTTCATCACCAATGGACTTCTCTCCCACCTTCTCCATCAGTTTCTCCGCGGTTGCTGTAGGCTCTCCGTCAATATGTGTGATGCGATCCCCTATTTTGAGCTTCCCTTCCGCTGCCAAGCCTTCTTTCACGCTAAATACGTAAACGCCTTTGGAAATCAGTTCCACTTCTTTCCCGGCTTTCTCGTAGGCAATCTTAATGGCCGTCTCTTTTGAGCTTTCCATCATATGTAACTGACGATAGGAATATTCTTCATCAGATTCATCTTCGGAACGGATTTGATTGATGGGAAAGATATTTTGATATTCGCTTATCTTTGCAAGAGCATAGGTGAATATATTTGCTTTACCCATCTTAACTGTCGTCAGCATGAAACTTCCTTCGTCTTCATATCCACCTTCTACAGAAACAAGCGGCCTCAATTCCTGTGCATCTCCAGGTCGAGTCACATAAAAGGGCAATGTTATAAAATTGAGCACCACCGCGAGTACGATCCCAATTAGAAGGGACCTCATTACATATCTACTTTTCATGTTGATGTTTCTCCTTCCACTCCTCTAGCAACTTTCTGATATAAGGTATTTGTAATCTTGTTGCTTCTTCCCCGATTCGGATTATTTCTTCAATATTGGTGAATGCCCTTGAACTGTAATGAGCCACAGAAGGCCTTATCATTATATCCGCTTCCAATTCACTTCGTTTCACCAATTCATTCTGCATTATATCAATAGTCTGCATAATCACATCAAATATTGAATCCACGGGTTCATTTGTTTTTACTTGTGACACATCAATGGCAATGACAATATCCGCCCCCATTTCCTTTGCCACACTGACAGGAACTCGATCAACAACCCCTCCGTCTACCAACAGGCGGCCATTTACCTTTTCCGGCACAAAGATACCTGGAATGGATATACTTGCCCTGACAGCATCGGAAATGGGACCACTAGTAAATACCACTTTTTCCGCTCTTTCCAAATCGGTTGCAACAATGGAAAGCGGAATGTCCAATTCTTCTATTGTTTTATTTTGAGTAAACATGCGGATGAGTTCCTTGACACGGTTTCCACTCACAAACCCCATTTTGGGAACAGTAAAATCCAAATAATATTTTCGTTTGAAGGCAGTCGCTATTTTATAGAGGCGGTCCATATCATGACCCATTGCATAAAAGCTTCCGACAAGCGCCCCCATGCTGCTACCTGCAATAAGGTCTATGGGTATATTCTCTTCTTCCAATACTTTAAGCGCACCAAGATGAGCGAATCCACGAGCACCACCAGATCCCAATGCAATTCCTATTCTAGGTTCCTTCAAGTCATCACCTCAAGCTGTTTACAGCCACCTAGTGCTGGACAGCAACCAAAGTCTTATATGGTTATCCTTTGATAACCTCTTTCTATTTATCATACGCTTTTCCTTTTTCTTGGTGAACAAACTGTGAAGACTTGGGTCAATTTAGGTTCTAATTCCCTGTCCCATCCACGTATATTGAAAGGTAAGGTAGCTGGACAATCTAGTTGCCACTGTATGGGTAATTAATATTATTCTAACAAAAACCTAATCATTCTTGTACAAAAAAGAAATCCGCACATCTTCTACAGGAGCACGAGCCTTTCATTTTTCATGCAACATTCTACGCAAGGGGGGTAACAGCTTGGATTCTTCAAAATGGAAAACGCTGTTTTTTGCTATTATTATTTCCCTACTTACACTATCTCTTATTCTTAATCCTCAAGCTTCTTTTCAAGCGAGTGTTAGGGGACTTAATATGTGGTGGGATATTGTATTCCCCTCCCTCCTTCCATTCTTGATCATCAGTGAACTACTGATCGGTTTTGGGGTAGTGGCATTTATCGGGGTCCTGCTCGAGCCATTTATGCGTCCTCTTTTCCGGGTACCGGGAGTAGGAGGCTTTGTTTGGGCGATGGGAATGGCATCCGGCTATCCTTCCGGGGCAAAACTCACTGTAAGGCTACGGCAGGAAAATCAGATCACTCAGGTGGAAGGGGAAAGACTTGTGTCTTTTACCAACTCATCCAATCCCCTTTTCATATTCGGTGCAATTGCAGTGGGTTTTTTTCATAACCCCAAGGTGGGAATCATTCTGGCTGCTGCGCATTACATCGGGAATATTTGTGTTGGACTGGTCATGAGGTTTCATGGGCCATATTATAAGTCTAAACGGCAAGATGAACTATCTAGGACCAGACAGAGGGTTTCTTTGAGAAAGGCCTTCTCAGAGCTTCATAGGACCCGTTTAAAGAACAATAAACCTTTAGGGAAACTGCTTGGTGATGCAGTTCTGTCGTCAGTACAGACATTGCTCATGGTCGGAGGCTTCCTTATCCTGTTTTCCGTTCTGAACAGTATGCTGTCACTCATATCTGTTACCGCTATACTTGCTGGCATCATCAGTCTATTGCTGACAGTGTTTGATATTTCAAAGGATCTCAGCTATCCGCTCATTTCCGGTCTTTTTGAAATCACACTAGGAGGCAAGCTGACAAGTGAGGTGAAAGGTGTAAGCTTGATGGAGCAGATCATCGTGACGAGCTTCTTCCTTGCCTTCAGTGGATTCTCCGTTCAGGCACAGGTCGCAAGTATATTGGCAGAGTCCGATATCCGATTTAAACCTTTCTTCTTTGCACGTATACTGCACGGGACATTTGCAGCAGTCATTACTTTTATCTTATGGCATCCCCTGGATCGGAAGCTGGAGGGCTTTGAAACTGTCAGCGGAGATATACCGGTTTTTTCTCCATTGATACCTGATGGTTTTTGGGAAAACATGTTGAAACTTTTTCAAGTGTACGGCCCGCTTTTCACCTTATCCATGTTATGGATCTACCTTTTTCTGTTATTTAGAAAGAGGAAAAATGTAAAAAACCAGCACTGAGAAGTTCAACAGTGCTGGTAATGTGCTTTCTATTCTTTTCGGAACTTTTTACGTAACGCCTCTTCCACAGTTGGCGGCACCAACTCCGATACAGATCCATCATATTTCGCTACTTCTTTCACAATACTTGAACTCAGGAAAGAGTATTGATTGTTGGTCATCATGAACAAGGTTTCAATACTTTCATCGAGCACCCTGTTCATCGAAGTAATCTGCATTTCGTATTCAAAATCAGAGACCGCACGCAGTCCTCTGACAATGGAACTCGCATTTTTACTGTGGGCATAGTCTATCAAGAGACCATGAAACTCTTCCACTTCTACATTACCGAACTCTCTTGTCACTTCTTGTATCATTCCTACCCTCTCATCTACTGTAAAAAGAGGCTTTTTAGATGAATTGTTCAATACACAAACATATACCTTGTCGAAGACTTTCGATGCTCTCTTGATAATATCCAAATGACCAAATGTGACCGGATCAAAACTGCCCGGACAGACCGCTACACTTGCCACATTAATTTCCCCCTTCTTCTACACGGCTAGGTCGATAAACGGAAATGACCGTCAACCCATAATCCTCCTGCCTTGTTCTAATGAATCCCCCCATATGTTCAGGCAGTTTGACGTCATTGCTATGCTCTGCCATGATAAGTCCTGTCGGGGACAATAGTCCATATTCACTTATTTTATGTATTAGATCTTCCAAATGATGTTTTTTATAAGGTGGATCTAAAAGAATAAGATCAAATTGAATTTCCCGTTTTTTCAATGCATTCAGTGCTCTTATTGCGTCATTACGGTAGACTTCAACCTGTTCATTCAAGTCAAAAGCCTCTACATTCTGCTTGATTGTCTGTATGGCTTTTCCATCCTTGTCCACAAAAATCGCCTTATCCATTCCCCTGCTGATCGCTTCAATACCGAGTGACCCGCTTCCACCAAAAAGGTCTAAAGCAAGTCCGCCGTCAAAATACGGACCGATAATATTAAAAACCGCCTCTTTTACTTTATCAGTTGTCGGTCTAGTATTCATCCCTGGAACCGCTTTCAACTGTCTACCTTTCCATTTCCCCGAAACAACTCTCATTGTATCACCATACTTTAATTCTAGTTTGTCAATCATGAATATCCTATCATATTCGACAAGAAATTCAAAAGTATTTCTCAAGCACCATGAAAGGAGACTCCCGAGCACAAGTAATGATTAAACCAATTTCTATAAGATTAAACTAATGTGTATAGCATTCTCTAATTCTGTTCATACTAAGTTTTAACAACATCCTTTCGTGTGATGTTGTTGCCAACCGCGGAGAAGACTTACGTTTCCCCATAAGTTCTTCCTCCGGTTTCTCCTCTCCCTTTGCCTTCTTAACCTTGATTATGTCAAGGGATGGAAGGACCCTGCCCGGACATCCGAGCAGGGTTTTTTTTTGGGCTCTTTTCTTAAAGATTGTTGCTATTCAATAGTAAAAAGTCGGCAGTTGGACTTTTTACTGCTTAGATACCTAAAAAAAGCAGCAGTGAATGTTGTATCACAGGGAAAAGAGCACGACAATTAGATATATAACGGTTGGTTTATGAGTACGTAAAAGCAACAAAGTTTACGAAAAAAGCCTTTTTATATTTCGAATAAATTAAGCCAGGCTGTCAAAATCGAAGCCACCATCCTGTTGTGCTTCACAAAGGTTCAAGCAAATCTCGCTCCATTCCAGTTCAGTCATTACACCCATTTTGAAAACATAGCTTTCTATTTCTTCTATGCTCTTATCTTCCAAGAGCTTTTCCTCTTCTTTTGAGAGTAACCCTTTTGAAACCAGATAATATAGAATGCCTGTGACAAGCATTCCTTTAATCGGCAACCCATGATTCTTATCTGTAGACTTTTTACCATAGAAATGATCATAGACATACATTATAATCATGCTTGCAATGAGTATCAGGGTAAACCACATCATTAGCAAACCTCCTTCTTCATTTGGATTCTCTTCAAATTTTCAAGGTTACATGGTAAAGTATGTTTGAGTATAAATAAGAGTAAGAGCTGCTTTGAGAGGAGAAGAAAATGATACAACGTTTTATAGAACTTGGTGAAGGTTATTCTGATATATATGAACTCATGGAGTTGACAAGAAGCAATAAGGGTCGTCTACAACACCTTATCATGCTACATACAGTAAAAAACGGAAGGGATATGTCTTCCTTTGTGGCTGTGATGAAACCCACAAACCCTGGGGATTTCCAAGCCCTTTATATCTGTTTGGAGGGGATTCCCAATCACAAGTTCCAACCGAATAAGCGGGCCGAATTATTTCAAGAGGTTGCAAAAGAACTTGGCAAGGAAATCATACAGTTCGATGTAAAACCGACAGAAACCTTTGCTGAAAAGGAGCTGTATTTTCAATATTTAATTGGGATACTTCGGTTAAACCATTATATTCCCGCATTAAGATAATCATGAAACATAAAAAAGCAGTACAAAACCTAATTTCTTAAGTTTGTACTGCTTTTTTATTATAACCTGTTTCCAACTGTTGATTGGAGCATAATGGTTATCCTCCAGCCGGTGAGTAGCGACAATCTTGAGAGACCTCCATTGATGCAAAGAGACAACGGTCGCCAATCAACAAGCGAAGTCTTACTGCGGAAAGCAACAGCAACGTTTACAAAACTTGTTATAGACCCATTTTATAATCATATTCCTTCGCTTTATCCGGTCTTGAATTTTCATAATGCGTTTTAATGGAAGGTTTATGGGAAACCTCCACTTTCTTCACATAGGATTGCCTGTTCAGCTTTTCCACAAGTGAATCTGTATCTTCGCTGTTACAATAGAACAGGACATATTTTAATTTCTTGGATATATATATGACATTTCCATAACGTCTTAATAATTTGGCTTGTTTTAGAGAATGAAGCCATACGACAATGCCTTGTCTTTGTGATAGCATAGAATTTACCCCTTTATCATGAATCTTTCACTTTTATACAAACGTATTATTTTATAGTTTAGCATGAATGGAAATATTATGACATAGTTAAAGCAACGGAAATATGAGAATATTCCTTCACTAATGTTTAGGAAAGGGTGTTTGTGGTGGAACTGGAGCAGATCTGGGATACATTTCTGGAAGAACTAAATAAAAATGATCTAGTAGTTCATTGTTTTCGTAAAAAAGTAGCCGGCATTCCTTTTTTATATGTGCAAATCGATTCTGACCATATTTACGACTGGGAGGAGAAGGGGCAATCTTTTATACATGTTTGTTCCAAAAAAGCGATGTTCAAGAAAAAGGTAACGGTGGAGACTCATTTTTTTCGGTGTCAGGATAATCTTTTTGTTTACCGCCATCGGTTCTATGTACCCCAGGAAAAGATGTTCTGCTGTGGTAACCTGTGTGAAGATTGTATCCGATTGAAGAAAAAAGCCTAAAAAAGAAGCTGCAAATGTGCAGCTTCATGGGTAACAATCTAGCTTGCTTTGCAGCCACATCCGCCACCGGAACCACAGCCACCACCGCAGCTTGTCATGGAGTCGAAAAACGGATTGCCTGTAGGCACTTTTACGTTCTTTGAAACCGCTTTTCCAATCATGACACTGATTTCATCCAAAGTTTTTTGGATGGCATCCTCTGCTTGCTTGAACGCGTGAATAGTCTCGTGGAGATCCACTTTCCGCTTCAATTCACGAGTTTCGAGGGTTACTTTACGATAATCAGGATGATACTTCCCGAATCTCTGTACTTCCTCATATCTTTCTTTTATAGAATCAAAAGCACGTATAAGTTCTTGTGCTTCTTGGTCATGTTGTAAATTATATAGACAGCGATGATAGTCTTCAGCAAGTTCGGACTGCCAAATCATCTTCGCTAATTCTTCCGCTTTTTCGACCATTTGAACATGCTCAAAAGTAGCAATCATCATGGAATACACCTCCAAGACCATCATACCATGTTTTACTACGGAAGTGTAATGCTCTGTTTAAGGGAAATCAGATTTCTACTTGGAAGCCTTCTTCAATACCATACTCTGATCGATCATTATGAAGCAGCTTCACCTTGATCTCATGCCTGCCTTGTGGAACTCCCTTTAGTATGAAAGCTCCACTTGTAAAAGTTTCCCATCGTTTATTATCCAGGTAAACTGCCACCTGTCCCTCTCCGTGTTTCTTTCCGCTAGCAGTAGACTGGAAGTGAAAATTAGGTGTAACGATGCATTCCATATAGATGTTAGTACCTTTAATTTGATGATGAACAGTCATGGATAAAGCGTTTTGTTTGGTTAAGGTTGAATGGGAGAGTACCTCCATCACTTCCCCATTGGAACCCACTTCACTCTCTGGTTTTTGCTGCTCTTCCTTGCATCCACCTAGTACCAACGTAAATAGACAGATAAATAAAATTGCCATTTTTTTCACTGCGTATTCTCCTTTCTTATACTTGTTTAGCTTTAGTTTGAGAAAGGAGGTATCATTCTATTCGAATCGAAATCAAAATAATACGCCCCCACTACATTTGGGAGCGTAATGATGCTATTAATCCATGTTTTTCATTGTTTGAAACATATGAACCATCATGGAAGCCATTTGAACGGAATTTTGAAATTTCTCCACTTTATGAGGGATTGTCTGCTTGTAATAATGCATAGAAGATAATTCAAAGTCATTCAGTTTCTCGGGGTTCCTTGTCAATGTCCGATACCACACTGGCTGTTCTCTTAAGTAGCTCTTCAACGTCTTCTTTTTTTGAATGTATTCATAGATATCTTTTCGCATGTATCTCATCCATTCCTAATCTTTTCGAAACGAAAACGGATTCTTTGCTCCTTGGGAAGGAGAACTTCCTTTTGATGCGTTGGGGAGGAATTGTTGGATCAGTTGTTGAATATTTCCGATAGCTGAATTGACATTTGTTAGATGATATTGCATTTGGTTCATATCCATCTTCTTCAATGATTGCAGCAATTGAGGAATAACATCAGATTTTGCCCCTTTGTCAACCTTATCAACTTGGGCCGCACCGTCCTGCCGGAAGCTCTTCCAACTCTCATCCTCTTCCCCGAGCAAATACCATTCCTCGAACAAATCCTGCCAAGTCTTTTTCTTGTTTCTTACTTCCTCTGACAGCTTAGGGTGCCTTTTTACAAAGTCCTTGAACTTTTCAATACTTGGATGTTTTTGTTTAGTTGCCATTCTCTCACCTCTTTTCTGCATATATGCCTAGTTTATTTTATTGTAAAAAAGAAAAAGCGTTCGCCTATTTTTCTTTTCTTCCGTGCTTTCCATTGTTAAGATGTAGATAGACTTTTGAGTAGAAAGAAGGACAAGAGAATGGATATCAGTCAGCAATGGGAAGATTTTTTAAGAGATGCAACCGAAGAGGAGCGCGATGTGGCTTCTTTATTCCTTCATAGTCTAAAAAGGAAAAGAGATGGAGTCAACGGTACTCATATCGGGGCACTTATGGAAATTAAGAGTGAGTTTCAAGAACCTGACACGTTAACAATGGAAATCCCGAATACATCACTGTTACAAAACTCCCTGGACATATTGCATGGGGGCTTGACGGCGACTTTGCTTGATTCGGCAATGGGAACACTCGCCTTCAAATTGATTCCGGAGGACAAGGCGGCTGTTACCACCGAAATGAAGGTGAATTATGTAGCAAAAGGAGTAGGCGATCATTTTACCTGTGTGGCCACAGTGATACACAAAGGCTCTAAGCTGCTTGTCATGGAAGGGAAGGTCTATCGTAGTGACGGTACTCTAATTGCACATGCTACCGGAAGTTTCTTTGTCATTCCCAAAAGAAGTTAGAAAGGGAGGGGAAAATGGTTACTGCTATTGTCATTCCTGTTCTGATCTTATATTTTTATTGGATAACAAGAAAAGAGGCAGCCAAACAGAAGGAACGTTGGGAAAACCTTTGCGAAATCCCCCTTGAATCGAGGGTGGAAGGCAAAGTGGTAGATCTGCATACGGAAAAGAAGCGGTTTTACCATCAATTATTTACCCAGGACACAATTATCCGGATACAGAATAATAATAAGATCATCAACATTGTCTACAAACAGCCCTATACAGAGTCCAATAGCCCCCCCTCCCTGATGCCTGGAGATGAGATAAGGATACATGGCATGTGGGAGGATGACTTGTTTCGGGCAGGAGAGATCCTTACAATCAAGAGAAAAGACAGCCCTGGGGAATAAGGCTGTCTTCTTTCTATATTCTTACCATGTTTCAATAAAATTCTGGGTATAATATTTCTCATTAACACCTACACCCAAATGAGTAAACCGAGAATTTAGTAATGTGTTTCTGTGACCTTCACTATTGAGCCAACCTTCAACAGCAGCAACCCCGTCCACATATTTTGCAGCAATGTTCTCTCCGGCAAGGCGAAACGTTATCTGCCCTTCCATTAACCTATCCGTCAACGTTCCTCTAGTAGGGGAGGTATGTGAAAAATAATTGCCCTCCCTCATGTCCTTACTATGTAAGTAGGCGACTTCAGCAGTATCTCCATCCCACTCCACAGCTTCAAGGTCAAAACGGGCTCTGATGATGTTGGTAAAATCAATGATTTGCTGTGCATTGCCTTCTTCAACCCTTGTCCACTCCTCTTCTGTCAGCTCTTTGGCATCAAGTAAAGGACCTCTATACACAAGCTCGTACGGTCGTTGTTTGATCAATGTTTCATCATTCATATATCGTACACTCGACAGCTGTTGTTCAAAATCGTCAAAATATAATTGAACATAAATATCCTCCACCTTTATCAAGGGGCGGGTCTTCATTTCTTCAGGCTTCAGCTGAAACTGATAGGAACCTTCCTTATGATCCACTGTTACACTATCAGGAAAATCATATTTTTCGTTCAATGATTCATAGGATTGTCCTATTTCAAATAGTTCATGTTTGCTCTCATTTCCTGTCCCAAAGACGGTCACTACTTTCCCATCACTTACACCAAATTGCATGTAATTTTCTAGATTCTTGTTGTATATCCACCATTCATAATCATAAGAAGATAAATCTTTTCGGTTAGGGTCACCAAAAGTATCTAGCAGTTCATTCGCATCTTTTCCCACAAAGGAGGCTAAACCTTCTATATTATCATTCATCTGAATTTCAGATTGAACAAATGCTTTTTCTTCAGATTCTCTTTTTTCCGGAGTAATCTGTCCGCTAAGAGGTTGTTCCTTTATGAAACTCTCTATTTCGTGAGGTTCAACATTTACAAATAGATACAAACAAAAAGCAATAAATAGCAAGAAAAATAAACCTCTCATCCACTGTTTCCCTCCCTTTTCTATCATTATATTTAATAGGAATCTTTTCATTCCACTTTTACGATTTACTAGACACTGGTAGAGTTATCCTATGTATACCCTTTTTGAAAAAAATGAATACTTCATAAGCATAATTAATAAAAGGTTCGTCCGTTAATCCACCGCTGTTTGATTCCAAAACGGCCTCCGTTTTCCACTGGACGCATGCGGAGCCTCTTTGGCATGCTGGGGGGTCTCCATTAGGCGCTACCTTCCGCAGGAGTCTTCCCCCATTACTACCATCAACATAGAATATTCGTAACCATCCAAATGCCTGACAGAACATAAAAAAAACTGGATTCTTTAACAATCCAGCTTTCCTTAGATGCTATTTTTCTGATATGTCACTAAGCGCTTCTCCTGCTTGATCATCGGAATAGTCGCGTATTGCCAAATCACCCAGTGAAACAATTCCGATTAGTGCTCCATTCTCCACTACAGGCAGCCTTCTTATCTGATGCTCAGCCATCTTATGAGCGGCTTCTTCAATAGAAGCATCGGGTCCGATGGTAATTAAGTGGTCACTCATGACATTGGTTACAGAATTGGAACCGGGATGCTTTTCAGCAATCCCTCTAACCACAAGATCTCTATCCGTAATCATTCCAAGTAGCTCATTGTTTTCAACAATCGGAATTGCTCCTACATTTAGATCTTTCATTTTGGTTGCGACCTCAAAAACATTATCAAGCGGTGTGCAAAAATCAACATTTGTTGTCATGACTTCACGTACAGTTTGCATAATCTGACCTCCATTAATATTCATACATAGCAGTTCATTAAATAGAGGAGGATAAGAGTATCCCTTCTCTCATCCTTAGGTTCACCATTTTCTACAAAATCATGACTTTTTCCAAAAAACTTTCTATGACAAGGATAGTTATTCTATTCCTTATTGAAAGTTATCCGCTTTCGTACTATTATTAACAGGGAGCATACTTATTTCGAGATGTAGAGATAGAAAAAGGAGTGTACATACATGAAAATTGAAAATACAGGTTTTGAAAATGAAAAAGTAGAATTATCCCGTTTAACGGACATTTTTGAGGATTTAGGCTTTGACCTTGCTGGTCAGTGGGATTACGAGCGAGTTACATTCGACCGTAAATTCGAAACAAAAGAAGGTGTATTTTACCTTCGCGTTCAAGGGTTTGCAGTAGAAGGTGATATTGGTGGTTCCCATGCCATGATCAACTTGCTTACACCGCTTTTAGGCAAACATTACTACCCACATGGTGTGGAATACGGTGAAGGTGAAACATTCCCATCCAATGTTGTTTCCACTTCTAAATCATTGTTAAAACAAGCGAAAGAACGCATGGATGCATTAAAATAATACAAGCTGCGAATGAAGGTGATTTGCTGGTATAAAACCTGCTGTCACCTTTTTTATTTGGAATTTATTTAACCCAGATTCCATCTACGTACACGTTCACTTCTTTTACTGTGTACCCGGTAATTACTTCAATTTCTTTTTTTATTAACTGCTGGAGTTCCTGAACCTTCATCGGTATACGTTGGTTATATTCGACTTCAATAAAGATATCGATGATAATATTATTATCCATGTCATATTGGATAACAGCATTATTCAATTGATCCTTGCTAAGTATGGAATAGAATTTACCCAGCAACCTTGGAGGAAGGCTTTTTATTCCACCGATATCAGTGACACATATGGATATGACTGTTTGGAGCAACATATTACTCATGTCTGTTTGACTTTTCTTAAGCTCCAACATATGATGAACCTCCTTTTTGTGGTTTTATTATTTTATGTGCATACACTAAACATGGTGCCTGTATGACTTATCTTTCCCATTTCCCTTTCTTTATCAAAAAAATCATAATTACGATCTAGACACATATTTATTTTCTTACATACTGTTATTTCAATAAAATCCGTACTATAATTAATATAGGAGTATGGTATTAGAAAGGAGACATCCATTGTCAACGCTGTTTAGTATTCGAACACTTTTTATTCTAATCATCATTGCGGTAATAGCCGTAATTGCATTTTTTATATTGCCTGTTTCCATTCCCATTATCATTGCGTTAATTACTGCTCTTTTTCTTGAACCTCTTGTAAGGCTGATTCAAGAACGTGCCAAACTAAAAAGGAACCTTTCTGTTTTTATCGTATTTTTGATGTTTGTCACGAGCATTGGAATCATGGGCTACTTTCTGACAACTAAAGTGATTACAGAAGCAATCAACCTAGTAGAAAATGCACCATCCTACATAAATGAAGTGAATCGGGTATGGAGGGATTTCCAGGAAGATATGACTAATGCTTCTGAAGACCTACCACCTGAATTTGTCAGTGAAATTAGCCTGCAGGTAGATAAATTGCTTTATGATCTGAGGATATACTTAACTGACCTTTTCAATATCCAAAATGTAAAGAATATCTTTACCAACATACCGAATTATCTCGTCAGTTTCATTGTCTACTTGATAGCCTTGTTTCTGTTTCTTCTGGATATGCCTCGCTTGAAAGCCGGCCTCTATTCACATTTGAAAGAAGAAACGGCAGATAAGGTCCACTTTATGAGTTCCAGGTTATCTTATGTAATTTTCGGATTTTTTAAAGCCCAGTTTTTAGTGAGCATTATCATATTTTTCATTACACTTATAGGTTTACTATTCATAGCCCCTGAGGTTGCTTTACTCATGGCCTTCATAATCTGGGTCATTGATTTCATTCCGATTATCGGCTCAATTGTCATACTAGGACCATGGGCATTGTTCCACCTTATAACAGGTGATATCAGTCTCGGGACGCAGTTGGCTATACTAGCAGTCGTATTGCTAATCATCAGAAGGACAGTTGAACCGAAAGTGATGGGCAGCCATATTGGTCTTTCACCATTAGCTACACTGATTGCCATGTATTTAGGTTTAAAGTTGATTGGTATCTTAGGATTCATTGTCGGTCCACTCTTGTTGATTGCGTTCAACTCGGCCCGTGAGGCAGGAATTATCAAAATGAACTTTAAGATATAACTTAAAAAAGGTGTTCGGACATTTGTCCAAACACCTTTTTTTATAGTCCCAGTATTGCTTTGAAAACAGATGTGGTTTCTCCACCTTGATAGATAACGTATAACAATAGGTATACGGCAACTCCTGTGATAGCTGTCGTAAACCATATAATACTGGTAATAGGCCCAAGCTTTCTGTGTCTATCCAGACGATTTTTATATCCTGTCCATAATGTAATGATTCCCATCACAGCACCTACTGTCGCAAGTGTAATATGGAACAGAAGAAAAATAGTATAATACACTTTTATATCATCAGGTCCTCCAAAGCTAGTGTTTCCGACAAAAATGGTCCTTGAAGCATATATAATAAAGAAGATGATAGCAAAGATTGCTGCTAAAAACATCACTTTTTTATGCGCTTCAATCTTTCTTTTAATAATCAGATACCAGCCTATCGCAACAAAAATTGCACTCAGTACAATAAAAAACGTACTGATTGTTGGCATAATTGGAATTGAATAATCCATTTCTTTCTCCCCTCGTACTAACTTGTTGCTGTCTATCCAGTCATTCTGCTACTTTTGGATGCATTGCCTTGTTCAGATCCATTTCATCCTTTTCACGCTCTCGTCTGGCCCATCCAAAGAAAACATAGGCAAGTATGCTTCCATACATGATTTCCTGAATGATCTTCATGATGACACCGCCGAGCTGTTGATCTTCCACCAGTGGCAACGCATTAAATAACTCAGGGCCTCCAAGGTCAAGGCCTGCCAACGTTCCCGCCGGCACACACAATTCAAGCGCAGCAAGCCAAGCCGTCATCTCTGAGTAGGTTGCATATAAAGGCTGATCCGCGAAAATGATCAGCGCACACGCAGGCGTAAGCAGCATCCCGTCAGCCATGATATATCCAATCTTTTTAATTCCGGATAAACGTTGCTCCTCAGGTAGCGGATTGACAAGCGGCCACCACATGATAAATGCTCCAACGAACATAACGGTTGTATAGGTTGTATGATAGACCATGTCGACTTTTATTGTATCAAATACAACAGGTATATGGTAAAGAGAGAAAAGCACATTAAACACCAATAATGCTATCAGTGGCTTGGAGATAAATCTGAATACCGGCTTAACAACCGGTAGATTGATGACTTTTCTTAATATCCATGCGGGCATTCCCATCAACAAGATAGGAGGTATTACCAGATAGAGTATGGCCATTTGTGTCATATGTGCACTAAGCATCAAATGGCTTAACAGATCCACCGGGGAACCTTTTACCAAGTAGAACAAGATCATACTGCTTAGAAAAAATGCACGTTGCTTATTAGATATCTCTTCCGAATCCTTGAAGCGGTGTCGTCCTTTTCCAGTAATATAAAAATACAGAATTGTTATAAGTATGGTTGTCGCCAATAAATATGGACTCCATAACGCTTGAAATCCAAACATATCCAAGTTGCCGATCATTATGCTGTCACCTCAATTTTTTAAAGCTTCATCACTTTCACTTTACATACATATTATACTATACAAGGATAAGCCCATTCAATGAAGTGTGAAAAAGGATGGTTCCATAAACAGTAAGTGTCATTATTTAGACAAGGTTCAAGTGTGTTTATTAAACAAAGCAAAAAGGCAGCCTATGGAGGCTGCCTTTTCCATTTGATATTACCACCAAATGATAGTCGTGAAAGCTAAGATTGTAATCAATCCAACTGCCAAACCAGAGTATAAGAACAACGCTGGCGTTTCATGCCCTTTGTGGTTCATGTGCATGAAATAGTAAAGCTGGAAGATACACTGAACGATTGCAAGCAAGATGATGAATGGTACGATAAAGTACTTGGACATCTCTGCACCAACCGCCAAGAAAGCAAGTAGAGTAAGGAAGATCATTAATACGAAGGAAACAACTTGGTATTTCATTTCTTCCTTATTCTTTTTACGACGGTATTCTAAATCTACTTTTGGGTTACCTGTATTTGATTGAGTATTTGCCATCAGTCATCACACCAATCCCATTAAATATACTACAGTAAAGATGAATAACCATACAACGTCGATAAAGTGCCAGTAAAGTGATGCTACATAGAACTTAGGAGCATTGTACAGATCCAATCCACGTCTCATGTTACGGATCAAAAGTGTACCGATCCATAATAATCCGAAGAATACGTGGGCACCGTGAGTACCAACTAATACATAGAATGCAGATCCAAATGCACTACTAGTAATCGTATGGCCTAAATGGATATAATGATTGAACTCATAAATCTCTAGGATTAAGAACGCTAATCCTAGGAGCCATGTGATACCCATCCATAATTGCATCTTTTTGAAGTTAAAGTTTTTCATGTGGTACATAGCGTACACACTTGTTAAAGAACTTGTCAAAAGAATCATCGTTGCGGCAAATACAAGCCCAAGGTCAAATAATTCTTTTTGGTCCGGACCGGAAACAATGGAATCTGGTCCACTAAGAGCTAAATAAGTTGCAAACAATGAAGCAAATAAAACAGTCTCTCCGCCTAGAAATAACCAGAAACCTAAGAACTTGTTTTTACCTTCAAGGGTTGCCTTTTCAGGCGAAGCTGGGAAAGTTTCTGCTGTTAATTTCTCTTCTGTATGCATTATAGCTTCGCCCCCTTGTCCTCATCTTCACCAAGAAGATCCTCTTTATGAATATGATATCCATGATCGTCGATTATAGAACGGAAGAACATGGCACCAAATGTTACTAACAATCCAATGATCATTACCGGGATACCCCAAGCGTATTCATTCTTGAATAGTACACCGAATGCTGCAATGAACAATCCAAATGAAATGATAAAAGGAAGAATGGAACCGTTAGGCATGTGAATATCACCAATTGGTTCTGCAGGCGTCATGCCTTTTTTGCCTTCCATCTTCTCAACCCATAAAGGATCAAGTCCACGAACAAGCGGAGTTTGTGTAAAGTTGTGCTCTGGTGGTGGTGAAGGAATGGACCATTCTAACGTACGGCCATAACCCCAAGCATCCCCAGCAACTGTTTGCTTGCTTAAAGAAGTTTTTACGATATTAATGAACAATACAACTGTTGCAAGTGCCATGAAAATTGCTCCCACGGAACTGATAAGGTTGGCAAGATCCCATCCTAAATCCTTACCGAATGTAAATACACGACGTGGCATACCCATTAGGCCAAGGAAATGCTGGATGAAGAAAGTTAAATGGAAACCGAAGAAGAACAACCAAAACGTGATCTTTCCTAGCTTCTCATCTAAAATCTTACCAAAAATCTTCGGCCACCAGTAGTGAAGTCCAGCAAATAGACCGAACACTACCCCACCAACGATTACATAGTGGAAGTGGGCTACTACAAAGTAGGAATCATGGTACTGATAATCAGCAGCTGCTGAAGCTAACATAACCCCTGTAACCCCACCAAGTACGAAAGTAGGAATGAATGCTACAGACCAAAGCATGGCAGTATTGATTTGTAACTGTCCGCCCCACATGGTGAACATCCAGTTAAAGATTTTGATACCTGTTGGTACGGCAATTGCCATTGTAGCTACCGCAAAGATCGCGTTCGCAATTGGTCCAAGACCGGTTGTGAACATGTGGTGAGCCCATACCATGAATCCTAAGAAACCGATTAGTACTGTTGCGAATACCATGGAAGAGTATCCGAATAAGCGTTTCTTGGAGAAAGTTGAGAATACATCAGAGAAAATACCGAATGCAGGTAAGATCAATATGTATACCTCAGGATGTCCAAAAATCCAGAATAGATGTTCCCAGATTACTGTGTTACCACCTAGGTTCGGATCAAAGAATGCTGTACCGAATAGACGGTCGAACATTAACAGTGCCAACCCTACAGTTAATGGAGGGAAAGCAAAAAGAATTAATGCAGATGCTACAAATGTGGACCATGTGAATAATGGCATACGCATATATGTCATACCAGGTGCACGCATATTGATGATTGTAACAAGGAAGTTGATTCCCCCGATTAGAGTACCAATACCCGATATCTGGAGTCCTAATGCGTAAAAGTCGATACCAGACCCCTCAGATGCAAGGGAAAGTGACGCATAAGACGTCCACCCAGCATCAGGAGCACCAGGGCCATCAACACCAATAAACCAACTAAGGTTAAGAAAAACTCCTCCAAAGAAGAATAACCAAAATCCTAATGCGTTGATAAATGGGAATGCAACGTCACGTGCTCCGATTTGTAAAGGAACAGCTGCGTTCATGAACGCGAACAATAATGGCATCGCTGCCAGGAAAATCATTGTTGTTCCGTGCATAGTAAGTATTTCATTATAAAGGCCAGCAGCTAAAAAATCATTATTAGGTACAGCCAATTGGATACGAATGAACATCGCTTCCAGGCCACCAACGATAAAGAAGAATCCGCCGGCAATAAGGTAAAGGATGGCGATTTTCTTATGGTCAACCGTTGTCAGGTAGTCCCAAACCGTTGCGCCAAAGCCTTTTTTCTGTGCTAACGTACTCACAATGTAACCTCCCTTTCTTAAAAATCTATTCTTCGTCTACTTTTAATGACATTAAGTATTCAACAAGAGCGTCTACTTCTTCCTGATTCAAGTCCCCGTATTTTCCTGTCATCAGGTTACCAGGCTTGATTGCTTCAGGATCTTTAATCCATCTTTCCAACTCTCCAGGTGTATGATCTAAGATACCAGCGATCTTAGTTCGATCTCCGAAGTTTGTTAAGTTTGGTCCTACGTTTGCATCGGCCTGAGGATCTGCTCCGATTGCGTGACACGCAATACAGCTTTGAGCGAAGATTTCTTCCCCAGCTTGTGCAAGTTCCGTATCATCAGCTGCATGCTCTGTTCCTTGCATGTCTTCAATCCACTGATCAAACTCTTCACGAGGCATTGTTTTAACTTTGAAGTCCATCAATGCATGGGAAGGTCCGCATAACTCGGCACATTTTCCGTGGAATAGGTTTTCTGCCTGTCCTACACGCTCTGAGTCAAAGTTTAACCAGAATCGGTTTGTGTTGTCAGTATTTGTATCCATTTTCCCTCCAGCAGAAGGAATCCAGAAGGAGTGTTTTACTTGACTTGCTTCCAAGTTGAAGTAAATATTCTCATCTGTTGGAACATATAAATCTTGACTTGTCACCACTCCATACTCTGGGTATTCAAACTCCCACCAGTATAGATGTGCCGTAACATTTACTACAAGTGCATCCGTATCTTCCTCATCCATTTTGCTTACATCAGCTAGGTGGAAAGTGTAAGATACAGTTGGAACTGCTAAGATTAATAGTAATAAAATCGGAATAACAGTCCAGGTGATTTCAAGCTTGTGGCTTCCCTCCACTTGCTTTGGAATAATTTCTTTATCGCCTTTACGCTGACGGAATTTTACTACAACGTAAATGAAGATAATAGAAACCACAACTACTACAAGAGTCATAATTGCTGTGCTTAACAAAATCAGTGATTTTTGCATATCTGCCACTTCACCTACCGGCTGAAGTGCAGATAAGAATGGTTTACCACAGCCTGATAAGAATAGCGCCATTACACTGAAAAGTGATACTATACGCCAATTAGGTAGCCATTTCTTCATAGCCTAATCAAACCCCTCTTTCATATTTAGTGAGTGAAGTAGAATGTATTGATAAATTCCTTCAAAGCTTTTAGAAAGAATCTAATCACGAAGTTAGATGTAGATCCGATTCGTCACCGGACCTTCACATGCTTTCACCTCAATAGACAAAATTCGCACTCAATGATTACTATACCACAGCTTGCGTTATTTCACCCTTTAAATTTGAGGGAATAGCGTGAAAACAGACAGCCACTCTAAGTAAGCAATAGCTGTCATGTTCATTTCTTCATTTTTACCTGATTAAAAGATTGTCACAATAATCATAGAGACAAAAAGAATGGTCAAATAATTCAACGAGTAGACAAACATCAGCGTTGCCCATTTCATTCCATCTTTCATCTTAAATCCAGCTATGCTTAAAGCAAGCCAGCCCAGATTCAATAAAGTTGCCAAGATGATCAATGCCCCTCCCAGGTCGAAAAGCCAGAAAGGAAGTGGCAACAGACAGGCAACCCACACAAGCATTTGCCTTCTAGT
This sequence comes from Sutcliffiella horikoshii, assembly GCF_021991925.1. Lineage (GTDB taxonomy): Bacteria > Bacillota > Bacilli > Bacillales > Bacillaceae_I > Sutcliffiella_A > Sutcliffiella_A horikoshii_F. Next base: position 500,626 of record NZ_RXZI01000001.1, on the reverse strand, counting down.
AATATCAAAGCCATGCACAACAGGTAGCATCGGGATGCCAGCATTCCGATATTCTTCACACCTTCTAATCGCAATGGCAAGGAAATGCGGAATCTGCCATACAAACATGATGAAAAATAATATCCATGCGATCAAGGAAAGGCTCGGATCGACAGCTGCCCATCCAATCAGAGGCGGAACCGCTCCTGATATACTTCCGATGACCGTGTTAAGGGTGTTTTTCCTTTTAGACCACATTGTATATAAAACCACATAGGTGAAAGCCCCAATAAGTCCGATTACAGCAGCCATAATCGTAGTAAAAGCCAATACTACCGTACCGACAGCTGTAAGGATCAGTCCGAGGTAAAGTGCCCCTTTTGGGTCCATCCTACCAGTTACAGTCGGTCGGTTTTTTGTTCTCGTCATTAGATGATCGATATCCCGGTCTATATAGTTATTTAAACTACAGGAACCTGCTACAACAAGAGATGAGCCAATCATTGTAAGGAACACGATATCCAAATTAGCGATAAAACCATCTGTCTGGGTAAAATATATGGCTAACCAGAGGCCGGTAAACGTAGTGATGAAATTGGAATTAACGATCCCAATTTTTATTAGCGCTAAGAAGTCTTTCCATTTAGAAGGAGCAACTTCCATACCTTGAGGACGTTCATCTGATAATGAAGCAGGCGCTTGGTCCAAAGTCCTCAAATCTGCCATTTATATTCCTCCTTTGAACCTGAATGCAAACTTTCCACTTTAGAAAGGGTGAAGTGAATGCGTTTTCACCACCGCAGTTTAAAAGCAGTTCTTTGCATGTATGAAGCAACAGGTGCTTACGTTACATTCTCTCTGTATATTAAATCATATTTGCTAAATACATTGTGAATTATATTTGAAGAAAATATGACTAATTTGTGTCACCTAGAAAGAATAGCACCCGCACTTTATAAAACGGTATATAATAAGATTTGTTGAAGCTGTTCACATTGGTGAATAAGCTTTTATCACACTTCCCTTATATATTTCTAGCAGACTCCACACCATTATTCAACCTTTTTCACGATAATAATTTCCTCGTTTATAACTGCACGGGGATGTTGTCAATTACCGTCAGATTGTGTAGTATTGGGAGGACGTTTACTATTTTAACATTTTTACTCTTTTTTTTATATAAGGGAGATAGAAATTCTTTCTAAGAAGGTGAATCTAGTGTACAAATTATTGAAATGGTTCGCCGTTTGCACGTCTATTGTCATGCTATTTGTTTTAATTGGGGGAGCACTTGTTACAAAAACTGGATCAGGTATGGGCTGTGGAAGATCTTGGCCTCTCTGTCATGGTGAGCTTATTCCAAGTAATATTGATTTTGCCCTAATAGTGGAGTTAAGTCACCGTTTAGTTTCCGGTGTTGCTGCTCTTATGGTATTGACACTTGCAATCTGGGCATGGAGAACCATCGGACATAAAAGAGAAACAAAATTCTTGGCACTATTATCGTTTCTGGTTTTAATCTTACAGGCACTAATTGGTGCTGCAGCTGTTATGTGGGGACAATCCTCCGCAGTGCTGGCACTTCACTTCGGTATATCTTTAGTGTCCTTTGCTTCTGTATTCCTTCTTACCCTCCTGATTTTTGAAGTAGATAAGAAGTTCGATGCAGAAACGATGATTGTAGACCGCCGAATGTCCTTCCATATTATCGGAATAATCGTCTATTGTTATATGGTTGTATATAGTGGTGCCTTAGTAAGACACGTTGGTGCAAGTTTAGCTTGCCCAAGTTGGCCAAGCTGTACACGAAATGGACTGGGAATTCCAACCCAAATGCATGAATGGATTCAAATGGGACACCGTGCTGCCGCTGGACTGATTGTGGTGTGGATTGTTTATGTAACCATCCTGGCCATAAAAAAATACAAACACCAGCCTGTTATTCATTTCGGCTGGGTGATCTGTTCCATCCTGGTTTTATTACAAGCAACAACAGGCGCCCTAGTTGTCGTAACCAATCTTAATATCTTTGTCGCCTTGCTTCATGCACTTATCATCTCCTGTTTATTTGGAGTTCTAAGTTACTTCTTGATGCTTGTGACACGAAATAAAAGCAATCGCATAAAATTGGGAAATGACACAACAAAATCAATGTAAAAAAGAGCGGGAGCTTATTCCCACTCTTTTTTCAACTTTGTAAAGCAACTATTACCAGAATGATTGTATTACCTGTAGCTCCACGGATCTCCATATTCTGCGACTTACATGGAGCAGTCTTAGTACTGCGACTACAATCAACTTGCTATTTGCTTATCCTATTAAATGATTAGAACTACCCTTTGGTCAGGTTAAATTTTTAAACATTTGAATCGCCCTTTTTCTTTGCAGACTATGGTCCACAATAGGTTCTGGGTAATCCTTGCCAATGATGCAATTTGCTTTTTCTTGATCTTGGTCACTCATTTTCCATGGTTCATGTATGAATGCTTCCGGGACTCCACTCATTTCAGGAACGTATTTTCTGATATACTCTCCTCTAGGATCAAACCGTTTTGACTGGGTGATTGGATTAAAAATCCGAAAATATGGCACTGCATCCGTTCCAACTGATGCAGCCCATTGCCAGCCTCCGATATTGGACGACTCATCATAATCATGCAGCATCTCCTCAAAATATAATTCCCCGAACCTCCAATCCATCAGTAAATCTTTCGTGAGAAAAGAAGCGGTAATCATTCTGATCCGGTTTTGCATCCAACCCTCCTGCTTCAATTGTCTCATTCCTGCATCAACTATCGGAAAGCCCGTGTTTCCCTCTTTCCACTTTTGGAGGAGGTTTTCATCCATACTCCAATCAAGCTGATGATATTTCTCATCGATTTCTTGCGATTTACTATTAGGATAATGATGATAAATCATATTGTAAAAGTCACGCCAGGCGAGTTCTTTCACAAATGTATCCATCCCAGTGCTGTAAGACGTCAGTTGTTTTTCCTGGATATAATAGAGGATGGTCCGGGCAGAAATGGCACCTGTCCTTAAAAATACAGACAGTTTAGAAGTTCCATTTGCTGCAGGCAGGTCCCTTAACCGGTCGTAATGATCAACCTTGTCCTTTAGAAAGCTTTGAAGCAGCTTGAATGCTTGTTCTTCCTGTGGATTATCCTCTTGTGCAGGCAACCTTTTAGCTATCTTGGATAAACTTTCTAGGCCTTCGTTATACAACCCATCATCTTTGACCGAGATATTTTTTATAGTTTCTTCATTAACAGTTACAGGATCCTTTTTAGGGAGAGAGTTCCATTTTTTAAAATAAGGTGTAAATATTTTATAAATGCTGTTGTCCGCCTTCTTCACTTCATCCGCATGATGAATGTTGTAATCATCATAAGAATGAACCCTAATATTCTTTTGACATAAAAATCTCTCAATCTCTTTATCCCTTTTATACCCTTCTCCTACTTCGTCCTTATTTAAATATAAAGAAGTCATGTCGGGAAAATGATTTAATAATTTTAAAAAAGCATCTTTCCAGGTCCCTTCTAATACGTGGACAAAGATTCCCTTTGCTTCACCATGCTTAATGAATTCTTGTAAGGCAGTAAAGAAGAACCGATGATTCGGTGTATCCTTGCTGGTGAATTTCGGGTCTAGATGGTACATAAACAATATAAGTTCTTTTCTATGTTGCGCTTCCTTTACCGCGTGGTATAAAGCTGTGTTGTCCTGTAGCCGGAAATCCCTTCGAAACCACATCACAGATAAAGTCATTAGTACGTCACCTCGTCCATTATTATAGTGGCGCATTGGTATAAAGAAAAGTTTAGATGGGCTGAGGAAAACAAGCCTTATATAAAAATAATAAAACCCGAGAGACAGGATCACTCTCGGGTTTGCAAGCAGTAGTATTCAATTCTTAAATTTTATCTACCTCAATCAATAGATCTCCCGTTGCTATGCCTTCACCGGCCGCTGCGTGAATTTCTTTTACAGTACCGCTGAATGGCGCTTGTACAGTCGTTTCCATTTTCATGGCTTCGGTGATCATCAAGTGATCTCCTTTGGACACTTTCTCACCTTTTTCCACGAGAACCTTTATGACGGTTCCAGGCATGGTTGCTCCAATATGTGTAGGGTTTGTTGCATCCATTTTAGGCTTGGACACAACATCCGATTTAACACTCTCGTCTTTGATGTTCACTTCACGAGGTTGTCCATTTAATTCAAAGTAGACAACGCGGGTGCCATCTTTTTGTGGTTGGCCAATTGAGACAAGCTTCACCATCAAGGTTTTTCCTTGTTCAATTTCAACTTGAATTTCTTCTCCTAATCTCATACCGAAGAAGAAGGTCGGCGTGTCCAGAACGGATACATTTCCGTATTGTTCATATTTTTTCTGATAATCAAGAAATACCTTCGGATAAAGCGCATAAGCAATCATCTCATGGCTTGTCACTTGTCGATTAAGTGTTTCGAAAAGCTTCTCACGAATCTCTTCAAAATTCACATCGTCCAACAGCTCACCTGGTCTAACGGTTATCGGTGACTTCCCTTTCAGGATGACCCTTTGAAGGTCTTCAGGGAACCCTCCGTGCGGCTGACCGAGATACCCTTCAAAAAGTTCGATGACAGAGTCCGGAAAATCGACCGATTCACCCTTTTCAAGTACATCCTGTTCGGAAAGGTTGTTTTGAACCATGAACAATGCCATATCCCCTACCACTTTGGAAGATGGAGTCACTTTGACAATATCACCAAACATATCATTAACCCGGCGATACATCTCTTTCACTTCTTCCCAACGAGCCCCTAACCCTACCGCTTTTGCCTGCTGTTGGAGATTACTGTATTGACCTCCAGGCATTTCATGCATATATACTTCGGAGTGAGGACTATTCATACCGCTTTCGAAGTCGCTATAGTATTTTCTGACATCCTCCCAATAGTGAGAGAGCTGTTCCAAAGCTTTGACAGAAACATCTGGCTTACGGTTCGTTTCTTCTAGCGCATAGTACAGGGAGTTGGCACTTGGCTGTGATGTCAGTCCGGCCATGGAACTGACGGCAACATCGACAATATCTACACCCGCTTCGATTGCTTTCGCATACATGTAAATACCATTGCCACTTGTATCATGGGTATGAAGATGGATTGGAATATCAACCGTCTCTTTTAATGTAGAAATCAGACGATATGCCGATTGTGGTTTCAAAAGACCTGCCATATCTTTGATTGCAAGGATATGTGCTCCGCTTCGCTCTAACTCTTTCGCCATATCACAATAATATTGCAAATCATACTTTGTTCTGCTTGGATCATTGATGTCTCCTGTATAACAAATTGCCGCTTCCGCCAATTTCCCTGAATCTCGCACAGCATCAATAGCTAATGTCATGCCTTTCACCCAGTTTAAGCTGTCAAAGATACGGAAAACATCGATTCCTGCATAAGCTGATTTTTCTACAAACTCCTTAATCAGGTTATCAGGGTAGTTTTTATAACCAACTGCATTGGACGCACGAAGCAGCATCTGGAATAGGACATTCGGTGCCTTTTCACGTAGTGTAAGAAGTCGGTCCCACGGATTTTCACTCAAGAAGCGATATGCAACATCAAATGTAGCCCCTCCCCACATCTCCATGGAAAAAAGGTTAGGTAGTAATTTTGCTGTAGGCTCTGCAATCTGTTTCATATCGTTGGTACGGAGGCGAGTAGCCAGTAATGATTGGTGAGCATCCCTGAACGTTGTATCTGTCAGTAACACTTCTTTCTGATCGTTCACCCATCTAACCAATCCATCCGCTCCACGCTCGTCCAAGATTTGTTTCGTACCTCTTGGCACCTCATCGATCCCTGACACATCAGGCATTCTTGGGTTCGTGAAAATTGGTTTTTTCCTCTTTTCCACCCCAGGGAATCCGTTAACGGTCACAGTTCCGATATAAGAGAGCATCTTCGTTCCGCGGTCTTTTCGCTTTGGGAACACGAAAAGTTCAGGAGTGGTATCAATAAAAGACGTATCATATTCCCCATTCATAAATTGTGGATGCTTCACTACATTTTCCAAGAACGGGATATTCGTCTTTATTCCACGAATACGGAATTCTTTCAAGTTACGTTCCATTTTGGAAGCTGCCTGTTCAAAAGTTAACGCCCATGTAGAAAGCTTCACAAGTAATGAGTCATAATAAGGCGTGATGACTGCCCCTTGATAACCATTTCCTGCATCCAAACGAACTCCAAATCCACCACCGGAACGATAAGCCATGATTTTTCCAGTATCAGGCATGAATCCATTCAAAGGATCCTCCGTGGTTACACGGGACTGGATGGCAAAACCATGTACGCGGATGTCTTCTTGCTTAGGAATCCCAAGCTTGCTGCTATGTAGGGCATGACCTTCTGCAATCATGATTTGAGATTGAACAATATCCACTCCAGTGACCATTTCGGTAATAGTGTGTTCCACCTGGACCCTTGGATTTACTTCAATGAAATAAAACTCTTCCCCAGCTACTAGAAATTCAACCGTTCCTGCATTGATATAATCCACATTTTTCATTAATTCTACTGCAGCCTGACAAATCCGATCACGCAAGTCATCCGTAAGGGATACGCTTGGAGCAATTTCCACGACTTTTTGGTGACGTCTTTGAATGGAGCAATCACGTTCAAATAAATGAACGATTTCACCGTGCTGATCCCCAAGAATTTGAACTTCGATATGTTTTGGGTTTTCAATTAACTTCTCCACATAAACATCATCGTTTCCAAAAGCGGCCTTCGCTTCCGATTTTGCCCTATCAAAAGAATCTCGTAATTCGGACTTGCTACGGACGATACGCATTCCACGCCCTCCACCACCCAGGGCAGCTTTGATCATCAAAGGATAGCCATATGTAGCCGCGAAATCCATCACTTCATCCAATGAATGAACAGGTCCATCCGTACCGGGAATTACCGGAATGTTGGCAAGTTGGGCCTGTGTTCTTGCCTTCACCTTGTCCCCGAACATATCGAGGTGCTTGGATGTTGGTCCGATAAAGATGATACCTTCTTCTTCGCACTTCTTGGCAAAATGGATGTTCTCGGAAAGGAATCCATATCCAGGATGTATGGCATCTACATCATTTGCTTTTGCAATTTCAATGATTCCATCAATATCCAGATAGGCATCTATCGGTTTTTTTCCTTCTCCTACCAGATACGCTTCATCTGCTTTGTATCGATGAAAAGATCCGATATCTTCATTTGAGTAAATAGCAACTGTGCGAATGTTTAATTCTGTACATGCTCGAAAAACACGAATTGCGATCTCGCCGCGATTGGCAACGAGGACCTTATTAATTTTTCTTGTCATATTGTCTCCCCCTAGTAGCTACTTCTCACATTGGAAAAGTTTAGAATATTTTATCAATTATATATGCCATTATACATTATTTTTCGATAACTTTCCTCTTTTTCTTATTATTCAGGTAAATTATGTAGAATTATGCGATTTTCTTATATAAGTATTTATTGCATGTTTAATTAGTTTTATAAGCTTCATTACTAAGGGATTACAACTCTTACTTTTAAAAAGTAGGCAATTAAACTTAATACAATTTAGAACTTTATATCTGTGGGGTAGTAAGTATGTAAAACCAACAAAGTATACGAAAAGAGCCTTTAATAAAAACGCCCAACCAACTTTTTAAAAGTTGATTGAGCGTTTTTATCATTAATTTTTTTCCCAGGCTTCATAAAGTGCAGAAAGTTCCTTTTCCAGCTTGGAAAGGATATCTTTCCCCTCTTTTTCGCTAATCAAGCCTAAGCGAACGGCAAAATCCATTTCTCGGGACAAACCGAACATTTGCGTGTCCAGCACTTCCTCGTACAATGGACATTGTGGCATGGTAAGATTGTCCATTTGGACTTGAATAAGTTTCAGTATTTTATCTGAATCAGCTTTTAAAAGCGAAATAGCTTTATCACGATGATCGACCACGATATCTGATGCCAATATCGATCCCTCCGTTTACGTACAATTGCCTATCTTATCTATAAATTTTATCGTTATTTTAAAAAAATTGCAAGGAGGATCCGTTCCGTATATTAAAACATGCTTAAATCATATTTATCCTGTAGTAATTCCAGGAGTTTAAGCCCTGTATGGCTGTTTCCAACTTCATTCAGAGCTGGTCCGAATATGCCTATCCCCATTCTACCCGGAACAGATCCCATAATTCCCCCTGATACTCCACTTTTGGCCGGAATTCCAATCCTTATTGCAAATTCTCCAGAGGCATTATACATCCCGCATGTTACCATAAACGTTTTACAGATCCTTGCTACTTCTTTCGGCATGACCTGCTCGTTCGTTACAGGATTAAGCCCATCCATTGCAAAGACCACCCCCATTCTTGCCAATTGAAGACAATTCATCCGGATGGCACACTGTTTCGTATAGACCTCCATGATTTCTTCCACATTACCGTGAATCACTCCATCCCCTTTCATGTAAAAACATAAAGATCTATTTAAGAAAGATGTTGTGAATTCGGATATTGCTACCTCCTCACAATAGTCTATATCTGGTTCATTGGTGAGCTTTCTCACAAAATCCATTATGTATTCCACTTTTTCCTCTGCATTAGATCCTTTGATCATCGATGTAACAGCCAGTGCCCCAGCATTTATCATTGGATTTAATGGTTTGGCCTTTGAAGAAGTTTCAAGCTTAATAATGGAATTAAAGGGATCTCCTGTTGGTTCCATCCCAACTCTATGAAAAACATGCTCTGGCCCATAATCCATGAGCACTATTGCAAGTGTAATTATTTTTGATATGCTTTGGAGAGTGAATTTCCGTTGTATATCTCCAGCGGAAAAGCAGTCCCCATCCGGGTAAACCAATGCACAAGACAAGTGATCGGGACTTTCTTTTTGTAGTGCAGGTATGTAATTTGCCACTTTCCCTTCAAAAGAGACCTTTCTCGCTTCCTTGACCAACGCATCCAATATTTCCTCACTTCTGCATGCCATTCTCCCACATCCTTCTTTATCAAGGGTCATTCAACCTCTGATGATATAATCTACCAATAGATTCCCCGAGAACATGACAAAAAAACATACAAGTTATATAATAATGAAAAGGATTACACAAGAGGGGGACAACATGGAAAATATCATCAGAATAGAAGGCAAGGTCAATTTTTCAATAACGCTTGATCCAGGTGTATGGATCTTTGACGATAGAAGGATTGATTTAGATACATATTTCGCAGAAGAAACGCACGAAAAAAAGGACGAACTCGAGGAATATACAAAAGCGGTATCCAAGCATTGGGAACGTGAGATCAGGGAAGGCGCCATCTACCCACCAACATTGAAGTCAGAGCGAAAGTTTGAAAAGGAAAAGCTTTTAAACGGGACATTCGGAATTAAGTTTGGGCCATTTCTGCATAATGCCGAACCTCAATCGGATTCTTCAAAGGTAGTGTTTGTCGGTCAAGGAAGGGAATTGGAAGTGGATATCCCCACAGCTCAAGAAATGATATTGGCCTTTTCCAAAAACGGAAAGCCGCTAAAGGAAAATGGACCTGTTCATGCGTACTTTGAGGATGGATCCAACCAAGATGCCCCTTTGACCCATATTCATAAAATTATTGTAAAGTAATTGCTTGTAAGGATTCCGCAATAGTGCCGCAAATAACTGCGGCACTATTTTTTGTTCGGAAATTATTATAATAGATCTGCAGCAAGTTTTGCGAGCATGGAGCGTTCACCTTTAACAAACTTCACATGCCCAGCGAGCTTTTGGTCTTTGAAGCGTTCCACTACATAGGTTAATCCATTGTTGTATTCATCAAGGTAAGGATGATCAATCTGTTCCGGATCTCCCATAAGGACAATCTTACTCCGCTCCCCCACTCTTGTCAGGATCGTCTTGACCTCATGCTTTGTCAGGTTCTGCGCTTCATCTATGATGATGAATTGTTCCGGTATGCTTCTTCCCCTTATATACGTCAGTGCTTCCACTTCAATGGAACCCATCCCTGCCAAAATCGCATCAAGTTCCCCTGGCTTTTTTGTATTGAAAAGATATTCCAAGTTATCATATATTGGTTGCATCCAAGGTCGTAATTTTTCCTCTTTTTCACCTGGCAGAAATCCGATATCTTTTCCAACCGGCACGATTGGCCGGGCAACTAGCAGTTTTTTATAACGATTCAAATCTTCCGTTTGCATAAGCCCTGCAGCCAGTGCCAGAAGAGTTTTTCCCGTTCCTGCCTTGCCCGTCAAGGTAACCAATGGAATATCGGTTCGAAGTAGCATTTCAAACGCCATTGTTTGTTGTACATTCCGCGGTCTGATTCCCCATATATGGTCCTGATCAAAAATCAGCTTTTTCACTTTTCTTCCTGTTGCATCAATAATGCCCAAGGCTGAAGCAGAACCCCCAAGTGCATCCTTCATTATGATAAACTGATTCGCATAAAAAGATGAGTCAGCCAGCTCCGATACAGCAATCTCCCCTTTTAGGTAAAAAGCATTAAGTGTATCAGCCTGTACATAAACCTCTAGAAACCCTTTGTAAATATGGTCCACTTCCACAACCCGATCGTTGAGGAAGTCCTCTGAAATCAATCCGATGGCATCCGCCTTCACACGGACAAGCGCATCCTTACTTACCAAAATGACTAAGCGGCCATCCTCTTTGGTTTGTTCTTCCAAAGAAAGATTTTTCGCCACAGCAAGAATCCTATTATCATTTGTCTTTTCTACAAATATTTCCTGCAGCTGATGAAAACTGCGATGATTCAATTCAATGCGAAGTGCGCCTCCATTGTGCAATGGAATCTTTTCGTGCAGCTTGCCTGTTGCTCTTAGCGAATCGATGATCTTTGAAACCTGCCTTGCATTCCTTCCTATTTCATCCATATATCTTTTTTTCGAATCCACTTCTTCCAATACTACTGCAGGAATAACTACCTCATTATCTGCAAATGAATAAATTGCATATGGATCCTGTAACAGGACATTCGTATCTAATACATAAATTTTACCCAACCTGCCGCCTCCTACTCTCAGCCCTTCTATTGTCTTTCTGGAGTGAATCAAGGCATCCTCCCTTTCAGTATATGGCCCCAATACAATTAGTGTGTTACTACTTGACCATAAAAGAGGGACGGACCGTTGTTAAAATATATGTCGGAATGAATAAAGATAGAAGAACAAATAAACAATAAAATCAAGACAGATGAAAATGGGATCATCCTAGAGAAGGAGTGAAATAAATTGAAAAGATATTTAGTAGTGACTGCCATTGTTTCCTTGGCACTTACCGGTTGTATGAACAATCAAACGCGGAATATTTCAAATGACAAAGAAAACTCACAGGTCATCCACGTTAGGGACTCTGCAGATGTACAGGTAGATAGAAAAACTGGACAAGAAGTTTCTGCCCATCTTGTGGAATTGGCTACGAGGGTGCCAAATGTAAACGATGCGACTGCTGTAGTATTAGGTCCATATGCAGTAGTTGGAATCGATGTGAACTCCGATTTAAATCGGGAAAGGGTAAGTACCATTAAATACTCTGTTGCAGAAAGCTTAAAAAGTGATCCATACGGCGCAACTGCTGTCATCCTTGCAGATGCAGATTCCTTTGTAAGGTTACAGGAGATGGGCAGGGATATCCAAAATGGCAGGCCTTTAACGGGGATCATGGAAGAACTGGCAGAAATCGTAGGCCGGGTTATGCCGGAGATTCCAATTGACTTAAAAGAGCCTACCGCACCAAATCCGACCGAGCAAAACAACCCTCAACTCCCGGACGATCAAGAAAAACAACTAGAACAAAAACAGCAAAATCAGTCCAATCATTATAAGGATGAAGAGCGAAATAAGAAAGTGAAACAGAACTAACGTTGATTGCTGTCCTGGAGGGAGAACTCCACTCTTGGACAGCTTTTTTAATGGTTGGGGGTAGAGGACAGAGAGTCGGAATTGGTGTGGGAAGGGGTTTATCAAGATTTCCGGAATTTTTTGGGAGGTATCATGATTTACAGAGGGGGTTCCGCAATTTTTGGGAGGTATCATGATTTACAGAGGGATTTGTGGAATTTCTGGGTTTTATCATGAATTCTCGAGAAATATCTAGAATTTCTAGGTTATATCATGAATTCTCGTCAGAGGGATATCCGGAATTGGGCTTTATCATGAATTTCCATGAGATATCCGGAATTTCTAGGTTATATCATGAATTCCCGAGATATATCATGAATTTTTAGGATTTATCATGAATTCCCGAGATATATCATGAATTTTTAGGATTTATCATGAATTTCCTAAACTTATCATGAAATTTTAGAATATATCATGAATTCCCTAAACATATCATGAATTCCCGAGACATATCTTATCACCACTTTCCGAAATGCATCCGAAAATCGACGTTTACTCCAAACCCCACAAAAAATAGCAGGTCTCCCTGCTACCCTTCAATCAACACCTATGAATGCTTCCGTATCGCCGTCATTACCTGATCATCCAACTTTTTGGCCGCATCTATGTCGTAGGTTTTTTCAAACTTTGGCTCCACACTTATTTTAGCTCCATAAAACATGACATCCCGCACTTCTTTTACCTCAAGATGTAATAAAGCCAATTTCAAAGGAACCTCTTCCAGCTTCTCCACTTTTACAGTTGCTTTGGTATGAATGGCATAAACGGAATCATTGGCCATCAGGTTTACCACTAGTTCGCTGTTATGTATCACATTTTTCACTATGCGAGATTCCGCATTGACAGCAAGTAGAACGGATTTCTCATCAGGGGCATATAGCCAGGAGATTGCACTGACATTCGGTCCGCCTTTTTCATGATCTACAGTACTTATTGTAACAAGTGTTTCTTTTTGCAGTGCGGCCTTAAGCGGTTCTAAAAGAACATATTCTACCAAGTTTGGCATTGTTCATCCCCCCACTGTATTTTTATTTATCTTACCATATCTCCATTTCCATAGAAAGAAACGGTTATTTACTATCCTCATTAGCCCGGTTACCAATTAATTCTTAATTTTCCCCCTTTATGCTATACTATTGATAAAGATTGAATAAATGAGGTGGACCATGAGAGTCAAGTGTGTAATATGCGATAAAATCGAAAGTATAAATGATGAAACATTAGTAGCGAAAAGGCTTCGCAACAGACCAATACATACATATATGTGCGATGAATGTGCTGAGAGAATAGAAAAAAGAACAAACGAGAGAAAAGCTTCAGGTAATTTCAAACTGTATGAACAAAAACAAAATCAGGATGAGTGGTAGACCTTGATAGTAAGAGGGGCATTTACAGGCTTAATAAGCGGGATCTTGATGGGCTTATTTATAAAGGTGCTTGAAATAGTTTCAGGAAAGAAAATTTACGTACTTTTGTTAAATCTCGATTTTATTCCAGGTTTCAAAAATGCAAGTTTTTCGGAATTGACTGAGTTTACCTTCCATCTACTAGTTGCCATTCCTATCGGCATCCTCTTTGCATTCCTAGTGAAACGTTTCCATTTGGATGATAAAAGAAAGCAATATCTGGTCGCAATAGGCATCACCCTTCCTACTGTTTTTTTGTATTTTCCATTAACAATTCTGGCTATTAAAGAAACACCTGCTCCTTTCGATGGGATAGCCATCTTCTTATGGTCCATGGGGCACATAGCATTTGCTTTATTCCTTCCTATATTTTATAAAACAACGAAGCAAAAAGGATAGCTCCCTCGCAAGTGTCAAGCACTCGGGAAGGAGCTATCCTTTTTCTATTCATAATTATGATACTTATCAGGTTCGTTTTGAATTTGTTCAAGCATCACGTCGATGAGTTCGATTGGAAACCTAGCCTTATGGCGCTCCCCATCTTTATCGTATTCCACATAATACATCGGATCCTCTTTGGAAACGACGATGTTTGTCAGCTTGTGATCCTCAAGGAGAATCCCTTCAAAAAGTTCTTTTGTATCTTGGGCGGACTTATCATCTGGCCTTGCTTCGGCCACAACTTTTATGGTCAGCCAATTGTATAATGTATCTTGTAAGGACCTCACACAGAACGCCCCCTTTAAGATTCTGTACTTTCCGCTTGCTTGGAACGATGAAGTCGAATTTTATAGATTATCAATATTAAAGCAGCAACCACCAATCCTTCTGCTACGGGAAGAAAGATTCCCAGAAAAGTCAGGACTGTACTTCCAAATCCGAGGAAGAGATAAATAACCACAGATTTTAATAGAGGCAGCTTCAAGGCGAAGCCAAGCTTGTACACTAATATGGATAGACCCAGAATAGTAAAGTATAGCATCCACATGCCTAAGTCAGGGTTTTCATCGACACGGTATAGACTAGCAAAAAAGGATAGTCTTTGTGTAACATCCATTGCCTACTCCCCATTTCTAACTTTTTTGTTATAGAATCTGTTAAACGCTGCTATTAATTTCAGCACATGATTTCGCTTATCCAAAGGGTGCCAGTGGAGACTTCTCGACTTTGCCATCAGAATCTCATACGCGCTACATCCCGCTGGTGCCTTAGACCTGTGCGCCAATCAATAAGCTGCCTAACAGATCCTTAGAAAAAAAGGATAGCGAGGGTCGCTATAGACGTAAAAGCAACCCTGCCTCCTTCTTAAATTAATTCTTAAGCTTCAGCGTATTTTTTCTTTTTCGCTGCTCTTTCACGTTCGTTTTTATCAAGAAGTTTTTTACGCAAACGGATGGATTGTGGCGTGATTTCACAATATTCATCGTCGTTCAAGTATTCTAAAGACTCCTCTAATGTCATTAAACGAGGTTTTTTCATACTTACTGTTTGATCCTTCGTTGCAGAACGTACGTTAGTCGCTTGCTTCATCTTACAAACGTTAACAACAAGGTCATTCTCACGGTTATGCTCTCCCACGATCATTCCTTCGTAAACCTCAGTTCCAGGCTCAACAAAGATAACTCCGCGGTCTTCAATACCCATGATACCATAAGTAGATGCTTTACCTGATTCCATTGAAACAAGAACTCCTTGGCGACGTCCACCTACTTGACCTGCTGCCATTGGTTGGTAGCTGTCAAATGTGTGGTTGATGATTCCGTAACCACGAGTAAGGGAAAGGAATTCCGTCGTATACCCAATCAATCCACGGGAAGGTACCATAAAGATCAGACGAACTTGACCGTTACCGTTGTTGATCATGTCTACCATTTCACCTTTACGGGCACCAATGGATTCCATGATGGAACCAGTGTAATCTTCCGGTACATCGATTTGTACACGCTCAACCGGCTCAGATTTAACACCATCAACATTTTTGATGATTACTTCAGGTTTTGACACTTGAAGCTCAAATCCTTCACGGCGCATGTTCTCAATTAAAATGGAAAGGTGAAGCTCTCCACGACCTGAAACAACCCATGCATCCGGAGAATCAGTTGGATCTACACGTAAACTTACATCTGTCTCCAACTGAGCTTCTAAACGCTCTTCAATTTTACGAGAAGTAACAAATTTACCTTCTTTACCAGCAAATGGACTGTTGTTTACCAAGAAAGTCATTTGAAGAGTAGGCTCGTCAATACGAAGAACAGGAAGTGCATCTTGGTTGTCAACCGGGCAAACCGTTTCCCCTACGTTGATGTCTTCCATTCCGGAAACAGCAACAAGGTCTCCAGCTTTTGCTTCTTCGATTTCCACACGTTTAAGACCGATGAAACCAAATAGCTTCGATACACGGAATTGTTTCACAGAACCGTCAAGCTTCATTAAAGCAACTTGTTGGCCAACTTTCATCGTTCCACGGAAGATACGTCCAACTCCGATACGGCCCACATAGTCATTGTAGTCAAGAAGCGCTACTTGGAATTGAAGCGGCTCATCACTGTTATCAACTGGAGCTGGGATATGTTCAACGATGGACTCATAGATTGCTTCCATGTTTTCATCTTGTTTTTCAGGATTTGTACTAGCTGTACCGTTAATTGCAGATGCATATACAACCGGGAATTCCAATTGCTCTTCATTAGCACCCAATTCGATGAATAAATCGATTACTTCGTCAACCACTTCTGTAGGACGAGCAAAGTCACGGTCAATTTTGTTCACAACTACGATTGGTGTGAGGTTCTGCTCTAACGCTTTTTTCAATACAAAGCGCGTCTGAGGCATACAGCCTTCATAAGCATCTACTACTAAAAGTACACCATCAACCATTTTCATAATACGTTCCACTTCTCCACCAAAG
This sequence comes from Sutcliffiella horikoshii, assembly GCF_021991925.1. Lineage (GTDB taxonomy): Bacteria > Bacillota > Bacilli > Bacillales > Bacillaceae_I > Sutcliffiella_A > Sutcliffiella_A horikoshii_F. The sequence continues at coordinate 484,384 of NZ_RXZI01000001.1, read as the reverse complement.
TCGGCATGTCCAGGTGTGTCCATGATGTTAATGCGCGTATCTTTATAGTTAATTGCCGTATTTTTAGCTAATATAGTAATCCCACGTTCTCTTTCTAAATCATTAGAGTCCATGGCACGTTCTGCTACCTGCTCGTTCGTTCTAAACGTCCCAGCTTGATGTAGCAATTTGTCCACTAACGTTGTTTTACCATGGTCTACGTGAGCGATAATTGCGATGTTTCTGATATCATTGCGGATGTTCACTATTTCATCTCCCTAATTTTACAACTTAATAACTTTAGTATTATACCACAAACATGGTAGAAAAGAGAAAGGGACTTATGTAAAATATAAGTTATACGTTCTTAGCTTCATCAGGAGGAGTTGATTTTATGAAAAATATCAAGTGGATTTTTATGGTATATGCCATTTTGGCAGCGGTTTCTTTGGGCTTGGTCGGAATTGCGATTGGAGAGCGAAACACCATGGGTATGGTATTGGCGTTTGTTTTATTCGGGGTAGTAATGGGTCTTGGATTCAAAACAAAAAGAAAAATGCGTGAAAACGGACAATTATAAAACAAAAGACATAATATTGCTATAATTTACCTTTTGTTACACTCTTAGGATAAGTGAAAACCCTATAAGGGAAGTCTACAGTAAACTCAAGACAATCTCACACTTAAATGGTAAAAACCCACGGCTCCATAAAATCCGTGGGTTTTTACTCATTTCTTCAACTTATATAAATAGTCCTTCATGATTACTTCATGCAAACCCGGTTTACTGACAAATACACTGTTCTGTCCCAGCAAATCCAAAGGTTCGCCATGAAGTGTCGTTACTTTTCCTCCAAGCTCGTTTACAAGTATTAGTCCCGCTGCAAAATCCCAAGGGGAAAGTCTCAGAGTAATATATGCATCTATACGGCCCGTTGCCACATAAGCCATCTCAAGTGCCGCAGAACCATAAGAGCGAGTCCCTCTTACTTTTTTTACGAGAGGAGCCAAAATGGTAGGATCTATGCGTTTATTCTCCGTAATCCAGGTAGCATTCAATGCGATGACAGCACGCTCCACCGTAACCTCTTCCAATTCAGGTAGTTTTGTATCATTTAGATAGGCGCCTTCTCCAAGCTTTGCATGATAAAGTTCGTCATGTACCACATCATAAATCAAGCCAATCTTCCCGACCCCGTCTTCGTAAACGGCAACGGAAATTGCAAAGTTTCGTTGTTGATGAACAAAATTCATCGTGCCATCAATTGGATCGATAATCCACACTGTGCCATCTAATTTATCCAATTCATCACCAAATCCTTCTTCACCAAGAATCTGATGTTCCGGATATGTCTCCCTGATCCGCTCTATAAAAAATTGCTCTGTTTCTCGGTCAATATTTGTTACAAGATCGTCAGCAGAGCTTTTCGTATCTATCATCAGTTCGTTGCTGAACGAAGCACGGATCCTTTCACCAGCTTCTCTTGTCCATTTTTTTGCGTTTTCATCTATTTCCCGCCACTTCATGTCGTCTCCTGCCCTTCTTCACCAATTAAATTTCCCATCTCAACTGAAATTCGAATTATGTATGTCTTAGATTACTGAAACGGTTCGGTAAAAGCAAGTAATCCGAAGCATAGAAAAACGAACCTCATACAGGTTCGTCTGGTAGCATATGCCACTAAACCTCTAGACTTAACATTTCTTTTCGAAATTGCTCTAACTTGGACTTAGACTTTTTAATTTTATCCTGATCGCTTTCTTGTATCGCTTCATACAAGACCGCCAGTTCATAATCTATTTCCATTCGCAAAACCGCACGTTGATTTTCTTCTTTTTTCTTCTTCCACGGTGTTGCCACTTGTTTCATCCTAATTACCTCCCTCAAATATAAGTTTCTCGTTTCCAAAAGGTTTAATATTAAATGGTTGCTATATCATATGAAGGTAATGAAAGTTGGTAACTAAAATGTGCAGTTACCCAAAAAGAAAACTGTTAGTACAAATCTAATATTTTGGCATGGAAAAATGGCTATGATAAAATTAGAAGAATCATTAAACCAACCATACGAGAAACGGAGCGATTTCATGGCTAATAGGAAATTCACCGGCTTTAAGAAAAAAGACTTTCAAGTTTTCACAATAGATGGACTAGAAGAAAGAATGGAAGCATTAAAAAATCAGATTCAGCCTAAGTTCGAACAACTCGGCCAGTATTTTGCTCCCTCATTGTCAGCAATGACAGGGGAAGAAATGCATTACCATGTTGCCAAGCACGCAAGAAGGACCAAAAATCCGCCAAAGGATTCCTGGGTGGCATTCGGGAGCAACCCTAGAGGATATAAGATGCTCCCACACTTCCAAATCGGTTTATGGGAAACGCATGTATTTGTTTGGTTTGCGGTAATTTATGAAGCGCCGATGAAGGAAGCTTTCGGGGAAACCTTGCTCAAGGAGGTTAAGGCAATCCGAAAAGAGATCCCATCCAATTATGTTTGGTCAAAGGACCATACCAAACCTGAGGTGATTCGCCAAAGCGAGTTAACAGAGGAAGCCCATCAGGATCTGTTTGAACGGTTGATCAATGTGAAAAAGGCAGAAATACTATGTGGCATTCAAATCCCTAAAGAAGAAGCAGTCAAGCTCTCGGGAGATGAAACCATCGCTAGGATCGAAGAAGCGTTTCAAACATTGCGAAGACTATATGACCTTTCTAAACAAGCCGTATAAGAGTGCAATCAAAAATCCCAGAGTCATGTTGACTCTGGGATTTTTGATGAACATTCAGTTTACTTGGACATAATGACCCGATCGCCAGTTTGCATGTCTTTTGCTTTTTTGATCGTTCTATAGACAGAGAATCCACTTAATTCTTCATACTCATTTGCCAGATTTCGTTCTTCCGCCTTGCCGGGGACTATTTCTTTGAAGCGCCGATATGCCGCTAATAGCCTTTCACGTTCAACGCCTTTGCTATAAGTGAGTTCCACCGCTTCATATAATGCGATGACATCGACTATTTCATCTGTGGACCATTCATAGGAAATAGGGTAAGAGAAGTCCATTTGTTCACCTCTTTTAATATGTAGATTGGAAAACAACGTTGTTGTTATAACGGACCGCAATTGGACTTAGATCGGACTTAGATTACTAAAACAGCCAAAGTAAAGTATATCACTTTCTCTGTCTAGTTTGTCCACTTGCTTCTTATTTTTTCCCCCTCATTTATCATTCTTGAAAAGAGCTTCCCAACCGTGGGAACATCATTTATTAATCCCATGACTTGCCCCGCCCATGCATATCCTGCATCTGTTTTCCCATCGTAGATGAACCGCTTATTGGCAGTGCCAGCAATAAAGTCCTTTAGTTCTTCATATCCCTTAGCTTCCTGTTCTAACTTCAATATTTCTTCGGTCCAGGAATTATGAATGGCCCTTGCAGGAGATCCTAAACTTCTTTTGATAACCACTGTATCATTTTCGGATCCATTCACAAGCAATTCTTTATAAATAGGATGCGCTTGGAAACATTCCTTTGTTGCAATAAATCTCGTTCCCATTTCTATCCCTTCCGCTCCCAAGGCTAAAGCTGCCATCAATCCACGGCCATCCCCTATCCCACCTGAAGCGATTACTGGTATGCTCAAAGCATCCACAACTTTTGGCACGAGGACCATGGTTCCCAAGTCGTTTTTGCCTAGATGCCCCCCTCCCTCTTGCCCAACGACCATTACTGCGTCCGCACCGAGTTCTTCCGCCTTTTCGGCTTGCCTTCGAGCTGCAACTAGCACCAACTTCTTGCAACTTGCCCCTTCAAGCCTTTTGAAAATGGGAGCCGGGTTACCTCCTGTCATAGAGATGACTGGAACATTCTCCTCCAAAGCTACATCAAGCATATGCTCAAATGGTCTTCCATGTTGACCAATGGCATAGTTCACACCAAAGGGGTTTTCTGTCATCGTCCTGACTTTCCTGATCTCCTCCCTTAACTGTTCAGGAGTATCAAGGCTCATCGCCGTAATTTGCCCAAGGCCCCCTGCATTGGAAACCGCCGCCGCAAGATCTGCATACGCGAGATATGCTAACCCTCCTTGAATGATTGGGTATTTAATATTTAGAAGTTCTGTTACTCTAGTTTTCCAATTCATCTACATCCTTCCCCTTTCTTTTTCTCTTTAAATGTTTCTTTCTTCGTTGACAAATTCCTGTTTTTTTCAACAAAATATCTAAAAGAAAAATCTATGCAATCATGAAGATAAATGCTATAATTTCATTTGTTTTATATGAATGTTTGTACTGCGTTTCTACATGCGTTAAGATAAACGAAATCAAGTTTAATTAAAGAGGTGCATAATTAAGTTGACATATTCCCAAATTGATACACCATTATTTACCGGACTACTGAATCATGCTAAAAAAAATCCAATACAATTTCATATTCCTGGTCATAAAAAAGGGGCGGGAATCGACCCGGAATTTCGAGAATTCATCGGCGAGAATGCCCTTTCCATCGATTTGATTAATATTGGGCCACTAGATGACCTGCATCAACCTAAAGGGATGATCAAAGAGGCACAGGACCTCGCTGCCAAAGCCTTCGGTGCGGATCACACTTTCTTTTCCGTGCAAGGTACCAGCGGGGCTATCATGACCATGGTGATGGCTGTTTGCGGTCCTGGGGAAAAAATCATCGTGCCTAGGAATGTGCACAAATCCGTCATGTCGGCCATCGTTTTTTCAGGTGCCGTGCCTATTTTCATTCATCCCGAGGTAGATAAAGAACTTGGGATCTCACATGGCATTACCACAGATTCAGTGGAAAAAGCTTTGAAACAGCACCCTGATGCGAAGGGTGTACTTGTGATTAATCCCACTTATTTCGGCATTTCAGCCGATTTGAGTCAGATTGTTGAAATAGCTCATTCCTTTAATGTACCGGTACTTGTCGATGAAGCCCATGGCGTGCATATCCACTTCCACGAGGAACTTCCTTTGTCTGCCATGCAAGCTGGTGCAGATATGGCTGCAACAAGTGTACATAAACTTGGCGGCTCCATGACCCAGAGTTCCATCTTAAACGTCCGAGAAGGTCTTGTGAATGTGAACCGAATTCAAGGTATCCTGAGTATGTTGACAACCACATCCACCTCCTACCTTCTTCTTGCCTCATTGGATGTGGCACGTAAGCGTCTTGCTACGGAAGGACATATACTCATCGAAAAGACGATTGAATTGGCCAACCAAACGAGAAATGCAATAAATGAAATCGAATATCTTCATTGCATAGGTCCTGAAATCCTTGGAAGAAAAGCGACCTTCGATTATGATCCGACTAAGTTGATCATTTCCGTCAAGAAGCTCAACCTGACCGGCTATGATGTGGAGAAATGGCTTCGTCAAAAGTATAACATTGAAGTGGAGTTATCTGACCTTTACAATATTCTCTGCATCATTACACCTGGTGACTCAGAGGTGGAAACCGGAACCCTTTTACAAGCATTAAAAGAGCTTTCAGAGGAGTTCAAACACCAGGCGGGGGATTCGGAGAAAGAAGTTAAAGTACTACTTCCTGATATTCCTGTACTTGCCATTGCACCACGCGATGCATTTTATTCTGAAACGGAAATCGTGCCCTTTGAAGAATCTGCAGGACGTATCATAGCTGAATTTATTATGGTCTATCCACCAGGCATCCCGATTTTCACTCCTGGTGAAATCATTACCGAAGATAACCTGGCTTATATCACCAAAACATTGGAAGTTGGGCTTCCTGTTCAAGGACCGGAAGATTATGAATTGAAAACCTTGCGAGTCATTAAAGAACATAAAGCTATTCAATAAGGAAAAGAGCAGGTCCCCTTGCCGGGGACCTGCTCTTCCTTTTTCCATCTATTAATCTATGATTCTAGGCTAAATCTTCGCTTTTTTCAGAGCACTGACAATCTGCACATTTTGCATAGTAAGTCGTAACTTTTTCATCCTCAAAGTGATCTACCGCGCTGTTACAAGTTTGACAAATGATTGTACCCATACCCTTCAACCTCTTTCCGTAAAGAAATTTTTATTGCAAAGTCGCCATAAAATGAAAGCGCTTTATGTTGTTAAATACATCATAAACCTTTAAATGTGTTATGTCAATAGATATATTGTATAACACATTTATTTTTATAGTCTTATAGATGTTAAAATCTTAAAAAAAATGGCTGACATGTAAAAGGTCACCGTCCAATACCAGACGATGACCTCTAACATACAATTAGGTTCTATTCATATTGTTCTTGAAATGGACTGGAAGGGATGGCTTCTGTAAAGAATTCTGCAAGATCTTCTGCCTGCTCTTGAGAATCAATTCGGAATACATGTTGAAGGTGGTTTAAGTCAGTAATGTCTTTAGGGTCGAGGAGTGTGGAACGGCCAGTTTGCATACAGATGACGAGAGGCTTACCAAAAAACATATTCGTGTAAACAATACCAAAATCATATCTAACATCTTTAGTCGTAAAACCAACAAATCGAACAGGGACATTCTCATTGTTATCATAAAGCTTGTCAAATAAGTTCATAAGCTACCTCCTTTTTATTATTTGGTTATTCAGAATATTATTATAACTTATAACAAAGCTGATTTGCAAGAATTTTCACTTAGTGATTGTCAGTTGTTTTACTCTAATGCTAGAATAGTATAAGATGAAATTGTCATATTTAGGAGTGAATCTGATGGCCAGTAGTGCATACATTAACCTTGTCTCCAAATCAAAAGAGAACACGCTCACCACTGAAGATATAATGAATTTATTACAATACTATAAAGAAATAACTGCCAAGACAGGTAAACAGTTAGGGTGGGAATACAGTGAGGCAGCCTTCCCATATGAAATCAAAGAAAAACCGGAAGGAAAAGGACAATGGTTTTACCTAAAAGGTACGGAAGACCGCTATAAAATGATTCTGATCGGAGTTGGAACCCAGCCTGAGAACACAGAAGGAACAGACCCTCTTCCATACATACAAGTCACCCTGCACGATCAAAGTACCCATGGTGACAAAGGTAAAGCCAATGAGATCTGTAAATTCCTTGCCAAGAAACTTGAAGCAGAATTAAAACTTTTTACCGGCAGCATCATGTATTATTATAAGCGCTAAATACAAATGAAAGCCCACTATCAGAGATAGCGGGCTTTTCTGTTACTCTGACTCGGTTTCTTGCTCTTCTGTACCGATAAGAGCCGGGTCCATGATGTCATAATTCTTTGCCTGTAGCCCCTTTACAATATCGGCCAGTGCATCTTTCGTCCATTCTCTATCATGCATGAGAAGGTTGCTGCCACTACTTAGCAATTCTGTGTTTACCATAATATCTGCAAGTGCCTCAGCATCCATGTATTCGGTCTCCCAATCATACCCATACGTCCAATTCATAAGGATCATTCCTTCTTGTTTGACGAGCTCTTTGGCATAATCAGTATTCGTACCAAATGGGGCACGGAAGAAACGAGGACGTTCCCCTGTGATTTCTTCCACCCTGTCACTTAAAGCAACAATTTCTTCATACTGTTCTTCCTCCGTTAACTGCCTTAAAGACTTATGCGTCATCGTATGGTTTCCAATTGGAAATCCCATGTCATAGATTTGCTTGAGTGTGTTCCGTTCTTGTTCCGTTTCCAAGAAATGACCGTTCACAAAGAATATGGCTTGTACATTTAGTTCTTTAAGAATAGTAGCCATTTCCAATGCATATCTATCGGGAGCATCATCAATTGTCAATAATACTACGTCAGGATTTGCATCATTGATCGGTTCTAATGTCCAATTACTCTCATTCACTATGTATTGGGGTTCTTGGGTCTCTTTGGTTCCATCTTCGTTAGTGGTATCTTGGTTTTCTTCTGTTTCTTCTGTTCCCCCACTATCCTCAGATTTATCTGCTTCAGGTTCCTTTTCTTCAGCTAGATCTTCCTGCGCTGTAGCAGGTACCTCATCTTCATCGTCTACTTTATCTTCAGTAGGTTCATTTTCTTCTGTTTGACTATCTACTGCATCAGATCCTTGCTCTTCATCTACTTGTCCAGTTTGCCCGCAAGCTACAAGGAGGAGCAATAACAATGCAGATAGTACCCATTTTTTCATATTCTTTCCTCCATATGTAAGGTTCATCTTTAATCATACAAGCAATCAGTATATGAAGGCAATGTTTTTCATTATTTTTAAGTTATGCATCAAAAACAATGCTTTCTTCATAGGATATACTGGCCTGCATCTAGCTGAAGACCAGATAGTAAAATAGACTCTGGAAACTAAAGTAGAAAATAAAACTAATCGCAGTAGTTAACGCAGCTTGCTTTTTTTTATGAATAATCGACATGGCAAGTGTATAACAAAGATAGATAAAAATACCCAAGAGGATTACTTTTGCCTGCATCTTGTCCCTGGCAGAAAACCATTCAATCAGACTATATGTCCCCCAAAAGATATTTTGTATTAAAAACACCACATAATTTTTCATAAAAGCAGCTCCTTACTGCATATTTCTATTTATGTATCCGTTTTATCGCAAAAGAAAACCTTTGTAATAATTATGCCAGGAAGGAGCATTCTATTTTTCAATTTTGTAACATTTCGATGACAAGCACAGTAACTATAATTTTTAGTGGTAGAATAGCACCAAATAGTAAAACAGATTTTAATAAACAAACTTCCAAAGTTCCTATATATGTTTAAACAGAAAGTGAGGATTGCCATGATTAGAGGCTCTGTCATTTTTTTCACTTTGTCTTTTTTCATTTTGTCTTCTTGCCAAGAAAATCAATCGATTACTCACGTTCAATTTCCGGAAGATGCACACACACTAGTATTCTTTTCAGACGAATCTAACTTACAAGACGAACATACATATTATGATGCCATCATTGATTTAAGAAATTCATTTCCAAATGAAGTGGCTAACTTGAAAGTGGTTCACTCTGAGAACGAGAAAATTTTATATAAGCAATTTAATGTCAAGTCGACCCCTTCTTTAATTGTCGTTCACCATAATGAAGTAGTAACACAGGTGGAAGGCTCCAAACAAAAAGAAGACATTGTCGTTTCCATTGAACAAGCTCTGAACGATGCAGGTAGTTCCACTTATTAAGGTGTGGTTGCCTGCATTTTTGTTATTCCAGCATTGAATTTTGGCAAACCGCCCGCAGCGAAGTGCCTGGAATGGAAATCCAGAGAATTTTATACTTTTCAAAAAAAAAAGCCTCCAGAATGTTAGGAGGCTTTTTAGTCGATCCTTTATTTTACAATGTGAATTGGGCTTCCCATTGCCACTTCTGCAGCTTCCATTGTGATTTCTCCCAACGTTGGATGCGCATGGATAGTCATTGCGATATCTTCCGCTGTCATTCCAGCTTCGATTGCAAGACCAAGTTCAGCGATCATGTCAGATGCGCTGGAACCGGCAATTTGAGCACCAATGATTAATCCATCTTCTTTACGAGTTACTAGCTTCAAGAAACCATCTGTTGCATTCAATGCCAATGCACGGCCGTTCGCAGCAAATGGGAACTTGGCAGCTGTTACTTCGATTCCTTCTTCTTTTGCTTGAGTCTCAGTGTATCCTACAGATGCAAGTTCTGGCTCTGAGAATACTACTGCTGGAATACCTAAGTAGTCGATTTCAGCAGGTTCACCAGCAATTGCTTCTGCAGCGATCTTACCTTCGTAAGAAGCTTTATGTGCAAGAGGCGGTCCATCCACGATGTCACCAATCGCATAGATGTTTGAAACGCTAGTGCGGCACTGCTTGTCGATTTTGACAACGCCGCGGTCTGTCATTTCTACACCAACCTGCTCAAGGCCAAGCTCATCTGTGTTCGGACGACGTCCTACAGTAACCAATACATAATCAGCGTCGATTGTTTGCTCTTCGCCTTTTACTTCAATTGAAACTTTCACGCCATCTTCTGTTTCTTCTACACCTTTAGCCATTGCTTTTGTGAAGATTTCTACGTTGCCTTTTTTCTTCAGGTTACGTTTTACAAGTGAGCTCATTTGCTTTTCAAATCCAGCCAAGATCTCATCTGCTGCTTCCACAATGACAACTTCTGTTCCAAAGTTTGCATAAGCTGTACCTAGCTCAGTACCGATGTAACCTCCGCCGATAACAACTAGTTTCTTTGGAATTTCTTTAAGTGCCAATGCACCTGTAGAGTCAAGAACACGTTTAGAGTACTTGAAAGTCGGGATTTCGATTGGGCGAGAACCTGTTGCAATGATACAGTTATTGAACTTGTAAGTTTGCGCAGAGTTATCATCCATGATACGAACTGTGTTACCGTCTACGAAGTATGCTTCACCAGAAACGATATCTACTTTATTCCCCTTTAGTAGACCTTCTACTCCGCCAGTCAATTTCTTCACAACTCCAGCTTTCCATTCTTGAACTTTTGAGAAATCAACTGTTACGTTCTCAGCTTTGATTCCCATGTCTTCAGAATGTTGAGCTGTTTCAAAGCGGTGACCTGCAGAAATTAACGCTTTAGAAGGGATACATCCAACATTTAGACATACTCCACCAAGTGTGTTCTTTTCTACGATTGTTACTTTTTGTCCCAGTTGAGCCGCGCGGATTGCAGCAACATATCCGCCAGGGCCCGAACCGATGACAAGCGTATCTACATCAATTGCGAAATCTCCTACTACCATTTATTAACCCTCCATTAACAATAATTGTGGATCGTTCAATAGACGCTTGATATGGTTAAGCGCATTTTGAGCAGTAGCGCCATCAATCATACGATGGTCAAAGCTTAGTGATAATGCAAGAACTGGAGCCACTACAATTTCTCCGTCTTTCACTACAGGTTTTTCTGCGATACGACCAATACCTAGAATCGCAACCTCAGGATGGTTAATAACCGGTGTGAACCATTGTCCACCAGCAGATCCGATGTTTGTGATTGTGCAAGATGCACCTTTCATCTCATCAGAAGCCAATTTACCGTCACGCGCTTTTCCAGCAAGTTCGTTGATCTCGTTGGATATGGAGAAGATAGACTTTCTATCCGCATCTTTCACAACAGGAACCAATAAGCCTTTTTCTGTATCAGCAGCGATTCCAATGTTGTAATAATGCTTGTGAACAATCTCATCTGTTGCATCATCTAGAGATGTATTAAGTACAGGGTACTCGCGTAACGCAGATGTAAGTGCTTTAACTACGTATGGTAAGAATGTTAACTTAATACCTTTGTCTGCTGCAACTGATTTGAATTTCTTGCGGTGAGCAACAAGCTCTGTCACATCGATCTCATCCATCAATGTTACGTGAGGTGCAGTGTGTTTAGAGTTAACCATCGCTTTTGCGATTGCACGACGCATACCACTCATTTTCTCACGAGTCTCAGGGTATTGACCAGCAGGAATTGCTTGTTTTTCTTGTTTTGCTTCCGCTTTTGTTTCTTCTTTAGCAGCAGGAACCGCTTCAGTCGTAGTTTCTTCAGCTTTAGCGCCGCCTCCGCTTAAGAATGCGTCAATATCGCTCTTTAGTACACGTCCGTTATCGCCAGAACCAGCTACTTGACGGATTTCAACGCCTTTTTCACGTGCATATTTGCGTACAGAAGGCATTGCGATAACACGTTTGTTAGGATCTACTTCTACTTGCTCCTGAGCGCCTGCGCCTGTTTCCGCTTTTGGCTCTTCTTTAGGTGCTTCTTCTTTTTTCACATCTTGACCAGCTTCAGCTGTCGCTTGAACTTGTCCTTCTGTTTTTTCATCAGATGTCGTTTCAGCCTTTTCGTCATCGCTGCCGTGGTCATCACCTTTGAACTTAAGGTCTTCATAACCTGGAGCGTCAAGTGTGATGATAGTTTGTCCTACAGTAGCAACTGTACCTTCATCCACTTTCAATTCCGTAACTTTCCCTTTTACGGGAGATGGAATCTCTACGACTGCTTTATCATTTTGTACTTCACAAAGTACATCATCTTCTTCGATTTCGTCACCTGGTTTTACGAACCACTTTACGATTTCACCTTCATGGATACCTTCACCGATATCTGGCAGTTTAAATTCGAATGACACAGTTTTCAACCTCCTATGATAGATAGCTTTATCAGGAATCTGTTAACTTCTGTAGATTTCCGTTCCAGGTGTTCGCTTTCCGCGGGACGATGCTTGAGCCTCCTCACTTCGTTGCGGGGTCTCAACCTACCGTTCTCCCCCGCAGGACAAGGAAGGCTTCGGAAGCGATTCGTCGCACGAAGAAAATGCGTTAGCATTTTCGAGGAGTCTCACACCTTGCACTCCAATCTACAGAGATATTACTAAAACGAGATACCCTTCTTCTGCATACTTTGTATAAATTGGAGAGCCCACTCTTTGCAAGGCTAAGAATGGACTTCTCGTGATTTAAATCGGACCTTGCCGATTTTATATATATTAAATTAGAAGTTAAGAACTTTTTTAGCTGTTTCCAATACATCTTTGTGATTTGGCAACCATACGCTCTCAGCTTGAGAGAATGGGAATACCGTATCAGGAGCAGCTACACGCAATACTGGAGCTTCTAGGCTAAGGATCGCACGGTCGTTAATTTCCGCTACGATGCTTGCACCGATACCAGCTTGTTTTTGTGCTTCTTGAACCACAATGGCACGTCCTGTCTTTTCAACAGATGCAATGATTGTGTCGATGTCCAATGGGCTGATTGTACGGATATCAATCACTTCAGCAGAAACGCCGTCCTTTTCAAGCTGGTCAGCAGCTTTTAAGCACTCATGAACCATTGCTCCATAAGTGATCATTGTGATGTCGGAACCTTCACGTTTAACGTCTGCTTTACCGATTTCGATTGTGTACTCTTCTTCCGGTACCTCTTGACGGAAAGAACGATATAATTTCATGTGCTCCAAGAATACAACTGGGTCGTTATCACGGATTGCAGAAATTAAAAGACCTTTCGCATCATATGGAGTTGCAGGAATAACCACTTTAAGACCTGGTTGTTGTGCCATAAGTCCTTCTAAGCTGTCTGCATGAAGTTCAGGTGTGTGAACTCCTCCACCGAATGGAGAGCGGATAGTAACTGGTGCAGTCCAGCGTCCACCTGTACGGTAACGCATACGTGCAAGCTGTCCACTAACAGAGTCCATTACTTCATAAACGAAACCGAAGAATTGGATTTCCATTACAGGACGGAAGCCAGTAACACCGAAGCCGACAGCAAGTCCACCGATTCCTGATTCTGCAAGTGGCGTGTCAAACACGCGGTCTTCTCCGAATTCAGCTTGAAGGCCTTCAGTTGCACGGAAAACCCCACCGTTTTGACCAACGTCTTCACCGAAAAGCAAGACGTTTTCGTCATTTTTCAATTCTGTGCGTAACGCATCAGTGATTGCTTGAATCATAGTCATTTGCGCCATGGCTTACTTCGACTCCTTCTCTTTGTAGATTTCATTTTGCTCTTTTAGGTTATGAGGAAGCTCTTCGTACATGAAAGAGATTAAGTCTGTGACTTTCTGTTTAGGTTGGTCATCCGCTTTCTTGATAGCAACCTTGATATCTTCTTTCGCTTCTTCGATTACTTTGTTCTCTTCGTCCTCGCTCCAGATCCCTTTGTTTTCAAGGAATTTACGGAAGCGTACCAATGGATCTTTCTTTTCCCACTCATCATCTAGTTCAGAAGTACGGTAACGAGTTGGGTCATCCCCAGCCATTGTATGTGGACCATAACGGTACGTTAACGTTTCAATCAATGTTGGCCCTTCTCCATTAACTGCGCGCTCACGTGCATCACGAGTTGCCGCGTAAACAGCAAGTGCATCCATTCCGTCGACCTGGATACCAGGAATACCTGCAGCTACAGCTTTCTGTGCAATCGTGCCCGCTGCAGATTGCTTTTCAACAGGTGTGGAAATAGCAAAACGGTTGTTTTGCACAACAAAGATTGCTGGTGCTTGATATGCTCCTGCGAAGTTCAAACCTTCATAGAAGTCACCCTGGGATGCTCCACCGTCTCCTGTGTATGTAATCGCAACAGTCTTTTTCCCTTTTTTCTTCAGTCCAAGTGCAACACCTGCAGTTTGGATGATTTGTGCACCGATGATGATTTGAGGAGGTAACAGGTTAACGCCCTCTGGCATCTGGTTTCCGTGGAAGTGTCCACGTGAGAATAAGAATGCTTGATATAAAGGAAGACCATGCCAGATCATTTGTGGCACATCACGGTATCCTGGTAATATGAAGTCATCGCTTTCCAATGCAAATTGAGAAGCCAGTTGAGATGCTTCCTGACCTGCTGTCGGAGCGTAGAATCCTAAGCGTCCTTGTCTGTTCAAACTGATAGAACGTTGATCAAGCACGCGAGTATATACCATACGACGCATTAATTCTTTTAATTGGTCATCACTTAGCTCAGGCATTGCAGCTTCATTTACTACTTCGCCTTCTTCATTCAAGATTTGGAACGTTTGGAATTGTTCTTCCACTTTTGCTTTCTGCTGCTTTGGATCAAATTTAGCATTTTTAGTTTTTGCAGCCATCTACGTCACCTCTTCCTTTCTATTAAGAGAACTATTTAATACATCATTACATACAAAGATAGGTTACCCAAAAACATGTTTTAAAAGACATTTTTCTGTTTGTGATGCAAAAACGTATCTTTCCTCTTCTTTAACTTGCCAGTAATTTTCCTACCAAGCAAAAAATATCCTGTATTAATGTTTCCAAGAAAAATATTAATACAACTTTTAACCAAGGTCAAGTTTACAACAACCTCAATAATCCCGTCAATCTCTTTGCTTACATTCAGTTTTTACAACCCAATAAATGTAAAATATATTTTTATAAAGAGCATCTGTACTAATACAATTAGAACATCTGTATTATATTCCTAACCCCTCTACCCGCACCATATTATCTTTTAATAATAAATTGACACTATATATTCCTTTCCCACTATCATTCAAACTTAATCATTGAAAGGGAAATGACTATTCTGGCATATGAATATTAGTACATTTTGCCCTTGTTGTTATAAAACAATTTTCGCCAAAAAGTATTTTTCACGAACAAAACAAAAACCCACAGAAGCATTGACGCCCCATGGGTTACTCTGGTAAGGATCCTGTTAATTATTATAGGTTACATCCAAACCTGCTTTTTTATAAAATTCAAGTTTGGCTTCATTATATTGCACAGTATAATCATTGAAAGAATCATTTGCTTCATTGATCTTATCGTATTTTTCATTTAGATTATTGATTTGCATTTGCAGTTCTTCCAATGTAAGGTCTTCTGTCTGAAAAAGCTCATACATGTCCTTTTCAATTACCATCGATTCCTTATAGTGATTCCATAACGTCATATAAGCTTCATAACGTTGCTCCATAAGTTGATATAAGGACTGAGCCTCTTTTTTAAGCTCTTCGTCCTCCAACGACTCCATGGAAGCCTTCACTTCTTCAAATTGTTCACGTGCTGCCTCAATACTCTTTTTCTCTTCTTCCATTGCGGCTTCTTTTTCCTCTACCAACCCAAGTCCTTCTTGTGAAAGCTTGACAATCTGATCAAATTCTTTCATCCCAAGGCTTAAGATCTCTTCATAAATGGCAGATTCTTTTTTTTCCAATTCCAATAAAGGTTCCTGTTGTTCTTCAAAGCTTGCCTCTAGCTCCACTACCTTTTCCAATGTCTCAAAGATCTCCTGCTCTGGAGATTCCCCGTTCGAACATCCTGATAATAGTAGTGAAAAAGCAAGAGCACCAGAACATATACTACTTTTCCACAAACGCAATTTAAATCCCCCTTACATTTCTTCTCTTTAACTATAAATTTTATTGCTAATTTTGACAATATTAAATTGATATAGAATAAAATAACCTTTGAACATCTGAATTATTTTATCTACACCTATGCTTTTGATAAAATATATCATGATTTATATTAGTTACCATATATACTGATGTATAGAGTATAGTATATGTATTAAAGATAGGAGTGAAGTCATGCTTACAACCAATGATATTATAAAAGAAGGACACCCTACATTACGGTCTGTAGCGAGTGATGTCGCACTTCCCCCTTCACAGGAAGATGCAGCTATCCTTGCAAAAATGATGGAGTATCTTCAAAATAGCCAAAATCCAGAAGTTTCCTTGCAGCATAACTTACGACCAGGAGTGGGATTGGCAGCACCGCAAATCAATGTGGCAAAAAAAATGATTGCTGTTCATATCACAGATGAATCAGGGAAATTACATAGCTATGCACTCTTCAACCCAAGAATCATCAGCCACTCAGTAGAAAGAAGCTACCTGACTACTGGAGAAGGGTGCCTTTCAGTGGAAAGGGACGTTCCAGGACTTGTACCTAGATATGCAAGAGTCACGGTGAAAGCAACCAATTTGCAGGGGGAAGAGTTGAAACTGCGTCTCAAAGGCTTGGTTGCCATCGTATTTCAACACGAAATTGATCATTTGCATGGAGTCATGTTCTATGATCATATAGACAAGGAGAATCCATTCCAGCCACCTGAGGGTGCTTTGCCTATTGAAAGGTGAAAGCAAAAATGAAAGCCTGATCTGTTTAGATCAGGCTTTTATTTAGTATTTTGCAGATCGCAGTGGATTTCCCTTCAAGGCGTTTTAACACCTTCTCTTTTAGCCTGCACTTCATTACTATGATTTAACTGACTTGTTTAAAAGCCCCACAAGCTCAAGGCCGTGCATAATTCCATCTTCCCCTACATCCTTCGTAACATGGTTGGCCACTTTCAGTAACTCTGGATGGGCATTCCCCATCGCAACACCCGTACCGACGTAGTCAATCATTTCCACATCATTCAAGCCATCCCCAAAGGCGAATACATTTTCCTTTTTAAAAGGAAGCCTCTCTAGCATCCTTTGGATACCGATTGCCTTTGAGCCACCTCTAGGCAAGATATCGGTGGAATATTGGTGCCACCTGATAAAGTGAAAGTCATTATAGGAATCCACGTAGCTTTGTTGGTCCGTATCTTCAATAAATAATAATGCTTGGTAGATTTCCGTTTCATCAAGGAAAGAAGGTCCAAATTCCGGATGTGTAAACTTCAAGCTTTCCATACTTTTATGGACGAAAGGATGGTCTTCTACATTTGCCTTCATTTTCTCATGGTTTAAATAAACAAGGGGATGAGCCAATTTGTCCGCATTAATTCGCAGCTCATGCATTTTTTCAATATTAAGTGGGTTTTTGTATATGACTTCCCCTTCAAAGACAACATACTGCCCGTTAAAGCTTACAAATGTTTGGATATCCAACTCTTTACGTAAATCCTCGAACATAAAAGGGGCCCTTCCTGTAGCAATCGCTACATACACGCCACTTTCCTTTAACCCTTTAATAGCCCTCTTTGTTGATTCAGGCAATTCCTTTTGATGATCCAGTAGTGTACCGTCTATATCGAAGAATACTATTTTATCGTTTCTTTCCATCTTAACCACCTTACTCTTTTTAAACTGCAATCTTTTTAGCCACTTTATGTTTACTTGCTTTTGTTTTGTACGAAGACAAATATACACCACTGAAGATAAGAATCAAACCGAAAAGCATATGAGGCGTTATTTTCTCTCCCAATAACAGACTACCCCATATCATGGCAGTGATCGGGACTAAATATGTCACCAAAGAAGCAAATTCAGCACTCCCTTCTTTTACCATGTAATAATAGAGAAGGTAGGCAAAGCCTGATCCAAACACACCCAATCCTATTAAGGAAAGGATGATATCTGTGCTGCCCACTGCCATAAATCCAGATGGTTGGATAATAGCCATCATCAGCCCTGAAATCACACCTGCCATAGCAAGAGTGCTAAAAGATATCACAGTTATAGGGATGTTTTGCAGATATCTTCTACTGAGATGTGCGCCAAATCCATAACATATGGTCGCCCCTAGCATCGTTCCTACACCTAAGAGATTATCGTGAAATAGCTGGAACAAATTCAATTCCAGGAGAACCAAGATTCCAAAAAAGCCAACACCAACACCGATCCATTGCATTTTTTTCATTTGGCTTCCAAAGATAGTAAATCCGATTAAAATGGTCCATATCGGTGTAGTCGCGTTAACAACAGATGCCAGGCTGCTGCTGATCGTCGTTTCGCTAACAGCTATCAGTGCCCATGGCAGTGCATTATTTAGTAGCGCAATGAAAAGTATAGGGATCAACGGGAGCTTCCTTAACGTATTTAGTTTTCGCTGGACTATTAACATTACTAACAGCGTCCCTGCTCCAAAGGCACATCTCCAGAAAACGACACCCCAAACCCCAAGGTCCACAACAAGTAATTTAATAAATAAAAAAGACATTCCCCATATCAAACTTAGTGTAAATAATGCCAAATACAGACGCTTCATCTAGTTTCCCACCTTGTATTCTTAGGGTATCGAAATAATACATGAAGAAAGCGTTTTCTGTCAATGAAAAATTCACGCTTCTACTTCGATTCTCACCTGCCCCAAACGACTTATTCCCAACAAAGCATTTATATGTTAATCTGATAGTAACCATACTTGATTCTACGTACATTGTTCAGAAGTGAAAAGCCATTCCTTATGTACTGAAATTTCGTATATTTACCAGCAACAATTTTATCTGTTTGACACATATTAACTAGTAACAAACAGATCGTACCTTGAGTACAAGGAGTGAATGCTTATGTTAAGGAGACTGAGAAAGAAAATACTGCGTAGAATGAACAATATTCTCAAGCGAAAAACGATTGCTTAGTCCATTCCGTTGATGAGTCCTTCTACTTTGAAGGGCTCTTACATATTTTATCGACGATTAAATTTTACAAAGAAAACATTGGTAACTATAATAGGAATAAGCTTTCGAGAAGTTACTACATAAACACCACTGCTTTTAAATTTATTTTCAATTGGAGAAGATAGAAAAAGCCTCTTTTTAGAAAAACATGAAATCTTCTTTAATATCGTATATAATATAGGTTAATAATGGCTTTTTAGCCAATGACCGGCTATATAGAGATTTCTAGGAAGCATTATTTAGTGACGCGTTGTCTTTTTGTAAGGAGAAGAGCATTGTAGCTTGACACAAGATTGTGGGTCGACGGACACTTCCGCGCCCTTCCCTTACATTAAATAACTATATATACCATTGTCCACTGCTATACAAGAGTTGTGGATTGATGGGCAGAAACTTTTATAAGGAGAGATAGGAATGTTATTTAAAGTGTATTACCAGGAAGACGTTGCAGAAGCACCAGTTAGAGAAAAAACGGAGTCTCTTTATGTAGAAGCTTCTGCAGTCTTTGAAGTCCGCAGGAAACTGAAGGACAAGCCGTATAACATTGAATTCATCCAGGCTGTATCCGGAGACTTCTATGAGTATGAAAAGCAATCTGAAAACTTTAAAGTATTGGAGATCTGATAGACAATGAAATTTGTAAAAAACAATCAAGCAGCGGTATTCGCTTTAGGCGGGCTGGGTGAGATCGGGAAAAACACCTATGCCGTCCAGTTCCAGGATGAGATCATCCTGATTGATGCTGGAATCAAGTTTCCTGAAGACGAATTACTTGGAATCGACTATGTTATACCTGACTATACGTATCTTGTGAAAAACCAAGAAAAAATCAAAGGACTCTTCGTCACTCACGGACACGAAGACCATATTGGGGGCATCCCTTACCTTCTTCGTGAAGTGGACATTCCCGTCTACGGCGGAAAGCTCGCTCTTGGCCTGATCAAAAACAAGCTAGAAGAGCATGGATTGCTACGCAAAGCAAAATTAATTGAAATTCAGGAAGATGATATTATCAAGTTCCGTAAAACTTCGGTAACATTCTTCCGCACTACCCACAGTATCCCGGATTCTTACGGGGTTGTTGTCAAAACACCTCAAGGGAATATTGTTCACACCGGAGACTTCAAGTTTGACTTCACTCCAGTAGGGGAGCCAGCAAACTTGACTAAAATGGCTGAAATCGGAAAAGAAGGCGTCCTATGCCTATTATCTGACAGCACAAACAGTGAAATTCCTGACTTTACCATGTCAGAACGCCGTGTTGGCGAAAGCATCCAAGACATCTTCCGCAAAGTTGATGGCCGTGTGATCTTCGCTACATTCGCATCCAACATCCACCGTCTACAACAAGTGGTAGAAGCAGCTGTAGCACACGGTAGAAAAGTTGCAGTATTTGGACGAAGCATGGAAGCTGCCATCAATATCGGTCAAGAACTTGGCTATATCCAAGCACCTAAAGATACATTTATTGAAACAAACCAGATTAATCGTATGCCGGCCAACAAAGTCACTATCCTTTGTACTGGTAGCCAAGGAGAGCCTATGGCTGCACTATCCAGGATCGCCAACGGTACTCATCGTCAAATTCAAATCATACCTGGAGACACGGTAGTATTTTCTTCTTCCCCTATCCCAGGAAACACATTAAGTGTAAACCGTACGATCAACATGTTGTTCCGCGCAGGCGCTGATGTAATCCACGGTTCATTGAGCGACATCCATACTTCTGGTCATGGTGGTCAACAAGAGCAAAAGCTCATGCTTCGCTTGATAAAACCTAAATACTTCATGCCGATACACGGTGAATACCGCATGCAGATTACACACAAGCAACTTGCTATTGACTGTGGCGTACCTGAAGAAAATTGTTTTATCATGGATAACGGTGAAGTGCTTGCACTTGGTGAAGACGAAGCGTCAGTAGCAGGAAAGATACCATCCGGCAATGTGTACATTGATGGAAATGGTATTGGAGACATCGGAAACATCGTCTTACGTGACCGCCGCATCCTTTCTGAAGAAGGACTTGTAGTTGTGGTTGTAAGTATTAACATGAAAGACTTCCGCATCGCTTCTGGCCCGGACATCATCTCACGTGGCTTCGTTTACATGAGAGAATCTGGTGACCTGATCAATGACGCACAGTCCCTGATTTCTAAACATCTTAATAAAATCATGGAGCGCCGCACCACACAGTGGTCCGAAATCAAGAATGAAATTACAGATACTCTGGCTCCGTTCTTATATGAGAAAACAAAGCGTCGTCCAATGATCCTTCCTATTATCATGGAAGTTTGATGGTGACATACTGAAACGCCCCCGATTTTTCGTCGGGGGCGTTTTTTCTATGGATATTGATTGATTTATCGGTGAAGCTGATGGTAACTGTATCAAATTGTAGAATACGTCGGACACTTAAGGATAATTTATCATTTTATATCCTTTGATTGCTACATTCAGGAGGAGTATTGTGACTTTTCCCGCCTTGATTGTGACTATTTTTCAAGTTATTGTGACATTTTCACTCATCATTGTGATATTTCGGATTCCGATAGATTACTGTCGTACACCAGACAGCCATCATCATGCACTTTCATCCCATCTAACAAACAGACCAAAAAACCAGCAAAGGCCTCCCCTTGCTGGTCCATATAAAAATTAAAAATCCCTCATCATTCTTCCACAACATTCTTCTCAAAACGCGTAATATCTGTATCTGCCCCGATGACAATCAAGATATCACCCTGCCTGATCGCATCTGTCGCCTGAGGAGAGACGATGATATCCTTCCCTCGCTTAATGGCAACAATATTGATGCCATATTTTGCGC
The DNA here is from genome assembly GCF_021991925.1 of Sutcliffiella horikoshii. Classification (GTDB taxonomy): domain Bacteria; phylum Bacillota; class Bacilli; order Bacillales; family Bacillaceae_I; genus Sutcliffiella_A; species Sutcliffiella_A horikoshii_F. The sequence continues at coordinate 462,778 of NZ_RXZI01000001.1, read as the reverse complement.
GAATGTCTAGATCAATCAACGTATTCCCATCAAGACGTCGACTAGCAACAATTTCCACAATACTATGCTCATCAGATAGCTCCAGATAATCTAATACGTTATTGGACACTATATTATGGGCTATACGCCTTCCCATATCCCTTTCAGGATGGACAACTTGGTCGGCTCCAATACGACTCAATACTTTTTCATGATAGTCATTGGTTGCCTTGACCGTTATATGTTTAACGCCAAGTTCCTTTAAGATCAAGGTCGTCAGAATACTTGCTTGGATATTGTCGCCAATGGCAACGATTACATGATCAAAATTACGGATACCGATACTTTTTAGTACAGCCTCATCCGTTGTATCACCAACCACTGCATGTGAGGCAATATTTGCGAACTGGTTCACTTTTTCTTCATCATTATCAATCGCAAGAACTTCTACTCCCTCGTCACTTAATGCCTGTACCATACTTCCCCCAAAACGCCCTAGGCCTATTACGGCAAATTCTTTTTTCTTCAACGGTTCTTCCCCCATTTATAAAGGTTATGTATAAATACTATTGTATCATAATCTTATTTTTCCTATGTTAAAAATGTATTTTTCTAATTATTTTTATGGATACAGTTGTACAGTTGTAATAAAAAGTGTAAAATTACACATATATTATAAAAAGGAGCACTTTCCCTAAATGATGAATCATACAGAAGCAATATCCTTGATATCAAGTAAAATAAAGCTCATTCGTACGGAATTTGATTATACTCAAGATAAAATGGCGGAAATATTGGGGATCTCCAAGAAAACGTTGGTCCAGATCGAAAAAGGAAGGAGCCAAGCAGGCTGGACCGTTTGTGCAGCCACCTGCGCCCTGTTTAGGGAGAGTCAAGTATTAGCCTCTGTACTCGGTGCTGACCCATTAGAAGTCCTAGAAACAATCGCTCACGAGAAGATTGATGCCCCTAAGGATAAGACATTGGGAGGAAAAGTCTGGTGGAAAGAGATAAAAATGCAGGGCTCTTTCCGTCTTCAGCAAAATGTCATCAGTCAGCACTATCGAATTTTGGATGAGATGGATTTCCGCTGGTACAGCTCTTTTGAAAAAGCGGATGCGTTACAAAGGCTGAAAGAGCTATCAAAACCAAAGAGGGGAGATTAAGTAAATGGATGTCAATATTGTCGTTCTGATCACTGTACTATGTCCCATTTTTCTGGTTGCTTGCTATATAACAGAAAAGCTTGAGTATCATTGACTAAACTATGTATAGCGCCGACTCTGGTTAAAGTTTAAATCTCATTTAAACTCCACATTTATTACATATACTTCCATAATCAAAAGAGTCCTTGTGGGAATATATGGATGTCCGTTAATTTGAAGTGATTTATTGAATAATTGGAGAGGTTTATTGCATACTTTGACCACTTTATTGAATAAATCCACCCGTTTTTTGAATAATCCATATTAGAGCTAATTTGGCGGCCAACATTATTAAGCACCTTCCTAGAGGTACACAATACACAAAAAGACATCGGTCCCAATAAAACCGATGTCTTTTCTTATTCTCAGCTCACATCCTGCATCGTAAACTGTGCTTTTACCAAGTGATAATAGATGCCTCCGTGCTCCATCAGCTTATCGTGATTGCCCTGCTCCATGATATTCCCATGATCAAGGACAATGATGTTATCTGCTTCGCGGATAGTTGATAGACGGTGAGCGATAATGATGGCCGTACGACCTTTCAGAAGCTGCTTGAGTGCAGTCTGTATCTTCACTTCCGTTTCCGTATCAATACTAGCTGTTGCTTCATCTAAAATGATGATGCTAGGATCGGCTAGTAACGCACGTGCAAAGGAAATCAATTGTCTTTCTCCGACAGAAAGGACATTACCTCTTTCCTCAACTTCTGTATCATACCCATTTTTCAAGCGCTCGATAAATTCATTTGCGCCGACTGCTTCAGCAGCAGCCTTTACCTCTTCGTCGGTGGCGGTAGGGCGACCGAAGCGTATATTATCATTGATAGTCCCTGAGAAAATAAAGGTATCCTGTAAGACTACACTGATTTGTGAACGTAAGCTTTGAAGGGAAATGTCGCGGATATCGTAACCATCTATCTTCACTTCTCCGCCTGTTGCATCATAGAATCGTGAAATTAAGTTAGCGATGGTGGTTTTACCAGAACCCGTATGCCCCACCAATGCGACAGTTTGCCCTGCTTCCATTTTCAATGAAATGCGGTTCAAGGCCGTGCGCTTGCTGTCATAGGAGAACTCCACATTTTTAAATTCAATTTCTCCGCGGATCGTTTCCAGATTGACTGCATTATCCTTCTCATCCACTATCGGTTTTTCATCCAAAAATTCAAAAATGCGTTCAGATGAAGCCATCCCGACAAGAAGCATATTATAAAGTTGGCCTAATCGTGAAATCGGCTCCCAGAACATCCCTAAATAGAATGCAAAGGAAATGAAGATACCGACTGTTAGAGTACTGGAACCACCCGTCATACTTAGTTGGATAAGATAGGCTCCAAACCAGATAAGAATTGCTGTTCCAACCGCATTGGTCATTTCAACGAACGGACGGAAAATCGCATTCTGCCTTGTCGCATTTTTCCAAGATTCGAAGTTTTCCGTATTGATGCGGTCGAAGAACCCCATATTCTCTCTTTCTTGCGTAAAAGATTGTGTAACACGAACTCCTTGGATACTTTCATTTAAATGGGAGTTCAGCATGGATTGCTTTATACGAACGTCCTGCCATGCTCTTCTGATCTTTCTACGCAAGCTTGTAGAAATGAAAAACATGATTGGTAGGATAACCAATATGGCTGTTGCTAATTCCGGACTTAAAGTAAATAAGATGACCACGATACCAATCAATAAAATAAAATCCATAAGTAGATTGATAACACCGTTTGTAAACAATTCCTGCAATGAGTTGATATCATTCATGATACGGACAAGGATCGAACCAGCCGAACGTTGATCGAAAAAGCGGTGGGACAGACCTTGTACATGTGTAAAAAGGTGCTTCCTTAAATCATAGATGACATTTTGCCCAAGCATGTTCATCCAACGTATCCTCAATGCATTTGCTACATACGAAATAATATATAAAACGGAAACAATTACCGCGAGCTGGACAAGCATATCCATATCTTTCTGTTTTATGGCAACATCATATAGGTATTTACCGATTATGATTGGAATAGCCAACCTTACTGCTGTTGCAATTAGCATTGTAATGATTGCTAACGGCAACAAGGTCTTGGAATATGGTTTCATATAAGAGAAAAGTCTCCACATCTGTTGCCAGTTGAACGGTTTTTCGATTGCCTGGTCAGTAGAATAGTAGAATCTCTTTTTTACATTGTCATTCAATTCTATTTTTTGTTTTTTTCGCACTTTGTTTCACCTGCCTTCAGTTAGTCTGAGCTTCCAAAACCGTTTTTTGGTCCTTGTATTGGATATCATAGATTCTACGATATGCCCCATTCTTTTGGACAAGCTCGTCATGTGTTCCGCGCTCTACCACTTTTCCTTCTTCTAATACGAGGATTTCATCCGCATGTTTAAGAGAGGAAATACGGTGAGCGATGATAAAGGTTGTTCGCCCAGCCAATGCAGCCTTTAATTCTCTTTGGATATTAAACTCTGTCTGCATATCAACTGCACTTGTTGCATCATCCAAAACTAAGATACTTGGATCAAGGATTAACGCACGCGCGATGGCGATACGTTGTTTCTGTCCTCCGGAAAGACCCATTCCGCGTTCTCCAAGCATCGTGTCATAGCCATCAGGAAGTTCCATGATAAAATCATGCGCCTGCGCCATTTTAGCAGCTCGAACGATTTCTTCCATAGAAGCATTCGGACGACCGTAAGCGATATTTGATTTTATAGTGGAAGAGAATAGGAAAGATTCTTGTAGCACAAAACCGATTTGATTTCGAAGGGAATACAGCGAGTATTTATTGACCTCTTCCCCATCAATTAATATGCGCCCGGATTGTGGCTCATAAAATCTTGTAATAAGTTGGGTGATACTTGTTTTACCAGAGCCTGTCGCTCCTATCAATCCAATCTGCTTTCCAGGAGGTGCATCAAAAGATACATTTTCAAGCGCCGTTTTGTCTTCATTTGGATAACGGAATGTAACATCTTCGAACGTTACATGCCCATTCAAATTAGGGACATCCTTCGCATCTGGTGTGTCTTGAATATCTTCTTCTGCCTCTAAAATCTCCAATAATCGTTCTCCGGATGCTTTTGCTTGGGAGAACTGATTGATGACGAACCCTAAGTTCGCAATCGGCCAAACGATATACCATACTAAACTGAAGAATGCTACTAGTGCACCTTCTGACAGTTGGCCATTGATTACCAAATAACCTCCAAACGCCAGCAGACCCACCACACAGGCATTACCGATGAATTCCATTAGCGGGAAGAACTTTGCCCAGACATTAGAAGTAGTAATATATTTCTCCTTGTAGTCTACATTGGAATTATTGAATTTATTAATTTGATAATCTTCACGGGATAAAGATTTAACCGTGTTGATTCCACTGATATTCTCCTGTACATTCGTATTTAGTTTCCCAAATGATTTACGAATTCCACGGAATGCTGGGTGCACTCTTTTATCAAAACGATATGTGACAAAGGCTAGAAAAGGCATAGCCAGTAATGTAACAAACGTTAATGCTACAGAATAATAGAACATTAGGCCTAAGCTAATGGTTACTAACAATACGAATCGAATCAATTCGGCAAATCCAAATGATAAGAAAAACCTGAAACCCTCTACATCTGCTGTCAGCCTTGACATCAAGTCCCCTGTTTTCGCATTATCATAATAACGAAAAGGCAGGAATTGTAGTTTTTCGTACAGTTCGTTTCTTAAGCGGTACACCGATCTAATTCCAAATAGGTCACCTAAAAACTGATTGAAGTACGTAAATAACCCCTTTAATGCCATTATTCCAATGAATCCAAGTGCAATATATGGTACGTATTGGAATTGTTGTTTTTCAATAACTTCATCAATGGTCACCTGCAAAATAACAGGATAAATGACGGTGATGACCGTTACTAAAAGCAAAAATATCAAGGAAATATAGAAATTTTTGCGATAAGGCCAATAAAACTCTTTAAGTTTCTTAAAAGTCTCCACATGTATTCCCTCCCTTTGTTAACTCATGCTGGAAAATATAAGATAGTATCTAATATATCGAGTTTCGAAATATTTATCCAGTCTTTTTTGGAAAAATTTAAATTATTTATACTATTATTTTATTTCTTTGTATGGGACATCGTAAGTGACACAAAGACGGAAATTCCCTACATCTTTAGACGGAGAAAAGAACAACTTTAGAGTATATGAGTATGGGTCTGCTAAATAGAATCAGTAGTTGGTTTGCGGTAAATAGAAAAAAGGATCACCCTTTACTTTAAGGCAATCCTTAGTTCATTCAAAATACTTATTTCTCCATTTCACCCAATACACGATTTACACGCTTTTCAAGCATTTTCATCCCACTTCCGCCAGCCTGGAAGTGGCGAAGATTACCCTCTGCATCAAATACATAATAAGCAGGTACATATTGATTTTCAAAAGAATCTGTTAATTTATGTTCACTGTCAACGAAGATCGGTTGAGTGATATCATGTTCACTCGCTGTCTTCTTGATGGAATCGAGATTCAAGTCGTCCTCAGAGCGGGGCATGTGAACGGCAATTACGTTTAACTTTTCTTTGTAGTTATCGCGAAACTCATTTACTTGTGGCATCGCCTCTTTACATAGATGGCAGCTTACTGACCAGAAATGTATAAGTGTCGGCTTTTCACCAATCAGGTCCTCTTTGGTTACCTGTCCATTCAACCATTCTGTCGCGCCTGTTAATTCAGGCATCGGAGAGCGCAATTTCATCCTTTTAAACCTCCTATAACTTATCTATGTATTGCAAAGAAAAGGCCTAACGAAAACGTTAGACCTTATTCTTGGTTGCATCAAATTATAATGTAGCTTGTCCAGGCTTCCAGTTAGCTGGGCAAAGTCCACCAGTTTGTAATGCTTGAAGTACACGTAGTGTTTCTTCTACATCACGGCCGATGTTGTTGTGGAATACTGTTTGGTATTGTAATTCGCCTTCTGGGCTGATGATGTATAATCCACGTAGCGCGATACCTTCATCTTCAATAAGAACTCCGTAGTCGCGAGATACAACGTGATTAGTGTCAGCAGCTAAAGGATATCTTAATTCGCCAAGACCGTTGTCTTTGCGATCTGTATTGATCCAAGCTAAGTGAGTGTGGATAGTATCAGTAGATACTCCAATGATTTCTGCATCTAAGTCTTCGAACTCTTCGTAGCGATCAGACATTGCAGTGATTTCAGTCGGGCAAACGAACGTGAAATCCATTGGGTAGAAGAAAAGTACTGTCCACTTATCGTTTTTCATGTTTTCTTCTAAGCTTACTTTTCCAAATTCTTTGTTTGGTAATACAGCGTCCATTTCAAAACGTGGAGCTTGTTTACCTACCATGCGTTCTGCCATTTGTAAATCCCTCCAAGTTGTAATTTCAAATGAGAATATTTATTAATAATTCTCATTTAGTTATTTAATCAACATCAACTATTATAAACCACTCTTTATTTTTAGTCAATGTTAAATAATAATTAATTTAATTTAGACTATGTGTTAGTCAATATTTTCACCTTGTTGGTATTCCCTTAAGAGTGATAATGTAATCTAAGTGTAAAATGGGAATTTTTTCTCCATCCTTATAATAACATTCTTTACTTTTAGGACAAAATGATAAGCTTATCCATGCACATCTTTTAAATTATTTGGTTTTCAGTTCTGAATACTTTATAATGCCTTATTAGAACTAATTATCATTTTATCCGCATCAGAGAAGGGAGTTTAAGTTATGGTATTTGATTTATCTAACATTGACATTTATGCTATCTTGATTGCCGCAGGGGTTATTTTACTCAAATTACTAGTAATTTTAATCGTGTATGCAATCGTGAAATCTATTGGGACTAAAATAATTTCCCGCACCTTCAATAGGGCCACAGAAAGACAAGGCATTTCACCAGGAAGAGCCAAGACACTTGAGAAACTTACGATAAACATTTTTACATATGCTTTAATATTTTTCTTAGTGATAATGGTACTTGAAAACGTATTTGCAGTTGAAACCACTGCTATCCTGGCTGGGGCTGGGGTTGTCGGCCTTGCCATTGGATTCGGCGCTCAAGGCATCGTCAGTGATGTCGTGACTGGGTTCTTCTTATTATTAGAAAAGCAGGTTGATGTGGATGACTATGTCACAACCGCAGGCTTTTCGGGAATTGTGGAAGAGGTTGGTTTGCGCACCACTAAGATCAGGGATTTTGATGGTTCCCTGCATTATGTACCTAACCGTGAAATATCTAATTTAACCAATCATTCCAGAGGAAATATGCGTGCTCTCGTCGATATAGGCATCTCTTATGATGACAATATTGATACTGCCATCCAAGTAATGCAAACCGTATGTGACCAGGTTGCTGCAGAAGATGAAACAATCATTGAAGGACCAAACGTAGTAGGTGTCCAAGGCCTTGGTGACTCTGATGTAGTCATCCGCATTATCGCCAAAACGGAGAACATGCAACAATGGGCAGTAGAGCGCAAGTTGCGCAAAACCATTAAAGAAGCGCTTGACGCAAATGGAATCGACATACCGTTTCCTCATCAAGTCTATATTGAGAAAAAGGATTAAATAGTTCATTGGAAGTCCAGAGTACACATTCTGGACTTTTTTTGTTTACCTATGCTGGTCGATTAGTTAAAATGTCCGAACTACTTTTCTCAGCAAAAATAACGCCAATTTCTCCTACTATTAAAGCACTTCTTCCCACCTTTGATGAGTTAAGTTCATCCAAGTCCAGCGAACCAAATAGCCGAATCATATAAACAAAAAAAGAGCCAGCACGGCTCTTTTTTAATGGTTGATTCTGCTTTCCACCTGTTGGCAAATCTGGTCAGCTGTCATTCCGCTGGCTTCAATTACAGAACCAGCCGTGACACTATTGGAGATACCCATTACATTATTGTCTATACCCGTTACCACACAGCAGTCACAGCCCTTAGCATCGTTTTCGTTCGTCAATTGAACAACATCGTAGCCTTTTTGCTGCAAAGCTTCTTGAACATCTGTCAAGGATTGTTCTACACCGATTTTTGGCATATGTAATCCACCTCCTCTTTGTTAATGTGGCTTGAATTCGCCTTTTTATACTAAAGAGAAGATGGATTTTATCAGTTCGCTTTAAAATTAATGTAGGAAATAATCGTGCTGATGGCAACACCGATTGCATCTTCATTCGGATTTAGCTTTGAATGATGCAGTCCATACGGAGATTCTGCCCCAAGCCAGAACATAAATCCAGGAATATTTTCAATCATGTACCCGTAATCTTCGCCTGTCATGGCCTCCTTACATTGGACCACATTTACATTTGTCTGTTCCCCGACATACTGCATGAACTCTTCTGTCAGGGCATGATCGTTATCCACTTGATGGTACATGCTACCATAGTCTATGGACGTTTCGCAGTTATAGCCGACCTCTACACCATGGACCAGTGCTTCTATACGCTCTTTGACCTTTTTCATACTTTCAACAGAAAGTGTACGTATGGTTCCTTCCAGTCTTGAACGTTCGGCTATGATATTTTGAACAGTACCGCCTGTGATCTTCCCTATAGTTATTACAGCGCTATCAAGTGGATCTACATTTCGTGCAATGACAGTCTGTAATTGCGTTACTAATGAACACGCGGCAACCACCATGTCATTTGTTTGATGCGGGTAAGCGGCATGCCCCCCCCTGCCTTTGAGATCAATGAATAATTCGGATGTATTGGCAAACAGCAAACCTGGTTTTGTCGCAATCGTCCCTACCGGATATTCGGGAGCGATGTGGAGAGCAACTATCATATCAGGCTTCCATGCTTTGAAAGTATCTGACTGAATCATTGGCAGAGCCCCACCCGGTCCTTCTTCAGCTGGCTGAAACATGAACAGCAGGTTATCTTTTGGGGGATGTTGAGAAAAATGCGTAAGGATCCCTAATGCTATACTCATATGCATATCATGGCCACATGCATGCATCATCCCATCATGAAGCGAATGAAAAGGTAAGTCTGTCTCTTCTGTAATTGGCAAGCCATCAATATCCGCTCTGTAACCGATCGTTTTAGAAGGATTGGTTCCCTTCACTCTTACAAAAATCCCAGTCTTCCACATTCTTATTTCCATATCATCTTGTGGGAGATTCTGAATGTATTGGAGCAAGTATCCTTGCGTTTTTGTTTCTTGAAATCCCTTTTCCGGAATTTGATGTAAGTCTCTTCTTATCTGTATGAAGGGATTGATCAAATTTGACACAAGCCTTCCTCTCTTTCTAAGAAAAAGACGTGGAGTCATCACCCACGCCTTTTCTCATCGATATTTTAAAGTTGACGAAGTTCTTGTTTAATTTCTGTTTTGGATTTCGTCTTTTCATCAATTTCTTTGATTTTCTTTGCAGGTGTTCCCGCAACCACCGTGTATGGTGCCACATCGTCAATAACGATGGCACCAGCAGCTACAACTGCGCCTTTTCCAACTGTTACACCCTCAAGTACTACTGCATTTGCTCCGATTACCACGTCGTCTTCAATGACAACCGGCTTTGCGGAAGGCGGCTCGATTACTCCAGCAAGTACAGACCCTGCACCAATGTGGCAGTTTTTACCGACAGTAGCGCGTCCACCTAGTACTACGTTCATATCAATCATGGTTCCTTCTCCAACTACAGAACCGATATTGATAGAAGCTCCCATCATGATGACAGCATTGTCGCCGATTTCTACTTGGTCACGAATGATAGCGCCAGGCTCAATACGAGCTTTTACCCCTTTCATGTCCAGAAGTGGAATAGCAGAGTTGCGTCGGTCGTTTTCCACGACATAGTCTTCAATCTTATTTTCGTTTGCTTTTAGTGCCGCTTCAATTTCAGCCCACTCACCAAAAATGACACCACTATTGCCATTTAAAAAAGTTTTGGAAGAAGCACCAAAGTCGATACCTTCTACCTCCCCTTTCACATAAACCTTTACAGGTGTAGATTTAGTACTGTTTTGAATAAAAGAAATAATCTCGTTTGCATCCATCATTTTCATTATGTATTCCTCCTAAAACAATAAAGTCTTTATCCCTTTACTCTATCAAACAAAGAAAAGTGTGACAAGTAAAAAAATACCTCACTTATTTCCATTAAAAAAAGAGAGGTTTAAACCTCTCTTTTTTGTACCATTCTATCATTTGTTCTTGCGATGAATTGGACAATGATGACACCTGCGATGAACGTCAGCACACAAACGACATTGACAAGCATACTCGGTGAAAAGCCTTGGTACACCACTGCAGTGGAACCCATCACTAGCCCGATAATCGCAGCAAAGGTCATCTTAGGATAATGGTGAAGAACATACTTTATAACTTTACTTGATACGATGAACCCGATCGCAACACCTGCACCGATTACAAGAATGATCGGCAAGTTCAACCCCTTCAAAGCAGCTATTGCTGTCGCATAATATCCTAAAATCAATAGAACAAGTGATCCGCTTATCCCCGGAAGCAACATACTCATACTTGCCAGCCACCCTGCAAAAAACAAACTAATGGCAGAACTAAGTGTAAGTGTTTCAATGACTGGCCGGCTGGACTCTTGTAAAAACGCCATGGATGCCACCAAAACAAGGGGAATTAAAAGTGCAATATAGTGGCGGGCAGTAAATGTGTTCTTCATGTCGGACTCTTTCGCCAATAAGGGCAGTACACCGATAATCAACCCTAAAAATAAGAAGTGCGTTGGTTCTGGGTATGTTTTTAATAAATAGTCCAAAATATGACTGAAAAGCAACAGTGCTGATACAATCCCAATTCCTAAAGGTATAAGGAACTTAAGATGCTTGGCCCAATCCTTACTGAAAAAACCACTGATCGCTTCAATCAACCGATCATAAATTCCCAAGATAAAAGCTATGGTACCACCACTCACTCCAGGGACTACATCACAAATTCCCATTAAAATACCACGATAAATATTCTTCCATTCCATATACAATCGTTCCACCTTAAACTTCAGTCTAGTTTCTCAAGTTTATATATTACTACTAGTGAGAGGGATTATCCAATAATATCTATTCCAAATTGTTTGCTAGTTGGTATTCCGTTACGATATCCATGAATGCTTGCACCTGCTTCAGGTTAAATGCAGACTCATATCCGATCAGCCAGGTATCTCGGTGAAGGTTGTAAACATCATCTTCTTCAAGGGGAATTTTTTTGATGTTCTCATAATCATCCTTCAATGTTATGGAAGGTAATATCGCATATCCAATCCCGTTAAGAGCCATTTGCTTACATGTTTCAATTTGATCCACCACTATTGTTCGTTTAGGCGGCGCTTGAAATTTTTTGTGCCACCAAACCTGAATCTCTTGGTAATAGGTAGAATCACTTTTGAACTGTATAAAAGGCCTTTCTGTATGCTCCAGTTCTGAAAGCTCTTCAATCTCTGTATCCACCAAGTATAAATTGTCTTTAAGAAGATGTTTCTTTACACCTTTCCATTCCGGATTCCCACGAATAATCCCGACATGCACCTCATCTTCATACAGACTTTTTACAATATCACTACTCCAACCTGTTACAAGGGAAACTTTTGCATTTGGATATTTTTGTATAAATCTTTTTAGAACTTTTGGCAGCCAGTACTGGCCAATGATCGTCGCAACAGCAATTTTCAGTGTTCCGTACACTTCTTTATCGAGTGATGTTATTTCCTCTCTTACTTTTGCATCCTTTGCCAATACCTCTTCAGCAAACTCCACTATTTTCTCTCCTGCAGGTGTAATCAACAACCCTTTTTGTGTCCTGATAAAGATTTTGGTATTCCAGGCCTTCTCTATAGATTGTAATCTCTGAGAGAGTGCAGGTTGAGAGACAAATAGGCGCTCTGCAGCTTTTCTCATGTTCTTCTCTTTGGCTAGAACGGCCAAGATCTGAAATTCTGATGTATTCATGCTATAACCTCGATATAAGTTTTTCTTATAGTATATCTTAATTTTTATGTAATTTCATTATGACTTTAAAAACCATACAATAAAGCAGGAGGGAAGGAGGAGAAAATAATGGAAACACCTTTTTATATTTTTATTTTAATCGGATTTATCGCAACATTCATCGGGACATTTGGAGGAGGGGGAGGCCTTATCAACCTTCCGTCCATGTTGCTGCTTGGAGTTCCGATCCATACCGCTATCGCAGCCAACAAATTTTCCAATACATTCAGCTCGTTCTCTAGCTTCTATACAATTTGGAAAAGGAAAGAAGTTAACGTCAAGCTCGGATTATCCATTGTACCGTTCACCATTATTGGTGGAATAATGGGTGCATTGCTTGCATCCTTTCTTACGGAAGAAATCCTACTAAGGGTGGCTTTGGCACTAATGTTTATAGCCACATCGCTGAATATCTTAAAATCACGCCTTACTCCTAAACAAAATGACGGCTCCCCGCCAAAACTCTTTTATCCCACCTATATCGGAATAGGTGCTTTTGACGGATTATTCGGGCCTGGGCAAGCCACACTGCTCATGCATTCCTTCTTAAATGCAGGATACTCTTTCCTTACTAGCATTGGGCTTACCAGACTACAAACCTTTTCAAGCTGTTTTGTCTCCTTTATCATTTACTTTTCAATGGGTCATTTTGATTGGAGGGTAGGATTGGCTCTTGGCACGGGGTCTTTACTGGGAGCTCAGACAGCAGTTAGACTAGCGGACAGGGTCTCATTTCTTCCATGGAAAAAGATACTTAGTGGTTTCTCCGTTATTCTTTTAGGTTACTTGGTAGTGAGAATACTAGTCTTATAATTTGTTTATCGCAGGTTTCCTTTCACAAATGGTTCCTCTTCTGATACGCTGCTGAAGGCCTCTTCCAGTCCATTCCTGGTCGAGAAAGATTTTCATTGAATGAGAACCTCTCTTCCTTCGCTTCCTTACCAATGAGGTCCTCATCTATTCCTTCAATAACCCCCTTCTCTTAAGTATTGATTCCATCCATTTTTTCATCTATCAAAAAAATACCGGCATTCCTAGTGAATACCGGTACCTCTACTATTCTTTTTTAGGCAGGAGTAAAATCAATAAGAAGCTTATGACAGCAAACCCTGCAACAACCAGATAAACCGTATGCAACGCTGAAGTCAGCCCGTCTTGCAGAAGGACCTTCATGGAGTCAGATAATTGATTTCGTTGTTCTTCGTTCAACAACAGTGTCGTAGAATCAAGAGAAAACTGTTCAATCGCCCCATTCTCTCGCAAATGCTCTTGAATGCGCGAATTTAATATTCCCCCAAGTAATGCGGCACCAATCGTACTTCCGAGTGTTCTCATAAACATGTTCGAAGCGGTTGCCACCCCACGCTTCTGCCATGGAACATTACTTTGGATGGAAACGATAAATGCCGTTGTGGAAAAGCCCATTCCGACTCCAATCATAAAGGAACCAAACGCCGCCCACACAGGCCCATCATCAGGGCTTAGTGTCATAAATATGATACTTCCCATAATCAACGCTATTCCTCCAATTATGGATGTGGTCCTGAAGCCTATTTTCAGTAAGAGCCTGCCCGCTATCATGGCGGCAATCGGCCACCCGATGGACATGGTTGTCAGAGTAAAGCCTGCAACAATCGGCGGCCTTTCCATTACACCTTGTACAAAAGCAGGAAGAAAACTTGAAATCCCTATCAGCATGACTCCTGTCGTCAGAGAGGTTGTATTGGCAATTAGGATGGACCGTTCCTGCCAAATATCAAATGGCATCATCGGGTCCTTCGCTCTTCTTTCCTGAAAAACAAACAAAGTGAAGGTCACCGCAGATAGGGCGATAAGAGATAGGACAGGACCAGATGTCCATGTCCATCTCACCCCACCTTCCACCATCACAAGCATAAAAGAGCTGACCGCCAGAAACAACAGCCCGGCACCTGCATAATCAATGGAGTGCTTTTTCTTTTCCACTCCCTCATGAAGAAATAAGTATAATCCTACGATAGCCAATATTCCAAGTGGGATATTGACCCAGAATACAAACCTCCAGCTAACAAATTGAACAAGCAATCCCCCTATTGCAGGGCCAAGTATCGCCGAGATCCCCCATACGCTGGATAGATACCCTTGTATTTTTGCTCTTTCTTCCTTTGTGTACATGTCCCCGACAATAGTGGAGGCAATCGGCATCACAGCCCCTGCACCAAATCCTTGAATAAACCGGAAGACAATCAGCATCTCAATGGATGTTGCCATTCCACATAATAGTGAACCGATTAAAAATACAATGATACCAAAAGTAAGAATCGGCTTCCTTCCAAATAAATCGGAGAGCTTGCCATATATCAAAACTGTTACAGCATTCATCAATAAATAAGATGAGAATACCCAGCTGTATAATGAGAAGCCTCCCAAATCAGCCGCAATGGCAGGCATAGCTGTAGAAACGATGGTAGCCTCGATGGCAGCCATGAACATCGCAAGCATTATTGCTGCCAATACAAAAGGCCTCTTTGTTTTATTAGGAGAGTCTTGTTCCACTACTTGTCTCTCTAAAGTTGCTGTTCCCATGTCTTCCCCTTCTCTCTGTATTAGTCAAACGAACTATTTCGTGCCTCTATGTAAATTGTACCCATTAACAAATTTATTGCAACCGTCAGCTTGTGGCTGCAAGAAAAAAAGACCTTACAATTCAAGGTCTTTTTCATTATTATTCATTTGAAAGTGTGTATGCAAACGATCTAATATAGTACGTCTAGTCAAAATTCCTTCAAACACATTGTCCTCATCCTGAACACATACAAAAGGATGGTCCACAAGTAATTCCAAACCTTTTTCGACCGTGTCGTTCACATTTAAACACGGAAGTTCTTTGTTCATTACATCCTCTACCAGCATGTGCTCCAATTTGTCAAACTCTATTCGTTCCAAGCCCAATATGGAATCCATGATATGAGTTGTACTGACCAAGCCATGTAATCTATACTTGGGATCTAAGACCGGTACAGCAGTATATCCCGTTTTTGTAAGAACCAATAATGCATGTTCCAGATTATTTTTCACCTGTACATGTGCCACACGTTCTGCGGGAATGATTAAATCTTTTATCGTTGCTCCTAAAACCTTGCTACTTTGGAGGCTGATCATAAATGTTCTTCCTCTCTTTATTTACTCTCTAATACTATATGCTGAATCATGTAATTGACCAATATCATTGTAGCATACATTGGACTTGGACTCGAATTTTAATAAAGAGAAAGTTGTCGTCTTTCTTCGACATGTTTCTACGCATAAAAAAACTGCCCTATAAGGCAGCCCGTTTCCATTATATAATTATGATATCTTATCGTACAATTCGATAAGCTGCTGATAGGTTTTTGTTTCCAGTTTTTTATCTCCAATCTCAATATCATTTATTTCACTAATTACCAATTCTTTGGCAACATCTGTTGATATCAATAAGGTCACCAGCAGTTCTTTTTCCTCCTGTGTTAAAGTCACCATTCCTACTTTACAACTCCTTTCCATGATAAGCTTTACTTTGTATAACGGTTTGCATAACAGAAGGCTGTATATGCATCCGGCTTTATTTTGGCATCCAGCCCCATGGCCGTGATCCTACCTGTCATTTCTTGTATAAAATCTTTGGTCGCACCTTTTTGCCCTATGTCCAGATGAATCTCAAAATGAAAATCAGCTCCGTGTTCCAAGTGGGGCAGTAACAGGTTCTGTATCTTTTCGAGCTTCTCCACTGTAAATTGCATCGCAATTTCCTGACTTAATGCAGTTTCAAGCGATATCTTTTCATGAAGGCTTCTAATGGCCCTATTGACGATATAAGGCCTTACGCACCCCCACGCGCCTTTCCCCACTCTATGGAGATGAACAGCCGTCATGAATTTTGTCTCCTGTTGATGAACATGGGAATCGGTACCGATGGACAGTAAGTAAGGTGCTCTTACATCTTTTTGGATAAACAAAAGGATCTTTTCATAAGCTTGTTCAAAAGTAAGGTAGCCGTGGGTAATATTTATAAACTTACTGGGGTTATCCATTTATCCACTTCCTTTTCCATACTTCCTATATACTTATATGTTCCTTCCTCCAAAAAAATTAATATTTTCTTCCATTGATGTTAGGTTGAATGACAAATATATCTACATTATGGTCTCGATTCTTGTTGATTTATACCTTCCAAAAAGGATTTTTGCCCACAAAAAAAAACCAAGCTGAAAGCTCAGCTTGGTTATCCTTTACTTGTTTGGATTTGAGATTTGGAATAGGCGCAATGTGGGCAACGATACATGACATTTTGATTGGAATGTGCAGTTAGCACTTTATCCATCACTTCATCCTTCTTACACTTAGGACAATGAACTGTTGGCATCATAGAAACCACTCCTAATTATAAATGTCTTTTAAATTCATCCTTGCTGACAAATATATCTTCCTTATCTATCGCTGTCGGATTTGAAAGCACCAGTCCAATATTAGTGGTGGATGCTTTGTCATCCACGATGGTAAAAGGAATATTATGATCATTTGCAATGCGGATATATTTAGATAGATGCATGTAATCCAGATCTCCATCCAAGTACAATCGTGAAGAAGGATATCTTTTCATCAGGTCCCCGATTGGTTTATAGGGTTTTTGTTGTATAACTTGGCCATTTGTTAATGCCAGGATAATACGCTCACGCAATTGCGAAAGATATTCCCTTCTCTCACTGGGTTTGGTTTCCGGTGTTCCCTTCAAGCCCCTATCTATATAATCATCAATATTTTTACCCATATCACTCATCCTTCCCAATGGAAATAACAGGTTGTCCTGCTTTCCTTAATGGATCAGGTCAAAAATTTCAATGGCAATCATATCAATATTATCGAATTGATATGTTTTAGGTTGCTCCCCTTTTAGGAAAACTTCCAATTCATATGTATTGGTTTTATCAAAGAATTTCACACTGCATACTTTCTCGCCATTCACTTCGAAAAAGCGTTGTGCCGGCTCATTTCCAGCCTCAGATGTTTCTTTTAAATCATTTAGTCTTTTTACAATCCCTACTAATAGTGACATGTAACAACTCTCCTTCTATTCCTTCCTAACTATATCATTCACCTTGAGATGTAAGGCCATTCGTATTTTTGTACAAAACCTTTTAATTTCCGGTAAAATAGAGATAGGAATACATTTATAATAGTGTTCGAACATAACTTCTCTTTTATTGTAGTCTAAAATCACGAATAAAACATAAGAAGTTGTGAAATTTTTCTTACGAGGAGCAGTATCCATGAATATAACCGTCTACACCCAGCCGGACTGTCCGCCATGTCAAGTGGTTAAACAATTCTTAACACATCATAATATAACCTATAAAGTAATTGATATTACCGAAGACCTTCAGGCAAGAGATTATTTAGTGCATGAATTACAGTCTTTTTCCACTCCTACTGTAACAGTGAATGAGCATGTTGTAAAAGGATTTGACCTTCAACAGCTTCAGCAGCTTCTAGGTATAGAGGAATAACGGTCCAACTCTCTTTTTGCAAGAGAATACATCATACCATTAATTTATCCTGAGATGAAAGCTTTTTTAACGTTCCAATAAAAAAAGAGCACCAAGCGCTCTTTTCAGACTGTTGACAAACCCTAATAATCTTTAGATTTGTATTTAACTGTTGATCTTCGTTCCAGGCGCTTCGCTTATCCGTAGGGCGGTCCGGAAGCCTCCTCGGGCTACGCCCAGGCCACTGAAAAAGTTCATAATTTTAGAACCTGTTCCATACCGCTGTTGATTTCCGCACTAGGCTTCGCTTTCCGCGGGGCGACCTTGAGCCTCCTCGGGCTACGCCCTGCGGGGTCTCAAGAATGTCGCTATCCCCCCGCAGGGAGTCTTCGCCTATTGCTGCAATCAACAGCTAGAAAACGTAATAAAGATAAGTTTTCGGGTTTTTCAGTGGGCTCGGCTTCGCCCTGCGGGGTCTTCCCTGTACCTTCCTCCCGCGGGAGTCTTCGCGCCTTCCACTACGATCAACTTGAAAACTGCTATATATTTTCCTTTGTCTACACACTGAAAAGAGCGCCAAGCGCTCTTTTTTCATTGATTTTATCTAGCGACCATAAAAGTATTGTAATGTTTTTTTTGAAGCATTTGAGCTGCCTTCAAAGGGGCATAGAATTTATAGGAGTGATTATTGAAGGGCGGAGCAAGTACACCGAAAGTAAGCATGCGCGAAATCAACACTTTATGGTTCATGACTCCCAAGTTCATTTCTTTCTCAACACTAACGCTTACCACCCCATTAATAAAATCGGGTTCATCATAATCAAAACCCCACTCCATAACCTTCCACCCTGATTCATTTGGTAGTAACTTTACAAACTCATAGTGATCATCATAAAGACTTGGCATATCCTCGTCTGACGGAAAAAATTCATAAACGATCAGCACACCATCTTCACTTTCGATAATCTTTGTTTCATCTGTGTAGGAAAAGAAAGGAATATAGTATGCTGGAAAGTCTGTCCCATATGTAATATATCCATCCTTTTCTTCAAAGAGATGTTCCTCTAGAAAATTGTCCTGATATTCCTTTGTAAAATAAGGGGCTAATATTTCTTGGATTTCTCCCAACGTGTGATGACTTTCGCCTAATGAAAGTTGGGACTGGAACGCTTCTTGTAAAAATAATACAAAAACCTCTTCCTCCGCCTGCTCCTGGGCAGATGCTGGACTCAAACCTACAAATAAAATAGTTATGATGGCTATGATACCCGTCCAATTTTTCAGCATGGAATTCTCCTCCTCAGATGATGTGTTCTAATTGTATCAAGAACCGCAGGTGACAGGGATTGAAACCGTTCGCAAAATTAATTGGAAAACTGACAATTTATTCACTATAGTTACTACTACCCTTCTCCCCGAACACAAAACAAAAAGACCCCCTGATCATTTATTAGCGGGTCTTTTTGTGTAATCACCTTGTTGATTGAATCCCTTACGTTGTATTACCAATTCGTGTTTAGAGCAGCATAGGCGATATACATCAATATTAATACAGCTGCTACCAGATAGGCTAAAAAGACCGGATTCCTAAGCACGTGATGATCTTGAACTTTTTCACTAATGGAAGAATCTTGGGTTGTTGCCTGTGTATCTGTTTGACGCCCAATTTTATACGTATAGACCATCGCACCTGCAACAATAATTAATGCTAAGATTGCCAAAATAAAATCAAAAGAACCCATTTCACTCACCTCACCGAGCAAATTATACTCTTAAGGTAAACAAACGGATAAATTCTATTCACTTCTTATAAAAGATCTTGATTTTCATATAGATACTCATAAGAAATATCAATATATAGGAACCGATCTTGTGTGATTAAACAAGAAAAGGTCCTTACATTCTCACCTGATTCAATATCATTGTATAAGTCCGATAAGATTCCTTTTTTCTCCATGCTCATTTTCATGACATGCTCAAGAAAGTAAGGTCTCCAACTCCAATTTTTTCCATTAAAAGTCCTATCTGCTCTCCACTTCCCATTGTCTCTCAATAGATTTGAGGAAAGCTGGAATCCATTTTCATCACAAACATACATACGGAAGCTGATGTTTGAAAGTTCGTCGGCGATAGAATGCAACCATTCATCATATTCTTTGAGGTTTTGCCCTTTCAAAATGAGGGGTTGAAGCCTATTTTGAAGCATCCCGGTAAATTGGTGAATGGCATGCAATTTCCTTTTCTCATAACGAATAAACTGTTGGAATTTTTCTACAAGTATTTTCTTTGCATGGTCAATCTCAATAAAAGTCGGCCCAGGTTTATGCAGATAGAAACCCTGATAATACCTGCCTCCATTTCTCCAAGCATACTGCAGCTGGAAGGACGTTTCCATATTTTCATACAAAAGAGCAGCACCAATTTTTCTAGATAGAACGGCTAATGAGTGCAGGATATCTTGATGGGCAGTCACTTCATAAGTTTGTCTAAGAATGTCTAGATTCACCTTCAATATGTTAGGACTTAGGCGGCCAATTCTGTCCATATTTAAACCCGCATCTCCAATATTGGTAACAGAAATCTGAATGCCATACGTTTTATAGTAATTAAAAAGATGTTGCAGGTATTCATTGTCTTGATTAGAAGTCCGTTCATCCATTTCAATAACAATATTCTCTAGTTTCAAGCCTTTCGGAACATAAGAGAGAAGAAGTTCCAATAAGGATTCCCCTTGATCTTTCAAAAGAAGTTCAGCACTTTGGTTAAAAAACAATTTCAGTTCGCATTCATTGGCTAAATAGTAAGTTATTGCCTTGTTGATTAGCACCTTATCCACTTCAAGATGGTATTCTTCAGGGACCGTCGTGTCCCTGAAGAACTGTCCAAGGCTTGTCACCTCACCAGTCTCTTTCAGGTATCTCCCCAGTACTTCAAATCCGATCACTTCTTGGGCTTCAGCACTGAATATAGCTTGATAATAGGGGGTGACCCTCTCTAAGTTGGTCATGATATCAAGTGGATCCATCTTCTAACCCCCCTTTGCTTTTGTTTGAAATGATTATACCATGGCAAATAAGAAAATATGATGCCACACGTATAATAGATCAAAAATTTTAAAGGAAAGTCGTGAATCAATATAACCTTTTCGGAATTTTCAGCTCTTGTCCAATTTTGAGGCAATCTGTTCGAAGGCTGTTCAGTTTTCTTATGGAATCCTTCGATATGTCATATCTTTGCGCAATTTTCAAGATGCTATCAGACGTAACGACAGTATGAAGATAGCAGGGTACTTTTAAGTTCATCCCTACAAATACAGTATCTCCTTCCATTTGATTGGCCTTTTTTAGAGAGGCGTCATCGATGGTAAGCATTTGAGCTATGTCTTTGAGGGTTTCATCGTTTTTGACTAAATAGTTTGCCTGGGCAGGCCCTTCCATTAATTCTCTTGTAGCCCCATTTTTCTCATCTAAAACTGCAACAAGAAATTGTTGGAATTTCACTCGATAGCTCCCTACAACCGTGCCTTCAGGAAGTACGCGTTGTGCAAATTTCCTTGCTGAATCTAAGAGGCTTTTTCTTTTTGGCACATGGTGGTCATTAGGGGCATATTCGGCCGCAAATTCATAGAAAGCTTCCGTCGGATTGATAAAAACGGTCAATTCTTTGTTTTCTTCATCCCATTCATACTTATAGAAAATGCTCACTTGTTTTCCTCCTTTTTTGCTTAGTATGAACAAAACTTATATGTAAATATGAGTAAAAGCTCATGTAAGGCATCCTGATGACGATGCTTTACATGAGCTTTATAATATTGACAGCGCTTTAATTTAAAGTTCTTTTTTCCAAGATTGTTACTTTCACTAGTAAAAAGTCGGTAATTGGACTTTTTGCTGCTTACTTATTCTGATATGCACGTAGCATACTAAGTATTGTAAGGAAAAGAGCACGACAGTAAGGAATATAACGGTCGTATTAAAAATACGCAATAGCAACAAAGTTTACGAAAAGAGCCTTATTTTAAAATGGAAATGGTTGAAGCCACTGACCACCATCCATGGTGACACATTCCCCATTTATGTAGGCAGCTTTATCCGAACTTAGAAAAAATGCGAGTTCCGCGATTTCCTCGGGTGTACCAAATCGCTTCAACGGCACACTCTCGGCAACCTTTTTGGCCTCTTCCTCCGATTGCATCAACTTGTCTGCCCCACCTGTCCTTTCAATGGGACCTGGTGCAATAGCATTGACTCTGATCCCATACTTTGTCCCCCACTCAACGGCAAGCGTCCTAGTAAGGGACAGCACACCCGCTTTTGCTGCAGCGGAATGAACAACCCCTGCTCCTGCATTCCAGGCATAGGTTGCAACCATATTGATCATACTACCATTGACTTTCCGTTCCATCCAGTAGTTCCCCACTGCAGAACTGCAATAGAAAGTACCATTCAGAACAATATCAATGACAGACTTCCATCCGTTTACCGATAATTTTTCGGCAGGACATATAAAGTTTCCGGCTGCATTGTTAACGAGGACGTCAATCCTGCCAAAAGCTTCATCCGTCAGTTTGACCATCCTCTCCACATGGGCCGGTTCTCTTACATCCATCTGTATAGTCAATACTTGGCCTTCAGAACACTGAATTTCTTCCTTTGCCTGTGCAAGTCGATCTAAATCTCGACCTGTAATGACTACATTATAGTCTTCTTTCGCATACTTCATGGCCATATATTTCCCCATGCCACTGGAACCGCCGGTAATGATAACAACCTTTTTCTCCATTGTAGCCTCTCCCCCAATCCTATGTCTCTATATTATTTTAACCTAATATTCAAAATAATTGAAATGTTTTATAAGATTCCGTCAAACTTCTTCCAACATCTGTAGAATAATAGAATGAGAAATTTATATGTAAATGGTGCTATAATAGGTATGCATTTAGAATACTTCTCTTAAACAATCATTAAATATATAGATAGGTTGATAGATATGGCTAAAGTAACCCGAAGAGGTTTTTTCAAAAAAATATTTACCCTGGCTTTTACCGCTCTTTTGACAAGTGGAGTCGGCTATTATTACGCAAGATACATCGAACCCAAACAGATGAAGAAATTAAAACATACAATTACACATTCGAGTATTCCTGAAAGTTTTTCTGGTATAAAAATTGCTCAATTCTCTGATACCCATATCGGGCATCATTTTGATAAAGCCGATTTGGAAAAAGTGATTCGTAAAATAAACGAAGAGGAACCGGACATCGTAGTTTTCACAGGAGATTTAATGGACAATCCGTTGGAATATGACCGTTCTTACAATCTCATAGAAATTCTCCGAAAGGTGAAGGCCCCTTTAGGGAAATTTGCTATTTTCGGTAACCATGACCATGGGGGATATGGTACAGAAACTTATGAGGAAATCATGGAAAAATCTGAATTTACTGTCTTAAAAAATGAGAATATACAGGTGGAGTTAATAGATGGTAGCAAGATTTATATTGCAGGTGTTGATGACTTAATGCTTGGTCGACCCGACTTTCGTGAAACACTGCGTAATATCCCTGATGATGCATACACCATCCTGTTGGCACATGAAGGGGATGCAGCTGATTCCATTTCAGAGCAATTCCATGTGAACCTTCAGCTATCCGGGCATTCACATGGCGGACAAGTACAGATTCCATTTTTGGGCCCACTGATCACTCCCCCCCTCGGTTCAAAGTTTTATGAAGGATTTTATCAGTTGGATGATCTTACGCTTTATGTGAACAAAGGGCTCGGGACAACCAGGCAGCCTTATCGTTTTTTGGCTCCTCCTGAAATTAGTTTTTTCACGCTAGAAAATAAATAGGCATAGACACCATGAATAGCTCTTACATTTGGGCTATTAGGTACAAGCGCACAGCCTTCTTATCTCCCATACACTATAGGGACCCTATAAAGGAGGCGTATGTCTTATGAATCGAAACTTTCCACTTAACAGAAACGTGTCAAACAACAGATTAATTGGGGGATTTGGTTTCGGCTTTCCTTTCTTTCCGTTTTTGGGAGGATTAGCTGTAGGATCCTTACTGGCCCCAAGGCCATATTATTATCCACCACCATATCCTTATCCATATTACCCACCATATCGTCCATATCCTTATTATTATAGATAAAGGTGATAGATATAAAGCCGCTGCATCCCCTGCAACGGCTTTTTAGGATAAAATCTTTTTAGAAGAAAGTGGTGAAATGGTTGGCCATCCATATTGTTAAGGCCGGAGAAACATTGAGCTTAATTGCGCGGGATTACAGAAGAACTTTAACGGAAGTATTGGCTGTCAATCGTCTAATAAATCCCAATATCATCATCCCCGGGCAGCAGATTATCATTCCAGGCTTACCTGATGCAAATACTATTCCATACACAATTGAAATTTCCATAGCTAATAGAAGGCTTGTATTAAAAGATAAAGGAATTGTCATGAAAACATACCCTATTGCTGTTGGTAGAATGTTGTATGATACACCAGTAGGTGATTTCATCATCGTAAACCGACAACCAAACCCAGGAGGTCCTTTTGGAGCAATGTGGCTTTCCCTTTCCAAGTTATCATATGGCATCCATGGTACAAATGATCCCAGTTCCATTGGCAATGCTGTATCAAAGGGGTGTGTACGCATGTACAATCAAGATGTATTAGACTTGGCGTCCATCGTACCTAATGGGACTCGTGTGTTTATTCGCCCACAATAGATATATTCGATGTAGATTCCTATGCTGAATTGGAGCTCCTCTTCCATTTTCATTAAAGGAACAGTATAATAAGGAAAAGGAAAGGAGACTATTATGCATAAACAAAGTTATACAAATCAAAGAAAAAACGATTCCTCCATCGAATCTTCTATCGAAAACCTCTCACGTGCCATCTTTACAGTAAATCGGCATGCCAAAACCGCGCCGGATCCAAAGTTTCTCTACTCTCTTAAAAGAAAAGCCCTGGAGAAGCTTTTAACAGAAGGAAAGGCGACCAAAAAAGGTTTACACTTTTCAAGAAACCCCAAAAACAGCAGACAGCAATCCGATGTACTCGTATCGGCAGGGGAATATTTTTTTCACCTTCCACCTACTAAGGAAGACTTTGCGGAGCTTCCACACCTTGGAGAGTTAAACGACCATTACCGTAATCCCAAAGCGAATATGTCTTTGTCTGTCGCTAAGAATTTACTTCAACGGTATACAAACTTCCATCCCACAGATGGTAAGAAACAACCTCCAAAGAGACAGTATCAAAAGCCGGTATTCAAGAAACTCGGAGAAAGCTACCTCTGATAGGAATGACAAGGAGCCCAATAAATTGTTGGGCTCCTTTTCTAGGTTTTTAATAAATGCGAATCCATTAAATCTATCAACTTCGTCAATTGTGGTTTGCTGATTTGTGCATCTGCCCCAACTTGTTCCCCTTTATGTTTTAAATGCTCCGTAATCAGTGAGGAGAAGATGATGACTGGAATTTCGGATAAGGAGCTATCCTCTTTTATCCTTTTGGTAAGATGATGGCCATCCATCTGAGGCATTTCAATGTCCGTGATTAAAAGATCTATCCGTTCCTTCCCGTTTCTCACTACTCCCACCATATATTCCCATGCTTCTTTCCCATTTTCAAAGAAAAAGATCTGTTCATAGCCTGCAGCGTGTAGCGTCTCTCCCAGAAGCCTTCTTAACATCGAAGAATCTTCTGCTATCATTATTCTTTTTTCCCTTCTTGCAGGATTTTTATCATTACTGATTCTGATGCTCTCCTTATCAAGGCCTGGATAGAGATCAAACAGTATTTTTTCCACATCCACAAGAAGAATCAACTTTGATTCCAGTTTGATTACACCCGTTATATGATCTTCGAATCCTTGCTGGACAGAGGTTGGCTTTTCCATATCCGACCAGGATAGCCGATGGATTTGAGTGACATGATCCACCCTCAAGATCACCTTCATTCCATTAAATTCTGAAACGATAAACTTCTGTTCGGAATATTGGCTGAGACCGTCTATATTTAACGCCTTCCTTAAGTTTATTACTGCCAGAACTTCACCCCGTAACTCTACAATTCCCTCCACATTATAATGGGAATGTGGGATTTTAGTAATATTTACAGGCTTGATAATCTCCCTAACCTTGAGGACATTTATCCCGAAGCTAGTCGCTCCTAACATAAATTCTAAAAATTCTACTTCATTAGTACCTGAATCTAAGAGTATCTCACTTTTATTTTCCAAAACCATTACGCCCTTCCATTCCTATCAATTCTTATTCTACTAGTATTATCGGAGGAAAATATAAAGTGTTGATAGTCAAAAAGAAACACCTTGCCAATGGGCTAAGGTGTTTCTGTGTTTTAATTGAAGCTTTTCTCCAACTCATCCACTAACGAGCCGACATAAGCTACCGCTTCCTCGATTGGTGCAGCGGTTGTCATGTCTACCCCTGCTAATTGCATTAATTTCTGTGGTTTTAATGTACCACCGGCTTTCAATGCAGACAGCCAAGCATCGACTGCAGGCTTTCCTTCTTTCTCTATCTTTTTGGCTGCCGCTGTTGAAGCTGTCAGCCCTGCTGAGTAGGTGTATGGATAGAGACCCATATAATAGTGAGGTTGACGCATCCATGTTAATCCGGCGCCTTCGTCCAATACCACCGAATCTCCCCAGAAATCAGTTAAAAGATCTGTCTTCTGCTCACAAAGGACATTAGCGGTAATTGGAGTTCCCTTGTCTGCAAGGTCATATACACGTCGTTGTAGTTCACCTTCCAAAATATGTGTCACAAAATTATGATAGTATGTTCCAAGGGATTGCAGAATTACCCAGCGGCGCATCCTCTCATCATTTGGTTTGGAAAGAATATGCTGGCTTAATAACATTTCATTCATGGTGGATGGTGCTTCTACAAAATACCTGGATGGACGGGTGTTGGAAATACGTTGATAACGACCTGCTAAACGGAAATGACCTGCATGTCCCAATTCATGTGCAAGGGTATAGGCATTTCTCATGGAGTCACTCCATGTCATCAGGATATATGGATGTACTCCATATGGACTTGAACAGAAAGCTCCGGATCCTTTCCCGACATTATCCGCCAGGTCGACCCAACGATTATTCAGTCCTTCCTCCATGATTTCCATATATTCAGGACCCATTACTTCAAGTGATTCCAAAATAAGTTTGGAAGCCTCCTCATAAGTAATCTCCGGATTGAAGTCTGGGTCAAGCGGAGCCTTCAAGTCACAGAAATGCATTTTATCAAGTCCTAATACTCGCTGTTTCAATTTTGCATATCTCCGCATATGCGGAGCCAACTCTCGTTGTATGGTATCTAATTGGTTATGGTACATTTCTTTTGTTACTTGCTGGTCATGAAGAAGCATATCTGTTACAGAATCATAGTTACGTAATTTTGCTTCCACCACTTGTTTCTTCACTTCTGTCGCATAAGTTGCAGCATATGTATGCTTATACTGTTTTAATGTTTTAATATAAGAATCGTAGGCTTTTCGTCGCAGTTCCGTATTCGCCGATCCCTCGTAATTCGGAAAGGAGTTGAATGATAAAGGATATGTTTCCCCATCATCTGTTTTAAAGGAGGAAAATGTCATATCAGAGATTAAGCTTCTTTGATAAATCATATATGGAGCATTATGGACTTCACTAAAGGCGGAAAGTACTTCCTCTGCTTCTGGTGAAAGTTTATGCGGCTTTGTTTCCAATATGTCTAACAAGGTCTTTTGAAAATCAGCCAGCTCTGGCTCTTCACCAATGAAGGTTTTTATCTTATTCTCATCCAATTGAAGAATCTCAGATTGTAGGAATGAAGTGCTTGCACTGAATTTGGCTAGCATCCCACCTACTCTCGTTGAGTTTGCCTGGTTTTCAGGGTTGGTTCCATCCTCTGATTGTTTCAAGGAAGCATAAGTCATTACCCTTGCCACTCTTTCTGTTAAAGCATCCTTATCTTTAAGACATGCAAGAAGTGTTTTCGCATCAGCTACTACTCTGCCTCGATAACGTGTTACGTATGACAGATCTGTTTGGACAGCTTCCAGCTCCTTCTCCCAAGATTCTGTGGAGTCATATAAATCACTTAAGTTCCAAGTCTGATCCAATGGAACTTCTTCTCTTTTTACTGCACCTTTCATCATTTGCGCCATCTCTATTCCCTCCATTTATTTCGAAAATCGAATTATTACTTTCTATTATATACGAACCGAGTTTCCATTTGTATATTTTTTAGAAAATTATAATAAGTTGTTTCTTTCCTAAAAAAAAGACACTCCCTATTTAGGTAAGTGTCTCCTTTAAATTTGATTTACTTCATCCTTCTTGCAAAATCAACAAATCGGAACTTGTCTAATCGATGGCGCGACTCGGTATATTGAAATGGGCTTGCATCATCCAAGTGTACAATGCTTTTTACGACTACAACATGTGTTAAACCTTGCAAATCAAGGATTTCCTTATCTTCCTCTGTCGCTTCTTCCACCGTCACTTCTTTGTCGGCAAAGGCTATTTGCAATCCTACTTCTTTTTCCAAGTAGTCATAGATGGAGTGGCTACAAATTTCTTGATTAAGATAAGGAACCTGACTTTTTATAAAATAATCCTTGTCCAAAATGATGCTCTCTCCATCAACTTTCCGTGAACGAACCACTTTCCAAAGGTCTAACTCTCCCAATTTATCTTGTAAATCCGAAGATCCCACAACAGTATCCAGTTCATGTACAATGGTTTCCCAAGGTCTACCCATTTTCTCCGCCAATTCTTTAAAGCTGACCAAACCGGAAATGGGAAAGTCAAACTTATCACGATCGAGCACAACAGATCCCTTACCTCGAATTTTTTGAATATAACCGTTTTGAGCAAGCTGATTTAATGCTTTTCTAACCGTCTCTCTGGATGTATCAAAAAGCTCTAACAATTCATGTTCAGAAGGAAGTTTATCTCCGGCGACAAGCTCGTGCCGCTCTATTTTAGAGACTAGTTTTTGATAAATCACCTGATATTTATTGTTTTTCATTTTCTACCACCTACAACTATTGTAGCATTACTTTTTAAGGTGATAAACGATGGATTCGTATGGACGTAAAGAAAGCTTTTTATATTCTAGTGCAGAATCTTCATAGTTACTCAATAATATTTCCGCTCTGTATCCATCAACATCCACATCTTCCGGTAATATAAATGATGCGTTTTTACCATAATAGTTGCTAACTACAAGCAGCTTTTCATTTTCACTATTTCGGATGTAAGCAAAAATTTCTGTATGGTCACCTTCAATCAGTTGAAAATCTCCATGTGTAACGACATCATATTTTTTGCGAAGTTCTATTAATTTTTTGTAGTGGTAGAAAACCGAATCTTCGTCTTTCAATGCTACTTCCGCATTGATTTTCGGATAATTACTTGCAACACCGATCCATGGTGTACCTTTAGTAAACCCAGCATATTCTTCTGAGTTCCATTGTACTGGTGTTCTAGAATTATCACGTGATTTATGACGAAGGATTTCTAGTATTTCCTCCTCATTCATACCCTCTTCTTTTTTTAGCTTAAAAGTGTTTAACGATTCCACATCACGATAGTCGCTTATCTTGACAAACCCGGGGTTGGTCATTCCGAATTCTTCCCCCTGATAGATATAAGGAGTACCACGCATCATGTGCATGCTTGTTGCAAGCATTTTAGCGGACTTGTTGTGGTATTCTTTGTCGTCACCATAACGGGAGACAACCCGGGGCTGGTCATGATTGCACCAGAACAAGGCATTCCAGCCACCGCCTTTTTCCATTTCAATCTGCCAAGTTGAAAGGATATCTTTCAACTGTTGAAAGTCAAAGTCGGCGACAGACCACTTTTCTCCATTCGGATAATCTACTTTCAGGTGATGGAAATTGAAAGTCATGCTAAGTTCATTTCGGTCAGGACGTGTATATTTAATACAATGGTCGATCGTGGTGGAGGACATTTCCCCTACTGTCATGCTGTCATACTTAGAGAACACTTTTTCGTACATTTCATTCATGTACTCATGAACGCGAGGTCCATCTGTGTAAAATTTCCGACCATCTCCAGGCGGCACGGAGCCATCATCATCAGGAAAATCCTGATTTTTGGAAATAAGATTAATGACATCCAACCTAAAACCGTCCACTCCCTTTTCAAACCAAAAGGTCATCATGTCATAAACCTGCTTGCGTACCTCTTCATTTTCCCAGTTCAGATCCGCTTGGGTGACATCAAATAGGTGGAGGTACCATTGTTCTGTCTTCTCATCATATTGCCAAGCATTCCCTCCAAATTTGGACTCCCAGTTCGTCGGTTCACTTCCATCTTCCTTGGAATCCTTCCAAATATAAAAATCACGATATGGGTTATTTTTTTTCGCCTCTTTTGATTTTTGGAACCATTCATGCTCTGTCGAGGTATGATTTACAACAATATCCATGATCACTTTAATGCCCTTACTATGCGCTTCTGATAAAAGTTGATCGAAATCCTCCATCGTCCCATATTCTTCGTGGATGGAAAAATAGTCACTAATATCGTAGCCATTGTCTTTTTGGGGTGATTTATAAATAGGAGTCAACCAAATGACGTCGATACCTAGCTCTTTCAAGTAATCCAATTTCTCAATGATTCCTTGAATATCGCCTACACCATTTCCTGTTGTATCATTGAAGCTCTTGGGATAGATCTGATAGACGACCGATCTCTTCCACCAAGGTTCTTTTTCCATTTTTGTCATTTAAAACACCTCTGTTCATTTAGATAAAATATATTAATTTAATAAGTAAACTCTAGCTTCATAAGGCTGCATGCTAAACTCAGATATACTCATCTGTTCATCGACTTTATAGTTACTCAAAAGGAGCTGCTTTGTCATGAAATTTATATCCCTTGGAAGCTTGAATGTCGGCTCCCCTTTATAAAAGTTGCATATAACCAGAAGCTTCTTACCCTGATACGTTCTTACATAAGCAAAGATTTCAGGTTCTTCCTCAAGGATCAATTGATAGCTACCGTAAACGATCAAGTCATTTTGTCTTCGAAGCTGGATAAGCTGTTTGTAATAGTGGAAAATAGAGGCTTCATTGGCCATCTCTGCTTCGGCATTGATAGAAGTATAATTAGGGTTAACAGCTAACCATGGCTCAGAGATGGAGAAGCCTGCATATTCCTCTGCATTCCACTGCATGGGGGTTCTGGCATTGTCCCTGCTTTTATGATGGATGCTCTTCATCACTTCTTCTTCACTAAACCCCTGTTCCTTCAATTCGGTATATGCTTGAAGCGTTTCAATATCTTTGTAGGAGTCAATCGATTCGAATGCAACATTAGTCATTCCTAATTCTTCCCCTTGATACACATAGGGGGTACCTTTCATCATGTGAAGAAGCGTGGCAAGCATTTTTGCTGACTCCATCCGATACTTTCCGTCGTTCCCAAACCTTGATAAAGATCGCGGTTGATCATGATTATTGAAATAGAGGCTATTCCACCCACTTTCCCCTAGGGCATATTGCCAGCGCGACAGGCTTTGTTTAAGTTCCATTAGATCAAGTGGCTTCAAATCCCATTTACCATTTGGACCATTGTCAAGGCCAACATGCTCGAATTGAAAAACCATGTTCAACTCGTTCCGGTCTTCCCCTGTATACTCTTTTGCCTGGTCAGGTGTCACACCAGGCATTTCTCCTACCGTCATGAGATCGTAGTGAGATAACACCTTCTGGTTCATTTCTCGTAAATAATGATGTATTTTAGGACCGTTTCGATAATGTCTGCTTCCGGAAGCATATGGACGGCCAGGCTGAATTTCCCCATTTGGGAGACCTTCACCTTTTGAAATAAAATTGATCACATCCATCCGGAATCCATCAATTCCTTTATCAAGCCACCATTTCATCATGCTAAATATTTCGTCTCGGAGCTTTTCATTTTCCCAATTTAAGTCAGGCTGTTTTTTGGAAAAGAGGTGCAAGTAGTAGTCCTCGGTCTGTTCATTATATTCCCATGCTGATCCTCCAAAATTGGATGCCCAGTTGTTCGGTTCACTACCATCTTCTTTAGGGTCTCTCCATATGTAGTAATCACGGTAAGGATTATCTTTCGAGGATTTGGCCTGGACAAACCATTCATGCTCATCAGAGGTATGGTTTACCACAAGATCCATGATCAATTTCATATCCCGCATATGTACCTGATGTAACAGTTCTTCCCAATCTTCCATTGTACCGAATTCATCCATGATCTTGTGATAATTGCTGATATCATAGCCGTTATCATCGTTAGGCGATTCGTAAACAGGTGAAAGCCATATGGTATCGATACCAAGTTCCTTTAGATAGTCTAGTTTCAATATGATCCCTTGAATATCACCGATGCCATCTCCGTTAGAATCCATAAAACTGCGAGGATAAATTTGATATACGACACTTTCCTTCCACCAGGAATGCTTCATCAATCAACCTCTCCCTTCAAGTTTATATAAGGCTTTTAACTTAAAAAAATTGTAAAAAGGGGGCGACCCCTTCTTACAATTCTTATGCTTCTTTTCTCATTTTCACTTTTGCTATTAAGAAGGTAATCGCGAATGGCACGACAAGTACGATCCCCATTCCAAGGAAGAAGATTGGCCAGTATTCCGCCATAATAGAGAAGAATGCTGGAATCCCACCAACCCCAATGGATGGAGCCTTTACTCCTGCCAATGTAATGATAATACCAGCTATGGCTGAACCAATCATTGCAGCGAAGAATGGGTAGCGGAATCGTAAGTTTACCCCGAACATAGCCGGTTCTGTAATCCCCAACCATGCTGAGATGGACGATGTTAACGCTAAACCTTTCAGCTTTTCATCCTTCGTAGCCAACATCATGGCAAAAGCAGCAGAACCTTGCGCAATGTTAGACAAGGCAACCATTGGCCATAAGAATGTCCCACCGATTGTTGCAATCAGTTGGAAATCTACCGCAAGAAAGGTATGATGCATCCCCGTAATGACAAGTGGTGCATAAAGTCCGCCATAAATCAAACCACCAAGTGCAGGGACAGCATCAAAGATACTAACAAATCCGTTAGTTAGGAAATTACCAATTGCAAAAGTAACAGGTCCTATAGCAACAAAGGTTACAAAGCCTGTAAGTAATAAGGTAATCGGAGGGACAATAAGCATGTGAAATGCATCGCTCACCCGCTTAGATAAGAACTGTTCCACTTTAGCTAATACATAAGCTGCCACCAGAACTGGCAGTACTTGTCCCTGGTATCCCACTTTCTCAATTTCCAAACCGAAGAACTTCCAAGTTTCAACGGCACCATCTTCCTGTGCCTCAGCATAGCCCCAGGCATTAAGTAAATCCGGATGGACTAGCATGAGCCCCAACACAATACCCAGCAGTTCGCTTCCACCAAACCGTTTGGCTGCTGACCAACCAATCAATCCTGGCAGAAAGACGAAAGCAGTATTTGCTATAAGATTGATGATACTTGCAATATCAGCCCATTGTGGATGTACATCAATGACAGATTGCCCATTATAGAAAATGCCTTCACCCGTCAGAAGATTGTTAATACCCATGAGCAGACCGGCCGTCACGATGGCTGGTAATATTGGAATGAAGATATCTGCCAATGTTTTGATCGCACGCTGTAGT
Source organism: Sutcliffiella horikoshii (assembly GCF_021991925.1). Taxonomy (GTDB): domain Bacteria; phylum Bacillota; class Bacilli; order Bacillales; family Bacillaceae_I; genus Sutcliffiella_A; species Sutcliffiella_A horikoshii_F. The sequence goes on along the minus strand of NZ_RXZI01000001.1, from coordinate 429,417 downwards.
GGATTCAAGTTGGATTCTGCAGCTTTTTTCACTTCATCCTTGGAAGCCTCTCCAACACCAGTTAGATCAACAAATTCCTTATACACTTTATTGACTGTTCCTTGTCCAATTACGACCTGAAACTGGCCATTTGTTGAGAAGGAGCCTTTCACCACATCGATATTATCCAAGGCATCTTGATCCACTTTGCTTTCATCATGCAAAGCCAAACGAAGGCGAGTCACACAATGTGTGGCTGCACTTACGTTTTCTTTTCCCCCTAAGGCTTGGACAATTTCTTCCGCCTGTTTTCTTATGTCCATATCTGTATTCCTCCTGTTTGCCTACTCTATCTTTATAAAAGTGCTGGCGCTCTACGCATTGGGCAATTGGGAAGCTTCCTCGGCTTGCATGCAAGTGCTACCTCCATAGCAAAAGGAATCGAATCTCTAGCTTGCATCCCAATCCAGCTTCGTTATCTTACTTAATGTAAATAAGGATTCTTTATGCTTTTGTTTTTAGATGGAATATTTCTGTTTGTCCTTTCACCGCTTGATCTGAAAGTTTTTTGTCTAAGTTTTCCACCTTTTCTCCGTTCGTAATGACGATTGGAGTAATGGTACTTGCAGCTTTTTCATTGATTAAATGAAGGTCAAAAGTGATTAGCTTATCACCGGCTTTCACTTTATCCCCTTCCCTTACATGGCCCTCGAAGCCCTCACCATTCATGGAAACTGTTTCAAGACCCACATGGATTAAAATCTCCGCCCCGCTTTGGGAACGGATGCCAATAGCATGTTTTGTGTGGAAGAACTGTATTACCTCCCCATCGACAGGTGAAACAACCTCCCCTTCGGTCGGAACAATCGCTAAACCGTCCCCCATCATCTTTTGTGAAAATGTAGGATCAGGAACTTCGTTCAATTCTGTAACCCTACCACTTAGTGGGGCTAGAATCACTTCCTCGGTAGGAGCTTCGGTTGTATCTTTCATGCCAAATAACTTTTTGAACATCTTAAATCCCTCCAGTAATTTTGTATTGGTCGAATTTTTTATGTTTAACTTCCTTTAATAAACGCTTACATTTAAATTTCAACTTGTATATACATGCTAACGATTACAAGTCTAACTTGTATATACATGTTCGTCAACTAAAAAGTTTCTACGAAAATCAACTCTATTTCTTGTTAGTTCTTAAAAAAATAAAGATTGCCTTAGTGATGATTGCTAGTAGAAAAAAGGAAACTAGAGACTCCGTATGCGACCAGGTTATTAGTTCGAACATCTGAAATAGTATAAACAAGGGTTCAAAGATAAAGGATAATATCACCGCAATGAAGATACTTCCGAAAGCATAAGCCTTCCAAGTAGATGAGAACTGATAAAGTAGCATGTACATCACTGGGATGACCGAAACGTCTGCGGGAAGAAGTGTTGTAGTATGTTCATTTAACTTGAATGGATAGCTCCACATATTATAGGAAGTGCCCAGCAAATCCAGCCAAGTGGCCATTGCTGCCCAAAAAAGCCCAAATGATAGTATCTCAAACAGCCTTGATCTATCCACAACTTTCCACCAAATTAACCAAGGAAAAAAAATTGACACAAATAACAGCCACCAACGCGGGTCCGATACGGATCCTAAAATTATCCAACTGTTAATGTAGTCGTATTTGACAATCTCCATTATGTACATTCCCTCTCTTTATCGCCTTAAACACTAAAGATTTCAAAAAGATTCCGTTACCTAGCCATAACTTATCTTAATTTCCCCGAACTTAGGCATTTTTAATCTAAGATTTCAAGTCTACTTCAACAAAAATAGCGCTGCATTTAGCAGCGCTCAGACTGTGGACAAACTATAAATTAGTTAGGTTATCTGTTGGAGGAGTTGATCTTCGTTGCAGGAACTTTGCTTTCCGCGGGCGGTCCGGAAGCCTCCTCGGGCTACGCCCAGGCCACTGAAAAAGTTCATAATTTTAGTAATCTGTTCCATACCGCTGTTGATTTCCGCACTAGGCTTCGCTTTCCGCGGGGCGACCTTGAGCCTCCTCGGGCTACGCCCTGCGGGGTCTTCCATGTCCCTTCCTCCCGCAGGACAAGGAATACTTCGACAGCGATTCATCGCACGAAGAAAATGCGTTAGCATTTTCGAGGAGTCTCCGCTTCTTCCACTGCGATCAACTAGAGATTTTTATCATTTTTGGACTTTGTCTACACACTGAGCGCTGCATTTAGCAGCGCTTCAGATGGAAATGGTGGTGGTAAAGGGTAGGAATGAAAACACTTTGAATGATACTGTTACTTTTTCTGCATTGACTACCGTCTTATCACCTTTTGAATCCTTAAGATAGATATTGTAAATTTTATCAGATTTTGAGGCGTCACTAGGGATTGTCACTTCATCCAACTCCTTGAATTCTTCTGTCTGGGTTGACATGAATGATTCGTCGACACTGGAATCCCCACCACTATAAACTCCACTCAACTGGATATTGTACACCGTGATAGGCAATTCGTTTTTATTGGCATCAATCATGGAGGCCTTATAAATTTTTATCGGCATTATGTATGGATTTTGCACGCTTAATGAAACGCCGTTTTGATTGGACTCCCTTACCACAGAGGCAATTACTTCTTCCTTGGTCGAATGAATATAGGAAATAAACAAAAAGACACTAATCAATAAGGCTAGCACTAAACGAACTGGTTTTTTTAGCTTTTTCAATGTCATGGCTCCTTATTATTTTCTCGCAGTGATAAACATAAAAAGTATCTTACCATCTTATTTAACACAAATCGAGAGAAATGAAACCTATTCTCCTTCTACCACCACTTCAAATTCATCTACCAGTTCGCCCTTATCGTCGTAAAGTTGTGCCTTGTCGCCATCATTGTTCCATAAGTAGTCACTTAACCAATGTATATAACGTCTAAGGTGTTGCTTCTGTGCACCAGAGGCAATATAAATTGTTTCTCCTGACTGAAGCTTGTAACCTACTGGGAAATCATATGTTTGGTAACCTTTTTTGCTTACAAGTTTCCAGTACGACATATCAACCGTTTTATCACTTTTATTTTCAATGGTCACCATTTCCCCTTTTACATCCAAATCCGTAATGACGACCGACTTCGAAGAGTCCTTTTTGTTTTGGTTGGCATAAAGCCAAGGGCGATTGTTCACATACAACAGTTTTCCATCTGTTGAGAAAACAATGGTTCCGGATTCCGCTGTATTATAGATATCTGCCCCACTCTCAATCAATCTGCTAACGACAGGAAGATGTGGATGGTGAAAATCATTATTTTTCCCAGCAGAGATGACGGCTATTTTCGGTTGCACATCCGTTAAAAATGATGCTGTCGAAGAGCTGTTTGATCCGTGGTGTGCCACTTTAAGGATAGTGGATTCAAGGTTGTATTTCCTGCTAAGTCTTTTCTCCTCCTCTTCCTCCGTGTCGCCCATCAACAGAAATTGAATATCTCCATAGGTGAGATGGAGGACAATAGAGGCATTGTTCGTCTCTTTTTCCTCCGATCCACTGTTTAGCACTCTAATCTTTAGGTCTGGATCCACCTGCAGCTTCATTTTTTCTTTAGCATATTGTACAGGGACGATATTGTTCCATACGTATTGTTTGTATTGGATAAATGTTAAAGTCGTATGAGCCTTTCCACTATCCAAGATTTTTTTTACTGGAATTTTTTCCAATAAAGAAGGTATTCCTCCAATATGATCGAAGTCCGGGTGTGTTATCACCAAAAGATCTATAAAGTTGACCTTAATTTTTTTCAAATAGGCTAATAATTGTGCAGCTGATTTTTTGGGACCTGTATCTACCAAAATGTTAGACCCGTTCGGCGTTTGTAAAAGGATGGCATCCCCTTGCCCAACATCAATGAAGTGTACAAGAAGGGGCGCTTTCACCTCCTTTTCTTTAGGTTTTTCAATATCATAGAGAATATGTCGGGATGGTTTGTTTAGCTGAATTGTAGTAGGATTCGGCAGCACGCTTGATTCTGCTGCACCTAGAGGAAATAAAATAATAGTGATCATAAACAGGAGCTGTATTTTTCTCATATTCTACCCACTCTCCCCATGGTCGTTAGCTACTATCATTACTATGGGGGAGAGTGGGTAAATTTATTCATTTTGAAAGCCGATGTTATCTAAAAATAGTAAACCGCTTTCCGTTTGATTAAATTCAAATGTTACTTCATTAATGGTCGTGTAATCCAAACCAGGAAAAGCTTCCTCGAGAAAATTCAGTGGCACCTCGTATGTTTGGAGCATATGCTCAAATTGATTGCCAATGCGCTCATTCCACCAATCAAATCGATAGAGCTTGGTAGTATAGGTTGGCTCAATATATACTGTCTTTCTAATTCTACTATCTAACCTATTCGTTCCTTTTGGTTTGACCGTTATTGTGATAGGGATGGCAGCATCCTTATATCCTTTGGGAATCGGTATATGATAAAACTCATATCTTGTGGAATGCGCTTGTATCGCATCAAATCTTAACACTGTTTCTTTTTTCAACCCAGCTGATAAGTCTTCTGGCAAGACCACATTATAACGACTGTTGCCATTCTTCCACCCTAGTTTGACAACTTGGTTATCCTGGTGTTCTTTATTTCTTTGAAGCAAGTTTACTTCTTTCCACACATGAAGATTGTATCCTTGTAGCCTGCCATCCTCGTGGGTTGTACTTGTAACATCTACATCTTCTTCAAATGTAGTAATAGGCTGAAAGTCACTATCATCGTATCTTATCCTAAGGGGATCAACCGGTAAATACGATGCCACAGCATGTTTATCAGAAAAGAATTTTCGATATTCCCTATGCCCTTTTAATGTGGCATCAAGGAATGACGACACATATAGCTTGGTAATATCCCTTTGCATTTCTGGTTCCATCAATTCTCTTCTATTCATAAACCACCAATAGGGACTTGGCTGATCCACTTCCCAGTCTGAATTGAATTGACCATGGTTTCCACCATTTATGTAGATGCTACTTTTAAATCCGTCAAAATCATCTGAGAAGTTCACCCTCTGGAATTGCCTCATCCCCCAATAACTCGTATGATCCGTATCATTTCCTCCATGAATGGTGAGATAATTCACATCTTCTAAAACAACTGGCTGGTCGCCTGGCTTAAACCGACCATCTCCTGGGGATAAACCAATTAAGGACTTGATGGAGAAATCAAAATTCATACTGATCTTTGCATTGTTAGGAAAGCGGTCCAATTCATTGAACAATGAGGCAATGCTAACGGCTTCCCCTCCCCGTGAATGGCCGATCAGGGCAATATTTTCCATATCTACTTTGTTAAAGAGCGCATGTGCTTTGTCGGCATTCCAGTTTTGCCACAGCTCCAAATGCTTCAACAACAACCAAGCCCTACCAGCATTATCCCACCCGATATGTCCTGTTTTTCCTGAATTAATAAAATTCTGATCTACAGAAACAACGATATATCCCTTGCTAGAAAGCAGTTCTCCAAGATAGGAGTAACCACCATCTGAAAAATCAGCCATGTTATGGTTCCCATGGACAATAAGTACTAAAGGAAATCTTTCTTCTTCCTCGCTTTTGGGCATCCATACCCTTCCATTCAACGGAGCGTTTTTAAGATCAAACCCCCATAACCATTCCCTGTACCGTTTATTCAATCCTTTAGGATGAACAATAAAAGGGGACATATTGACTGTATGAGTTTTAAACATAACATCTGAATACTCTTCCCTTTGCTTATCTTCACCACTTCCATATGTAAAATATTGAATGTTGTAGTTGCCTTTGTTAGCAGGGTTCTCTAGCGATGATTCGCCTTGTGAAAGACCTAAGGACCATGGTCCTTCCTTACCATCTGTAAGTGTAAAATACATCAGAATTCCGTGCACCACTAATATGAAAATAGAAAAGGTAAGAAAAAGGGCTTTCCCGCCCCTTTTATATAAAAATGTTGCTACACCAATAAGGGCACCCAGCACGATAACGGTAACCCCCATTAACCGGAAGAAAGGGCCCATAAAAGTACCTACGCTATAGACAACGCAAATCGCCCCAATGATGACCGCTACTAGAAGCTTCGGTATCCTCTCCAATATTTTCAGCAGTAGAAGGGTCAGTAACACCCCAAGCACCAAAGCAAGAGCCCCTGTTCCTATGACAAAAACCATATCAAACCATTTCCCCGCTCCTGTATAAAAAAAATAACTCATAAACAAAACGAAGATGGTTATGTAGAATAATAGACCCGATAACATAAATCTCCAGCTTGATGATACAAAGCCAACAACAAATTCTATGCTTTTGAAATACAGGTTTTTGAGCTTATTCATTGTAATCCCCTAGTCCTCTGTATTTTCTCCCATTTCTTTCGTGTCTAAATTAGATAGTTATTGATGATGTCTTCATGTTTCGAGTTCCTTCTATTTGGCCCAATCAGACTGAATAGAATATAGGCTGAAAGAGATAGCACTACCGGAAGAACCACACTATGCATACCAAATGCATCTGGAATAAAAAGCGTAATCCCAATATAAGAAAACACCCCTACAAGGATGGAAGCTAATGCACCATCTGCATTTCCATGCTTCCAATAAAGCCCTAAGACCACCGGCCAAATGAAGGCTGCCTCCAGTCCACCAAACGCGAAAAGATTTAGTGTAATTAGAAATTCCGGAGGGTCGATAGCCAAAAAGAAAACAGATATTCCAACTGCGGCCGTAATCCCGATACTTATCCTCTTGATTTTCTGTTCAGGAGCATCCGGACGTATATAGTTCAAGTATACATCTTTCACAATGGAAGAACTGACAATCAACAATAAGGAATCCACCGTCGACATGATGGCAGCCATGGGGGCAGCCAAAACAATACCAGCAAGCCAGGGGGGCAATACATGCAAAGCCAGAAGCGGCATAACGGTATCCGGAGTTTCCAATCCCGGCAGCACCACTCGCCCAAAGACACCCGCCAAGTGCATGCCAAGCATAATGAACCCCACTACAATTGTGCCGATGATCAAGGCGGCATGCATTGCTTTTGCATTTTTATAGGACATGGCCCTGACAGCCACCTGTGGAAGTCCCACAACTCCTACACCGACCAATATCCAGAAAGAGGACACATAAAGTGGAGTCAATGATCCATCTGCGCCAAAAGGAGTGATTAGATTTGGATTTTCCGTAATAAGCTCACTCATAATACCCGGAACCCCACCACCTGCAATGATCGTACCAGCCAAAATGACAATAGTACCGAAAAGCATGATGATCCCCTGCATTCCGTCTGTGATGGCAACAGCACGAAATCCACCGATGATGACATATACCAATACAGATGCCGCAAAAACAAACAGGGCCGAAGTGTAAGAGAGCCCTGTAATGGATTCAATCAGCCTTGCTCCACCGACCCATTGTGCCGCCATGGCAGAAAATAGGAAGATGATAATGCTACAAGCTGACAGCAATACGACCCACTTGCTTCCGTAACGCTCCTTTAAAAAATCAATCAAGGTGATTGCTTTCATTTTCCTGGCCATAATCGCAAATTTCTTCCCAAGTATGGTTAAAACGAAATAGCCAGTTACCACTTGAATCATGGCCAACAGAACCCATCCAAGCCCGGTATGATACGCAATACCTGGACCCCCTATAAAACTGGATGCACTCCCATAGGTGGCCACCATCGTCATTGCAAGCAAAAGCCCTCCAAGTTCTCTGCCTCCAAGGAAATAATCCTGCACGAAAGAGGAAGAATTGGAAAGCTTACGAGAGGCTGTCACCCCGATAAAAAACATGATCAAAAGAAATAATAACAACGGTATGATTACTTGTATATTCATGAATAAGGATCCCCCTTTTCATCTGACTCCAAGGGAATATCCACAAATATGAACTTCACTATCAAAATTACAAGAAAAATGATGACGATGAAACCGACAATACAACTATAGAAAAACCATGTAGGAAAACCAAACACATATGTATAGGATTCTACAGGCTCTGAACCAAAACCGTAGGCAAATCCATACCACCAAGCAAAATGGAAGATAACAAGTGCCATTCCAATCCATGCTTCCTTATGTGCAATGGGATATCGCCAATCTTTTTTCGTATTTTTATTCCATTTTCCATTCATAGTACCACTCTCTTTTTCCATCATTCTGAACCTTTATCAAATGCCTGCTTTGCGAGCATTTCGATGGTAAGTTCGTCAGCAGGTGGATTATGGAGACCTGCACGGACATCCCGGTAATGTCTTTGTAAGGGATGCTCAGCATGAAGGCTTTGTGCACCAACTACTCTCATTGCCTCATCCACTACTTTAATGGCGCTATTGGTTCCAATCAGTTTTGCAGCAGCTAATTCTCCAACGAGCATCTCCCTGTTATGGGGCTGTTCATCCCAAAGTCTAGCCACGCTATAGAGTAGATGTCTTGCAGATGTAAGTTCCAAATCCATCTTGGCCACTCTCTCCCTCACTTTAGCCACCTCTTTTATAGGATGTGGCAAACTATTGGGATGGTATGTATCTGCAAAGGATACAGCTTCATTTCTCGCTGATATGGCTATCCCTAAATAGCAAGCAGGGATGTGTAGCAACCACCCTTGAGGTTTTGGCGCTTGTTTCTTTTTGATGTATAAAAGGGCGTCTTCTGGTGCAATAACGTCCGTTATTAACAAATCGTCACTTCTAGTCGCCCGCATGCTCATTGTGTTCCAAGTTTCTTCAATCGTTATGCCGTCTAGTTCTCGTGGCAAGAGGAACTCACCAACATCATTTGTTCCGTCAATGGATGCTGAGATGATAAAAAAATCCAGTGCTGGAGCAAGGGAAGCAAAATTCTTCCTTCCATTAATTCGCCAATTACCCTCGGGAAGTCTTTTCGCGGTAGTTCCGGGCTTCCCACCTCTTGCCGGACTACCTGTTTTCGCTTCACTATGAGCACTATTGATCAGCTTTTTGTCCTGCACGATTTCCTTGCAAATTTTTTCATACGTATCTTCCGGCCAGGAAGGATTGTTTGCAGCGTTCATCATGATCCCAAGATGCCAACCAAGACTTAAGGCTGTCGGCCCATCTCCCTGTGCTATTGTTTCTTGTAGCAGAAGGAATTCATACAGGCCAGCATCTTGTCCACCGTATTTCTTTGGTATGGTAAGGTTTAAGAATCCTCTATCCTTTAAAGCTTGGAAATTCTCAAATGGAAATTCAGCATTTTGATCATAGAGTGCGGCCCGTTTGGAAAAATCCTTAGCTAAGATTTCCGCGTTTCTAACGATGTCTTGCTGTCTCTTTGTTTGCGCAAAGTTTCTGACTCCGTTCATCCTGAAATAAACCACCTTTTTAAATGCCAATTTAGCCATTATTTTACCATAAGAATGTATTCGTAAACTTTGTTGATTTTTCGTATAAATACACAGGCCGTTATTTTCTTAAATATCGTGCTCTTTTCCTTGCTGTAATTATAAACCTACTTGCGATTTTCTGAGCAAGTGAGCAGTAAAAAGTCCAATTGCCGACTTTTTACGAGTTAATAGAAACAGTCTTTGGGAAAAGAGTCTACCATAACAAGAAAAGGGAAACTTCTATTTAAACTTGATGTTGGGATTTTGAAGGTATTCTTTTTCTTCTTCTTCTGACATTACCCCATACGCTTTACCAACGTTTCCATTAAGTAAGGTCCAAACACGATTATGATCAAGATCTGCTGAAGAAAAGTTACCCTTTTGCCATTTTGTCAGTATTTCGACATATACTTCCTCATGTTCATAATTGCCTTCCTTGACCATCTGTAGAAGCCAGTCCACTCTTTCAGGAGTCAGTTTATAGTGGGTCCATTTACTGTCAGCTTTTACTTTTTGATGTGACATCCAGTGGATGTAGTTTTGGACGTCCCCTTCTTTTAACTTGTTCTTGTGATTGAATGGATTATCTTTTTCCACGGCGATACTATTGGATCCTGATGATTTAGATGTTGACTTGTTACTGTTTTCAAGCACCCCAATGCTGCCTGCTTCCTGAAATGGTTTGGTATTTATGTAATAGGTTACTAACGCCCCCGCCAACAGAAAGACTGCAAAAAAAGGAAAGAGTTTTCGTTTGTTTGTTTTCAACCAGTTTTTCATAACATCCCCCTTTCTTCTTTTATTATAAAACTATCATCCTATCTTTTCCATGTTTCTTCTAAAATTTAGAAATCCTTGCAAATAAAAAACTGCACCATTATATGGTGCAGTGAAATACTTATAAAAATTTTATGCCTTTAATAGATCGTATACTTCCTCGTCCAACTTCTTTGCAAGGTCTGCATCGTATGTTTTTACGTAGTCTGGTTCCTGTGTTATTTTTCCACCGTAGAAAATGACATCCTCCACAGACTCCACTTCAACAGTTACGACACGATACTTCATTGTTTTATCGATTACATCCGATACAGTGCCTTTCCCATTAATAGAATAGCAGCTGCCGGCACCAACCACACCAAGGATTAGGTCCGGGTTCTTCTCGATGTTAAAGGCACTCTCCGCTTTATGTCCAAGTGCAAACTTGATTGTTTTTCCATCCTGGTGGGCAACTAACCATGATACGATACTTAAGTTCGGTTTATTTGTTTCCTTATCGGACGTAATCAGGGAAACAATCTTTTCACCTTGCAATAAATCAATCAATTGTTCATTTAGAGTACTTTCTGTTCTCGGCATTACTAATCCCTCCTATTTTCTACATATCACCATTATATACAATGTTTGGACAACAAGCCAAACACCTTTTCCTCTTATGTCCAAAATACCCCTCATGAGAAAAACAAAACAGCTATTCATCTTGGATAAGATGAATAGCTGAATCAATTATCTGTTATAACTGCTCCTTCTCGAATAGCCAAGAGAATTTGAGTAGCGTTGCTGTAGTTTTTTTCTCCTTCTCCTTTTTTGAAACAAGCCCATGATAAAAATAAATACAAATAGAGATAAAAAGAGGATTACAGTCGAGGCCAAACTGGTTTTTGCCTCAGTCTCACCAGCTGGACCAGAATTTCCAAGAGAGTCCGAGGAAGCGGCGGAAGGTACAGGTGTCAACAAACTCTTTTCCTGTTCCACTAATACATCTTCCCTTATATGCTCTCTGTTACCAACTTTGACCACTAAATCCTTGTCATTATTTACTTTCAGGGCAATTGTCTCTTGTTCCTGCCGTGCAACAAATATGTTTTTAGCTAACATATATTCTCTACCAGCAGCATCAGAAACCATTTCTCCCTTTTCAATTTCTTCCGTCATAAAATTGGCGAAACCATAATCCAATAGGGACATGGTATCCCAATAGCTATAATATTTAGAAGCAGCTTTCAAGGTGACAGTAATAAGTTCCATTCCATCTCTTGTAGCCGAAGTAACCAATGTATGCCCGGCTTCAGGTACAAATCCATTTTTCACACCTGTCGTTCCTTCGTAGTCCCATAATAGACGGTGGTGATTAAATAGGGTGGTTTCCCAACCTTCCCCTTTCCAATACATTTCCTTAGTACTGACTATTTCTCTAAATTTTTCATTTTTCATTGCATATTGAGCTATTTTTGCCATGTCCCTTGCAGTGGTTACATGGTCTGGATGAAAAAGCCCATGTGGGTTTACAAAGTTTGTATTCTCCACTCCCATTTTTTCTTCCATAAACTTATTCATTCGGTTAGCAAATGCTTTTTCATTTCCATCAAAATGTTCCGCAATGGCCGTACCAGCATCATTTCCAGAATTAATCATGAGCCCTTGTACCAATTTCTCCAAGGTTACTTTTTCACCTTCCAGTAAATAAACCCTCGATCCATCTTGATTTCTAGCATTCTCACTTATCGTAACAATATCCTCTAAATCTCCTTCTTCGATTGCAATAATGGCCGTTACAATTTTAGTAATGCTTGCCGGATACATGATTCGTTCACTATCTTTTTCATATAGGACATTTCCTGATTTAGCATCTATCAATAGAACCGATTCACTGAATAGATCTCCAGGCCAGGCAGCAGTTGCCACAGATGTGTTCCCCAAAAGTAAAAACAGGAAGGAGAGGAGTACACAAGGAAAAAATTTCTTCATATAGGAGACAAACCCTTCTTCTAAGTTTGTTATTTAACATTCAATAAATGTCATAATAGGTCGAAAAACCTCAGTCTAATATATTTTATAGTAATTTAGTTGCATTTTCATGCAATTTTTTGAATTTGTTATAAAAGTCATAAAAACTTAATAAAAAAAAGCGGAAGAGAATGAATCCTCTTCCACTTTATCTATCTAATTCCATCTTTTAATGCTCAAATCAACTATTCACTTTATCATTAGGCTCTTTTCTCAAAGAATGTTGCTATTTATTAGTAAAAAGTCGGCAGTTGGACTTTTTACTGCATACAAACTTTAAAGATTGCAAATAGTATTTATAAGTACTGCAGGGAAAAGAGCACCACAGTATGGTATATAACGGTTGATATATTAGCACGAAAAAGTAACAAAGTTTACGAAAACAGCATTTCATTATGACAATATGCTTTTATAAAATGTGCAGGGTTCAACGGTTCTCCTGTTACTTTCTCTATTTTCTTATTCCAGTGATAAGTTGCCCCTGGCGCTAAGAATTCATCACGAATAAATGCTCCTACCTTAAGAGTGAAGAACTCATCCGATATATTCTCTTTTATATATTGATAGAGTTGGGCTGCCGTCAATTCACCTAGCAAATAATTCTGGTAATATACCGGTGCAAGGGTAAAGTGTATTTTTGCCGCCCAATCGGGATTTGTACGATCCTCGGGTGGATTCAACAATTGGATTTTCTCCACTGTTTCCCACCAAAGGGCATTCAAATCCTGATCCGGATTTTCATATAATTGTCTTTCGAAGAATACAAACGTAATAATCCAGCGTCCTGAAATAAGCATCTTCAATTGTTCATGCTTTTCTAGGGATGGCATCATTTCATCCAGCTTCTCATCCTCTAACTTCAGGAACTTGGATAACCATTCCCGGTTTTCGGTCATTTTTCCAAACAGCATGGCAATGGATTCCGTTGTCAGGATATGTGCAAAGCTTCTAAGCAAATATGGAAGATCGCGGTTCACATACTTGTTGTAGGCTGCATGGCCAAACTCATGTAACATGGTCCCCATCCAATAGGTATTGTCTACATTATTACACAGTACCCGTATGTCTCCTTCCCTGTTCATATCCATGCAAAAAGCAGTAGGGTTTTTCCCTTCACGAGGCTCAAGGTCTGAAGATGCATACAATCCCTCTATCGGCATATCCATGGAGTCGAAGGTATCAGCTGTGAGTTTCTCCAGGTCCTTCCCTTTAAAGAAAGCATCCAAATTGGCTTTTTCATTGGCGGGAGCTTCTTGGAAGAATGGATCAACATAGTGCCATGGTTTTAAATCATTGACTTTAATGCCAAACTTTTCGGCCAACCCCTTATCCAGTTCACTTTTCAACTGACGGTACGTATCATCTGACTGTTCCACAAGATCGGAGAACATGGAAAAGACCTCTTCCATATCGAGCTCTTGGTTGGCAAAAGACATTTCGTAATAATTGTCATATCCCAATTGACGCGCGGATTCGTTTCGCTTTTTCACTAACGTCAATAGCTTATCCGAAACCGCCTGTCCCACTTCCTTACTAGCCTTCCAGGCTTTCTCTCGCATTTGTGTATCTAAACTGTTCAACAAGATATCTCGGATATCGTTGGCTGATAGTTTCTTTCCATCCACTTCCGGAGTATATGTATTAAAAAGGTAATTCAATTCTGAAGACAGTGCGGATAGTTCTTCAATCGTTTGTTTCTCTAATTGATTTTCTTTCATGCCATATTCGAGGATTTCTAGCTGTCTTCTTTGTTCTGGTGTTAACCCTGGTTCCTTTAAATAATCCTTCACCTGTTCGTACCTTTCTTTATCTGCATAGAAAAGACTGAATTCGCTCGATGCTCTTCCTGCCTCTTCTGCCCATTTCTTCTCCCCTGTCGTTTGGGCCATCCATCCTGCATGAGTGGACTGTTTCAACAATATTTGAAACTGTTCATTTTGCTCTTGTAAAAACTTTTCAATTAACATGATTATCCCTCCATATAAAAATGCATAAAAATTTCTGTTTGTTTTACCTAAGAATGTTTGATATTCCCAGAGACCTCCATCGAAATCGGCTTTTTCATCCATACTTGCCCGATCTTTTTATTGAAGCCTTTGGTTTTCAGGTACTTATAGACTACTTCATTGGATGTTTGGAAAAAGGCGATGGTACATTGATAAAGTGTAGCAGAAGGCGGAAAGAGATTGGAAAATAAAGCCTCCAATACCCTATCTGTATTAGATAGATTTTCTTCAATAAAACAGTGCGTCACCACAATGGAGTTTAAAGTACCATCGGCAGAATATTGTTTTTTGAACAAGGCATATGCAACTGTCTCCCCCTCATTGCCTAAAAGCTGGATCATTTGACCATCTTTCATGCACCACCATTGACTTTGCCAAGGTGTGTCCTGCTTATAGAGTGGAAGGAATTGGGATGCCTGTGAGGAACTGTACACCGGTTGGTAATCCAATGAATCTTCAAAGTCCACTGGAGTTTCCAAAGTTAGATGAATTACTTCATCCACCACTTTGTATCCCCTGGATTCATATAACGAAATGGCTTGTTTGTTCTCAGAAATGGCTTCAAGAGTAGAAGTCTTAATCCCCTTTTCCAGATATAGCTCACAAGCCTTATCCACCAAAAGTTTGCCAACACCTTTTCTTCGATGACTGGAAGCCACGCCGGTCCCACCATTCCAAGCTATCAACTCATTACCTATTTGTTTATACCCACTTAAAAGAAGCCCAACTGGTTCTTCACCATCAAAAGCGACTATGGAAAGGTCGGCAGAAATACACTCTTGACCAATTCTGGCTGTAAAACGATCCACATCCATTTTTGCGTCAAAGAAATATCCTTCAAAACCTCTATTCCATGCAAGAAGAGCTTGATTTAACGTACAATCCGTCAATCTTCTTATTTGAAACATGTCAACACACCCTTTGCTAGGACTTTACGAAAACAGCCTTAAAATAAAAGCGTTTTTTCGCTGTGTTTAAACTTACTGTAAATTCTAACACTTTTATTATCTATTATTATTTCGTTTAGCACAATTTTTTTCCGTAAAAAAACACAGCAATCTATTGATCCCTGTGTTCCATTACTTCATCTTTTAAGATGGAAAAGACATTTGCGTCATGGTATTTGCCACCTTGGAATAAATAGCCCCTTAAGAGTCCCTCGTGGGTAAAACCCACTTTTTCCAGAACTTTTCTGGAACCAACATTTTCGGGGTACACATTTGCTCCTATGCGGTTAAGTTCCATCGAATCAAACCCGAATTTGACCAATCCTTGAATGGCTTCGGTAGCGTACCCTTTCCCCCAATATGGTAAATCTATTTCATAACCTATTTCAGCCCGTCGGTGTTTATCCGAAACAGCATGAAAGCCGCATGTACCGACCAATGTCCCTGTTTCCTTTTCCACAATGCCCCATCTATACAAAGTCGTGTAGTCATCTATAAAGTCTTTAATAAATTTATCAGCTTCCAGCTTAGACTGGAAGGGTTCCATTCCGTAAAACCTTGTCATTTCTGGATTGGAGAAGTATGAATAAATGATATCTGAATCTCTTAGCGTCAAACTTCTAAGCTGTAATCTTTCCGTTCTAATCATTGGTACCGGTTTTAACATAATCTCCCCTACCCCTTCGTCATTTCTGCCACTATATACTGGTTTGTCCACATTTTTAGCATGATGACGAGACTTTCTTCTCCTCTTGAATAAAGGAACATAGAGCCAACCTGTTCTTCGAATTCCCAGCCATCCGCTTCTACGTGTGATAGTACATCTTGAAACCCTGCTCCGTCATCCATTTTTGCCATGACCGTCCTAGTATCATGCTCAGATGATAGAGTTACAATTGGGGAGGTGGAAATAGCAAGCTTTGCAGCTCCCCTAACATGTTCGTTAAATGCCAGAAGTGTTCCCGTAACAAGAAATATGCCAGTGAAGATGACCATTGCCCATTTCCATTTCATTGCTTTCCCCCTACATTATTATTTTTCTACCCATTATCACTAAATCCCTTTTGACAGAATCAAGTTCCGCCACTTCTGGGAGGAAACCCCACTGTTCAAACCCAAACTTCTTGAATAGTTTAATGCTTGGTATATTGTGTGAAAATATGAAAGCTAGTAAATTTTCAATTTGTAGTGATGGACATTCCTTGATTGCTTTATCCAATAATATAGCGCCAAGTCCTTTGCCTCTTGCATCCTGATGCAGATAAATGCTAACCTCTGCAGTCTTTTGATAGGCCGGGCGACCGTAAAAGTTCTGGTAGCTGATCCAGGCACAAATTTCGTTCTCATATTCCACTACCTGTAATGGCCTCTTTTCATTATGTTGATGGAACCATTCTACTTTACTCTCCACTTTAACTGGTGTAGTATCCGCGGTCACCATTTTGCTTTCTATGGTGGAATTGTATATCTCTACAATCTTTGGAAGGTCATTAAGTTCTGCTGTTCTGATTTTTAGCTGCATGTTAGTCATGATGATTCACCTTTCTAGTATTCTATGCTCTTATTCTGTTTATAGTATATTATTTCGCCGAAAATATGAATAGATGGAATTTGGTTATCCAATTTCCTAATGGTGATTATGTATATACCACTTCCGTGAAAAGTGGTATATACAACTAGACATTCTTTTGCTATCATGAACATATAATAGAGATAAAGGAGATCATTATATGAAAACTGGTTTATCAGGAAGCTTTGTTCTTCTATCAGTAAAAGTCATGTTGGAAGAAGACATCATGGAAAATGCTTTTATAACAATCAAAGAAGGAAAAATCATAGACATTGGGGCTATGGACCAATATACAAACCATGATGATTTAGAGGAAATCCTTTTGCATAAAGAGCTAATAGCACTTCCTGGTTTTATTGATATTCATATACACGGATTGAATGGTTCAGATGTCATGGACGCCACCGAAGAGGCCCTCCATTCTATGGCATCCACCCTCCCAAAGGAAGGCACCACCGCATTCCTTGCTACCACCATCACACAAGAGAAAACCAATATAAGTAAAGCATTGCAAAATATCCACACTTACATGGAAAACCAACCTAAATCTTATGCATGTGAATTGCTTGGTGTCCATTTGGAAGGGCCATTCATCAATGCCAAAAGAGCCGGTGCACAGCCGAAAGCATTTATTATGAAACCGAGTATAGCTGACTTTACTCAATTTCAGTCTGACTCAGGTGGTACGATCAAAATTGTTACCATGGCTCCCGAACAAGAAAATGGGAATGACTTGGTGAAATTTTTGACTGAATCAGGTGTGATCGCCTCCATCGGGCATTCAGATGCACTGTATACGGAAATGCTTGCGGCGATGAGCGCTGGCGCACAACATATTACCCATTTTTATAATGGGATGAGAGGAAATCACCATCGTGAACCGGGTGTTGCCGGGACTGGGCTTGCCCATCCGGAACTTTACTTAGAAATCATCGCAGATGGCATCCATGTTCACCCTGCGGTCGTGAAAGCAACTTATCGAACTAAAGGTCCTGATAAAATACTGTTAATAACAGATTCAATGAGAGCAAAATGGCTAAACAACGGGGAATATGATCTTGGTGGTCAAAAGGTGAAGGTAGAAGATAAAACTGCCTTCCTGGAAGATGGCACCATCGCTGGCAGCGTACTGAAGATGAATGAAGCCGTAAAGAATATGATGGATTACACAGGGTGCAGTATGCAAGAGGCAGTCCAAATGGCCTCGAGCAATCCAGCCAAGCGTTTGAATATCTGGGATCGAAAAGGCAGCATCGCGGTAGGAAAAGATGCAGATCTCGTCATTGTCGACGGAGAGCTGCAAGTGAAAATGACCTTCTGCAATGGAAAACTATCATACAAAGGAGAGTAATCATCATGGATATCATACACACCCCATCCTATGAAGCGTTAAGTAAAGAAGCAGCCTCCTATATTGCAAATCAGGTCAGGAGCAACCCAGACATTGTACTTGGCCTTGCCACAGGAAGTACCCCCACTGGGATGTATAAACATCTATTGGAGGATCATATCATCCATAAGACTTCTTATGACAACGTCACTACCTTTAATTTAGATGAGTATATAGGGTTACCAAAAACGGACCCAAACAGCTATTATTCGTTTATGGAAAAACATTTTTTTCAACATATCAATATCAAAAAAGAAAAAATCTTCATACCCGATGGGTTAGGCGAAAAGCTGGAAGTTGAGTGTAGGAATTACGAAGAAAAATTGATCAAGAATGGGCCGGTAGACATACAGGTTCTTGGCCTTGGAGAAAACGGGCACATTGGCTTCAATGAACCAGGGACCCCCTTCAATAGCCGTACCCATGTGGTGAAACTGACAGAATCTACGCGAAAAGCCAATGCAAGATTTTTTTCCAGTTTAGATGATGTCCCTACCCATGCCATTACAATGGGGATAGCCTCCATCATGAGCGCAAAAGAAATAATCCTCCTTGTAGCAGGCAGAAACAAGGCGAAGGCATTCGAGCAGCTCCTTTACGGAGATATTTCGGAAAGCTTTCCTGCGTCTGTCCTCAAAAAGCATCCATGTGTTAAAATTATCGCAGATAGCACCGTTCTTGAACAATCAAGCATAATCGCCTGAAAGGAGAAAGAAACCATACATGATTGATAAATCCTCTCCGATTCCTATGTATTACCAATTGGAATCTCATATAAAAAATCAAATCAATGCAGGAATTATCCTGCCTGGTGACAGCATCCCCTCCGAAAGAGAATTTGCCGAAAATTATGGCATCAGCAGAATGACTGTAAGGCAAGCGATTAATTCCCTTGTAAACGAAGGGCTTCTCTATCGAAAAAAGGGAAGCGGAACCTTTGTATCCGAGAAAAAGATTGAGCAGCCCCTGCAAGGTCTTACTAGTTTTACGGAAGATATGAAAAAACGCGGCTTGAATCCCACAAGTAAATTGATTCATTTTGAAATCATCCCAGCAAATAGTTTTATTGCAAACGAACTCAAAATCAATGAGTATGCACCAGTCTATGAAATAAAACGAATCCGACTTGCCGATGGTGAACCAATGGCCTTAGAAACAAACTACCTTTCTGCGAACATGGTAAAAGGACTTACAGAGGAAGTCGTGAACGCTTCCATCTATGCATATATTGAGGAAAAATTAAATCTGCGAATCGCACATGCGGACCAATTGATTGAATCCATCAAAGCATCTGTAGAGGATGAAAAGCTATTAAAAATTGAAAAAGGACATCCAATGCTTTATATCCAACGAAACACTTATCTTCAGGATGGTACACCCCTAGAGCTAGTAAAATCGGTGTACAGAGGAGATCGCTATAAATTCCATATAAAAATGAACAGAAACCATCAATAGCGGAGGTTAAAAATGAATAATGGATATTTTTCGGCCATACAGAACCTCTTTACAAAAGTGAACGAGAAGAACAAGCAGGTAATGCAACAAAGTGCTTCCATTCTTGCAGAGTGTTTCGAGCGTGATGGAATCTTGCATGTTTTTGGATGTGGTCACTCACACATGATTGCAGAAGAAGTGTTTTACCGGGCAGGTGGAATCGTACCAGTAAGACCAGTTTTAATAGAGGATGTCATGTTGCATAAAGGTGCTCTTCGCTCCTCGGAAATGGAAAGGGACCCTTGCTTTGCCGATACCTTCTTACCCCTTCAGCCTTTTGAGCCAAATGATGCCTTATTGGTCGTATCGACATCCGGACGGAATCCCGTTCCGATAGAGGTGGCACAATACGGGAAAGAGATCGGGATGAAAGTGATCACCATCTCCTCCCATGCCTATCACTCCTTATCCACAAGGCACTCGTCGGGGATATTTTTATCAGAGACCGCAACCATCGCAATCGATAGTTGCATCCCCCAGGGTGATGCCCTTGTAACAATAGAAGGCCTTGAAACCCCCATCGGACCAGGTTCCACTATAATAAACGCTGCCATTGTCAACGACCTAATAATCAAAACAACAGAGATTTTACATAAAAACGGTATAGCTGTTCCCATATTCAAAAGTGGAAATATTGATGGTGCAGAAGAACACAACGAGAGGGCAATGAGAAAATATCGAGATAGGATTGGGATGTTTTAGTGGGTGAGCTATTAAGAAGTTTTTAAAGCTGTTGATTGGAGCAGTTTGCGTGTAAACTTCCTATGGGAGGTAGTGTGTTAGCGCGAGCCCCGCACGCAAACCGAGGGAGGCTCAACAAACGGCCCGTGAGCAACGAAGCTAGATGCCAGAAAATAACAGCGGTGTTTACAGAACCATATAAAATGATAAAAGCAGTGCCGATTAAAGGCACTGCTTTCTTTTCAATCATCATCTTGAAATAAACATCTGCGTCCAGTAGTGTCCATATTGGCCACCTTTGGCATAGCCTACCCCGATTTCTGTATATTGACTTGATAATATGTTCTTTCTATGGCCTTCACTGTTCATCCAAGCATTCATGACCTCTTGTGGTGTTTTTTGCCCAGCAGCAATATTTTCACCTGCTGTTCGGTAAGAAATACCAAAGTTACGCATCATATCGAATGGAGATCCATATGTTGGTGACGTGTGGCTGAAATATCTTTTATCAATCATATCTTGAGACTTGTATCTTGCAACTCTAGATAACTCCCAGTTAAGCTTTAAAGGCTTAAGCCCGTATTTCGCACGCTCCTGATTCACTAACTTAGCAACCTGCTCTTCGTACGTTTGTCCCTCCCCTTTTTCTGGAATAGTAATTCTTTGACCTGGATAGATTAGGTCGGGATTCTTGAATGTAGAGTTCGCAGCAATAAGTTCGGATACCCCAACTTGATATTTTACCGCTATCTTCCACATCGTATCACCGGATTGAACCGTGTGAGTAGTAGCTGCAAGGGCAGCTGTATTTCCACCTAAGACTAGTGCGACAACCGACAAAGTTATGAGGACTTTCTGTAAAGTTTTCATACTATAAATCTAATATTTTTCGGCAGAATTGAAAACAAGTAATTATTGTAAAATAACGAAATATACTGTTAATTGCTTGTTATGACTGTAATAAGAAATATATTCCATGACTTGCTAGTAACAGTCCTCTTCCAAAAAAATGACTTTCTTCTGGCTTTATTGCAAGTAGTATTGGAGTACATCAAGAAATAGACCGTTGATAAAATCAACAAATTTGCGAAAACAGTCTTAGAGGAAAACAACAGCCACTCCTGCCCCGATGGCAAAGGCTGTAAACAAGGCTTCGGCACCTTTAGAAAGCCCTGACACAAAATGCCCCTGCATCAAATCACGTACTGCATTAGTGATTAATAAACCTGGAACAAGTGGCATGACTGAACCTATGATGATTTTATCAAGTTCCGATCCAAATCCTATCGTAACCATCGAAAATGCTAAGAGACCGATAATCAAGGATGCGAAAAACTCTGCAAAAAATTTAACTTGCGTGTAATGTTGAATTAATAAGAGACCACAGTAACCCATTCCCCCGGCAATCATGGCCGGCAAAAAGTCCGTCCAAACACCCTTGAACATTATGAGAAACGACCCACTGACCAAAGCTGCAGCAATGATCTGGTAGCTGATTGGAAAAAGAAGATGCGATTTTTCGAGGTTGACTAGGGCTTGATTTGCTTCTCTGACACTTAACTCCCCGGCGGCAATCATACGGGAGATATGATTGACCCGTGCCACCTTTTCCAAATCGGTAGTCCGGAAATTTATCCTGACAAGCTGAGTCGGATTATCACCTTTCAAGGAAACGATAATTCCAGTAGGGGTCACAAAACTATGTGTTTCCGTAATGCCATAGGACGCAGCGATCCTAGTCATCGTATCCTCGACTCTATAGGTTTCCGCTCCCCCTTCCATCATGATTCTTCCGGCAAGTAGGCAAACCTGGAGGATTTTCTCCGTTTCATGCTCTGTCATTTCAGTTGTCACCTAGCTCACCTCTCGTTTCGCATTAATGGATAATCTTTTCATAACCTTTACGACAAGCTGCATGATGACTTCAGCAAACACCAGTCCCATTGCTATCGCACCGGAAATCATGAATGCTTTTGCTGCCAACGGGATGGCTGCAAGGTAATCATTTTCAGCAATATTCCTCATCGTATTATAAGCTAGACCTCCAGGAACCAATGGGATAATCCCCGCTACACTGAAAATGATCATCGGCATTCTGAAACGTTTGGCCATAATATGACCAACAAGCGCCACCATAAATGCCCCAACAAAAGAAGCGACTTCCGGATCAACACCTGCATCCGCTAACACTATGTAAAAAATCCAGCCAATCATACCTACCGTACCACAATGGACCAAAGCTCTCCTTGGTGCATTAAATAACACACCAAATCCTGCTGCGGCTATGAAGCTGAACCCCAGTTGTGAAAGAATGTATAGCATATTTTCACCTCATTATTTCTAGTACAGCTTATTATATAGGAAAGTCTGGATAGAAAAAACCTCCTTTTGAGTTATGGAGGTTCAAGCAAGGGGACAATTATGGTCTTTTATTTGATGGGAATGAGATATGATTTCAATGCATGAAGGGTTGCTTGATTCACTATGAGTACCGTTTTCTTCTAATGTTTGATCTTGGGGACTCATACAGCTTGTATGAGTACCGTTTTTTCCTGTTGTTTGCTTTCCGCGTTTCATTCTCCACTACTTATCCACCAACCAAGTTTTCGCCACAGCAAAATACTCCCGTGACCATAACTTAAAAATCGCTATTGTGGGAGTCCTCCCAGCAAGGGTGTGCACTTCAGCAAAATCCAACCTCTTCCCTATTATAGAAGCTCGATATACATGAAAATCATTGCTTACAATGGCAACCGATGCATCTTCTCCAATCAACTCTCGTGAAAAGGAAAGGTTCTCAAAAGTGGTGGTGGAACGGTCTTCCAATAGGATTCTGTCCTCATCAATACCATTTGCTACAAAGTATCTTCTCATTGCTTCTGCTTCGGTAATATCCTCTCCCGGTCCCTGACCACCGGAGGCAATGACTTTCGTATTCGGATTTTCCCGGAGGTATTCCAACGCCGCTTCCACTCTGAATAACAGGGCCTTCGTCATCATTTCCCCTTTGACTCTAGCACCTAACACAATCAGATAATCCACTTCCTCTGGAGGCTCCTGCTTGGCAGATTGATAGATTAACGAGTGTACAATGATAAGGTATATTATCAGGGGAACAAGCGTAATTTTCGTGATTGTTTTCAGTCTCTTTTTTGTTATCATGTTAGTTCTTCCTTATTTGGTATAGTATGTCTATTTACTATAACGAAATGGGGTTCGATTTAGTTTCAATTTTGACTAGGAATGAGAGGGGAATGTTAATGTCTATTTATGGTGTAAATTGTCGAACGGCTCGTATATTTAGCTAATGGCAAATAAATTTCGCTTAACGGCTCATATATTTCGCTAATGGAAAATAAATTCCGCTTAACGGCTCGTATATTTCACTAACGGAAAATAAGTTACCCTTTACGGCTCGTATATCCGATAACGGAAAATAATACGCAAGAATCAAAAAAAAAGGCTGCCTCTTCACTCGAGACAGCCCTTTAAAGGAACATTATATCTTACTCACAGCATGTTCTATGCTATCTTCTCCATCCACCACATCAAATGCAGCACCATACGTGTTTTTCGCTCCTAGTACTTCAAGCAATACTCTTGCTACATCTTCTCTAGCGATGGATCCGGGTTCAACCTTATCGCCGATTTTCACTTTGCCAGTACCTGATTCATTTAACAAACCACCAGGGCGGACGATTGTGTAATCCAAGCCACTTGCCATTAACACCTTATCTGCATAATGCTTGGCTACATAATAGGGACGAAGCTCGTCATTCCAATTTTCCCGATTGTCAGCCTGGAAAGCACTTACCATCACATAACGGGAAATGCCTGCTTTCTCAGCAGCTTCCACAGTTTTGGCCGCACCATCCAAATCTATTAATAACGTTTTATCTAATCCTGTGCTTCCTCCAGACCCGGCAGAAAACACCACTGCATCACTGCCACTAAAGGCCTTAACAAGAGCATCCACAGATCCTTCCAAGTCAGCCAAGACCGATTCAATACCATCTTCTGCAAAACTATCTGCTTGCTCTTCTTTCCGTACCATTGCGATAGGGGTGTATCCATCTTCCTCTTTTAAGAAATGCACAAGCTGTTTGCCAATTTGTCCGTTAGCTCCTACTACTGTTACTTTCATTGATTACACTCTCCCTTATATTTTGTATGCATTATGACAAATGCAAAAAATGATAGCAAATGAATTGCTCACGGATACTATTCCCTAATACAAAAGAAAAGCAACATGCTTGAGCACATGCTGCCTTTCAACCTCTATTCATAGGACCATCTCTATTATTTCGCTTATCCACTCGTCATTGACAGGTACACCTATCCTTTTGGCAAGAACGCGATGGATCCGGATGAACTCTTCTACTTGACTTCTTGCAATTTGAAACAACTTTTCTGCATCACGCTTTCCTACATCCCATTTTACCAACATGTTCAACCGCTCTTCACTCAACGGACTTCTCGGTCCTTCTACCTTAGACCAGTCGCCAAATGAATTGGGGACCTCTCCCATTTCTACATACCAACCTACTACAATGGAATAGCTCATGGAATGTATCAGCTGGAAAGCATAATTAAATTCCCCACGTTGGACACGGCGATACAACTCGTGTAGAAAAGCAAAGAATTTTCCTCGCCACACTTCAAATTCATCTTGTGAAAATGGATAGTTTATTGACTGCGACTCATCCCTTAACTGAGAGACGATCCCCTTAGGATCATGTTCAATCAATAGATGCTTCATATAAGGAGAAGGTTGCAAGTCAGATTGGCGGTAATAAAATGTATCCACTTTGATAAAAGAGCGATAATGCGCAATGGAATAGGACGCCCATGGAAAATCCTCATAATATAACACTTCGCCCCAGAGTTTGGCGCGTTCTTTTTTATTCGAACGATAAGCTTCGAAAGCTTCATCTTTTACTATGACACGAAGGTCTAAGTCAGAAAACACATCTTCGTTTCCCTTTGCGAGTGATCCCCCATAGAAGAAAGCGAATATATTCGCATCACGGACAAGATCCTTATATATGGTTTCCTTTAGTTTCTCCCTCTCTAGAGGTATCCGCGTATCTCGTTGTTCATGTTTAGTTAAAAATCCCATACATTTTCAAATCATCTCCCAATAAGTTATTTATTCTATACTTCTATAAAAATAACAAAATCCCTTTACGACTAGCCTAGCTATTTATCTTAAAATAAGACAAGCTGTAGAAGATTGGACCCAAGTGGTAGAAGTACAGCTGGGAAATGTAGAAATTGCTTCGGGAAATGTAGAAGTCCTCCGTTAAAAGGTAGAAGATGTAGCGTAACCTGTAGAATAGCCTTCTATCTGAAGGATGTATCTCCATACCAATCAAAAGAGCAGAATAATATCCTGCTCCCTTCACTTCGCCATATAAAAATCCTCAAACAACGAAACAGAAATCACAATAACCCCTGCCAAAAAAGAAGCCAATGTAGCAATCCAGTGAAAATAGTTAAACGAAATGACAATCGCAACAAACATTAAAACCAACCAAAAAAACGTATATTTAATCCTGCTCACTCCCTCATCAAAACTCTCCCGCTTCCCTTTCTTCCCAGACAATTTCACTGTAGATATCTGCAAATGCCTTAATGGAGTTTCGCGCTTCCTCCAAATTATTGTCCACTCCACCTACTTCCAAAAGGATGGCCCTGTTGGAGAGATCTTGATTGTACAAGCCGTTCCCTGTTGACTTCCCTTTTGGAAAGACACCCCTGCTGAGCCCAGGATACTTTTCCTCTATCTCATTATGAATTCGTTCTGCAAACTCTAAATTTTGTTCATAGCCTTTATGCGCCGTTCCAACTACAAACATGAGTCTTGCATATTTCTTTCCTCCAATTTCCTCTGTTGTTTTATCTTTTCGAGCGGAGTCCCTGTGAATATCTATCAAATATTTTACATCATTATTAAAAACCATGGCTGCCTCAACCGTTTCTCTTGAATATTTATAAGATTGATTGGCATCCCATCCCCTTGCCTGTAAATCTTGAGGAACATTCCTTGTATCGTGATTTGCCTTTATCCCCTTATCACCCAACTCCTCTTTTAACATTTTCCCTACAGCTATTACGTTCACATCTGGATTGTTACTAGTTGCATCATTAGGGTTGTTGACATTTTTCAATAGTGGCAAATAAGATTCCCAACTATGAGATTGATAGATATGCACAATCGTCTCATCCATCGACTTTTCCGGTGCAGGTGCCTGCTCATTTTCTTTCTCATCCGCCAAAAGCATCTCCTCTGCAATTTCCCGTTCTTTCAGGAGTACTTCCATCGGCGCGACGGATTCAAACGGGATATCGGTATAGTCGGTTCCTTTTCCAGCTACATAGAACTGTGTGTCATAGGCATAGAATCCGGGAATCTCGTTTCCTAGAAAACTTCTGATATCATACGGCTTTAAATTGGTTGCCAGTTCAAACGTGAATTCCATGATTGGAAGATTAGGAACTTCGACATCCTTGCCGGTCATATAGTGGTTCTGACTTTGAATGATGGTCAAATACAACTCTGTTGACTGCACATTCCTTAGTATGTTCCCGATATACTCAGAGGAAAGTCTAGTGGATAGAACAGTTGTGATGGTGGAGATGACCACAAATAGAATAATCATGAAAAGGACAGTGTTATTAATGAATAGAAAAAATCCGGTCCGGTTGGTAGATTCTATCTTCCTCTCCTCCTTTCTATCTTATGAATATGCCATTTTAGTAGAAAGTAGAAGGTTCATATAAAAAAAGATGATTCTAATTTTAGAAACATCCTAGGCTATTGACAAACTATAAATTAGTTTGGTTATCTGTTGGAAGAGTTGATCTTCGTTGCAGTAGCTTCGCTTTCCGCGGGCGGTCCGGAAGCCTCCTCGGGCTACGCCCTGCGGGGTCTTCCCTGTCCCTTCCTCCCGCAGGAGTCTCCGCTCCTTCCACTGCGATCAACTAGAGATTTTTATCATTTTTGGACTTTGTCTACACACTGAGATGATTCTAATTTTAGAATCACCCCCCTTAGCTTATCCTCTGTTTTTACAACCATCACAGAAATTAGAAGAACTATTAAAATATTCTCTGCCACATGACACACACATAGAAGGACGAACGAACTTGCTGCCATAAATTTCGTGATGCTTTTTTAAAGATAGATTTAGAAAATAGAAGAATATTGCCACAAGTACCGTAAAACTGATGAAAAATATCCATATCATGATGATCTCAGCCCTTTTACCCCTTTTTCTATATTCTACCATATTAATTAATAGCATGAGTATTATTTAATTTTCTTTACATAGTTACTTTTCTAAGTTACGATATAAATCGTAATCATTACTATTTAAAATTAGAGGAGATTTTTATATGACAAAAAAGGTACCTGTCACTGTACTAAGCGGTTATTTAGGAGCTGGGAAAACGACACTATTAAATCATGTTTTACATAATAGAGATGGATTGAAAGTAGCGGTGATTGTCAATGACATGAGCGAAGTGAACATTGATGCTGGATTGGTGAGGCAGGGTGGAAGCCTTTCTCGAACAGATGAGAAACTTGTGGAAATGTCAAACGGTTGCATTTGCTGTACCCTTCGAGAAGATTTACTTGTAGAAGTGGAAAAACTGGCTACTTCCGGAGATATTGATTATATTCTCATTGAATCAACAGGAATAAGTGAGCCAGTACCTGTTGCCCAAACTTTTTCCTATATAGATGAAGAGCTAGGCATTGATTTAACCAAGTTTTGTAGACTTGATACAATGGTTACTGTAGTGGATGCTTATCGTTTCTGGCACGATTTTGAATCCGGAGACAGTCTTCTTGACAGAAAGGAAGCAATGAGTGAAGAAGATACACGAGAAATTGCTGATTTGTTGATCGACCAGATTGAATTTTGTGATGTCTTGATCTTAAACAAATGCGATCTTGTTTCAGAAGAAGAACTACTAAAGCTGGAAAAAGTTCTAAAAACACTTCAACCCGAGGCAACTATCATTAGAACGACCCATTCTAATGTCCACCCTGCTTCTATACTGAACACAGGTAAGTTTGATTTCGAAAAAGCAAGTGCATCTGCTGGCTGGTTGAAGGAGCTTCAAGTTGGTCACCAAAAACATACACCAGAAACAGAAGAGTATGGGATTACCTCTTTTGTTTATCAACGCAGGCTCCCCTTCCATTCCGAGCGATTCAGTGAATGGTATAGTGCCCTTCCTGAGGAGATCGTCCGAGCCAAAGGGATTGTCTGGTGCGCCACCCGGAACAATGTAGCGCTTCTTTTTTCCCAGGCAGGTCCATCTGTTCAACTACAACCTGTTTCTTATTGGGTAGCCTCTCTCCCTAAATTGGAACAAGAGGCAGTGATCAAGGAAAACCCGCGTTTGACACAGGAGTGGGACCCTGAATTTGGGGATAGGATGACAAAACTTGTGCTTATAGGAGTGGATATGGACCGAGGGGAACTGACAAGAGAGTTGGACAGCTGTTTATTGACACCTGAAGAATTCGATCAAGATTGGTCTGCTCTGCCGGACCCTTTCCCATGGACGTTAAATAAGCAAACAGGTTGACTTCTGAAAGCACCTCTACAGGTGCTTTTTCCATCTTTCTTCGGTACAATACAGTAATCACGTACTGGAGGGACCACCATGCTCTATTTAGCGGTATTCACCTTTCTCTTCTGGTTTGCTGTGTGGCTGGATGCCAGGCAAGGGATGACGAAAATAACAAAACTGGAAAATGTACAGGAAGAGGCTCGTTCAAATAATAACGGTCCCTTTCTTTCCATCATTGTTGCGGCCAAAGATGAGGAAAAACACATTAAAGCTAGCCTCTTATCACAATTTCAACAGACCTATTCCAATATAGAATGGATTGTGGTTAATGACCGCTCCAATGATCAGACAGGTGACATTCTCAACCATCTAGCTCATATGGAATCCAGAATGAAAGTGATTCATATAAAATACCTTAAAGAAGGATGGCTTGGGAAAAATCATGCTTTGTATGAAGGATTCCTTCAAAGCAAGGGAGAGTACATCCTTTTTACTGATGCCGACATCTTATTTCAAAAAGATACCATCTCAAAGGCGATGACATACTTTCAGCAAAAAGGTCTAGACCATTTGACACTCGCTCCTAACCTTAAAGGAAGCAGTTTCTGGACAAATGCTTTTATTTCATTCTTCCTTTTCGGTTTTGGCTTTTTTAAAAGACCTTGGAAAGCCAATGATCCAAGTAGTAAGTCCGCGATTGGAATTGGCGCCTTCAACCTTCTATCTAGAACTGCGTATGAGGGAATAGGGACTCATAAAAACATTAAAATGAGACCTGATGATGACTTGATGCTTGGCAGCATGATCAAACAGGCCGGGAAGAAGCAACACTTGGCACTTGCGCTGGATCATTTGCAGGTGGAATGGTATCCTGACTTACGTTCTGCACTTATAGGATTGGAAAAAAACACGTTTGCAGGGCTCTTTTATAGCTACTTCATGGTGTTGTTTGCCATTAGTGGTTTATTTCTATCACAACTCTTCCCATTTATTGGATTGTTTGCAACAACAGGGATCACCCAAGTAACCTTTGCTTTGAGTATCTTGATGTTATTCCTAGCCTACAATGAAACAGCAAACAAGATGGCGAAGGGTTCAAATATATATTTGACCGTTTTTCCTGTTACCGTATTACTTTTCATTTATAGCATTGCCCGAGCAACTATCCTTACCCTCTATAGAGGGGGCATTGTCTGGAGAGGGACCTTCTACTCCATTAAACAACTAAAAAAGTGACGGGAACCCCGTCACTTTAATAATGCCGTACAAGTAAGATCAACTTCAAAAGCGGATATACCACAATCGCCATGGACAACTGTACATATAAAACCATCTCCACAGAAATTCGCTCCATAATCAAAAGCAATACCGAACAAACCACACTTGTTGCCATGAGAATATAAGCAACATGTCCACTTTTTTGATTAATCTCAGCACGCTTCCTCTTAGTCGGACGATAATGGCGTCTCATTACAGCACGGATAATCTCGGATAACCCAAGCAGAATGAAGACAACCGGGATGTATTTCAGTTTCCCTGAATTATGTGCTTCCACTAGCAAAAATACACCAAACAGCATAATAAGTATCGGCAAGCCAAAGGCTATAATTGGTTGATCAAATAAAGAGTGCTCTTCTTTTTCCAAAACCGTCCCTCCCACCAAATACACTAGTATGTATAGTTCCGCAACTAAATTAGAAGCCTTATTCCTTGCCAGAACAAAAGAAGAATCGTTACATTATATGCAACGATTACTAGTAAAAATGATAGATTCTTTATTTTACTTCTATTTCTTTTAAAATTCGTGCTGGATTTCCTCCCACCACTACATTCGCGGGAACATCTTTCGTAACAACCGCACCAGATGCAACTACCACATTGTCACCAATTGTGACTCCTGGATTAATGACGGCGCTCCCTCCAATCCAGACGTTATGACCAATTTTTACCGGAATGCCGTATTCAGGGCCCTTGTTTCTTTCCACTGGATCAACTGGGTGGGTTGCCGTGTAGATATGTACACCCGGAGCAAGCATACAGTTATCACCAAACTCCACTTTGCACACATCAAGTATGCAACAATCGAAGTTGGCGAAGAAATTTTCTCCAACATGGATATTGTAACCATAGTCACAACGGAAATTCGGTTCGAGAAAGACGTTTTCCCCGGTTGAGCCAAAGAGCTCTTTCAACAGTTCTACCCTTCTATCCCCTTCCGTTTCCGTAGTTTCATTGATTAACCGGCTTAATCTTCTTGCATTTACTCTTTCTTCCATTAACTCCGGATCCCAAGGTTTGTACAATTCTCCAGCAAGCATTTTTTCTTTTTCTGTGGCCACTTACCTTCCTCCTTCTTACCCTTATATATCTTTCTTTCTCCATTATATAGGTCGTGTTAACACTTGAAAAACTTCTTGTAAAAAGTGATCATAATCAAATCCCAAGGCGATGTGGTGCTTACTCTCTTGATCCGAGTCCATATGACGAAAGTCAGCAAACGATTTGCCCCGTGTCTTCCCTTCTACAACGACATGTACTTTTTTAGCCAAGTACTGCATTCTTTTAGGATGTACAGCAGAATAGATTGTTAACAAATCATGAAAAGGGGCACCATCCATTCCTGGTACCAATTTCGTATAGGCATCCGCATAATACTTAATGATGGGAAGGTACATATCCTTAAATTTATTTTCCGTATAGTACTGAAGAGCTTTTGCATAGTCATTTGTAATGATTGCCTTCTGTGTAACATTTAGTGGAGTAAGGATAACTTTTTTGCCATGTGCTAACAGAAGGTTTGCGGAAGTGGGATCTCCATAGAAGTTCGCTTCCGCAACAGGGGTAACATTTCCGGGGACCATGAATGCACCACCCATGATATGCAGTTCTTTAACCAGACCCATTGCTTCCCTGTTTAATAGAAAACATGTAGCCAAGGTGGTCGACCTACCAAGGTCAGCAATGACTAGATCATCATTAGTTTCAATTAGGTCAAATACCTCCCCCAGATTTCGAATCCGGAATTGATAATCTCCCTTGGTGACTTTAATTGGACCAATTCCCCCATCTCCATGAATCTCGGGATAATAAGTGGCGAGCTCACCAGTAACCGGCATTTCCGCACCATTGAAAATAGGGATATCCATCCTGCCAGCTAAGTGTAAGATATGTGCTGCATTATGGGCAGCAGTAAACTTATCGACGTTCCCATAGCTGCAAACAAGTCCCAGCACATCTATTTCAGGATGTAAAAGAGCATAAATCAATGCCATTGCATCATCAATTCCTGGGTCACAAAATATTAGCAGCTTCATCATCATTCCTCCTAATAACCTATTAATGTAAATTATTAGGGTTAATGTAAAAATATGTGATTCTAAAGATGTATTTCTTTTCTCACTTTATTGATATGGGTAAGCTACATAAAATCGAAATAATAACGAATCACGTGAAAGAAAATTGGGGCAGAGTAAGCAAGGCTATCCACTCTCGTTAAATAGCTCTTTTTAAGTACCGATGCCTTTTCATCATCTCCTACTAGAAGATCGCGTTTCAAGACGGATACTGCAAGGCTTCCCCCAAAACAGGCAACACTGATAAGAAGACCTGATAATAATCCAAACAGCTCATTCAACGGAGTTAAATAAGGGTATAGATTATAGGAAACACCAGTTGTCACAAAGGTTGAAATCAGGAAACCCTCCCACGTGATATTCGGATTGGAAGACGGGATGACTTTACGTTTACCAATATAGAGTGAAACCAAATATTGAACGACATCATGCAATTGAGTAAGAACGACCAAGTACAGTACCAAATTTGCACCATACTCCGGTGTTGCTGTCTGATAGAATGCTAGATGACTAAGACCGAACACCATCAGCATCAATCCCCATTGCGTGGAGCTTACAGAGCGTAAGAATCCCACTGTTCCCTTGCCCAGAATTCTCGGCAGCGGAAGGAATAGAAAGACATAGACGGGTATGAAGACGATGAACATTCCATACCAGCCAATGTAAATCCAATAAAACTGGATAGGGATGGAAAGATACGCCCATAAAAATAATTGTCTATCGACCTTTCTGGTACGTAATATCGAAAAATACTCCTTTAAGGAAAAGAAACATAGAAACATAAGAGCAAACAATGATACGAGCGGATGGAATAATGTCGCAATGCTAAAGACAGCAAGCATCCCCCACCAAGTTTTCACCCGTACAGATAAATCGGAAAAATCCTTTGAAGTTGTATTTCTTTTTACTATGTAGAAAATGATACTGAAAACACTTAATCCTGATGCGATCACCAGCAAAGTAATGACTGCCTCTATCTCAAACATATTTATCCCCCTATCTACCTATTATTATGAAATTAATGGTTAATTTTGGTCAAGAGAAATTATATAATATATATGATAGTAGAAATTATTTTTAAGAAGGTGTTGTTACTAATGGAAGATACATATGTTTACATATTACTGACAGATACAGGCACCCTATTTACCAAATCAATCAAAAAATATACGAAAGCGCCCTATAATCATGTATCCCTTTCTTTTGACAGGGACCTAATCGAGCTATATAGCTTTGGAAGAAAAAGACCAAGTAACCCGTTAAACGGTGGGTTTGTCAGGGAAGATGTGGAGAACGGTACTTACAGGAAGTATCCCGGCACTACTTGTGTCCTTTATAAATTAAAAGTGACTCCTAGAGAGGTGGTGAAGATGAGAAGGATCATTGGCATTTTTCAGAAGAAGGAAAAGAAATGGTTTTATAATCTTCTTGGGGTAATAGGAGTTTCCATTAATGAACCTGTAGAAATTGATTCAAGTTATTTCTGTTCCCAGTTTGTATCAGATGTACTTCATCGATCAGGTATTAGGTTATGGGATAAACTTCCCTCCCTTGTCACACCTGATGATTTTAGACAAAGCGATCGACTGGATTGGATATATGAAGGGAAACTGTATGATTATGAACCTGTAAAGCTACGTATTACATAATAAAGGAGGAACCTAGTGGCTCCTCCCTCTCATTATTAATGGTACTTTTCGGGAAATCTTGTTACTTTTACGTAGCTATAAACCAGAAACGAGACTTTTTAATAGTTTCCTTGCTGCTCCATCTGCTCAAGATCTTCCATCGTAATTTCCTGTGCATTGTCGATGACATCTTGTGGCACTGTAATCTCTCCAACTTCATCGAAATTACTTAAGGTGGAGTCAACAGACTGGATGCTAGACACTTTTTCTCCTTCAATATCCATCTCCATATCCATATTTACCAATACTTTGGTTTGATAAAAGGTTTCTTTATCAACATGGACAATATAACTTAGTTGGTTGACCGTCATCATAGAAAGCATTTCTTCCATCATGCCTCCCATGTCGTCACCCATCATTCCACCAATCATACCCGCCATTTCATTGAATTGTTCACCAGAGCCTTCAAAGTTCAACACATAGTGCCCATCCTCTTCGGTCATCGTCATATCATCAGAATAGGCTTTCAGCATTTCCAGCTGTTCTGCTGGATTTGTTTGCATTTCAGACATCGCATTTAACTCTGCAGTAAATTCTTCTGGCATCTTAAACCATTGCCCTGCCATTGAATCATATACGAAGAATCCAGCTTCGGAAAAATACGATTCATTATCCATGCTCTCCATCATTCCATCCGCATCTTCTATAGAAGTAACTTGATACATTGCCATTGGATTCAATGACATATCAGTTGTTGTCGTGGTAACCATTTTGATTGTATCTTCTCCAGCCATGGAGATTTCTTGATCAGAGACCATTTCCATGGAATAGCTAGAAAGTTCAGCCATTGCTTCTGTCGATTTCTGTAGGACATCTTCTGCAGTCAATGTTTCCACTTCTTCAGTTTCTTCTGTCGCATCCACTTCCTCTACATCAGTGGTGGAATTGGTTGTTTGCTCATTAGTTGTTTCTTCCGCCTCCGCATTTCCTTCTACATTTCCATTGACCCCATTGGAGGTGTTCCCACAAGCTGTAAGTAACATTACAGCCAGAATCCCCACAAGCATCATTTTCAAAGACTTCACATAATCCTCTCCTGTTCATTGTTGTGTTTTATAGACTATTATCTTCTACCCATAATTAGGATAAAAATAACAGTATTAACAAAAAGTTCATAGACGTTCTAGTTGAATCTATTAAACTTTTTGATTGGCGACTATACTTACGGATCAGTTTGGTAGCAGGTTTCGAAAATTAGGATAAATAGTTAAATATACCTAATTTTTCTAAGATAATAGCTGTAAAAACTCTTTTTCCTTTAAAATCCTAATTTTGCTTTCCTTCTTCATCAGTTCCTTGGCCTTCCTTTCCTTGGAACTCAACCCGTCCGGACCCACAACAGACGGATCCTGCTTGCCCACTACAAGATAATCTGTTTTTCCGCTGACACCACTTTTGATGACAGCACCTTTATCAACCACCAATTGCATCGCTTCTGCCCTGTCTACAGTTGACAGCTCGCCTGTAAAAACCAGGTTTTTCTCAAAAAGCGGGTGATTTTCATCGAACTCTTTCGTGGAGGGTGTAATGTCACTCACCGACACCGTAGGGAAAGATTTACGTACATTCTTCCTTTTAATTCTTGTGTAAAAGGTAGTCTGAGGGTTCAAGTCTGCAAAACTATGAACAGGAATGGAGGAATATGTCTTGCAGTATGACTGAAGTGACTTCCGCTGCTTTATCTCCAAACATTTTAACACCATATCCGCACACGCTTTGGCATCTGATAACGCATTATGATGGTGATCTAATGTAACACCGAAATGCTCCACTCTTGCTTTAAGAGAGTTTCCAACCTTGAATCCGTTTAAACCGCGAGTACTTATCGGTATACTGCAAGCATAAAAGAACTCCGGTACCTCCAAGGAGTAGTGAAGCAAGCAGCTTTTCAGCACACTCATGTCAAAAAAGGCGTTATGCGCTACAATCAATGTATCCTTAGTAAAACATCCACGAATCTCCTCCCAGATTTCATCGAATGTCCTCTCCTCTTTTAAATCCTCTTCCGTCAATCCGTGTACCTGTGAAAAGGACTTCTCCACTTTAAGCTTTGGCGGTTTGATCAAAAAATACTTTTCCTTTACTTTTTGGTTACCATCGACAAAAACCATTCCCAACGAACAAGCGCTGCTCAAATCATTATTGGCTATCTCAAAATCCAGTGCAATAAAGTCCACTATCGTTTCCTCCTCATCCAATGAATACTATGAATCTATCATACAAAAAGACAGTACAAGGGTCTAACAAAAACTAACAATGCTATGTACTTATTTGCCGTTAGAAACTTATTTCAATTAGTGGTATTCCAACAAGCGCAAAAAAACCATCACCAAAGTGATGGTATCAGACTGTTGACAAACTATAAATTAGTTAGGTTATCTGTTGGAAGAGTTGATCTTCGTTGCAGGAGCTTCGCTTTCCGCGGGCGGTCCGGAAGCCTCCTCGGGCTACGCCCTGCGGGGTCTTCCAAGTCCCTTCCTCCCGCAGGAGTCTCCGCTCCTTCCACTTAGATCAACTAGATATTTTTATCATTTTTGGACTTGGTCTACACCCTGAAACCATCACCAAAGTGATGGTCATACACACATCAATATACTTTTCTATTTTGTTCATATACATTGATCTGTTCCATATACATTTCGGTCAGTCCGATATCGTCCAGACCTTTCAAGAGCATTTGCTTCCGATATTCGTCCGCTTCAAAATGGTACTTCCATTCATTTCCTAAACTAACCTCTTGGAGCTCAAGATCCACTTCCATCTTTATAGGTTCGTAAGAGGCCTTTTGAAAAAGTTCCTCCACCTCTTCTTCTTTTAACACAATCGGAAGAATCCCGTTCTTAAAACAGTTGTTATAAAAGATATCTGCAAAGGATGGTGCGATGACTACCTTGATTCCATAATCTTTTAGTGCCCAGGGTGCATGTTCCCTAGAAGAACCACAACCAAAATTCTTTCGTGCGAGAAGAATGGAGGCATCTTTGAATTTCGGGTCATTCATAACAAAGGAATCTTTCTTTTCTCCATTGGCATCAAAACGCCAATCATAAAAGAGGAATTGACCAAACCCAGTCCTTTCGATTCTCTTCAAAAATTGCTTTGGAATAATTTGATCCGTGTCGACGTTGGCCTTATCTAAAGGGATTACTTTTCCGATATGATGGATGAGTGCTTCCATTAGACAACCTCCTCCTTTTCATATCGCCATTCATTCACATTGACAAATCGGCCGCTGACTGCAGCTGCGGCGGCCATCGCAGGACTGACAAGATGTGTCCTGGCTCCTCTTCCTTGTCTGCCTTCAAAGTTCCGGTTGGAAGTGGAAGCACATCTTTTCCCAGATGGGACAACATCTGGGTTCATACTGAGACACATGCTGCAGCCGGCCTCT
This sequence comes from Sutcliffiella horikoshii, assembly GCF_021991925.1. Classification (GTDB taxonomy): domain Bacteria; phylum Bacillota; class Bacilli; order Bacillales; family Bacillaceae_I; genus Sutcliffiella_A; species Sutcliffiella_A horikoshii_F. Next base: position 392,175 of record NZ_RXZI01000001.1, on the reverse strand, counting down.
CTCCATTCAAATCCAGCCTCTAAAAATACTTCATGAAGGCCTTCTGCTTCCGCCTGTTTTTTCACTTGTTTCGAACCTGGCACGACAAGTGCGGTAACTTGCGGTGATACGGACCTTCCTTTTACTACTTCGGCTGCTTTACGTAAATCTTCAATACGTGAATTTGTACAGGATCCGATAAACACATAATCTATGACAATATCAGATATCTTCATACCAGGGGTAAGACCCATATATTCAATTGCTTGGGCGACAGATTTCCTTTCTCCTTCATTTTCAATGGTTGTAGGATCTGGCACCCTACCGCTGATACTTGTACCCATCGATGGATTTGTTCCCCACGTAACTTGTGGTTCAAGATTGGTAATGTCGAATTGGATTTCTTTATCATAAACCGCCCCTTCATCTGAACGAAGCGAGAACCAATCCACTTCCGCCTTGTCCCGTTCTTCTCCAGCAGGTGCATATTTTCTTCCTTTTAAATAGGAGAAAGTCGTTTCGTCCGGGGCAACAAGTCCTGCACGGGCACCAGCTTCAATGGCCATATTACAGATGGTCATGCGTTCCTCCATGGACATCTCTTCAATCACTTTACCGGTAAATTCAAGCACATATCCTGTACCGAAATCTGTTCCGTATTTTGCGATCACAGCCAAGATGAGATCTTTGGCAGAGACTCCAAGTGGCCTGAGGCCAGTAAAATCAACCTTTAATGTTTTAGGTTTTGATTGCCATAAACATTGTGTGGCAAGGACATGCTCCACTTCACTGGTTCCGATTCCAAATGCCAAAGCACCGAATGCTCCGTGTGTAGAGGTATGGCTGTCACCGCAAACGATGGTTTTGCCAGGTAAAGTCAAGCCCAGTTCAGGTCCAATGACATGGACAATTCCTTGTTCTGCGCTGTGAAGGTCTGCGAGTCTTATCCCAAACTCTTTGCAGTTTGCTTCCAGTGTGGTCATTTGTTTAGAGGCGATTTCGTCTGTAACATGGAACGGGTTGATGGTTGGGACATTATGGTCCATGGTTGCAAAGGTTAGGTCTGGTTGCCTTACTTTTCTTCCTGAAAGACGCAGTCCCTCGAATGCTTGAGGAGAGGTGACTTCGTGCACCAAGTGGAGGTCGATGTACAACAGACTTGGTTTATTCTCCTCTTTTACTACTGTATGACGATCCCAAATTTTCTCGAATAGTGTTCTTGGCTGCATGTCACTCACCTTCCGTAATTTTTAATTTTCCCACTGAACTCCGCTGTTGATTTCCACACTGGGCTTCGCTTTCCGCGGGGCGTGTGTTTGAGCCTCCTCACAACGCTTCAGGGGTCTCAAACTACCGCTATCTCCCGCCGGAGTCTTCGCCCATTGCTCCAATCTACAGCTAAGTTAAATAGTCATCAGTTTTTAATCGGCGCTTTTAGATAGCTCCTTATTGCTTCTCCCATTTGGGATGTTCCTAGGAGGCGTTCCCATTCAGATCCGATATCATGGGTGCGGTAGCCTTCTTCTAGTGCGAGGTCTACTGCTCGTTCCACAGAGGCCGCTTCTTCCTCTAATCCTAGGGAGTGTCTTAGAAGCATGGCGGCTGAAAGGATGGTAGCGAATGGATTGGCTACATTCTTGCCGGCAATATCAGGAGCAGAGCCGTGGATAGGTTCATAAAGGCCTGGACCGTCTACCCCAAGACTTGCGGAGGGCAACATGCCAAGGGAGCCGGTTAGCATGGAAGCTTCATCGCTTAAAATGTCGCCAAACATATTTTCTGTCACGATTACGTCAAATTGCCGAGGATTTCTTACTAATTGCATGGCTGCATTGTCCACAAGCATATGCTCTAGATGGATTTCAGGGAATTCCTTGGAGATTCGGTTGGCTACCTCTCTCCACAATCTACTGCTTTCTAGAACATTCGCTTTATCAACGGAAGTTAGTTTTTTCTTGCGGCCTTGTGCTACTTCAAATCCTTTACGAATAATGCGTTCCATCTCTTTCTCTGTATATAGTAGAGTGTCTATTACTTCCAAACCATCTTCTCCCTGTCTTCTTTCACGAGGTGAGCCAAAATAAATCCCACCAGTCAGTTCCCTGACTATTAAAACATCTGTATCTAAAACTACCTCTCTTTTCAAAGGGGAGGCGTGGATCAGGGATTCAAACAGGGAGACAGGGCGAAGATTGGCATAAAGCTTTAAAGCTTTACGGATTCCAAGTAATCCTGCTTCTGGCCTTCTTTCAGGTGATTCTTCATCCCATTTAGGTCCGCCTACCGCTCCTAAAAGAATCGCGTGACTTTTTTTGCACATATCCACTGTCTCTTGTGGAAGGGGAGTTCCTGTCTCATCGACAGCAACTCCCCCGATCTTACCGTAATTAAAAATGAATGTATGCTGAAAATTCTTGGCTACCTGCTCTAGTACAAGGATCGCTTCCCTTACCACTTCAGGACCGATTCCGTCACCAGGCAGGACGCTGATTGTAAATTGACTCATCCTACCTCCACCCCTTTTGCTGAGTATTTTGCAAATTTCTCTTTTATGGATAGGCGATTGACTGCATCCAGATAAGCTTTGGCTGATGCTTCCAATACATCATGTTCAATTCCTCTTCCGCTTGAAACATCTCCATCACAACTTATCTTCACATATACCTCAGCAAGCGCGTCACTTCCGTTAGTGGTGGATTGAATGCGATAGTCAAGTAGCAATATTTCTTTTTGCAGGATTCTGGAGATTGTATTGTAAACAGATTCCACGCTTCCTTTTCCTGTAGCAGATTCTTGGAGTACTTCCCCGTCTTCCGTTTTAATGGCAATGGTTGTCGTCGGAATTATATTGGAGCCATAAGAGATTTGTAGGGTTTCCATTCGATAATGAGGGAAAAGTCCCTTAACGGATGAGTCCATCATCAATGCAAAAATATCGTCCTCGGTTACTTCTTTCTTTTTCACCGTAAGATCCTTGAAAGCTTTAAACAGCTTTTTTCCTTCCTCTTCGTTTAAAAACAACCCAAGTTCCTCGCATCTCTGTTTGAAGGCATGACTGCCGGAATGCTTCCCAAGGACCATTTTATTCGAATGAAGCCCGACCATCTCCGGGTTGATTACTTCATAGGTACTCTTGTTTTTCAACACTCCATCCTGATGGATTCCTGATTCATGTGCAAAGGCGTTAGCCCCCACGACCGCTTTATTTTGTGGGACAATCATACCGGTCAATTTGCTGACAAGGTTGCTTGTTCGGACCGTTTGCTTAAGATCAATATTTGTTTCCACCTCGTACACGTCTTTTCTAATTTGCAGGGCTACAATGATTTCCTCAAGGGAAGCATTCCCAGCGCGTTCCCCGATTCCATTAATGGTACCTTCAATTTGATCGACTCCACTTTGGATGGCTGCGAGTGAATTAGAAACGGCCATCCCAAGGTCGTCGTGGCAATGGGCAGACAGTTTTACTTTCTGGATATTGGGAACATGTTCGCGAATATATGTGATTAATTGAGCATATTCAAGTGGCGTTGTGTATCCAACCGTATCTGGAAGATTGATGACATTTGCTCCAGCATCAATGACCTTTTCAATGATATGAGCCAAAAATGGCCATTCGCTTCTAGTTGCGTCTTCTGCCGACCATTGAACATGATCGAAATAACGCTTTGCATATTCGACTGCCTGAACGGCTGCCTCCACTACTTCTTTTGGTTTTTTCTTCAATTTGTATTCCATATGGATGGGGGAGGTTGCCAAGAAAACGTGTACGCCGTTCTTTTCGGCATCCTTCACCGCTTCATAGACAGCATCGATATCTGATTTCACAGATCGTGCAAGACCAACCACTCTTGACTTTTTGATGGTCCTCGCGATTTGCTGGACTGCTTGGAAGTCCCCGTAGGAGGAAGCAGGGAACCCTGCCTCCATGATATCGACTCCATATTTTTCTAATTGAATCGCTATTTCTAATTTTTCATGTGGATGAAGATTCACTCCGGCTGACTGTTCACCATCTCTTAATGTTGTGTCAAATATGTCAACCTTTCGCACTGCCAACGACTCCTTTCTTCTTCGATTGGATGAATGGCATTTTCGCGCGGAGCTCCCTTCCTACCACTTCGAGTGGGTGATGTTTTTCTTGTTCATTGATAGAGTGGAACATTGGGCGGTTTGCCTGATTTTCAAGCACCCATCCTTTAGCAAATTGTCCGGATTGGATTTCGGAAAGAATTTTTCTCATTTCATCTTTTGTTCCGTCATTCACTACTCGTGGACCTGCGGTAAAATCGCCCCATTGAGCTGTATCTGAGATAGAATAGCGCATTCCTTCTAATCCATTTTCATATAGAAGATCTACAATTAATTTTAGTTCGTGTAGACATTCAAAATAAGCAACTTCCGGTTGGTAGCCTGCTTCCACTAGCGTTTCAAATCCTGCTTTTACAAGGGCTGTTGTTCCACCGCAAAGTACTGCTTGTTCTCCGAATAGGTCTGTTTCTGTTTCTTCTTTAAAAGTAGTTTCCATCACGGCTGCTCTTCCGGCACCAACTGCTTTACTGTAGGCCAATGCCACCTCTTTTGCTTGCCCTGAAGCGTTTTGATGGACTGCAAAGAGTGCAGGAACGCCGCCGCCTTCTTCATATACACGTCTTACTAAATGGCCAGGTCCTTTTGGTGCGACCAAGAATACGTCCACATCTTTTGGAGGGACCACTTGATGGAAATGAACATTGAACCCATGGGCAAATGCCAATGCTTTTCCTTCTGTTAGATGTGGTTCGATTTCTTGTTTGTATACTTCCGGTTGCCTTTCGTCAGGCAGTAAGACCATTACAACATCTGCTTGGGCAACTGCTTCTCCTACGGAGTATACTTGGAATCCGTCTTCTTTTGCTTTTTCCCAGGAGCCGCCGGGTCGAACGCCTACTACTACTTCTACGCCACTGTCACGTAAGTTTTGTGCGTGGGCATGGCCTTGAGATCCGTAGCCTACTACTGCTACCTTTTTGCCATTTAGTGCTGCTTGGGAGATGTCGTCGTTATAATACATGTGTGCTGCCATTTGAAATTCCTCCTTGGAAAAGTTTAATAAGGTTTATATGAAGTCAGTTTGTTATCCCCGCTTACTCCTGTAGCTTTTCGTTCCAGATGTTCGCTTTCCGCGGGGCGGTGCTTGAGCCTCCTCACAACGCTTCAGGGGTCTCAACCTACCGCTATCTCCCGCCGGAGTCTCACATCTTGCACTACAAGCTACAGGTGTTTATCGAAGGTACTTAATCATTTTTAGTAAATAAAACTAAATATTCCGTTAATTTGTTAGAGCGATCTGCTCTGATATGTCGGTGATTTGGATAACGTCTATTTGTTTGTCTAGTTGGAGCTTTATTTTCTCCACTTCTTGCTCCTCGACCACGTTTACGACGATGGTCATGAGGGAAATTGAGGATTCGTTGACAGGTGCTACTGCCAGGCTTTCAATGTTTAATCCTTTCCGCAAGAAAAGATTGGTCAAACGGTTCAAAACACCTAGTTGATTGTTTACTAGTAGCGATAGTGTTCGCTTCATGGCTTCACACCTTCCATTTGTTGAATTCCTTTTCCGGGAGCAATCATCGGATAGACATTTTCCGTTGGAGTCACCCGGCAATCCAATAAATACGGCTCATCTGTTTCCAAAGCTTCATTAAATGCTGCACGGAATTCCTGTTCATTGTGCACCACTGCAGCCTTTATTCCAAACGCATCGGACAGCTTGATGTAATCCGGCTGGTTTGGTAGCAATGATTCGGAATACCTTTCCTTATAAAAGAGCTGTTGCCATTGTCGAACCATTCCCATAGATTGATTGTTTACGAGCACTACTTTTACAGGAAGTTCATACTCTTTTAGGACAGCCAGTTCCTGAAGGGTCATTTGGAATCCTGCATCCCCAAGGACAGCCACAACGGTGGACGGTCGTTCTGCCACCTGCGCCCCAATTGCTGCTGGCAATCCAAAGCCCATGGTTCCAAGGCCACCTGACGTGACCCAGCGATCTGGATTTTGGAATCCATGAAATTGTGCTGCCCACATTTGATGCTGTCCAACATCTGTTGTGACAATGGCTTCCCCCTTGGTTAGTTCATGAACAAGTTCTACTAGCTTTTGTGGCTTGAAAGTTTCTCCATCTTCTACATACCATAGTGGATAATCTTCTTTGGATTGCAGGAGTTCTTCGAGCCAGCTACTTGTATCCGCCGTTTCTGGTAACTCTTTTAATAGTAATTGAAGGGACTTTGCTGCATCCCCGATTACCGGATAATCTGTTGGGACATTTTTGCCGATTTCGGAAGGATCGATATCAAAATGAACCACCTTGGCAAATTTGGCAAATTCCTTCAGGTTCCCTGTAAGCCTGTCATCAAATCGTGCGCCTATATTGATGATCAGGTCTGCTTCATATAGGGCCATATTGGCTGTATACGTTCCATGCATGCCCGCCATTCCGAGAAAAAGAGGGTGGTCTGCCGGAAAGCTGCCAAGGCCAAGTAAAGTATTGGCTACTGGTATGGTGGTTTTGGCAACCAATTCTTTTAACTCATTTGTCGCTTTACTGTGGAGAACGCCTGCGCCAGCTAAAATGACGGGCTTTTTCGCTTTTTTCAAGGCTTGTGCTACTTGTTTCACAGCCAGCGGATCAGGATCAGTCTGTAACTTGTATCCAGGCAGGTGCACCTCTTTAGAATAGTCATAAATGCCTGATGTTGCGGTGATGTCTTTTGGTATGTCAATCAATACCGGTCCTGGTCTTCCTGTAGATGCAATATGGAACGCTTCTTTAAAAATTCTTGGGAGTTCCTTGACATCCTGTACCTGAAAATTATGTTTGGTGATCGGCATTGAAATTCCTAGAATTGGTGCCTCTTGAAAGGCATCTGATCCAAGTACCTGTGAATTGACTTGCCCTGTGATGACGACAAGCGGCAGGGAATCTATCATGGCATCTGCAAGTCCTGTAACGATATTGGTTGCACCTGGACCCGAAGTGGCAATAACCACTCCCGGTCTGCCGGTAACCCTTGCGTACCCTTCCGCTGCGTGAATGGCACCTTGCTCATGCCGTGTCAAAAGGTGAGGAATCCCACCATCATAAAGTGCGTCATAAATGTTTAGTACAGCCCCACCTGGATAGCCAAATATCACTTCCACTTTTTCTTCTTTTAGCGCCTCGACAATCATTCGTGAACCTGTCAGCAACTTTTGCGCGACCTTTGTTCCGCTCTCTTCCACTGTACTCATTCGTTCTCCACCTCCTTATTTTTAAAACTTACACTTTTAAGATTCCACCTGTATTCGCTGAAGTTACGAGTGCTGCATATCTTGCAAGGTAACCACTTTTCACTTTTGATTCTGGTGGGTTCCAGTTCTGCTTCCTTGCTTCAAGTTCTTCACTCTCTACTAATAAATGAATGGAGCGTTTCGCCAAATCAATTTGGATGATGTCTCCGTTTTCCACAAAGGCAATTGGTCCACCTTCTGCCGCTTCCGGAGAGATGTGTCCGATTGAGATGCCTCTTGATGCCCCAGAAAATCTTCCATCCGTGATGAGTGCCACTTTTGTGGATAATCCCCTTCCTGCAATAGAGGAAGTCGGTGCTAGCATCTCTGGCATTCCTGGGCCGCCTTTTGGCCCCTCGTACCTGATGACTACTACGTGCCCTTCACGGACTTGACCACTATTAATGCCTTCTTGTGCCTCATCTTGTGATTCGAAAATGATGGCTTCTCCTGTAAAAGTTTTAATAGATGGATCTACTGCTCCAACTTTAATGACCCCTCCGTTTGGTGCAATATTGCCAAACAGGATGCTTAGTCCACCTACTGGACTATAAGCATTATCTTTCCTTCGGATAACTTGATCGTTAACAATTTGCGCGTGGTCCACCACTTCCTTGATGGTTTGACCGGAAATGGTGATTCTATCTGGATGGATGGCACCTTCCATTTTGCATAATTCTTTGATGATGGCACTCACCCCACCTGCCTCATGGACATCTTCCATGGAGTAGTCTGATGCCGGACTTACTTTGCATAGATAAGGAATTCTTTCTGCAATTTTATTGATATCCTCTAACTTGTACTCAATTCCAGCTTCATGCGCAATGGCAAGTGTATGTAGGACGGTATTCGTCGATCCGCCCATTGCCATATCCAGTGCAAAAGCGTCGTCGATTGCTTCTTTAGTGATGATATCTCTTGGTCTAACATCTTCTTCGATTTGTCTCATGAGATGCTTTGCGGCATCTTTGATCAGTTGGTGGCGTTCATTGGAGGTTGCCACCATGGTACCGTTACCAGGGAGGGCCACTCCGAGCATTTCCATCAGGGTGTTCATGGAGTTTGCCGTGAACATCCCTGAACATGATCCACATGTCGGACACGCGCTTGATTCAATTTCCAACAGCTCTTCCCGGGACATCTTACCGGAAAGTACGCTGCCTACTCCTTCAAAAACAGATACTAAGGATAATGGTTTACCATCCTTCGTTCTTCCAGCCTCCATCGGCCCTCCTGATACAAAAACAGCAGGTACGTTGGTCCTTGCAGCGGCCATCAGCATACCAGGTGTGATCTTGTCACAGTTCGGGATGTAAAACACGCCGTCAAACCAATGGGCATTGATGACTGTTTCCGCCGAATCTGCGATAAGTTCCCTACTTGGTAGGGAGTAACGCATTCCGATATGCCCCATGGCAATTCCGTCATCCACTCCGATTGTGTTGAATTCGAAAGGTACTCCTCCCGCTTCCCTGATAGCTTCCTTTACTACTTCTGCGAATTTATTCAAATGCATATGCCCCGGGATAATATCCACATAAGAGTTACAGACACCGATGAACGGCTTATCCATATCCTCCGCCTTTACCCCTGCTGCATGCAACAAACTTCTATGTGGTGCTCTATCGATACCTCTCTTGATCGTATTACTTCTCATCGGTTGCTTCACTCCTTTTAAGGGGGTCAGACCCCTTTTAATGCTTTAACGTGTTGAGGGTCAGACCCCTTTTATCACTTTAATGATTCAACGCTTCACCTAACAACACTCCTCCGTTGATTTCCCAGCCTACTTGGGTTTCTTCTGGGTAGACTTTGTGGCCGTCTTCTACGACTAGTTGGCGGAAGCGGTTTAGGATTTTGTGGGTTTCTTTGCCTGGTTTTCCGTCTGCGATTTTTCTGCCGTCCAGGCTGATAACCGGGATAACTTCGGCTGCGGTTCCTGTTAAGAACACTTCATCTGCTACATATACATCGTGTCTTGTAAATGGTTCTTCTCGAACGTCATAGCCCATTTCATTAGCAAGATCGATGATGGCGTTTCGAGTGATGCCTTCCAGTGCTCCAACATAGCTTGGTGGCGTTAATAGTTTGTTGCCCTTCAGGATAAAGATGTTCTGTCCTGATCCCTCTGCGACATAACCCTCTGTGTTTAACGTAAGTGCCTCATTGGCACCAGCCATATTTGCTTCTGCTTTTACCATGATGTTGTTCAAATAGTTAAGTGATTTTACTTTCGGACTTAGGATATCTGGGCGGTTCCTGCGAGTAGGAACCGTCACCATCGTAATCCCTACGTCGTACAGTTCTTTTGGGAATAGTGCCAGTTGCTCAGCAATGACAATCAGGTTTGGAGTTTTACATTTTGTGGGATCTAAACCGAGATCGCCGATTCCCCTTGATAGGACCAGTCGAATATAGGCCGTATCATGCAATTTGTTCTTTCTGAGGGTCTCAACGATAATATCCTCTAGTTCAGACATCGTATAGGGGACGTCCAATAATACAGATCTTGCAGAATCATATAATCTTTCAAGATGTTCGCGAAGACGGAATACATTTCCGTTGTACATTCGGATTCCTTCAAAAACGCCATCGCCATATAGGAACCCATGATCATATACAGATACAACTGCCTTCTCTTTTTCTACTAGCTGCCCATTCATATAGATGTATCTACACATAACTAATCTCCTCTTTCTACTTTTTATTGTTTGAATATTCTGACATATAACAGTTTAAAAGTTGCCCCTTGGTCAGGTTGAATAAACGTCAAGCGTTTATCAGAACCTATCCGTAGAGGCTTTTTTCCTCGCGGTGTACACCATCTGTCAAGATCGTGCTGGTATCGCTCGGACCAGACATGATAGGAAAAATGGTTGATATAGAAAGGAGTATTTCTTTCTTGCACTACCACTTTACTTTCCTGAAATCACCGGAACCCTAGACACCCTTCTGATAAGAGAAATGTTATTTCATTTATCAATGTTTCTTTGAGTTGATGTTATTTTAATACCGTCTATACAGGCCGTCAACACCTAATTTCAGATAATTCTAATTTTACAGATAATATAAAAACGCTTTCATTTTTGTTGTGATAACAAAGAAAACGCTTACAAATGTTTGTTAAATTTTTTTACATACCCTTCTTTTTTTCTCTCAAAACATAAAAAAAGAACGAGTTACCCCGCTCTTTTCCCAGACAAACTATCATTATATCAATAAATTAAATAGCTGTTTATCTTTGTTAATTTCGATATAGGTGAAGCCTTTCTTCTCCATTCGTTCAATAATGGCAAAATAATCGTCAGGCTTTCGTAATTCGACTCCAACCAACACCGGCCCCTTGTCTCGGTTATTTTTCTTGGTGTACTCAAAACGTGTGATATCATCTGTTTCTCCCAGGACATCCTCCATAAATTCCCGCAATGCCCCTGCACGCTGAGGGAAGTTGACAATAAAATAGTGCTTAAGCCCTTCATAGATCAGGGACCGTTCTTTCATTTCCTGCATGCGGTCTAAATCATTGTTTCCACCACTTACAATACAGACTACCGTCTTTCCTCTAATCTCATCCCTGTAAAAATCAAGTGCTGCAATGGACAACGCTCCCGCCGGCTCGGCAATAATGGCGTTTTCGTTGTATAAATTAAGAATAGTGGTGCACACTTTTCCTTCTGGTACCAATACCACATCATTGACGAGGTCTTTTGTCATTTCAAACGGGAGTTGTCCCACCTGCTTGACAGCTGCTCCATCTACAAAGCTATCAATCTCATTTAATCGCACCACTCCATTTTGAGCCAATGATTGCTTCATACCTGGAGCCCCGAACGGTTCCACACCAATCAATTTTGTATGTGGACGCTTTTCTTTCAAATAGGATCCCACACCTGAGATCAGTCCGCCGCCGCCTATACTCATAAACACATGAGAACATTCTTCCTGCAATTGCTCAGAAATTTCCAAGCCAACAGTTGCCTGTCCGGTAATGGTTAATCGATCGTCAAAGGGGTGGATAAACTTCATCCCTTCCTTTTCGCAAACTTCCATTGCTTGCTGATAGGAATCATCATAAGTATCGCCTGTAAGGACGACTTCTGTAAACTTCCCACCAAAAAACTCTACTCGTGACACTTTTTGTCTTGGGGTAGTGGTTGGCATAAATATCTTCCCTTTAATGCCGAGCTTTTTGCACGCAAAGGCAACACCTTGTGCATGGTTGCCTGCACTGGCACACACCACACCTTTTGCACGCTGTTCCTCTGTTAAACTATGGACCGAATAGTATGCTCCTCTAATTTTAAAGGATCTTACCATCTGTTGATCTTCCCGTTTAAGGTATACTTTACAGTTATATCGTTCTGAGAGAATGGTATCCAACTGAAGCGGGGTTCTGACAACCACATCCTTCAGTACCTCATAGGCATGTTCCACTTCATCTGTTGTCACTCTTGTTTGTACCGCTTTTGCCATTCTTACCGCTCCTTTCCTTTTGTGAAAAATGAATATTGTGAATTATTGTACAACAAGTACTTTTAAAAAGTCACGATGAATTTTCCGAATAAACATTAAAAAAGCATTCGACAGCTTTAACTCGTTGTCGAATGCTCTGCTAAAATTTTATTGTATTTTTCTAGTCGCTCTGACTTTTTCATTCTCGGACAGGTATAACATAAGTGCCCGCCCTCTGTTTGATAAGCAAGACAACACGAAGGTTTTAAAGGCATTGGGTCATGTAAATCCCATGGATTCTCAATAAATATAAGTTTTTTTGCATAGGGATGTTTTTCGGTCAACACTCCCATGCAGGAAGAAGGAGTTGCTTCTTTAAACATTTCCACGTTTTTTTCGTATTGCCTGACATACCTATCTAAAAGGCCTGAATGCTTCATACGATCTGAGATCCAATATAGACTATGGGTCGCCTGGTACCACATATGTAAAAGGTTGTTGTTAGTTGACATAGCTTGCAACAGCATATATACGGGCTTCATTTTTACTTTATAAAAATCCTCCACCCACTCACTGCTTCCTTTTTCAACTAAGTCTTCCGATTGAATGATAAATGAGATCAGCATCGTCCCACGCTGATTTTTATATAATTGAAGTTTAATATTTCTAGCGTTGACCTTCCATCCATCAGATGATAAGAAATGCATCGATCCACATAAATATCCAAACCACCCCGCAAGATACATGACGGTCACGTCCTTGGTCGTTGCCTTAATTCCTGCACCATAAATGTTTAAAAGTTTTTGTAGAATTTCAGAGTCTCTCAACTCACATATCCGACATTCCCAGACAACATCCGCTTTCTCTTCATTCGACACGTAAAAGAAATTCTCCATCTGTTCCCATGTCCACCCTTGCTCTTGACGCTCCATCTTCTCCCTCCTTTTATATACGGAAATTTTCGTAAACTTTGTTACTTTTACAAATTATTAAGCCAACCATACTAGTGCTTTACACCGTGCTCTTTTCTAAATGACTAAATTTACTGCTTGCATTTCTAGAGTATGATGGCAGTAAAAAGTCCAACTGCCGACTTTTTACGAGTTAATAGCAACAATCTCTTAGAATAGAGCCTTATAAAAAGAAGGCTGACAACATATGTCAACCTTCCTTATTTCTATTACATTTCTTCCATATACTTTACGATATCTTCTAATAGTAGGTTTGCAGCTTTAATCCCACCAGAAAGATTCCAGATGATTTCATCTACTTTATATGCAGAATCCGTTTGAGCAACATTCAGCTTTTCATAAAGGGGATGTTGCATCCAAGCTTCTTGCATTTTGGTTCCGCCTTTTTCCTCATCGTAATCTGCATTGAAATAGAACATAACGTCCCCATCCATGCTGCTCATCTGTTCTTCTGTAATAACTTCCATGAAATTATCCTTATCTTGTGCTTCTGGACGTGCAAATCCTAAATCAGAAAGGATGGTTCCTGCAAATGTATCTTTTTGATAAATACGAACCGTTGTTGGCAAGAAGCGGACAACCGAAACTTCCATATCCAATTTATCGCTTAACTTCCCTTTTACTTCTTCCACATGCTTATCATAGTTTGCCATTGCTTCTTTGCCTTCTGTCTCTTTGTTCAACGCTTTTGCATAAAGTTCAAAGTTTTGCTTCCAGTCTCCTGCTAAATCTTCTGAGAATACAGTTGGTGCAATCGCTTCTAATTGTTCATAGATTTCTTCATGACGGATTTTATTTCCAATGATCAGGTCTGGTTGAAGACTTGCAATGGTTTCAAGGTTCGGTGCCGTTTCTTCGCCAAGCTCCGTTACCCCTTCCATTTCATCTTTAATATGAGCATACCACTCATTTCCTACACCGGGACTAGCAGCGCCCACTGGTGTTACCCCCAGTTCCAATACAGCTTCTGTTCCTTCATTAGTCAGTACCACGACTTTTTGAGGTGTGTTTTCAATGATTGTTTCCCCCATTGCATGTTGAACCGTGTATTCTGTCGACTCTTCTGTTTTTGCTGCTTCATCGTCTTTAGAACTGTTTTGACCCGTATTGCTCCCTGTATTGTTTGCTCCGCATCCAGCTATTAATAATGCCAATATACTGAAAGTAAGCAGTAATTGAATAAGCCTTTTATTCTTTCTCATTTCTATCTCCCTCTCTTTTGACTGTAGATCAGCCTATGTAATTGATAATGATTTTCATTATTATTATAGGGCTCATAGACTAGGAATACTATGCACTTTTTAAACATTTTGCATGGACTTTTTATCAAACTTTTCTTTTCCAAGCACCTTTCCGGACAAGGTTCCACTGGTTTGTTACAATATGCTTTATTAATAAATGAAAAAATGAAAGCTTGTATGAAAAGAGGGATTACAGTTGTTGAACAGTGGGTTAGTGCTTGAAGGCGGAGGTATGCGAGGGGTATATACTGCCGGAATGTTAGAATATTTTATGGAAAAGGACTTATACTTTCCATATGTGATTGGTGTTTCTGCCGGAGCATGCATGGCAGCTTCTTATTTATCCAGACAGCCAGGGAGAAACAAAAAGGTCAATATTGACTTTGTTGGAGACCCACGGTACCTTTCCTATCGGAACTTTTGGAAAAAACGGCAGATGTTTGACATGGACTTTTTGTTTGATGAAATTCCTAATAAACTTGTTCCTTATGACTATGAAACATTCTTGAAGAGAACCGAACAGTTTGTTGTGGTGACTACGGATTGTCTGACTGGCGAACCAATATACTATAATATGGACCAGCATGGAGAGGATATGCTTCAGCTTATTCGCGCATCAAGTTCCCTTCCCTTTGTCGCACCAAGTGTAGCATATCAGGACAAAGTACTCTTAGACGGGGGAATCATAGATCCCATCCCGCTAAAAAAGGCACAAAAAGATGGTTTTGAGAAAAATGTCGTCATTCTGACAAAGCCTGTTGGATATAAAAAGAAAGCAAGCCGATTTTCTTCACTTTTTAAATACAAGCAATATCCAATCATATCAGAGCGTCTACAGACACGTTACAAACTCTATAATGACACATTGGACTATGTTGAAATGGAGAGGGAAAAAGGTTCCACTTTTGTATTTCAGCCAAGCAAGCCGTTACCTGTTGGCAGAATGGAACGTAAGAAGGAACGTCTCCAATCCCTCTATGAACTAGGATATGAGGATGCGAAAGACAACTACAAGAAGCTCCAAGAATTTTTACAAAATTAAGATAGAAATTGGTGAGACAAATGGCATCACACGTTGCCGAATATAAAGAACTAGAACAACCCGTCATAGAAGAAAATAAAATCATCCTCATCTGGAGCGCCACCGTTTGGCTGGTTGTCATGAATACGACCATGTTCAATGTTGCCTTACCTAGTGTATTGCGCGAGCTGAGCCTATCCTCCTCCACCGCTTCCTGGATTGTATCTGGCTATTCCATTGTGTTTGCCATATCAACCTTGACCTATAGCAGGTTATCGGATTTTTTGCCCATTAGAAAGTTGTTAACCTTAGGGCTTGGCTTGTTGGCCATTTCCTCGATCATCGGGTTCCTTTCGCAGGATTTCATATGGCTATTGGCCGCAAGACTATTGCAAGCTGCAGGTGCCGGGGCTGTGCCGGGTTTGGCCATGGTGTTGGCGGGACGATATATCCCCATTTCTAGGAGGGGAAAAGCGATGGCCTTTATCTCTTCTGCCGCTTCCCTCGGATTTGGACTTGGCCCGGTAATTGGGGGACTCATCACCCAATACTTAGGTTGGCATTACCTTTTTGTAGTGACAGGATTCGTTTTACTGCTCCTTCCACTATTCCGAAAACTTTTACCAAATGAAAAAACACAGAAAGTGAAATTTGACTACCTAGGTGGTTTGTTAATTGGTCTTGGCGTGACAGGACTTTTACTTTTCCTATCAACTTTTTTGATCCCAATTTTAATCGTGAGTATTGCAGCCCTAATATGGCTTTGGCGACATATCCATAAAGTCTCCACGCCATTCATTCAACCTGCACTATTGAAAAACAAGCAGTTTGTGAAGTTGTTAGGAATCGGATTTGGAGCATTCGTCACCCACTTTTCCGCTTTATTTCTAATGCCGATTATGCTGGCGGTGATCTTTAACAAGGAACCAGCAACCATCGGATTGCTTATCTTCCCGGGAGCGATTCTTTCTGCCATTGCCGCTCAATTTATCGGCAGATTTATCGATCGCTTTGGCAATATGCCACTGATTTTGTTCGGTCAGCTATTTTTAATCATTTCTACCCTTTCATTTGGATTATTAGGTGATCTCTCCCCTTATGTCATTTTGGTTACCTATATGTTCATGAGTACAGGATTTTCAGCACTCACTTCCAGCATTTCCAATGAGATATCCAGGATTATGGATAAATCGGAGCTTGGAGCAGGAATGGGAATCGCCCAACTTGTCCAGTTTTTCGGCGGTGCCTTTGGAGTGGCTTTAACTGGGTTGTTGATAGTATGGCAAGGAAACATACCTGTTGATGAGATTTACCGCAATATCTTCTTGGGGGTCACAGGGCTATTGTTACTTACATCGATTGTGTTTTTACAATATAAAAAAAATAAAAAGTCCTGATGTAATAATTAGAGAACTATTAAACCAATTAGAATTAAGATACAATTTGCAATGGGGGGGTCAGATGAAAAAAACAGGATTAATTCAATATATTGTTGCCGTGATTTTGACCTTTAGTTTTATCGCAGGCTGTTCGAATTCAGCAACGGAATCACAAGAAAAAGCTAAAAACATAACTACCATCAACACTTTTTTGAAAAATGAATTTTCAGGACCTAGTGAAGAGCTGAAACAAGCACTTGCGCAAGACGATATTTACCCACCTGAATTACAAAACTATATAGAAGAAAATTATGAAATGCTAGTAGATGATATCGGAAGATTTATTAGTACAAATTCTATATTGGAATATTTAAGGATTGCATATGAAGCGGACTATCAGTTACTCCCCAAAGATATTTCGATACATAATATAAACGAAACTGAAATCGATGCCTACAATTTCGAGGTTGACGTGGAATACAATAAGGATGGACAAATAAATACAGCAACGGTCACTGGGGTCATCAACATCAATAAGGAGGGAAAAATTTCGTCCATTAGAAATAAGGATGATGATGGACTTTTAGTAAAATTAAGAGAGTAATAAAATATACCTAACCGACAGTCCCTATGTGACTGTCTTTTTTATTGCCTCCATTCCATTTTCTCAGTAAAATAAAGTATGTTAAGAAATAACTACCAAAAATGGAAGAAGGACTTGCATGCAAAAAACACCTTATTTAATTCACTTCAATGAAAAAGACCGCGAAGAAATCGGAAGCTATTATGATTTTGGTTACGTGGTAAGCAAACTGAAAAATGCTCTATATCACAAATATGGCACTGACTTTCATCTGTACGCGGATGATGAAACATCCAATGAGATTTGGGAAGTACTTGAAGAGGACTTAGAGATACATCCAGAAAAAGTGGAAGCTGTTACCCACGTATTTGATGGATTGGAAACAAGAACGATTTCCTCCAATCATAATCAAGATCAGCTAGAGTTTATCATCAAACCACGTCTTTCCAACACCCTATATTACTATAAAGAATATGAAGTAGCCGTTGTCCGATGCCCTATTTTTCAAACCCATACAGAGACCATCCATGATTTTATTTTGGCCAAAAATAATGATGGCCTCTTAACCTTTTTAAACTATGTAATTAAAAGAAAGCGGGACTACACGAAAAACTATGTCACCGTCTTTACCGATACGGAAAACGGTATTGAAAGTACGAAAGAGAAAATCACCACATTTGTTACTCGTGATGATGTTTTTTTGGAAGAATCTCTTAAAAAGGAAATCTATCGTTCTATCGACGAGTTCTTTACAGATAGCGGCTCCTTCTTTAAAACATATGACATTCCCTATAAGAGAGGGATCTTGCTTTACGGAAAGCCGGGTAATGGAAAAACTACATTGGTGAAGTCGATTGCCAACAGCATTACTGCTCCTGTTGCCTATTGGCAGATAACGGAGCACACTTCCAGTTACTCCGTCCATGAAGTGTTTTCTACTGTTAACAGAATGACACCGATGGCTTTGGTAATCGAGGATATTGATTCGATGCCGATTGAAGTCAGGTCCGTCTTTTTAAATACACTGGATGGTGCCACTTCCAAAGAAGGGATCTTCTTAATAGGAACTACCAACTATCCTGAAAAAATTGATCCCGCACTCATCAATCGCTCGGGACGTTTTGACAGAGCATACGAAATTAAACTTCCTACTCTGGAACTAAGAGTGGGTTATTTGAAAAAGAAGAAGATGCTCCAATTCATTTCGGAGGAAGAGATAAGAAAGATCAATCAGCTGACAGATGGGTTTTCTTATGCACAGCTAAATGAGCTGTACACTTCCGTCGCCTTGCAATGGCATTATGAAAAAGCTGTCGACGTGGAAAAGATTTGTGCAGATCTTCAAGCAGATAATAAAAAGAAGAAAAACTTCAAATGGGATACAGATGCGGAACAAGTAGGATTTATCAGATAAGAAACGCAAGAGACCTTTGCTGATTAGCAAAGGTCCCTTACTTTTAACTGGACTAGTCCCAGTAGTTGAATAAAAATTCCCCAAGTGTTTCTGGTTTCCAATGTTTGATACTATAAATTTCCCAGTCAGTTAATGAGCGATTTATTTGTTCTTTTTGAAAAGGCTTGTTAAGTTCCTCTACCCGGTAGACTTTATATGGGGGAGGAAAGTAGGATGCTAACTTATGATGATCAATGAATTTCTTTGGGTAGCTATCCACCTCATGGGTGAAAGCTATATGATAATCATTACATAGAATGAAAATGGGACCATCCTTTAATTCAAACTTCACTGCATGATAGCTGCACATACCAAGCTCTTTGTGAACATGGGGCTTCACATGCAAAACGCCTGCTAAATGTTTACATAAATGATGAAAAGAGACAAAATCAAACGTACTGTGCTCCTCTTCGGGGAAAACCGTTAATTCGCATCTCCCAATAACACCAAGCTTTCTTTCGACTTGAATTGTATGCTGGCTAACTTCTGGGCTAGCGAATAACTGACTGAAATCATTTGGAGAAAGCAGGCCAGGTCTCTCATAACCGTCCTGATCATACGCAAAGGTATGGCCCCAAACATTTTCTCCTTCCATTAACAAATAGGTGAAGTGAAGTATTTCATCATTTAACTTGATGGTGACTTGAACGTCATAACTATTAATAAAAGTACCATCCGTGCAGGGTACTTGGTGATTGTATGTTAGACTCGTGTTTATGATTTTCATTTTTGCATTCCTCTTTTTTTGATTTCTAACTATATATTAGATGTGGGAATACATTTATCCTGCTATATGAAAATAAAGCCACCGGTTCATCCCGGTGGCCCCAGACTGTTGACAAACCCTAATAACCTTTAGATTTGTATTTAACTGTTGATCTTCGTTCCAGGCGCTTCGCTTTCCTGCGGGGTCTTCCCTATCCCTTCCTCCCGAGGGAGTCTTCGCGTCTTCCACTACGATCAACCTGAAAACTGCTATATATTTTGCTTTGTCTACACACTGAAGCCACCGAATAATCCCGGTGGCTCATCAATCAATATCTTTCCCCTTTATCAAACTTCTCTTGCGCTTGAGCAGTTCGCTTCGCATAAGGCAGTGCTTCTAATCGTTCATATGGAATCTCTTCACCTGTATCCACACAAGTTCCGTATGTACCTTCTTCCATTCTGGCTAAAGCTTCATCAATCTCACCTAGCAATTTCTCATCAATTTGCTCAAAGGTTTGTTCCTGCTCTCTTTCCACTCTTTCGGCGTTCCCTTCTGCCAAATGATTGCCGATTCCAGAAGTGATTTCTCCTGTAGATTCGCGCAGGGACTCGTCCAATATACTGTTTTCCTGTTTTCTCTCTATGCTTTCTTTCATCTTTTCCAGTTTGACTAGAAGTAATTTCTGCTTTTCTTTAGTTAATGTCATATCTATCTACTCCCTTCATCTAGTGAAGGTATACCCTCAGTAGCCAGGAATAAAACAAACTGGTATTTCAAGATAAGATTTCTGTCAATGCTTCCTCTATCTTGGCGTACTTAAATTGATAGCCCTCTTGTTCCAATCTTTCTGGAATGACCCATCTGCTTTTCAGGATCAACTCTGTTTCCGTCCGAATGACGACAGCCCCGACCTCTAGCATCCATCTTGGTGAAGGCAACCCAATCTTTCTATTCATCTTCTCCCTCATCTCAGCCATGAATTGCTTGTTCGAGATAGGATTTGGAGCAGAGCAATTGAACACTCCCTTTAAGTCCTTTCTATCCCTAATGAAAAGTATGATCTTATAAACATCCTCGATATGTACCCAGCTGAACATTTGCGTTCCTGGCCCTTGGACTCCACCCAGGCCAAATCTAACAAGGTTTTTAAATGGTGTCATAACCCCACCATCTTTTCCTAGTACAATGGCAATTCGCAATGCAACCTGTCTTGTTTGGGATAAATTAAAATCAAAGAATGATTTTTCCCATGCTTTTGCCACCTCGACTGAAAAGCCCTCTCCTATTTCACCGTTTGTTTCCGTCATCGCCCTGTCTTCCGCATGTCGATAAATAGTTGCTGTACTGGAGTTGATCCATAACTCTGGAGGATTTTGAACACTTTCGATTGCTTTTCCAATGATTTTAGTCGTCTCCGTCCTCGAATCAAAAATCTCCTTTTTATTTGTCTCATTATAGCGGCAATCCACGGACTTTCCAGCCAGGTTTATGACCAATTCCGCATTCTCGACTGCATCTCTGATTCCTTTTGTATCTGTCCAAGATAGGTGTTTAGGTTGTCTTGAAATTATGATAACTTCATAATTCTGTTGGATAAATTGCTTTTCCAGGTATTTACCTATAAATCCGGTTCCTCCTGCGAGAACAACTTTTTTCTTCAATAGGGGTACCTCTCTTCTACGTTTTATTTACGGAATCTAATACCTCGACACGCCTCTCGATTAGGAAGTATCTACCATTTTATTTTAACATATTTATAGTGGGAAGTTATTGGATTGGTAGAAGAGGTGTATTTTTGCTTAGAGAAAATCTACTTATCTCTTTAATTTGGTTTTATAGTTCGTGGGGAGGGAAACGAAAAACTAGAAGGAAGGAGGTATCAAATGCTTTCAAGCATACTTATAGGGATGACCATTGTGTTTTTAGCGATGAATCTATTCTATTTTTTTACGAATAAAACATACAAAAAAAGCTATGTCCATATGGATCTTTTTCTAAAACTGTTCTTTGTAATGGTTGGCATCACCTTTGGATTCGCTGTTCTGTATTATCTGTTGTCCGGCAATGAAGTCATACTAAGGATTTCTGACAAGACCGGAGACCAGGCACCAGAGGATTTTCTAACCTTCCTTTATTTCAGCGGGGTTACGATGCTCTCCGTAGGATATGGCGATCTTATCCCCGTTGGGAGTGCGAGATTCTTTGCTCTAATTCAAGCAAGCTTGGGTCTATTGCTTCCCACTGCCTACTTTATGAAAGCTATGAATAGCTCATCTGAAGGGGAGTAAACAAATTTAAGGAGGAGAATACGAAATGAAAAAATCAGAGCAAAACAATAAAGATTTATCCAGGGAACAAAAAAACAAGAAGAACAAACCAGATCAGGATATCGACCCTCAAAGGGAGACACCTGATAAGAAAAAAAATAAAGAGAGCGAAAAAAATCCGGATGATTTCGAGTAGAGCACCTAAAAAAATGGAATATACTCATATTTAACTTGTGGATGACCGGTTTTCCTTTAGGGCTGACCCTCAGTCCCTTTTTTAACTCGGGAGGCTATGATTATGAATACCACACCATATATACTGTTGCTTTTAATCGGCTATATAATTTTCACCATTGATAAGAAAAAAGAGGATATTCCGGTTCCCCCGATTCTTGTGCTGATCGGTATTGGCTTGTTTTTTATCCCTTATTTCTCATCCATTGAAGTTACAAAAGATGTGATTTATCACCTCTTTTTACCGGGTCTATTGTTTGTTTCGGCCTATCGCTTTCCACCCGCGGCATTTAGAAGAAATGGTGGCATTATTGCTTTTTTGGCAACAGTAGGAATTCTTATAACGGTATTTGTTCTTGGTATGGTGATTTATGCCGTTAGTATCCCTATTGTATCGATATCTTTTGTGGGCTGCCTGTTGATTGCGGCCATACTGACTCCTACCGACCCTGTCTCCGTTACGTCCATTCTGGAGAAGGCGTCTGGAAAACGGATGATGGCGGAAGTGGTGGAAGGAGAGTCTTTCATAAATGATGGAACAAGCATTGTATTGTTCACCGTCATTTCGGGCATCTATCTGAAAGATGGAAAATCTCTAGGAGTCGGGACGTTTTTAGGGGAGTTCCTTTATGTTTCCCTTGGAGGGATATTCATTGGGTTAGCAATCGGTTGGCTGTTCAGTAAGGCGATATACATTACCCACCATAAAGAGTATCAGGTTACACTGAGTATCATCCTTGCCTATGGCGCATTCAATTTTGCTGAGCAATTCGGATTTTCCGGAGTGCTTGCTACTGTTTTTGCCGGAATCATGCTCTCATTCGAATTTGACCGTTCCATTAAGGATGACCACTTCCGAGAATCTCTTGACGGCTTTTGGGGGGTAGTGGAAATCTCCATTCTATCTCTACTATTCCTGTTTATTGGAATAGTGGCCGGTCAACACTTATCGTTTGACTACTGGGGGCTTGCCATACTGATTTTCCTGGCTTCGCTCATTGTAAGGCTGCTCATTGTAACAGGTTCAACCCAGCTCGTTCAGCCATGGAGAAAGAAGTTCGGCTTTAAAGAATCCATCCTTTTGAGCTGGTCCGGCCTGAGAGGGTCCATGTCCGTTTTCCTGATCTTGAGCCTTCAGGCAAAAGAGGCGGACAATACCGGCCTGATCATATCTTTATCGTTTGCCGCAGTGCTGATTTCTTTGGTTGTTCAAAGTATTGGCATTCATCCCTTATCAAAGAAATTGCTCAAATAAAACCAGAACGAGGAAGGTGTTGTTATCATGATGGAAATCGAGAGATATTTTCAATCCAATTATGAGGAATCACGAAAGGAATTTTTAGGCCACTTGGAAAAAATCAGGAACATATGGCCTGAAGCGAAGTTGACAAGTGAAAACGTAGGAAACGAAAAGGATAACGCGATTGATATGATTTATTCAGAACCCCTCTCCTCTAATGAACAAGTCCTTTTCTTCACCACAGGGGAACACGGTATCGAAGGCTATGCCGGGGCAGCCGTCACCCATCTTTTTGTGGATGAATACCTGAAACGAATAGACCCACAAACAACCGGCATCTGTCTGATACATGCCTTAAACCCTTGGGGAATGAGGAACTTCCGCAGGGTAACAGAAAATAATATTGACCTAAACCGAAATTATTTGTACAACCCTGATTCTGTGCCGAAGGATGTGAACAGAAACTTTGCCAAAGCAAAGGATCTTTTTCTACCGAGCGGAAAAGTCCAACATGTTAAGAAGGAAAAAACAGACCTGTACACCCAACTGACCAAAGCATCTTTTAAGGAGGGCTACAGTGGAATAAGTGAGGCAAAAGGCATGGGACAGTTCGAGTTTGAGAGAGGAGTGTATTTCGGAGGCAAGAGACCGGAAGAATCTGCCAAGTTCCTGAAGAGTGTGCAGAAAAGGCTACTTTCCACCTATTCACGTGTCATTCATATGGATTGGCACACTGCTCTAGGTCCATCAAATGAAATTACCATGGTGATGTCTGATACCGATTCACGCGATGAAGAGGAATTAAAATCATTGTACCCATTAAAAAACATTCAAAAGTTTTCACCGGAAAAAGTGAAGGGCGATTCCACCAACCACTTCCATAAAATAAAAAAAGAAGAGCATCCAGATACGTATCTCTTCTCGGCCCTTTTTGAATTCGGTACCTTTGGAGATGACAAGGAGGCCGAGTTGCGCGAATTCACCACGATCCTTCTCGAAAACCAGCTCTATTGGTATGGCGCAGAACGGGAAGAGGACAGACAGTGGGTGTTGGATGAATTCAAGAAGATGTTCTACCCGGAAGACAGGGAGTGGAGAGAATCCGTCTTGAAGGAAGCCCGTTTAGGATTTGAGGCAGTCTTGGGAAGAGAGGGAATAGTAAAGTAGTACAGGATGAAAACTGGCATTGACTTTTTAAGTTGATGTCAGTTTTGAAATTCTATGAGGAAAAAAGCCTTTCAAAAAATTGAAAGGCCTGTCTCCTTATAGGATCCCTTTACTCCACCGTACTTTTCATCTCTTTCTCCACGATATCCCTTAGCGCCCT
This sequence comes from Sutcliffiella horikoshii, assembly GCF_021991925.1. Classification (GTDB taxonomy): domain Bacteria; phylum Bacillota; class Bacilli; order Bacillales; family Bacillaceae_I; genus Sutcliffiella_A; species Sutcliffiella_A horikoshii_F. The sequence continues at coordinate 367,999 of NZ_RXZI01000001.1, read as the reverse complement.
CTTTAGGAACTTCCCTACTGATGTCTTCGGTATTTCTTCCATGAAGATAACTTCGTCCGGCAGCCACCATTTAGCGAACTGTGGGGAAATGAAATCGATGATCTCCTGTTTTTCTACTTTGCCGACAAAAGCATCTTTTAGCACGACGCAAGCGACAGGTCTTTCCTGCCACTCGTCATGGGGAATGGCTACGACGCTTGCTTCGAATACTGCCTCATGTGCCATGATCGCATTTTCCAGGTCGACAGAAGAAATCCATTCACCACCGCTTTTAATTAAGTCTTTTGTGCGGTCAACAATTTTTACAACTCCTTCTTGATCCACAGTGACTACATCACCTGTGTGAAGCCATCCATCTATAAAGGCATCTGCTGAACGCTCGTCCTTATAATACTCGTCCGCTATCCATGGGCCGCGGAGGCATAACTCTCCCATTTCTGTGCCGTTCCATTCCACTTCCCCTTCCGCACCGATAATTTTCATCTCAAGGCCAGGAACCAACAACCCTTGCATCGAACGGATATCCAGCATTTTCTCTTCGTCTAAATCTGTTTGATGACTTTTCAGCCTAGAAACGGTAGCAAGTGGCGTCGTTTCCGTCATGCCATATGCATGTAAGAAAGGTATGCCGTATTTTGTTTCAAAGGCCTTGATCATCCCTCGAGGTGCTGCAGATCCGCCACACAATATTGCCCGAAGGCTTGATGTGTCATAAGATCCTTTTTCCAACTCATTCAATAGACCAAGCCAGATCGTTGGAACACCGGCAGTTAATGTAATATTCTCGCTCTCTATTAATTCTGCTAAAAGTTGCGGAGTGAACTGTGGTCCAGGAAGCACTTGTGTGGTACCAAACCAAGTAGCGGCAAACGGCAATCCCCAAGCATTTGCATGGAACATCGGTACTACCGGCATGCAAGTATCATATTCTGACAGCCCTGCTGTATCTGCCAAACCGAGTGCATAGCTATGAAGAACCAAGGAACGGTGGGAGTAGACGACACCTTTCGGATTACCGGTTGTTGCGGAAGTATAACAAATTCCGGCCGCGTCGTTTTCATCGATATCTTTTACAAAGGAGAAGTTAGGGTCCCCTTCTTCTAATAAATCTTCATAAGAAAATACAGGATGTAAGGAAGTCGATGGGAGCTCTTCTTTATCTGTCATGATGATGAATGCCTTCACAGTTCCCAATTGATCCTTTACCCGCTCTACTAACGGCAGCAAGTCTTCATCTACAAAAAGCACCACATCTTCTGCATGGTTGACAATATAAGACACATGCTCTGGAGCCAGCCGGATATTTATCGTATGAAGCACTGCCCCCATTCCCGGAATCCCAAAATAGGTTTCTAAATGACGGTGATGATTCCATGCGAAAGTTCCAACTTTATCGCCTTTATGCACCCCTAGTTTTTCAAGGGCACTGGATAATCGGCGTGTCCTCTCGCCAATTTTCCGATAGGACAAACGCTGTACACCAGATAGAGTTCTTGAAACAATCTCTTTATTCGGGAAGAATCTTTCCGCTCTCTCCAACATGGAACTGACGGTCATTGGTACATTCATCATTTGACATTACCCCTCTCGATTAATGAATTTGACTTACATTATAGCTCTTCGAGCAATCTCCTTGTATGTTCTCCCACAGATGGTGCAGGCTTGAATTCGTTGGAACTTCCACTATGCATAGCAACCTTCACATTTCCTTTAACATCATGAAAAATACTAGCATTCTCTAGAAAATATGGATAACTTGAAAGTTCCCCTACTTCCAACACCGGTGTTAAGCAGCAATCAACCTTTTGGCTAAAAGTTGTCCACTCTTCAAAAGTTCGACCTGCAAACAACTTTTTCATATCGGTTGAAACAGGATTACTTTCTCTTCTAACGGAAAAATGGGCGCCAATCCATTCTTTCCGGTCCACCGCTTCACAGAAATTCTGCCAAAACTTATTTTCTAGTGCACCGAGCGCCATAAACCGCCCGTCCTTCGTTTCATAGATTCCATAGCTGATAAGTTCCCCATTCAGTAACTTGATGCCCTGCTGCTCCCCTGTTTCTTGATGAATCATGAGATGTGTTCCCATGAAGGAAGCGGCAACGTCCGTCAGACTGATAGAGTGATAGCCTCCAAGACCTGACCTCTCTTTTTTCCATAACAGTGCCAGCACCATTTCACAAGCAGCCATACTGCCGAAGTAGTCTGCTATAGTGAGGGAAGGTTGGATGGGGCGGCCGTATTTATCCTTTAACTGTGCCAGCAACCCGCTCAATGCCATATAATTGATGTCATGGCTTCCAAGCTTACTCCATCTACCATGGTTCCCATAGCCTGTAAGGGAACAATAGATGATGTCAGGCTTATGGAGTTTAACCGTTTCATAGTCAAGACCGAACCTAGCCATGACACCAGGTCGAAAGCTCTCCATAATAACATCGGAACCTTCAACCATACGCATGATTTTATCCCTGTCACCCTCGTTTTTCAAATCGACGGAAACACTCATCTTCCCATGATTATTAGCGAGATACACCACACCGGTTCCATCTCGCTTCACCCCTGTGTGGCGGGCGGGATCTCCTTTCACCGGTTCCACTTTGATGACCTCTGCTCCAAGATCCGCGAGACGTTGCGTGGCATATGGGCCAGGTAGATAGTTGGTGAAATCAAGTATTCTAATGCCTTCAAGCAATTTTTCAATCATCGGGATGGTGTTTCTCCTGTAACTAGTTCCTCCATCTGCTTCCTCAAAACAAACTTTTGTATTTTTCCGCTCGCATTTCGAGGCAGAGCATCTACAAACATATACTTTCGCGGGCGTTTATAGCGAGCAAGCTCAGAACTGTTTAAGCAGAAGGCATCCAGTTCCTCCTCTGTCAAACTATCATTCTTTTTCACCACAAACGCGGTTACCGTCTCTCCCCAGCGATCATCAGGGAGACCCACAATGGCTACATCCAACACAGCAGGGTGTTCATAAAGGACATCCTCGACTTCCCGTGGATAGATATTCTCCCCACCGCTAATGATCATGTCATCCACCCGGTCTTTTACATATAAAAAGCCTTCTTCATCCAGATAACCAATGTCCCCTGAATGGTACCAGCCTTTATACATGGCAGCCGCCGTCGCTTCCTCCCTGTTAAAATAAGCGCTCATGATACATGGGCCTTGTACGAGTATTTCTCCAGCTTCTCCTGCAGGCAACATATCTTCAGGATCACTTGGTCCATCTTCGTTCGGACGTACAATCCGTATTTCATGATTCAGGCAGGCCTGGCCGGCGGAACCAGCTTTCCTGAGCTGATCTCTTTCAGATAGGAAGGTGATTGCTGGCCCCATTTCGGTCATGCCGTAAGCCTGCACAAGAGAAATTCCCAACATGTCGTGACAAGCCCTGACAAGTGCAGGTGCCATTGGGGCAGCTCCGTATAAGCCTAGGTTCAGGCTACTCAAGTCATACTCATTGAAGTTTTCTTGTAGCAGCATATTCCACATAGTAGGGGCGGCAAAAAACTTTGTCACCTTCTCCTCTTGGATCAGCTGGAGCACCTTTTTGGGTTCAAATTGATGGAGGATGACATTTTTCCCACCAACATGGATTCTTGGGATGACAGCACAGTGCAGTTCCGCGCAATGGAACATAGGGGCTGTCACGAGTCCAATGTCCTCCGCTTCAAGCTTTGTTGCCGTAATAACGATTAAGCTTTGTTCAGCCATATCTCTATGTCGATGAACAACGCCTTTTGGTCTTCCAGTCGTTCCGCTTGTGTACATGATCGCATAAGTGTCATTTTCCAAGACATTGATGGATACTTCATCAGTGGAGGCAGATTTCAACCTTTCATGATAAGAGGAGGAGTAACTGGTTTCTTCCCCATCAATAATCCAGAACCCTGTTTCTTCAAAGCGCCCCGCAATGGAAGCGACAACAGGTTCCAACGCTTTTTCATACATCACGACTTTCGGTTTTGCGTCGTTTAATATGAACGCGACTTCTTCTGGCTGCAAGCGGAAATTGATTGGATTGAAGACTGCACCGATTTTTGCACAAGCAAGCATCGTTGTTGCCAGTTCCTCTGTATTAAAAAGTACCGTGGACACCCTGTCCCCTTTTTTCACGCCTTCTTCCATTAGAGCATTGGCTAACCGGTTCACTACCACATTCCATTCTTTGTAGGTATAACGTACATTTTTATTCACATCATAAAGTGCTTCTTTATCCGGAAACTTTTGTACTGTAAGATCAAAGATTTTCCCAATCGTTATCGACATCTTCATCCTCCTACTTTTTGTAAAGTATCAGTCAAGCCTTTCAATGATGGTTGCGTTTGCCATTCCATGCCCCTCGCACATTGTCTGCAGGCCGTACCTCCCACCAGTACGTTCGAGTTCATGCATCATACTGATCATAATCCTTGCACCACTAGCCCCTAGAGGATGGCCTAATGCAATTGCTCCCCCGTTCGGGTTGAGTTTTGCCGGGTCAGCACCTGTTTCCTTCAACCATGCCATCGGAACAGGAGCAAAGGCTTCATTGACTTCAAACACATCAATGTCATCAATGGACAGGCCTGATTTTTGCAGCACTTTTTCCGTTGCCGGAATCGGCCCTGTCAGCATCAAGGTTGGATCAGAACCGACCACTACTCTTGTATGAACTTTAAAACGCGGCTTTAATCCAAGTTCCATTGCCTTTTCCTTTGTCATCAACAGAAGCGCCGCAGCTCCGTCACTGATCTGGCTTGCGTTTCCTGCGTGGATCACACCACCTTCTTTGAACACGGTTTTTAATCCTCCAAGCGCCTCCACCGATGTTTCCTTGCGAGGCCCGGAATCCTCCTTCATCACAAAGGTCGAGCCATCCTCCAATGTCATCTCAATCGGCATAATTTCTTTTGCAAAATAACCCTCAGCTTGCGCGTTCAATGCTTTTTGGTGGCTTTCATAAGAAAAGGTATCTAACTCCTCGCGAGTGAATCCATACTTCTCGGCAATTCTTTCCGCGGAAAGCCCCTGATTGATGATTTCATATTTTTCCTGAAGCCTTTCACTGAATGGCACTTTTTGATAGTTGGATCCCATCGGCACTCGTGTCATATTCTCTACTCCACCGGCTATCACGACATCCATGTCCCCTGAAAGAATGGCCTGTGCCGCAAAGTGGACAGCCTGTTGACTGGACCCGCATTGACGGTCAAGCGTAATACCTGGCACTTCTATTGGAAATCCTGCAATCAAAGCGGCCACCCTTGCAATATCCCCAGCCTGTTCACCAGACTGTGTCACACACCCCAGAATCACGTCTTCCACAATTCCAGCATCAATTCCAGCACGATTTACAAGCTCTTTCAGTACTTCCCCCGCCAAATCATCTGGTCGGTAATCCTTCAGTAACCCTTTCCTTCTCCCTACTGGCGTTCGTACCCCTTCTACAATGACGACCTCTCTCATGATGAAAAATCTCCCTTCCTACAATCCCAAGTTTTTGGCAATAATCGTTTTCATAATGTCATTGGTTCCTGCATAAATACTGGCAACAGGAATGTCACGATATCTTCTTGCAATCTTGTATTCTTCCATATAACCGTACCCTCCATGAAGCTGCATGCACTGAGTCGCAATGTTCCTTGCAATCTCGGTGAGCTTCCATTTTGCCATCGACACCTTTGTCACCACATTTTCCCTGGCAATATGATCGGCGATGAGCTGGTCGAGGAAGGCTCTTCCCATTTCCACTTCTGTTGCCATTTCGGCTATTTTAAACTGAGTATTCTGAAATTGACTGATAGGTTTGCCGAATGCTTCCCTGCTTTTCACATAGTCAATCGTGGATTGCAGCATTTCTTCTGAGGCAATTTGTGCTCCAATGCCCACTAACAGCCTTTCTTGCTGCAATTTATCCATTAAGTATAAGAACCCGCGACCTTCCTCCCCAAGAAGGTTTTCCTTAGGAACCTTACAATCCTCAAAAAATAACTCGGCAGTATCTTGCGAGTGAAGCCCCACTTTGTCCAGTTTTCGTCCTCTGGAAAAGCCTTGGTGTCCTCGTTCAATAACAAGCAGACTGACCCCTCTATGTTGCGGTTGAATTTCTGAGTCCGTCTTCACTGCTACAATTACCAAATCTGCATGGATTCCATTCGTAATGAACGTTTTTGCTCCGTTTACGATATAATGGTCCCCTTCTAGTCTTGCCGTAGTTTTGATATTCGCAAGATCGGACCCAGTCCCAGGCTCTGTCATCGCAATAGCCGTAATTGTTCGACCAGCCACACAAGAAGGTAACCATCTCTGCTTCTGCTCCTCTGTCCCGAAACTCGTGATGTAAGGAACGACGATATCATTGTGAAGGGCAACACCAATCAGGCCTGTTCCAACACGTTCGAGTTCTTCGTTGATGACGACTGAATATCCCCAATCAGTTTCACTTCCCCCGTACTTTTCATCAATATCAGGACAAAGATAGCCCTGTTCCCCCATCTTCGTCCAAAACGAACGAGGAATAATGCGATCACTCTCCCACTCATCATAAAAAGGAACAGCTTCCCTTTCCAAAAACTTGCGCAAAGACTTTCTGAATTGTTGATGATCCTCTGTTAAGTATGGATGTTTTCTTGGTTCTTTTTTCGTTGAAAGCGATTTCAAATTACTCCACCCCCTATGCTTTTACTTGATTTAATTGCTGTCTTAGCTGGTATTTCAGTATTTTTCCTGATGCATTTCTCGGCAGCATTTCTTCCACAAAAATTCTCCGTGGAACTTTGTAGCCTGCGAGCTTCTGTCGGCAGAATTGTTTCAGTTCCTCTTCATTAATCACTTGATCCTTATGAGGAACGACAACTGCACATACCGCTTCCCCCCAGACCTCATCCGGTAGACCGATAATGGCTGCTTCAAGAACTTGAGGGTGTTCGTACAACACTTCCTCTACCTCAATGGAATAAACGTTTTCTCCTCCAGAGATGATCATGTCTTTTTTGCGGTCCACTAAAGTGATATTACCTTCTTCGTCAACGGTGGCTAAATCTCCTGTATATAACCATCCATCTTTTAACGTTGCTTTTGTTTCTTCCGGTTTTTTATAATATTCTTTCATGATGGATTCTCCTTTTAGGACAAATTCGCCCACTGCGCCAACTTCAGTATCATGGCCAATTTCATCAACCACTCTTGCTTCTGTCAAAAACGAAGGCTTTCCATTTTTGCCGAGGTGTTTTTTATGACCATTAGGGTCTAATAATATCCCGTTTGGTCCTGCCTCCGTTAAACCGCATAGATTAAAAAATTGGTCGTTTTTGAATAAGTTCATACTCTTTTTCACAAGTTCCGGTGCCATTGGGGCAGCTCCATACCCACAGCGCTTGATGGAAGAGAGATCATAACTGTCCGCATTCGGTACTTGTAAAAGAAAGTTGAACATGGCCGGCACTCCAAAGAAATGAGTAATCTTATGTTCCTGTATCGCTTGAAGTGTATGAACTGGATGAAAATCACGGTGAATGAAATGTGTCGCTCCAAGCACCGTACCCGATACAAGGAACAAGTTCAGTTGCGCAGAATGGAACAAAGGTGCGATATGTAGAAAGCGCTCTTGCTGATTGATTCCCATACTAATCATCATGGAAAGGCCGACATTAAAGATTCGCCTGTGGTCGAACAAAGCACCTTTAGGACGACCAGTTGTACCTGAGGTGTATAAAATCTCCAAATCGTCCGTTTCGAGGACTTCTACATTTGGTTCTTGTTCGTTAGAAGATAGCACTTCTATATATGACCTGTTTTCAGCTATAGATGGTGTTCCTACCACTATTACTTTTTCCACATTACTGCTTACCATCGCCTTTACAATAGTTTCTTCGAAATCTTCGTCACAGATAACTACTTTCGCTTCTGATTGCTTCAATATATATTGAATTTCCGAAGCGGTTAGACGGAAGTTCATCGGTACGATAACGGCGCCGATCTTTGCTCCTGCAAAATAGGAAAAAACAAAGGTATCTGAGTTTTTCATCATGAAAGCCACTTTGTCTCCTTTTGAGATACCTAGGTCTAATAAACCGTGTGCAAGTTTATTCACTTCCCTGTTGAACTGGTCGTAATTATACTGCCTCCCCTCACAATCAATAGCAAGCTTTTCCGGCACCTTCCTGGCATTTTGCGATAAATACATTCCCATGTTCATACACGTTCCTCCTTTTTAATTAATTCAACTAAACTTATGCAAGAACTGTGCCAAGGCGGAGTGTTAGCTTATATAGGGTTCCTTACTTACCCCTTTTGCTCTGATTTTATAAAAGCGTCCAATATCTGGACACTTCTATGTTTACGCTGTATATGATGGATGAGATTGTACAAACTACCTCTAAGTCGACCTAGAAGGTGATTAATGTGTTTGTACAACTTGTAATGTGGTCTTTTTTATTACTTCCATGGCTTTTACTGATTCCACTGGATAAATAAAAAAAGTTAAACGCTATTTTCCAGGTGGTTTAGTTGGTGCACTGGTGTTAACTTTTGTCTTTCAAATGGCTGAAAAATTCGATTGGTGGGAGATTAAACAGAATATAAATCTATTGGATAACATCACACCATTTGTCTATGGTGTCTTTTTGGTGGGTACTGTTATCATCCTTTACTTTACATATGAGCGGTTTATTGTCTTCTTTAAGACCAATCTCATTGCTGATACGTTCCTTTCCTTTGGATTAAGCAAGTGGTATGAATACCTTGGGATATATGAGCTTAAAAACATGAATGAATTTGGGGTACTTCTTCTAACAACCGTCATAGCACTGCTTATTTACCTATACCAAAAATGGCAGGATGGCGTAATGATTAAAAAAGAGTTTTCTTGAAAGAATTGTTGAGTGGTGTAGGGAGTGTTGGTGGCTGTTTAAGGGCTTTTGCACAAATGTCCGAAGATTTTTGATTGTTGACCGAAGTTCATCTAAAGTTGTCCGAAGTTTTCGGATAGTTGACCGAAGTTTTTTGAAAGTTGACCGAACCTTTACACGCATTCAGAAAAAGTTGACCGAACTACCAATGTAAGTTGTCCGAAACCCTTCATTCTTCCATCGTCTAATGTCCGAATAAAGAATAAAAGTGTCCGAACAAAAAAATTACAACAAAAATTGGGACATTTCTCTTTGAAACTACAGGTTTTTCCATCAGGTACCACAGAAGCCAAGTTAAATAAAAGTACGATAGAACTAGAAAGAGGATTTCCAAAGCAAAAAGGCGAATTCCTAAAAGATTCCGCCTTTTACACATTCACTTCTCATTCAATTCATATTTCCTCAATTTATCATAAAGGCTCGACCTGCTTATCCCAAGCATCTTCGCAGCCTTTGCTTTATTTCCTTTCGTTTTTGTCAATGCTGTTTCAATCGCATGCCGCTCCGCACTTTCGACCATGGACTCCTCTTGTGTGACCGCAGTTTCATCCACCAACACCTTGGTGCTTCCAATCATATAGTCAGGCAGATCCTCCACTTTGATTTTCCCGTGTTCTGCAAAGGTCATTGCCCGTTCCATCACATTTCTAAGTTCACGGACATTTCCCGGCCAATGATAAGTCATTAGTATTTGTATTGCCTGTGGTTCAAAGCCGGTAATGCTTGTACCTATCACTCGGTTAAGCTCACTCATTATTTTTTCGGAAAGGAGTTTTATGTCCTGCATCCTTTCCCGAAGAGGCGGAATAAATAAAGAGATGACATTCAATCTGTAGTAAAGGTCCTCACGGAACGTCCCCTCTTTCACCATTTCTTCCAAATTGCGATTGGTAGCGGCGATTATTCTAACATCCACATGGATTCTTCTTGTTCCACCCACGCGATAAAATTCTCTTTCTTGCAGTACCCTTAAAAGCTTCGCCTGAAGGTTCAAAGACATATCCCCTATTTCATCCAAAAATAGGGTCCCTCCATTCGCTAAGTCAAACTTTCCAATTTTCCCTCGTGACCTGGCTCCTGTAAAAGCACCATCCTCGTAACCGAAAAATTCCGATTCCAAAAGATCTTCCGGTATTGCCGCACAGTTCACTACGACAAATCTTCCATCTTTTCTAGCAGAACTGTTATGGGCGGCATGAGCGAATAGTTCCTTCCCAGTGCCACTTTCTCCCCTGATCAAAATGGTAGAACGACCTTTTGCAGCTTTGGCAGCACTCTTCTTTATTTTTTCCATAACGGAATTATCACTGATTATGTGGTCCCATGTAAACATGGCTTTTTCCGATTTTTTCAGTTCGGTATGGTAGAAGCTTGCTTTGTTTTCCGCCTTTTGAAGCCTTTTGAACAGTTCATTGACTTCATTTAGTTGCCGATACATAATCTTTACGATTGCGCCTACCATACGACCTTCTTGTAATACCGGAATGCGATGAATGATATATTTGATGCCATTGATTTCATGAAAATCACTAACTTCCGCCTCTTCGGATTCATATATCTTGGATATTTGAAAATGCGGAAAAACCTTATCCGTTTTTTTATGTAGAACATCCTGATACTCCATGTTGAATAACTCCAACAATGAGGGACTGACCATTTGGATCGTTTGTGTATCATCTGCCAATAATATCCCATCATAGGCATGGTCCATTGCTGTCTGCAGCGATTGCTTCAAATGTAATGTTCTGGTTACATTTAGGAGACCCATCACCATATCCGCTTTGGTAAATAGACCAAGAACTCTGTTTTCAGCATCCACCACGACACCCGTACCTACTGAACTATTACGGACAATTTCCTCCAAGTCTTTAAAGGACGTATTCTCCTGTAAAGAATAAACATCCTTTTTTACAAAATCCCTGATTGGAGTAGGAAGTGGCTTTTCCTGTTTAACCATTTGGAATAGTCTGCTTCTTGTAAAGACACCACTTAACTTCCCATAGTTATCTATTACAGGCAAAAGACTATACTTCTCTTCTTTCATAATATTTAATGCCTCTGCAAGAGTAGTTTCTTCTTTTATTCTATATGGAATTGGCGTTATCATCTCTTTTAATGAAATCACGGACTTTCCACCCTCTTGTCACAATATACCTCTATTGTATCTTATTGTTGTACTTTTTTGAATTTTTTATCTATTTTAAAATATTAAAACCCTATCTTACTAGAGAGGAGTTCAAAATGTTGACAAGCTATAAACTAGTTAGGTTATCTGTTGGAACATTTGATCTTCGTTTCAGGCGCTTCGCTTTCCTGCGGGCGGTCCGGAAGCCTCCTCGGGCTTACGCCCAGGCCCCTGAAGAAGTACATAATTCTGATATTCTGATTAACACCGCTGTTGCTTTCCGCAAACGCCTTCGCTTATCCAGAGGGCGACCTTGAGCCTCCTCGGGCTGCGCCCTGCGGGGTCTCAAGATTGTCGCTATCCCCCCGCAGGAGTCTTCGCCAATTGCTCCAATCAACAGCTAGAAATTTATACAAAAGATAAGTTATTGGTTTTTCAGTGGCCTCGGCTGCGCCCTGCAGGATCTTCCCTGTCCCTTCCTCCCGCGGGAGTTGCGCGCCTTCCACTACAATCAACTTGAAAACTGCTATGGATTTTGCTTTGTCTACATACTAAAACCCTCTCTGAGTTAGAGAGGGTTTATCGTCATTTTGTACCTTTTGCCATCCTAGGAAGTATCAAAACTAATAATAGAATGACTGCTATTGCCAGAAATCCATACAAAAGAATGATAATACTATTGGTTTTTGAAGGGCTTTCAGTAGCGACAACAGCTTGGTACCTGGAAGTATCCTGTTGTGTAAAAAGTTTCAGCTCCAGAGAGGTAACCTGAATAGTCGTAGATTTTTCCTCATCAGTAGTAAAAAGCGATCCGATAAAATCCTCTTCCGCTTTTTTCTCCCTCTGTTTGAAGGTCAACAATTTTTGCTCTTCAGGAACAGATTCCCTGTGCTCATTCAGATTATTTTCTCGCAGGAAATTTGTGTTCTCCCTAAAGTCCCTTTTCTGATAACTGTTTGGTGTAAGGGATTCAATATCTGATTCAGCATGCTTTACATTTACATTTAAAGTAAGCAAGGAACCAAAAATAGTTACCATCGCTAAAAGAAAAGCAATCCTACACTTCATAAGCTTCATCTTCATTCTTTTTCTCACGGTTACTCTTTATCAGTTTTACTAATTGAGGTATGACAAGAAGTAACAGAAGAAGGACAATCAATGTGATTACCGCTCCCATGAAAAGTGAGCTTGAACCATATTGAATGGACATGTATACCCGTGACATTGGATCTTCATAATTGATATTCGGTGCTGTTAATGAAAGGAAAGGGCTAATAAAGAAAATAACCAATCCAACACTTGCAATCCAGCCAACCAATTTGCCAATACTGAATCCAGTTAACACTATCGCTGATGCAACCGTAAGCAAAAGAATGGTAAAGATAGACCATTGAATGGCGCGATCCTCCGCTAAAGGATAAATGTTTAACCCATAAAGACTGATGATCAAACCAACTATGATATTCAATAGAATAAACATAGACCCTTGAACGAGCATAGGCGCATTATTGAAATAATGGCTGAAATATCCGATCAATAAACTGCTAATAAGGATAATTGCTAGAACCACGACAGGAGGAATTCTATTTTCCTCGGTGCCAGTTGCAGCATCTCCACTTATTTGCAATGGGTTGGAAAGGTGATCATAGACAGGGCCATTTTTCTGACCATCTACATAGGCATTTCCTAGTACATTAAAAATGTCATCTCTGTACATTCTCGTTGCATCTACATTCTCTGCCCACTTAGCATTCAATGTATCTGCATCGCTTTGAACACTTTCTACATTAGTCTGTAACTCTGTCGTATAAGATACAATGTTAGACTGGCTCTCTCCGACTGAGGATACCAAGTCATTTAGTGTTAATAATTCCTGACTGATGGTCTGCTGCCTGTTCACAACAGTATTCCCATCATTTCCTTCTGCAGGTGTAGGCTCGTTAGCTGCAAACAATCGCACCTGCTCCATGACAGAACTCGCACTTTCTTCTAGGGAAGAAATGTCATTCATGATAGAGGTTTGTTGGTCTTCAATGTTGGCACTGTACTCCTGCATGAAAGTTGTGAAATTGTCTTGGAGCGCCTGCATTTCATCCATCAAGGACGGAATAGCTGCGGATAATTCATCCCATTCTTCTTGTTCCGAATTAGATACCATCAGGATTTTCTCAATATCTTTGATTAGCAATTCCACATCCTCACTTACATCTCTGTTCAATGTCTGTTCAAATTGGACAAGTGAAGAATGATAGTTTAACAAGTCTTTCGTATTATTATTATTAATTGGCCTTTCAAAAACATCTTCTATTCTATCAAACCTAGAATTATCTAGCTTTTTAACTTGCTGCAGTATTTCTTGTTCCTTCTTTTCTATCTCATTGACGACTGTTTTCAGATTATTTGTTAAGGACTTTTTATCCCCTTCAAGATTCTCTATTGCTTCTTCAAGTTCGGAAATCTGATCAAGATAAAGGATAATTTCCTCTTCCAAGACTTGAATTTCTTCCTCCAACTGCTTAATTATTTTCATTAGAGGATTTTCTTCTTGGTCCAATTCCCTTAGACTCTCTTCAACCTTGGAAATCCTTTTAGATAAATCTCCTAAAGGATTTATAATATCTTTTAATTCTTCTGGAAGTGTATTAGATAAATCGGCTTTTAAACTTTCCATATCTGTAGCAATGCTATTAAGTTCTGCAATTTCTTGCTCCAAACTTCTCTTTTTAGGAGTTTCTTCGTCAGAGGTATTTCCTCTTGTTTTATTGACGGAAGAAGTGGAAGCAGGAGTAGGGTCTACTGGCTTGCCAGGTTCCTTTTCTCCTTCTTTTTCTAGTTCTCTCTTCAAATCATTTAAGCTCTCTTCCAATTTATTAAGTTGTGTGTTCTTTAGTAGAAGGGCAATCTCTTCCTGGTTTTCAAGGAACGTTTTCATTTCACTTGTCTGTCTACCGACTTCAGATTGTCTCAGGTCTGAAAGCTCACCAAGTGCTACATTATTCATTTGCATACTATTATTGATGGATTCCAGACCAGCATTTATCCCTCTGCCTTCCTGTGACAGATAATCCTGCACTTCAGCGTGGCGTGTCGGCTGAGCGGTTGCAAGTAGTTGAATGCTGCTGATGCTTTCATCCTGCAACTGTTGCAGCACTTCTTGTTGGTTATTCTGATATTCTTTGAATTCCTCTACAAACTGCACAAAGGAGGTAAGGTTCTGTTCAAATTGCTGGACATTATTTTCCCTACCTGGTGCCTCTTCACTGACAGTCGCCACTGTTGATTGAAGGTTTTCCAGCATAGAGCGTTGTCTTTCAATCTCATTTGCTAGGTTTAGGGAAGTAGGCTTATAGAATGCTAGCATCGCATTCTGAAAGTCTACTTCCTTCTGTAATATGGTATCGAAATGAGCTCGTACGTTTTCTAGGTCCTGGGAGACATATGTCCAGTATAGGGTGGATATTCTGCTATTTACCCTGCCGGTAGCTTTCTCTATTTCTCTTAACACTCTTTCCCGGTCGACTGCATTCAACTGGTCTTGAACGGTGTATTCAAAGTTCGCCTTAACCGGTTGCATGCTTTCATAGGTCATGATGTTGGTTGAAAAGTTGGAGGGAATATAAACGACTGCATCGTATCTGGAATCTTTTAATCCATTTATTGCTGCACTACGGCCAATGACTGTCCATTCATATCGTGAATTTTCATCAAAGATTGTAGATATTTCCTTACCAAACTCAAGGGCTTTGTCTTCCTTTTCCATCCCCGTGTCTTCATTTACCACAGCTATTACTCTAGAAGCGGTTCGTTCAACCTTCATTGGATTGTCTCCGACAGATCCAAAGAAAATAGCCGGTGTTACGAGGATAAGGAGAACAACCAACACCATTTTAATGATATAGGTGGTTTTTCCCGTCATGTATATACCTTCCTTTCAGTGGCACAAAGCGGAATCTGTATTTTCATTTCCTTGCCATTAATTACGTAATAACCATACCCAGGCTGAATTTCTTCTTCTTTGCGTTCATATGGCAATGTGAAAATGTTCTGTTCTGATTTTTTCATCAGGACCATCGCCTGACGGATCTGCTTCACTTCCATCGTTAATGTATCATAGCCTTTGGAAAGGTCATTATTGCTGCCTGCTACAACCAAATTGAAGCCTAAGTGGCTATAGTTTTTTATTAATCTTGCAAACCTATCTTGCAGCATTGGGTCTAAGGTTTGGACGAACCTTGCATAGCCGTCAACAACCAGGAATATTGGTGGATAATCCATGGAGGTGTCTCCGAATTGGACTTTCTCAAGATAGTCGGCTTCCCTCTCGAGCAACTTTTGCTCTACTTCTTGAACCCAGATTCCGATTTGATCCTTTGTCTCCAGATAGGATACTTTGTCTTGTTCATTATAATTGGAAAGGCTTCTATCAAAGGAATCAAATAATCCGATTGAGTCAACGCCTTGATCCAAGGTGGAATTCAGGATCACTTTTATCACATTTGTTTTTCCTTTTTGGGCCTGTCCCACAATCATGCAATGCTTATATTTATCGAAATTGATGAACACCGGCTGTACAAATTCTTCATCAAGTCCAATAGGTACAAGGCCGTTCCTCATCTTCCCTTTTGTATATGTAGCAAAATTAATGACATTGAGGTCAGATGGAAGCATAGGAACAGGCTGAGGCTCTTTGTACTCGCTATATTTCCCTTTTAGTGTCAGGACTTCATTTCGAATGGAATCCAGTATTTCAAAGTCATCTTTTCCGTCTCCAGGCAAGAAGACTTGAGAGAAAAAGGCCTCATCTTTTTTAATGATGGCACGTCCAGGGATAGGTTCTGGACTATAAGGTACTCTGCCAAGTATCGTGAAAGCTTCACTATTATCCATGAGGTAGTGAACAATCTTTGTTTTCAAGTTGTTCATCAGTGATTGCCTGATGGAGTTAACCCTTGTAGCCGTAAATATCATATATATTCCGAGGGACTGCCCATCTCTAACGAATTGATTAATCTGCATTTCCAAATCCTGCATTTCCTCTTTGATTAGATCGAAATTATCAATGGTCATGAATATTAACGGTAATTTTTCTTCACTCAAAGCATTATACATCTTAATCGAGCTAACTTCCCTTTGCTGGAATAAGCCCTTCCGGCGAGCCATTTCATCTTTGAGGATCCTCAAGAACTTTTCAATCTTGCGCTCCTCATCCATCAGAAAATAGTCGGCAGTATGTGGAAGCTGTCTAATCGGTAACAATGTTCCGTTCCCGAAATCGAAGATATAATAATGTACCTCTTCTGGTGTGTACTTTTCAGCAATACTTAGAAGCAGCATTAGGACAGTATGCGACTTTCCATAACCAGAAGATCCAAAGATTCCGATGTTGCCATCCTCAAGCATTTCATAGTTATAGACTGTTTGTGATTGCTTTTCCGGTTCATCCATGAGTGCAAGCGGTATGATATTGGTTTCTTCGGTACTATAGTGATTACGTGAAAGCCTTCCTTCTAGTGGCGGCAGCCAAGGGCTGTTGAGCTGCATGATCCCCATTTTCCCTTGCACAGAGGTAATCTCTTCCACAACGGCATCGATCTCTGTTTTGCCGCTTTTCTTCCTTCTTTTCGTTGTAGAAACATCTGACAACGGTACAAGCCCGAGGTCTGTTACAAATGCTACCTCATCTTCAGATTCTGAAGTGTCCTCCAAATACGGTGCACCGCTCCAGGCTGATTGGAATAGTTCGTACACTTCATTATTTCCTACTTGAAGATACCCTCTACCTGTTACGGTAATGGATGCGGCATCCCCATTTTTTAATATTTCTCGGCTATCGTCTGCATCCTGCACTTTCAAAGCCACTCTAAAACGGGCATTACTCCAAATCTGCTCATCTATTACGCCCCCAGGCTTCTGGGTTGCGAGGATGAGATGTACCCCCAAGCTTCTCCCGATACGCGCGGCACTTACCAGCTCCCTTATAAACTCAGGCTCTTCTGCCTTCAATTCCGCAAATTCATCGGAAATCAAGAACAGGTGAGGAAGTGGCTCTTCGGTCTTATTTTGTTTATAGAGATCGGTATACGCATTAATATGATTTACTTTATATTGGTCAAAGAGTCGCTGACGTCTTTTCAATTCACTTTTAATGGAAGCAAGCGCCCTTGCACTAAAGTTTTTACTTCCTTCAATATTGGTAATGACACCAAGCAAGTGTGGCATATTTTCAAACGGCTGGGCCATTCCCCCACCTTTGTAATCAATAAGTAAAAAGGCTACCTCATGCGGATGGTAGTGAATGGCAAGCGACAAGATATATGTCTGTAAGAATTCACTTTTTCCTGAACCCGTTGTTCCAGCTAACAGTCCATGCGGGCCATGAGCTTTTTCATGAAGATTCAACACTGATATGTCTTCCTTTCCTTTAAGCCCTATAGGTACCGCAAGGGATTTGGAAGACTCCCTTGAAAGCCAATTTTCCTTAATCGGCAGTTTTCCTACTTCCTTTACTTTCATCATCTCTAGAAACGAAACGCTATTTGGAATAGAATTGGTCATCCCCACCTGATGGTCAAGTGTGCGAAGCATCCTTGAAAAGTTCTGATTGCCCTCTATCTTGTGGGCATCCAAACGGAATGGGATGGAAACGGCTTTTTTTTCCTGGATTAGAATATCCCCTTCATGGGTATTGATATACCTCACAAGCGTTTCGATATTATCAGACAAGCTTTCCTTGGAATCTGCAGCAAAAATAACAGATATACCAAGGTCCTTATGATTCCCTTCTAAATATTCCAGAATGACATGATCAGCAATTAGTTGCTGTTCAGTAATGATAAAGACCACATGTGGAGAAAAAGCCACCTTTTCCTTATCTTCCATCAAATCTCTTTCCCTGAGCATTTCATAGATGGAGGAAAGCAACTGATCTCTTGTTTGTTCATTATAGATGAGTCCTTTGGCAAAGGATTGCGGAATTTGGAAGTGTGGAAGCCATTTCACCCATTCCCACTGATCATATTCTTTCTCATTGAAAATAAAGACAAATCGTAAGTCATGGTAGCTATGAAAAAAAGATAGTTGCCCAATAATCTGATGGATCTCATTTTTCATGACAGATTCTTTCCCAATCAATCCAATGGCTCCCTTGGATAAGTCAGCTACAACTGGAAGATTATCAATTTCCTTGTACACCTTTTCCATTAACTGGGATTGTTCCAATAAGTCATCAATTTCCCTATTGGCCATATCTCCTGAATTAATGCTGATTTCATAACTGGAAGGGACCTTTCCGCGACCTAACCTAAATTGAAGAAAATCATGACTTTCCATCGAGCGTTCCCATATACGGTCAGAAATCTGATGTGTTAAATATTTCATTCTTTCAAAGGATGGGAAATGGAAGGTTAACACATGTGTTTGTTTGTCTGCCAAATCTTGTAGCTCACGTCGTTTATTTTCAAGGTAGAGGCTGTATACCCTTCTGCGGCGTTCTTCACGTCTTTTACGATTTGCTTTTTCTTTAAAGAACTGAACAGTCGATGTAATTAACGTGGTCATGAACATAACCATCGAAATTATGATAAATATTCCCCTTGGTGCAACAAGTGCAACCACACCCATCACGATTAGCATAATAAGGGGAGGCATGATGATTAGCCACAGACCTTTGTTGTTGTCATCGGACTCCTGGGAAGGGAATTGCAAAGAAACTTTATCGTCAGGAAGGTCATAAACCATTCTTGGAGTTCTGCGATAACTTGGATACTTCTTTTTCATTTCCGATTGAGGGCTTTTCATTTCTGTTAAATCAGATGCATAGTCTTCCCGAGATTCAATCTCAATCATATCCTCATCAATAAAACGTATCTCGGAGTATGATAAAAGCAAAAGGTCTCCTTTTTCCAACTCGACCTTCCCTTCAAGTCGACGGCCATTCAAGAAACATGTGGAGCCTTGAGACTTTACAAACCACTTTCCTGAAAAATTCCTCGCTATTTGAAGGGATGCTTCATCCTTAATAGAAATGGATGCATCTTTTTTATCCCCTATATAATAGGTTTTGACGGAACCGACCCCCTCGGTCACTACCATCTTCAATGAGTCTCCCTTTACCATCCATTCAAAAGGCTTGGTAGTTGTGCCGTAACCTATTTGTCTATCATTTTGGTTAACAAAGAAACCGTCATCTTCCAGTTCCACAGAAATGGATTCTTCTGTAAAAGGAAAGGAAAGCACGGTAAGATGATCTTCCATCTCTTTCCCTATCGTAATGCGTTGATTTGATGTTACATTCAATTTTTGATAATTGTCTTTATAAAACAACCAAAACTTCTTCACAGGCTCACCTCATTTCAAACCCTCAATTTATTGCTCTACCTATTCTTCATCACTTACTTCTATTTGTTCCTCTTCTTCAAGCGCCTTTATCGCTTCTGCATATTCATCAATTTCATCTTGGATTTCTTTTAATTGATTCTGCTTTTCTTCTCCTGATAGATCTTGCTGTGCACGCACCTGTTCTTTATATTTCAACAAAGCATACAAAATGATTTCAGAATCCTCCAAAGATCTTGCAATATCCAAAGCTTGTTCTGCTTCCCCACGCCCAATATGTATCCAATAAAGATAATAGTTCCGGTCTGATTGAAGGGTGATCCTGTTTTGCAAGGTATCCTTTTGATCTTCGTTTAATGATTCGTTGATGATGTAAGAAGTAGCTAGTTTATACTGCACTACACGCGGCATATCTTTGGCATCATAAGCAGTTAACGTGGTAACAACCTGACTATATTCATTTTTAAGGAAGTGTTCTGAACTCTGAACATATGCAGCTTGTTTTGGCTGTGCAAATAAAAAGGAGTATACCACCAAAATTAGTGTCGGAATTAACAGTACCGATAAACCAATGGTAGCGTATCTTGTCATTTTCCATTTTCTTTTAGGAAGATGAACCACCTGTTTTTCTTTATCCTCTAACCTCTTTATCCCTTTACGGATAATGTCCAGTAAATCTTCTTCATTCTTTGCATTCATGATGGACTTCGCTATAGAGGATAGTTCCAATGTTTGAGAAAGTTTCAAATATTCTTTGAAGGTATATTTCCTGTCAATGGCAGTAGCGATAACAGCCTTTGTCTCCTGCCATAGTTTTTCATCATCTTTTTCATATGGCGGGAGGCTTTCCATTACACCATAGTGAAGAAAATAAGGAGTCAGGCTTTCATCCACTACCAAGTTCTCAGGACAAACAAGGAGATGAAGTCTAGAAAGGGAGTGATCTTTTACACTCTTTAATAATTGCGAGGCAAAAATCCATCTACTTTTTTCTTCTTTTCTTTTCAATTGTGCAAAAGATGCAAAAGCAGGGGAAATATGATAGATGATTGTTAGTTCATCTTCCGTCTCCTGAATTTTTTTCATAATAGTTGGATGAACATTTGGGAGCATACTTATTTCTTCTGCCTCTTCCAACTTAATTCGTTCTTTTTGGAAAACAAGCTTTACTGTTTCTCCTTCCTTTGAAAGCACCGCTTGTAATTCTTCTTCTAAATATGTTCGACTTTGATCAGACATGATTCATTGCTCCTTTATAGGATTTCCAAACGGTCCCCAGATGTAATTCCATGTTCCACCAGTTTGTCTGTTCCTGATAAAATCAACTGTTTATTTGTTACCCTGATCCAATGACCTTCCCTTGGGGGTATAGCGATAGAGGTAGCCTGCCACACAATATCCACCACTTTCTTCACCGTATGGTAATTGGATAACCGAAGATCAAAGGACTCTCCTCGATAATTCTTCAAATCAATCGTTATTTCTATGTACACCGTTTTTCACCTCATAAAAGAAGGAACGCATTCGTATCTTTAAGAATGGCGCTCCTTCTTTCTTTTTGCTAGCCTTAAGGAATCAATAATCTCAGTTAAAATTTACTGGTTATTTCTGAAAAATTAACCGCGAATTTGGCTTGCGATTTGAGTATCAGCATCTTCAAGAGCTCTAGCTGTGTTGCTAAGCTGAACAGAAATATCCTCAAGCAGTTGTTGCATTTGAATGATAGAAGGCTTTAAAGATTGGTACTGATCGCTGAATGCACGGCTGGATTCACCTTCCCAAACACTTTCAAGCTCACGGATCATGTTGTCCAAGCGGTTGATTTGATCCCCAACCTGGCTGCTTTCACTTCTGTAACGAGTGGACATTCCAACTAATTCTGCAGGGGTAACGCGAATAATTCCTGACATTCTACATCTCTCCATTTCTTTAATAAGTTACTTTTATTGTAAAAAATACACAACTAAGAGGTCAATTCTAAAGTAGGAAATCCAGGAAAATGAGTAATATATACCCACCATTACCCTTACTCCCAAAATATGAAACCTCAAAATATAGTATTTTTTTCACAGATTGATATTTTTCTAGGTATTTCGACCTTTTAACGAATAGTCTTGCTTAATTCTTCATAGAAAATTGTCAGTTCTTGCCTGTTCATCTCATTCACATGTTCGTGGTATTTATTAGAAAGGGTGGCCATCAGCCGTGATTGATCATTGGTGATAATGGTAAACAGGCGGTGATTCTTATTAAATTCCAATAAAGATTGCTCAATTACTTTTCCTTCACTTGCTTCGAGTTCTGCATTAATTATACTTGCCAACTCATCACTAATTGCTCGGACTTTTGCTAGCTCCGTATTAAACAGAAGGTGCTTAAATCGCAAATCTTCATATGGCGCAAATGCATACGAAGTTTTATACTGTCCTATTCCTACCACCCCCTTTACCGTAATTCGAACAACTTCGAAATGCTCTGGTCTTCATCAAATAATTCTTCAATTGACTTTCGCACCCTAGCAATCATAGCCTTAGACTTTTCTATTTCCTCCCTGAGATAATGATACATCCCCTCAAAAGAATCCTGAAACATCGGATCCAGCGGTCTAATAAACTCATGAACATTAATCTTGGTGACTTTCACATCACTTTTTGAAACGGGGAGAAGATACCTATAATTATTCGGATTTGCTTCCATCTGATTGATGGCATTCATAACCCGTTGTTTCCTGAATTCCAGATCATCAACGTACTCTGTATAATACAATCTTCTCCATAAAGTAAGTGCCTCTTCCTTTTCCATGCATTTATCGAGGCCTAGCTGATAAATCCTCACCGCAGAAGAAAGATTTACCTCAATGGTCCTTCCGTCCATGGCGTTTTTATACCGGATCAAATCAGTCCCTTCGTATCGGCGCCCTTCTACTTGATTCAAAGAGTTTACAACATGCTCCATCCCATGAGCATGGGCAGCATCCCCGAACTCGCCAACAAACCCTTTCGTATCTTCGATGATTGCTTGATAGCTGTTTTGAATAATTCTGCCCTCCTGCTCCATTGTTGCAGCCAGTTCGATTACTGTCAGGGTATTCTCATGTTGTGACAAGTTATTAGTAAAAGAGTCTTTCACAAGATTCTTTCCTATATCTAACGCAGCACTTCCGATAGCCTCTATCATTCTCTTCATGCTACCAAGCATTTCTTCCACATGAACTTGAATCAACTGCAACAGATCAGAGCTGATTTCCCCAACCAGGGCAAGTAGGGAAGGAAGAACTTCTGTCAATTCTTGCAATTTCGCGTTGATCTCTAGAGCCCTTGAGATAAATTGTTTTTGATTAGAAAAAAATTCACTTGGAAATTCTTTAACTGGATACGCAAACGGCATATCCACTGTAAAGCTTCCAAACCCAATGACGCCAAATGTCATCGGAATGGCCCCACGTTTCCACTTCGGCGGTTCGAATATTTTTTTCCAATCTTGTTTGATGTCGTCGATTAGAGTAAAAAGCTCCTGATCTATTCCAAACATGCTTCTGTTTAGACCGTCGATTCCTCCTTTTTCATAGGCTGGGGCGTGTTTGGCAACGAATTGTTGGATGTTGTAAAGGGTTTTGTCTGAGACTTTATTCATGTATCTTGCAATACCGTCTGTGTGTGGGTACGTTTCTAAAACTTGCCTTGAACCAATGTTTAAGAAACCACGAAAACCGATTACCGAGTATAAAAATTCTTCTCTTATCGTTAGGTGATGTATATTTTGGCCTTGGGACTGGTAATATTCTTCTGCAAAAGACTTGAGTTTTTCTGGATCTATCGTATAAAGTTCATTTACATCAAATGTAGTAATCTTAAATTCTTCGAATACTTCATCTCTGAAACCAATATCAAGAACTGCTAGTTGATAAACACTTGGTGGGGCATCATTTATAGTAAACACATTTTCAAAAGGTTGGTCCAACAGCTGCAGTGTTTGAATTAGATTACCACCTAAAGAGTGACCTATTCCATATTTATTTAAAGGCAATTCTGATATCTCATCGGTTGAATTTCCAGTTTGACGTATTAATTCTCTCTCTACATTTTGATTAATTTGTCGAGTTACCTCAAAATCAAATGCTTGAGTATCTTGATATTGATTTTTAACTTTTCCGCCAAAGATGCCAAATAAATTATAAAACCAATCACTGGGACTACCCTCTCCACCATCTTCACCAGGCTCACTTCCCCTAGTAATGGTATAGGATTGATTAATTCCTGTTTCAATATTTAAGAAGTGGATAACCGTACCATCAAACCCAGAATCCAATTCGGAATTCACTTGAGAAAAATCATCTGAATGATAAAGAGTTATTTCTCCTGGCGGCTCCATTCCAGTTTCTTCAATATATATTCTCCTTATGTTCTCAATAGTTATGTCTCCATACTCCAACTGCGCTATACGGGCCTTCAATACCTCAGACTCTAAAACCTCTTTTGCATCCATTTAATTCACCCTTGTACAAAATCGATAGATTTGATGACTTTCATCATCTTTTCTTCTAGCTCTGGGGAATCGAGATTACATTCCTTACTAGAATCCTTACAGGCAATCCGACCAATAAAACTTGTTCCTTTATCTTGACTATTAGAATGTATATATGCGTAATACCAATAGGTTTTTGTTCCATTACCTTCTGAAACTTTTTCTGCAAAGTAGTAAGTGTTTTCATTGTGTGTAAACTTCTCGAATCCGCCTTCATAATTTGCGTTATTTGAAAGAAGGTGCAAGTTCAATTCTATATCACTTGATCTGCTACTATTTTCATAAGTGAAGCTATAATACAATGAAGTGTTTGTTTCCTCGCTTTCCTCTAGGAATGCTACTGATTCAAAGCCATTACCATTCTTCTCATATGTTCCCTTTTCAACATAAGCATCTTTTGGAAATAATAATGTGAAGCCCTTGGTCATTGATTCAAAAAGATAGAAACCTTCTTCCACTTCTTCCGAGGATTTCAGAAAATCCTTAGTAAATTCATCATTATTTGCATCTTTTTCAAGAGTATTATTATCATCCGCACGCTGGTTCTCAGCTCTATCTAAACTCATTCCACATCCCCCTATCAAAAGTACCGAAAATATTAACCCTAGAAGCATCGATTTCTTCATAGCCCTTCCCCCTAGGCAACGCATATAACGTGGCATAATATGTATTTTCTAAAGACTTATTCCCTACAGGACATACAAATAATCCCTTTTTCTAAAAATTCATTAAAAAATATCCAACATTTTTATAGCTATATAATAATTACCACGGTATGCAAAAGTAGTCAATTTGACGGGAACGAATGTCGAATCGTGTCTGTTAGTTAGGTCCTATCCAGTATTTTTATTTGTGGGAAATTTGTAGTCCTATAGATGGTGGAATTCTTTTTTCTCGGGGATATTATTCTAATAATGAATCTAATTACTTCTGTAATATTTAAATTCAGGTCTTTTGTATCATTTTCACTTACTTTTATCACCTAAATGAAGATCTTTGTTTACCCGTTTTTGTTAAGATGAGGTCCCCATTACTCAAATGAAGACCGCTCTCTACCGGATTACGTCCTCGGAAGGTTCTCATCACACAAATGAAGACCTCCCTTCATCAATTTTTACGGATGGGAGGTCTTCATAATCGAATCAACAGTTTATCCTAAACTTCTTATATGCCCGTTCTATTATTTCGGCTGCATCCTGATCGCACCATCTAACCGTATGGTATCACCATTAAGCATAGGATTCTCTATTATACTCTGAACAAGTTGCGCATACTCTTCTGGATAACCAAGGCGAGATGGGAAAGGTACCATTTTCCCGAGTGAATCCCTGGCTTCAGCTGGTAATGAATCGAACATCGGGGTGTGAAAGAGCCCCGGGGCAATGGTCATGACCCGCACTCCAAATGATGCGAATTCCCTTGCTATCGGCAAGGTCATCCCTACAATTCCACCTTTGGAAGCAGAATAAGCAGCCTGACCGATCTGTCCATCAAAGGCTGCAACAGATGCCGTATTTACTATGACTCCGCGTTCCTCTTCTATGTTTGGTTCATTTTCCTTCATTCGCTCAGCAGCCAACCGGATCACATTGAAAGAACCTATCAGATTGATGGAGATGACTTTGGAAAAGTCATCTAGTGAGTGTGGCCCTTTCCGGTTCAATACCTTCTGCGCCACACCAATCCCTGCACAATTCACCACCGTATTTATATAACCGAAAGTTCGCACGCCCTCTTCCAACGCCTGACGAACATCCTCTTCTTTCGTGACATCCGTTTTTACAAATAAAACGGCATCTTGCAGTTCTTCCTTGAGAATTGCACCTTTTTCTTCAGACAAATCTGCTATGACCGCTTTTCCACCTTTAGCAACAATATACCTAACAGTTGCCTCTCCTAAACCTGATGCTCCACCTGTTACAAATGCTACAGAATGATGAATGTTCATTACTCCCTCTACCTCCAATATTATGTATTACCTTGAAGGGATGCAAAAAGTGTGCCATCGATGTAAGAGGTATAATACATGGAATGTGTACAGATTCTGGACACTTGTTTGAAATATGGAATAACAGTATAGGGACACATTCCCCTAAATGTGTCCCTTCCTAATCATTTTACATTCAATCTGACATGTTCTCTCATTCTTGAAGGATAATCCGCTATTTTTAAACGAATGGGACTAACCATTTTTTTAGTATCCATTACTAAACCTTGTTCATATAAGGCTAAGCCTGAGTCATCAGCCACTCCATATGACTGTGTATTGTATTCAAAAACGGTTCCTTCTGCATCGGTAATGCTTCCATTAAAAATAGAAAAGAAATAATCGTGGTCCTCCTCATCTATCTGGACTTGAACATAAAGGCCATTCATATCCCCCATGTCTTTTTCCACCCATACCTTCTTGAACCGCTTGTCTCCCGGCACCTTTAAAAACCGCTCGGAATCAAGATCGATCAAGACTTCCAATTCTTCTTTTGGAAGGGCGGTAAAGGAAGAAAACACTATGTCGAGTTTCTCTGGCTCAGAAAAGTAATTACTATGGAAATATAAAACCTTTTTGTTTTCTTCATTTATATGAGCTCCATCGTGTATCCACCTGTTTCCTTTTTCATCCTCTAAGGCAATATCATCAAAACGGAAAATTTCATGAGTGTTTGATTCTGGAAAATCCATGAACAGGGCGATTCTTGTTGGATGTATTTCTATTTTCTCAAAATAGATGAACTGACTGCCCACTTCAATAGTTTTTGCAATGTAAATATCTTTCTTGATCGCAGAAAACTTTTCTGAATCCACTTTTATCGGAAAAAGTAGGTCATCTACAATTAAAGCTTCGTTTACTTTCAATCCAGTTTTTAAGATGAAGTTTTCCGGTATGCTTTTTTCATCTGGACTGGTGAATTGAAGTTCTCCAGAAACCTTCTCTCCTTTTTTAATACCTTCATGACTTCCGAAGCCAACACCATACTGTTCAAGCCTTTCCCCTGATTCTGCGTTTAGCGATATGTTACCAAGACGTAAAGACGACCAATCCCGGTCAGCTTCTAATGTATAGAAAACTAACATCTGCATTTCATCCACGATGATTGCATCTATTGTCAATGATATTCCATTTTCTTCCCTAGTGATCCCCACTTCTTGAAGATAGTCATTCTCCACTGCTGACAGGATCCCTTTATTATTTCGAATCAGCTCTACTATCCGTTCCATCCCCGGTATGGTACTTACATAGTTTGCGAATACCGGTGATACTTTTATAGTCGTAAAGAAAATGACAAGAAGGATACTTGCCGCGACCATGCCGACTCTCCAAGATGGGAGACCGGTTCGTTTTTTCCCTTTCCTGATTCCACTCCTGATATAATCATCAATGTCTCGAGGGATTTCTACTTTCTCGTACTCCCTTCTCCCTTCTTCTAATTTTCTTTCCTCCTTTTCAAACATGGTCTTTACCTCCCTTCTCTTCCCAATACAGTCGGAGTTTCTTCAAACCTTTGGTCAGCCAGGTCTTCACGGTGTTTTCTGGAGAATCCATTACTGATGCTATGTCCTTTATTTTAAAGTCCTCCATGTACCTCAATTGAATGACTGTCTGATATGGATCCCCTAAAGACGAGATGGCCTCCTGCACTTCCATCTGGAGATCGTTATCGACTGTATACGCCTCTTCCATCTTCCATTGTATATTCGGCTCCCGCTTTCTCTTTATCCATTCATCCTTGCAGTAATTAATCATGATCTTCACCAGCCATGTGGAAAAATAGTCAGATTGCTTCACTTTCCTGATTCCTTTGAATGCCCTATATGTTACCTCTTGAATGGCCTCAAGCGAATCCGCCTCGTTTTTCATATAGGAAAACGCTATCCGGTATAGTTGTTCCTTATGTGTTGACATGAGAATGAAAAATGCCTCATCATCCCCCTTTTTCGCTTTCTCCACAAACAACTTCTTCTCCAACGACCCCACACTCCCGAAAGCACTTTTTGTTCTTTTTATATTCATTAGACCCACAGTTAAGGCAAAAAGTTTTACAACGCATAAAAAAATCACCTGGTTTTTGAGTAACAGGTGAGGGTCCATCTATTTAAAACCAAACCGTGCCATGCCTTTCCCTTGGTAATAAACTTGAATCTCTATAGTTAACCTTTTTTGATTGTACTCCACTAAATAAATGCCACCCTCTTTATCTATCACTCTATAGATATCTGAACCAAGATGATTTATTTCCATGATTTCAATGTTACTTTCAAAAAGGTTCTCTTGTGTTTCTGGATGACTCAACCATTGATCCAAATTATCCAAGTTCTTTTTTTCTTGATACATTTTATAAGAATATATGGAAAAAAGTAGCCCCAGTATCCCAAACACTATGATTATTTTTTTCATCATCTTCCCCCTCTCTTTTTGCATTAGACGTCAAGGGGCAAGAATGGCTTTCATTATTCAAGGTCCCCCTCCTGATAACTAGGCTTCCCCCTTTCCAGTAGTGATGGCAGACTCACTGATGATTAATGCAAGCTTCAGCCGCCCCACCCATTTTTCGCCTTCAGACACTTTTCTAGTCATGCTATTAGCCTCTTCCCAATATTCCAGCCCTTCCACTTCTAGGTAATGGATAGGTTGCTTCATTATTCTGTAGACAATCATTGGCCATTCCGCATCCGTCATATCACTTTTTGATTTGATTGCTATTCTTTTTGCACACTCTCTTGAAAAGGCACTGGAGCCGGCTGTAATATCTACTTCTTTCTTTAGCTCTAGGGAGCATATCTTGTTTGTGATTCTTTCTGTTTCTACCCAGTCTTCCGGATGCGTAAGGAAAGCTCTTTCCGTTCTGCCAAGTATGGTGTATGGGCGGCCAGGTATCTTACTTACGATTCCTCTTAATTCTTCTGGGTATCTCTCACACCAAGTTAATAGACGATCCAGATCAATATAGTGGAAATACTCACATTTTCCGGACAGGCCGAATGTAACAGCCTCCCTTCTTGCATGGGCAGCCCCCTGTTTAGGAATTGTTTTAAAGTTAATCTGGGGATCCACTTTCAAAGCCCTTTTCCACGCCTTGCTCGATTGATTGCTGATTGTTAGATATATTTCCCCGTATAGCTTTGTTATATATGTTAAATGCTTGATAAATAGATCGATATATCTTCCATTTGGGTCGTGAGTGATTGTTACAAGTCCTATGCTATTCATGATCACTCTCCATTTCTCGTCTTTGATACCAGCTTTTGAAATTCATTCTAGTTATCTAGTCTAGTATTCGACTTTTATCACTAAATTCCTTGAAACCACACTTTAAATTTCAAATAATTATCTAAAGTCTGTTAAAATAGATTCATGATAATAATAAGCTCTTTTCTCAAATATTGTTTGCTATAGTGTAGTAAATAGTCTGCACTTTTTATAGCATAGAAGCCCTATTATAGGCGTGTTTTTGCCAAGGAGAGAGCATGATGAAAAAGCAACAAAGTATCCAAAATAGCTTAATAATAAAAGGAGTTTTTACTAATGGCCGAAAGATTAATGCTTATCACTCAAAATATAGACGGCTCGTATCTCCAACAAATAAAAGAACTTGCACCTGACTTTAAAGTTATTGCAGGAAGAGATAAAGAGAAATGGGAGTCCTATGCGAAGGACGCAGAGGTGATTGTGGGATGGAAAAATGAGTTGGAGGATCTTTCTTTAAAAAGTGAATCTAAACTTCGATGGCTTCAATCATGGAGTGCAGGGGTCAACAATATGCCGCTTGACAAATTATCCCAACACGATATCATTTTAACGAGCGCTAATGGTGTTCACGCTTACCCTATATCGGAAACCATTTTCGCACTGATGCTTGGTTTGACAAGAAAAATTCATACATATGTAAAACAACAACAAAAAAAGCACTGGCATCACGCACATATGAATCTTGAATTACACGAAAAGACTATAGGTATTATTGGCGTGGGAGAGATTGGAAAAGAGACTGCAAGAATTGCGAAAGCTTTCCGTATGAACGTCATTGGTGTGCGGCACTCCGGTATACAGACTGAGAACGTCGATGAAATGTACACTCCGGATAAACTACATGACATTCTGCCAATGTGCGATTATGTGGTGATTACTCTTCCTCTGACAGAAGATACCCATGGAATGTTTGGAACAGAGGAATTCAGCCTAATGAAAAAATCCGCTTTTCTTATAAATATTGGCCGTGGAGAAGTGATAAAAGAAGAAGAGCTCATTATGGCACTTAACCAACAAGAAATTGCTGGTGCAGGACTTGATGTATTCATAAATGAGCCCTTAGATGCGGCTAATCCTCTATGGGAGATGGAAAATGTCATTGTAACCCCTCATACCTCCGGTTCAACAGAACACTATACAAAGCGTGTAATAGAGGATATTTTTATACCGAACCTGAAAGAATATAGGAAAGAAGAGTATTCATTAAAAAATTTAGTCGATTACAAAAAAGGTTATTAAAAATGGTTTAACTTGTTTTGCGTATGGGTATATAGGGATAGAATTGGGGGAATAAACATGCATCGAAATAATAAATTACATGCCTTTTTATTGGATAAAGCGAAAATTCTCACCGAAGAATGGTATGAATCTCTAGATAAGACTAATTCCAGAGGGGTTTATGCTTCTACAAACCCTGAAGTAATAAATACACTAAAAAAGCAAAACTACGACTTCCATCTTCAATTATGCAAATTATTTATTGAAGAGGAAGAAAAGTTCTTTACGGATTTTGAAGAATGGATCCTCTCCATTGCACAAGATGAACAACATTTAAACACACCTATTCATCATACGTTGCGCGAATTTTTTCGAGTTCGTGGACAATACCTCAACTTCATCTCAGAATTTGTAGAATTACATCAAGAAGAAAAAGAAAATGAGTTAAAATGGAACCACATGATTACATTAGCGTTTGATAAAGTTGTGCTCAAGTTTGTTGAGGAGAATCAAAGATATTCAGAACAGCGCTTACAAGCCCAGCAAGATATGATAAAAGAGCTAAGTTCACCTGTCATTGCACTTGATAATAATCGGGCACTTTTACCTTTAGTAGGTGACATTGATACAAGCAGAGCTAGATTCATTCTGGAAAATACATTACAACAGTGTGGAGAAAAAGGAATCAATCATTTATATATTGATTTGTCAGGAGTTGTCATCATAGATACCCTTGTTGCCGATCAGATCTTCAACCTGTTAAAAGCCTTGAACCTGATTGGTGTTAAAACGACCCTTTCCGGAATTAGACCTGAAATTGCCCAAACTACCGTTCAATTAGGTATTTCTTTTAATGATATTTCCATTAAACCTACACTTGCAGGAGCTCTCACTTTGCCACCTCCAAATTGACCCAGCCTTAGTAAGGCGGGTTTTTATTTTTTTCTAAGCTATCTTCATAAACTTTGTTATTATTTCGTATTTACACACCAATCATAAAATTCGATACTGTCGTGCCTTTTCCCTGTTTTACTTAAAAATCTACTTGGAACTTTAAAAGTATGTAACTAGTAAAAAGTTCAATTGCCGACTTTTAACTAATTAATAGTAACAATATTTGGAAAAAAGCCTTTTTCTGGCAATACAATCTTACTTAAGTTTGTAATATTGTGTTTAAAGTCTACTCAGAAAGAGAATTTATACAATATATATCTAGTATTCAACTTTTTCAGGATATATGTAAAAATAAGAGGAGTTTCCTTCTTATCAAAGGAGTGGAAAGCATGGAGAAGGTACTGAATGAAATACTTTTAGAGTTAAAAGAAATAAAAGAAGCCCAACTGGCATTTCACAAGCAGCAGGAAGTTTTGAAACATGATTGTGAACACCTTAAGAAGGATGTTACCTACTTAAAGGATGGACAACAGGAGAAAAACACATTAATTAAACATACGCTTACACTTCAAATTGAAAATATGTTAGAAATAAGAAACTCGTTAAGATCTTTGGAAAAAGGGCAGGATCATTCTGTGACTCCTAAATAAAGAACTTTTATTTAGTAGAAAACACTTCACCCTGTATTGGAGGAAGTGTTTTTCTAATACACTCTATGTGAAGAAAGACTATTTTTCAATGTATCTAATTCCCTGTAAATGCGGAGGATTTCTTCTTTTTTCATTCTGACCAGGCCGCTGGATGATGGAGCCACAAAATCGATAGTCCCTTCCACCATTGATTTCTCTTGTCTTCCCCATTCCAATTTCTTGAGCCCGCTATATTCCTGATACACCCCTTTCCCGACAAAACAGACGATTTTAGGCTGAAAGAAAAGGATTTTATCTTTCAACTCTACTCTTCCTTTCTGATATTCCTCTTTAGATAAATCCGCTGCCCCAACTGTCGGACGTGAAACGATATTAGTCAAACCATATTTCAGCTCTGGCAACTTAAAATCCTCTGTTGGAGCATATTTCCTAGGAGTTATTCCCGCTTCAAAAAGGATGCTCCAAAACCTGTTAGTTGGGTTTGCATAATGATGACCGGTTTTACCAGAACGGATACTCGGATTGTAGCCTACAAAAAGAATATCCATGTCATGTCCTATATGATCAGGTATGTTTTCCACTTTTGTTCACCTCACTTTTACTTTCTATCTACCATTTTATCAACATAGATGAAAAAGACCAAACGGTTATGTTCCGTCCAGCCTTTTCATTTCCTACTATATTAGACGGATAATTTTACATCTGCATGGAATTACACGACGATTTTAACCTTTTACGAGTGTTTGAATTTTTTTACTCTAGGTGAAAGATCCGATTTATCACTAGAAGTACGAACCCTTTTGCGGTATCAGGAAGGATATTGAGCGAAGTTGCAGGGGAATCGCTTAGAAAAGCGGAAGTGGCCTCAATAATACTTTAATGTTGGGTGGCATTTTCAAATCTTCTTGCGCTTGCTTTAAATAACGATACATTGCTTTACTGCCAACCGAGTTTGCGGAATGAATCGTTATTCTATCCGCATACAGCTCGTTCTCCACCATTTTATGAACGAGAAGCAGACCATTTCGATGTTTGTTCAACAGGTCGTGGTCCAAAGAGAGATGCTCAATTGCATGGCTCTCTAACAAGGTGAGGCATTGGTCTATGTCCTCTACGAGTATATAACCTTCCGGACATGTTCGACTATCATCAAGAAATACATTGATTTTCAAGATGACACCTCCAAATATTCGACTTAGCTACATTGTAACACATAACTGTTACTAATTTTTTCCTAGATGCTTTATATTTAATGACCAAACTCTTTCATGGCAGGCCATACAGTCGTAAATATAGGGATAATGTACCAATTTTCAAGGGGCCATATTATCAGATAGGGGAGTTTGTATGTAAGTAGAAGAGTTTCTCCTACTTATTATTCTTTAAGGTTTTTTGTATTCAGGAAAATCGAATACCCATTTCATCCAAAAAGACTGTAGTCTATTTTGAAGCTTGTCATATTCTTGGTATTCTTTATTATATTGTTGTCTGAATGAATAAGGCACTTCCCCTTGGGCCTCTTTTTTTAGGTATTCCTCTTCTAGAATCTCCAGCTTTTCAATTTTAATTTGAATACTGTTGTAGCTCAGAACCGAGAACATGCCATAGAACATCGCCAAAATAATTCCGTACATTAACAAAAATTTTTTGAAGCTTCCCAATTGACTCTCCCCTTCGCTTTTCTACATAGTATGACGAAAAGCGGGAATGTGAAAGGACTATTACAAAATATCCCTTCTGTTACAAAAAGGGTTTGCAACTTTATGAGGATGTCGATAGAATGATTGTAAATGAGTGTGTTGGAGGGTTATTGCCTAGATGGGAATTTTGATTGATATTTTAATTGTTGTTGTTTTTTCACTAATCTTTTTCGGGGTTTATAAATACGTGATGAAGACCATAAGAAAGTATTGAAAGAACCGCTCGGGGTTTAAATTCCGGGCGGTTTTTTGATTGAATTTTAATTTTCAGCTTTCCCCTTCTTTTTCGAATGTCTTTTCTCCCGAATGAAAAAAGGACTATACAATAGGAAAAAAATGAGCAGAACAACTAATTCAAGG
This sequence comes from Sutcliffiella horikoshii, assembly GCF_021991925.1. Classification (GTDB taxonomy): domain Bacteria; phylum Bacillota; class Bacilli; order Bacillales; family Bacillaceae_I; genus Sutcliffiella_A; species Sutcliffiella_A horikoshii_F. Next base: position 334,048 of record NZ_RXZI01000001.1, on the reverse strand, counting down.
GACAAGATATACCAAGGATATGGCCCTAAAAAGTCAATCAGGCTTGCATTGGTAGGCTTCCTAGCGAGGAACATGTAATTTCCCCCCGTGAACCTGTTCACAAAAAATACCATGAAAGCTAAGACATTCAAAGCAGCAAATGCTTTCCAAACGGACTTGAACTTAATTTGAAATTTTTCAACCCAAAGCATATAAAATACAGCCAGAATAATAGAAATGTGTGCAATGAAAAAGTGAAGGAAACGAAAATGTGGAAAGTCATAAAATAACTCCGGAGTTAGCAATGCCTGTAACGCACCGCCAACACCAAGAAAGTACACCACTTCAAACACCCATCTTTGCCTTGTTGCAAGCATCCACACACAAAGATATAAACTAATAGAACATAATTGAAACGGTAATGTGTAACGGATATCCCACATATTTGTGGAAAAGTACCAATAATTTAACCAAATCTCCGAGCCAGCCAGGCACAAGATGATGAAACACCTGCCGCCAATCCTCATCCATGCTTTATTCCTGAGTAGAAAGAGGATAAGAAGGAGTGCAAAAGTTATACATAAGCTAATTATATGGGAAGTTGAAAAAAGGAGTGATCCCTCCATGAATGCTTCTGGATCGGTATAAGGACTAAACATTTGCACAGGACCCTCCTTTATAATGAATCTACATACCCAGGATATGAATTTACTAATTCAAAGTAATCTTGACTCCCTCTTGCTTTACATGTAGTTTTACTTTTCCTCCTATCGGAAAGGTGAACATTGGACTTGTATGGCCGAAATCTGCATTTGCCACAATTGGGATATGGGAAAGCTCCCTCTTTGTTTGAATAATGGTTTGAATATCCTCATTAGAGACATTGGATACTTTCTCAAAACGGCCAATCACCATTCCTTTCACACCAGTGAAGCCTGGTTGGTGAATAAGTGATTGAAGGTCACGATCGAAAGTTTTCGGGCATGTCAATTTATCATCTTCTAAAAATAGAATGGAATCTTCCAAGCTAGGCATATATTCGGTTCCTTGCAGAAGGTTCAAAGTACAAAGATTCCCACCGATAGCTGTACCTTCACATAATCCTTCATTTATAACAAGGTAGCCCTCATTGGGATAAAACTTTCTATTTTCCTGATCCATGTACCAAGCATCATTGCTCCATTCATGGGATGGGTGAATGTCAATCGTGCTCCCTTCATCCATGAAAATCTTCTTGAAATAATCCAGCGAATAGTCAAACCCTTTTTTCATACCAAATGAGGAGAAATGGATACCTGAATAGGTGACTAGCCCGCTTTTGGCATAGATGGCATTACTCAAAGCGGTAATATCGGAATAACCACAGAAAATTTTTGGGTTGTTCCTAATAAGGTCATAGTCAATATAGGATAATAGCTGGTTTGCCTGGTATCCCCCGATCGAAGTCAGTATCGCCTTTACCTTTTTATCCTTGAATGCCTCATGCAAATCTTCAATACGGGATTCGATGGACGAGGTCAGTAAACTATTTGTTTCATTTATATGCTTTCCAAATGTTACGTTAAGACCCATTTGTTCTAATCTATGAGTGGAAAGATCTATATTTTCCTGGGAAAGGATAGAATGAGAAGTGGAGGGTGCAATCACCCTCACCTCATCCCCCTGCCTAAGCTTAACTGGTACTATCACTCACTTCACCCTCCTAAAAAACTATTATCTACCATTCTACCAAACAACCCCACAAAACTGCTATAACTTTCCAAAAACCAAACAAAAAATGAAGATGTTTTACTAGGATATGAATATTTATGCAGAAATTGAATAAAAGGGGTCAGACCCCTTTTTTCACTCTTCACAAAATAGTAAGAATTTGCAGGTTGAGAAACCTGGTATGGTTTGTGTATACTTGTTATTGCAAGTTTTTTTATTGTGTTATTCGGGTATTGATTGTTGATTTGAAATATGCAAGATAAGTGAGGACTATTATGTATTATAAAACGCTTACTCATTCTACATCGAAAGAGTGGATTGTGCTGTTTCATGGGTTTGGAGGAAACTCTTCCATTTTTTATAAACAGCTGAAAGCATTCCGCGCTGAATATAATATTCTATTATTAGATCTGCCTGGTCACGGAAAATCTCCTTACCCTAAAGGTGTTGATCTTTTTGAATATTCCTCTGATCAGACCATTGGTATTATGAACAAATTGAAAATTGAATCCGCTCACTTTGTTGGCATCTCACTTGGAACCATTATCATGCAGGAAATTGCGCTCCGTAAGCCTTCTGTTATTAAGTCCATGGTACTTGGCGGCGCAACTCCCAAGCTGAAAAAATGGGGTGAGTTTCTTTGCCGACTGTCCGTTTTCTATCCACTGAGAAAAATACTGCCACATATGGTACCATATCGCATCTTTGCACGCGTACTACTACCGAAGAAAAATCACTCAGATTCTAGAAAAGCTTTTATTAAAGAGGCTTATAAACTTTCCAAAGAAACCTATTTAGGTTGGGTGCTCTCTGGATTGAATGGTTATACCACTTACGATCGATTAAAATCTATAAAGAATAAAATTCCAAAGCTATACATTTCCGGTTCTGAAGATCATATGTTTCTTAGTAATACTCGCGAATATGTCAAACAGGAAGAGAATTCTACTTTAGAAGTAATTGAAAAGTGTGGGCATGTTTGCAACATTGAAGAAAGTGACATTTTCAATGATTTTGCAGTCTCATTCATGAAACGAGTGGATAAAATAAGAATAACCGCTTAAAAAGCTGGAGGGTAACTACCTTTCGGCTTTTTAAGTTATTCGTCGGTTACAATACTATAAAAAGGCCATTTATTGAATATAGAAATAGACACCTTAAAAAATAAGAAAAAACCACAAGGCATTCTCCCAAACCTTGTGGCTTCTCTTCCTTATTTCTTCTTCCCACCGCGTACTCCAGACGTGATTTTCTTCCATTTCTCTTTTTCTGCAAGTTGAGCACGTTTATCATTTTTTCTTTCCAAAAATGCAAGCTCCCGTTGCAACTTAACATAACTTTGGTATCTAGCAGCTTCCAGTGTACCTTCTTCGATCGCCCCTTGGACAGCACACTTAGGTTCATTGGCATGCTTACAATCCCTGAAATAACACTGCTCTGAAAGCTCTTCGATATCCTGAAAACTGTGACTGATCGCTCCATCCGCTTCCCATAATTGAAGCTCCCTCATACCAGGAGTATCCAGCACGAGACCACCAGTAGGCAACATATACAATTCTCTATATGTCGTTGTATGTTTTCCTTTGTCGTCATCACTACGAACTTCTTGAATAAGTTGCTTCTCTTCACCAAGAAGATAATTGGTCAACGTGGATTTACCCGCTCCTGATGAACCTAGTAATGCCACTGTTTTCCCTTCAGCAAAGTATGATGCCAGTTCCTCTAATCCCTTCTCTTCCTTTACACTGACCGCATGAATTGGAACACCAAAAGCAACTGCTTCCATCTCGGCAATTTTCCCGGGAACATCTTCACACAAATCCGATTTCGTCAGGACAACCACAGGATTCGAACCACTTTCCCATGCCATCACCAGATATCTCTCCAAACGTCTTGGATTAAAATCATAATTTAAGGATTGCACAAGAAAAACGGTATCCACATTTGCTGCCACAATCTGTTCCTCGGTTGTTAGACCAGCCGCTTTTCTTGAGAATTTACTAAATCTAGGTAACAAAGCATGGATGGTTGCTTTACCTTCCTCCTGACGTTCACTTAATACAACCCAATCACCAACAGCGGGGTAATCTTCACGAGATGTTGCTTCAAACCGGTATTTCCCCGATACTTCTGCAAGGCACTCACCTAGGTCCGTTTCTACTCTATACAACCTTTTATGCTCGAGCATCACCCTACCAACTGTATAGCCTTGCTCGTCATATTCAACAAAAGCATTATTTAAAAATTCATTCCAACCTAATTGATTTCTTTTCAATGTGTTTTCCTCCTAATGGAAAGTAGATTTTTTGGCAAAACAAAAAGACCGTTCGCACGGTCTTTTTCTTAAACATTTATAAACCATGAGACGTTACGTCACAGCCCCATGGAAATCTACAATCTCATCAGAAAAAAACAGATTTGTTTAACGATTTCTATGCAAGGGCTGTGCTTCATTATTTAATTGATTGGCATTCACGACAATTAACTTTTTCATAAAACATCCCTCGCTTCCATTCTTTTTTTATTACATAATTTATAATATGGTATTTTTATCTAAAAGTAAATAGGCTTTCTGAATTTTCTTAAAAGCTGTTTTCGTATCACGTAAACAATGTTGCTTTTAGGTATTTTTAACGCACTGGCCGACTTTTCCTGTGAAAAGTCCAAATGCCTACTAGTAAATAGCAACTCTTAAAAGAAATTAATTCGCTTCCACTTGAGCCAAACTTTTCTTTTGTTTCGATTGCCATGTAAAAGATACAAGGATCGTTATACTTAATACTATTAAACCGAGAACAAAAGGATAGATGATATTAACGTCATAAAGTATCCCTGCAAGTGTTGGCCCCAATACGTTACCAATACTCATATATGCATTGTTCATCCCCATTGCAAATCCTTGTTCATTGCCTGCTAATTTAGAGATAAGTGTATTGATGACAGGCCTTAAAATAGAGGTTGCCAAGAAGATGATTAAAGTGATTCCAAAGAATACACCATAGCTTGAAGCAAATAACGATACCAAAAACCCGATCGCAGCTACGCATAGGAAGATATTTAAAACATTCCCTTCCCCAATGGCGCGCACAATTCGATCTACAACAAAGAGCTGCACGATTACACTGATTATACCTGTAGCTGTAATCATTACGGCAATCTCTTGCGGGGTTGCGCCAAACTGATTATCAATGAATAATCCCAGGACAGACTCATAAGCCATCAATCCAAAACTCATCACAAGCGTGATGATAAGTGGTATAAAATAGGGTTTGTTCACCGATAATGCCAGTTTTTTGATCATTGGCTCCGGATTTTCTTCTTGTGCCAATACCGTCTCCTTCTCCCTGCTTTCTTTTAACACAAGGATGGAGAATACAGTCGCCACAAGCGAAATCAAAGCGGAAACCAATAATGGAGTTTTTAATCCGAAGTCAGCTAAAAAACCGCCGATTCCAGGCCCAATCACTATACCCAATGACATGGCAGCAGAAATGTAACTGTTTCCCTTAGCACGCTGCTCCATTGTGGTAATATCCGCTACATAAGCAAAAAGGGCAGGAATTAAGAGCGCTGCTCCTATCCCCCCTATAACCCGTGAAAAGTAAAGCATCCATACAGAATCAAATCCATAAAATACAAACATAGACAAGGTCAAACCGGCTAAGCCGAGGATGATCATGATACGTCGTCCATATTGATCGGCCCATTTTCCAGCCAATGGTGACATCACAAACTGCGCACCGGCAAATATGGCAATCATTAACCCAGCAGCCAACCCGCCTTCCCCGATTGAATCCAGGTATGCTGGGAGGATAGGTATGATTATGCCGAAACTTCCAACTGCAATAAACATATTTATCATTAGAATAATCATTTTCTTACGTTGTTCAGGTGCCATTATGTCACTTCTTCCTGTTATTTATTTCGTGCCTCTTACTAAATCAACTTTAGTATTTTATGACGTTTGGGGGCCGGTGTCAATGGAAGAAGCTTTATGAGGTGAAATTAGTAACTCTCCTGCCAATAGGGAAGGCCACTGAAAAAGTAATGAATGTTAATAATCTGGTTAACACCGCTGTTAATCTTCGCAAATGGCTTCGCTTTCCGCGGGGCGACCTTGAGCCTCCTCGAGCTGCGCCCTGCGGGGTCTCAAGATTGTCGCTATCCCCCCGCAGGAGTCTGCGCCTATTGCTCCAATTAACAGCTAGAAATCATTTGAACGATAAGTTATTGGGTTTTTCAATGGCCTCCCAATAGGGCTGACTCATTTCCATTACCTCACCTGTTCGTGGGTTCACCAAAAAGTAACGGTGCTCCTTCGTTTTAGTCACCCCTTTAAAATGATAGTCTCTATCGGTAATGAATATCCTGTGGTCTTCTGTATAAATAGGGACAGTATCTCTGAACTTTTCTTCCCCACTATCCATTATGGAGATTTCATCCCCATATTCATCAAGCACCAATCGCTCCGCCTGCATAAAAGTATAGGTTGGTTTACCAATTAAAAAAATAATGATGGGTACAGAAAAGAAAAAGAGCAGCCAAACTCTGGGATGTTTAGTCCTCAACCTCTCGCGTAGGAAATTGTAAGTCATAGCAACCTGTAAAAAAAATATAGGTATTACCATACTGAAATTAAATATTCCTTTATAAAAATGGGTGTTAATTACTATGAACAATATAAACTCAATAATAGTGAAAATAATGACCCCAACTATGATTGCTCGCTGATACTTCATTTGCAACTCCCCCGGATTGATAATTTCCAACCATTAATATGGAAAATTTTATCACAGGATCTCTTTAATGCCTATAGAAAGTACATTGGAAGAACTGGCATTTATCCTGGGGAACATCACAACTTATTCCTTGATGTAAAAAACAGAACCCGAGGACATCACTTGATGTTCTCGGGCTCTGAAAAACAACCCTTAATTTATTTCTTCATTATCACTACTATTATTTTCCTCATGTCCATCTTCATTTGTTCCGATAGGCTGTTCTGGCACCCTTGGCTCTCTCGGATTCCCAGTAGGCTTACCAGTAGGCTTACCAGTAACTATCACTTGAAGCGTGTCACTCCACTCAGACAATCCACCTTCATTTTCTGCTTGTGCGACCAGGAAGGTGCTACCATTTTTCAATGGTAACTCTGCACTGAATTTACCATCTGCTGTTGCATGTACAGAAATTAATTCTGTTTTCTCCCCATCTTTCTCTTGGAATAAATGGACTGTTGATAACGGTTCAGCAAATCCTTTGACCAATACAGGTTTATCACCGGTTTGTATTCTCTTTTCTTCCCACTCCGGCGCTCCCGGGGGGTCCACAGGCTCTTCTTGTCTTTCCGCTTCCATTGCAAAGCGCAGCGCCTGGACATAAACTTGCTTCCCTTCTTCAGTCCACCCTTTATCAGGTCCTATCATATTCGTTGCAGCGAAACTTGATAGCAATAGATGCATATGTTTTTCACCTTTGAATTCATAGGCAATGGCGGTACCCTTGTCTTCACCATTAACATAAATGTTACCAAGCATCTCACCAGGATATTCCTTAAACGTGGCATAAGGACTTTGTTCAACGTGTATGTCGATCAAGCCTTCCTCGTCCGCTTCAATACCATTATAAATTGGATGGCCTTCTTGAATTTTCAGACTTACAGGACTCTCCTTGTACCCCTGTTGATCTAGTACCGGATAACCGGAAATTTTTGAATATAGAGGTATGGATCCATCTCCCCAAGAGCCTGAAAACACGAGACTAACTTCATATTCTTCTGCTCTCTCTAGCAAAGCATTCATTTGGGCATCTGTACCTTTAGATGTGTTAACTACCACTAACTTGTAATGTTCTAAATCTTCCACTACAGTCCAATCTCTTGCTTCTGCATACAGGCCTTCTTCATTCAAGAAGTTGGTTAGCGATTCGTTCCAATCCCCTAACACTGCTACCTCGATAGGAGACACCACTAAAGTAATATCTTTATTTTCTCCTTCGAGAGGAACCTCTCCTGTTGAATTCATATAGCCGTCCAGAGTTACCGTAACTTTATAGTCTCCATCCAATAGATCAACAAAGACTGCCGTTCCCTCTTCATTCGTGATCAATTCGTCTTCTACACCTGAAAAATCCGAGGATGTTAACCTTACTTTCGCTCCTTCTACCGCCACTCCTTCCTGATTAGTCACTTTTATAGAAATAGAGGAACCTTCTATTTTTTCAAGGTCAAAGTCTGCTATTATTTCTTCGCCTAGCTCAGATATCTGGAACTCTTTTACCTGTTCCATATAGCCCCTTGCACTTGCCTTTATTTCATACGTACCAGTGCCAACTCCGAGTTTATATTGTCCGGATGTATTGGTTGTGGTCTCCATTTCCAAAGACTCAATGACGACTTTCGCATTAGGGATAGCTTCTCCATCAACGGAACGCACCGTTCCTGTCACTTCCCCAAGACTTGCCGAGATTGCCCAATCTACTGCATTGTAGTAAAGTTCTTTTGCTTCCTGTGTCCATTTTGAATCTGGATGACCATACGTTCCTGCATGTAGACCAGACAACAGGACATGTACAGAATTCGCTGTACGATATTCATAGCCGATACCGCTACCTAGCACCCCTCGTTCAGGGTGATGCAGGGTACCGATGGTCGTACCGCTGTATCCATCATATACCGCATATTGAACGCTGCTCGTTCCATTTTGTAGAAGGGTGATCATGTCAGAAGTAAAGCCATTAAATATCGGGTGACTATGATCTACTGCCACCTGAATTTCACTAGGCACATAGCCTTGGCTCACTGACTCCGGATTATTAAAGACAGACGAAAGTTCCCTGATGGTCCCATTGCTCATCTGTGAAGGGAAGATCATACTGACTTGGTTAGCATCTGCCAGTTCAATAAAGGACCGGAACTGTTCATTGCTCATACTCGAATGCCTGTCATTGAATATGATCAATGCGTAATCCCCAATATTATCGATCAGGGCGTTCATGGAAGAGTGCAAATGGAATTCCGTATCATAGCCTCTTTGTTCCAGTAGGCTCATGATTCTTCCACCATTCAGCGTCGTTCCAACCACTGCGATTTTTTCAGATCCATCTAATTGGAAGGTAAGCTCGTTAATCTCATCCTCTTCTACAACAACATTAGTCTTTAGAACAGGTGCAAAACCTGGAGCGGTCACCCTTACACTGTACGAGCCAACAGGTACAACAGCTTCAAATATACCCTCCTTATCTGTTGTTCCCATTACAGGTGTTTCATTTATTGTTACTGTCGCTCCTTCCACAACAGCTCCTGATTGTCCATCCTTCACGGTAGTTTTGATTACTCCGGATTGGTCCGTTACTATTTCAAAGGTTGCGTCCAACTTTTCACCATTTTTGATTACAATCGGAAACTCTTTTGCAAGGTGACCAAAAGCCTCCACATTTATTGTGTAAGATCCTGCAGGTAATCCAAGATAAACCTCACCCTGCTGATTGGTGGATATAGTCTTACCTGATTCCAAGACAGTTACAGTTGCTTGGACCTCCATGTCTTTTTCATTTACTACCTTGCCATTCAATTCACCTACCAATGATTCTTGATTATCCAAGATCCACGTTAAAGTGTTGTTGAAAATCCGTTCTCGATGCTCATCAAAATATTGCGGCAGACCTGGGTGATATGGGTGACCAAATGTGAAGTTGGCCAGTAGTACTTCCACTGAATGATTGGTTCTCCCTTTGTACCCAATCATTTCTCCTATTCTATCCCCTGACGCTGTGGTCAGTTCAGCGATGGTTTCTCCATCGTACTCATCAAAGGCGTAAAAATAGTTAGAGCCGTTGGATACAGGGAATGCTTCATTCACAGGTACCCCTTCCACTATTGGATGCTCCTCATAAACCAAGCCTTGAACCCCTACTTGACTTCCTCCAATTGCAACACCAGGATTATTATCATAGGTGTTCATGAATCGGATGCCACCTCTTCCGGCATGTTGACCCGTCCATATAATTGACGTTTCTGTGCTGTCCAAGACCTGCTGGAATGCTTTAAATTCAGCAGCTGTCGGAATTTTATTATTGTCATAGTCAGAGTTTGCTATGATCAGATCCACACCTTCTATCCTATCTAAATCTGTATAATCTATCTCCACAACGTTATATCCCTTTTCCTCCAGATACTGTTTCATCGTTATTGAACCTGAAGAAGTCGAGTCAACAATAATGCCAATTGTGGGAGAAGGTTTTAAGGAAATTTGTAAATCCACCTCACCGTTTTCCTCTACCATCACACTCACTTCTTTATTAACAAAGCCTTCTTTCGTCAAAAGAAGATGATAGGAGCCTGGCATTATCTTATTTATATGGAAGGAGCCTTGGGTGTTGGTTATTGCTTCTCGAGGAACATTGATGGCGTCCACTCGAACGCCTTCGAGCGCATTCCCATTCGCCTCATTTTCCACCACTCCGCTAATTGTCCCTACTCTATCATCCACTTGGAGGGAAAGTGCGAGTGGCTCAGAGCTTGAATCCACTCTTACTGATTTCCTTAAGGATTCATAACCGAATGCTTCTATTGTGATGTCATAATCTCCATCAACCATGGCAATACTGAATGCTCCAGTTTCTGAATCTGTCTCAGTAGAGAAAGCTTCACCTTCTACCGAAACTGTCCCTTTAATTGGTTCTCCATCTTCATTCATCAACGTTCCGGATATGGTTTGAAATTCTTCATAGGCTGCCCAACGTACGGCATTCACCAAGAAATCCTTTCCTTGTGGTGTATAGTGATCCTTATGTCTGAATGTACCAAATCCATGACCGCTTAACAGTAACTCCATATTTCCTGATGTCCTTGGCTTAAAGGCAACCGCAGGTCCGTGTACGGTATCATTTCCTTCGTGTTTTATGGAAGCAAGGGTGTAGCCGGAATACCCATCAAACGTGGCAATCCTTCCACCAGCGGGCACGGTCATTTCGAGAAAATCGCCATTCTCCGAGCCTTTGAATAGAGGGTGATTTTCCATGACCACATAGCCTGCCGACTTCGTTGTATCTGATATGGTGCTTCTAGAATCAGGATCCTCGCGCAAAGCTACGAGCCGTGCAATGGCAGCAGTACTACCGTTGTTGTCACCAAAAATAACACTTGTCCCTGCCTGGTCCGCTTGTTTCATTAAAGAGTTGAATAGTGATAACGGTAAGTCCGAATTAGATGCTTCATTAATAAATAAAACATCATAATTTTTGATTTCTTCCATTACATTCGTAAAAGTAAGTGGTGTGACAGGTATTCCGGCATCTCCCATTAATGATTGAAAATTACGTGAGCTAAAACTGTAATCTTTTAGAACCGCAACCCTAGGTGTCGCAAAAAGTTCCACATTTACGTCCCCTTGAACCCTGCCGACTTCCATTCTTTGAGTTGATTTTATAAAACCTTCCTTTTCAACCTGAAGGGTATATGTTCCATATTCCAATCCTGTAAATTCAAATCTTCCATTAGCGGAAGTCTCCCTTTCTACCACCACTTCGTTGTCTTTGACCATTTTCACAACCGCTTCGGCTATCGGTTGTTTGCTCATTCCGTCGGTTATGACACCCGACACCTTATCCCCATTAGAAGATGTGAGAACAACTTGGATATCAATGGGGTTTCCATGTTCAATGACGACTTGTTTTGTTTCGGTGGCAAACCCACTTGCCCTGACCTCAATCGTAAATTCCCCTTCATCATGGAACAATTCGAAACCTGCTTGTTCACCTTCCGTTTTTGTGGAGATATTGGTTTCCACAATTCCCACTTCTGCTTGTACAGGGTTTCCATCAAGGTTGACAACCGTGCCCATCACTTTGCCAAATTCCGCATCGTGAAGATAACGCAAACCATTGAAAAGCACAGCCTGCATATCTGGTAGCCAACCTTGCAGCGGAGAAATCCATGGAGAGGCCCCGTGATTAGCAAGTAACAGATGAGCGCTGTTTTCCGAAACAGCCTTATAAGATACCCCAGTTCCTTTCGTTCCTTGCGTAGTACTTCCGATACTTGCAAGATGACGCCCTGAATGCTGGTTATACCAGGCGAAATCCCCTGTTCTTGTAAACAATGTGATTCTTTCGCCTTTACTAAACCCATCCAGTATTGGGTGCTCTTCATCCACCTGTAACCGAACTTGCCCCATTCCGTTATAGTGGGCAATCTCTTTTGGATCCAGATTATACTCTGTAAGCTGACGTATCGATCCGTAACCTGAACCCCAAGAATCGGCAAACACCAGGTTCACTTCATGCTCTTCCGCTTTTTCCACCAATTCATTGAACAATACAGCATCCGGTCTCCATCCACCTGTACCATATGCCCCATTCAGATAGATGGTTTTATATCGGTTTATATCATCGACAATATCCCAGTCCCTTTCTTCCGCAAGAAATCCGTTTGAGTTTAATAGGGAAGTGACTTCCCCTTCCCAATCATTCAATACCGCTATATCAAATGGCTGCATATATATTTCTATCGAATGTACTGAGTCTGGCTCAATTGTTATTGTATCCGCCCATTCTTTAAAACCGTTCAACTTAAGTTCAACCTCATAACTGCCTTCATATATCTCATCAAATTGCAAATAACCGTTATCATCGGTAGTACTTGTTAAGGGGGTATCTTTCACTACCACTTCCACCCCACTGAGACTTTCACCTGTTCGTTCATTTTTAACGGATAGTTCCAATCCGCCTGGTTGAGCTTCAGATAGTGTAAAATTCTTAACCTGTTTGTAGCCTGAAACGAATGTAACTTTTTCTGTGATTTGTTTTTTTCCATAGGAACTTACCTTTAATGTGAATTCTCCAGGTTGGTGCTTAAAACTGTAACTGCCATCATGGAAAATATCTCCATCTTCCTCGGTTTCCAATACAGAGATTTTCGCTGAAATCCCTTCTCCGTTCTCATCCAAAATGGTCCCTTCTAATGTCCCTGGGGACTGAAAGCTAACAATCCCATTGCGGTGCGGTACCACAACATTTCCAGGAAGTATGAGGCTTCCGGATGTACTATAGTCAGGTAAGGAGAAGTCTTTCAGTACTGTACCTGAATACACATCAAGTGCCTGCAACATCCCACTTGTTCCAGAGAATAAAAGTACACCGTTTGCACTGACAGCTCCATTATGAAGCGCCGTTCCCACACTACGATTGCTCCATACTTCTTCGCCAGTGGTTTTATTAAATGCACGCAAGATCGGCATGGAGGACGACCCCACCATTACTAGATTTTCATAAATGATAGGAGAACCAGCCTGGGAATCCCCAACCCCTGCCACTTGCCACACTATTTCACCTGTTGTCCCATTTATCGCAAGGAGAGATCCTGCACCATTGCCAAAGTTGGAGGTTTGTACATAAACAGTCCCCTCATGATAGACGGGTCTTGACGCGAAGCCTTCCTGTGAGATCTGCTTACTCCAAATTTCTGCTCCATCTGTAATCTGCAACGCTCTTAATGTACGATTTTCATAAGAGCCTATATATACAAGCTGATCTCCTATCGCACCGCCAAAGAAAGAAGAACCTCCGAGCGATGAAGACCATAATTCTTTACCATCTCTTGCATCCAACGCATACACACTTGCATTATCTGTCAGCCCTGAACTGACAATAAGTGTCCCATCTTTATAGAGAGGAGATTCATAGATTGCCGGTTGACCAATGGATTTACTCCATTTAATATTTCCATTTAATAGATTCAAAGCATAAATTGTTCCATTCTGTCCTCCTGAAAGATAGACAGTGTCATCCACAATTGTTGGAGTTGATCGATTGCTGCTACCAAGCCTTATACTCCAGATCTCTTCTCCGCTTCTTGCATCCAATGCCGTCACCCATCCCCTGTCTGTGGTGAATACTACATATTTCTGCGAGGCGGATGGACTTGCAAAAAGAATCTGCCCTTTTGTACCATTCAAATATTCCCATTGTTGGCTCAATTCATTACTATCAATCGCATTAGCTGACACCGCATTTCTATCATGACGGCTGTTGGCAGTGGTCCATTCACGAGAGTGGGTCGACGTATATGATTCCACTTCGATCGTCAGTTCGTGATTGCCTGTAACTTCTATTTGGTTGCTAACTCCTTTAAAGCCTTCACCAGAGACAACAAGTTCATACTTTCCTTCTGGTATATTGCTAAGCTTGAAGTTCCCTGATGCATCCCCCCTGGCGTTGACGGGGGTTCCTTTTAGTGAGATATAGGCATGTGCTGCTTCGGCCTGTGTCTCTTTATCTACCACTTTACCTTTTAATTCATATCGCTCAGAGGGATCCAAGCTCCATGCAACGGAGGTCGATTCTCCTTTTTTTATGACGATCTCCACTTCAAACGGCTTATAACCAAATGCCTCAACAATGACATTATGTTTCCCTTCTCTTACAGATAATTCAAATGGTCCTCTCGCAACTTCCATACTGATTTCTTGCGCAGGAATCTCAATTTTGATTGGTACATCGCTTCCATCTGCTGTCTGGACAGTCCCTTTCAGCAGACCTGCATAAGCAGTTTCTGTAACAGCCTGGTAGATGTTAATGATACCTTCCCCATAAAGGTCATTAGGCAAGGTGCCCATATGCTGCTCTTGCCTTGCCGTATCAGCAAGCAGGTCTTTAATATCCTGAATGGTTAGATTTGGATTGGCTTGCAACAAAAGAGCTATCGCTCCGGCAACATGCGGTGTTGCCATGGAAGTTCCGCTTATCGTATTGTACTTCCCTTGGCCTCTTACCTTTGGCCACGCTGAATAAACTTGATGTCCGGGGGCCGTCACGTTTGGCTTTAAAAGCCGTTGTTGATTCCCGGCTTCATCTATCCAATATACTGGGCCCCGACTTGAGAATGATGCAACTTGATCGTTTCTATCTGTAGCTCCGATTGTAAAAGACTCTGGAAAACTTCCCGGTGAACCAACTGTTTGTGCCCCTGGCCCCTCATTTCCAGCAGCGAAAAGAGGGAAAATCCCCGCCGCCACCCACGCCTGAACATCTTCATAGAACTCCTTATTAAAAGTATTAGGATTCCCCCAGGAGTTGTTTACAATATGAGGGGCTTTGGAAGGATCCCCTCCTGGAGCCATAAACCATTCGAATGCACGATGTATACCAGAAATGGTAGCGGACCCACCATCAGTAAATATTTTTGCAGCGATCCATTCTGCCTCAGGTGCAACCCCGATAGGTTCACCATCGCCTCCACCAACTGCCGTACCAGCAACATGCGTACCATGTCCGTAACCATCTTGAGGTGTACTGTAATTCTGTCCGGAAACATCGATCCAAGAATATTGATGGTTTCCATCCCTCCCACGATAGTTATGAGAGAGGGCTTCGTGTGTACCATCCACACCTGAGTCCATGATACCGATGACTATTCCTTCCCCTTTTAGGCCATACTCCCCCCAAACATTTGTAGCTTTTATTTTTTCAAGTCCCCATTCAGGAAGTCTTGGCTTTGTGCCTTCTGTCATAATTTCTGGAGCTTCAATTACCCGGTCTAATGTAATCCTATCAACATCTTGTTGACTTTTTAGTTCTTCCAAGCCATCCTTGTCCACAGTCAAGGTTAGCCCGTTAATAATCCAAAGTGACTCTACATTTGATGCCATCCCCTTTTTTTCAAGGGCTGAAATGGCCGATGTAATCGCTTTTTGATTTTCACCTGCATGCTTTTGAAGATTATCTGTCACCAGTTTTACACGTTCTTCATGCGACATTTTACCTGTTGCATTCATCATCGCCTTTTCAGGTTCCGGCTTATCCTTCAAACGAACAATGACATCCACTGTTTTCTTTTCTTTCAATTCTTCCACGACTGCTGGTTCAACTTTTTCCTTAACTGTAATATCTCCTGCCTCATTTTCTTTTAGTAGACTTGGAGGGTCCCATTCAAGACCCGAAAGGACATCCAGAAGTTCCCCTCTTTCCAGTTCTAAGTCCTCCACTTTATTCGTTTGTTCCATGTATTCCATTTCCCTCTCTTTTTCCAGTTCAACATCTTGACTTTGACTATCCTTAGCCGTTTCATCATTTCCTGAAGCAACATATGGCAATACACTACCAGACAATAAAATTAAAATTAGCAGCATCGGAAAAAAGCGTGTCCAATCCCCTTTTTTTCCCCTTTTCATTCCCACACCCCCATCGTATGATTCGTTATACTAAATACACGAAAAATCGACGTATACCTGTTCATCATTTTACTTTTTTTACATTTTCGACTAATTTGATTAATTAGCCCCAAAGATGCTGTCGAATCAATCTATCAATCTACTCAAAGTAATTTGTCGAAATCCCCCCGCTAGGTAGTTAGTAGTTAATCAGAAATTTCCTACTCTTCTTCTTGAAATATGTTACAATTGCTTTATTCAAATAAAGGAGTCTTTAGATATGCGAAATATACCTATATTCGTATTAGTGGAAGCTTATGTTATCGGTGGTCTAGGTGGGTATGTATTTTACCTCGGAAACCTACCACTGCCATGGGTTCTTGGGGCCTTGACTTCCATCCTGCTGTATCAAGGTATTTTTAATCGTCAGGTTTATTGTCCAGACCCCTTGAAACAGAGTGGATTTTTAATACTCGGCTTATTTTTCGGGCTTTATTTTACGAAAGATACATTATTGACGGTAGCACCATACATACTTCCTTATTTGCTATCAACCATCGCATTGATTGCTATAAGCATCATAAATAGCGTGCTTGTTACAAAATGGATATCCGTTGATAGGATTACAAGTGTGTTCGGTTCCATACCAGGTGGTTTGTCGGAGATGGTGATTGCAAGTGAATCGTTAAACGCGAAGAGTTCCCTAGTGGTTATTTTCCAGACCGTTCGTTTATTGACCGTTCTTTTCATGGTTCCATTTGTTGTACTTCATATTTTTTCAGTGAGTGGATCAGTCCCTTCTACTTTCATCGGCAGTGCCTACGAATTTGGTGGCTGGCAGTATGTATGGTTCATTCCTGCAGCTATTGCAGGAGTCTTACTAAGAAATAAAATCCCGGCAGGCATTGTCATCGTCCCACTGGGGTTAACTGCATTTTTTAATGTTAGTATTGTAGAGATGGCGACTCTCCCTCCCTTACTATTGATAGCAGCACAAATAACTGTTGGCATAGGTATGGGAAAAGGCATTTCATTCGGGGATTTGAAGCTTGGAGGCAAATATTGCTTTGTTTATTTTGGCTTGACCGTCACGTTAATTCTGGTTTCCTTTGGACTTGGGACGATTTTGGCGGCTATGACCAGCCTAAATCTGCCGACTGCCATCTTGAGTGTTGCACCAGGGGGACTTATTGAAATGGTGCTTACAGCAACTTCGGTTGGAGGAGATCCAGCAGTTGTGAGCTCCCTGCAATTGGTGAGGCTTTTATTTATCATTATTGTTGTTCCACCAATGCTGAAATGGTATTTTGGGAGGAAAGTAGAAACAAGCAATGCTTGAGCCGAGTTCAAAATAAAGGATTATTGGTTGCGGAAATAGAATAACTATTAAATATAGTTCATTAAATCCTGGAGGCCTACATATGAAAATATTAGTGATTGGTGGAACACGGTTTTTAGGCAGGTTCATTGTAGAAGAAGCGTTAAAGCAAGGACATGAAGTGACCTTGTTCAATCGTGGCAATCATCCAGATTTGTTTCCGGAAGTTGAATGTATTGTTGGAGACCGGAACAAAGATCTTTCGCTCCTTGAAACCGGCAAATGGGATGTAGCCATTGACACATGCGGTTTTACCCCTAAAGCCTTGGCAGAATCCACAAGAGTTCTAGCGGATAAAGTGGACCATTATACCTTCATTTCGAGCATTTCGGTTTACAAAGATTGGATTCCGCATAACATTACAGAGGATTACCCAGTGCAGACACTGACTGAAAAAGAAATAGAAGAAGTCGGCTATGGTACACAAGAAGAGATCAATGCCCATTATGGTGCATTGAAGGCAGAGAGTGAACGTGCCGCAGAGGAAAACATGCCTGACAAGGTATTGCATGTCCGTTCTGGCCTTCTAGTTGGTCCATACGATTATTCAGATCGTTTTTCTTACTGGGTTAATCGTGTTGCTGATGGTGGTGAAATACTCGCACCCGGAAGGAACGAAAGAACGATACAATTTATAGATGCAAGAGACATGGCTCTTTGGATACTCAAAATGGCAGATGAAAAGGTGACCGGCACCTTTAATGTGACCGGACCAACCACACCGCTCACAATGGATGATTTTTTGACTACCTGCAAAAAGGTGACTGGTTCGGAAGTGGATTTTATATGGGCGGACGAAGGCTTTTTATTGGAACAACATGTCGCGCCTTGGACAGAGATGCCCCTATGGATTCCTGAAGAACATCCACTCGTGGAAGGCAATGAACCATGGCGGGGTGCAGGTTCCATAAGTATTGAAAAGACCGTGCAGCACCGCTTGGAAGTCCGTTCTCTAGAAGAGACGGTAAAAGATGTACTCCATTGGGAAACCTCAAGGAGCGATGAAGAACGGAAGGCAGGCATTCACCGAGAAAAAGAACAGCAGGTATTGGATGCTTGGAAAACGAGAAAATAGATCATTTGGTAAGAATCTGTGAAAAAAATCACAGATTCTTTTTTTTAGCTCTGTTAATGCATCTGTTTATTTTGCAGCAACCTAGCTGTTGAAAAGTTTGAATGAAATCAATTTCCTTTTACTTTATGAGATGAGTATTTTCAGAGTAAAAGGGTGACTCTAGCCGTAGCTTGGAACAAAAAACGTAGACCTCAGCGGGGGAGTAGCGGCAATCTTGAGACCCGCAAGCGTGAGGAGGTTAAAGAACGCGACGCGGAAAGCGAAACCATTTGTGGAAATCAACATGTGGTCTTACAGAGCCTTTCTAAAAAAATGGGCTTACCTATTTTTCTTGTACAAGCGACAAATTTCCTCTAACTACGTCAAAGTAAGTGTAATCAAAATTTTCTATATTGGAGTGTTCAACATGAAAAAACATCAAAGAGCTTTACTTGCATTGGCTATTACACTAGGACTTTCAGGTGCACTTGGATTCTCATCCTATGAACCTGCTTTTGCTGCAAGTACTAATAAGGTTATCACCATCAAGAAAGGGGATACGCTTTACAGTCTTTCAAAGAAATACAATGTCACTATCGATGAGCTCAAAAAGATGAATGATCTAACAAGTTCCAAGATTATTGCTGGAGAGAAACTCATTATAAAAGAAGCAACAGACATCGTTGTGAAAAAGGGTGATACCCTCTACTCCCTTGCAAAAACTCATGGAACTACCGTGAAAATGTTAAAAGAATGGAATCTGTTAGCCTATGATAATATCTATACCGGCCAAAAACTTTTAGTAAAAGCACCTGTCATTATGGAGGTAAAAAAAGGAGATACTCTATACTCTTTAGCTAAAAAAGCTAACACTTCCATCGAGCAATTGAAAGACTGGAACCACTTAACTTCTGACACCATAAAGGTCGGCCAAAAACTATACCTCTCCCCACCACCAGAGAGCTTCACTATCACAGTAAAAAAAGGGGACACCTTGTATTCGTTATCTAAAAAATACGGAACATCAGTTGCTGTCTTAAAAGAACTTAATGAACTCAGCTCCAATACCATCTATTCTGGACAAAAATTGAGACTAAACTAAATTAATTTTGAAACTATCTTCATTCATATTCGTAATAGTAGATATAGAATAAAGGAGGGACAGCAAATGAAAAAGACTGTCTATTTTTCAGATAACTTCTTCTCGTCTGGAGAAACGGATATATATAATGAGAATCAAAAGATTATTGGAAAGATAGATTTAAGGAGTGCTTTTTCTGCTGCTGTGGATATAAAAACTCCGGATGGAAAAATCATTTTAAGTGGAAGTTTCGGTTTTTTCTCAAACAAATGGTACGTAAAAGATCATGAGGAAAAAGAGATAGGAGAACTGCGCGGACGGTTCGCCTTCTTCAAATCCATCTATGAATACAAAGCACACGGTCGAGGAATCTATCGCTTGGAAAGCCCTGCCTTTTCAAGGGAATATACTCTATTTGATAAAAACGATGATTTGGCTGCAGAATTCAAAAGAACCGATAGCTTCTTTGAGGCAGCGGCCTTTGAATTATCTGATTACACACCCGATTTAGGGTCGGAAGAATTGGTAGCAGTTGTAATGGGCATGAATGCCATTCAGAAGAGAAGACGCTCACAAAACAGTTCTGGTTCTGCAGCTACATGATGAAAAATGAAAAGAGACTGACATTAGGAAATGTCAAACCTAATGTCAGTCTCTTTATTTATTCAGGCCAATTCTCTTTTTAATTGCATTAACTTGTGTAACTCATCATCCATGTCGAAATATTCTTGACTGTCTCTATTCACCATGCTGATTTTCCCCAATAGTTCGGTAATCTTCGCTTCCAAAACCGCAATCTTTTCCTTGGTTTCTTTTTCAGAAGGTGACACCTGCTTCTTTTTACTATCTTCGTACTCCAATAGACCTGTTTCCACTCGTTTGATTCTTTTATTTTCAATCACAAGCAACTTGTCGCAAAGTTTTTCAATGAAATACCGGTCATGGGAGATGACAATGAGCGTACCAGTGTACGTAGACAAGGTAGCCTCCATCTGTTCTCTGCTCGGTAGGTCCAGATGATTCGTCGGTTCGTCCAGTATTAATACATCATATTCCTGCATGATCATGTGTACCAATTTGACTCTGGTTTTTTCACCAAGGCTTAAGGTATTAAGTGGCTTTGTGAGCTTTTCCTCATGCATCCCCATATTCGCAAAAATCGTGCGGGCTTTGGAAACACGTTCCCATTCAATAAGATCTAAATATTCCATTGCATTTTTACCCAAGGGCATGTCACTGACTTCCTGGCTTAGATAGGCAATTTTCAGGGAAGAACTTTTCCATAGGGAGCCTTTTGTAGTAGATTCCTGTTCCATTAACATCTTTATAAAAGTGGTTTTCCCTGCTCCATTTTCACCAATTAACCCAATTCTCTCTCCATGCTTCACGTAAAAATGGCTTTTTTCAAATAGCAGACGTTCTCCATAGTGCTTGGTTAGCCCTTTCGCTTCCAGAATTCTTTTTCCTCTTTTACCGTCCGTTTCAAACTCAAATTTGACCTGGATTTCTTCCTTCGGCTTTTCAACTTTATGTTTGGACAGTTCAAGCTCCAGCCTTTTTGTCTTGGATTTGATTTGATTATCTTTTTTCTTCGCCTTTACCCGCTCGAACTCCTTTAAGCCCATCTGTTTTCGCTCACCAGGGTTATCTCTTTTCCCAGCCTCCCTATGCGCCTTTTCTGACCACTGCTTCAAGTTTGCAACTTGATCTTCAATCAATTTGATTTTGCGTTGTTGCTTTCCATAGTCACGCGCTTGCTGATCAAGACGACGCTGTTTCTCTTGGCGATAGGCTGTGTAATTACCTTCATACTCCATTAGCTTGCAATCCTCTATTTCGTAAATCTTAGAAACCGTCTTGTCTAAGAAGTATCTGTCATGAGAGATGATGATGGCTGAACCAGCAAATTTTTTCAGTTCTGAAACTAGCCAGTTAACACCCTTCATATCCATATGGTTTGTCGGCTCATCGAGACAAAGGAGCTGGGGTGATTGGGACCAAATTTTTGCCAATGCTAGTTTAAGTCTCTCTCCACCACTTAAGGTGCCGGACGAAGCACCATCTCTTGTAATGGATTTAACCAAACCCATTTCACTTGCAGCACGTAAAAGGTCTTTGGCATCCTCTCTCATTTCTTTCTCTGTATGAATGGTATAATCTGTGCTTTGCGGCAGATATCCGATTTTTAAAGAAACTGGAAATGTACTAATACTTCCTGAATCAGGTAGTATGGATCCCATCAACAACTTCATCAACGTCGTCTTCCCTGCTCCGTTCCATCCAACCAACCCGATTTTTTCACCATTTTTTATATCAAAGGATATATCCTTCAAAATATCCCGTTCTCCAAAACTTTTATTCACTTGTTTTACTTGTAGAATCATGGTCATACATATGCACCTCATTATTGTTTTTTTGTTTATAAATGGGCAGCCAACGTATCAATCATCACAAAAAACCTCCCCAGAATCCTGGAGAGGTTTCAAAGAAAAGTCGATTGCATATGCAAACAACGCCTATTCTACAAGTAAGTATCACAAAATAACACTAATCCATCATGGATAGCGGCACAACTATACATCGATACTTATGGCAGGTAAAAATGGGCAGACTAATCCAATTCTCCAGGGTTCTCATTTTATCAATCACATGAGTTCACTCCTAAAAAAATAGATTAATTCCACATCGCACCTTGTACCTTCCTTTTCTCGTATAGTCTTGCACTATTAGTATATTTTCCCTTTTAGATATTGTCAATCCTAATTTAAACAATGTTTTATGAAGTATTCCCTTGATTCCTCGTGGGCAAGCTTTTTAAGCACCTCTTCTTTTTTATAGAAACCTATCTCACTGATCTCGTCATCTAGTGGCAACCATTTCTTGTTTTCCCCTGTATATTTAACTAAAAACATAGTTGTCTCTTGGGAATGATACCCGATCTTTTCTGCGATACCTTGAGGAAAATCAAAGTTTATTTTTTCTTCAAATTCTTTTATAACAGAAAAGGTATCCTTTCCGGTTTCTTCCTCCAGTTCTCTTAGGATAGCCTCATAAAGAGAGGGATCCGTTTTCTCCACCCCACCCTTGATAAAGTCCCATTCACCCTGAACTTCTTTTTTTCCTTCTGTGGTATTTATTTTTGTTTTGAATATTAGTATGTATTCTTTGCCTATTGTTACAATTGCACCAACCGCTTGTCTAACCTTCATAAGCGACCCCCTGTTCTTTTTCTGAATCTTTTCTCCGTTTTATGATATACTATTCATAAAGAAACAGAAACCATCATAACGGAGGTTATGCAAGACATGGAATATCTTTTTCCAGTGATTGCGCTATTCTTGCTTGGCATGCTTGTTTTTTCAGGTGGCGGTTTGATGGCATACCTGAACAAAAAAATCCATTTTGTCAGTGTTATTCTCACAATGGTCAGTTTTGGAGTGTTATATAGTCTAATTGCAAACATCACCGACCTATTGCCAACCGTAATTACGATGTCCACCCTACTCTCCCTGTTAGGGATCTGGGTTGTGAACAACTATCGTACTGTCAAAATGGATCCAAAAAAACTTGATAAACAAACTCCATAATATATTATTTAACCATAGCACATGACCCCATCAGGTTATGTGTTTTTTTCCGTCTAAAGTTGTACGGGATACTCGCACTTATTTCGGAGGTCAGGTTTAAAGACTCCTAATATAATAAAAGTAGTTAAAGAACATTAGGAGGTAACATTCCATGAAAAACGCGGAATTATATGAAACGCATGTGAAAACGGTAAACTTGGAGTCGGCGGTAGCATTTTATAAAAGTCTGGGGTTGGAGCTTGCTTACCTTTTAGAGGAGCGGAGAGTGGCATTTTTCTATTTAGGTGATTCAGAAAAGAAACAACAGATGTTAGGAGTGTGGGAGGTCAAGGAACATGAGTTTGTCCCTTCACATTTTGCTTTTAAGGTGACGGTTGAACAATTACGAAGCGTGCCCCAGCTTTTAGAGGCAAAAGGCATTGCGCTTTCACCGAGCTTTGGATTGCACGCAAGTGAACCCGTTGTCCATGCATGGATGCCCGCTGCCTGCTATTATTTCTCAGATCCCGATGGAAATAGCTTGGAGTATCTCGCCCTACTCGACCAGGAACCCAAACCTGAATTAGGTGTTTTGCATTTAAGCGAATGGGAAAAGACTTTTCAGTAAGGGCAGCTCGTGATATTTGGCTTTCACCAGTTATTTTAGGAGCTGTCGAAGTAAATGTCCGAAGTTTTTACAGAATTGGCCGAAGTTTTTCGATAGTTGTCCGAACCAAAAATTGAAATGACCGAATCCTAGGTAAAAGTTGACCGAACACCACAGCGAATTGGCCGAACCTTCCAGTTTCTTAAGGTTTATTTGTCCAAATTAAGGTGATTTATGACCGAACCATTTTTTCCACATCTAAAAAGCGGCAGTATTCATAAAAAAACACACCATTTTTCACATACTTCCGTACCAAATGAGACCAACACTAAAAAGCCGCCCCGGCAACCATTAAGGTTATCGGAGCGGCTCTACTAATTATCTAATTATCCATTCTTCAACGATAAGCTTTCCTTTAAATACCCAAATGGGGTCTGGATAGCTTTTACCACATATTTATTACCTGTTATCACCGTCACAAGAATACTCAATAAAAGAAGCAACACGTATCCTGCAGTAGAGTTGACAGCTTGGCCAAAGCTTGTCTCAAAGAACCATTTGATAATAAATCCGTGTAAGATATACACATAAAACGATCTTCTTCCAATACCTGTGAAGATATACTTATCTTTAGGCACGAGTGCAAAAAATGCAATAGTCACAAGCATGCTACCAGCATAAATGCCAATACGGATCAACATATCCGTTACAGAAGAGAAGGTGTAAGTTCCATAAAGGATACTCGCTCCATCAATTCCGCCTAACCAAATGTAAATTCCAGCAAATAACACGACTAGGAATGTCGTAGCATACATACGATATGCACCATTTTTCAGCTTTTCAAACAAGTCTGTCCTAGTTAAATAGTATCCTATCAAAAAGAATGGAAAGAAATAAAACGTTCTATCCAAACTTAAAAATCTTTCGGGTATATCAACAAAACCAATTACGATACCCAGTAGAATTGCCAACGGTATACTATATCTCGCCTGCAACTTCCCAAACAGGGGCAGCATCAGCTTCCAGGCAATCATACTCAATAGGAACCACATCGCCCATCTTGGGGTGAAGTATTCCAATGTCATAGATGGATCTGCATAAAGCTGACTGTAATACAGCGTATAAATCGTCTGTAAGATGAGATACGGCACTAACAATCTCGTTATGATTTTTACATAATAGCCTTTTTTATGAAAGTTGGTACTGAAATGCCCTGCCAATAGAATGAAGGCTGGCATATGAAAAATAAAGATAAAATGATAGATGGACACAAGCCACTCATCATTTGCACGATATGGGGAAATGATGTGCCCGAATACAACTAGAAAAATTAAGATAAACTTCGCATTATCAAAGAAGGAATCGCGAGTTTTCATGGTGTTCTCCTCCATTTCTACTTATACGAAGGTATTTACCCAAGTTTATTAACTTCATAAACATGGGACATATATTCATTCGATGAGTATAACATGAACCTGTCCGTTGGAGGAATGTAAAAATTACCTTACGAATAAAAGTATACGAAAACATCCAATAAAAAACAGATGGACTCCCACATCCACCTGCTATCCTTAGTACATTTCTTCCCCTTTTAGAAAACGGGTGAGTCCTTCCACGGCTTCTTTTTCATCCGACCCTTCCGCTTTTACTGTCACAACGTTTCCTTTACCAATCCCAAGCGACAGGAGTCCCAGAATGCTTTTTGCATCAATGATCCTGTTATGCCGGACCACTTGAATATCCGCTGTATAGCTATTTGCTTTACCAACAAAATATTGGGCGGCTTTGGAGTGGAGCCCATATTTGAGTGCAACCGTTATTTGTTTGGATACCATAAAAAATCCCCCCACATTACCACAAATTTATATATGGTATGTGAGGGAATTATGGTTCATGAATAATTTTCTTAAAATAGTACTTTTGCCTACCTTATTTGATCATCATTTCTACACCTGGTCCGAACGGAATTCCTGCTAACGCGAAAATTACCAAGAGAACGATCCATACCCCAAGGAAGAGGAGGCTATAAGGTAGCATTAACGCTATCAGTGTCCCAAGCCCCGCTTTTTTATCATAGTCTTTCATAAAAGCCAGCACGACTATAATATAAGGGTTCAATGGTGTAATGATATTGGTGGATGAATCTGCAATACGGAATGCCGCTTGAATGAAAGCAGGATGGTAATCAAGCATCCAGAACATCGGGATGAAAATCGGAGCCATCAATGCCCATTGTGCAGATCCACTGAAGATAATCAAATTCAACACGGCTGCAAGCAGGACAAACCCGATGATTCCCGGAATACCTGTCAAGTTCATGCTTTCCAATAACCCTGCGCCATTCACGGCTATCCATATGCCAAGGTTGGACCAGTTAAAGTATGCGATAAATTGGGCAGCTGCAAAGATCAGAACAATGTAGCCAGACATATCCTTCATCGATTCTGCCATATACTTCGGTACATCTGCAGTGTTCTTGATCTTACCGACTGTTACCCCATATGCTACTCCAACAACAATGAAAAAGAAAAGTGTTATCGGTACAATGGCTGTCAGGAATAACGATGGGACGAGTCCACCATCTTCATTTCTAAGGATGGATTCAGGCCAAAATACAGCGATAGCCAGTAATACCAGATACACAAGTCCTGCAATAACCGCATTCCTCAATCCCTTACTTTCTAAAGGATCAGGCTCTTCCAATTCCTTATCCACCTTACCTTTATAAGTACCAAGCCTAGGCTCGATAATCTTATCTGTAATCAATGCGCCAACAACCGAAAGAATAAATACGGAAACGACCATGAAATAGTAATTATCAACCGGTGTTACAATAAGCGTTTCATCAAAAGGTTTAATTGCCTCTGTTGCGATACCCGATAAAAGCGCGTCTGTTCCAGCCACAATGACATTTGCCGTAAATCCCGCGCCAACTCCTGCAAATCCTGCTGCAAGTCCGGCAAGCGGATGTCTACCGATGGTGTAGAAAATCATGGCAGCAAGGGGAGGCACAATAACAAATGCCGCATCAGAAGCCAAGTTACCTAGAATACCTGTTACTACTACCGCATAAGTGATCAATGCTTTGGGGGCATTCAAGATTGTCTTTTTGATTCCTGCTTCAATCAGCCCCACCTTATCTGCCAGACCGATCCCAAGCATCATTGCAAGTACAAGACCCAAAGGAGCAAAACCTGTAAAATTAGTTAGCATGGAGGTCAGGATAAATTCTATTCCTTCACCGGACAGTAAACTTTTAATCGCCAGCTCTTCTCCTGTACCCGGATGCTCTACTGTCACGCCAAATTGTTGGACTGCCCATGAAACTGCAATAATAAAGAGAGATAAATAGACAAATAGCATAAATGGGTCGGGCAGTTTATTACCTATTCTTTCTACGCCTCCGAGGAATCTATCAAGCATGGAGGTTGATCTTTGTTGTTGTGTTTGTAGTTGGCTCAATTTCACTCACTCCTTTTAGGTATAGGTCTTTTCCATTCGAAATATTCAGTCATTTAAACCGTCTTGTGAACTGGGAAATCTCAATAGGATTTCCTTCAAATTCACAAAAATGATAGCGTATAAATCTTTCTCGGCCTTCCGCGGTGCCCAGACTGTTCTTCTCCGGAAACCTTAACAAGTCCAGAGCGTTCAAGCTCAGTGAGGATGCGGCGCGCATTCCTTTCTGTACTTTTTAACCAGCCTGCCAAGTCCTGTGAGGTGATCACCTCTTTTTGATAGTATTGCGCAAGGGATTTTATCTTAGAAACGATAGTAGGACTTATATTGACATCTTTCAATTTCTCTTCCCACTCCTGACCCAAGGACCGCGATTGAAAGGATAGTTTATCTGTTGCATTATAGAACTCTGTTACATCCCTATCCTCGTTCACACAAACGAGCGTGGAAGACTTTTGCTCCCTTGCATGATGAAAGGCCTGTCTCACATTTTCTTCTGCTGCAAGTACGGTTTCCCCAAAGCCAAGCCCAAGCCTAATCTTTAGATCACTTTGCATCTTGATATCTTCCATCAACTGTAATAGTGAATCTCCTTCAATATGCCATTCCAGCTCCCCCCTTGTTGTAAAAAGAAGGAAAAGTCCATCCCCAAATTGTACAAAAGAACCATTTACCACTTCTGCAAATCGAAGCATCAACCGCTTCAATTCTAGCTCTTTGATTTTCATTTTATGGGAATAATGCATCTCCTCCAAGGATGCTTGAGTATGGATGACTTCCACCCCCAGAATGGCAATTTGTGATTTTCTGTAACGCAGGGAGTGCGCCCGTTCTATAAGTACTTCCAATGTCGATAGTATGGCAAGATCGGAAGGAATGACCCGGTAACAAGGTATACCCATCTCCTTCAATTTGACAGCTACCGATTGAATACAAGTAAAAGCTATCTCTATTTTTCCTTCTTCATACAAGTCTTGGTGAAACTTAACCAGGTCCCCTGGTGGTACAAACCCCTCATAAGCATAGGAATGGAAGTTAATGGATTGAAGGGAGAAAAATTCCCTGTTCATTTCGATTCTGCTTTGTTTGATGGTATCAAGGCTAATGGTTCCAAATATCTTCTTTTCTTTTATTTGCGCTTCAAGGAGAGTGCCGAGAAAACTGGAGCCGTAAAGCTCGGCATAACCTCCTTCATTTTTCTCGATAAGCGCTTTGGACATTGCATAGGAAAATGGCACTTGTCCAGAGAACATCCATTGATCCACTGCCCCTTTGTTCGAGAGGATGAACTGATCGATCTCTTCCAAAACAGTATAGGAAAAGGATAGCATGTCCACACCCTCAAACTCTTTCCCTACCTGCATAATTCGCTCTATCGAATCCGTCGGTCCGACAATTCCTATTTTAACTTTCACTTCTTCACCTCATAATAATATATTGGATTCCTCTTCCTCTAAGAGTAAAGATAGAATAGAGGATACATACACTTCTACCGCAACTTCCAATACTTTTTCCTCATAATCAAATAATGGATGGTGATGTCCGGCTGCAAGAGGTGTTCCAAATATAAAGTAGGTCGCTTTTTCTCCGCGTTCCCTTACATGGTTCAGCATATAAGTAACATCCTCTGATGCTTTCAGAGGGAGGGTTTCCATCACATTCGTTACTCTGTCACTGTGAGTGATTGCTGCTTCGAGGAACTCTTTCCAACCAGTATCATTAGCTGCTTCCACACCTTTGCCCACTACTTGAATATCTGCTTCAATACCATGAAGATATGCTGCATGCTGAATGATACGAGATGCTTCATCTTCCATGTACTGATTTAGTTCGGATGTCTCTCCTCGCGTTTCAAGCGATATTGTTGCATGATCGGGTATCACATTTCTCCCACTACCAGCATGAAGGGTACCTACATTTATTCTTGTTTCTCCTCCAGAATGTCTAGGTATTGCATGGAGGTGCAAGGAAGCTGTAGCCGCAGCAAGCAAGGCATTCCTTCCTTCTTGCGGTTCGACCCCAGCATGTGCCGATTTACCGGTAAACACCACATCAACCTTTGATGTGGCAAGAAAACCACCAGCTGATGCCACTACCTCTCCCACTTCCATCGGTGATATTCCGATGTGGCCGCTCAAGAAAACATCAGTGTCATCTAGCCACCCTTTTTCCACCATTGATTTTGCTCCCCTGCTTCCTTCCTCTGCAGGTTGGAAAAGCAGAGTAAACGAACCTGTAAGTTTTTCCTGATGTGCAGATAGGAAGGTTGCCACTCCCAGACCTATCGCTGCATGTCCATCATGACCACATGCATGCATTATATGTGGATAACGGGATTGAAATCCATGGAGCCCTGGCAAATGATCAGCAAGCCCCTCTTTATTTTCTGCTATAGGAAGGGCGTCAATATCAAACCTTAATGTAATGTGCTTTCCGGGTCTTCCCGTATCAAGTTTTGCCACAAGACCTGTATGTCCATCTTTCATTTTGGAAAGCCACGCTTCTGGGACCCCCTGATTTCTTGCTCTCTCTTCTGCTGCAAGTAGGGTTTCATGCGTCGGGACACCCATCCGTTCCTCCGTCACCAGCGCCTCCTTACCAACGAATATCTCATATCCCAGCTGCACCAACTCAGAACCAATCAGATAAGTTGTTTGGTATTCGGTCCATCCTAGCTCAGGGTATTGATGAAGCTTCCTTCGCCAAGAAACAAGTGAGTCGGCAAGATTGTTCACAAATTCAGAAACATCCATAAAGGCAACCCCCCCACTTCATTTTTCATTCTGGAGTTTTTCCAAAGCTTTTTCTGTGACGTCCACAAGCATTTTCACTCCTATAGGCAGAGCCTTTTCATTGAATTCAAAGTTCGGATCATGAAGCGGCTTTTGAATGTCCCTTCCTTCAATTGCTGAACCAAGCCAGAAGAACGCACCAGGATATTTATGGAGGAACCTAGAAAAATCTTCTCCACCTAAAGAAGGATCGACGTTTGGTGTCGCGGTGTTAGAATCTAGTGCCTGTTGAGCACAACCTCTTACAACCTCCGCCCATTCTGGTGTATTGATGGTTGCTTCATATCCATCTATATAGTCTATCTGAGCTGTTGCTCCCATTGCTTTTGACGCATTTTCGACCACTTCATAAAACCTTTTTTTGACCACTTCTTTTACTTGTTTTTTGTAGGTTCTGATTGAACCTTCCAGTGACACACTGTCAGCGATGACATTATAGCGGTATCCTCCCTCGATTCTTCCGATAGTTACTACTGCCGCATCAATGGGATTGATATTTCTGCTTACAATCGTCTGCAACATGGTGACCACGTGGTTAGCTGCAATGATGGCATCATTCGTTTGATGCGGCATGCTGGCATGTCCCCCGGCTCCCTTGATAACCACTTTGAAACGGTCGGTTGCTCCCATCATTTCCTTGTCCCGGATTCCGATCTGGCCTACGGGAAGGTCTGGCCATACATGTTGGCCAAAAATTACATCCGGTTCAAATTCAGCGAAAACCCCTTCGTCCATCATCGGTTGTGCTCCACCCTTTGGTGAAGCTTCTTCAGCAGGCTGGAATATCAAAAGCACCGTTCCAGAAAGCTCATCTTTTCTTTCGTTTAATAAGATCCCTGCTCCAAGTAGCATCGTTGTATGTGCATCATGCCCACATGCATGCATTTTCCCTTCCTTTTTAGATGAGAACGTCAGATTTGTTTTTTCCGTTATAGGAAGGGCATCAATATCGGCTCTGAGGGCTACGGTCGGACCTGGTTTACCACCTTTGATAATTCCAAGCACCCCCGTTTTGGCATACCCAGCCCGGAATGGAATTCCGTATTGCGTTAATTGATCCTGGATTTTTTGGGAGGTATCATATTCCTCTCCGCTTACTTCCGGAAATTCATGTAAGTTCCGTCTAAAATTAATAAGTTGCTCAAGTAATCTTTCATCTATGACTGGTAATGATGAGGTCATTAGTATGTAGCACTCCCTTTCATATTGAAGATAAGACCTTTCTTTATCTAATTACCCATTAAAGGAAACATTCCTTTTTAATACCGTAATTACATGTTAACATACTGAAGTTGTATTTCAATGAACTTTTTTTATTTTCTGTTTATTACACTTCTCTCTCACGTTCTCCATATTTTTTGAATAGGCTACATGACAATGTTATCAGCGAGTATTATTTTTTTATCTTTTATTTAGTCATACTTTTAGAAAGTACAAGGGCCCGGAGGTGATGAAATGGAGAGTTATGTTTCTCAAAGTATAATCGCCCTTGGTGCAGGACTACTTGTTTTAGGTGCAATTTTGGTTTTTATTGGAGAGTACTTAAAGTTAACGGAAATAAAATCATAAATGAAAGTGTTTAGTAAAAGACGACCTTGAGCCTCTTCACAATCCTTCAGGAGCCTCAAGAATGTCCCTGCTCTCCCGCAAGAGTCTTCGCCATGCTCCAATCAACAGCTGGAAGCCTGCTCATATCAACAGGCACCTTTAAATGAGCAAAAAAAAAAGAAACGGGCTTTCCCGTTTCTTTCAGTGTGTAGACAAAGCAAAAATTCATAGCAGTTTTCAAGTTGATCGTAGTGGAAGGCGCGAAGACTCCCGCGGGAGGAAGGGACAGGGAAGACCCCGCAGGGCGTTAGCCCGAGGAGGCTTCCGGACCGCCCGCAGGAAAGCGAAGCGCCTGAAACGAAGATCAACTCTTCCAACAGATAAGCTAGCTAGTTTATAGTTTGTCAACAATCTGAAAGAAACGGGCTTTCCCGTTTCTTTTTAATATATCTTTATTATTTTTCTTCCACACCTAACACCCGATTGATCCGCTTTTTCAACATCTTCATGCCGCTGCCACCTGCTTGGAAGTGACGAAGATTACCTTCTTCATCAAATACATAGTATGCAGGTACGTATTTGTTTTCAAATGCTTCCGTCAATTTATGGTCACTGTCCACAAATATTGGCTGGGTAATATCATGACCCATTGCCATGGACCGGATAACTCCAATGTCTAAGTCATCCTCAGATCGTGGCATGTGTACAGCAATAACATTTAACTCATCATCATACTCATCACGTAATTCATTAATTTCCGGCATTGCTTCTTTACATAAGTGACAACTTACTGACCAGAAATGGATAAGCGTTGCTTTACCCACTAGCTCACCCTTTGTTACTTCCTCATTAATCCATTCCGTCGCACCAGTCAGTTCAGGCATTTGCTCTCTTAACTTCATTTAATCCCTCTCCCTATTAATCAAATTATACTAATTATCTTTTTATAATAATTATCATATAATACGTTTTTTATTATATAAATAACACTTTTGAATGTCAATATAGATTATACTAATTATAAATAAATAATTAAAATAAAATGCTCCTTTAGGGGTCTGACCCCTTTTCGTTCGTCATTTTCCGACAAACAAAATAGAAGCTGCCTTTGGCAGCTTCTTGATTTCACCTTGTTTGGTGGATGTTTTTGTTTATGCTTCTTTTTTGTATGGGACTCTTAGGGTGACAAGCAGTCCTATGAAGGCAAGGATAATCAAAGAACCCAGGGCGGTTCTGCTTGCTAGGTTTCCATACCCCGCCAACACTAATGTGATTGTACCGTATAATAATGGACCGACGATCGAGGACACTTTTCCAGAAAAGGCAAAA
Source organism: Sutcliffiella horikoshii (assembly GCF_021991925.1). GTDB lineage: Bacteria > Bacillota > Bacilli > Bacillales > Bacillaceae_I > Sutcliffiella_A > Sutcliffiella_A horikoshii_F. Next base: position 301,398 of record NZ_RXZI01000001.1, on the reverse strand, counting down.
AGGCCGAAGAATTGTCCCCTTTTTCCTTCTGGTGTCAATTCGACGATGAATGTACGGGAGGTTACCCATGTAGCACCGAGCGCCACACCGAATAAACTACCTGCGACCCAGAGCATCCAAGGAGCAATCGCAAATACCGCAAAGCATAACGCAACAATCAAAAGTCCGGCTACGGATGCGACCGCATGCTTAGAACCGATACTTCGTGCAATGTATCCATAAATAAAGGATCCGATGATGCTTGAGACGGTTGAAACTAGATAAAGCAGGATAAATTCCGAAGCACTGAATCCTCCTATGGCCCTAGCATAGATTGCCATCATGGCAATGGCTGTCGCAATCGCGTCGTTGATGAAAAAATAGGCAATCATGAAAAGAAAGACCGGTCGATACAAACGCATTTCTTTAAATGTCTGATAGATCTCTTTATAGCCACTGAAGAAGGATTTTTTCTCCTTGACTTCTTTTGGTTTCTCCTTGAAAAAGAAGAATAACGGCAGGGAGAAGAGTAAGAACAATATACCACTCGGAATGAATGCTTTATGGAAACCGCTGTCCCCTACATATAGGTAGACAGTTAATCCAAGTAATGTTCCCATATATCCCACTGCAATACCGAACCCGGAAATCAAAGGTAACTCTTTTTTGGTACCAAGGTCTGGAAGCATTGTGTCATAGAAAATCAAGGAAGAATGGAAAAAGAACTTTGCTACCACAAACAGCACCAAGACAAGGACGAAACTAACGGGCAAGCCAAACAGCATTTGCGAGGTCTGAAAAGAAGCAAATACCCCCATGAAGATAGTCGACATGACCGCAATCAATGTAAATGGGATAATAAACCCTTTCCTTTTTCCCGTCCTGTCAATGAGGACGCCGAACAAGGGGGAAAACAAAACGAGAAAGAAACTGGCAGTGGCATTCGCATAGGAGAGGAACGTACTCGCGATTTGATCCATTCTTTCGTTCGTTCCAATAACTTCCTGCAAGTAAAACGGGAAAAATATTGTAATGATGTTGGATGAAAAAATAGTATTGGCAAAATCATAAAGGGCCCAAGATAAGATCGGCAACGAAAAATAGAGTGCCAGCGGAGATCTTGGTTTTTCACCCCCTGTATCATGAACGACTTTGTTTTCCAAATTAGCCATGGGTACTTCCTCCAATTATTTATGTTGTAAGGAAACTATTCTCTAACAACCTCCCCACTCCCTGCTTTTTCCTGGCACAATTTACTCAAACTTTACACTTTACCACCCCTCTAACAATTATATGAGCGATTTGGTTAGGAAAAGTCCACTGTTGCATGAAATCATCACAGCTATTTCATACTAACTATAAATACTTCAAGATAGGAGGTGTACTTGCGTGTCAAAAAAAATTTTGGTAGCTCTTTTATTGGTGGTCATCATAGGAGGTTGCAATAACCAAGAAAATGTCGAGAACACAAAAGGTCCGACCATCATGGAAGCAAGAAAAGAACCCGGTAGATTATCTAATGACGAATGGATAAGGGATGCTCGTAACGAAGCAATGATACAAGTGGAAAATCCTCAAGCGGATAGAGTTTCTTCAAAAGAAGAAGCAAAAGCAAAAGTGATGGATCATTTGAAACTTACAGACCATGATAGTACTTCTGTATCCTTTGAAGGAATGCAAGGTGATTACTACGTGTTTCACGCATCCGACTTAGTTCATTTCAATAATCACCCCGAAAGGTTATCTCGAGGATGGTATAAAGTGAACCGTAGTACAGGGGAAGTTTCTACGTGGAAAAAATAACAAAATGGACTGGCTTTGACAACCTGTCAGAACCAGTCCATTTTTATATTCCCACTATATAATTTCCATAAGATTTCTTTTATCACAAAAGGATCAGCTTTTGTTCCTTACTGTTGGCAATGTGACCGTTACTTTTGTTCCCGTATGGACCCTACTCTCATATTGTATCTTCCCTTTCATTTCATGGATAAGACGATTGGTGATCATGCTTCCCAATCCGGTACCTTTAGTCTTTGTTGTATAGTAAGGCAGACCGATCTTTTCCAGCTGTTCCTCCGTCATCCCAATACCATTATCAACAATGGTAATCACAATGGTTCCTTTTTCTTCACCGGATTGTTTATGGATTTTTATATATCCCCCTTGGTCTTCTTCTACAGCCTCAATCCCATTTTTAATAATGTTCATCAATGCTTGCTTCAGATGGTGTTCATCACTATAAATGAAGTGGTCTCCTTCCAGCTCAAGTTCAATGGATACGTTCCTGTAGGAACCGAAGGGCCTGATCAGTTCCACCGAGTCTTGCAAGACCTTATTTACGTCAATGTAATTCAAGGAAAAGTCGGTAGGCCTTGCAACCGTCAAATAATTGGTGATGATTTTGTTGGTTCGGTCCAATTCGTCCAAAATCAGAGGCGCGAATTGCTTTAGGTTTTCATCTTTCGTATCGTTATTGATGTACTGTATGAAGCCGCGGACGGTTGTAATAGGATTTCTAATTTCATGTGCAAAGGCTGCAGCCATTTGTCCAACTGTGGAAAGCTTGTCCATATATAGCGTTTCGTCAAACTGCTGGTTGGCGATAATCAACCTCTCGACTGTGTAAATCAACGCGATAAAAGTGATGCCGAATGCAAGGAAATAAACGATATAGAAATTGATCCCTAAGAATGATACTGTACTGAACAAGATGAAAATGTACCCAAGATAATAAATGGAAATAACCACTAATCCATACAGCATCTTTTTGGTGCTTTTCAAGAAGACGGTTCGGAATAGAAGTCCTATTCCTAGGGCAAGGATCGAAACGGCTATCCCCACATACACATATTCCCCACCGATGGTATAACGGATAATCACTACAATCACCGTACAGATCAGTCCAGGATACCAGCCTCCATACAATGTGACCACAAGAATCGGAATCATCCTAAAGTCAAAATTAGTGTCTTCCAACGTCTCGATGGGATATAGCATGCATAACTTTGCAGAAAAAGCACTGAACAGACCAAAAATGGTCTGTTGCTTGAAGTTTAAGGGTTTTCTTTTACTGAAAGGGAAAAATAAATTTGCATTGAACATCAAAGAAAATATGATGGTTATATTAACGATTAACGGTTTTATTAGGTAAATCATCCACAACTGATCCTCCAATTTATATCAACCTTACATATAGTATCCAAGTTATACAATATGATGGTTCATCTAGAAATAAATACAAAAATTACACTCTACTTATTATAGGCGTCTTGAGTACCTTCGTCTAGGGAATATGGCAATGGGATATAGAAAAAGCTGACCAGAATAGTCAGCTTTTTATCCACTAGCTCCTCCATAGGTGTAGAAGTTCGTGGTTCTCTCCTCTTGCAAAGACATCTATCCGGTTGTTCCCCCATGAAACAGCCGATGGCTCTGAAGTCAATTGGCCATCGATCTCAGCCCACTCACTCCATCTTTCACCATCCCAGTATTTATGGATCAGCTCGAAGTTTTCCCCACGCGCAAAAACATCCAATCGATTCTCTCCCCAAGAGCAAACGGCAGGGCTTGAACTTATACGCCCTCCCAAACTCTCCCATTCACTCCAATCTCGCCCATCCCAATATTTATGGATGAGTTGCTGTTGTTCCCCTCTTGAAAAAATGTCTATACGATTCGGTCCCCAAGATACAGCTCCTGGTGCGGAAGTCAAATTCCCCCCAAGTCTGATCCAGTCGCTCCACCTACGGCCATCCCAGTATTTTTGATACAAGGCACGATCTGTTCCCCGTACAAATACATCCAGCCTATTTGCCCCCCATGAGCTGACTGCAGGCGAAGAACTCAATACTCCTCCAAGGTTTTCCCATTCATTCCACCTGGTTCCGTCCCACCACTTATGGAGTAGTTCCTGATTTTCTCCCCTTGCAAATACGTCAATTCGATTGTCTCCCCATGAAACAGCTGCAGGGGAAGAAGCAATCACACCACCAAGGTTTTCCCATTGACTCCATCTGGTTCCATCCCACCACTTATGAATCAAATTGCGATTTTCTCCTCTGGAGAAGATATCGAGACGGTTGGCTGCCCATGAAGAAGATCCAGGGCCTGATGTCAGTCGTCCTCCGAGACTTTCCCATCCATTCCAATCTTTACCGGGAGAAAAATGGATATTTTCCAACGTAAGAATGAACACCCTTTTGACAATCCGTTCCACCTCTTGGCGTGGAATCCTGTATGGTGTAAGTAAACTCATCAACCACACATTATTCTGTAGGAATATATTCCAAAGCTGATTTACCTTCTGTGAGTTGGAACCGGTTACTTTACCTTCATTTTGGATGGCAAAAATAACAAACTGCTGCACAAAGAATCTTGCTGTAGCCCTGTTCATATTGAATTCCATCAGTCTCTCATAAACAGGTTCTAATTCCTTCTGCATGACTCCCCAAACCTTCTGGAACTCAGGAGCTAATTGCCTTCTCGCTTGTTGTTTGGAAGGATAAAACCGTAATTGCCGAGATTGCTGTTGGTAAGGAAATGTTCGATAAAAGTGGTTTTGGTAATATGGATAATAACCATAATAATGAGGATACGTGTAATAACCCATCACATTAACCTCCCTTCGAAAAAAATGATGCATATCGTCCATGATTCACTGTATATGAAGCCGGGATAAAATCCCCCCATAATACCCTATGTCATACCCATTAAGAATCATGACACTATTTTTCAACCTATCATAAATGTCCGGAATCCTTTCTTTCCTATATAATAAGAAGCAAACCACTCTTTTTAGAAAAAGGTGTGAACGAAAATGGCAATGAAACTTGTAATACTGGGACTCCTTATGGAGGGGGACAAGCACCCTTATGAAATTCAACAGGTGATGCATGAAAGGAATATGGAACAATATATAAAAATGGCAAAGGGTTCTTTATATTATGCAGTGGAGCAGCTCCTTAACAAGGACCTTATCGAGGTTAAGAAAGTGGTCACTGATCAAACCAGGCCTGATAAGACGATATATAGCATTACTACTAAAGGTAAAGAGGCCTTTCAACAATTACTAAAAAAACAGATTCAAACGGAAAGCACTCACTTTCACCCGATGTATACCGCGCTGGCCTTTATTCATCATGGAGAAGAAGATGTAATACGGGAGGCACTAACCGAGCGAATTGCACACACAAAAATGCAACTTGAGATGCTTGAGAGGGTGTACCGCCTTTACGGGGTACATGCCCCAAAAGGTTCTCAAGCTATCATGGAAAATGCACATGAGCTGTGTAAGGTAGAATTGAAGTGGCTGACAAAACTGCAAGAAGAAGCAGTAAAAGGCATATTTTACGAAGAAAAAGTCTCGACAGAAAAAACGCGTCCCAAAGAATGAACCGTACATTTTCGATAAACGCATTTACCTATTGCACGTAGCTCAAACATTAAAACCAAAAAAGCGCGTCCCATAGACAGATCGGGGCGCGCTTTTCTTATATTCTGATAAGGTTTAGTGGGCTGGGAAGAATACCATTTGGATCAAGAAGATCACCGCAAACAAATAAATCAACGGATGAACTTCCCTTCCTTTCCCGGTTACAGCCTTCATCACCGGATACGTTATGAATCCTACCGCAATCCCCGTTGCAATGCTTGAAGTCAAAGGCATCGTTAAAATGATGGCAAACGCCGGGAAAGCCTCATCGAAGTTTTTCCATTCAATCTTCGCCAGACCTTCCATCATGAAAGAACCGACAATGATCAAGATCGGCGCCGTGATGGCAGGCAATCCGGAAATGACAGAGATGACAGGTGAGAAAAACATCGAAAGTAAAAATAATCCTGCTACTACCACAGAGGTCAATCCGGTTCTTCCACCTGCTGCAACTCCTGCAGATGATTCGATATAGGCACAAGATGGACTTGTCCCAAGGGCAGCACCAGCTGACGTTGCAAATGCATCGGAAAGTGTAGCAGGCTTCGTTCTTGCAAGTTTCCCATTTTTCATGAATCCGCCCTGTTCCGATACTCCTACTAATGTTCCGGTAGAATCAAAAATAGTAACCAGGATAAATGCAAATACAACCGTATATAAACCGTTAGCTACCACACCGCTTAGCGCTTCGCCAATATGGATGAACTGAGGTGCTGGAGGCATGTCCACAATTCCATTGAAATTTAGCATACCTAGAAAGTAACCAAGAACGGCGGTAATTAGCATTCCATAAAACAATGCACCGGATACACGTCTTGCCATAAGAATTAGTGTTATGAACAGTCCTCCAAGAGCAAGTGCAGTAACAGGGCTTGTGAGATCTCCTAAAGTAATCATGGTCTCTTCGCTCGGGACAACAATGCCTGCCATTTTCAATCCAATGAAAGCGATGAACAGACCGATACCAGCTGTGATCCCATACTTTAACGGTGCAGGTATGGCCTCAATCAATGCTTTTCTCAAACTAGTTAAACTTAGTATGATGATGATCAGACCAGCCAGGAAAACCGTTCCCAATACTGCCTGATAGGTTAAACCCTGAGTGGCTACCACACTAGTGAAATACGCATTGAGCCCCATTCCAGGAGCGACAGCAATCGGGTATTTTGCGAATATCCCCATTGTCAATGTACCAATGACAGCAGCAATGATGGTTGCCATAAACACCTGCTCAAATGGAATACCGGCAGCAGAAAGAATGGCGGGGTTAACAAATATAATATAGACCATTGTCAGGAACGTTGTGGTTCCTGCTAAAATTTCTTGTTTGACACTTGTACCATATTTCTTTAATTCAAAATAGTTTTCAAACACTAAAAATCCCCCAAAAACGAATGTATTATTGAAACCTTTCTAATAATATTCGTTTTTGCAGGATAATTCAAGGGCAATAAGAAAAAAAGTATTCTTCAAACAAATATTTCCCGAATAGGATTTACTTTTAAAAAAATAAGAACCGCCAAGTTTTATTGTCTTTGTTTTCAGCAGTCACATTTTGGGTATATTCATAAATAAGTAACCTATACAACTAAATCCATTGTCACTCTTTTACAGAATTGGCACTATTTTTTCTGATATATCTAAATTTTCTAAAAACAACACTTCACAAACAGGACAAAATATCAGATAATAGGAAAAAGGATGAACAGCTTCTTTTATTTATCCTTTTCATGATTCACCCAATTCACACGCAATCCAAAATTTCGCACAGGGGGTAGAAATTATGAATAAGCATTTTTCTTTTCAACCAGAACAATCTGTTTCCACTTTCAAAAGTTTTGAAATGACAAAAGAGGAGAAAGTCGCTCAAATCATTGTCGACTCTTCTGTCTTCCAATTTCACAAAAATAGGCTAATGAACGAAATAGATCGAGCTTTAGCTGCTGGCAACCGTAAAAAATTCCAAACTCTTTCCAGTGAATATAATGACTTATTGACACAATTTTCTCATCTACAGTAAAGAAGAAGCGGAAAATCATTCCGCTTCTTCTTTCGTGTCGGGTAACTTTCTCTCTTCTGTATGTTGATTTGTTTGACAGCAGGTACATTTTCTATTTATCTCTTTTTCCTGCTTGTAAAGATAAGCGAGCACCCCAACAATCAAAAATGAAAAGACCCCTGATGATGAATCCTGGAAAAATAACTCCTCCGCATACCTTTCCAACAGCCTTAACCAGATTTGTAACACAATATCCATTACACAATCCCCTTTCAGGCGGAATCCAACAGACACCAAATCCGTAATCCTAAGGTGAAAGGAGTGCAATCAAACAGGCAATGGAACCAGAGTAAAAAATTATGTGAATATTCTGTGTTTATAATTATTATAAATGTTATGTAAGTTTTTTCCTATCCTACTAGCTTCTCATTTTTATAGGACTTCCCTAGTACACTCAAAGGCAAACAAACGTTTCCCTCCCCGCTTTAGGTATCTTGAAACCCCTCTTCATACCTATATTCAGGGATTGCAGGATGAATATCGCGCATGTATGAAATTGCTCTATTTTACCGCTACCGTCCCTCGATAAATAAAAAATAATGCCACGAGCATCAGGGCAACGCCAATGACCCTTTGGTAATTGACCACTATCTTCGTTGTGCCAAACAATCCAAAGTGATCGATCACTAAACTGATTATCATTTGACCAACAATAACTGAGATTATCGTCAAGGCAACCCCCACTTTTGGAACCGCTATAATGACAAATGTTACAAAACATGCCCCAAGGAACCCACCTACAAGCTGCCATTTAGGCACATGGGTAACTTGCAACAGATTTCCCCTACCGAAAAACGTAGAAAGTAATAATAAAAACACCGTCCCAATAAAGAAAGAAACAAAAGACGCCTCCAAGCTTCCTATCTTCCGCCCCAATTGACTATTGATTGGAGCCTGGATCCCACCAAGTATCCCACCAAACAATGCCAGAAGTACAAACCAGATTTTCAACATACTATTTCACCCTCCCGCTTCATTCTCCTGTACATACATATACTACACCTGAACCGATAATCCTTTGGACAAGGATAAAAAAGTCGGGTACACTAACTTAAAAGTATGTACATAAATAGAGACCATTGAAAAAGAACATGAAGCTGATGTTTTGTTTAATGCGGCTGTTGATTTCCGCAAATGGCTACGCTTATCCCGAGAGCGACCTGAAGCCATCTAGTGCTGAGCGCTGCGGTGTCACCCCATTGTCGCTATCCCTCCCGCTGGAGTCTTCTTCTATTGCTACAGTCAACAGCTTAGTTTTTGTTTTTCAGTGGTCTTCAATAAAGGAGCAATTCATATGGAGCATCTTATCAATTCGAATGTACGAGATATTGAAATTTCTGGTATCCGTAGATTTTTTAACCTTGTGGCAACGTACGAGGATGTCCTATCACTGACAATAGGGCAACCAGATTTTCCGACACCAACCCAAGTAAAGGAAGCAGGAATAGCTGCAATAGAGAAGAATAAAACGGTTTACACTCCCAATGCCGGAATTCCAGAACTTAGAAAAGCTGCTGCGGATTTTGTTAGCAAAAAATATAGCCTGACCTATGATCCAGGATCAGAAGTAATAGTATCCATTGGAGCAAGCCAAGGAATTGATATTGCCTTTCGAACGATTTTGGAACCCGGCACGGAAGTGATACTCCCTGGACCTGTCTATCCTGGGTACGAGCCGATCATCAGGCTTTGTGGCGCTACCCCAGTACATATTGATACTAGGTGTTCAGATTTTCAATTGACTGCAGAGCTGATAGAAAAACACTTAACAGATAAAACTCGTTGCATTATTCTTCCCTACCCTTCCAACCCTACTGGAGCCGCATTACCGGAAGACGAGCTAAAGAAAATTGCTGCTTTGTTACAGGACAAAGATATATTCATCTTATCGGATGAGATATATAGCGAACTCGTTTTTGAAGGAGAACACCGCTCCATTGCGTCTATGCCTGGCATGCGGGAGAAAACCATTGTCATCAACGGGGTATCAAAATCCCATTCCATGACAGGGTGGCGGATCGGTCTTGTTTTCGGCCCTGAATATGTGATGAAGCAGATGTTGAAGGTACATCAATACAATGTATCTTGTGCGAGTTCTGTCTCACAATATGCCGCACTAGAAGCATTGACCACCGGGATAGATGATGCAGATGAAATGAAGGTCGAATATAAAGCAAGAATGGAATATGTGTATGGGAGACTATTGGAAATGGGGCTGGATGTCGTGAAGCCTGACGGGGCGTTCTACCTGTTCCCTTCCATTCAAAAATACAATATGAAATCTTTTGATTTCGCGATGAAGCTTGTGGAAGAAGCTGGCGTAGCCGTAGTTCCCGGAAGTGCTTTTTCAGAACTAGGAGAAGGTTATGTAAGACTTTCTTACGCATACGATAGGGCAACCCTTGAAAAGGCAATGGACCGACTGGAAGAATTCTTGCGAAAACGTTAAAGATAAAAGAAAGAAGGAACGCTCATTTTTAGTTGGCGCTCCTCCTTTCTTCTTATTATTTTCTCATTTCGTCTACAAATCTCTTTAACTCCACCTTTTCCGTAGATGTCCTCCAAGCTTCTAATTCAGTGGTTTCCCCCTTGACAGCCCATCCCATTACAACCTTCAGTTCCTCCTCATAACCATCGTATTGTTCGTTTTCACGTTGGAGGTTTTTCACTAAGCTTTCCCAATCAATCCTAACTTCATAGATTCCCTGTTCAGGGTATTGTCGGGCCAACTCTCCCACCATTTCCAGCGGTGTCCCCATATTCAATTCGAGAGCGATCCATTCACCAATGAATTCGTGTCGATGCCCATATTCCATTACTTCTTGTAACTTGGCTCTTGCCTCTTCAACCTTCCCTCGTTTCATCAGGGCCAAGGCGTGTTTTCCTTCTATATGTTCGTTTAGGATAGATCCCTTTATTTCTTCGAACCTAGCATACCACTTATCGTATGATTGCCAATCCCCTTTTTCATCATAGTATTGGAGAATATCAACCAATACAAACTCACTTGGAGATTTGCTTGCTAATTCTTCTAGATAAGGGATTGCAAGTTCTTGGGACGACGTATTAAGCACCTCTGCCTCGACACCGATTATTTTGCAAATCATTAGCAGACTGTGCAGGTCATCTGGATTATTCGCAAAACTCTCCTTATACATTTCCAGCGCTTTCTTTGGCTTGTTTTTTAGCAACATATTATCTGCTTCAGTCAGCTCTCTATTTTTCAGGTAAAACATAGGTAGATTCCCAAAAGTTTCTTCTCCTAATCTATACCCCTGACTTTGAGTTATCAAGTCACCATTCCCATTATACGCCTGGACATTCCAAAAGAAACGTCCTCTTGGATCTGCAAAACCTAGGACGGAAGTGTAATTTAAGTCCTCCCAGTCACTTTCCTCTGTAAATAAAATGACACCTTGAGAATAATGGAGTTCTTCTTTAGTGATACTGATTTCGGTGCTTCTTATTCCGCTTTTCAGATGATGGGAAACGGACCCACCACCTTCCAATTCCCTACCGACACTGATGCTGTAGTAGGCCGCTCCATCCACAGGATCCCATGAAAACAAAATGTCATCTTCTGTAATCTCTTCTGAATTCACCGGGGTATAGATCTCCATTAACGGTTGAATCACAGAATCGTGTGCTACGACATCACTCCCCTTTACTTCAACCCAAGGATTTGCGGGCATGGAAAGGGTGTACCCGTCAATCTGATCATAAGTAAAACCATAAAAAAGCTGATAGCTGCCAGAGGGCACATTCTCAAAAACGTATTCTCCACTCTCATCTGTCACAGTCTGGATTTGCTCTTCTGAACCTATGCTGTAATAAAGATTATTTTTTTCACGTAGGAAGACACCCACGCCTTCCATTGGCACGTTTTCTTTGTCCTGTTTATAGATTTTCCCGGTTACGTTCCCAAAAGAACCTTCTCCATTTTTCAACCTATTCAAAAGAGATTGAAACTGTTTTTCTGCAAGGGGAAGGTCGGCGTATTCATCTTTTCCTTCCATAACCCTGCTATTTGAATCGAAGATTGTTTTTTCTGCCAAGGCCAGAGCATCCTCTTTCTTGCCAAGATGTAACAGGACCTCTACTTGTGACTTGGCGACCTTCGTTATCATTTGATAATCTTCTTTGTTCACTTTCTCATAAAAGGCATCAATATATGCTTGTGCTGCTTCAAACTGTTTGTTTTGTACGGCTAAATCAATCTGCTCGGTAGCTAATTGAGACCTGAAATAGCTGTCTGCTCTATCCAAAGCCGTTTGGAGCACCTTATCTCCTGTTTCCCATTCCCCTATCTGATGGTAATAAAGGGCCAACTCTTTAGCAGCCTCCTCCATGTAACCATCTGTGGGACCATGTTCTACATATTCCAGAAGATATGGCATACGCTCCTGTTTAGTAAATTTGACCTTGGATTGATTCGCGTCAGACCAGTATGTGGAAGTGGTACCCACATACACATCGTAATCAAGGGAATACACACCTTCTATCATATAATCTCTAATGAGCGCAAACCTCTGCTCCGAAAAGATGTGTCCACTTTCTATAAGTTCCACGACCTTTTCTTTACCTGCCACTTCCCCTTTTGCCATCTGCCGCTCCGCCATGAAAATGGAGTATTGCGGTTGTATCAAATAGAAGAATGGGAGGAATAAAACAACGGCCACCCCACTTAGAACAAGATGTTTAATTTTCACCCTTATTTTCATGGAGTTCCACCGCCTTCTCATAATCATCTTTCCAATACATAGATCCCGCTATTTGAATCATTTCATTATCTTTTCTAGCAGCGATATCTTGTTTAAATAAATCATCCTTTATAATTGAAGCCGTAAAGAATATACCTGCCGCAAACACTACGGGCAACACAGGTATTTCCAACTCTTTATTCCAGAAGGACGAAAGCTTTTCTGAGAGACTTCGAGCTTGCGTTTTCTGCAACACATTATCGTAGCCGGTAAAATGCAACTCCCTCAACTCACAGTCTAGCTTTGCTTTAACCGCTTGTTTTTCTTTCAACTTCACCTGCCTCCTCTCCTTTCTCGATGATCTCCCTTAAATGCGAACGTCCGCGTTTCAACCTTGTTTTCACCGTGCTTTCCGCTATATGTAAAAGCACTGCGATTTCACTTATTTTCATTTCATTAAAGTAATAAAGAGTAAGCACTTCCCTGTATTTATAATCAAGATCTTGAATGGATTCACTAAGTGATTTATTGTCAAAATCCACTAACAGTTGTGCTTCCGGACTTTCCACACGCTCATCTCCCCTAATCCGTTCTGCAAAATCAAAGTTTAGGAGGATATTTTTCCAGCTCCATTTACGCATCAGCATTTTGCAACGATTGACGGTAATGGAGGTGAGCCAGCTTTTCAGTTTTTCAGGTTCATCCAATTGATGGATTTTTTCGAATGCAGTAATGAAGGTATCCTGCACGATTTCTTCACAGGTGTATCTATCTTTTAATAATAAGAAAGCTGTTCGTAATAGATAGTCTCCATAAAGGGACATCAGTTCCTGTAAGGCGGATTCCTCTTTGTTTTTCAGCCGGTCGACAAGATGCAAAGCTTGCTCACCCCCTCTTTCTTTTGGTCTATACTTAAGATGCAAGATAAGATGCAATAGTTTCAATTTCAGGAAAAAAATATATTATTCTATCTTAAGGTAGCATAAAAAGGTGGGAATTTGTGGGTGATTTTCTTTTGGAGGAATAATAAATGCCCGCCCCGTAAAAGGGACAGGCATGGATGGTAATTGTTATTTGGGGCTTCTATTGAAGAGCCGCTTCTAGATTGATGACGCCATGGCCATAATTGAAGGCCGACCCTAGATTAGTAGCCGTATCCCTTAATCTTTCTCGAACCTGCACGTTTGTCAGGTTCGGGTTTTGTGCTAATAACAATGCTGCCGCTCCTGCCACGTGAGGGGAAGCCATGGACGTACCATTCAGTTCCCCATATTGATTTCCTGGTAAAGTGCTGTTTATCGAAACACCTGGTGCCATTACTTCCAACTGGCTTCCCACACTAGAGAAGGAGGCGCGGTTATTGTTGGCATCAACTGCACCTACCGCGATAACGGAATCATATCTTGCCGGATAACCGATGGTATTAATCAAGCCCAGGAAAGAACCACTGTTCCCCGCAGCCGCTACGACCACAATCCCACTGTTATAAGCATTATCACTTGCCTGCTTCAATGTTGTGGATCCAGTGCTTCCACCCAAGCTCATATTGATGACATCCATGTCGTTGTCGATTGCCCATTCAATTCCTTGTGCAATCCCTGCAAGCGTTCCACTACCGCCTGCACTTAGTACTTTTACTGCATATAAATCGACATCATAAGAAACACCGAGTACTCCCACATTATTATTCAGTGCAGCAATTGTGCCAGCCACATGTGTTCCATGTCCGTTGCCATCTGTCAAGGCATCGGGTTCACCGGAGACGAAGCTGGCACCGCCCACCACGCGAAGATCTTCGTGGCCAGCATCAATACCTGTATCCAATACAGCCACTTTCACACCAGAGCCTGTCACATTTTGAGCATGTGCCACATCGGCTTTAATATGAGGAACACCATAAGGAACCGTTTGAGCGGTTGTATGCATTTCCACGTTTTCTTCCACATACTCCACTAAAGGATTTTTCTCAAGCGCTGCCGCAGCAACTTCCGGTAAGGTGATATGTAACACATTCATATGCTTGAATTGATGTTCCACCGATCCACCTAGTGTTGACACAAGTGTGTCTGCTTTAGCTATGGAAGGACCTGTTTTTAAACCGATCAAATACTCCTTCATCACGGGTTTTCCATTTGCACTTGCATCCGATGGCATAAAAGAAAAAGAAAGGACCATCGCCACTGCCAATAAGACGGTAAACAATTTTCTCAATGACTTCTTCATATGTAATCACTCTCCTTTAGTTTTTCTAAATAATCAAATTATTTAGTTAACTATGATGCTAGCATACTATTGGCTTGATTGTTATTGGGAAAATGGGCAGGTTAAACTAGCTTTATCTGCTCCTTTTACCAGTACATTTCCCAATGGTGCATCATGGGAATAAATACAAAATTAAGTAAATTTTCGAAAGTACAAAAAAGCACCAGAATAGCTCCTACTGAGGAGCCATTCTGGTGCTTATATAAGAGGGGGGAACATCTAATTATTGTAAAGCACTTTCCACATTGATGACACCTTTACCGTAGAAGAAAGGATCACCTAAGTTTGTAGCCGTATTATTCAGACGGTCACGGATTTGAACATTTGTCATGCTTGGATACTTCGCTTTGATTAATGCAGCAGCTCCAGCAACGTGTGGAGACGCCATGGACGTTCCATTGAAGGATGCATAGTTGTTACCAGGAGTTGTGCTTAAAATGTTAACACCCGGTGCCATTACTTCCAATTCGTTTCCTACACTGGAAAAAGAAGCACGGTTGTTACTGGAATCTACCGCTCCTACTGCGATGACGGAGCTGTATCTTGCAGGATAACCCATTGTGTTTTGCTTCCCTCTAGAACCAGAGTTTCCAGCTGCCGCAATGACAACAATACCTCTTGCATAAGCATTATCACAAGCTTGTTGCAATGCAGTTGATCCAGTGCTGCCTCCTAAACTCATATTGATGACGTTCATTCCATTTGCAATGGACCACTCAATCCCTTGTGCGATTCCACTTAATGTTCCACTACCTGAAGCACTAAGTACTTTCACCGCATAAAGGTCAGCATTGTAAGCTACACCAAGTACACCAGTAGAATTATTTAACGCAGCAACTGTTCCTGCTACGTGTGTTCCATGGCCGTTACCATCTTGAAGGGCATTTGGCTCACCTGAAACAAAGCTCGCTCCACCTTTTACATTAAGATCAGTATGGTTTGCGTCAATTCCTGTATCTAGGATCGCGACTTTGACACCGCTTCCTGTCACACCAGAGGCATGCGCTTTGTCAGCCTTGATATGAGGGATACCCCATGGCACAGTTTGTGCTGTTGCCATCATCTCTACGTTTTCCTCTACAAAAGCAATGTTAGGATTTTTCTTTAAAGCTTCTACAGCCTTTTCAGGTAAAGAGACTTCTACAACATCCATGTATTGGAACGTGTGCTGTACTTCTCCACCTGCTGCGTTTATCAAATTCTTAGAAGACTGGGCGCTTGCCTTATTACCTTTTGTAAATCCAACTAAGTATTCTTTCTTTGCACTAGCATTCGGACTGGACGATTCTGCCTGAGCAGTACCAAATGCTAACGAGAAAGCCAATATTGCAATAAGTATGACCGAAAAACCTTTCATCCACTTCTTCAATAGATTCACTCCTTGAATAAGATTTTTAATAATTCTTACTATTAAGAACTATTAACGAAAGTTTACCATCAGTCACGGGAAAATCATATTGGGAAAATAGAGCGAAAAAAAGGCATTAATATAAAGGTTGGACTTCAAAGTTTCCCAATAGGAAAATATGTAATAGATTCCTTGTTTATCCTATAAACTAGAGTTGGTTCACTTTTTTCAGTCACTTCTGTCCATATAAAAAACGTCGGGCAATTTTCGCCCGACGTTTTTACATTCTTTGTATCAAAAAAGACCTAAAGATTGCAGGAATACCAGTAGGATTGCAAATGGTATGACATACCTGATCAATGAATACCATACTTGGAATAACCCTTTTTTAACGGTTGACCCTTGGAAGAATTCATCCTCTAAAATGTTCTTGGGTACTCTGTGCCCGACAAAGTATGAGATCAGTAGTGCACCTACAGGAAGTCCAATGTTACTTACTAGGAAGTCTGCTGCATCAAAAATCATAAGGCCCCCAATGGTTATATCAGATAATAAGCCAAATGATAGTGCTGACGGAATTCCCAGTACAAAAATGATCAAACCAGCAATGACTGCGATTTTTCTTCTCTTCTCCTGATTATCTTTTACAATAACCGCTACAATGATTTCCAAGATGGAGAAAGCGGAAGTCAAGGTTGCGAATAAAAGAAGAATCAGGAACATGGTCAAGAACAGTCCGCCAAGCGGCAGTTGATCGAACACTGCTGGTAATACAACAAAGACCAATCCAGGCCCTTCATCCGGCTGCAACCCTAATGCGAATACCGCAGGGAAAATCACAAGACCCGATAATAGTGAAATGATGATATTGAGTCCGACAACCGATCCTGCTGAGCGTACCAAGTTCTCCCCTTTTTCTAGATAGGAACTGTAAGTGACCATGATAGAGATCCCTACACTTAGTGAGAATAGAGCCATTCCCAAGGCCATTAAGAATGTATTTGCCGTAATCAGGGAAGCGTCCGGTTGTAAAAAGAAGCGAACGCCTTCCATTGCACCTTCCAAAGTGAGAGATCTAACCAGTAATACAATAAAAATGATGAATAATAATGGCATTAAAATCTTACTGGCCTTTTCAATTCCACTTTGAACCCCGGCTTGAACGACCCAAATAGTAATACCCAAGAAAATGAACTGTGCAATTATAACTTGAAGGGGGTTAGCTATCGTCTGTTCGAATAGTGCTCCATATTGCTCCAACGAAAATTGAGATAACCCGCCCGAGATACTCTTTCCTAAATAGGTGACAATCCATCCACCTACGACACTATAAAAGGACAAGAGTATAAATGATGCGACAACTCCTAAAACACCGATGAAATACCATTTCTTTTTTGGAGCCAACACCTTATACGCTGTTATGGCATCCTTTTGCGTAGACCTTCCGATAATGAACTCCGCCAGTATCATTGGCGCTCCAATCAGGAGTGTGAAGAGGATAAACAATAGAAAGAATATTCCTCCTCCATTGGTACCAGCCATATACGGAAACTTCCATATGGCCCCAAGCCCGATCGCTGACCCAGCTGCAGCTAAAATAAAGCCAATTTTTGATGTCCATTGCTCATGTTGTTTCATATTTTATTACTCCTATTTCAAAGATTAGTCTACTATGATACTATCCTTTATGAAAAATGTATAGGGAATTTTCTGTAAAGTCCTACAAAAGGTTTTGCCAATATGACTGCAGAAAAATAGATATCCCACATGCTTATACATTGTAAGGGTTAGCTCTTTTACCTATGAATATTCCTAATTCACTACTTTTCTTTTATGCCTTCTGAAAGCGGACTTCGATTGTCGTCCCTTTATTCACTTCACTTGTGACATCCACTTTGCCCTCATGGTTTTTAATGATATTGAATGTGATCATCAAACCTAGACCCGTTCCTGTCGTTTTAGTCGTGAAGAACGGTTCTCCCAACCTTGTGATGATATCTTCCGGAATTCCCGTGCCTTCATCTCTTAGCCTGATGACTACTTCCTCTTCCTCTTCTTCTGTGTCAATGAAAATGGTTCCCCCGTTCGGCATTGCCTCAATACCGTTTTTGATCAGATTGATAAACACTTGTTTCATCTGATTTTCATCACATTTAAACATTGGGTCATCTGCATTCAATCGTAAATCAAACCATACATTGTTCATAATTGCCTGCGTTTCAAGCAACGTTGCAACATCTTTTAGTAGAGAATGGACTGAAACTTGATGGATATAGACCTGATGCGGTTTTGCAAGCAAAAGGAGTTCACTTAAGATGAGCTCTATCCTGCTAAGCTCCGATTCGATAATATGAAAATACTCCTTTTTTTCCTCCATCTCCCGTTCAAGCAGTTTAAAAAATCCCTTGATGGCGGTTAACGGATTCCGAATTTCATGGGCAATACCTGCAGCCAATTGACCCGCAACCGATAGTTTCTCCGATTGCAACATCAATGCTTCCGCCTGTTTCCTTTCTGTTATATCCCGGATGATGACCTGGAGTGCATCTTTTCCAAGGTAGGTAGTAGGTATACCGACAAACTCCGTAAAGATTCTATTGCCTTTCAATGTCGTCCACTCTTGTACAAATGTCGGAAGCTTTGTTCCATTCTGTTGCAGGTGTACCTCCTTCCATATTCTTTGAAAATCTTCCTTTGGGATATATTCATAGATACTCTGACCAAAAATCTCTCCATAATTATCCACTTCAAACATTTTTAAGCCTGACTCATTGATAAACGTCCACTTTTCATCACAAATTACTGCAATCGTGTCGATGGAGTTTTGTACCAATTTACGAAAACGCTCTCTACTATTTTGAAGGATTTTATGAAAATTCTTTCTATGTGAAATATCGACGAGCATGACAAAAGATGCGGGTTCCCCCTTAAACGTAGTATGGTTGGAGGTGATTTCAACATCGATCGCCCTCCCATCAAATCGCTTCCAACGTTGTTCCATCTGGCCAACCCGAAAGCCTTGTTGAACAGATTTAATCCGTTTTTCCACGATTTCATGGTAATTTTCTTCTATGTACTCATACACGGAGGTCTCCAGTATTTGCTCTTTCTTACAAGCTCCAAGCATGACCGTTCCAGCTTCATTGACATACTTGATTATTCCATCTACAAAGATGAAAACCCCGTTTGGCAGGTGTTCAATGAGGTCGTAGGCAGAATAATCTTCCATATCTATATCCGTTTCCATTTCTGTCTGCTGTTGTCCATGCTTCCTTCCCGAAATAGGCATCGCGATGGAGCTTCCCATCTCTCGTTCTGTAGGATTCTCATAGTCTGATGTACGGGAGAGCTGCAACACTATTTCCTTATCTTCTCCCAACGGGGAGTTCACTTCTGATAGGACAGCCTCCATCCATAAAAGCGAACCATCTTTCTTTTTCATCCGGAAATAACAATGGGTTTGATGGGAAGGTTGATAAATCAAGCTTTCTATTAAATATAGATCTTCCGAATTGATCCATTTCTCTAGTCCAGTATCTACCAACTCTTTCCTTGTATAGCCTAAAAGTGCTTCACATGTGGAGGATACATATTGAACGTTTCCGGTTTCCGATACCACAATGATCATTTGGACTTTTGTAATAGATTCAACAGATTGCTTCTTCTCTTTTTTCAATAAAGAGTCAGGGGTACTCAATATACTTTCCTCCCTTCCTAATCTATCGTCGATTCATTTCATTCATCCGCTCCAACTTCACTTCCAATATTCCCTATTATACTACAAATTTCTTTATTTTTCTAAATATTATAACTAATTGACAAAACTCTTACCACACCTAAACAAAATTTTCCCTCCTGCATCCTTTCAAGCAATCTACCGGACTACCAGCGAACGATGTATAATGGGAGAATATAAAAAAGAAAAAAAAGAAAAAAAGGGGTCAGACCCCAGGAGGTATTTGCATATGAATAACGAATTACATAAAGTT
The DNA here is from genome assembly GCF_021991925.1 of Sutcliffiella horikoshii. GTDB lineage: Bacteria > Bacillota > Bacilli > Bacillales > Bacillaceae_I > Sutcliffiella_A > Sutcliffiella_A horikoshii_F. Next base: position 281,627 of record NZ_RXZI01000001.1, on the reverse strand, counting down.
GCGTTTATTGGTACAGGTGTGATGGGAAATAGTATGGCGGGGCATTTGCTGGAGCAGGGGTATGAGGTGAGTGTGTTTACTCGTTCGAGGGAGAAGGCGCTTGGGTTGGTGGAGCGTGGGGCTGTTTGGAAGGCTAGCGCAGGGGAGGCTGCAATGGGAGCCGATGTGGTAATCACGATGGTCGGTTATCCAAAGGATGTGGAGGAAGTTTATTTGAGAGAGAACGGCATCTTGGCTCATGCACAAGAAGGTGCCTACCTGATTGACATGACTACATCCACACCTACATTAGCCAAGCAAATTTATTTGAAAGCTAAGGACCGAGGGCTGCATAGTCTGGATGCCCCGGTTTCCGGGGGAGATATCGGCGCGCGAGAAGGCCGTCTTACCGTAATGGTCGGAGGAGACGAGATGGCTTTTCATGCCTGCTTGCCGATCTTTGAAACTTTCGGAGCGAACATCATCCACCAAGGAGAAGCAGGAGCAGGGCAGCACACGAAAATGTGCAACCAGATTGCCATTGCCACTAATATGATCGGTGTTTGTGAGGCATTGGCATATGCTGATAGTGCAGGACTTGATCCCGAGAATGTACTAAAAAGCATTTCCAGCGGGGCTGCAGGAAGCTGGTCCTTATCCAACCTTGCGCCTCGTATTATAGCCGGAAACTATGAACCTGGCTTTTTTGTCAAACATTTTATCAAAGACATGGAAATCGCACTAGATGAAGCGGACCGAATGGGGCTTGATGTCCCCGGGCTTTCCCTTGCACGGGATATGTATGTAAAACTATCCTCCCAGGGCGAGGCGGATAGCGGCACACAGGCACTTTTCAAATTATTCAAAAATACGACGATACACTAAAAGGAAATGGGGACTGCTTGCATCCAGCAGTCCCCATTCTATATTTCTATCGCTTCCAAGCTTTTCCCCGTAAAAACTCCAACAGGCAATGAACGGCCACTCTGCTGGTCATGTCACGAAAATCAATAGTAGGATCGATTTCCACAATGTCAAGTCCACACACCGTTTCTTCCTTACCTAATAAATGGATTGCTTCAAGAAGCTGATCACTTGTCATCCCACCTGGACCGATGGCCGGGCAGCCTGGTGCATACGCCTGATCGAGCACATCAATATCAATGGACAAGTAAATATGCTCCACTTTCCCCTGAAGATGCTCCACAGATTCCCTTATCACATCGGAAATCCCTTTTCTTTTCACATCACCCATCGTAAAAACCTTAACCCCATTTTCTTTCGCATAGTGATGATAATAAGAACTGTTGGAATAATTCCTGATGCCAATCTGTACCAGATGATCGCCTTCCAACACCCCTGCTTCGAGCAGCCTACGGAATGGGGTACCGTTTGTAGGTCCACCATCTTCAGTGTTTCTGAGATCGTGATGGGCATCGAATTGAATGACCCCGATTTTCCCTGTTTTCACACCGCTCATACCTGATAAGGTTGAATAAGTGATGGAATGGTCGCCACCAATGAATATTGGGACACAATCTTTATTTTTACCTAATAAGGAAGCCACCGCTTCTTCAATCCTTCGATAGGATTCCTTTATGTCTGTGGCATGCATATGAATATCCCCGGCATCCGTCAGTTTAGATGATTCCCGAAGGTCCATCTCCCCCTCCTCTGCATAGGAGGAATAGGACTGAAGCAGGTTTCTCACCACACCTGGTGTGAAACTTGCACCCGAATGACTGATGGAAGGCTTGGAGAGAGGGACACCTATAAGCGTCGTCCCCCTTACCTCCCCTTCCCCGTCCCATGCTTGTAGTAGTTCCGCCGCTTTCGGATAATGTCGATCGACGAACGGCGGAGCTCCTGCGGATTGTAAAAAGGCCGGTCTACTCAAGGATCGCTCCCCCTTTGGCAACTTCCTTTCCTTTTAAAAACACGCTATGCACATGGTTCACACCATAATGGTATGGGACATACTGATAGTTTGGTGCATTCCAGATCACCACATCGGCACGGCGCCCAACTTGAAGTCGACCGGCAACCTCATCTTTATGGATTGCTTTTGCAGCATTGACCGTGACGGCATTCCATATTTCCTCACATGTCATCTTCAATTTCAGCATCGCAAGGTTCATGATGAACTGGATATTCTCTGTCGGTGAGCTTCCAGGATTAAAATCTGTCGCAAGTGCAACCGCTCCTCCCGCATCAATCATCCCACGTGCTTTCGCGTAATAATCTTTATTAAGGTAGAATGTCGTTCCAGGTAACAACACCGCCACCGTTTCTGAAGAACCGAACTTCTCCACCGCTTCGTCCGAGGCTGCAATCAAGTGATCTGCTGATGCTGCCTCCAATTCGATCGCAAGTTCCGTTCCGCCTAACGAAACAATTTCATCGGCATGGATCTTGACGGAAAACCCAGCCTCTTTCGCTTTTGTTAAGTATTGCTTTGATTGTTCGATCGTGAAAACGCCCTCTTCACAAAAGATGTCCACAAACTCTGCTAGTCGCTCTTCCTTTATGATAGAAAATAATTTTGCCATTTCACCAAGAAAACCTTCCGGGTCATCTTTAAAGTTCTTAGGAATCGCGTGTGCCCCTAGGAACGTTGATGCGATCGTCATAGGATGTTTCTGCTGAAGCTCTTTTACTACATGTAGTTGCTTCAGTTCTGTTTCTCTGTCTAGGCCATAACCGCTTTTTGCTTCAACTGCCGTGATCCCATAGCTAAGTAGACGTTTTAAGTGGAAGTCTGCCTTTTCCACCAATTCTTCAAAACTTGCCTCCCGAGTGGCTTGGACCGTAGAGTGGATACCCCCGCCCTGTTTTAAAATCTCTAGGTAAGGGACGCCCTGTTGTTTAAGCGCAATTTCATGCTCCCTTGATCCCCCGAACACCAAGTGGGTATGCGGATCCACAAGCCCTGGAGTTACTAGCTTTCCTTGGCAATCTATGACACTATCACTTTGCCATTCTCTTGCTTCTTCGGTTGTTCCGATAAACTGGATTTTGCCATCTTTCCAGCCGATTGCCCCGTTTTCAATATGGGGGAGGACATTCATCTTTTCACCTTTGACAATATCAACCTCATGATCCATCGTTAGTAGTTGACCACAGTTGATCAGTAGTGTATCTAATTGCATCAATTACTCACTCTCCTTCAATAAAGGGATGTGCACGCCTTTTTCTTTTGCCACTTTTTTAGCAAGGTCATAGCCTGCGTCAGCATGCCTGACAACTCCCATCCCAGGGTCGGATGTCAGTACACGTTCAAGTCTTTTTCCTGCAGCTTCCGTTCCATCGGCCACAATCACCATTCCGGCGTGAAGGGAATAACCCATACCGACACCCCCACCATGGTGTACAGAAACCCAGCTTGCACCATTGACACCATTGATGAGAGCATTCAATATCGGCCAATCCGCCACTGCATCACTGCCGTCAAGCATCGCTTCCGTTTCACGGTTCGGGGATGCCACTGAGCCACAGTCAAGGTGGTCTCGACCAATGACGATCGGAGCGGATAGCTCACCATTTGCTACCATTTCATTGATTATCTTCCCGAAGCGGGCACGTTCCCCATATCCAAGCCAGCAGATTCTAGACGGCAGACCTTGAAATGCCACTTTTTCACGAGCCATTTTGATCCAGTTGCATAGGTGCTCATTGTATGAGAATTCTCTTAAAATGACCTCATCTGTTTTGTAGATATCTTCCGGGTCACCAGAAAGCGCTACCCAACGGAACGGGCCTTTCCCTTCACAAAATTGTGGACGGATGAATGCCGGGACGAACCCAGGGAAGTCAAACGCGTTCTTTACGCCTTCATCAAACGCGACCTGGCGAATATTATTTCCATAGTCAAACGTGATGGCACCCTTTTGTTGCAGATCAAGCATCGCTTTTACATGCACTGCCATGCTTTCTTTTGCATGTTTCACATATTGTGCCGGTTCTGCCTTTCTTAATTTTGCCGCTTCCTCGAGTGTCATTCCAATCGGAATATAACCGTTTAACGGATCATGGGCAGATGTTTGGTCTGTCAGTAGTTCTGGTATAAAGCCTCTTTCTACTAATTGCGGAAGGATCTCAGCAGCATTTCCTAACAGTCCGATAGATAACGGTTTTCCTAGTTTCTTATATTCCTCGGCTTTTTGAATTGCTTCATCCACTGTTTTGACTTTCACATCGCAATACCTTGTTTCAATGCGACGGTCGATACGGTGCTCATCCACTTCGATGGCGATACACACCCCACCGTTCATCGTGACGGCAAGTGGCTGTGCTCCACCCATGCCCCCAAGTCCCGCTGTTACAGTAATAGTTCCATTTAACGTATTATTAAAAGATTGCTTGGCAGCTTCCGCAAACGTTTCATAGGTCCCTTGCAAAATTCCTTGAGTACCGATGTAAATCCAAGAGCCCGCTGTCATTTGGCCATACATCAAAAGGCCTTTTTGATCGAGTTCATGGAAATGGTCCCAATTTGCCCATTTTGGCACAAGGTTAGAATTGGCCAAGAGTACTCGCGGTGCATCCGCATGGCTGCGGAATACAGCAACCGGCTTCCCTGATTGGACTAAAAGCGTTTCGTCCTCCTCCAAGTTTTTAAGCGATTCCACAATGGCATCAAAGCTCTCCCAGTTACGCGCCGCTTTCCCGATTCCTCCATATACCACAAGTTCTTCCGGAATCTCCGCCACTTCTGGATCAAGATTATTCATCAACATACGCAGTGCAGCCTCCTGCACCCATCCCTTCGTATTTAACTCGCTACCCCTTGGCGCACGAATAACCTTCACCGTTTCCTTCTTCATACCTCACTCATCCCCTTTGATCGATTTTTTAATAAGATTTAAAAATTGAAATAACTACAGTTTCTGTATTGTTACAGAATTGTTGCGGTGATATTAAATTTCTGAGGGGGGTCAGACCCCCCTAGGAATTTCACGCTCTACACAGAACGCTCCCCTCATCCTTCATCCACGCTGCCAGTGCTTCGATGTCTTTGGAGAAGATGCGGTCTTCGTTGATGCTTGGGACGATGGCACGCCCTTCTTGGTACCATTTTTGCATGAGTGGAGCGGAGAGGAAGACTCCCCTGTATTCAAGGGCTTGCATGGCACACATCCACTCGATGGCAAGCACTCTCCTCACATTGGCAACTATCTGGTAGGCATGCCTCGCCCCGATCGTACCCATGCTTACATGATCCTCTTGGTTAGCCGATGATGGTATGGAATCCACACTTGCCGGATGCGCCAATGTCTTGTTCTCCGACACAAGGGAGGCTGCGCAATATTGCATGATCATGGCGCCTGATTGAAGTCCAGGTTTTGGGCTCAAGAAAGGTGGCAGGTCATTCAACTGCGGATTGACCAACCTTTCAATCCGACGCTCCGATATATTAGCAAGCTCTGCCATGCCAAGCTTTAAAAAATCCATGGCAAATGCAATAGGCTGACCATGAAAATTCCCCCCTGAAATCACCTTCCCGCCATCATCAAAGATAAGTGGATTATCTGTTGCCGCATTGATTTCGACCTCCAGCTTCTCCTTTACATAACCAAGCACCTGCCAAGATGCGCCATGTACTTGGGGGATGCACCGCAGGGAGTATGCATCCTGTACACGTTTTTCTCCTTGCCTTGTCACAAGCTTGCTTCCATCAAGTAGCGTGCGGAAGCGGGCTGCCACGTCCACTTGCTCTTGATACCCCCGGACCCGGTGGACATCATGGTCCAACGCCTCCACAATTCCTTCGAGTCCTTCAAAGGTCATCGCAGCAATGGATTCCGCCTGATACGCCATTTTCTCTGACTCTAAATATGCAACCACTCCTACCGCCGTCATCGCCTGTGTCCCGTTGATCAACGCCAGCCCTTCTTTAGCTTTCAACTCAATCGGTGAGATTCCCTTTTCAGCTAAAACGCTGGCTGTGGATCGGCGCTCCCCTTTATAAAAAACCTCCCCCTCCCCTAGTAAGGTCAGTACTAAGTGGGACAGTGGTGCAAGGTCTCCGCTTGCGCCTAGTGAGCCTTGCTGCGGTACCACAGGGTGAATTCCCTCATTCACATACTTCAAAAGCCTTTCGATAACGATTGGCCTGACACCTGAGAAGCCTTTTAGAAGTGCATTTGCCCTCAGTACCAACATGGCACGCCCGATTACCTCTGCAAACGGCTCACCCACCCCGCAAGCATGAGAGTGTATCAGATTTCGTTGCAGAGCTGCTGTTTCTTCAAACGGAATCAACACATCACTAAACTTGCCAAATCCTGTAGTAATTCCGTAGACGATCTTGCCCTCACGCACAATATTCTCTACCGCTGCTCGACTTGCAACCACTTTTACCATCGCTTCCTTGCAAGCTTCCACCCGATCCCCTTCAAAAAGAATCCTATTCAATTTCTCAAGGGTCAACGATTCCCCGTTCAACGTAATCATCGCAACTCTCCCTTTCTCCCGCTGTTTCTCCAACTTCATATCCCCCTTTTTACACACAAAAAGAGGCCATACTTCAACCATGTAACATGTGTCAAAGTACAGCCCCCTATTAATCAGCAACTATGGGCGTGCTATTTAAATGTGATTGATTCCCAGACCGATCGTTTCATGCTCCGATCCCCTGACAGGAGCACCGATGGTCCCATAAAGTGCAACTGCAATCCAGTCGCCTTCCTCTACATCTTCATATGGGTTTCCCCTCACCACTGCAAAGCGCAATCCTACCGTCCGCATGACAGAGCCAAGCTGGACCTGGCCACGCGTTACACCGCTAAGAGCATCCATGATGGCATGATATAGGGCATGTGTTTCCCTGTATCCATCCGCTTTGATGATACCTTCCCTTTTGGCGGCTGTCTCGATGGCAGCCACCACTTTTTGCGAATCCATGGAACCCACTTTCCCCATGCAACTTTTCCAATGTGTCGGAGTTGCAACTGGCAGTTCCTCTTGGTCCCCGTTCATCGCAAGAAGTATTGCATATTTTCCAATTCGTCGATCTATTGCTAGTACCATATGCATTTTCCTCAATACTGAAAATTTTCTAATAACTAATGTCTACATCTAGTGTAAATTTGTTCAAGCATTCCTGTCAAGGAGATTCTTCACTTCTTACCCTCAAACTCCTTATAGATCATGTAATACTGAAGGCCTTTTGTTGACTGAAGGGCCAGTTCCTTCTTTTCGTTCGCAAGCGAGTAATTCTTATGGTTTAATGCCACTTCTGTCTCGATGGCATATTTCATCCAATCTTTTTGCAATTGATTTTTCAAGTCTTCGGCTTTTTTATCATCCTTTTCTCCAGCAGCAATCCCAGCAAGCACATAGGTTTTGATGTCAGCCTGGGCAATCTTTGCCACTTTCTCTTTCGCTTGGGCGTAGTTGCCGACTCTGAGGTAGTATTGTGCCCAGAAAACCGCTGTCTTTTTGCCCTTCCATTTCCGTTCAAGCTCGTCCAGCTCTTTTTTAGCAGCAGGAAGATTGCCATTTGCAAGCTCCAAGATGAATCCATAATAGGGTTCATGGCGCTTTTTTTCCAGGTACTTTTCTATTTTTTCAATGTCTTTGGATAAAAACATATAACGTACATCCCGATAGGATAAAGCTATGAACGCTAAAATCAGGAGAACGACAAAGACCCAGAAATCAAATTGTACGTTCAAAACTCCCAGGATGATTCCTATAGCAAAGCCCCCAATTATTAACAAAAGCAAATTCTTCATGATTACTAGCTTCCCTTCTCTCTATCTAACAGATTGCCAGTGGATTTGTATCAGATGGATTTGACCATGCCGCCATCCACAAGGAATGAGCTTCCCGTCATATAACTGTTGGCATCCGATACCAAAAATGTCACCACTTTCGCAAACTCCTCCGGTTCGCCGTAGCGTCCAAGCGGAATTCCCGCCTTTACCTTTTCTTCCATTTCTGTCTTGGTGATGCCTTGCTTTTCCGCATTCACTTCATCCAGGAAAGCAACACGATCTGTCGCAATCCTTCCAGGTGCCACAGTGTTGATCAAAATATTATCCTGTGCAAGCTCGCTTGCAAGTGTCTTTGTCAGCCCAACTATTCCAGTCCGGAACGTATTAGATAATAAAAGACCCGGAATCGGTTCCTTTATGGAGGAGGAAGCGATATTGATAATCTTCCCACCGTTTTTCTTTAAGTGTGGCAATGCCTCGCGGATGGTTCTGACATAGCTTAAAAGATTCAATTCAAACGCCTGTTGCCACTGCTCGTCTGTAATGTGCTCAAATGAACCAGCAGGTGGGCCACCGGCGTTGTTCACCAAAATATCCAACTGTCCATATGTATCCATTGCGTGCTGAACGGCCTGCTTGATCTGGTTTGGATCTGTTATATCCGTTGGAATATAGGAAACCTGGCCGCCTTCCAAGTTCTTCAGTTCACTTTCCACTTCCAGCAGCTTTTCTTCATTCCTGCTTGCAAGAACAACATTGATGCCCTCTTGTACAAAAGATGCAGCAATAGCTTTTCCTAGTCCTTGACTTGAGGCTAGAACAAGAGCTGTTTTTCCTTTTAAATTTAATTCCATCTAATGACACACCCTTTCATTCTTAATACCTTTTATTATAACGCTTACTTTTTAACTTGTAACGGAAGAAGGATGTGTTTCAAGCAGAATTAAAAAACAGCCATATCTAATGGCTGTTCAGACTGTTGACAAACTATGAATTAGTTAGGTTATCTGTTGGAAGTGTTGATCTTCGTTGCAGGAGCTTTGCTTTCCGCGGGCGGTACAGAAGCCTCCTCGGGCTACGCCCAGGCCACTGAAAAAGTTCATAATTTTAGTAATCTGTTCCATACCGCTGTTGATTTCCGCACTAGGCTTCGCTTTCCGCGGGGCGACCTTGAGCCTCCTCGGGCTACGCCCTGCGGGGTCTCAAGAATGTCGCTATCCCCCCGCAGGAGTCTTCGCCTATTGCTGCAATCAACAGCTAGAAAACGTTATAATGATAAGTTATTGGGTTTTTCAGTGGCCACGGCTACTCCCTGCGAGGTCTTCCCTGTCCCTTCCTCCCGCAGGAGTCTCCGGTCCTTCCACTGCGATCAACTAGATATTTTTATCATTTTTGGACTTTGTCTACACACTGAAACAGCCATATCTATTGGCTGTTTTCCTCAACTATAAACATTCCTTCTCCACAATCCCAATTAAATTCTTCAGCATGGCAACAGAGGAGTCAAGACTCAAGGAATAGATGCGCTGTGTACCTTTTTGTTCTATCCCCACCAATTTATTGTCGCGAAGGATCTTTAAATGATGGGAAATAGCAGGCCGTGAAAGGCGTGATGCATCAGCAATCTCTGTAACAGTCAATGCTTCTTTTTCTGCCAACAGAAGAATGATATCCTGTCTTGCTTCATCCGCAAGCACTTGAAATAATGGGATACAGTCCCGAAAGGTTTGAATCGCTTTTTCATTCATGTGACAGTACTCCTTCATCGTCCTTATCTACTTTTATCTATTATAGCAGGATATCATTAAAATAGGGACAGATAAACTTCTAAGGCTACATCTCTAATTTAGAGGAAACCTGTATTCTTTTTCCTTAAAAAAATAATCATTAGAGATCTGGGTAGCCTGTATCATTAAATGTGTAACATCTGATTTGACATTTACGTTAATCATTTCTAATTCATGGCTTTCTTCTTGATCAAAAAAATCAAACGAGTTCCTACTGTAGATATCCAATCTTTGTCCTTTTTCATCTGAAAAGACCCAAAAAAAGTGACGCACTTTTTGAGTTTGTGTTTTCTTACCAGTTAGGAGGACATTGGTTGTTAGTCCTTCTTTCCTTGTCACCAACAGCTTATTCAGCGTATAGCCATCCAAGTCGATGTCCAATGATTCTTCTGTGGATTTTTCTAAAGGCACTGTCATGGAATAAAATCCAGGTTCATGATAATTAGCTGTCCTTATTTCTGCCGAATAATTGCCACCTGATGATTCTTCTCCTTTTACTTCCATATAGTTTTTATCTGTGTATAGTTGCGAAAAATCTATTTGAAAAGGCGCTTTTTGCATGATGTTATTCATGGAGGGATAGTTAATCGGAACCAAGTACTCCTCCTCGTTATTTACCAGAACGACTCCTGCAGATACTTCATGATGACCCATGAGAAAATGCCGGTCATATTCTTGATCCGTCTTTTTCAAGTTGGCTTCAATCCGCTCAATTTCTTCTTCTTTCAATCTGACATCATATTTCAACCTGCTACCGTACTTCCCTTTTTCCAAACTTAGCATTTCCACCTCTATTTTGTCATCAATGACTTTTACCTCATTCAATTCCACCACTTCTACATCTTGCACTACTTTTTCATATTGGATAGGTACGACTATTTTCCAGTCCCCACCCCAGCCTTTTATACGTTGGAAATGAAAATGCAAGTTGAATTTATCTGGCAGGTCTTCTTCGTTTAACGACTTTACATATATTCTTCGATCATTTGAACTTTCCGGGACCTTGCTACTTGACAACATCTCACCGATCAAGACTGGCTTGGCGGATTCCATCGGGTACGTATTTCCCTCATCATCCATAGCATGAACGGAAAATAGATCATTCTCACCTAAATAATCAATATCTTTCAAGTCACTGGAAACTTCGTATTGAACCAATATATGCAATGGGTCGACATCCACAGAGGTAATTTCTACGTTAATATCATTGCTAGTCACCTTATAGGTACCATCTGCCCATACATTATAAAAGGTACCATGATAGATATAGTTGGTCACCATCTTCGTCCATGGTGAAATAACAGGAATAACCACAAAACCAGCAATGAGCAGAGCCACCATACCACTGACAACTCCGAGTTGATACTTCCATGATCGACGGTTGGATCTTGATTTGGAAAAAGGGGTTAGTTGTTTTAAAACTTTTTCATTAAATTCGCTATCAAGCTCAGGAAGTTGCAAGACACTCTTTAGGACTCTCTCTTCCTGCTCTATTTCCTCCAAGGCTGACCTGCATACCGGACAGAATTCCAAGTGGTCCTCCACCGTTTCCTTTTGTTGGTCCCATCCACCATTAAAATATCGGATCAGTTCTTCTTTTTCCAGGCAATCTGTTTTCTGTTCGAAATCCTGCGTCCCCAAGATGCTCAAATGCAATGACTTTTTCGCAGAAAGTAAAGGTTCCTCATAATCTTCTATGCCCATTTCCAAAATATCTGCAGCTTGCCTGTTTTCCAACTCTGAAAAAAGATAGTTTAAAAGCAGGATAAATCTAGTTTTTCTAGGCAAAGAAAGAAGTGATTCCTTCACCTTCTCGTGATTTGGATGATGATTAAACTGTTCCTCCTCCATGGAGGCATGTCCATCCGCTTTAATTGAATTTCCTTTTAATTGCTTTAAGATCTCCCGATAAAACCATACAGTAAATAACTCGGTATCCTGATAGGTTTCTAACTTCCCATAAATATCAAGAAAGCATTCTTGCGTCACTTTCTCCGCTCCAACAAAATCGCCTAGCAACCAATAGGCAAAGCAATAGACCCTGTTTTTATATTTCTCGATAATCGGTTCAAAAGCCAGTGTGTTCCCTTCCAAAATAGAACTTATATACTTCTCGTCCATCATTCAGTTCCGCCTTCTGCTTTTTCCTCTTCTTTAAATAATGGGAATTTCTCTCCCTCTAAGCTCTTTAACTGCGTGAATATATTATCCGCTTTAATGACCAAGGTTTCAGGAAAGGCAGCCTGGTCATACCTTGAGGTAATGTCCACATGAAGCAGCTTCTTTGTTCCTTTCTTATCCCGTTCATCGTAATGGTACCACCCCTCGGATTGTACATATTCCCCTTTCCCATCCATAAGGGTCCACCCTATCTCTCCGCGAGAATTATCACTTTTCCCATTGATAATTAGCTCATACTTGCTGACATCACCCAACCGGTCTTTTGTTGCCACAATACTGTAGTCAATCAGCTCATACTCGTTTATTTTCCCTTCCAATGGAGTCCTTTCTGTTTCTTCAAGCGGAATTTCCAACGAGTAGAATGCGGGTTCTTGGTAATAAACCCCCATTATTTGTGCATAAAGCTCCTGCATGGGATTTTCCAGCTTTCCAGACACTTCATAATATTGGTTATCCATATAATAATGGGAGAAGTGCATTTCGATCGGTTCATTTGAATCATACATATACATGTCATGAAAATATATCGGAACTAAATAGTTTCCATCTTTTGTTATTCCATTCAACCCGATCTGATGCCATAATTCAAATTCCTGCAATCTGTATTCTTGATCATGCGTCTTCAGATCTGTAAGTAATTTATCCCGTTCTTCATCCGTACGTCTAATGTTATATCTGAACCTGCTACCGTGCTTGCTGTAGGTAACATCCATAAACTCCAAGATCATTTTGTCTTCAATGTTCATTACTTCATTCAGAGTAACAGTTACGGAAGTATCCTCCACTTTGTCATACCTGATTGGGATATCTAACTTCCAGCTTCCATACTTAGATTGCAGATTAGCTATGTTTATTTTTATGTCAAACTCATCTGGCAGGTTTTCCTTATCCTTGATATATACTAAAAAGAAAGGCCGGTACTCCCCTTCCTTCTCTAACACTTTTCGACCGCTACGAAGATACTCCGGTGCAGTCACTTGAACCGGGTGCTCTTTACCTGTTTCATCCACAATTCTTATGGGTTTATAGGAATAAAAATCAATATCTTCATGGGTAAGAGTACTTGATTCATTTTCTCCTTCTTTTTTGACATCATAATAGATGTACATATAGAGGGAGTCCATCTCCACTTCCGTTACTTCAAAAGAAATATCTTTATCTGTTGCCACATAAGTCCCTTCCACCCATACATTATAAATGGTCCCATGCTTCATGTAGGTCGTGACCATATCTGCCACTGGCTTCAGGTTGGGAACAATGAGTATACCTAATAAAAAGATGGTACCAAGTATACCTAGGACACTAAGCTGATATTTCCACGTACGATGCTTCGGTTTTTTAGGGGTATAGGCCACGAGGTCATCGAGTACCTTTTTGTTAAAAGCTTCTTCTAACTTAGGGAAATTCAGAACGAAATCCAGGGAGACTTCTTCTTTTTTTAATCCTTCTAAAACTTCCCGGCAATCTGGACAAAATTCAAGATGGTCTTTTATTTCCACCTCAACCTTCTCCTTGACCTCACCTTCATAGAAATCTATCAATTCTCTGAGACTAAGGCATTCCCTTTTTTCTTGATAGCTTTCTAACAATGAATGGTCACGGATATGTATCATTGAGCTTTTATATCTGTCTTTGATTTCTTCTATGCTCGCTTCCATTAGACTAGAAAGATTCGCTTGGGAAAAATGGAGTATTCGAATGAGCAGAAATTCCAATCTGGCTTGATGTGTCAGAGTGTATATCGCTTCTTCCAGTTTAATGTGATGAGGATTATGCAGTGGAAGTGGAATGGGAGTGGAGCTGTTTGACTTCGCTACCTTTTTGAAAAGCGGTAGAAACTGTTCATATAGCCACTCTGAGAACAATGATGATTCTTCATATGTATCTAACTCTCCATATGCCTTCATAAACCCCTGTTTTACCAAATTCTCTGCATTTTCCTTATTACCCGTGATCCAAAGTGCTATGGCAAATAATTTATCTTTATAGCGTTCTATGATTTGGTCATATTTTTCCTTTTTACCTGCTGTTATTTCTTTGATTATAAAACTCTCTTCATTCAAATTCTCTTCACCCTTTTTTGTAAATCTTTTATCTCTCTTTTCCCCTAGTATACCATTTTATAGGAGTTGAATTTGTAATAGTTTGTGTTTTTTGAATAGAATGATTTGTATGGAAAGGACATTCAGACAAAAAAAAGAAGCCACCCATTTTCAGTAGCTCCTTCTAGAAACGTCGTGCTAAGTCACTTTTTAAAAATACTTCCATTCTCTTTTCATCAATCGATGCACCATACTTTTTTTGCAAAACGTCTTTTTTACTTCCCAATAAAAGTGTTAACATTTTTTTCATCCTCCATCATTCCTTTGTTTTGTTCTCACTATCAGTATAGATTTTTGCGGCGCTTTGGATAACAACCTGTAGAACGGTTTTCTTTCATTCTTTTACCTACAGTCATTTCCAGCTTTATACCGAAAGATACTAAGACTTGAGGAGGAGGGGAAAAAGTCCACGAAAAAAAGAGATGCATCCGATTCATCTCTTTTTTTCCTGGCATGAAGTTTGGAAAGCAGCCATTTTTAACAGGTAAGGGTTCAGGTTGACAGGTTGCATCTATTCACTATGAAAAAGGGGAGTAGTTCATGACATGTTAGATTTGGCAACATCTTTGTTACGGCAAAGAAATATGTATCAACCTTACAAAACCAATTTTACCTATTCTTTATTAAGCTTGTTTAATCCCTATATTAACTTTGTGTAAATTATTATTATAGTACACGTACCGCCTTTACAGCTCTCGGTTTCCAATATGTATTATAAGAAGCGAATGCTACTCCCGTGTTTGTTGCAGCATGCAGAAGCGTATTTGAGTCCATCACGATGGATACATGATTGATGACACCGTCCCCTTCTGTATCGAAAAACACGAGATCCCCTTTACGGATTTCGCTTAGCGGGATTTCTTTACCAACATTCCCTTGCTGTGCAGAGGTTCTCGGAAGGCTGATTCCATTTTCAGCAAAAACTTTTACCGTATAAGAAGAACAGTCAAACGCATCCGTTCTGTTGGTAGATGCTCCATACAAATACTTTGCTCCTAAATACTTTTCCCCTGTTTTTATGATGGCATCGGCCTTTTCTTGCCAGGAAGCATTATCTCCCACAGGAGTACTCTGTGTATTTCCTGGGATGTTGATAACTTGTCCAATTGAAATACGATTGGCATCCTTGATAGCAGGATTAACAGCTAATAATGCGCTCAATGTCACACCGTGTCTGCTTGCAACAGAAGAGAGGTTGTCCCCGCTCTTGATGGTGTAGGTCCCTGAAGCTTGCGTTGGTTTGCTAGGGCTAGGTGCTGGTTGGGATGGCTGACTTGGAGCGGATGGGGCACCAGCAGCCACCAATATTGTTTGCCCGATAAATATTCTATTTACGTCTGTAATGGACGGATTTAGTTTCATCAGATTAGCTAGGGTCGTTTGATGATTTCTAGCAATCAATGACAAAGAGTCTCCAGATTTAATGGTATAGGTTGATGTCGTCGGTTGGCTTGGGGCGGGGGCAGGTTGGGTTGGCGCAGGTTGCGTGGTGCCTGTTCCATTCGCCTTCAAAGATAATGTTTGCCCTGGGAAGATAAGGTCACTCTTCAGGTTATTCCATGTCTTGATATTGCTTACTGTCACCTGATTATTGGTGGCAATCTTCCAAAGGGAGTCACCTGATTTGACGGTATAATCAGCCGCATAAGCATGTCCAGAAAACATAAAGGAAGTTACAAGGGCACCAGCAATTACTTTCTTTTTCATGATTGTTCCATTCTCCTCATAATTTTACTTTTTTCTATGTATAAACTGATGTTAGCATATATTTTCCAACAAGAAAATATAAATTTCTTCATGGATACTTTTAAAACGACAAAAAGCTTGCAGAGTGAAGGGTCTACAAGCTTCCATTATCTATATTCCTGCAGAACGTTGCAGCCTCTTTGCAATTTCCATAAAATCCTCATGGGAAATGCCTGGTGCGAATTCCTCTGGCACACTTTCAAGATCTGGCATCGGCCCTCCAGGAGGTGTTCCTTGAATCACCTCTAGTTTGCCCCCATCTTCAGGATGATTACCTTTCCAAATCATAGCTACATCCTTGTAATCAGTAGCACTGAAGGTGTACAGCTTTCTATGCACTCCTTCTGCCTCAAACTTCCGAGTCGTTTCGAAAGCTTTGTTCTCCAAACTAGGTATCGGGACAAGCTTCGTGATGTCGACTCCTGTCGCTATTTCCAGCGCCTTTGCATACGCCACCACGTGAACGCCGCCACGTACTAAAAGATACCCGATCATCTCCCTTGCCACAGGGTTGTCAGTCATTTGATACACCCTCATTTTATGGGTTCTAGCCCCGCATTCCAGAAAAAAGTTGTGAAGCAGGTCCAACACAAGGTTTCCGCTGTTAAAAACATTATCCCCTGTCCATGCCCTTCCCATAGAATCCCCCGGAAGTGCTGTCTGTGCATTCACAATATAATGATACGTATTGCGGAGATCCTTTGTATCCCTTAGAGGTGTCGCATCAGGTGGAGCAGGGTATGTAACCCCCTCAAGCATCAGGTTGATCGTCGTAGTTACCAACTCAACATGTCCAAGCTCCTCTGCTGTAATGCTTGCGACCAGATCAAAAAAAGGCTTCAGCTTCTTTTTATTTCGGAAGTTGAATGATTGGAACATATAGTTATTTAGTGTAGACATTTCACCAAACTTCCCACCAAGCAGCTCCTGCACAGCTGCCGCTCCATTGGGATCGGGATTTTTTGGTTTTGGCAACGGTATTTGCAGCCGATTTATCCGAGTAAACATCTTTTTCTCCCTCCTCTAAACTTACACAAACCTCTATTTACTTGTATGTGGTAAGGGAATTGTCCTATGACAGGTATATAGCTTTTCACCTTCATACCGGGCATCCGCCCATACACATTCAGAGTTTGTTACATAAAGTAAAGTATCAACTTTGGAAAGGGGAGAGGTAAATGAGCAAGGGCACTGGCTGTGGAACAGGTTTTACCCTCTTTGTTATCTTATTTATTTTACTTATCATAATAGGGGCCGCATACTTGTATTAATAAATTCACATTAAAGGATAGCGCAGGGTTAGCATAAAGCACCCTGCGTATTTTCATGTCTTTACGAGAATAAATTAACATAATTTAGGAGCAATAGGCCAAGCTATTGTTAGAGTAATGGCTGGAGGAGTTTACATGTGGCAAAAGTGGATTAATATTACCGAATTATATACATATACAGGGCCGCCCGATGAATAAATCCCTTGAACGACTATTATGGAGTATCGCCTTACCTGGCTTTGGCCAATTACTCAACAAGAAGTATATCAAGGGGCTAGTGTTCATATTTTTGGAATTCCTTATTAATGTTCTAGCAAATTTCAATTCGATAATCATGTACAGTTTTAATGGGGAGATCGAACGTGCATACCTTGAAACAAATTACCTTTGGCTGATGTTTTACCCTTGTTTATACTTTTTTTCGATGTGGGATGCATTCAAAGATGCCGGTGGAGGAAAAGCACCTTACTCCTACCTTCCATTTGTCAGCTGCGCTTACATGGTGACGGTCGGATTGATGCTTTCAGGGAAAATAAAACTCTTCGGCATTTTATTCGGTCCCGTCTTCATGCCAATGCTGTTTGTCATCCCCGGATTGTTGATTGGCTTTACCGTAAGAGGAATCATTTTATATATGGAAAATAGGAAAATACAGGAAGGTTGATTGTTTATGGGATATGTCCATACAAGGGACCATGTAAAGATTTTCTATCGTTTAATAGGGACTGGGCAAAAGACCATTCTTTTTATTCACCCCCCTGGAATGGGGCATATCACCTTTAAGCAACAATTACCATTATCAAATCATTTTCGACTACTATACATAGACTTGCGCGGTAATGGAAAAAGCGAAAAGGGTGAACATCCTATCCGCTTTTCGTTACTTGCCAGGGATATTTCAGATGTGTGTGCACAACTGGAAATTCCTAAAGTAATCATTTGTGGATATTCTAATGGCGCTTCCATCGCACTTGAAACAAGTCTAAACTATCCAAACCTTGTTGAAGGCCTTTTATTGATTGGTGCCTTTCCAAAAGTTGATAGCATACTCCTTTATAGCGAGTTCCTTCTTGGAATCCTAACCGCTCAATGTAATGGGATGGGTATTATTTCAAAGACAATTGCATACGCGCATTCTTATTCAAAAAAATTCGCTGAGGAAATGGCAGCTTATTTTAAAAAAACAGAGGCAAACACTCTTTACCAATACTACAAAGAAGGTTTAACCTATGATTGTTCGGAACGACTGCGGGATATCACCGCACCTCTACTCCTCATATATGGAGAATTGGACTATTATGTTCACCATTATCAAAAAGAGTTCATTGCATGTCTTCCAGATACCAAAGTGGCTTATGTTTCAGGAGCCAAACACCAAGTTCCCACAAAATTCCCAAACGAATTGAATGCGATCACCAGAGAATTCATACGAACTCTAAAGTAATCATTAATCATTAAAAAAATAGCCCTGGACACAGCCTGGGCTATTAGTGTGTAGAAAAGCAAAATACAAAGCAGTTTTCAAGTTGATCGTAGTGGAATGCGCGAAGACTCACGCGGGGGCTCATTGCATTGGTATTACTGGAAATAAAGGGGTATCTTATGGTTGTTTTCTGGATGAGGCGTTTTGGTTAATGCAGTTGTGTGCTATTTTCATCCTGCTTAGGGTAGTTTTAAGCGTGTCGTTTGTGTCTTTCTCACGCTCTAGTTGAATATTGGTCATATCTACCATGGCCCGCACTACATTTTCAAAAGCAATTCTTAGTTTTTCCTCCTGGAGGGACTGACCGTCCTTGACGATCATCTTGACTAGCTCGTTTGCATAGACATTCATTTTCTCCATGGTTTCCACTTTAGCTTTCATATCTTAACCCCCTCTTATAATACCTTTCCTACAATTTTATGAACATCATAAGCTCCACATGCCACCCATTGCCCTTCTTTTTCGACTATGTATAAACTATTCTATGATTATTTCCTTATTCCTCCTCATCGACAAAACAAGAGGTCAGCCTCTATTATTTGACTAAAAACAACAAACTGCTACAAGAAAAATCAGCAAATTAATCATTCTTTAAACAAATACTAAAAATACCCTTTTTTCATAAGCTATGTTTTTCACCAAAATGCCTACTTTTTACACATAGCCTATTTTCTTACAGGTCATTATCATCTATAATATAGGAAATCGTGCTTAGGGAGTGATGAAGATAAAACTCGTAGAACTTGCCGTAGAAAAGAAGCGTGATCAAATGGTAAAGACAGCAATTAAAACCGGATTAACCTCTGTTGAAACGGTAAGGCTAAGTCAAGAACTCGATGAGATGTTGAATGTCTTTATTCCTCCAAAATTAGAAGAACAAAAAATAAACCAGGCTAAAAACATGAAAAAAATATAGTTGCATCTCAAAAAATATTATGTATAATAATCTCAAATATATATGAAATCATCGACGATAAAGAGAGTAGTTCATAGATGGCATATGAAGCGAAGCAGGGGCGGTGAAAGCCTGTT
This sequence comes from Sutcliffiella horikoshii, assembly GCF_021991925.1. Lineage (GTDB taxonomy): Bacteria > Bacillota > Bacilli > Bacillales > Bacillaceae_I > Sutcliffiella_A > Sutcliffiella_A horikoshii_F. The sequence goes on along the minus strand of NZ_RXZI01000001.1, from coordinate 262,328 downwards.
GAAAGTCTATGGAACGAAGCGCACTTTAGAGATGAATGGGTGCGTCCCCCATATAGACGATAAGTGGCTTTCCTAATAAGAAGGCAATTAGAGTGGTACCGCGGGCACAAAAAGCAAGCTCGTCTCTTCAATCCAAATGAAGAGACGGGCTTTTTTATATTCTAAAAAAGGAGATGTGTCATTTGAAACTGAATAACATTGCAGCGGAAACCCTTCATCAGGCGATTCCGGAGCTTACCATAACACACATTACAAGCTTATTGGAAAAACCCAAACACACCCATCACGGAGACCTTGCCTTTCCATGCTTTGAGCTTGCTAAATATAAAAGAAAAGCACCAGCTCTCATTGCATTGGAACTCACTGACACCCTGAAAAGTCCTTGGTTGGACAAAATCGAGGCTGTCGGACCATATATTAACTTCTTTTTCAAAAAAGATATTTTCCAACAAAAAGTTGTTCAAACTATCTTAACGCTAAAAGATCAATATGGAAGCCTTGATATCGGCAAGGGAGAAAACATTGTATTGGACCTTTCGTCTCCTAATATCGCTAAACCATTTTCCATGGGACATCTTCGCTCGACGGTAATAGGGAATTCCATTGCTAATATTTTGGAAAAGTGCGGTTATCAGACAGTGCGAATCAACTATCTCGGAGATTGGGGCACACAGTTTGGCAAATTGATCGCAGCCTATTTGAAATGGGGGGAGGAAGAAAAGGTAAAGTCAGATCCCATTCCCGAATTATTAAAGCTATACGTGAAATTTCACGAGGAAGCTGCGAACAGCACCACTTTAAATGACGAAGGACGCTACTGGTTCAAGCAGCTTGAGGATGGCAATGAACAGGCCCTGAATCTGTGGAAATGGTTTAGAGAGGAATCTTTAAAGGAATTCAATAAAATCTATCACCTACTTGGCGTGGCGTTTGATTCTTATAATGGCGAGGCTTTTTATAACGATAAGATGGAATCGGTAGTCAGACTATTGGAGGAAAAAGGGTTGCTCGTTGAATCAGAAGGAGCAGAGGTTGTCGAGCTGGAGGAGAGTACTTCCCTCCCACCTTGTCTTATTAAAAAGTCGGATGGTGCTACACTATACGCAACAAGGGATCTTGCAGCTGCACTTTATAGAAAGCAGGTATATAATTTTTCAAAAGCGCTATATGTTGTAGGCCAGGAGCAATCCATTCATTTTCAGCAAGTGAAAGCTGTATTGAAGAAAGCTGATTTTTCTTGGGCGGAGGACTTGCATCATGTACCTTTTGGGTTACTATTGAAAGAGGGCAAAAAGATGTCAACAAGAAAAGGCAAAGTCGTATTGCTAGAGGAAGTCATCAAAGAAGCCATCCAGCTCGCTGGGGATAACATTGAGAGCAAAAACCCAAATCTTCCTCATAAAGGCGAAGTTGCCAAACTAGTCGGAGTAGGCGCAATCATATTTCATGATTTGAAAAACTACCGCTTGAATTCAGTGGAGTTTTCCCTGAAAGATATGTTGAAGTTCGAAGGAGAAACCGGCCCTTACGTCCAATACACCTATGCCCGTGCCAATTCCATTCTAAAGAAAGGAAATTGGACGCCAGTACCTATCAATAGTGGATTAACAGACTCTTATTCATGGGAATTAACCAAGCTTTTGCATGAATTCCCTGCCATGATTGAGAAGGCGAACGCAGATTTCGATCCATCTGTGATCGCCAAGCATATCGTGGACATCTGCCAAAGCTTCAACAGCTGGTACGGCCATGTGAAGTTCTTGACAGAGGATAAAGAAAAAGCCACAAGACTCGCACTTGTTGAGGCAACAGCCATCACAATTAAGGAATCACTTCGTTTACTTGGTATTCAAGCCCCACAAGAAATGTAAAGGAAATGTGCATTAAAAACATGAAACCTCCATCCCCCTCATATAGTGAAGTAACAATACTATTGGGGGGATGCCTATGAAATGGCTTGTGCTTATTCATGTTCTGGTTGCAATCATTGGGATTGGTCCCACTTTTTTCGGAACGATCCTGCTCAGGAAACATCAAACCATATCAGATCTCCGTCACAATGTCCTTCTTCAACACAAGCTGGACTACTTCCCGAAAATTGGCGGAACACTTGCAGTTATCACCGGGATTCTTCTCGTCCTCTTTGGCAGCTATGGCTCCATTCTCCAGGTATGGCTATTCGGTTCCCTTGTCCTTTACCTTGGCATCCAAGTCATTGTAATCGGCTTTATTTCACCCGCCCTCAGTGATCTTCAACGTTGGCTTTTACATCCTGACAACCGGGCATCCACCCAGTTGCCACCTACACAAACAAGCGCACTCCACAAAGTAAGCAACCTTTATTGGCTGACCATTCTATTAGGTTGCATCATTTTCATCCTAATGATTATCAAACCATCTTGATCTATAGGTCATCCCCTTTGCACCACCAAGAAAGAAGCGGGGAAAGCAAGCGGAGGTGTTGGCCTATATTGATTAAGAGGTGTTACCCATGCCCCCTGAACTTCTTCTTTTCCGGTAGAACGCTTCTCTTCCCATATAACTGTTAAAAAGTAATTCCATCTTTTCTAAATCTTCCTGTGACACGACTGAATCCCGATCATCCCAATATACATAGGAAATAAAATAGTACTTCTTAATTGGTGAAAAAAGCACCTTTGAATGTGGAAACTTATCAAAAAAGCCGAGGATCTGCCCTTTTTTCCTATAAGAAATATTCACTAACTCCACCATGATCACCTACTTTATTTTTTTGCTAAGTCATAATTATGGACAGGCGTGTCTTATAGTTTTTATACCACCTATGCTTATTCCTTACACAATTTTTAGTGGTATGATAGGCTACGGGCTTTGAGACACCCTCTCTATTACGTTTCATGCTTTTAGAATGCGGCTTGACACTTTCTCTTTATATTTTTCCTAAAAACAAAAACCGACCACCCCATAAAGGAGCAGCCGACTGTAACATGAAACAAACGCTAGACTATTTTCCATCCCCATTAGGCAGCTATATCACGTTTCACAAACGTCAAGAAGCTTACCACATGAAGCAATACAAAATACACCAGGAACATTCCAACGGAAAACCAAAAGGTCACCCCGCTGACTACAGGCATGCCATCAAGGAACGTCTGGAAGTGGATATTGGCAAACGGAGAAAATTTCGCCGCTTCAAACTTCATAGCTACAAGCGATGTGATTTGTGTCCCGGTAAACAGCAGGAACAAAGAAATACCTATCGCCAAGGAGTTATTCCGGAAGACACTCGAAATCATGAAAGCAATGGTAGCAAACATGATGATTCCCAACCCATGGAGACAAAGCTTCAGAAATATATAAAGTATCGGAGGGACCTCATAGACCCTTCCTCCCAAATACAGTAAAGAAGGATCAGAGTCAAATCCAAATGCAATCGCCCCTGTCACAAACGATGTAATAAACAGAATCGCCATGAAAATAGCCATAAACACCAATACACTTAAGTATTTTGCCACCAGGATCTTACTTCTGCTGATCGGGCGGATCATCAAAAGCTTGATAGTTCCCCATGTGAATTCACTTGCAATCATCCCTCCTGCAATAATAACAACAAAAAGGGTGATAAGACTTGTCAAACCAAGATTTTCATCCATATATGTCCAAACTGAATTGCCCGTTGAGGGCTCTAAATCATTTTCCAAGCGATGCTCATTAATAGCTAGCTGCCTCTCGAGATGTTCTGTTGCACCGGATTCTTCCTGGATGGTCATTTGCAGGTACTCGTTTTCCTGTTCCAGGCTTTCACGCCAGCCTAATTGTTGTTCTCCACCTTGACTTCTTGCATCATCAAGCATAGAGCCCATCATGATGGTAAATACAACTCCAACTATGGACAATAACACTAAAATCGCACACATCACATAGAAGCTCGGCCTTCTAAACCATTTAATAAGTTCATTTTGAATTAGATTATTCATTGTCAGGCCCCTCTTTCCTGTGATGTTTTTTCTAGGAATTTATCTTCTAGCGTTTTAATCACTTCTTTTATTTCAAAAACAGCGATATCTCGTTCCACCAATTCCTTAATAATAAGAGGTACACTTTCCCGTTCCATTTCTACGTGCAACACGCTACCGTTCTTAGTATGTGGTATCTCCATTTCAAGCATCAAGTTCAACGCTTCTTTTGCTGGTTCGCAATCCAACTGGTAAAGTGTTTTCCCGCCGTCCTGTATAAAGTCCCTGATACTCTGGATATCTATCAATTCCCCCTTCTGTATGATTCCTACTCGATCACACATCAGTTCCATTTCAGATAATAGATGACTAGAGACAACGATCGCCATCCCTTCTTCCCTTGCCAGGCTGCGTAAATAATCACGGATTTCACGGATACCTGCCGGGTCCAATCCATTAGTCGGCTCGTCAAGAATAAGCACTTTCGGTTTATGTAACAAGGCCTGGGCAATGCCCAAACGTTGCCTCATCCCTAAGGAATAAGTCTTCACCTTTTCACGGATACGTCCGGTCAGTCCGACAAGCTCAATCACTTCATCAAGACGCTCTTTTGTAACCCCAGGCATCATCCGTGCATATTGCTTCAGGTTTTGATAGCCCGTAAGAAATTTATACATTTCCGGATTCTCGACAATTGCCCCAACTTGACGGACCGCTTTTTCAAAGTCAGTCTTGATACTGACTCCGTCAATATGGATATCTCCAGATGTTATATTCATCAAGCCGACCATCATTCGGATGGTTGTCGTTTTCCCAGCTCCGTTTGGGCCAAGGAAACCGAATACTTCCCCCTTATACACTTCAAAAGACACATCTTTGATAATTTCCTTGCTCCCAATGTCCTTACAAACATTTGATAGTTTTACTGCAACTTCATTCATTCTGTCATACTCCTCTCATTAAATTTCCATTTTCTTCACATTACGGACCGATAGGATAAATACAAGTAATGAAACTAGTAAGAACAATATTGCCAATGCAAACGAAAAATCTGTCAAGGATACTCCCATTGAAAATTCCTGGTATTCCTCTGTTTCGTTTATAATCTTTGTTCCAATAGATACTGCAGGGAAAGTGCCTATTGTTTTCATTTGATCAAACAATGAGCTCATCATAAATCCATTATGAAACTCCACGATAAAATAAGCGATAAATCCGATAGGGGCGAATCGCAATAATTCAAATCTTTTCCCCCTTGCTGCTGCATATTGGGACCAAATAAACATAGCCCAGACACCCAAATACAGACCGACCCCTAAAACAGACCAAATCAACGCTAGTGCTTCCGTAAACGTCTGTCCTTGTAAAAAAGGCTCCCCAAAGAGGAAACAGGCAATCGCATATAAGCCTATCGCAAAAGATAGTGATAATAGACAATTGATCATGGAGATTACCAGTTTACTAGACAAGAGGGCATAAGAAGGATTCGGGTTATGCAACCAGAGCTTTAGTTTTTGTTCTCTCCCAAAGTTTAAAAACATATCTGTAGCAATGTATGCAATGTGAAGGACTATAAGCGTTAAAGAGATAGACGTAGCAATAAGCGGCTCACCCAACCGGAAAGAGAAAGCAACGCCGGACATCCAGACAATCAGGAGAAACAGATAACTCTGCAGTTGCCCCTTCATCGATACTTTCCAATCTTTAGCTAACAGCCCCGTGTAATAGCCCATTTCTTCTTCCCTCCTATTCTTGTAAATTCGCAATCATCCAGTCTTTGACGGACAAACCTTCCGACTCCCTAAGATGTTCTACGTCCTGATGCGCGATAAAGTTTCCATTTTTCAATAGAATCACTTCATCCAGTAGAGATTCAATCTCATCAATTTCATGAGTGGCAATGATCAACGTTTGTTTTCCGAAATCAAGAAACGTCAGCAGTCCCTTTACAATGGAATCTCTTACCATTGGATCCAGCCCCGAAAAAGGTTCATCCAAAAGGATATATTCAGCTTCCCTGGCTAATGCCAAAACCAGCTTCAGCCTTCCACGGTTACCTTTAGATAGTGCTTTGATCTTTTTTTTCTTGTCGAGTTTCATGAACTCCAAAAGCTCTTCCGCCTTATAAAAGCTGAAATCTTTAAATTGGGAGTCATAGAACTTCACCATGTCTTCCACCGATAACGAATCATAAAATAAATCAAGCTCCGTTAAATAAGCGACTTTATCCGCAACCTTCCTTGTTGCCACTTCCCCGTCCAAGGTCACTGTGCCTTTATTAGGTCTGACCAAGCCGGCTATCATTTTAAGGGTTGTTGATTTACCGCTTCCATTTGGTCCAAGAAGTCCAATGATTTTTCCCTTGGCCATCGTCAAATTTGCATCCTTCACCGCAATATCCTTGCCGTATTTTTTACTGACCTGCTCAAATTTAATCATGCTCTTTTATCCCCCCTGCCAAAAATCTCTCCACACTTTCCACTATTTCTTTTTCCGATGCCCCAATCTCTTTCATGCTTTGTACAAACCCTTCTACCATTTTTATCTCCAGGTCTCTTTTCAACTTCATAAGCATCCCCTCATCTTCTGTAACAAATGTCCCTTGCCCTCTCCTCGTTTCCACGATTTCCATTCTCTCCATTTCACTGTAAGTTCTTTGAATGGTGTTAGGATTTACACCTGCTTGGATTGCCATTTCACGTACAGAGGGTAATTTATTTCCCGGCTTCAAGACCCCACGCACGATTTCCTTGCTGATCCGGTCCATTATTTGCAAATAAATCGGTTTATCTGATTCATATTTTGCCGTCATCTTACTTCCACCACCTTATTCAAGAGCCAGCTTGATAGAGAAAACAGTCCTATTACTTTTAACAAAGTAACGATTATCCCTGCTATTGTAATATTTTCTGCGCTCGACCTGACCCCCACCCCACCTTCTTCTATATAAAAGTTCATGAATTTAGCCATTTCTAACTGCGGAGATACTACTCTCTCCAATACCGTCCATAGATGACTTTCTACATAACCTACAAGCATAAAGAGTAGTACAATGAATAAAATAAACAGCACCACTCTGAATTTCAATATGTAATGGAATTGGCCCATTACATGGTAAATGATCCAAAAAAACATGTAGTACATTCCGAGCTCCAATCCGCTGACCATCACTTGTACCAACACTGACACAACCGAGTTGATGGTCAGAGACTCCATTTCAAACTTTCCAATCATATCTGCTGCCGCAACATTCACTGTTAGCGTAAGCAATAGAAGTGCAAACAGGATACTCACAGATTGAAGATATATCGCTGTCACAAGCTTGCTGCCTAACAATTTCGAAGTAGAATGAGGATTATGCAGCCAAAGTTGTGACTTCTCCTCCATGTGCAGGCCTGCCCCTACAATCCAAGTTACATAAAGAACATGGGCTATAATGAACATAATGGAGATAATTAAGAGTATGGTTGCATTACCAGTGAATACAGACCAACCCAATCCTGCAAACCAGACAAAAAACATAGTGCATAGAAGAAAAATAAAACTGTTTCTTAATAAGAGCCATTCTTTTCTCATCAATCCTTTAAAAACATTAGTCTCCATTCAAACTCCCCTTCGCATCTTAGTGTTCTAGTTAGATAGTACACTAAGACAACTAGAAGCGTCAATGTTCAGTTTCAATTATTTTACACCTTCAATTTGTTATGGAGAGAGCTAAACATTCCCATTATTATACCGATAAAACAAATAAACCTAATTATTAATAAGGAAAAATGACACTTGTGTACATAAATTTAGTTTTTTTTACAAATTTCTACTTAATTACTTAAAACTTGTTAGAATATTTTGTATAATATACTTACAAATTTCTTCATGTGTGTAGGAGTGAAGTGATGGATACGAGAGCGAGAAGAATTGTTCGTAATAACAAAAAAAGTCAATTTCATTTTTTCATTGTTTTAAAGGACTTTATCAGTTCTTTTGTTCTTCATGCTATTTCACTAGTAATAGTTGGTGCATTTTTAATCTGGGTATTGAATCAAGTCTAATAGCAAGCCGAAACAAAAAAACGAGAAGATCCATTGCTGGTCTTCTCGTTTTTTTATATCGCCTAAAGTCTATTTTTTTTTATGAAGGGGGACCACATTTCTTGTTTCCCATTTTGCTTCCAACTCTATGATACGATCTTCCAGTTTCCTGTTGGTTGCATGAAGACGGTAAAAAATTGGAATATAAATAAGGATGATAAATCCTACTGCCGAAAAGAAAGATGTCATGTAAATCCCTCCCTTTTATAAACTCATTTTTTCTTTACTTCTTCTACTGGTTGCTGTTTTGACTTTTTATAGCGGACCTTTGTCGCGGCATAGAACACTCCAATAGATCCGAAAATCAAAACAATGAGTACTTGGCTCCATCTTGTATGGAGGATACCCAACATGGCGCTTAGCATATAAGCGATAAGTATTGGTATCAGCACTGTGTATAGGGACAAAATGAATCGGAATTTTTCATCCACTTCATATATCGTATTGCACCCCTCACACTTGATGGGACGATAGCCGAAAAATACAGAGTTCAACCTTGTTTTATATCTTACTTCCTCTTTGCAGTTTGGACATTGCTGAAATGACATGTGCTATTCCCCTTTTTTCTTGCTTGTAAAGATTGATCTGTAATCTTTTTTTAAATTTTCCTATAATTTAATTCTATCAAATAGAAGCTTAAAGGAATAGAAAAAAATCCAGGCCGCTCTCTTTGAGCGCCTGAATTTGATTCATTTAATCTTCCTATTCCCTTCCGTTTCGGTTATTCGCTTATTGAAAGTGGGCCTCTTGAGCCTCCGCACAACGCCTAGGTATCCCTACCTACCGCTGCCTCCCCGCGATGTCTATCACCTTGCACCTCATTCAAAAGGGTAGGATTGCTTATACCATTGTCCCAGCATGGTTATTCACTTTGTGGGGTCTCTTTTACATTCTTCCAAACATTGATTACAAATAACACGACACCCAGTGTGGTTAGATTAGCTCCCACTATGGTGAAAAGCAATAACGAATCATTACCATACACCACCAGTGCCAATCCTGCCATCATCAATGGTAATCCGATATTATGCAGCCAAAAATGCCATTTGGCAAGCTTGGTCCTTCCCGCTTCCGGAAATAAAATATAAATGATTCCTGCAAGTGTCAATGCCGTCCAACCAAGTAGGTTGATATGAACATGCACTGGTGTCAGATTATAGGCATGAGCCGTTGACATATAATACCCTATTCCTACACCAATCAAAAAATAAAGCGCAGATATTTTAATCAGTCTTACACCCACATCCATCCCCTCCAGTTCCTCATATGAATACACTTTCATAGTACGTACCATCATGAGTATTTAGAACTGGATCCTACATTATTAGTACACTACCAAAGTCATGTTTGGTTTGATAAAGAATTCGACATTACCTTTACAAAATCATCAGAAAAAGATGTATAATCCACTTCCAAGGCAATGGTTAGCTTATTTCCCTCTTCATCTGGCTTCGGACGAAAATCGGCAATGCTGACGCCACGGAGATTCCCTTCGTCCAAACCAACGGTCACTACTTTTTCCACATATTTAAACGCTTGAGGTGTGGTCACGGCAAAAAGCGTCATCACATCATGCAAGGGGCTTCCTTCTATGCCTGGAACAAGCTCTTGGTACGCTTCAAAATAGTAATCAAAAATCGCTTTGACGAGGGCTTGAAAGGGATTATTCTCTCCTTGCATGATCTGATCTATCATCTCTGGTGTGATGATTGCCTCATTTGTAACATTCAACGGATATAATACTCCCTGTTTCGCCTTTTCCAAGACGATACTGGCTGCAATGGGATCTCCATAAAAATTTGCTTCCGCTCCTGCCGTCACATTACCTGGTGTGAGAAAGGCACCACCCATTAAATAGAAGCCTTTTACCGTGTTCATTGTCTCCTCACCCGCAAGATTAAACGAAATGGCAAGGGAAGTGGCTCGACCCACATCCACAATAATCAATTCTTCCCCATACTCTTCAATCACCTTGAATATCGCATCAAAGTTTAGAAGTTCCCCTTTGATGGTCGGTGGGGGTTTAATAGGACCTAACCCCTGCTCACCATGAATTTCCGGATAGTAGGGGGTGAACTCACCTGAAAGCGGGGTTTTCGCTCCTCCAATTAATATCACATCTTTTCTATCAGCAAGTTCAAGCAAATAAGCAACATTTTGGGTTGCTTGTTCTTGATCGACATTCCCGTAACTTGTCACAATCGCGACTAATTCAATTTCTGGATTCAACAGTGCATAAATGATGGCCAATGAATCATCTATACCAGGGTCACAATATAATAAGACCTTTTGAGGCATGGAATTCCTCCTTCATAGGGCATTAGTTCATTATATTCCTAAACTCTATTCGGATATTCCCGTGCTGATAATCCTTACTTCCGCCTCTACATCAATTTTCGCAGTCGGATATATTTGTTCTTCCCACTTTTTAATGTCAAAACCTCGTTTCCTGGATTTCACTTCAAAACCAAAACCTACAGGGTCCACTCCTCTTTCTTGGAATTCTTTAATCATGGATTGTGATTCACTAAGGATTTTCTCCTCAAATAATTTCTGAAATCCTTCCACTTTCTTAGGAGAAGCTTTAAGTCCAGAAAACTCTCTTAAAACTCCATCCACCCGAATTTTTACTTTTATAGAAGGTACATCTTTGTTCCAGCTTACTTCAATATTCTTATCCGTCTCAATGGTTCTAACGGTTACATACTCACCTGTCTCCGGTTCTTCTACAAACATACTCCCATCAGAGTACTTATCCACTAAGGTCTTAAAATAGAACAACCTTTCGTTTGGTATCATCATTTCGTATTTGTCTCCCTTTAAAACCACTACACCGATTATCTCGGCTTTGTCTTCTGTTTTTTTTAGTATTGGAAGACTCGGATCCTTTCCTTTCTGATAAAAATCAGATAAAAATATATGCAGATTTGTTTTTGGGACATCTCTTCTTTCAATATTATGTTTAATGAGGTTAAATAGATGATCTCCAGTACCGCGAGTTCCTAGATCTTGTGTTAATATTTCTTTGACCTCTCCTTCTACGATGGCCAAGTAAAGGCCCGTTCCAATACTGGCATCACGTTGCAGTCCATCCACCAACTTAATTATTCCTTTCTCAGCCAAAGGCTTGTTAAACATCACCAATTCTAAACTTCCATTAACTATAGGCGCAGAGGATTCCTTTTGTGCACTTCGAAGTATATCCTTATTCAGATTGGAGACTGCTGAGAATGTTTGATTTACAATGGTCTTGTCTGCTTGGTAAATGGGAACCACAAATGTACCCATTATTTCTTCTTCGCTTTCTTTAATTAGGTCAAACCCCTCTACTGTCTCTATATTGATATCATCCACAATCTCTTTTTCCAAGCATCCAGTAAGCAATAGGGAAAATACGATACAAAGAAAAATTTTATGATGTGGCATTTTCTTTCTTCCTCCTTCTCCAATGCGCAAACGAGATAATCAAAAAAAGGAATGGGATGTAAACGTAGCCCATATAAAAGCCGACAATTCCCATATATGAATTTAAATCATTTATTAATTTCCGGTCTTCAAACTGCAACATTAATATGAATACTAAAGCAGTGATGATTGTCAATGCGGTTCTGTGGCGAATTTTTGTCATCCTTTTAACCAACCGGCTTGCACACCATAGAAATATGCAAACATTCGGCAAAATGATCAAACACCAGTTGGCAATACCTATATACTCTACCCTTTCAACAAAAGGAAGCTCGATGATTTTCCAAATGGATAAGGTGGCCCAAATATTTTTTTCCAGCTTCCCTTCACTGAAATATGAGAAAGTGACCAGTGCAAAGATCAAGTAAATAAATGAGGTTATAAAAACTCCAAGATGGGCCCATTTCTTTGATTGTTCCGGTTTTTTTAAAAACGGATAAAAAATGAGCAATGTTTCAAATCCCAGCATACTTAACGTCATATCCTTCCCTGAAAGGAAAATATCTTTAAGAGAATGATCGAACACTGGAAGCAAATTTCTAAAATTAGAATATTCCAATGGAATGATCATCGTAAAAAACAGATAGGAGGGGAGCACCACTCCTAAAAATGCTATTCCAGTAATCACCCTGAATCCACCTGTAATGATATAAATGACGAGTAGTAAAAATAACGACGAGAAAAACCATGTACTGAGATCTGGAAAAAGCCATACTTGTATAACTTCAATATATGTGCGGAGTACGGTAACAGTGGTAAAGATAAAATAAATGATAAAGAAAGCAGTGAAAAGCTTGCCGAACCATTTCCCAAATGCCATTTGGTGCGCACTTGCTAGATCACCATCACTTTTCTCACAAATCTTGTAGATCATATAGAGCACGATATGAGTGAAAAAACCGAATAATATAATTCCCATCCAAGCGTCATAGCCGGCAGACATTGCAATGACCCTTTGAAATCCAAGGGCACCTACTCCAAACTGTGTGCTATGTATCAAATAAAACACTAAAAACGGGGATACTTGAAATTGCTTTGGAATCTTTTGCAATGTCTTGCCTCCTTTCTGGGATCATCATTCATCTATGTCTTTTTTCCGTTTAGGTCTAACCTTTGTTCTTCTATTGGGATTCTTTGTTCTTAGTTGTCCAGGTCTTTCTCCTTGCATGGTAAACGGAAGCCTTAATAGAGCATCCTTCATGTCTTTCACTCTTGGAGGGTAAATTGGTTCTAGATATGGCCTTCCAAGGGACGTCAATCTCAAAAGATGGGCAGCTAATATACAGAAACAGAAGACAATTCCCAACAGCCCCCATAATTCTGCAAACAATAGAAAGGGAAATCTCAGTAAACGGATGGTATTACCCATTTTGTAGACGGGAGTCGTAAAGGATGCAAGTGCAGCCAGGGCCACAATAATCAAAAGGACGTTACTGGTCAAACCAGCCTCAACCGAAGCCGTCCCGATAACGATCCCTCCCACGATACCGATTGTCTGACCTACCTTGGTCGGGAGCCTTGCTCCTGCTTCCCTCAGCAGTTCAATCGTCAATTCCAGAAAGATTGCTTCCAATATAGGCGGTAATGGAACCTCACGTCTGGAAGCTATCAAAGTACTTAGCAAGTCTTTGGGAATCAATTCATAATGATAGCTTAGTACCGCCACATAAACGGGTGTTACCAATATAGAGAATGCTACCCCAAAAAGTCGAATGAGGCGAAAGAAAGAAGCCAGCCAATAGCTTAGATAATAGTCTTCAAAAGAAGAGAAGAATTCGACTAGAGTGGTTGGCCCAATGAGGCCATGGGGGGATCCATCCACCAACATGACGACCTTTCCCTCTGTCAGTGCTGACACGATACGATCTGGCCTTTCGGTATCCAGCAAAAGAGGGAAGACAGTGTTCCCATTATCTGATATGAGTTGGGTGACATATGAACTGTCATTTACATGATCAAATTGAACATCATCGAGTCTATCCCGTACCGTTTGTACATTTTCTACATTGACTATGCCGTCCATGTACATCACGGCTACCCTTGTCCGTGAAATTGCACCAAGAGTTTTTTGTTCAATGGTAAGCATTGGCGTGCTTAATCTACGACGGACGAGGTTAATGTTGGAATCAATATTCTCAACAAATGATTCTTTTGGCCCAATTACACTAAATTCCACTTCCGGCAAGGAAACAGAACGGGTCTGGACAAATTCGGAACGGACCAAGAGTCCTTTCTTGTCACCCTCCCCGATTTGTATAAAAATGAAGCCTGTTAAAAGCTTCTCTCTTATTTCTTGGGGATCCGAACTAATTGTTATCACTTCTATTGGCAGGATGTTCTTTAAATCCTGGAGGTTGGACCATGGCCGTGTGGATATGCACTGAAGGATGTCACGATGTAAAAAGTCCGTATCCACTAACGTATAGTAATAATTGATCCAAACCTTCTTGCTGCCATCATTTGTATAATTGGAGAATCGAAGAAAATCCACAGACTTCTCCATTTGAAGGAGCAGGTCCGTAACCGTCATATCTTCTACTTTGTTGGGGGTCGATTTGGAACCTGATGTAAACAGCTTTTTGAAAATGTTTTTCACTATGCTTCCCTCCCCTCTGTTCATGTGATTCTATAAAAATCCTTCACTTATTTTTCCTATAAAGTTGGTTTATATACCAAATGTTCCTAGACGTGAATATGACTAAAGGCTATTTTCGCAAACTTTGCTTTCTTTCGATTTTGATTCAACATTTATATTCATTACCGTCGCGCTCTTTTCCCTGTGGTACCACATTACTACACGGGGATGTAAGCAATGTAATGTCCAATGGTCGACTTTTTATTTGTAAACTGCAACAATATCAGAAAAGAGTCTTCATAAACAAAAAAAAGAGCCCGATTAGGACTCTTACTTTTGTGGTCGTCTTATTATCTCCACCACATCAAAGATACGAATATGATAAACATTCTTATCCGTATCTTTTATGGTAAGCTTATTCGCCTTATAGCGGAAGGATTGAATTCTTCCGGTAATCTGGATCACATCACCTTCGAACCAGATGGACATTTTAAATACTTCTTTTGCCATATACATGTGGCGCAATAATTTCTTTATATATTGTATATCCGGTATATTCTCAGGATACAATAAAAACCCTTGAACCGTGCGATCAGCGTCATCTTTCCATAGATACATGGATTGGTTCGCTAATTTATCTTCTTTTTTATGCTCCATGGCAATTACCCCTTTTTATCATTATCGTCGATATTTCCCTACAGGTAACCTCCATACTCTTTATAATAGATAGTTTTATCCTCCATACGACCCTTCTATGTCACAGTTTATGCCCCGTATTCATACATGTCAACTTATGAAGCATTGACTATATTTATCTTACCGGGAATAAAGAAGAGCTAGCTTTTCGCAAGGAAAAATAAATGGAATCAACTTTTGAAGAGGTACTAAACAAGTATACTCCCATGATACACCATATCATTAACTCATTGAATATCTATAAAGATAAAGATCGTTATTTTCATGAAGCCACTATCATTCTTTGGGAAACCTTACAGACTACGGATCATAGGAAAGGTTCATTTACTTCTTATGCTTATTCATCCATTAGGGGAAAATTGCTTAACCATCTAAAAAAAGAAATGAAATGGGTTGAAACCCATGCTTTTGTCGAACATTTTCCAGAGCAGCCAAGCGAAATTTCCTACTGCGAATTGGAGCAATTGGAGAAATATACACGGCTACTTACGGAAAAGCAGAAAATATGGCTTATTGAATTTATAGGGAACGGAAAAAAATTAGAGGAAATTGCCATGCAAGAGGAGGTTTCCATAAGTGCCGTCAAATCATGGCGAGGAGAAGCATTGAAAAAGTTAAGAAAGGAGTATCACACATCATGATCACATGTAGCGAGGGTTCATCGCGCCCCCGCTACTTGTTTAACTTCTTGCCTCCTGCATATATTGATAAACCACTTCACCTTTATGCTTAGCAATTCCTCGGTAATGTTTGAAATCCTCCCTAGCAACCAGTACTTTCCTGAATATCATAAACTCCTCTTTTTGAATCTTATATTCATGTAATTCACGATTTTTGAGCTTGTCCAATATCTCTGTAGCTAACGCCTCATTCACCATCATCACTCCATTATCAATATTGCCATCATTCATTTTACCATCAATCGTCCAAACTGAACATAGAACGCATCCGTGGAAACTGCAATAAAAAACCCTTCTGATAAACAGAAGGGATTCCATGGGGGATAAGGAATAAAATGAATGGGGCATTTAATAGCCCTACTTATCTATATGCTCCCCTCAGCAATTCGGTGACATCTTACAAAGTGTAACGGAATTAAAAGAAAATTTAGATAAAATACATAGAAACTATTTACGTGATGAAGAAAATAATGCAAACTGTATGTAACACTTTTTTATCCACTATTTCACAAAAATAAAAAAACCAGACAGCCCTTTTATCTGTTGTCGGTGAAACCATTTATTTAGGGGGAGATTTAGTTGAAAAAAGCGGAAGTGGGAAATATCATAGAATTTCGCGAAGGTCTTCAAGGGGTAGTAGAAAAAGTAAATGAGAACTCTGTTATCGTCGACTTGACCTATATGAACAATTATCGTGACCTGGAACTAGAACAACGTACTGTAGTAAACCATAAGAATTATAAGATTGTAAAAGGTTTGTAAGAGATATTTGGAACTGGTTTTTGATATCTCAACCATATAAAAAGGACTCCCCAGTGATATATCCTAGGGAGGCCTTTTTCTGTTTCTAGCCGATTTCCTCTTCTAAAATTTCCAGTATGACAGCTGCCCTTTCCTTATCCAGCTTGACGGAAAAATGCGTTTCCTCACTTATGTTCAAGTTGCGCCTGATTTCAATGGGAATATTAACCTTCCCGTTGTTGGAAACAATGGATTCATTATAAATATGCTCTTCATTAATTGGTTTCATGACTAAACCTAAAGGTTGTTCCATGATCATTAATACATCGCCATCGGAAATTTGCAGTTGTTCACGAATTGACTTGGGAATGGTTAAATGGCCAGATTTACGAATTCTTCGAAACTCTTTCGTTTGGCTCATAGAGGACACTCCTGTTTTTTTATACTTATTCCCTGCTTTGTTGAAATGAAAACGAAAACTCCTCTGAAAGTTTTAGTGCATGTAACGGAAGGATCTGTTTAGAGTTTCCCTATTTTTGCAATAAGGTCCGACTCTACCACATGAACACCGTTTCTGCCATTTTTCAAAAACTTAATCATAGCCTTGGCAACTTCCTTGCCTTGTACAGATCTGTACCTCTCCAGCTTCCCTCTTAGAAAAGGCTTCATTGCACTCCCTAATACTTCCCCAATTTTCTCCCCTAATCGGAATTCCTTTCTGTTTCCTAGGAGTAAGGATGGCCTGAAAAAGTAGGTCGACGGAATTCCAATATTAGCGACCGCATTTTCCATCTCGCCTTTTACCTGGTTGTAAAAGAATCTGGAATTAGGATCAGCCCCAATAGCTGAAACAATCGCTATCCTCTTGACTCCACACTCCTTGGCAAGTTTGGCGGCCTCTACTACATAATCATGATCAACTTTACGGAAATTCTCTTTGGAGCCTGCTTTTCTCCTTGTTGTCCCTAGGCAGATATAGAGATCATCCACGTGAAAATACTGCTTATAGTCGCAAAGACTGGCAAAATCGGCTTTCACCTCGGTCAATTTTTGGTGTTCCTCTTCTTTTTGATTTCTGACTATGATGGTGAGCTTATCGTAATCTGAATTTTGCAAAATCTCTTTCTTCAATTGTGCTCCCACCAGGCCAGTTGCTCCAATTATTAAAGCACTTTTTTTAAGGTTCATCGTAGGTTCTCCTCTGCCTTTGTTACTACCTTTATACCAAATCCATGCGTTTTCTACAACTATTCCCGCTTTTTTGACAGTTCATTTCGATCCGCAGTTGCCGGTGGTTTCTCCATCCATCGATGGTTCACCATGATATCGGCACCATTTTTTGCGAGCAAAGCGGATTCAGAAGAAAGCTTTTCATATTTTATTGCAATGTCTGTCCTTTGGCTTGCGGAAGCTGCTGTAGCATAATTCCCAATTCCGGCTGCTACCATCATGCTATTGTGGAACATCATCAGTTTATCGGAAAAAGGCGGAATCTTTGAATCTGTGATGGAATAGTCACTTGACATCGGGGCTTGGATGTCATCCTTCATCAAGAAATCTATAAAAGTCTTGATATGACTGTGCGCCAACTGTTTTCCTTTCATCATAAACTCCCTGACTTCTTTGTGTATTCCCGTTTGGGAAAAAGCGGTACATAGCATCATGCCGATCTGATTCGTCTCTATATTCAGGCTAAGATGTGTCACTTCAATGGTGTTTAATGTTCTTTTATTTACAAATGGGTTTATTCCACTGAAGTATTTCTGGTCATCTACAAATTGAGCCTTTTCAGGAATGATGGTATATGGTTTTTTGGTATATAATCCTCTTTTCAACAATAGTTCTGTTGAGTCATCGAATAGTTCAACGGTTCGCTGCAAAAAAGTGGAATAAAGCTTTCTTATATCCTTTTTTGAAACAGCTCCAAGGCTTGCACCATATGTAACCATCCCTATTTTCGACATTTGAAGAATGTAGGATAACATAAATGAGTCAGAAAATAGTCGTGGTGCCTGAAGGTTAACATCGTTTTCCGAAAATCCAATCGGCAATGGGTATTGTTCTTTCCAAAAAACGGACTTCAATTCGTTTTCATTAGTGGAAGCCACATCATACGCCATTGCGACCATTTCTCTTATTTCTTTGTCTTCTACACATTCCAAAAAATACCTAAGCACACATGCTGACATAGAGTTGTTCAAATATAAAGTCCACAATGTACTGGTTTCAGCACAAGTGAATTCTGTATCATGGTTAGTCATTTAACGCTCTCCTCCTATGTTGTTTTTGATATTATTTCTTAAAGAAGCTTTTTTTAGTACTCCTGTATGTACCCTAAGGGCATTGAACGGTTCAATCGCCAAACAATAAAAAAGACTGAAGGCAGACTCGTTTGCTCCCGAGTTTGTCTACAGTCTTGTCATTTATATTTTTTTATTATCTGTTGTCTATTTTTTCCGGATACATATCATGATTCATCAGTCGGTAGTCGGCCATCTCTTCATACTTCGTTCCTGGTTTCCCATAGTTGGTGTAAGGGTCTATCGAGATGCCTCCACGTGGAGTGAATTTGCCCCAGACCTCGATATATTTTGGATCCATCAATTTAATGAGATCGTTCATGATGATGTTCATGCAATCCTCATGGAAGTCGCCGTGATTACGGAAGCTGAACAAGTATAACTTCAATGATTTGCTCTCCACCATCAATTTACCTGGAATATAACTGATATAAATGGTCGCGAAATCTGGTTGGTTTGTTTTCGGACAAAGACTTGTAAATTCAGGGCAGTTGAATTTGACGAAATAATCTCTGTTTGGATGCTTGTTTTCAAATGTCTCCAATACATCTGGTGAGTAGTTGAATAAATAATTTGTACCTTGGTTCCCTAATAGGGTTACACCTTCAAGTTCTGAATCTTTTCTTCCTGACATGGTCATTCTCTCCTTTATCTAGACTCCACGTTTATTGCCCCAAACCAATGTGTGTAGCTGTGGCAATACGCGGACGTTATTCATTTCGTTATCTTTCATCACCTGGTCGATCAACCACTCATATTTATTTAATAAAACGCTGACCAGCTTTTCATCTTCTTCTGTAGTTGTGTCTTCATTCCCCACTTGCACGTAAAAAGCCACTTCTGGATATTTTTGGTGGACCTTTTTTGCATAAGCCAAATCTATTTCATCAAACACTACCACTTTCAAGGACACCTTTTGGACATGGACTTTTTCCAGAACGTTGTCTAAGATGCTGAAATCGGTAATCATGCCTGAGCTCGGAGGCTTCGGGGAAATGGTCAGGTCGTCGATAGACTGAAGCCAGTCCTGCCATTTGCTTCCTTGAGTTTCAAGTGCCACTTTGATTTCGTTAGCATGGAGGATGTGAACAAGTTCACCAATGTTCTTCAGAAGGGCTGGATTACCGCCTGATATGGTTACATGATTAAAGGCCGTTCCACCAGTTTCACGCAACTGATTATAGATTTCTTCTGGAGACATCATTACAATATCGTCTTTTGCACTTCCATCCCAAGTAAAGGCAGAATCACACCAGGAGCAACGATAATCACAACCTGCTGTCCGTACGAACATCGTTTTCTGACCTATGACCATTCCTTCCCCTTGAATGGTGGGTCCGAATATTTCTAGCACTGGTATGGTATTACTCATTTTTTTTTCCCTTCTTTGGACGGTACAAGCAATAGCTTGTTGGTGTCTCCCTAACAAAAACCTGAAGGCAAGTCGGTTGGGAAGGGAGTGTCTTCAGATGGTTTTCGATTGTTTCCCACATCGTTCTCGCAACCACTTCCGTTGTTGGGAAGAAATTCGGGTCTTGATCATTGAAGACGTCTTTATGATCATTCAGGATGGTATGGTCGAATTTATCATGTAATAGTTTTTTTAGTGCTTGAAAATTGACAAGGAAACCTGCTTCATCTAGCTCATCCCCCGCAACCGTCACATTGATGTAATAGGTATGACCGTGAATTTGCTTGCATTTTCCAGCAGCATCTGTCGGGACAAAATGTGCCGCTGCTATATGCATATCTTTATTCAGTTCATAACAATAATCATGTTGAACCTGTGGGTAAATCTGTTGCATCATGAGGATACAACTCCTTTATTTTTTGTGGCAAGGTAATCATCTAAACCACGTTTTCTGAGTTTACATGCAGGGCACTCGCCACATCCATCAGCAATTACCCCGTTATAACAGGTTAATGTTTTCGTTCTAACAAAGTTCAAGGAATCCAGTTCATCGGCCAATTTCCATGTTTCCTCTTTGTTCAACCACATCAATGGGGTATGGATGACAAATGGGTAGTCCATGGAAAGGTTCAATGTCACATTCATCGACTTGATGAATACATCCCGACAGTCCGGATAGCCACTGAAGTCTGTTTCACATACACCCGTCACAATATGTCTGGCTCCTATCTGTTTGGCAGCAACTGCTGCAAAAGATAGGAATAGAAGGTTTCGGCCGTCTACAAACGTACTTGGCAATTCCCCCTCTTTTTCTTCAATCTCAATATCCTCTCTTGTTAATGCATTTGGAGTCAATTGCCCTAGCAAGGACATATCGAGGATACGGTGTTTTACACCAAGTACTTTTGCAATATTTTTAGCACATTCAATTTCTAATTCATGTCTCTGCCCGTAATGGAAGGTGACAGCCTCCACTTCATCAAATTCCTTCATTGCCCATATAAGGCATGTGGTACTGTCTTGACCACCACTGAACACGACCATTGCTTTTTCCTGTTGTTTCATCGTGTCATCACTCCTTTACCTATATCGGATCTATCATTCATACAAAAAACGCTAACCAAAAATAATGGAGGCTAGCGCATAACATCAGAAAAAATAAAAAAACTATATCCTAAGGAATATAGTTTGGTATCTGTCCTTAGTTTTTTATAGAGGGTATTTGCTAGAACCTCTCCTGACGCCCCGAGTGGACGTAAGACTTTATTCAATTTAACTTTGTTACTATAACATATTTACTTAAAAGATTCTACTATTACTTGTGAGGCAAACCAATACAATTCCCAATATACAAAGGAAGTGTTATACATGGCAAGATCAGCATCCCTTTTGCGCATGCGAACAAGCTTTTGGTATCTGCCATCTTTTTATGGAGGACTGGCATTTCTATTTGCCATAGGTACATTATTTCTTGATAATTTTATTCTTTCCATCCAAGGTGCAGAGAGTCAAATTCCTTCCATTTTTCTTTCCGACATCAGTCTTTCACAAACCATTCTCAGTTCGATTGCATCTTCTCTGTTAACCATGACTACTATTACCTTCTCTACCATTCTTGTTGTATTGACCACTTATCTATCGGAATTTTCACCAAGGGCATTGCAGAATTTCATTACCGACCACTCCACTCAAAGAGTGCTTGGTATTTTTACTGCAGGATTTATCTATTGCATCATACTGCTTCTTTTTTTAAAAGAGACGACAGAAGAGCAGCTTTTTCTTGTCCCTTCCTTTGCAGTTGCAATTGCCATCCTTTGCTTAATTGTATTCGTCTTTTTCATCCAACATGTCACCACCTGGATCCAGGTCAGCAATCTACTCCATAACATTACGGTTGAAACAATGGATTGTATGGAAGAATTATTTGAAGAAAGTGACGCCTCCATACATGATGCACCATGGGATGATTGGGAAAGCCAAGAAATCACCACGAAAGAGCCTGTGATCATCATGAGTAAGGAACCCGGATATGTCCAGTATGTTGATGTAGAAGCATTAGTGAAAGAAGCCTATGAATCGGACTGTATTGTCAGGGTGGAGAGGCAGCAAGGGGATTATATCAATGAACATACACCAATCCTTTCTGTATGGGGATCAGGTCATAAAATAGATAAAGATTCATTCCGATCATTGATCACGGTCTCCATCGCCCGGGCCCCGTTGGAGGATGTGGAATTCGGAATAAGAAAAGTGACTGAAATCGGGGTAAGGGCTCTCTCCTCGGGAATAAACGATCCAAGTACGGCTGTGCATTGTATTGAACAACTCGGGACCCTGTTATCAAAGCTTACATCGATGCAAGGACCTCAACCCTATTTCAATGATAAAAATAGAAATCTCCGTGTGATCATCAAAACACCAGACTTCTTTGATTACCTTGACATCGCTTTTTCTCCGATACTGCGATACGGGAAAGTGGACATTGACGTCATTGCATCCATCATTCATGTTTTGAAAATAATTTCTGATCATTCTCCAACCTTTCGTAAAGAAGTCATTTGGAAGTATACAAAACATACGTTGGAATCCATTAAAGAAGAAACCTATTATGAATTGGAAAAGGAGAAATTGAATAGTAATTTGAAGGAGCTTTGTTATTCACTTGGTCACGGGAAGGAATATCAAAAGTTGTTTATCCAGTAAAGACAAGTGCCACTCCATCGGTAGAGTGGCACTACTAAATTTTATGTAAAGAATATAGAACCTATCTTTCAAGCACCCCAACACCCAGCACCATATTGTTCCACAACACATCCTCTACCTTTTCCTGTTTTCCCTTTGGACATTGGATCATGATGACAAGATCTGCATCAGAGCCCCGTTTACGCATGGATTGCTCACTTTTTTTAGTAAAATAATAATCAACCAGAAATCCAAGGATAGAACCAAATACTAAGCCGAACAGTCCCCACAGAATGGGTCCTAGGTAAAAAATATATCCATATATTACTCCCAAGAGCATGAAGATGATACCGAAAATAGCCGCTAAATCAATCAAACTTCTTCCATCAGAGCGATGCATGGAATCCATCACTTTCGTTTGAAACTTTATCTTGTCGAGTGGTATCACAAGAATCTGCTCTTTCGTGAGACCCAACTCCTCTAGTTCACGTAAAGTAAGTTCCATTTCCATGTTGTATTTGAATGTCGCGAAAATGTACATTACCTTCCAGCTCTTTTCTATATCGGCATTTTAAACTGACTATCCTGATACTTTTTCTTCAATTCCCTTGCAAGATATTTGTCAATAAATTTATTTAATTCAACTGCACTAACATACGAGTCATAGGCAGCAAAACAATAGATGGACGGTACGAACAGGAACCATTGAGGCACTAATATTTCTGTTGCGCCCTGGAAATCCCCGACTAATGTCATATGAATGGCCGGAAAGACATTTGCTTGATAGGTTATAATCAGCCACCATGTCAGTACAAAAATAACAGACAGAACCCTTGTTACGTAAAGATTCCCTAACCCTGGTGTCAAAAAGGACCAAATAACCGCAAGCAGGGGGTTTTTTTTGTCCAGCACATTGACTTCGATGGAGGATGTATTCTTGACAAGCATCGGAAAGTCTTCGTGATAGGCCAAAGAATAATGTTTGTTCATTTCAATGGTCAGCCGATAGCTATCCCAAATGGAAAAGACGTACATACAGACATACAGAATGATCCAGTGCTGATCTAAAACGACAATGGCTTCCTCATACCTGCCAATCATGGAAAGGTAGATTGCTTCATTCAAATGTGATAAGGAATTGATGACCACCTCCCAAGAGATGAGAATGAATGCCGTCAAGTATTTCGACAGCATGAAGTGACCGAATCCAGGAAAAGCCGCTCCCCACCAAGCAACGACAAATGGTTTTCTGTAATGTAGAAGACTTGTTGTATAGGGGCTAATGATGGCAACATATCTTTTCTTTTCATGTTGATTTCCCATAATGCATGCCCCTTTTTCTGTAATATCTTCCCATAGTATGCTTTCTAATAGCTTTCTATATACACTTTCAAATACAGAGAAGGAGCCGATCCTTCATTGACTGGATGGCCCCTCCTCTAATCAATCACTTATTCTTTCCGGCTTCATCTGCAAGTTGTTCGAGGCTTTTTACTTTACCGTGTTCATTCTGAGACTGCTTTCTTACTTTGCGCTGTCTTTCCTGCTGGCTTTTAGACTGTGTCATAATTACAGCTCCTTAATTTCATCATTATTTTTTCTTTACTAGTATGTTCTTTTATCTGGTTGGTCTTTACTGTTAAAATAAGGACAGACAAACTTCATGGGGGAAACGGGGAAAATAAATGAAATCAATACGCTTCACAGTTGGAATTTGGATGGTAGCCAACCTTTTATTAGGAATAAGTTTTCAGCTTATAAATCATTTCTGGATTCTGTTTCCCTTATCCTTACTCATCCTTACGCTCATCAGTATAAGTTCTGGCTTGATTGAGACCCATAAAAGGGGGCCCTTCACATCTCAGGATATTATTTATGGCTTTATGACCGGTTCCATTTTATATGGTTTGTTTTTGTTGACATATCTCTTATTGAAAGTGCTACCTTTGCCCCTTCTTCCTTATGTGGTGGAATTGTACAAAATTGTCGGACCTTCTAGTTGGTGGCATTATGTTGCCCTCATAATAATCATTATTCCTGGTGAAGAGATATTTTGGAGAGGATTTATTCAGAAGAGGATGATAAAAGTATTAGGTAGGGTTCAAGGTGTACTTGCCGCAGCATTCTTGTATGCGCTAGCCCATATATGGACAGGCAATCCAATGCTTGTTGCAGCTGCCTTGACTGCCGGAATCATTTGGGGAGGTTTATACGAATGGAAGAAATCACTTGCCCTTATCATCCTTTCGCATCTTGTGTTTGATTTATGGCTTTTGGTAATTTTTCCATTAAATTTCTAATTATTGCTGTCGTTTATGGGATTATGAGATAAAATAGAAGTTTATGAAACATAATTTAGGAGGTGATTTTGTGGATGCTTTATATTTTTTTGTGTTAGCTGCAGTGATAGCAAGCTTTGGCATTTCCATCGCACTAAGATCAAGCATGGAAAAGCTTGTTCTTGAACCAGGGACCTTGCCTCAGATACAAAGTAGGTTTTTTATTTATGTTGCTATAATAGAAGCATTGCCAATCATACTTATCGTTCTTGGTTTTATAAACTTAATGGATTCATCTGTTAGCGTAATCATTCCGTTAGTTATTGTAGGTGCAAGTGTACTTATTAATTTCATCATGAATTTGATGAAAAAAAACGCATTGGAAAGTCAGGCACCAGATCTTAAAGAGAAATTGATGACATTCTTTCTTATGGGTAATGTCCTGATGACGGCTATTCCAATAGTGGCAGTAGTTGCAACCTTTGTACGATAACTGTTTTCACCTTTTTATGTTACGTTGTTCATTTAACAGTTGATCTCCGTTCCGGGCGCTTCGCTTTCTTGCGGGCGGCCCGGAAGCTTTCTCGGCTCACGCCGAGACTGAAAAAGCACCTTATTTTATACTTTGATACATTGGCTAACCACCGCTGTTGCTTTCCACAGAAGGCTTCGCTTTCCGCAGGGCGACCTTGAGCCTCCTCACAACGCTTCAGGGGTCTCAAGATTGCCGCTACTCCCCCGCTGGAGTCTATGCCTTTTGTACCAAGCTACAGCTAAGGATACCATTTACTCTATACATACTCATTTTTGAAAGCAAAAGAAAGTTAATTCAAGGGAAATAGCAAAAATTCCATGCATCTTTTTAATTTGTTATCTTATTTTCGAATAATTAGTAGAAAGAGAAACGCCATACTCATATAGCCGAAGAAGGGGTATAAATGCTCGATCAAGCTGCCGTAACCGATTTGACTGATCATGTAGATGATGCTGACTAAAACGATCGTGATCACATACCTCGATATCTTCAGCATACTTTCCAATTGTCTTTGCAGACCAAAAATATCACTTACTACAGACGTGAAAATCTCTCCGTAAATCACAAACACATATATTCCGAAAAAGGAAAGCATACTCATTTTCACCACTTCTGCCATCGGAATTTCAAAGGTCTGAAAATCAGGAAGAGAAGAAATGGATATATGGCAAGTCAATAATATAAAGCATAAGCCTGCTCCGCCAATGAATCCTCCCCTCTTGATCACCCAATCATTCTTTGCCTCTGTCGCCAAAGGGACAAGCACAGGTTGAGCCATTGAAAGGTTGAAAGCTACATATATGAACGGTGCAATCCACCCCTTAATACTTGTACTAACAGGACTTAGGCTCAAAAAAGATAACCCATTTTCTGAAATGGCGTTTCCAGCAATGATAAAGCTGAAAATAATCATGACAGGAACAACAATGACATTGACCCCCACCAATCCTTTTACGCCAAACAGGACCACACACACTGACAAGACTAACGTGATCAGGAGACCAAGTTGAAACGACCATCCAAGCTGTTCCTCAAACACTGCACCTGCCCCAGAAAGCATGACTGCCCCTACACATATTAGGATGATTAACATAAAAATGTTCACAACAGTCCCGGCGGAGACACCAAATAAATATTCATTAAATTCTTTATAGGAATTGGCTTTGATTCGTTTTGATATCAACATCATCTTTGTACCTAACCAGATGAAAAGAAAGCCACTTATCAGTATCGTAAAAAAGCCGATCCAGCCATATTGGGTAAAAAACTGGACAATTTCTTTCCCAGTAGCAAACCCTGCCCCCACAATGGTTCCAACATAGACTGCCCCTATTTGACAAGCACTCAACCAGCTGCGCTTCATGATTTTCCCACCCTCTTCTAAAAAAACCAGCTTGTCACATGTATATGAGACAAGCCGGTTAGAAAGAAGAGCGTTTTTCTAGATGGTCACTTTTACCGGAGAATTTGAATATTCCCCTTTTAATGGGAAATATGTGATTAACGGATTTGCAGTAAGGATTTCATCTATGTTTTCCGTTTCCACAACAACTGTTTTAGTGTCTAAATGCGCCAATATCTTGCTGTCATAAGGAAGTGTTATATCAACATTATCGCCAAACAATACCCATTTAATAGGAGCCTGTGTTTTTTCCCGGATCTCTTCGTGGGAGGGTACAGCTAATACCGGACGATTTATTTGGATGATGTCCTCCAGGATGGCACTTGCTGTAGGGAACATACCAGCGCCAGGTCCATTCAACTGGATATTTCCGACAAGGTCGGTATCAATGGAGACACCGTTCTGAACTCCCTCCACTTGATAAAAAGGATGCTCATTTGAAACTAGAGCAGGTTCTGCTTGACAATGAATCTGTCCATGCTTCTTGAATAGAGTGACAATATGCCTAAAGCGTAGTCCAAGCTCACCGGCACGGTGAATATGATTGGCGGTAATACTTGTAATCCCTTTCCTGGTACTTGTTTGTTCATCAGGTGCCTTGCCATAAATCAACTGGCTGAGAACCAAGCCTTTGTAGAAAGCATCATGCCCTTCAATATCATTTGTTGGATCTGATTCTGCATAACCATTTTCCTGCGCCTTCTTTAAAGTCTCCTTAAACGAATGTCCATCCTTCCTCATACTTGACAAGATGAAATTAGATGTACCATTTAAAATGGCTTCGACCTTTTGGAACCGATTCACCTGCAGTAGCTGCCTGATGGTTTGAATGACAGGTATCCCTCCACCGACAGTTGCTTCAAACCCAATGCTAACATCATTCTTTCTTGCTAGGGTAAGTAGTTCCTTTCCGTGATGTGCAAACATTTCCTTATTGGCCGTCACCACATGGCATCCCTTTTTTATTGCTTTCTCCAAATAAGTGTTTCCAGGTTCGCAGCCTACAATGGCATCCACCACTATGTGTAAATTAGGTAAGGCTAAGATTGATTCGAATCTATCTGTCAGCAATACGCCTTCCTTTTTAGATTGCAGGTGTTTTTCTAAATTTTTCACCAATATTGCTATAACCTTTACCTTTTTCCCTAATACTTGTTCCAGCCTTGTTTGATGGGAGGCGATGGATTGATATACCCCCTTTCCTACCGTTCCAAATCCAAGTAACGCTACATTTATGCAAGACATCGTTTCACTTCCTTTTTCTCTAGTAAGCTTTTAACATGCCGGCCCCATTTATCAAACTCCACAAGAAAGCCATCGTGCCCAAATTTTGTATCCACTTCTATATAGGCTGCTTGCTTTTTGATTTTTCTCAAATGATCTATTGTACTTTTCGCAAGTTTAGGTGGGTAAAGAAGGTCACCTGTAAAGCTGAACAGGCACACGTTTGCCTCCACTTTTCCTAAAGCATGTTCCCATCCGCCTCTATCATGACCAATATCAAATTGATCCATTGCCTGCAGGAGAACAAGATAGCTATTGGCATCAAATCGGCGGGAGAATTTTTCACCTTGATATTTTAAATAGGAATCAACCTGATACTCAATGCCTTTACTTTCCTTACGTTCCCTATTAAAACGATCGTTGAATAATGATTGCGATCGATAGGTAACCAACCCAACCATTCTGGCAGTTTCCAATCCTCTTAAAGCTGTATTATCTGAATAATTCCCATTCTCCCATACTGGATCTGAGATTATTGCATGCCTTCCAATAGAGTTGAAGGCAAGAGCGTAATCCGTAAAATAAGGAGTGACAGCCATTGGGATCAAGATCTTCGAATACTTTGGATAAAGCATCCCCCATTCCAATACTTGCATGCCTCCGAGTGAGCCGCCGATAATAGCCTTCACACTTCTGATTCCAAGCTTTTTTAATGCTTGGTATTGAGAATGTACCATGTCCCTGATGGTGATGGCTGGGAATGCCGCACCATACTTCTTGCCTGTTGCGGTATTGATGCTGGTTGGTCCTGTACTTCCGTTGCAACCTCCAAGTACATTCATGGTAATCACTTGAAATCTATTGGTATCTATATAAAGATCTGGACCAATAAATGAGCTCCACCAGCCTGGCTTTTTTTCTTCGCCAACAGATTCCTGATTGCCGGTAAGGGCATGGCACACCACCACAACCTCTCCATCTGGATTACCTACTCTTTCGTACGCAATCTCTACATCCCCGAGTTCTTCCCCATTTTCTAATAATAGTGCACCTATCGACACTTTATTGATATTGATTCGTTCTGTTTGACACCTCACGTTTCCCACTCTTTTCTATGAATTTTGACTCACTGCAGCATTCTTGGACTTTCCGGTAGCGATTAATAAAGCCTGATCAAGATCCTTTTTCAAATCATCCAAAGATTCAATCCCTACTGACAGACGGATAAGATCCTCTGTTACCCCTGATTTTTTCAAGTTGTCTCCCGTAAGCTGTTGGTGTGTCGTGGAAGCTGGGTGGATAATAAGGGATTTAGCATCCCCTACGTTTGCAACGTGCGACCAAAGTTTAATGCTATCAATGGCTTTTCTCCCTGCTTCCCTTCCCCCTTTTATTCCGAAGTTAACGATGGAACCATTTCCTTTACCCAGATACTTTCTGGCAAGTGGATAGGCTGGGTGGTCATGGAGCCCAGGATAAGAAACCCACTCCACCGCCGGGTGATCCTGTAGGTATTTCGCCAATCCCAAGGCATTTTCATTATGCTTTTCCACTCTTAAATGTAAGGTTTCAAGTCCTTGCAATAATAAAAATGCATTCTGAGGACTCAGGCAAGCTCCAAAATCTCTTAATAACTGAACTCTGAGCTTCACTGCAAATGCAAGATTTCCGAATGTATGAGCATATTTAATTCCGTTATAGCTTTCATCCGGTTCTGTAAATCCAGGAAAATTGGGATGATCCCAATTGAACTTTCCACCATCTACTACCACTCCGCCGATCGTCGTCCCATGACCTCCGATCCACTTGGTTGCAGAGTGAACCACGATATCGGCTCCCCATTTAATCGGGTTACACAGGTAGGGGGAAGCAAATGTGTTATCAATGATAAGTGGGATGGAATGATCATGGGCAATTTTGGCTACCGTCTCTACATCCAGCACCCGAAGACTTGGGTTTCCAATGATTTCCCCGAACAATGCTTTTGTTTTTGGTGTAATGGCGTTCCTGAAATTCTCTGGGTCTGTTGCATCCACAAACTTCACCTTAATTCCGTATTTCGGAAGCGTGACCGCAAAGAGATTATACGTCCCTCCATACAGGTTTTCTGCAGCCACAATCTCATCTCCGGCATGGGCAATATTTAAAATGGCAAATGCGATAGCGGACATTCCGGAACTAGTCGCCACTGCCGCGGCACCGCCTTCTAAAAGAGCAAGCCTTTGCTCCAGCACATCCACCGTCGGGTTCATGATCCTGGTATAAATATTGCCGAATTCATTAAGTGCAAATAAATTTTGGGCATGGTCCGTGTTGTCAAATACATAGGAAGTTGTTTGGTAAATAGGTACGGCTCGGGAACCTGTAGTTGGATCAGGTGTTTGCCCTCCGTGAAGTAATAACGTTTCCACATCATAATGTTGGTTGCTCATTTTACATTCCTCCAATTTATAAGTTTTAAATATAAGGCTACAAAATTCTTTCAAACTTTACAGCACTCCTTAACAGTGTTAAGTGAAAAAATAAAAACCCCTTCCTAAGAAGAGGTTGAAAGGCCTCCTCTTATCTCTCAGGCTATTCCGCCTGCAGGAATTAGCACCAACTCAAGAACCTTGATTCTTGAAGGTTGCCGGACTTCATAGGGCCTGATCCCTCAGTCACTCTGGATAAGAGTTATTCAGTTGGGTAACACGTTAAATTAAAATAGCATCTAATTTACGTTATTTTTTTAAATGCCTAAATATAACTAGTTTTTGATTAACCTTCAGTAAAAATAAAAACCCCTTCCTAAGAAGAGGTTATCGCTATAAGCCCTCTTCTTATTTTTCAGATACAAGATCTGCAGAAATTAGCACCTTTCCAACATACATTGCAGGTTGCCGGGCTTCATAGGGTCTGTCCCTCCGCCACTCTAAATAAGAAGTACTGCTATTAAGTTTAATGAGCTTTGTTTTGCTTTTTGCAATTATAGCAACTGTGAATGCCAGAAGTCAATAAAATATTCTGAAATTTCCAATCTATTTTTTATTAAACCAATTTTCCTAAAATTTCCTAAAAGCAAAGTGCTTGAAAGTCAGAAAAGGTCAAAGTATAATGAGCTTACAACCTTTAAAGGTCAAAATAAGTCAAACTTTATTTTATAAAAAATTAGGAGGTAGCATAATGATGAAATGTCAAAAATGTGAAGTGAACCGTGCAACCATTCAATTCAAACTTCGATCCAACAATGAACAAACGGAAATAGTCTTGTGCTCTACCTGCTTTGAAGAAGTACGATCGAACTTTACATCTCCAACTCCAAGTGGTTTATTCTCCGACTTTCCATTTATGAATGGTATAGCCAAAGAAGGTAGTCATCAACCTTCTTCTTTCAAGAATCAAGAGATTGCGAAGAAGAGTAATGGCGGAATTTTGGATGAACTAGGTAAAAACATCACAAACATTGCCAAAACCGGGTTGATTGACCCAGTTATTGGTCGCGATAAAGAAATCAAACGAGTTATAGAAATTTTAAATAGACGAAATAAAAATAATCCTGTATTGATAGGGGAGCCCGGGGTTGGTAAAACCGCGATTGTCGAAGGCTTGGCATTAAAGATTGTGGAAGGCGATGTTCCAGCTAAACTAAAAAACAAGGAAATCTATCTATTAGATGTTGCTTCCCTTGTTGCCAATACAGGGATACGTGGTCAATTCGAAGAGCGTCTGAAGCAAGTCATCGCAGAACTTCAACAAAGAAAAAACGTCATACTGTTTGTGGATGAGTTACACCTGATTGTTGGCGCTGGTTCTGCTGAAGGCTCCATGGATGCCGGGAATATATTGAAGCCCGCTTTGGCAAGGGGGGAGCTGCAATTGGTTGGCGCCACCACCTTGAAAGAGTATCGTCAAATTGAAAAAGATGCTGCGCTTGAACGTCGATTCCAACCTGTTTCAGTGAAAGAACCTTCAACGGACGAAGCACTGAAAATCATTCAAGGAATTCAGTCAAAATATGAGGATTACCACCAAGTCGTTTATGAAGAAGATGCCATAAAAGCATGTGTGGAGCTTTCACATCGTTATATCCAAGATCGCTTTTTACCTGACAAAGCCATTGATCTGATGGACGAAGCAGGTTCAAGAAAGAATTTGACCTTGGATCATATCGATTTGGAACAGATTGATGCCCGTCTGTCTCAACTTGAAAAAGAAAAACAAGCAGCTCTTTCCAAGGAAGATTATGAAACTGCCGCTAAATTGCGAGACGAAGAGGAAAAGCTGGAAGCAATAAGAAATTCAGATACACCTGAAGACAAGAAAAAAGCTCAGGTTTCAGTGGAAGACATCCAAAAGATCATGGAAGAGATATCTGGGATCCCTATTGGAAAGCTGCAACTTGATGAACAAGAGAAGCTTAAAAACCTGGAAAACAATCTAAATAAAAAAGTGATAGGCCAGCAAGAGGCTGTCAAAAAAATCACCAAAGCTATCCGCAGAAGCCGGGCCGGCCTGAAGAGAAAAGAGCGCCCAATTGGTGCATTCATGTTCGTCGGACCTACAGGTGTTGGAAAGACGGAGCTTACTAAATCCCTTGCAGAAGAACTGTTTGGAACTAAAGATGCATATATTCGCTTTGATATGAGTGAATATATGGAAAAGCATACAGTATCCAAGTTGATTGGTTCCCCTCCTGGATATATTGGTCATGATGAAGCGGGACAATTGACAGAAAAGGTCCGCAGAAACCCATATAGCATCATTCTTCTTGATGAAATGGAAAAAGCACATCCTGATGTGTTGCACTTATTCCTTCAAGTGATGGAAGATGGAAGATTGACGGACAGTCAAGGCAGGACCGTAAGCTTCAAAGACACGGTAATCATCATGACAAGTAATGCAGGTGTCACCGATAAGAAAATAACCGTAGGCTTTGAAAACCTAGATTCCCCGGTGGAAAGTACCATAGTAGAAAATCTAACCAACTACTTTAAACCGGAATTCCTGAACCGCTTTGACAATATCATTGAATTCTCTCAGCTTAAAAAGGATCATCTAATTGAAATTGTCGATATCATGCTCAATGAACTAAACGGTATGTTAAAAGAAGAACGCGACTGTTCTTTAAGCGTTTCAGACAGTGCGAAGGAAAAACTTTCAGCGCTTGGTTATCACCCTGCTTATGGTGCAAGACCACTACGTCGGGTCATTCAGGAACATATTGAAGATCCGATTACAGATCTTCTGTTAGAGAACGAAACACCAAAGACCATTCAGGTTGATGTACTGGAAGGTAAGATTGAAGTAAAGGCTTTATGATATGAAAAGAAGCAAGGTAGCCCCTTGCTTCTTTTTAGTTGAAGAGAACGTTAAATATCCAACTCTTTATTTAAATCCAAGCCTATACCTCGTCGATACAGCCTGAACCCCCTACTTTTAAATTCAGGGATATAGAATTTCATTTTTTCGTCTTGAGAATTGCCAATGAATAGTAAGTTATATCTAGTTAAACCCTGTAAATTAATGAGCCTTAGTACTTCATCGACTTCATTTTCTACCTCCACGATTACGTCGAGCTTTTTCTGTTGGACAATCTGGTCCTGCATCAACGAATCGGCATTCTCCACCTTAGTCTTCGATTGACAAGCGGAAACATTGAATAGCAGAACAAATGAAAATAACACATGAAACATACAAGCCACGAAACTTACCTCCCATACTTATCGTGACCCGTAAATTTTTCATTATGTGTTACTCATCCATTTGTTACAGAAATGTAATTTACTCTAGTTCATAATCCTGCAGGTGGACAAAGCTGAAGCCTTGTTCGATGAGAGAGGCAACTGCTTCTTTAACCCCTTCTGCAGTCTCGCTTTCAGGCTGGTTCATATGCAGGATAATAATGGAACCTGGCTGTGCTTTAAGCATTTCTTGAACTACTTCCTGTTTTGTAAAAGTAGCTCCACCGTCTCCTATCACATCAAAATTAACTATCTGAACTCCCAAATCCTCTGCAATTTGGACAGATATCTCATCATAAAAGGCGGTTCCTGATCGGAAGTATTTAGGAATGGTTCCCGTTATATCATAAATTTTTAATTGGTTATCCATTATTTCACCGATGATCTCTTCCTTCGTGGAAGTGCTTGCTATTCCCCATGCACTCCTAGGGGAAGTGGACAATGGTTTATGCTTGGTACCATGATTCTGTATCGTGAATAAAGGGTTTTGGGATAACTCTAAAAACGCTTCATATTGGGCATCAATCCATCTTGCATTGACGAACAAATCGGCCTTTATATTATTTTCAATTAAAAAGGATATTAACTTTTCATCATATCCACTTCCAAATTCTCCACCACAGGCGTCTAGAGTCAGCGATATAACTTTTTCTTTTGTATCCATTCTGGTTTTCACTCCGGATACATACTCAGAAAATTGCGACGAATCACCATACACTTTCCCACTTACTTCTAAGGCAAGCTCATTAATCCCTTGTCTTTGTTCGTCCTTTTTTACTTCTTCCGCTTTTTCCTCTGCTTCATCAACTTCAGAGGTATTTCCCACACTATGATTCTTCATATTGCTATCTTCAGGTTTTTCCTGTATGACCGGAGAATTACTTGAACACCCAAATGTAATCAGAAGAATGAATAATAATACCCCTAGCGTTTTCCCCATTTTGTTTTCATCCCCTATCAACTTTGACATAATAATCAAAAAACTCCATTGACCAAAAAGATGACTAGCTGATGGTCCAATAAGTGAACTATCAACTAGTCAGCCCGTTTCCTGTTCTTTATGTTGTCGGAATTGTTTCAGTTAATGGAAAGGCTTTAACTGCCTTGAGTGTTATTTCTTTTTCATCAAACGGTACAGATTCTTTTCCAATCAATTGATAATTCTCATGCCCCTTACCTGCGATGAGGATAACATCTCCTTCACCTGCAACCTCCACTGCTCGGATGATTGCCTGCTCGCGGTCCGGAATGCATTCGAATTTATCATGGATGGCTCCTGCAGCCATACCCTCTACGATCTCTTCACCAGGTTCGTCTAATGGGTTATCCGTAGTAAAAATGACATATTCGGATTTCTCGGTAGCAATTCTACCCATCTTCGGACGTTTGTCTTTATCTCTTCCGCCCCCTGTACCAATTATGGAGATAATCTTCTGTTTGGAAAACATCCTGATACTGTCCAATACCTTGCCGATTGCATCTTCGGTATGTGCGTAGTCAATGATGACAGTCCGCTTATCACCTGTATTCAATGTTTGCATGCGACCACTTGGTGGAGGTGTTTCTTTTAGATGATTCAATATCCTTTCAAATGGCATACCTTTATCCCACAATACACAAATGACCGAAAGGATATTATACACATTGAATTCCCCGACGAACGGAATTTCCATCTCAAACTCACCAAAGTTCGTATTAAGGGTAAAGGAGGTTTTGTTCTCGAAGAACTTGATATCCTTTGCTTTAAAGTCCGCATCGTTTTTAATGCCATATGTGATGATCCTTGCACTTGTCATGGTGATATAATCCTTGCTTGCCTCATCATCAGCATTCAAAATAGCTGCTTTATCCTTGCGAAAATCTTGTCCAAGCTGAGCAAATAGCAACCCTTTTGCATTTTTGTAATGCTCCATCGTACCATGGAAGTCAAGATGATCTTGTGTAAGGTTGGTAAATACACCGTTCTGGAATTCCACCCCTGCAAGTCTTCCTAGGATCAAACCATGAGAGGATACTTCCATTACTACATCCGTTACACCTGCTTCTACCATATCTTTTAGCATACGTTGCATGGTAAGCACATCGCTTGTCGTGTTCTTGCTCTCGAATTTCTCCCCATCAATGTCAATTTCAATCGTACCGCTCAGGCCGGTTTTATAACCTTCTCTTCTCATGACATTATTGATGACACTAGAAACCGTCGTTTTGCCGTTAGTCCCGGTAACCCCTACAATTCGTAGTTTAGTGGATGGATAATCAAAGAACTTATTTGCAAGTTGGCCCAGCGCTCTTTCCGTGTCCCTTACATGCACATAACAAACACGCTCATCTAATTGTTCTGGTAGCTCCTGCACCACAATGACACTGGCACCTTTTTCAATGGCAGATGCAATGTAGCGGTGTCCGTCCACTGTATAGCCTTTAATGCAGACAAAAACGGAATCCGTAGTCACTTGTCTAGAATCAGAAAAAATATTAGAAACGGAGAGAGGAAACTCTCCATACACTTTTATAGTTGAAACATTGGATAATAAAACATTCGTCTTCACCATCGTCACTTCCTTTTCTGATACTAAAAATGTTAATTATAGTATCTTCATTAAAATCCTTATGTACCTTACCGCTTTTTGCTAAAAATTTTGATGAATGTTTATCATCTATTTAGGTAATACTTTACCCTCTATTCTACAAAATTTGCGCAAAAAGGGAAAGAAAAAGCCAAAGTAAAAGCTGCCGTAAAAAATACGACAGCTTAAAGCCTTTTATAATGCCTTATCATTTACATCATTAAGATAAGACTCAATTTCACCTACAACCGACTCTACGCAACCGTCCTCGAATGGGGAGCGAAGGCCTGCGAATTTCACTAAATCTACAAATGACTTGCTACCACCTTGTTTGCAAAGCTCCAAGTAAGATTTCCAAGCTGCTTCGGCGTTTTCTTGAGACAATTTCCAATATTGTAATGCACAGATTTGCGCTAATGTGTAATCAATATAATAGAATGGACTGCGGTAAATATGGCCTTGTCGCTGCCAGAATCTCCCTGATTCCAAATAAGCGTTCCCCTCATAATCACGGCCAGGCATATATTTCTGTTCTATTTCTCTCCACGCCTTGCTTCTTTCAGCAGGAGTGGCTTCCGGATTCTCATAAACGAAATGTTGGAATTCATCTACTGCCACACCGTATGGAAGGAAAGAAATAGCGCCACTCAAATGGGAGAATTTGTACTTCTCGGTGTCTTCTTTAAAGAACAACTTCATCCACGGCCAAGTGAAAAACTCCATGCTCATGGAGTGAATCTCACAAGCTTCGTAAGTAGGCCAGTTATATTCCGGCACATCAAAGTCACGGCTCATATACACTTGGAAGGCATGTCCCGCTTCATGGGTAAGAACGTCAATATCACCGCTAGTACCATTAAAGTTTGAGAAGATATAAGGTGTTTTATAGGTTGGGATATACGTGCAATATCCACCAGCCTCTTTCCCTTTCTTCGCAACTAGGTCCATCAGGTTCTTATCAATCATAAATTGGAAGAACTCTTTTGTTTCCTCGGAAAGCTCTTCATACATCTGCTTTCCATTTTCTATGATCCATTCTGGAGTCCCTTTAGGTTTTGCGTTTCCAGATTTAAATTTAAATCCTTCATCATAATACTTCAAGGCATCGACACCAATACGTTCCTGCTGTCTTTCTGCAAGTTTTCCTACAAGAGGCACAATGGATTCCTTCACTTGATCACGGAATTTCGCTACCATTTCCGCATTATAATCCGTACGTGTCATTCGTGCATAGCCAAGCTCCACGAAGTTTTCGTAGCCAAGTTTTTTTGCCATTTTGGTACGGACTTTCACAAGTTGATCAAAGATTTCATCAAATTCTTCCTGGTTATCCTGGAAGAAACCGAACTTTGCTTCGCTTGCCTTTTTACGTACTTCACGGTCTTCCGACTCTGTAAAAGGATCCAATTGCGCAAGAGTCAGCTCTTCCCCGTTAAAATCGATTTTTGCAGATGCGACCAGTTTGGAGTATTTCGTACTGAGCTTATTTTCAAGCTGCAGGTCCTCGATAATGGAATCATCAAACGTTTTTAATTCACACTCTGCCAAGGCGAAAAGTTGCGTTCCCCATTTCGCTTCCAATTCTGTGCGAAAAGTTGATTTAACAAGTGCTTGATAGAATTTGGTATCCCAAGACTTTGTCAGAGGCTCGATCTCATCCAGGAAATCTTGCTCCTCTTTATAAAACTCATCATTTGTGTCAATCGAATGTCGAATATACACCAAATTAAAGTCCGTGCTTATATGGTTGCGAATATCATTGATCTCCTGAATCGCCTTCTCCTGCTCTTCAACAGAACCTGCCGCCTCAAATCTCTCCAAAGCAGCCATAAATTTCTTTTCCACCTCATCCACATTCGGACGCGTATAACTAAAATCCTCAAATCTCATATGTATTATCCCCTTTATAAACAGACTTCACCTTTATATGTATTCGACATGGATGGTGAAAATCCTTGTGGGGTCTGTCCCCCTTTGTAAGTTTTTTTCACGACAAAAAAATGACCTTCTGCTTTGAAGGTCATTTTTTTGAGGTTGCTGTTACGTTGAGTCCTAGTTTTTTGATTAGTTCGATGGCTTGTTCTTTTTCTTGTTGCGTTAAGCCGTGTAGTAGGTCGTGGATGTGTTGTTCATGCTTCGGGAAGATTTCTTGGAGCAGCTTTTTTCCATCCTCCGTGATCTGTGCATACGTGACCCTTCTGTCTTTTGGACAGGCTTTACGGGCAAGAAGCCCTTTGCTTTCTAACTTGTCTACCACATAGGTGATACTGCCACTTGCCAATAGTATTTTTCCACCGATTTGCTGAAGTGGCTGATCGCCTTTATGATAAAGAAGTTCGAGTACTGCAAATTCAGTCGGGTTTAAGTTGAAACTTTGAATGGATTGATTCGCTTGATCGTTTACTGCACGGAAAGCTCGTGATAGTACGATAAATAACTTTAAAGATGTATCCAGCTCATGTCTTTCAGCCATAATAGTCATTCCTTTTTCTAGAATATCTTGAATTAAAACTAATGGTATAGTAATTCAAGGGTTTCGTCAATCTATATTCTAGAAATTGTCAATTAAGAATACCCTGTATACTCCGCTGTTCATCTCCGCACCAAGCTTCAAACACCCTGAAGGAGAAATGTGTTAACAGCATAACCTCTACTTCCAAATCACCTTCCAATTTCCATTCACAGTTGCTTCGATCACTTTGTTTTCCATTATATAGTTTGCGATTAATTCGGACATATCCAGCGGGATGTCTTTTACGACCTCCTTCCCTTTATACATGGAATAGTCTCCTCCACCACCTGCCCGATAATTGTTCATCACCACATCAAATTCTTCACCCATTTCAAGCGGAATACCGTTTCTATTCAGTTTTACCACTCTTTCTCCAAGTGGCTTCCTTATATCCAGAATATACTCGATTCCTTCCCACATATCGTAATTATAGTGCTGAGGCTTTGGGGTGGTGAAAGAAGGATTAACTTCCAATTCCCCGCTACTGCCAATAATGAAATAGGAGGCGGAACGCTCTAATGCATCTTTTATATCTTGGCCAGATATTCGAATCACCTTCAACGTGTTAGGGTAGATATAGTTTGAAACAATATCCCTCATGGTGACATATGCAGGAAATCCAGGAGAATTGTTATGAAAAAGAGCGGTATTGGATATGGCAGCACCAGTAGCCTCCATTTGAACATTATTGATGAATTCGATTAAGGCATTATCTTGGGTACGTATTTCATTGGCATTCTTTACAAGCATATCGCCCTTAATTTTCCCCATCGGCAAATCTAACCATTCCTGTGTCGCCGTTTCATATTCCTCAATCAGTGTAACCACCTCTTGGTCCGGTTCTGAACCCTCCACAGATATAAGGTCTGCTTCCTTTGAAACGACCTGCCATCTACCATCTACATTCTCAAACGTAACTTCCGCTTTCCCTACCATTTGTCCATTCACCCCCGGCTGTACGACAAGGACATCATGGATGGATGTTGCAATGGTCCGATGCTGGTGTCCCGTCAGAAGGACATCGATTCCCTTTATTTTGCTACAGATATCATAGCCTTGATTTTCACCGGTAAGGTTTTCTGTTGCTTCCCCAGTAGACGGGTCACGCTCGAAACCACCGTGATAGCTGACAATTAATAAGTCAGGGTTTTCTTTTTCCTTAATGAGGGATACCCATTTTTCGGTGGATGCTAGAGCGTCTTTAAAAGAAAGTTTTTCGATATGGTCAGGGTTTTCCCAATTCGGTATGTAATGGGTCGTTACACCTAATACCGCCACCTTTATAGGACCTAATGTTTTAATCAAGTATGGCCTTCCTAAAAAAGGTGTTCCACTTTGTTGGTCGAGAATATTGGCGGATAACCATGGGAACCCTGATGCTTCCGCAGCATTCTTTAATACTTCAAGTCCGTAATTAAATTCATGGTTTCCGACTACAGCAGCATCATAGTTCAGATGATTCAACACAGTGATCATTGGATTTTCCAATTGTGTTTGTTTTTTAACATAATGATAGGTTAAAGGAGTTCCTTGTATCAAATCCCCATTATCGATTAATAGAATATGCTCTTTCTTTTTCCGAACCTCTTTTATGACTGTTGATACTTTTGCCAGGCCAAGGGCCGCCGCTTCATTGTTTCCATAGTTTAAGGGCATGATAGAGCCATGTACATCGCTTGTTTCGAGTATTGTTATTTTCAGCTTCAATTGGTAGCCTCCTAATCTGGATCAAACTTGATTAAAGAAAGGGCTGATCACGTTGATCAACCCTATAGAAACAAAACTTATACGATTCTTCTACGAATAGCTGAAGATAGGAAATCTATTATGGTCACCACTACGATGATCACTAAAAGAATCAAGCCCATCTCTTCCCAGTTACGATTCATCTGTGCAAATTGTATCAGTGTCCCGATACCGCCGGCTCCGACAATTCCCAGAATGGTCGAGGCACGAACATCAATCTCGAAACGATAGATAGCATAGGAAAGGAATTCTGGGATAATCTGTGGAATGACTCCTTGGAAGAGAATCTGGACTTTATTTGCGCCACTTGCTTCCATGGCCTCCACGATATTCATATCGATGGATTCCAGCACTTCCGAGTACAGTTTACCAAGCATTCCCGTAGATCCGATGGCGATAGCCAATACCCCGGCGAATGGATTCGGTCCTACTGCCACTACAAACAGTATAGCCAGGATAAGATCTGGGAATGCCCTAACCCCACTCAAGATCCACTTTCCGAACGTGGTCAGAACTTTACTTTTTGTCATATTCTGTGCAGCAAGGAAACCTAATGGGATCGCAAGAATGGCTGCCATGAGCGAGCCTGCAAATGCGATATACAAGGTTTCGACCATTGCAGACCAAACTTTGCCGATAGCTGACCACTCAGGACTGAATAGCTTTGGAATGACTCGATGGAAGTTATTGACCATTCTTTCCGCCGCACGAGTCCAGTTGATATCAATGGTGGCAAATGTCCAAACATACATTAGTACGAGGAAGAGAAAGATTCCCCAGTTTCTCACCTTTTTTATAATAGACGTCTTCTTTTTGGGAGGTAATACAAGTTCCATTATACAATCGCCTCCCTAATCTTGGTAGAAATATATTCAATAATAACGACCATTGCAAAGATAACAAGGATGATCAACATTGCGTTCGGATAGTTATAAAATCTCAGCTGTTGACTTAGAATTATCCCGATCCCTCCGGCCCCAACCAGTCCTAAAACTACCGAAGCCCGTATATTGATCTCAAATACATATAGGACAAAGGAGACGAATTGCGGCAACACCTGAGGAATCAGGGCGAATGAAATTTTCTGAAGCGTATTGGCACCAGATGCGCTCATCGCTTCCATTGGATTCATATCCACCGATTCAATGGTTTCACTGATCAACTTAGCTAAAATACCTAAAGAGAAAATAATAAGTGCAAGAATACCAGGTAATACCCCGATTCCAAATAGACCAACGAATATAACCGCAAGCACTAGATCCGGAATGGTACGCAGGATATTCAAGAATGTACGAACAGCTGTGTATACAAATTTATTGGTAGTGACGTTTTGTGCTGCCAATAGGCTTAACGGAATACATAACAAGGAAGCAACCGTTGTGGCAATGATGGCCATTTGCACGGTTGTGGCCATTGGCTCTAGAATATGTACAAATACATTCAAATTTGGCGGGAAGAACTTCACTATCACCTTAAACATATTTGGGATTCCGCTGATTAAATCGCCAATTGTGGCATTAGTCTTCACCGTACTTAGAATGTAAAAACCAATTACCAATGAAAAAATGACACTCAATTTAAATTTCGTTTTTGCAGGAAGGAGTGAAGGTGCTGTCTTGTTCTCTTCTAGCTTCACTGTTCTACACCTCCGCGCAAATCGTCTTCCCGAATTGCACGACCATAGATTTGTTCGAACGTCTTCTCTGATACTTCTGAAACAGGTCCATCAAAAACCACTTCTCCTGCTCTCATCCCGATGATGCGATCCGCATACTCCATTGCCATATCAATGAAATGAAGATTTACGATTGTAGTGATTTTGTCTTCTTTATTGATTTTCTTCAAATAAGTCATTACCTGATGGGAGGTTGGTGGATCAAGTGATGCAACCGGCTCATCAGCCAAAATATACTTGGGTTTTTGAGTCAACACCCGTGCAATACTGACACGTTGCTGCTGCCCGCCACTCAATTCATCTGCACGGTTATAAAGCTTTTCTTCTATATTGACACGCTTTAAACTTTCATAAGCTAGTGCTAAGTCTTCTTTCTTGAAAAGATTGAACATGGAACGTAATGTTCCTGTATATCCTAAACGACCAGCAAGAACATTTTTCAAAACATTCGATCTTTTTACCAGATTATAGTTCTGAAAAATCATTCCTACTTTGGTTCGTAGCTTTCTGAGATCAGTGTTTCTGTATGCTAGGATGTTTTCATTATCAACATTCAGTTCTCCTGAGGTTGGAGTGACCAAACGATTGATACTTCTGATAAATGTCGATTTACCTGCACCGGACAGGCCGACAATAACAACAAATTCACCCTCATTGATTGTTACATTAATATTCTTCAACCCTTGCGTTCCGTTCGGATACACCAAGGAAACATCTTTGAACTGTATCATGTTGCAAACCCCCTCAATTCTTTACACACAAATAAAATAGGGGGAAGTAAGCAACCTCCCCCTGGATTGCGAATCATATTAAATTAGAAAGAAATGGAATCCTTGAATTTTTCATATGTCTCTTTTACAACTTTATACTCTTCATCAGTTGCTTCACTGATTGCATCCCAGTTGTAAACGTCATTCATGATTTGGATCATTTCTTCGTCATCATTGAAAGAAAGGAATGCATCTTTGATTTGTTGAACCAATTCTTTATCAAGCTCTTTCGTTACAGAAATCGTGTCGTTTGGAATTTCTTCTGTATAGCCAAGTACCTTTAAATCTTCCATGATCGTATCATATTCTTCTGTAAGTGTTGTACGAACATCGTCAAAAGTTGTTGCTACATCAGCGTCACCTTCCAATACTGCGATAGCAGCTTGGTCGTGACCACCTGTTTGAATAGTATCTGAGAAGAAATTC
The DNA here is from genome assembly GCF_021991925.1 of Sutcliffiella horikoshii. GTDB lineage: Bacteria > Bacillota > Bacilli > Bacillales > Bacillaceae_I > Sutcliffiella_A > Sutcliffiella_A horikoshii_F. Next base: position 218,899 of record NZ_RXZI01000001.1, on the reverse strand, counting down.
GTTTGTAGATCTTGAGTAGATGAGATATCGAACTCATCCATTAATTGGGAAGCTGGGAATAGGAATCCGGATGTTGAAGTTGCATCCCCGTAAGCCCATACTTTTCCTTCCAGATCAGCTAATGATTCAATTCCAGAATCAGCTCTTACAAGGTATTGCGCCTTGTATGTACCGCTTCCGTGTCTCATGGATTTAAGGATTACTTCAGCGCCATATTGCTCATTTGCAAGTACATAACCGAATGCTGGAATAAATCCAACGTGTACAGTGTTAGAACCCATTGCTTCAATTAGTGCTGTGTAGTCAGTCATTACACGACCTTCCACTTCCACTCCAAGTTCTTCCCCTAAACGGTCAGCCAATGGTTGTACAGTGTCCGCAATGGAGTCAGAATCTTGGGAAGGTACAAATCCCATTACAATTTTTTCCGGTTTAATTTGCTCTCCGGAGTCTCCATTGCTGGAGTTGGTGTTCTCAGTGCCCGAGTTGTTGCTGCCACATGCAGTTAAGCTGATTGCTAGAATCGCAACCAAAAAGATTGATAAAAACTTTTTCATTTTTCTTTTTCCCCCTAAGAAATGATGATGTTGTTTTCTCACAATTAAAAGTATAACGAAACTTTTCTACATTAGGCTACATTTTTTTCTCTTTTTTTACAAAATGTTAAAAATATTTACTTTTCATTGCAGAAATATCAACTTTTTAGTCAGTTTCTTAACACTGCCTTAACAATCAGTTAATATTTTCTGCAAAAGACCGACTCAGATGTCGGATGATTGATGAGGGACGTCCTTCAAAAAGAACTTTTGATTTATAAATTTATATCTAGCATTATTATTGGTACAATAACCTTAATACTTTTGGTTTATTGAAATATTTAATGGGAGTAATCGTACTATTCTATTTCTAATAGGATTCAGAACCAGAAAGGAATTATAGATATGAAAGAAGCTTTATTGGGAAGTGTTTTAGCTGCAATGTCAACCGGTTTGGGAGCCTTGCCTATCCTGTTTTTAAAAAACACCTTGACGCACAGGTGGAAAGATACACTGCTAGCTTTTACCGCAGGTATCATGATGGCTGCCGCAACATTAAGTTTAATACCGGAAGCACTATCATATGGAGGATTTCTTCCTTTAGGGGTTGGATTACTTTTTGGGGTCATTATTCTGACACTACTGGAAAAGTCGATTCCTCATATCGATCTTGAGCATAATAGAAAAGGAATTGCTTTTGACCAGAAAGCGATGCTGATAGTTGCTGCCATTACCTTGCATAATATACCTGAGGGACTTTCTGTAGGTGTAAGTTATGCATCGGATGCAGAAGAAACTGGAAATTTAATTGCATTTGCGATAGGGTTACAAAATGCTCCTGAGGGATTCTTGGTGGCATTGTTTTTAATGAATCAAAAAATAACGAGGATGAAAGCTTTTGTAGTAGCTACGTTGACTGGGGCGGTTGAAGTACCAATGGCCATACTCGGTTTCTATTTGACTTCGGTAGTCTCTGCACTTGTTCCTTATGGTCTTGCTTTTGCCGCAGGAGCCATGTTGTATATCATTTATAAAGAATTAATTCCTGAAAGTCATGGGGATGGTCACGAGACTTCCTCGACATACTCCTTTATTATCGGATTATTGTTTATGATATTTTTAATCCAAATTTTTTAGCCGTTCCTCATGGGCGGCTATTTTTCTTTTTCCATTTATATTTATATCTATTTTTTGTCGTAAATCATTTCTTGGTATTGATAAATCAACTTGTCCAGATCTTGACTGCATTTTACAGTTTGCTCACTGATATAACCTGTTTTGTTGGCAATGGCAATCATATTGTCCCTTTTTTCTTTAATTAATAATAACAAGTGATCTACATACCCTTCATAAGTCACTGTCTATTCGCCCCTTCTCTCTCTATAATCCACAATAGGAATTATGACAATAATTTCTATAATTGTAAATAGAATCGCAAAGTTAGACATTTTTTTCATTGATTTTTTTATTATATTTAGATAAAAATAGTACAAAGTATCTAGAGAGAGTAAGCTTAGTTGGATAAATACCAAAAAACAAGTGTGCAGTTTTTGTCGAATCTATAACAAAGCAGGTGGATGTATGAAACGATTATTGATGATCATCATGAGCTTTTCCATCCTTTACAACTTTTCCAGTCAAGAGGCTTCAGCAGAAGAACATACAAGCAATAAAGTGGCCATTGTCATTGATGACTTCGGGAACAACATGAAAGGAACAGAAGAGATCCTTCAATTACCTGTATCCCTGACAGTGGCGGTCATGCCATTCTTATCCACTACCAAAAAGGATGCTGAAATGGCACATCGTTTAGGTCATGAAGTGATCCTGCACTTGCCCATGGAGCCTTTAAAAGGAAAAAGAAGTTGGCTCGGTCCTGGTGCCATCACATCCAACCTATCCGACGAGGAAATATACAAAAGGGTAAATGATGCCATAGATTCCGTTCCCTATGCAGTCGGCATAAATAATCATATGGGGTCCAAAATAACAGCTGATGAACGTATTATGAGTGTGATTTTAGGTATCTGTAAAGAGAGAAACCTTTACTATCTCGACAGTAAAACAACCAAAAAGAGTGTTGTCGCTGAATTGGCCACTAAGATGGGTGTCCCTTTTTTAGAAAATGAACTGTTTTTTGACGAAGTTTTTACCACCAATCATATTGTGAAGCAGACTACTCAGCTAATCAAGAAAACGGAAGTAGATGATTCCATTATTGCAATTGGTCATGTTGGGGTAGTTGGCGAGAAGACCGCAAGTGTACTGAAACAATACATCCCAAAATTAAAGGATAAAGCAGAAATTGTCACTCTATCCAATATTTTAATAGATAAAGAAATTTTATTGCACTAAAGAATGAGCGGTCCCCAATGTGGAGACCGCTCAAAACTTTTGGAAGTTTATGTTCTAGTTTTGTACATCTATTTGATCTACGTGTGTCACTCTGAATTCTTTTTCTCCAAGTTTTTTCACCAGCTTATTAACCTTCTCTTCAGGTAATTCAGCGGGAAGATTCACTATGATTCGTCTTAAGTATTTTTCCCCATTATCTAGAGTGAGCATGCCGTCGATATTGATATCCTTTAGCATGGATACAAGATCCTTGATGGCACCTTTATGTTCAATTGTTGCAATAGTGAGAGTATATCCCCCTGTTTTCATGCCAAATGAATCGGCAAGCACATCCATGACATTCGCGTGGGTCAATATCCCTAGAAATTCATGGTCCTCATTCAGCACTGCGATGAACGGCAAGCGCTTGATTGTGAAGAAAGCCTTGAAAAAGGAGTCTTCTTCAAAGATGAATGCGTCTTGACTTTTTATCAGTACTTCAATGGAATCATCTTCACTACCCTTTTCTTCATAAAGGTAATCAAGCAGATGAACTTTGTAGACAAGGCCAAGGAAGTTATGGCCATCATTGGAAAGGATCGGAATGCACCGATAGCCAGTATCCTTAATTTTCTCATATGCCTGTTTGATGGTATAAGTTGGTTCACAATACTGAACATCATGCTTAGGCACAAAATTGTAGCGGACCTTCATCTCTTTCACTCCTCAGTCAAATATATGTATAAAGCTACTTTAACATTAGCATATTTGACTTTAGCGGTAAAGAAAATTCATAATATTTTAACAACTTGTCTTTTTTCTTATTTTGCAGCATTTGCTGCCACCTGAACTGCATCCCAAACAGTAGCATAGGGTGGGGCATAACAAAGGTCTAGCATTGCAATTTGCTTGGTAGACAATCCGCAGGTGATTGCCGTTGCATAGACATCCAATCTCTTGGCAATAGATATATCCTTACCAACCATTTGTGCACCAAGCAGCTTTTGTGAGCCCTTTTCATAAACAAGCTTGATATGTATCGTTTTGGCGTCCGGATAGTAGGAAGCATGGTTATTTGTTTCAATGACTACACTTTCAATGTCGAATTCCTCTTTTTCCGCCTCTTTTTCGGTCAGTCCAGTCATGGCAACGGTCCATTCCATCACTTTCACAACATTTGTTCCAAGTATCCCTTTGAAAGTGGATGGGATGCCAGCCAAATTATCTGCAGCCACTCTTCCATGTTTGTTCGCCGTTGTGCCTAGACCGATATTGACAGGTCTGTTCAATAGAAGGTGATTACTTGTTGCACAATCACCAGCAGCATAGATGGATGGGAGGCTAGTCTTTTGATGGGTGTCTACGATAATCGCCCCGTTTTCAAGCATATCCATTCCTAGGTCTTTAACAAACTCCGTGTTCGGTTTATTTCCGATGTTGACGATTACTGCATCCACTTCAATAGTGCCCTTGTCCGTCATTATATGTGACACTTTATCACCGGTTACCTTAAGTTCCTTCACTTCTTCTCCCGTTCGAATGGAAGCACCTTGTTTCGAATTCAGCGAATCCGAAATAATATTGGCCATTTCGGCATCATAATTGGGTAATATCTGGTCCTGTAGCTCGATTACCACAACTTCTTTCCCAAGCTCCAGCATGCTCTCCACAAGTTCCATTCCAATGTACCCACCACCTATGATGCCTACCTTCTTAATTGCCTTATCGCAAAAGTACTCTCTCATCCTGATACCATCATTTAAGGTTTTCAATGTGTGAACATTTGTTGCCTCCTTTGGAATGAAAGGCGGAACAATCGGTTTTGATCCTGTTGCAATAAGTAATTTATCGTAGTCGACCCATGTATCCACTCCTGTAATAAGGTTTTTCACCTTTACTCTTTGTCTTTCAGGATCAACATTTATTGCCTCATGGCGAATATGTACTTGGATGTCGCGTTTCTCAAAATCTTCCACAGTCCTTGCCAGCAAGTCTTCATGGGATTTTGTTATTCCTGATATGTAGTACGGTAGGCCACATGCACCGTAGGATATATGTGAATCTTTTTCAAATACGCTGATTTTCACCTTTTCATCCAACCTTCTAAGTTTGGAGGCAGCGCTCATTCCACCTGCAATGCCACCTATTATCACCACATGCTCCATTATGCCTTCCTCCTAAATCTATCTCTGTTTTCATACCATTATATTCCCTCCAGACAGATAAAGTAGTCATGAAAAATAAAAAACAGATGACCCTGCTGCCAACGCAAGGTTATCTGTTTTTTTATTAGTTATTCACTTCTTCTTTTTCATAAATCGGTACCCAACCTTCTGTGGTTACGAAGATTCGAACTGCGACTACTTTACGATCCCCCATTAAGGTGAAATAGTGGCGGACATTTGGCGGGACAGAGATCAAATCGCCAGGCTCCAATTCTACATCAAAGAAAGAGCCATCCTTTCCTTGAATAACGAATATACCATGGCCACTGACAATGAATCGAACTTCATCATCTGTATGATGGTGCTCTTTATTGAAGTTTTGAAGAAGTTGCTCCAAGTTAGGTGTTGTATCAGATAAAGAGATAACATCTTGTGCCTTGTACCCTCTTTTTATAGAAATCGCAGCAATCTCATCTTTAAAGACTGTTAGGATCTCTTCTTTGTTTTCATCTGTTAAAGAAAAGTTTTCCTGCAAGTGTTGAGGGAGTTTCGCAATGTCCCAGTTTTCGTAGATTACTTCATTATCATTTAGAAAGCTTTCCACCTTTTCTTTCCCACTAATTCTTTCATTTGTTTCGTGTAATCTGATTTCTGCCATGTTAAATTCCTCCTTATTTTATATCTCTATTAAACACCGCTGTTCCTTTCCGCAAATGGCTCGCTTTCCGCGGGACGGTGCTTGAGCCTCCTCACAACGCTTCAGGGGTCTCAACCTACCGTTACTCCCCCGCTGGAATCTTCACCATTTGCTCCAATCCACAGCTAGGGAAACTATTGAACTAACTTTTCTAACTAAGATTTAAATAGATATTTTGGGTTGAACCAAATTTTTCACGCTTAATAATTTCAAATGATAGGAGAATAGAAACTCCCAGGCCTCTAGGTATTTTTTCGCTTCAAAGGCGGTTTTGCCCCATACAGTGATTCCATGATTCCTTATGAGGACAGCGCCAGCATCTCTATCTATATAGTTAGAAAACTCGTCTGCTAAAGTTGGTATATCCGCATAGTTTTTTATGATTGGGATGCTTACTTCTGCATCTTCCTCCCAAATACCGAATGCTTTAATAATTTCTTGTCCTTTAAATGTAATCTGTCCGTGGTCACCATACAGCTCAGAGATCACATTATTATCTACTGTATGGACATGCAAGGAACATCCTGCATTTGTCTTCCGGTATACTTCCAGATGTAGCAGGGTTTCTGCTGAAGGTTTCAAGCTAGTGTTTTCAACAGCTTTACCTAATTCATCTACAAGGAGGAAATCTTCTGAGGTTATCTTCCTTTTATCTTTGCCGCTTGAGGAAACCAAGAATTGCAGTGGGACATCTGATACTTTGATAGAAAGGTTTCCACTTGTGCCAAAAAACCAATCGCGCACTGCCAACTCTTCCTTGACATCAGAAAGCTCTGACCATTTCTTCAAAAATTGACTCATGCTGTCACCTCCCGTTTTTTCAGGATTTTCATCACATCATAAAATGTTTCGAATGGGGAAAAGCTGATGGAATGTTCCTCACACTTTTTGATAAGAAAGTCTCTCGCTATCACTTGGTCAGCAAGTTTAGCTGCTTCTAAATCTGTAATGGAATCGCCGATCACTATTTTATAGGTGTCTGTTTCGGCAAGCTTTCTGATAATGGATGGCTTGCAGCAACCACAACCATTGTTACACTCCTCATCACATGCATGCGGCCAAAGGATGTTTATTGTTTCTCCTGAAAAATCGGAGTGATTGCAGTAGATGTTCGCTTCTTCTACCACTCCGTCTAAAAGTGGCTCTACAAAGAAATCAATGCCGCCAGAAACAATATAAAGTGGAATACCCTCTTCTTTTGTAAAAGCCACAAACTCTCTGAAGCCATCACGAATCTCAGCATGAGCTAATATATATTCCGTAATAATCTCCTTTTTCTCAGAAGGAAGAAGCGCAAACATTTTTCCCACCCCTTCCTTGATGGAGATTTCCTGGGATAGTACCTTATCTTTAATGTCGTCCCATTCTGCCGGGGCGAATTTCTTCATAATGGCAATGATATTGTCACTGTTAGTGATGGTTCCATCGAAGTCGCAAAATATCATCGGCTTTTTAGCTGTCATGTTGTAACCTCCACACTTCCCCACTGCTTAAGGGCTACCTCTAATTCAGGATGATTTTGGGCGTAAGCTGCAAGTGATTCCCCAGCCTTAACAGCATCTACTGCCTGACGGAAAGCTTTAGCGCCGGATGCCCCACCAAGCTCATGGCCGTGGACCCCTCCTCCTGCATTGATAACCGCATCGTTTCCAAAGTCCTGATAAAGGAGCGGTACAAGTCCTGGGTGTATCCCAGCTGATGGTACAGGCAAAGTCTTTTTCAGCTGATTGTCAGCTACTGTTAGGGCATCACGGATTCCGAGCGCCTGTTCTTTTGGTAAAGCAACACTTCCATAAGGCGATGGAAATAAAGAAAAGTCAGCTCCGGCATAGCGTAAAAGTTTCCCCAATAGCAATTCATTGGATATGCCATAAAACTCTGACGGGGTGACTGCTCCACTAACCGCCGGATGTGCCATGATTGGAATAGATACTTCCTTGTCTTCTGCCAAACTTTGAAGTGTATCAAGTCCATATGCAAAAACATTGAATAGTAGAAAATCAGCACCCAATTCTACCGCCCTTTTTGCTTTATCCTTAAGCTCTAATGTACGGCCTGTCAGGTTTACCGCATATCTTGCACGATGACTTGTCTCTTCTTTCACTTCCTCAAGTATCCTTTTGCCTTCGGTAATCCTTTTTTCAAATGGGGTAAGGTCGTTTTCAAACAATATTTCATCATCCTTGATGAAATCCACTCCCCCAAGTGCCTGATCCTTCAATTGATCCGTAAGATATTCAAGGTCCCTACCAATTACTCCTTTGAAAATGCTCATGACAAATGGTCTATCATGAACGCCAGTAATGGAGCGTATCCCCTCTAGTCCGAATTTCGGTCCAGGATATGCTAGCTTTAAGTCATTGCTGAATTCAAGATCAATCAACTTTATTTCCCCATCTAAAGACAACTTGCCAAATACTGTCGTTAAAATGGCAGGCAGGTCGTTGCTATAATTGAGACTAGGATATGCAATTTGAATAATCCCGCGTGTTACCCCTTTTCCTAAATATGCATCCACCCTCTCACTTGACGAGAGCTTTTTCACGCTTACGACTCTTCCTTTATGCTTTTTCAGTTGTTGCTGTTCAAGCTGCGGGAGGTCCGTCCAAGATCCGATTGTAAGCCCGAGCGCGATACCTTCCGCTTTTTTTTCGAGATTCCCTTTATGATCATGAACCAGATAGGTTGCTAGAATTTCTGACATTATGTACACCCTTTCTATCGATGATAAAAAAACAAAAAACCCCTTCCATAAGAAGAGGTTAGTCTATCTAACGTCCTCTTATCTATCAGCTTCATGCTGCAAGATTTAGCACCGTGCTTAATAAAATTAAGTCGGTTGCCGGGTTTCATCGGGCCAGTCCCTCCACCTGCTCTTGATAAGATTGGATTATATATATAATTCAAATAATCTAAATACTCAATTCTAGTTGAGATTATGACATCATTTGGAGTTTATGTCAACAGACTATTCAGAAAATCTTTAATCCTCTGATTCGTTGAACTGCTTCTTGCAATCTTTCCGTACTGGTTAATAGCCCGACGCGTACATAACCCTCGCCAAAGGACCCAAAGCCAATACCAGGGGCTACCACCACATGTGCTTCTTCAAGCAGCTTATCTGCAAACTCCTCGGAAGTATAGCCTTCCGGAACTTTTAACCATGCAAAAAAGGATCCATTTGGTGCCTTCACTTCCCAGCCAATTTCCTGTAAACCATGAATAAGGACATTTCGTCTTTCCTCATACAAATCTACCAACTCTTGTACACAGGTTTGTTTATCTAACAAAGCGGTTGCAGCCGCCTCTTGGATGGCACCAAAAATACTGACATAAATATGGTCCTGCAAAAGATTGATTGCTTTAATCACACTTGCATTCCCTACAGCAAACCCCACTCGCCAGCCTGCCATATTAAAAGTTTTCGACAAAGTATAGATTTCAATCCCGACATCTTTCGCACCAGAAGTCTGTAAGAAACTAAGTGGTTTTTTTCCGTCAAACCCGATAGCACCATAGGCAAAGTCATGTACAACGCAAATATCGTGCTCATTTGCAACTTCTACCGTTTCTCTGAAGAAAGCAGAATTCGCTACAGCTCCTGTCGGATTATTGGGATAATTGAGGAACATAAGCTTCGCAGATTTTAAGACCTCTGGATTGATATCTTCATAGTCTGGTAAAAAATGATATACTTCTTTTAAAGGCATGTATTCCATTTTAGCTTTAGCCAATGCAACACCAGACCAATAATCCGGATAGCCCGGATCTGGGACAAGTGCTGTATCCCCTTCATTTAATAAACATTGGGGGATTTCCACCAGTCCAGCCTTGCCACCAAAAAGTATGGCCACTTCGGTTTCTGGATTTATGTCCACATCGTATTCTCGTTTATAAAAAGTTGCGATCGCTTCTTTAAAAAAATGATGACCCTGAAATGGGGAATATTTATGATGATTTGGTTTTTCTACGGCTTCCTGTAACGACTTTACAATATGTGCTGGAGTCGGCTGGTCAGGGTTTCCTTGTCCAAGATTAATAACATCATGACCTTGTGCAACAACCTTCCCCACTTTTTCAACCAATGAAGCAAAGAACTGTTTAGGCAGTGTATTTAATAATTCAGATTGTTGAAAGTGTTTCACCTTTTTCACCTACTTAAAAAATTCTTGAAATCCTAGTCACAAATCATATAGTGTTAGATTCAACTTGTAAAGTATTTTTTCAACGGGGGGATAAAATTATGAAATGGAAAATAGCTTGTATTCAATTTGATGTAGCCTTTGGAGATCCTGAAGCAAATATAGAAAAAGCATGTGAACTTTTGACAGTTGCAGGAAAGGATCGACCAGATATCATTGTCCTTCCTGAACTCTGGTCCACAGGCTATGACCTTGGACGCCTTGATAAAATTGCAGATTCCGGCGGTTTTGTCACCACCAAATTCCTTAAATCTGCTGCAAAAGAACTGAAAACTCACATTGTGGGCGGCTCTGTCGCGAAAAAAACGAACAAAGGAATTTATAATACGATGATTACCGTCAACAAAGATGGAGAAGTTGCCGGCGAGTATAGCAAATTGCATCTTTTTCGATTGATGGACGAGCATCACTTCCTCCAGCCAGGAAAAACGGATGGGATGTTTGAGCTTGATGGAGAAACTTGTGCTGGTTTCATTTGCTATGATATTCGTTTTCCTGAATGGATCCGTGCGCACACTACAAAAGATGCAAAAGCAATTTTCGTTGTTGCAGAATGGCCTTTGGCAAGAGTTGACCATTGGCGTACCCTTCTTATTGCCCGGGCCATTGAGAACCAGTGTTATGTAATCGCTTGTAACCGTTCAGGCGCGGACCCCAAGAATGCTTTTGCAGGACACTCCATGATTATCGATCCATGGGGAGAGATTTTGGCCGAAGCAGGAGAAACAGAAGAGATCATCACGGCTGAAATTGATTTGGCGAAAGTGGAAGAAGTAAGAAAAAGAATCCCGATCTTCGAAGACCGAAGACCACAATACTATTAAAATAGGATTTTTTTATATTACACCGCTGTTGCTTTTCGTAACGGGCTTCGCTTTCCACGGGGCGCTTGGGGAGTTTTCGCCCTTTACTACAAACATCAGCTACAAATCTCTCTAAAATAGAACTGTTTTACAATGTTTGTTGTTTTTTGAAAGATCCAAGCAAAACTAGTGGATTGGAGCGAAAGGCACTCGACTCCGGCGGGAGGTAGCGGTAGTCTTGAGACCCCGCAACGAAGTGAGGAGGCTCAAGCACCGCCCCGCGGAAAGCGAGTGACTGTAGCGGAAAGGAACGGGTAAACTTTGTAGGCAATATTACTAATCTTTTTGAATGAAGTTGAATTTCCAAACAAAAAGGACTCCGCGAGGGAGTCCTTTTCTATTTGGCTAGCATTATTTTGTAACGTTAGCAGCTTGAGGTCCACGAGCACCTTCAACGATTTCGAAAGAAACTTCTTGACCTTCTTCTAAAGTTTTGAAACCTTCGCCTTGGATTGCGGAGAAGTGTACGAATACGTCGTCTTGACCTTCAACTTCGATGAATCCAAAACCTTTTTCTGCGTTGAACCATTTTACTTTACCTTGTAACATGTTTGTTCCTCCTTGTGGTTTACCCACGTAAATATTACTATTCTTGCTCTTTCAAACACTTCAAGACGAAAACGTGTTTCTGACTTTCCATATTCACGAACAAAAATAATAGTTTAATAATAACAGGTGCCTATCATTTTTTCAAGGTTTTAACCAAACAATTCATACAATTCCATTAAATTCTTTAAAAAATCTGATAATGGTAATTAAAAAATCTTTCCAAAAAACTTATTGACAATATTCCTACCATCTTGTTATGATTTTCATCAAGTAATAATTTTCACACAATTTTATACATTCACAATTTATTAATTGTGATCTCTTATCAAGAGCAGGTGGAGGGATTTGGCCCGATGAAACCCAGCAACCGACCGTAATACTGTTGTGAGACAGGGCGTTACACATTTGTGGACGCCGAACGTAATCGTTCGTAAGGCACGGTGCTAATTCCAGCAGAAATTATTTCTGGCAGATAAGAGGGGAGAAGTCTACTCTTCAAGCCTCTTTCTTATGGAAAGGGGCTTTATTATTGAAATAAACGCCCCGCTCAAAATTTTCACGATAAATGATGACTCGGGGGTAAAAATATGACGATTACTGCAACAACAAACTATGAACCATTAACGGAAGCAACAGCCGTATCATTGGCAAAGGACCTAGAATTTTTCAAGGAAGGAGCACTTCTGCACTGTCAAGAGATAGGTGACGGGAACTTGAACCTTGTATTTCACATCAAAGATGAAAACAATACAGGGATCATTATCAAACAGGCACTACCTTATGCCAAAGTTGTAGGAGAAAGCTGGCCCCTCACCTTGCATCGTGCCACAATCGAAGGGAACTACTTGAAAAATGCTGCAGCACTTGTCCCTAACCTAGTTCCGAAAGTCTATTATACAAACGAAGCATTGGCCATCACGATCATGGAAGACCTTTCCCATCTAGACATCGCAAGAAACGGTTTTATTCAGGGCATGGACTATCCCCTCATATCCAAACACATTGGGGAATACTTGGCCAAAACGTTATTCTATACGTCAGATTTCGGTTTGAACCAACAGGAAAAGAAGATTCTGCAACAACAATTTTCCAACCCGGAACTTTGTAAAATTACAGAAGACCTTGTGTTCACAGACCCATTTTTTGATAGTAAGACAAACAGTTATGAGCCAGAACTTCAAGGTGCAGTGGAAGAAATTTGGAAGGATGATACCCTTAAACTTGAAGTTGCGAAATTGAAATACAAATTTCTAACAAATGGGGAGGCACTTCTTCATGGAGACCTTCATACTGGAAGCATATTTGCCAACGAAATCGATACGAAGGTAATTGATCCGGAGTTTGCTTATTTTGGACCTATTGGCTTTGATGTTGGTCAATTCTTTGCGAACATTTTACTGCAAGCCATCACCAGATCAAACGATGAAAGAGGCGATATTACCGCCCATCTACACCAAGTGTGGGAAACTTTTATCTCTATTTTCTCTAACCTTTGGAAAACGTCCAGCGTAGAGCAGTTGTCCACAACTCCAGGGTATCTGGATTATGTACTAAAGAATATCTTTGCAGAGGCAGTCGGTTTTGCAGGATGTGAAGTGATCAGGCGCACCATCGGGTTAGCGCATGTAGCAGATCTTGACACCATCCAGCCTTTCGCCAAGCGTATTCTAATTAAGCGAAAGGCGCTGGAGCTTGGAAGATTACTAGTCTTGGAGGCAGCAAATCTCAAGAACACAAAAGAGATAGAGACTTTATTGGAAAATGTATTAAAGGAGATTAAATGACTTATGACTGTTACAACTGGCCTTCCACTTTCTGTGGAGTGGAAGGATACATCTATCCGTTTATTAGATCAACAGAAACTTCCCCATGAAACCGTGTTCATTGACCTGAAGACCCTTGACGATGTTTATGATGCCATCATCACTTTAAAAGTAAGGGGGGCACCCGCCATCGGGATAACTGCAGCTTACGGACTTGCACTTGCTGCAAATTCCTATGAGACTGAAAGACTTGATGATTTTCACTCACTATTGAAAAAGGATAGGGACTACCTAGCTTCCTCGCGCCCCACTGCAGTAAATTTATTTTGGGCACTTAACAGGCTGGTGCAAGTCTCCTTAAAAGCATCTTCAGTAAATGAAGCGAAAACGAATCTAGTTCATGAGGCCATTCAAATTCAGTTAGAAGATGAGACAACTTGTCGATACATCGGAGAGCATGCCCTCACCCTTTTTCAAAAGAATGATAAGGTCCTTACGATATGCAATGCTGGGTCCATTGCAACGGCAAGGTATGGCACAGCATTGGCTCCCTTCCACCTTGCAAAGGAAAAGAATATCCCAATCAGTGTATTTGCAAGTGAAACAAGGCCTGTTCTCCAGGGAGCACGCTTAACTGCATGGGAGCTACAACAATCGGGTGTGAATGTCACTCTGATCACGGATAACATGGCTGCCCATACTATCAAAACCAAAGGAATCAATGCCATCATTGTTGGCGCAGATCGAATTACAGCCAACGGCGATACGGCAAATAAAGTCGGAACCTACAGCCTTGCAATACTAGCAAAATCCTTTGGTATCCCTTTTTATGTGGCAGCTCCCTTATCCACCTTTGACCTTTCGAAAAAGACAGGCGAAGAAATTGAAATTGAAGAAAGAGACCCAAAGGAAATCACCCACCTTGGAGGCAAATCGATTGCCCCAGATGGCATATCTGTCTTCAATCCAGCGTTTGATGTTACACCAAATGAACTGATTACCGCAATCATAACCGAAAAAGGAATCATCAAAGGCAACTATACCGAAGCCATTCCAGCCTTATTTGAAAATTAACATAACAAAAGGATCCATTATACTTATGAGTACAATGGATCCTTTATTATTTGGCCCACATTTCCCTAGGATTGAGTTCGTAAATACCCGCTTCCCGATACATATAATGATTAATGATAAATTCCCTTCTAATCGTCGCATAATCCTCATGAAACTGTTTGATATGCTCATTTATTTCCTTTTCACTATACTTTTTCCCCATCTCCAAATCTTTCACAATGTGCTCAAAAATAATTAATTTCTTTTTCCTTTGTGCTGGGATGGTTTTTAATGTACCGTCCTTCGCTAAGAAGTTTTGCAGGACCTGCTCCCTTTCCTTCCGTTCTTCCATTGTTTTCTCCCCCTTGCCACTTCTACTTAAAACAATATATAAGCCTTCATGGTGTATCTCCAAAGCCTTCTGATTTAAATAGTAATAGACCGTATTTTTCTCCCTTCTTTCATAAACCGCACTTATTTCTTTTAGCTTCGATATGTGATGGGAAACAGTAGGTGGTTTTACACCTAACCTCTCTGCTAGCTCTTGTCCACTAAGAGGCTCCTCCTCCGATGCCAATAGTACCAACAGCTTGATTCTTGTCTTATCCCCCATCACCTTATAAAAATTCACAAGTTTATCCAGTTGCATTATTCCACCACCTCCACCAAATTTTATCACCATCTAATTAGATAATAATCTAATTAAAATTTCTTTTCAACCCTTTTTTCTCTTTTTTTAAAATGGTCTCTTTATCTTGTTCACTGATGACATTTAACTTTGTTAATACTTCTGTGTAAAAAATGAGTTTGTTCGATTTCCCCATTTTTATCATCTCCTGTTTTGCCCTTGAGCAACTTTTTTTGTCTTAGTAAATTATATGAAACAAAACAAGGGTTGATACAGCTTAACCGTATGAACACAAAAAAAAATACGATAGAATTAAATCTACCGTACAAATTTCTATACCAATACACCTTCTAGCTTTAGCAGCTCTTCTTTTATCCCTATTTTATCACCGGCATATCCAACCAACGCTTTATTCTTCCCAATGACACGGTGGCATGGTATCACGATCGGTATAGGGTTTCTGCGGTTTGCCTGTCCAATAGCCCTAACCGCCAACGGCCTATTTATCTCTTTTGCTATGTCTTGATAGCATTTCACTTCGCCATATGAAATATTGCTCAGTGCCTGCCAAACCTCCAGCTGAAAATCTGTCCCGTTCATTTTTAAGGGTACATCAAAGTTAGATCGCCTTCCTAGAAAGTACTCCTCCATTTGATTGGTCACAAGCTTGCATATTGGATGATCCGGATCTGACACATACCTTTGACCAATAGACTCCAGTTTCAGAAAATCATCATCAAACTCAATCTTTATAAGGTACTCTTCATCGCATATTATAAAGATTTTACCGATTATTGTATTCAGGCTACTATAATAAAACATAATCGTTTCCTCTCTTATTAAGCTGATATCAAGATATTAATCAATGTACTGTAGGTGTTCCGATAGGCAACCTTATGTGGAAGGTCGTGCCCTTTCCTAGCTCGCTGCTCACCTCAATGGTACCATTGTGCTCTTCTACTATTTTATAGCTTACCATAAGCCCAAGCCCTGTTCCACGGTCCTTCGTGGTATAGAACGGTTCGCCAAGCTTCTTTAGCTTATCTTCGGGTATACCGATTCCTTCATCCCTAATGGATATGAGTACCTGTTCCCCATCCTCTTTTGATAGCGCCACAGAAGCTGTACCACCTTTTGGCATCACTTCTATTGCATTTTTTAGTATATTGATAAAAACCTGTTTTAATTGATTCGGTTCACAATAGATATCAGGTAACCCTTCTTCAATGGATGTGACGAATTGGACATTGTCAAGCGACGCCTGGGCACTTAACAGGTCGAGTGTCTCTTTCATGATTACCGTGACACTCTTGCGTTGATAGGAAATTGCCTGGGGTTTGGCCAATACAAGAAACTCGGTAATGATGGATTCTATCCTTTTTAATTCAGAGGTGATCACATCGAAATACATCGCATACTGGTCTTCATTCATGCTATTTTGCAAGAGTTGAATAAACCCTTTTAATGCTGTCATCGGGTTTCTTATCTCATGGGCGATACCTGCCGCTAGCTCTCCTACCACTGTAAGGGTGTCGGACTTTCGTAGCTGATCCTCCATCTCTCTTTTTTCTGTGATATTTCTGAAGATGGTCATGTGTAAACCTTCAATGACATTTTTCTTAGCGGAATATTCAATAATTTGCATGCCAGTCTCATCTTCGAGACAAACTTCGCCACTTAGCTCTTCGCTATTCGGGCAATCCTTCCAGTGGCTTTGGAGGTCCTGGAACTGCTCATGCTGTAGATAGTAGTGAAGATAGTTCGCAACTAACTCTTCTTTTGGAAGCTTCAGTATTTTGCTGGCATTCGGGTTTGCATCAATGATGTTACACTTGTTATCCCACAAAAGGATACCATCCATCGCGTTATCAAAAATCTTGCGGAACTTTTGTTCACTTTCCCTCAGGTCCTTTTCCATTTTCCTGCGTTCACTGACATTACGGAAGATAATCATATTAAAACCATCAATGATGCCCTTATTTGCTGTAAATTCTAGGAGCTTCTTCTGACCATTCGGCATATGAAACTCCAGCTCTTCCCTGATTTCACCATTGGCTACAAACTGTTTCATGATGGAAAACACTCTTTTACTATGTCTTGGAACAAAACAGTGAAGCTTGGAATGTATCAGCTCATCCAATGGAAGTTCAAATGCCCTGCTTGCAGCTGGGTTTGCACGCATGATTTCTCCACTGTTATCTACCAGTACAATCGCATCCAAGGCATGCTGGAACATTTCCCTGAATCTCTCTTCACTCTTCTGAAGCTGAAGCTCCATATTACGTTTTTCCGTCACATCCCTCATGATGGCAAGGTAATAATCATCATAGATGTTCGCAGTAATCGTCACTTCAAATGTTTTCCGTTCCCCTGTGTGAAGAATAACCGGCAATTCCCCTCTCACCCTGCCATGATTATCAAGAAGGCTCCAGATTTTTTTCATCTTGTATTGGAAATCCTCTTCTACAAAATCATCAAGCTTGGACTGGAGAAGGTCTAATTTCGGCATGGCAAAGTTTGAACAAAAAGCGGGATTCACATCTATAAAATACCCTTCCTTATCAAACACAACAATACCATCCACCGCCCGATTTATTACATCATGATACATCTGCTTGCTCTTATTCGACTCTTTCTCTAGCTTCTTCTTCGCGGTAATATCACGGATGATGCATATGTCCAATCCGCTCTCATCAGGGTTCCGAACTGCTGAGTATTCCACATACTTTATCGTTCCATTGTCTAGTCGCACAACCAATTCATTTTTCAATTCCCCTAATTCATCCAATTGTGCTTCTTGAAACTCCACTTCTTCTTTGGACATCAAATCAAGAAAGTCATGCAATTTACGACCTAATAGACCTTCCCTTGATAGTTCAAAAAGCTCGCAAGCCTTTTGATTGACCTGAAAGAATTCCACATTTTCATTGAACAATATAATGGCATCATTGGCATGCTCAAATGTAAGTTGCAGAAATCTATTTTCCTTTTCAAGCTTGTGAAGTTTGTTTGTCAGAGTCTCTATCTCTACCTCCAACTTTTTGGTCTCTTCCTTTACCATGTGTTGGATCATAACCTTCCCCCACTTATCATTTATTTTTTCTTCCCATATTTTAAATAATTATTTTTTTAAAAACGCGGCTGATATATCCCGCACTATAGGTCTTTTTTCAGAGGTGTTTTGTTGAATGTAATAAAAACGCACTTCTGCTCTAAATTAAATTCTACGTTTCTCCCCTTAAATCCTTTCTTCTACATTTAACGCAATAAAAAAGTCATTTCAGAAATCTTTTTGTAATATTTACTACTTTCCTGTTGATAATGGAAAGGAGAGGGAAATTTTGCTAGCGGTACAAAATATCCTGCAAACCATGACTCCTACATTTTAATTAGGCTCTCTTCTAAATAATTGTAGCTTTTCACTAGTAAAAAGTCGGAAATTGGACTTTTTACTGCTTACTTACTCTAGATATGCACGTAGCATATTTAGTATTGCAGGGAAAAGAGCACGACAGTAAGGAATATAACGGTCACTTTAAAAATTTTCCAAAGCAACAAAGTTTACGAAAATAGCCTTAAATTATGATAAACTGTATTAGTTATAGAATTTTTTCACTAGGAGTATGATGGATTTACCATGAAAATAATCGCGTCAACCTTAAATGCAAAATATATCCATACCAACCTTGCTATTCGTTATTTGAAAGCTTATGCAGCACCAGAATACAAAGTAGATTTAGCCGAATATACCATCAAAGACCCTGTCATGAATATAGTATCAGACTTGATCCAAAGAAAGCCTGATGTCATAGGATTCAGTTGTTATATATGGAACATAGAAGAGACAATCAAAGTTATGAGCATGTTGAAGAAAATCAACCCTGAGTTAACGATTGTCCTTGGTGGTCCTGAAGTGACATATGACGTGACAGAGTGGCTCGACCGCCTGACAGACGTCGATTTCATTGTTCTTGGGGAAGGCGAAATGACGTTCAAACAACTTTTACAAGAACTAGAAGGTGAAGGGAACTTCGCTAGCATCAGCGGTTTGGCTTATCGTGAGGGCACTGAGAAAAAGATATCCCCTCAACGAAACAAAGTGGATCTGAAGGAACTCCCTTCTCCTTATCGCTTTGAAGAGGACCTGGCACAGCTGGGGAAGCGAGTGACCTACTTTGAAACGAGCAGGGGCTGTCCGTTCAGCTGTCAATTCTGCCTATCTTCTATAGAAGTAGGCGTACGGTATTTTGACCGTGAAAAAGTAAAAGAGGATATTCGCTTCTTGATGAACAACGGAGCAAAGACCATCAAGTTTGTGGACCGCACCTTCAACATCAGTCGCAGTTATGCCATGGAAATGTTCCGTTTCCTGATTGATGAGCATCTACCGGGAACCGTCTTCCAATTTGAGATCACCGCTGATATCATGCGACCTGAAGTCATCGAGTTCTTAAATCAGGAAGCTCCTGCCGGCTTGTTCCGCTTTGAGATCGGTGTACAATCAACCAATGATGCGACTAACGAACTCGTCATGCGAAAGCAGAACTTCTCGAAACTATCTCGTACTGTGACCATGGTCAAGGATGGAGGAAAGATCGATCAACATCTTGACTTGATTGCAGGTTTGCCGGAAGAGGATTACCACTCATTCAAGAAAACATTCAATGATGTATTTGCACTACGTCCTGAAGAACTTCAACTTGGCTTTTTGAAGATGCTACGGGGAACGGGGCTTAGAATTCGCTCTAAAGAGCATGATTACATTTATATGGACCATGCCCCATATGAGATACTCGGCAACAACATATTGAGTTTTGATGACATCATCCGCATCAAGCAGGTGGAGGACGTTCTGGAGAAGTATTGGAATGACCATAGAATGGATGCTACTGTTGAGCATCTGGTTTCAGGAGTATTTGAAACGCCATTCGATTTCTTCCAAGATTTCGGATCGTATTGGGACAAGCAAGGCTGGTCCAGAATCGGTCATCAATTGGAAGATCTGTACAAACGACTTTATGCCTTTTTACAAGAGGAAGATGTGGCAACGCTTGGTGTTGTAGAAAGTTTGATGAAATATGATTACTTGCGCCACCAGAAGTTCAAGCCCCGTAAACCATGGTGGCAGGACCGTCTGGATAAAGACGTTCGTACCGGCATCTATAAAGAGATCGTAAAATCCCCCGATTTGATGGGTGAAGCATTTACGAAGCTGCAATTAAATGAAAAAGAACTATATAAACATACCATGGTCGAAACCATCCATTTTGACTTGTCCCTCTACCTTGAAAAAGGACAAATCAGGGAAAAAGAAAATTTTGTTCTTGTCTACTTCAATCAGACTACAAACAAAACAGAGATCTTCCCCATCTCTTCAGAAAAAAGAAAAACTGCCAGCTGATTTCAGCTAGCAGTTTTTCTTTTTATCTTTTTTGTTTTTCTTGATGTTCGATTCAATTGCATTTTCAAAAGCTTTCGCAGCATTAGGGTCACCGAATTCAGGACCGAATTCTTCTTTCAAGCTGTCATGTGAAATCGCATGATCCTCTTTGTGTGCCTGCTTCTGTTTTTTCTTTTTTGTATGTTTATCCATCTTATAAATCCCCCTTACTTCCCTTGTCGACCTTTTTTGGAATTGCGGTTTGCACCGCGAATCATATCCTCTTGTTGATATTCAGCAGAAAACTCCGTATCCGGCAAGCTTTCCTTCGGTGTTTTGTTATTGTTTTTCGCTGCATCGTGGGCAACTTTTCTCTTTGCCATTTCTATCACCCCCATGACAGTAGGTTGCCCCTATGTCATTTTTCACATTCTTCATAGGCAATTAAAACAATTTCCTCCCCGATTTCCTCCCGTAATTTTTGCTCATATTTCGAAATCTGTTCGAGCTTGTCTTCTGAAAGGTGTGCAATCTCAAATTTCTTTGTCATTTGATCCTTCCTCCTTTTTCTTGGTACATACTTATTTATTTTAAAGAAATGCTAAAACTATACATCCCGCGGAGGTGAAAGGTATGAAAGAAAAAGATCAAACACCGGAAGTACCTTATATGGAGGAAACGATGCCACATCAAATCAACTCCCCATCTTTCAAAGGCTCCAATATGAAAATGCAACCACCATTTGTCAATGAACATGGAGTCATTATCGGAGACAGCAAATACAATTCCGAAAAATCGCCCTTAAATAATTGGAGCGACGACATCGACCCCGCAATCATGGCAGGGGATCAATGGGTACATCCAACAAATGATATCGGATGGAATTCAGCTGAAAACCGGGAACTCGTCGAGAAATCAAAAAAACCTCAAGGTGTCCCCTTTACCCACCCTGATAAAGATGTGAGCTATGGTAGAGATTGAAGAATAAAAAAAGTTCCTTTGGGGGTCAGACCCCCAAAGGAATTTCCGCTTTAACGTCGAAACCCGCCTATTTATAGGCGGGGTCTCATTACAAAGAAGGATGATGGTTTTACTTGCCCCCTGTGAAGGAGATTCCTTTTATGAAATAGCGGTTAAAGAATCCGTAGATGAGCAGTACCGGGAGGGTGAATACCATGGACGCGGCCATAATGTAGTTCCAGTAGCTGATGTATTGGCCTTTGAACGTGTTCAATCCTAGTGGTAAAGTGAACATCGAAGGATCCGACAGAATGATCAACGGACGCATAAAGTCGTTCCAGAATCCCATGAATACAAATATTGCCTGGGCTGCTAGGGCTGGTTTCGCCAAAGGAAGCACAATCTTAAAAAAAGTACCGAATCTACTAAGCCCATCCATTTCTGCCGCCTCTTCCAATTCTTTCGGGAAGTTGATGAAGAATTGCCTCATCATAAAGATAAAAGTCGCATTAATCATTGCGGGTACGATCATGCCTTGATAGGAATTTAGCCACCCCAATTCACGAAGAATCAAGTAGTTGGGAATCATTGTTACTTGTGCAGGAATCATTAGGACTGCAAGAACAATGATAAACAACGTTTTCCGTCCTGGAAAACTGAGCCTCGCCAGGGCATACCCTGCCATTGAGTTGAATAACAGGTTCAAGGAAGTGCCCGCCAATCCGATAATCAAGCTGTTCAACAGCCAACGAGGGAATAGCTCCTGTTCTAAGAAAATCTGTTTATAATTATCAAAAGTGAAATTTCTCGGTATGAAATTGATCGTCCCACTAACGATTTCTTCTAACGTTTTAAAGGAAGAAGAGACTGCCCATATAAATGGAACAAGGGTAATAACCGCATACAGGACGAGAATACCATATAAAAATGCTTTACCGATACTAAGCTTCTTCTTCATGATGCAGCCCCCTCAATATAGAGATTCTTCTTTGGAAAATTTTCGTTGCAATAATGTTGCGACCAGTATAACAAGGGATAGCATAACAGCAATAGCTGCAGCATAGCCCATGGTCCCCAGGCTCTTGAAGGCATACTGATAGATTAATAACACAACTGTCAATGTAGAGTTATCAGGTCCGCCAGATCCCCCTGAGAAAATGAAGGACTGATCAAACAGCTGGAACGTCCCGATCAAGCCCATGATGACAACAAAGGATGTCACCGGACGTAAGTTTGGTACCGTAATATATATAAACTTTTTGAAAGCATTTGCCCCATCCAATTCTGCCGCTTCGTATAAAGATTCAGGAATGTCCTGGAGGGCAGCAAGGTAGATGACCATAAAGAACGGTGCCGTAGCCCAGATATTCATAATCATGATTGCTATTAACGCTACACTTGGATCTCCTATCCAGTTATAAGTGGGGAGTCCGACAGCGGATAGAATTTCATTTACCAATCCATTCTGATTGTACATCCACATGAAAATCAACGTTAATACTGCAGATGATGTTAATGTCGGAAGGAAGTAGACAATCCGAAAAATACTTTGCCCTTTCAAGCCCGCGTTTAGCGTTGCAGCAAGAATGAGTGCAAGCAGTGTTTGGATGGGCACAACGATGATGACATATTTAAAAGTATTCCAAAGAGCCCGTAAAGCCCGTCCATCGTCCGTTATATTTGTAAAATTGCTCAATCCTACAAATTGATATGTCGCCGTACCTAATAGCTGTACCTTATGGAAAGATAAGAAAAATGCATAAATAATAGGACCGATAATAAATAATGCCAATACAAAAATGGTTGGGGCCATAAAAGAATAACCTTGTGTAGCCTCTCGTAGTGACCTCTTTGAATAGGTACGTTTTTTCTTCATTTTTTTCACTCCTTTTCCCTTCCAAGAGTTCTTTTTATCTACATGAACTCTTTCTAAAGAAGAAAAATTTATCTTTTCTTCTTCACAAAGAAGTCAGTAGAGACTTCACAAATCAAGTGCAAGGCTGTCCATCTCTAACTAAACAGACAGCCCGGCACATGGCATTCCAATAAATCTATAAGCAAGAATTACTCGCCAATTTCTCTGTTTGCTTGCTTTTCAGCTTCTTTTAACGCTTCATCTAGTGGTCGCTGTCCAAGGAAGGCAGATACAAATTGGTTGTTAAAATTATTCATGATTGTCGGTAGGTTTACACCATTAGCCCATACCGTTGCGTAGGATGCACCAGAAACAAGTGCTGCTCGTTTTTCATCTTGGTCAAAGCCAAGTTTTTCTGCTACAGACTTCCTAGTAGGCAATGCAAACCCTTTGGACGTCCATATTTCCATACCTTCAGGGCCAGTAAGGAACTCAATCAACTTCCATGATGCTTCTTTTTTCTCAGATCCTGCATTCATAACGTAGGAAACCGTATAAGCCATCGTGTTTTGTTCCCCATTGATTGTTGGAAGTTCCGCAGTTCCATAATCGACATTTGGGAATGTATCCTCTAGGAAAGGAATTGCCCAGTTCCCCTCGATTACCATTGCCGCTTTTTCCTGACCGAACATTTCCCCACCCCAGTTTGCACCTACATCAGTAGCTTGTGCGGCAGTTTTATCTTCATTGCGTTGGTCGATAATGGGTTGTAATGCTTGAATTACTTTGTCATCTCCAAAGTTTGCTTTACCATCTTTCACCACTTCTCCACCTAGTGATTCTGCAATGTAGTACATTCTCGCAAGTTCGGGTGCCACTCCAAGGCCAACTACACCATCTTTCGTCAACTCTTTGGAAACTTCTCTGACTTCATCCCATGTAGTTGGAACTTCTACACCGGCTTCTTCGAACATCTTTTTATTGTAAAATAATGCAAGAGTTGAATAGTCCTTCGGGAATCCATATGTCACGCCATCCTTTTGGAAAGCTTCCAAAAGCGGTTGTTCAAAATCTTCCACATCAAATTCTTCTGTCACATAATCATCAAGTGGCTCAAGTACCCCTGTTTCAATCAGGGCCGGGGCTTCAAAAGCATCCAAATAGAAGACATCTGGTGCTTCTCCACCAATAAGACGGGTTTTCATTACATCCATATACTGATCAGAAATGACTTCATGCTTGACTTTAATATTAGGGTTGTTTTCTTCAAAAGCATTCAAGGCTTCTTTTAATAGACGGGTCTCAGATGGATTCCCCCCCCAACCGGCTAGGGTGATTTCCACATTATCACCGGAACCCTCAGAAGAACCGCTGCTTCCACCGCTACAACCTGATAACACTCCCCCAACAAGCATTGTCGTGACACCTAATGCTGCCAACCATTTTTTTGCTTTCATCTTAATACCCCTCTTCCTCTTACTTTATTTTAATAGTGGGAAAAACTAATTTTGCACCACTTCATAACCAGTAGTGTTTTCCTTGATGGTAACCTCCACATTTCCATTCGAGTTTCTTACAGCAGTAATAGATAAATGGCCTTTACCGATTTTAACTTTCTCCACTTCCAATAAATCCATCCCATTTGGAAATACCGGTGACAATACTATTTTCTCTTCCAATGCATCTGGGAAAAGACCTAAAATTGTTTGTACCATTACAAGTGGTGTCCCCGCGGCCCAAGCCTGCGGTGAACATGCAACGGGATATTTGACCGCTTTTCCTACTGAACGGTCGTACCCACAAAACAGCTCCGGCAAGCGATCATACTCGAAGTGGTCTGCTGCTTCAATAAGCCCTTCAATGACGACATTTGCAGATTCTTGCTCTTTGATTTTTGACATTCCAAGCAATACCATACTGTTGTCATGTGGCCAGATACTTCCGTCATGATAACTCATCGGATTATAACCCGCTTCCCCAGTTCCCATCGTACGGATGCCAAATCCTGAGAACATTTTAGGGGAGATAAGGGTTTCGATGACCGCTTTCGCTTTCTCCTCATCCAACATCTCCGAGAATAGTACATGTCCGGGATTGGATGTTATGGTTCCTACCTGCTGCTTATCACGGTCTAAGGCAATCGCATAATAATTGACGTCTTCCATCCAGAACTCTTCATCAAATTTAAACTTAAGCTTTTGACTTTGTTCTTTTAATGCTTCCGCCTTATCTGTTTTGCCAAGCTTGTCATAGATTGAAGCCAAGCCCATTTTCGCTTGGAAAACATACCCTTGAACTTCGGAAAGGGCAATTGGGGTGGTGGCATAATCTCCATTGCGATGGACGATGGAATCTCCTGAGTCCTTCCACCCTTGATTGGCAATCCCTTTACTCGCTTCCTGGTGGTATTCCACAAACAAATCTCCATCTCTATCCCCATACTGGTCTATCCAGATTAATGCAGCTTCGATGTTTGTTTCCAGATCCTTTACCACTTGAAGGTCTCCGGTCCATTTAACATACTCTGTCAAAAGAATTAAGAATAGTGGAGTGGCATCGATTGTTCCATAATATGGTGTGAAGGGAATTTGCTCGGTAGTCGCTAGTTCCCCAAAGCGAATCTCGTGCATAATTTTACCTGGCTGTTCATCCCGCCAAGGATCTACTTTTGTCCCCTGTTTACTAGCCATAGTGTAAAGGGTTCCTTTGGCCACTTCCGGTTGGAACGCTAACATCTGAAGAGCGGCAATCAGACTATCTCTTCCAAAAGGAACACCAAACCAAGGCAACCCTGCAACCGGGAACTTCCCGTATCCAAGATCGGTCAATAACACGCGTAAGTCCCCCAACCCTCTGTCCACCAAACGTTGTAACGGGAGACAATCTGTGTTCACCTTTGTGATATCTGTATTCCAGCCATTATAGGACTTCTTTAATTTCTCCAAAGCCTCAGGTGCGGATAGGATACTATCTTCCACTTGCTCTCCATGTTGTGGTTGCACCTTTAACGTGATTGTCTGCTCTTCTTCGTGCTTCAACTCGAAATGGAATTGAAGAGCACCTGATTCTGGATCTGTTGATTTTGCTTCCTTGTCCCATTCAATGTAAGTCCGACGTGAAAGATTATCTGCTCCTTCGTAATGGAACGTCAACGACTTTTCTTCCGCTGTCTGGCCGGTTCTTTTCCCTATATCACCATTCTGAAAACCACGGACAATAAACATATCCGCAAAATCCACATCCAAGTGTACGCTTAAATCAAAACTTACATTTTTAGGGAAATAGTTCTTAACTGTCATCGTTTCATAGAAAACGTCATTGTAGATGAAGCGGGTACGCTTGATTTCCACTGACTCCCTCCATAAAATAAGCTCTCCGTCTCTTTCCATATGAGGGTTTGTCATGAGAATTGTCGCCATATAGTTATCTGCTGCATCTGAGTGCAGTAGAATAGGCTCCTCTCCATTGATCTTTACATCCAGTTTGCTTAAGAACCGGGTATCCTTTGTATATAACCCCAAGCCGTATGGGTGATTTTCTGGGATATTCCCATTCTTATCTGTAAGAAGAAACAAATCATTTTCTTTTATCACTCTATAATCCATCGTTGTACCTCCTAGGCTATAATGTACCCGAAACGTTTTGGTTTTTCACTAAACTTCTAAACCAACTAAATGATTTGCAAGTTCTTCACTTTCCAAAACGTTTCGGAAATTCTGGTTGTAAAAAAGCACTCGTATAGTGCCTTATTTATGTTGACTCTCTTATGATGAGTTTTGTGTCAATAATTCGTGCGTGTGATTTTTCTTTTCCTTCCAACATATCAATCAGAAGAATCGCCGCTTCATGCCCTAGATTAAATTTATCCTGACGAATAGTCGACAAGCTTGGATTAGAATAAGATGCCAGCGTAATGTCATCATATCCTATCACTGCAATATCTTCAGGTACTTTTTTTCCGATTGCCTTCACTGCTCGCAGAACACCTAATGCCATCAGGTCACTCGCACAGAAAACGGCTGTAATTTCTGGATTGTCAGCTAAAAGCTCCATTGCCACTTCTTCCGCCACTTTTTCTTTGAAATCACCATTTCTTACCCAATCATGTCGGAATGGCAGATCCTGCTCATTGATAGCTTCAAGATATCCTTGCAATCGCCTCATGCTTACATCCGCTTTCTCATGTCCGTTTATCATGGCAATATTGGTATGTCCTCGTTCTATCAAGTGGGCCACAGCTTTCTTGGCACCTTCCACATTATCTGTGGTAACATAGCCGACAGTATCAGACTCCTTTGGAATATCTACTAGCACACAAGGGATATCGCTCTCCACTACCTCTTGCAAATAAGGATCATTCGTCTTGATTCCTTGTAAAATAACCCCATCCACCCGTCTTTCCCTACAAAGCTGGGTGTATGTCTTTTGACTCTGCTTTGTGGATGTTGTGCTGAAAAGTACCAAGTCATAGTCTGAATTCGCTGAGGCTTCATTGATTCCACATAGAACCTCGAAAGTGAAATTATCTTTAACGCCTTCCCTGTTCATATCAGATACAAGGAGTCCTATCGTTTTGGACTTTTTCATCACAAGGCTTCTGGCAACCGTGTTGGGACTGTAATTCAATTCCTTTGCTACTTCTTCAATTCTTTTCTTCGTTTTTTGATTAACATCAGAATAACCATTTAGTGCTCTTGAAACGGTTGTGACAGAAACACCAGCCACTCTTGCTATATCTTTTATCGTTGTCATGGCACCCTCCCAAAACGTTTCGGAAAACTTCTTACAAGAAGATTAACATGAGTTTGGAAGCGATTGCAATATGTTTCTTATAAATTCTTTTAATTTTATTGAAAATAAAAGAGAGACCCTCGAGTCTCTCCTTTATGACGTATATAGATTTACTAACCAATGATAACCCGCTCAACAGGGTAGTGATATTTAGGTGGCTTTTGTTTGCTCTCAAGAATAAATAGGAAAGTCAATAGCCCTACTCTCCCGATAAACATTAAGCAAATGATAATCAATTTCCCAAAGGTCGATAGATCAGGTGTAATTCCCATAGACAACCCTGTGGTCCCGAATGCAGAACAGACTTCAAAAATAATCTGTATTAATTCAAACTCCTCGGTCACACTGAGAATGATAATGGACGAAAAACAAATGAGGATGGCCAATAACAATACGACCAACGATTTAATGATGTCTTCCTCATGGATTTCGCGGCCAAATAATTTAATATTCTTATTCCCTCTTGCAAAATGGAAAAGGAAAAGAATATTTAGTGCAAAAGTGGTGGTTCTGATCCCCCCACCTACGGAACTCGGGGATGCCCCGATGAACATGAGTCCGCACATCACAAGCAATGTCGGCATGGTAAATTCGCTGACATCCATTGTTGCAAGTCCCCCGCTTCTTGTTGTCACGGATTGAAACATCGCATAAAAAAGAGACTCATGCCATGTCATTCCTTTAAAGTAGGAGTTAAACTCCAATATGAGAATGGCGACAGTTCCAAGTGTTATGAGGCAGGCAAACGTGATACTTGTAATTTTAGTAAATAAAGAAAAGCGGAACCGTCCTCCTTTATGGACGATAAATTGCTTCACTTCGACCAGCACAGGAAATCCTATCGCTCCCGCTGTAATCAATATCATCACAATGAATTGCACAAAGTAATCATTCGCAAAAGGTATTAGCGATTCACCAGTTATATCGAATCCTCCATTTGTTGTCGCACTGACAGAGGCAAAAAAGCCATGGAAGAAGGCTTCCTGCCATGTATCGTAATGGGAGAGAAAATAAGTGCCCAATATGAGTGCACCAAGTAATTCGAGTGTAAGTATCAAAACTAGAATCTGTTTAATGAGCTTTACGATCCCAGAAAGTGTAGACTGATTTTGATCCAACATCATCAATCTTCTCTCGCGGAGTCCGATTTTCCTACCTAAGAGCAGCCAAATGAAGGTGCCCACTGCCATCACGCCTACTCCCCCGAATTGGAGCACAAACGCAAGGATAAAGACGCCAGGAACTGTAAAGGTTTCAGCAGTGTTGACAACCGTTAAACCTGTTACACTTACTGCGCTGACAGCAGTAAATAATGCGTTAATAAAACTCCAATCAACACCATCAAATCTAGCGATGGGCAAGCTCAATAAGGAAACCGCCACGAGTACAGCTATAAAATAGAAGCTGACGATAAGCTGAGCTGGTGATAAATTATGTACTTTCTTGCTAAATGAATTTTTAAATTTAATCATAATTGCCCTTTCACATATCCATAAAGTTTCAAATACTCCGGTTTATTAATCCCCACTAATATTAACGTATTTGTCTAATACTTTCCAGTATGGATTAGAAAGAAAATCTCATACTAACTTTACAGCTTTCATAAGAGGGTTCAAGAAACTTATTTAAAAGCTGAACTAGAAAAGGAGTGATAGAAATGGCACGTAGCAATAAATTGCTTGTACCTGGAATCGAGCAGGCTCTTGATCAAATCAAATATGAGATTGCACAAGAGTTCGGAGTATCCCTTGGTTCTGATACTGTTGCACGCTCCAATGGTTCTGTTGGTGGAGAAATCACAAAGCGTCTAGTAGCTCAGGCTCAATCTCAATTACACGGAAAATAATTCAATATGAATGGATAGAACCCAGAGTATCTTAACTCTGGGTTCCTCGTATGTATGATCTTGTTGAAAAGTTATGAATAAATAATTGCTTTATTTTAGTTGTTGCCTCTTTTATTTTCGTTCTTCTTTTCATCCCGCTTGTTATTACCGTTTGAATCTCCCCGAGCATCATTCTTCTTCTCTTTTGCATGGTGGCCTTTTTGAGGCTCATTCTTTCTTTCCCCTTTATCACCATTATGACCTTTTTTATCATTTGAATTCTGATGCTTTTCAAAGCCTTTCATATCTTGTTTCCGCTGGTTGGGTTGCTCTTTCTTCTCTTTTTTCTGATGC
This sequence comes from Sutcliffiella horikoshii, assembly GCF_021991925.1. Lineage (GTDB taxonomy): Bacteria > Bacillota > Bacilli > Bacillales > Bacillaceae_I > Sutcliffiella_A > Sutcliffiella_A horikoshii_F. The sequence goes on along the minus strand of NZ_RXZI01000001.1, from coordinate 188,944 downwards.
TCTTTTGATTCTTTATGTTCTTGCTTCTGTTGCTCTCTTTTTTCCTTTTGCTCTTGCTTTCGGTGCTCTTTAAGTTCTTTTCGCTCTTCTTTACGCAGTTCTTTTAATTCTTTTGCCTCTTTGCTCTTATTTTTCTCAACCTGAAGCTCATCTACAAAGTTGTCTTTCGAATTGACCTGCTTAATATTGTGCGGTTTATGGTTCATTGGTGTGGTAGGTGCTATTTCCGTTTGGGAGGTATCCTCACTATCCACAAGATCCGTTTTTTGTTCCTTCTGAATGTATTTTCCAGGGGACAACCCTTCTTTTATAGCATTCGATCGTTCCTGTGTGGTGGTTTCCAGTGTAGTGATACTGACCTTATCCTGTTGAATTTTCTCAGAGATGGACGTTATTTTAGACTGCATCAATGAATTCCATCCTTCATTCTTTTCATGGGTCAAAACAGATGCGATCAGCACCTCGCTGTTTTCGGTAAGGTACCCTTTTTCGCGGAAGATATCAAACATTTGGGAAGAAACATTTGTAAGGTCCCTATTCTCCCATTCCACCAGTTGCTTGATAATATCCTTGCCTTCCTCATTGTAGGCCTCTATGGAGATTACCTTCATGTCTTTGTTTACCCCTAATTCAACACTTGGGTTTACGTCAACGGAAACGTACGCATATACTTGGTTACTTGCATACTTAGGATAAAGAGAGAATGCCAGAATGATGGCTGTCAATACACTGATGACAGCCCATTTCGCACGAAAAATGGAACTTAATTTCCCTTTTCTTTCCTTCTCTGCCCTATGTAAAGGAAAAAAAACGATTTCTTCCCCTAAATCTACTTGCCCCTTTTGTTTTCGTGACTTTAAAAATTCGCCCTCAGGGGTCAGAATGGTGACATGTTCATCATGAACTTCGAGCACAATCCCTTTTTTCACTCGTAATCGCCCCTTTTAAATAATCTTTCAAATATATATAATCCCCCGATAATATAATGGAAACGGCAATGATGTATTTCCGGTTGCGTTCTATTGTTTTCCTGCTCACATCTACCAGGTCTTCCAACTGTTTCATTGGCAACATCTTCTTCTCAAATAGATGTGCCTTCAGTTCCTGATTCTGAACAAGTGTTTTCGCAACCTCAATGGCATTCTGTCTGGCATCAGCATGTTTAGGAGAGCATTCCAGAAGATCGGCAAAACTCAAGCCGAATTCCTTTAGCACCGTTTGATAATAGTTTATCTCTTCTCTTCGATGCTCTTGGTCAATCTGTTTGTTGAACTCCTCAACGGACAACGTCGCTTCTATTTTGTTGGACGCATAGTCATCCTGTTCCACTTCCTGCTCAGACATCGTAACGGTAGCATTTTTGCTTTCTTTTCTTATATAGTCAATGACTCTTCTTTTGATGATCAGGTCTGCAAATGAAATCAAAGAGCTCCCTTTATCTTTTGAGTATTTCTCTATAGCTTCATTGAAAGCGATTAAACCGATACTAAATTCGTCATCCGTTTCACTTATATACCTTTTGCACACGGATGACACTGACTTTGCGATAAAAGGTTTATATTTATCAATAAGATTATTTTGTAGTTGAATGTTGCCAGCTTGTATTTCCAGCACTTCATCTTCAAGAGTCTTTGTGCGTCGTTTGCCAATTTTAAAAAGTAGGCTCAGCACTGGCTTCACCTCTCCCCCTGCTTATATAAATGTCGTTTTTTTTAAGTTAAAATTTATAAGCATGTATTAAGAAGGAGGCTTTTTCATTTATAGAAAAAGTCACCTGTCCTATATATAAAGGTGTACTTTTATCTATAAAATGTCAATGTAAAAACCTGTTAAGAACTCTCTTGATGTAATATAAAGGTAAAATAAGTAATATGATTCCATTGCAAAAAAATTCAGAGGTTGTTGTTTTCCATTTCAAATTACTCTTAAATATATAAACTGTATTGATTTTATTGCTTTATCTTCTACCTCCTTTGCTTTTGGGGCTAAATATCACCGCCTAGTCACTTAAATGTTACGTGAATGTTTCAATTTTTTCGGGGGAGAGTCAAAAAATAATTTTATAATACTTCGAAATACCTAATAAAAATGCTCATCTAGTTCTTTTGTTCAGTTATTAATTATTAGATAAATTGAATAAGAAGCCATAATTGGCTTCTCTTTAGGAAATATGAATGTGCTTCATTGTGTCGCTCCTATGCTCGTTATAATACTTCACCATGGTGTCTGCAGTTAAGTGGAATGGAGGACAAATGATTCCAGCATCCTCTAAGATCGTTCTGGCCTCCGTGCAGTCGAAACTTCCTTTCCAAGTAAAGTAATCCAATGCTTCACGTTCCACCTTCAACCACTTTCTTGCCGTTGGAACAAGGAGAAAGGTTTTTGCCAAAGGAAGCGGAATCGACCCTTTTGGTTCCTTTTTTAGGAATTTATCCATCAAAACTGTATAAGCCTCTCTTATCGTTATAGGCTCAGGATTTGTTAGGTGGAGCGTTCTACCTTGCGCCGTCTCGGAATGGCTAAGGTAACATGTACTTTTCACTATATAATCGATTGGAACCACATTAAATTCTGCATCCCCCTTCCCTAAATGTGGAATTAAAGGTAAGAAGCGAAGGGAATGAAGGAAATTCAACATCAGATAGGGACCGTCAAATTTACTGGTTTCACCTGTTTGACTGTGCCCTTTGACTATCCCGGGGCGGATGATGGTAATAGGTAGATTTATTTTTTCATTTTCTACCAAGACCTCGGCCAAATATTTTGTTTCTTCATAATGATTTTTGAAAGGGTACTTATGAACAAGTTCACTCTCCAAGATCTTTCCATCCCTTTTCCCCGCTACATAGGCAGTACTGAAATACATAAAGCGTTTCAGACCCGGAACACTTTTGAGCCATCTCAGCACTTCTCTCGTACCATTCACATTCACTTGAAAAGCTATTTCTTTCTTGACCGCCAAATCATAAATGGCTGCCAGATGAAAAACATAGTGTGTTCGCTCCTTGATTTTTTGCTGGTCGTCTTCATTCATCATTAAGTCGGGCTGTGTGATATCTCCTTCTATAAGGTGAAAGGATGTTTGTGGATACAGGCGCTGAAAAGATTGTATAACTGGAAGTGACAAACTTTTTTGTGTGGGAAGAACTAACAGAAAAACATCTGATATATCGTTTTTTGTTGCTAAAAGCTCACGAACCAACTCTTGACAGATAAAACCCGGAAACCCTGTGAAAAAATACCCACTCAACGCTTTCATCCCTTTCCATAATTTATATTACTTATCTTTTACAATAAGGATAAACTACAACAGAGCACGTGAAAAGTGCTTTTGTCTAAATTTTAAGATAATTAAGGTGATAAAACATGCACACAATGTGGAAAGGCTCCATCAGTTTTGGGTTAGTCAATATTCCAATCAAAATGTTTTCCGCAACGGAAGATAAAGACATCAAGCTCAGAACTTTGCATAAAGAATGTCATAGCCCCATCAAATATGAAAAAGTTTGTCCAAACTGCGAAAAAGAAGTGGAACAAAGTGACTTAGTAAAAGGGTATGAGTATGTCAAAGGAAAATATGTCATTTTATCCGACGATGAGCTAAAACAATTAAAAGAAGAGCATGAAGATAAGAGTGTAAAGATCATTGATTTTGTCAAACTTGAAGATATCGATCCCATTTACTTCAACCGTTCTTATTTTCTTGGCCCTGGAGAAAACGGAAGCAAGGCCTATTCCTTATTACGTGAAGCATTGTCAGATACGAAAAAGATTGGCGTTGCAGAAATCACCATCCGCTCCAAGCAACAACTCGCTATCGTACGCGTATATAAGGACTGCCTCGTGATGGAAACGGTTCATTACCCGGATGAAGTACGGAATGTCTCTGAGGTGCCAAGCGTGCCAGAGAGAAAAGCGGTAGACCAGAAAGAACTGGATACGGCCATCACATTGATCGATCAGTTAACGACAGAATTTGATCCTGAAAAATACGCTGATGATTATCGAGAGGCAGTACTCCGCCTCGTTCAGGAAAAGATCAATAAAGAAGAAGGAACTACCACACCAGCAGATACGGATAAATCCAATGTGGTGGACTTGATGAGTGCCCTGCAAGCTAGCATCGAACGGACAAAGGATCAAGGAGAAAAACCGGTCAAGAAGAAAACGGAAGCAAAAGTTGGAGAGACTAAAGCAGATGATACGAAACCGAAGAAACGTACAACTAGAAAGAAGAAGGCATCTAGCTGATAGGTTAGATGTTTTCTTCTTTCCAATAGATATCCGGTTTCACCACTGCTGATTTCCTAGCCAGGCGGTGCTTGAGCCTCCTCATTTCATTTCGGAGCCTAAAGTCTACCGCTACCTCCCGCCGGAGTCTTCGCCTTTCCTATGAAATCTCTTTATTTTATTCCAAATTATTACAAGAGGTGGCACCAAATGATTAAACCTATGTTACCCACACTTCACCGGGATGCGCCAAGTGGAGAGGAATGGGTATATGAAGTGAAATACGACGGTTTTCGCTGTCTTGTGATTATGGAACAGGGATCTGTCATGCTACAAAGCAGAAATGGAAAAGAACTTAACGCATCGTTCCCCGAGATAGTTACTTATATGAAAGGATGGTTGGGAGATAAAGATTTTCAGTCCATGCTTCCTTTGACGTTGGATTGCGAACTTGCTGTCCTCACCTCTCCTTACAAGGCAAACTTCAGTGGAATCCAGAAGAGAGGAAGAACCAAGTCGAAAGAAAAGGTAGACCTTCTTTCTAAGGATCTCCCTGCGATTCTTTTGGCATTTGATTTACTTACACTAAAAGGAAAAGACCTCTCCGGTAAAAAATATAGGGAACGGAAAGAAATGCTTCATGAGCTTTTCGGACAATTCCATCTACCACTTTCCCCCGACGATTCAAAAGAGGGTAAACTCCAGTTGGTTCCCGCTTTTACCAGCCTGAATGAACTATGGTCGCAGGTTCAGCTAGAAGAAGGAGAAGGTATTATTGCAAAAAAGCTCAGCAGTACCTACATAAAAGGAAAAAGAACGACGGATTGGATAAAGGTGAAAAATTATAAAACGGTGACATGTTTCATCACCTCCTATCAAAAAGAAAACGGGTATTTCCATATTGGGGTAGTTGATGGCGAGCAAGTAGTGGAGCTCGGTCTGTTTACACATGGTATGTCATCTGAAGAAAAGTCCGCCCTTATTGCTGTCATTAAGCAAAATAGTTTTAAGGAAGATAAGGAATACCTTTATGTACGACCAGGAATTTGCCTAGACATTTATTATTTGGAGTTGTACCAAAATCAGCTTCGGCACCCTGAATTCAAGCAATTTCGTTTCGATGTAGATGTGAGGGAATGTACCATGGATCAATTGAACCACGTCCGACTCCCTAATACCGTTTCCATCACTCACCCTGATAAACCACTATGGGAGGAGCCACTGGTCACCAAACAGGATTATCTTGACTATCTTTCCAAGTGTGCTCCAACTATACTCCCATTTCTTAAAAACAGGCTGCTCACGGTGATCCGTTATCCACATGGTATGTATGGAGAAAGTTTCTATCAGAAAAACTGCCCGGATTATGCCCCTGATTTTGTAGAGACGTTTACAAATCAAGATATCCATTATATGATGTGCAACAATTTAGAAACGTTGATATGGCTCGGAAATCAATTGGCCCTGGAATTTCATGTCCCATTTCAAACTATCCATACTTCTCAGCCAAGCGAAATAGTTTTTGACCTTGACCCTCCTTCCAAGGAACATTTTTCAGGGGCAGTTTTAGGAGCCTTAATGATGAAGGAAATATTTGATAAGCTTGAATTAGAGGCATTTATCAAAACTTCCGGCCGTAAAGGGCTACAAGTTTACATACCACTCCCTGAAGCAAGTTACTCCTATGAGGATACCCGTATGTTTACGGAATTTATCGCAACCTATCTCGTAACGAAAGAACCGACTCTTTTTACTGTGGAACGCTTAAAAAAACATAGAGGAGAAAGAGTGTATATTGATTATGTGCAGCATGGAGAAGGTAAAACGATTATTGCTCCCTATTCTTTGAGGGGCAACGACCTTCCGACAGTAGCTACCCCTCTCCATTGGAAAGAGGTCAAGGAGAGCATGAAGCCAGAGGACTTCACACTTTTTTCGGTAGTGGAAAGGCTGAAAGGAAGCAAGGATCCATTTCAAAGGTTTTCGGCAAGTAAGGAGAAGCAACCCTTTGAAAAGGTGCTAGCTTTTCTAAAGAATAGTCCAAGTTAAAGTTGCCAAAATGTATAACATGACAAGCTGATGGCGAAAATGGGGATTAAAAAAGGAAAAGGTGAATATGTTGCAAGCCTTTGCCGTTGTCCATCCGATTGTTGAATTCGAAGATACCCTTATCATCGAATTTCTAGATGAAACCGAGCCCGAAGACAGTCGCCGGTACCGCTTGTTTTTAGAGAAGCAGACACTTCAAGCTATAAAGCTGATTGTCTATCGCCCAAAGCTTGAAAGTTGGCAGGATATCACTTCCATGATCTCTACATTCTATCTTGCATCTTTGCGCACAAGGCTTTTAGAACAGACAGAAGATTTTAGGGATAAAAAAGATGCCATTTCTTGAAAAAACCAAAAGAAAAACCGGGCAAAAACAGCCCGGTCCTTTTTGTATATGAAGGAGGTCACCTAGTTGATTGGCGTGGAAAGCATGCACGGGAATCATACCAAGTATAAGATCAATAATAGACTAAAGACACCAACAAATAAGGCCGCAACAAATCCTGCAACGAACGGCTTCATTCCCAACCCCTTTATGTTTTTCCACTGCACTTGTAACCCCACTCCTGCCATGACCATCACGATCAGGAATTTGGCTGTCATTCCAAGATAGTCACTTACATTTTCCGGAATAACCCCAATGGAATACGCACCACTCATAAACAGAAAGCCAATGATAAATAATGGAAAAGCCGCTTTGAAGCTTGTTGTACCTTCACTCCTACGGACGGCTATAAATGAGATGGCCAGTACAAGCGGTAAGATGAACAATGTTCTCACTAACTTGACTGTTGTGGCAACCTCCCCGACATCATCTCCAAGCAGATATCCAACGGCTACAACAGAGGATGTATCATGAATGGATACACCTGCCCAGATTCCCATTTGAAGCGCTGACAGGTGTAGCCACTGTCCAAGAACAGGATATAAAAAGGTGGCTAAGATATTAAAGAAGAAAATGGTTGAAATCGCATAGGCCACCACTGACTCCCTTGCATGCAAGACACCTTTTAGGACTGAGATGGCGGTAGCACCACAGATACTTGTTCCCGCACCAATCAGTAAGGATAATGTTTGATCAATCTTTAAGAATTTTCCCACCAATAAAGTGACCAAGATACCTCCTGCCACCACAAATAAAATGACTAGAATGGATTGCGCTCCAATATCCAAGATACTTCTAAAGCTCAACGTTGCACCAAGCAAAATGATCGCAACCTTCAGCCATTTTTTCACGATAAGGTCTATTCCTTCTGTATATTTTTCATCTATATTCAAACTATTTCTTAGGATTATTCCAATCAACAAAGCGAATAGCACTCCACCTATTGAAGGGAAAAAGTGGCCAAAAATTTTCGCTATACCCGCAATGCTCAGTACCAGAATAATCCCCGGAATCCACTTTATTGCTCTTTTCATCCTCTTAACCCCTAACTATTCCAAGTAAACACTTCTCCTATTTTAAAGAATATAGAAAAGACTGTCGAGAAGAACTTTCGGAATACAAAAGAATATTGTATGAAACTTCCATTATATCTATATAATTCCCATCCCTTTTCTATTAGAGGCTACTCGTTGAAATCTATTAGACTTCGTAGTAATATAGTGATTTATGATAGTGGAAATATGAGTTTATAACACATGAATTATATGGACAATATAAATAAGTTATAGGCATCACCCAAGGAGGCTTTATATATTGAACAAGACAATTGATTGGTTTTCCAATGTCATTACAGCCGAGTATTGGACAGACCTTGATTTTTGGTTGGATGTAGGGGTTTCCCTAGTCATCCTGTTACTGTTCCTTTTATGGCGTAAGCTTTTTACAAAGTATTTCTTTAAAGGAATCCTTGCTGTCTCCAGAAAAACACCGACCGACCTATTTACTTATATAGTCTTGGCCTTTGATAAGCCTGTCAGGATGTTTTTCGTAATCTTAGGGATATTTTTCGCATTAAAGACCGCTCCATTTACTTTAATGGAACCAGAAACTCTTTCGAAGCTAATGCGTTCTTCGGTTATCGGCCTGTTTTCTTGGGGAATTTTCAACTTCATCCCTTATTCATCTAATCTCTTCACCAACCTCACTCATCGATTAGAATTTGAGGTTGATAAAATTGTCATGCCATTTGTAACCAAGGTATTGCGCTTCATTCTACTCGCATTGACATTCAGCATTGTCCTCGATGTATGGGGATATGATGTTGGAGGAATTGTGGCAGGTCTTGGACTCGGTGGTCTGGCCTTTGCTTTGGCAGCACAAGAATCACTTAAAAACCTTTTAGGCGGATTCATTATTGTGACGGAAAAGCCTTTTACAATGGGAGATTGGATTAAGACTCCAAGCGTGGAAGGTGTGGTGGAGGATATTTCTTTCCGTAGTACGCAGGTCAGAACCTTCGCACAAGCGGTGGTAACCGTACCGAATGCAACCTTATCAAACGAACCCATTACAAACTGGTCAAAAATGGGGAAACGCCAAATTACTTTCAAATTGGGTGTTCAATACGACACATCCAGAACTAGCCTGGAAAGAGTGGTCCGTCGGATTGAGAACATGCTCCGCAATCATGATGAAATTGATCAAGAGACGATTCTGGTCCGCTTCGATAGCTTTGGTGCAAGCAGCTTGGATATTTTCACTTACTTCTTCACCAAGTCTGTCATGTGGGGAGAATACCTTCAGGTAAAAGAAGATATCAATTTCAAAATCATGGAGATTTTGGAGGAGGAAGACGTTGTTGTAGCTTTCCCTACGAGAACATTGCATTTTGAAAAAGGCACTCAAGAAGAAAAACTAGTAAAAGAATATAGTATAAGAGGCGAAAAGGCATAACCCGGTGGCAACTGGGTCATGCCTTTCTTATTGGGTTCACTTTTTTACTCGGAACGTCGTAAAAGAAATAATTATATTCTGTCTTTAATTCTGTAGTAGTCATTCCATCAAGAACTAGTGAATCATACACACCTATTAATAGAAGCTTGTTAATATAATACTCTCGTTGTTGCTCCAAGGCCTTTTGAAGCTTCTTGCTCATAACATCCACTCCCATTATTTAATACTTATTAAGCATTTTACCCAACAAATATTGAATTAGGATGAAGCCACTGTAAATGTTTATTAAATTAACATTCACACTTGGTGGAAGTGTTGCCATTCAGGTGGAAGCAGGTTTCTATATTTTTGCTGAAAATAACGGTCATCCAACAACAGAATGAAGCCTGTATCTTCCTCGCTGCGTATCAACCGTCCCCCTGCTTGCTGCACTTTGTTTATCCCGGGGTAGACATAGGCAAAATCAAAGCCATTCTGACCCTGTTTCTGAAAATATTCCTTCATGACGTTCCTTTCATGAGTGATCCTTGGTAATCCAACCCCTATGATTCCTACCCCATTTAAACGGTCCCCCTTTAAATCAATCCCCTCAGAGAAGATCCCTCCTAGCACAGCAAAAGCTATGAAAGTACCTTTTTTGTCAGATTTGAACTTCAACAAAAACTTCTCCCTTTCCTCTTCGGTCATTACAGGCGACTGTACGACTGTCTCAATGGAGTCCTGCATGGCATAGTCCTTATATATTTCAAAGACCTGTGACAGATATTCATAGGAAGGGAAGAAAATGAGAAAATTTCCTTGTTGGGAATGAAACGTCTCTTGTATCGCTTGAATGATCGGTGTGATAGAAGATTCTCGATCCTTGTATTTGGTCGATATTTTTCTAGCAAATACCTCGACTTGATTCTGTTTAAATGGTGTAGGAATCGAAAGATGATAATCTTTCTCCTCCCCACCTAGTACAGTTTGGAAGTATCCAAGCGGATGTAAGGTGGCCGAAAAGAAAATGGCCGATACGGTCCTGGCCGACATTCTTCTAATAGCCGCAGATGAATCCATGCATGCGAGCTTCACTATCACTTCACTCTTAAATACGGTGACGATGGTTTTGTACCTCGCATCAAACTCCTTGGCAATCCTTAAAAAGTCCTGTCCCTCAAAATAAGCAGTCAGCACTTCTTGATGAGCCATACCTGATGGGTTGTTCACCAACCACTTCTCACAAGCCTCCACCGCTTTCTGAAGAACCTCGATAACCTCCACTGGCTTATCTTCAAACACAAACTCATTTAAGGCTATCATCTCTTTTTTCCATTTAAGGAGGGCATCATTTACCCCCTTAAGCATTACATATAGTTCTTTATCTACTACTTTCACTTCTCTGCTCGCCTGAAGGAAGAGCGATTTCGTCAACGTTGCCGAAAGCATTTCCCTTGAACGATCAACGAGATTATGCGCCTCATCAATAAGAAGGATGGTTTCCTTATGAAAGTCCCCCCATCTCTGCAATTTCACTTTTGGGTCAAAAAAGTAATTGTAGTCACAGATGACAACGTCCGCAAACATAGCGAGATCCAATGAAAATTCAAACGGGCAAAGCATATGTTTTTTCGCATATGATTCTATCGTCTCCCGGTTCAACAAGTTTTCATTCTGCAGAATATCGCTAAGACCATCCTTCAATCTATCATAATGACCATTTGCAAAAGGACAGAATTCTTTTTGGCATAACGTTTCCTCTTGAAAACAGGTTTTTTCCTTTGCTGTTATCGTCACCACTTTTACGGCAAGTCCATGTTCCACTAACAATATAAAGGCTTCTTCTGCAACTTGCCTTGTGATCGTTTTAGCAGTCAAATACATGATTCTCTCCTGTCTTCCCTCATGCAGGGACATGACAGAAGGAAAAATAGTTGCGATCGTTTTCCCTATCCCTGTGGCCGCCTTTGCAAAGAGACGTTTTTCTTCCTTTATCGTTTTATATACCGCTTTGGCCAGATCCCTCTGTCCAGTCCGATAAGAAGCATATGGGAATGTAAGGTTCTTGATACTCTCTCTTCTATCTTCTTTATGAGCAAGTATACTTTTATGAAACTCCATGAATCCTTCCGTCACTTCTTGCATAAAGGAAGTCAGCTCTAACATATCATATGTCTTTTGAAAGGTCCTTTCATCAGTGCTCGTTCTTTTTGCATATACCATATGCACCGTAATGGTTTTCAATTTGTGCTGCAGACAATAAATATACGCGTAAACCTTCAGTTGAGCCCAATAGGTAGGAAAATCCTGTTCAGTAAGAGCATTCAAATCCCTTGCAGTCGACTTAATTTCTTCTATTGTTACGTGTTCGGCATCACGGTAAATTCCGTCACATCTTCCTTCGATATGTAACTCATATTCACCAACAGGGATATCAATGGAAAGGAAAACTTCCTTTTCATAGTTTTCTCCTCTACTCCCCTGCAAACGTTGGTGGGTTTTGGTCCCCTCCTGCATGACATTTGCCCCTGCAAATCTATTGTCAATGCTTCCACCCATCATGACAAACTCTACAAGCTTTCTAACAGAAACAGATAATTTCTTCATCATCAAAAACTCCCGGTTACTATCTATTGTTCTTAAGTATAACAAAAGAAGTACAACATACATGCATAAATACATCTCTTACATAGGAAAATATAGTAAACAATAAATTCTAAAGGATGTGATGGAGAGCGTGATGAAGACAGACCCACTTGTTCTTACGACTAAGCTTGAAGAGAACTTACTACATGTAAGGGCTATGTTTGTAGATACGGAAGATCTCATCATGGAGTCGCTCCATCGCTTTAACATGGAAGCTTATTTACTTTATATCGAGACAATAATTGAAAAAAAGCTGGTAGAAGATATTATCGTTAAGCCAATGCAAGAAGCCGATCTCCAAGTGGAAAAGGGGGTATTTCCTCAGGCCCTGGTTGAAGAAACTAATAGTATTAAAGAATTAAGGAAAAGCTTGTTGCAAGGGAAATGCATCCTGTTAAAGAAAGATTCAGATCTTGCACAAATCTTTAACGCACAATCCTTTAAAGCAAGAAACATTACAGAACCTGAAACAGAAGGGGTTATCCGAGGTTCACATGAGGGTTTTGTAGAATCATTGAAAACAAATATTTCCCTCATACGGAAACGTCTGCATAATTCCAACTTAAAAATAAAGTATTTTACCATCGGCAACGATTCCCATACCAAAGTGGGAATGATTTATTTAGATCATATAGCCAATAAAAAAATAGTGGCTTCTATTGAAGAGAAACTGTCCGATATTGATATTGATTTTGTTCATGCTCCAGGTCATATTGAAGAGTTTTTAAGTGATAACTTTTCCATTTTCCCAACCATGCTGAGTACCGAAAGAGCCGACCGCACAGTAGCCAATCTAATGGATGGCAGGGTCGCCATTCTCACAGATAATAGTCCAGGGGCACTTATCGCCCCTACAACATTCTTTACTTTCTACCAATCACCTGATGACTACAACAGCAGGTGGTACTTTGGTTCATTCATCCGTTTTTTGCGTATTCTTGGCTTTTTAATTTCGGTTGCTCTTCCGGCTTTATATATTGCCATCGTTTCCTTTCACTATGAAATTTTGCCGACAGAGATCGTATTCTCCATTAAATCTTCATTGGAATATGTCCCCTATCCCCCATTGATAGAAGCATTGGGAATGCAGATTACGTTGGAGATCCTTAGAGAAGCGTCCATCAGATTACCGAGCAGGATCGGTCAGACCATCGGGGTGGTAGGAGGGTTGGTAATTGGTACAGCGGTTGTGGAGGCAAATCTTGTATCCAACACCATGATTATAGTTGTGGCCATCACCGCCATCTCCTCTTTCATTGTCCCGATTACCGAGATGGGATCGTCCATCAGGTTATTGGGCTTTCCGTTTATGCTCATGGCAGCAATGTTCGGGTTGATTGGCATGAGCTTTTTATTTATGTTTGTGCTCATTCATCTATGCAAGTTGGAATCCTTTGGAACGCCTTATTTTGCACCATTTTCTACCTTGAAGTGGTCAGAGATGAAAGATACATTGATCAGGGTACCAATTCCTTTCTTCAAAAACCGCCCAAAAGATACTTTGCCTCAAAAGAAAAAAAAGACGATTAAGTAAGGAGATTGCTATGCTAAAGGTCCATGAAAAGAGCATCAGTCAGGGTCAGCTATTCTTCCTAATTATTCAGGCCCAAATAGGGGTAGGTATCCTCTCCTTGCCATTTGCCGTCCATACTACTGCAAAAGGAGATGGGTGGATCTCTACATTACTAGCTGGATTTGTTATACAACTATGGATGTTTATCATATTGAAGCTAGCGCAGTCCTATCCTGAACAGAACTTATTTCAGTTATTGCGCCATCTATTGGGAAAGTTCTTCGGCAGTATTTTTATCATCTTTTATATCTTATACTTTACGGCCATTGCTGGACTTATTGCAGCATTGCAGACGGGACTGATCAACAAATGGATTCTTTCCCTTACTCCGTTTTGGATCATTTATATCTTAATTATCATTGTGGCTGTTTATTTGGCGACTGACAATATCCTGATGATCGCACGCTTTTTTAGTCTCTCCACAGGAGTAATCGTCTTTTTTATCCTCCTGGTTGCTACCGTATATAGAGATGCCAACTTATCCTATATCCTCCCAGTAGGGCATGGGGGATGGAAAAACATTTTCTTTGCCATCAAGGACGTCCTACTTGCACTTACAGGCTTTGAAATAATTCTCGTCATCTATCCCTTGATACAGAACCCTAAAGGCACCTTAAAAACACTTACCTTTGCAAACATTACAACCGTTTCGATCTATACATTCCTTGTTTTTACAAGCCTAATAATCTTCAGTCCCGAAGAAATGACGCTCGTACCTGAACCAGTGCTTTATATGCTAAAGGCCATTTCCTTTGAAGTAATAGAGAGACTGGATCTTATTTTCCTGTCCATTTGGGTCATTCCTATGACCAATTCGTTCATCATTTATCTGTATCAGGCTAGTAAAGGCCTTAAGGAATTGTTTCATAAAGAGTCCCACGCTCCATTTGTTCCAATTATCTGCGTGCCAATCTTTATATCGGGATTTTTTTTGCAGGATAAGTTCTTAATGGAAGATATAGGGAAGATTTTTCAATACATTATCTTCTCTTTCGCCTTTTTCCTTCCTATCTTGTTGCTGATGATTTCCTGGATAAAGAAAAAGTTTGGAAAGGGGGAAAATCAACATGTTTCATCATAAAAGGTATAAGAGGGTATTTTGTATCCTCCTCTCGTTACTCCTTTTGACTGGCTGTTGGGATCAACGGTTATTAAAAGATTTAAAACTTGTATTTACTGTCGCATTTGATGCAGGTGAAAATGATGAAATTATATCCCATGTAGCCATACGCGAAACCCAAAAGCTAAGTATCGGTGGGAAACCCGGTGAAGCAACGGTCGCTGTTGTGGAAGGAGATGGAATTACTTTAAGGGACACGAGGTTAACCTTGGACAGAAGAATTCCTGGAGAGTTTTCACCAAGCAAGATGAGGGTGTATCTGATGGGGGAAGAACTAGCCAAGCAAGACTTATACTCCATCTTGGATATTCTGTACCGCGACCCCAAGTCTCCATTAGGTTCAATGCTCGCCATTGTACAAGGAAAAGCGGAAGAGGTCATTCATATGCAAACCATCAAAGAAACATTGCTTACAGAAGCACTAACCGACCTTTTGGTAAGCAATGAAGATTATACTATTATTAAAAATGAAACAGTCCAGACGGTTTGTCCTGTCATGTTTGATCCAAGTGCAGATTTTTCCCTGCCTGTAATAAAAAAAATAGAGACTGATGATGTTGAAGTGGTCGGTATGGGATTGATAAGTGACAGAAAATTTACAGGGGTAACATTGGACGCGGAACACTCTACCATCCTTTTATTACTTGGAAATAATAAAAGGAAAATTGCACAATTGAATATGATGGTTAAACCTGAAGAAGAGAATATCCGTAACCGTTATATGACCTTGAACGTAGGAAAGGCTAAAGCAAATATGAAAGCAGAAATAAATTCCCCTTCGGATATAAAAGTGAATATTGAATTAAAAATAATCGGTACGATTGCAGAGTATCCAAAAAATCATCTCGTTAATAAGAAAGTGGTAAAAGAACTGGAATCAAAAGCTACTGAGGATATTGAGGTCAAAGCACAAGAAGTGATAAAGACTTTGCAGGAAGCAAACAGTGACATACTGAAAATTGGACAATATTTAAAAGTACATCATAACACAACCTGGAAAGAGCTTGATTGGAGAGAAGTGTACCCCACCATTGAAATTATTCCGAATGTTAGCGTGGACATAACCGGAACTGGGATCATTAACTAAAAAGAAGAGTTGGAACAGGATTTTCCCCTGTCCCAACTCCTTTTTGAAATGGTTAGGAATAGAACGAGTGATTAAAAGCTCCTTACAACACCTTGGACCACTCGTTTCCATTGTTCCTCTTTCGAAATCTCCGCTTTATTATCCCCTGTTTGCAATCCGTAATCACCAAACTGTGAATGATTGCCCCCCTGGATGATAATGGTATAGGTCTGGGATGGTAATCGTGCATCTCCTTCTGTCAGGGCGATTTCATCAATCACACCATCAAGTTGACCTTCTATCGTGATAACATCCCCCTTAAAGGAAGATAGGTCATCGGCTTCAGGAGGGTAGGCAGCCATTAGAATAAGGCCTGTTACCTTATCAGGGTTATTTTTTACATATCTCGCTGCCATTGCGCCACCAAGGGAATGACCAGCAATAACCCATTCTCTGTCACCAAATCTCTTTATTACTTTATCAGCTTTATTAGGATTTAAAACTGCGAGATGAAGTGGCATCTTAGCTATAATAAATGGTACACCTTCTTCAGCGGCCATTTTGGCGATTGGGGCATATGCTGCCGCCTCCACTCTACCGCCAGGGTAAAAAATGACCCCTATTTCATCATTCTCTTTTGTCGGAAAAAAACTGATCCAACCGCTATCTTCCTTTACCACCACTGTTTCTGTGGACTCCATACTTTCTTGATCGACTAATTTATAAGGTGTAGCAAGCAGGTATATACAAGCTGCTGCTATTACACTAATAATGATACCTATGGTAACTAGTGTGTTTTTTTGCCATTTTTTCATGTTTGACCCTCACCTAAATAGATTAGGTCTATTGTATGAAAACATGGAGGGGAAAGCAAATTTTGGTAGTTCATGTATGTTTTCTGTTAAACTCCTGTTGACTTTCGTTCCGGGTGTTCGCTTTCCGCGGGGCGTGTGCTTGAGCATCCTCACTTCGTTGCGGGGTCTCAACCTACCGCTACCTCCTGCAGGAGTCGAACACCCTCCACTACTGTCAACAGGGGGAGCCGGTTTATATGAAAAATTAATTCTTCTTTAATATCGCTCTTACTGGGCTTCCGTCTGTACCTTTGAGCTTTAATGGTAGAGCAATCAGTTCGTACTCCCCTTCTTCCACTTCTGTCAAATCTAACCCTTCGAGGATGCAAATATTTGCTTGATGCAAGGCGTGATGAATCGGCAATTCCTTGCTGTCGAGATTATCAACACTCGGGAGATCGACACCGATGAGAGGTATTTGCAGTCTTTCCAGTAACTTCACCACGTCGACGGATAGAGTTGGTATTTCAGTGGGAAACTCCTCTTTCTTTACCCAAGCATTTGTTTTGAATAGGATCCGCTTTGATGGATGTTGGGAAATAGTCTCTTCTACATGGCTCAACTCGACTGTCTCATATTGACTGACATCTACTACAATGGCTTGACCCATGAAGATGGAGAGATCCAACTCATCCATTCTTTTTCCTTTATCATCAAAATGAAATGGCGCATCCACATGTGTTGCCGTATGGACACTCATTTTCACACTTCCCACATTTACAGAGCCTGTGTGTTGCTTGGACCAGTTAACATTGTAGCTGAAGGGAGTATCCCCTGGCCATGTAGGTGTGTTCTCACTAAGTGGTCTTGATATATCAAATACGTTCATTGATTTGCCTCCTCCTTATGCCACTACTTCCCGTTCATTCGAGTGTTTTTCATAATGCTTATCTTGCATAATCTGCTTTATTATTTGGACCGTCTCATATACATCTCTGTACGTTGTGTATAAAGCAATGGGTGCGAGTCGAATGATATTCGGTTTACGGAAATCCGGTACAACTCCCAGCTCTTTCAAAGATTTACAGATCCGGGCGGCCTCGGGATGCTCGAGGCTGACATGACCTCCACGACGAGCATCCTCTTTTGGATTGATAAGTTGGAAACCAAATCCAGTTAGCTCTTGACCAATCAGTTCCATCAAAACCCTTGTCTGGTGCAGGGATTTTTGACGAATTTTATCCATGCCTATTTCTCCAAACATTTGTAATGAACCGAGCAAAGGTGCCATGCTCAAAATATGAGGGGTCCCAATCTGATATGCCCCGCTTGTAGCTGCGGCGGTAAATGTGTGTTCCATATCAAACTGTTTCTGTTTATCAGACCCAAACCAGCCTGTTAAACCCGGTGTTTTATCAAAATGCTTTTCATGAACAAATAGGGCACCAACTCCACCAGGACCGGCATTAAGATATTTATAATTGCACCAATAGGCAAAATCCACTCCCCACTTGTGGAACTCATGCGGTATGGCACCAACAGAATGGCAACCATCCCACCCGACGAGTATCCCTTTGTCTTGGGCTGCCTTCGTAATTTTTTTGATATCGAAAAGCTGGCCGCTCCGGTATAGCACAGTAGGTAATACGAGCACAGCAACCTCTTCATTCAAGGATTGGATGATATCCTCTTCGTTGATGGTATGCCCATCTCTACTTTTCACTCTTATGAGATATTCTTGTGGATCTAACCCTTTCAACTTCAGGATACTCTGAATGGCATAGATATCAGATGGAAAATTCAATTCATCCGCAACAATTTTCGTCCTTTTCCCTTCCGGATGAAAGAATGTTGCCAGTAACTGATGCAGGTTACTCGTTGTGGAACCAGTCACCATCACCTCTTCTTTTTTCGCTCCAACCAACGGTGCACTTAACTCCCCAAGCTTTTCAGCAAAATAGAACCAAGGCTCTCCCCCGCTTGTCCATCCATCTATTGCAAGATTTTTCCACGAGTCCAACAGGCTCAATAACGAAGCCTCCGCTCTTTTCGATAAGAGTCCCAGGGAGTTTCCGTCCATATAAATGGAGCCTTCTTTTATATAAAATTCGCTACGATATTCCTTTAAGATATCCTCTTCATCCCATTTTTTGATCTCTTCCATTAATATTGTCATTATGTATTCCCCCTTTGCTTTCAAGCGTATTATCTCATTTTTCTATAAAGTTTGACATAGGGAATTTCCTCAAAAAAAAGGACCCCCATAAAGAGTCCTTTAAAGTACATTATGAGTCAATTCAATAAACAGGTCCTGCATTTTCTTTTCTGCAAGATCATTCACTTTATTTCTGGTAGGCAAGGAAGGATTACCATTGATTCGGAAACTATAGTCAAGAATTTCTGGATGCATTTCGGAATACATAAATTCGATTTTCACTTTATGTCCTTCTGATTCCATGATCAGTGTGCACACTTTATTTCCCATAAATTCTGTGATTTTCACGACGGATTCCTCCTTCTCTCCTTTCACATTCATTTACTAATTCTACAGATATGGACAAAAACCTTTGTTTATTTAACAAATTATTCGAATTTTTTGTAAAAAAGAAGAAGCGGTTATCGTTTCCGCTTCTGGGTGTTCAAAAACTATATATTGTTGTTGTTCTTCATTCTTGATGGTTCGCCTAAAAGTTTTGCTTCAGATAGTTATTGATTCTTCGGATTTCACGGTTGTTGCCCAATGCATGTGTAACGCCCCAGATGTTGGTTTCGCCTTGTTCTTCGGTGATTTCGTTGAGTGTTACATCCAGATCATGAAAGATACGGTGTAAATATTT
This sequence comes from Sutcliffiella horikoshii, assembly GCF_021991925.1. Lineage (GTDB taxonomy): Bacteria > Bacillota > Bacilli > Bacillales > Bacillaceae_I > Sutcliffiella_A > Sutcliffiella_A horikoshii_F. Next base: position 169,811 of record NZ_RXZI01000001.1, on the reverse strand, counting down.
CAGAGCCGTTCTATCTTCATTTCTTTCAACAAGGGTAATAAGCGCATTGGCGTTTTCCATGTCATTCCATACTTTGGATGGAGCAAATCCCTCCGCTTTCAGCCAATTGACGGCCGCCTTCAACTCTTTCCATTCATCCGACGTTTTCAAGTTGCGGAGGTTGACCGTGTCAGCACCTCCCCACCCTGTCACATTATTCAAATATTTATGCTGGACTGAAATAACTTCTAAAGTAGTTTTCTCCCTATTTTCCTGATATATAATATCATCCTCATATTCCTGATGATCGATCTCCTGTACACTTGCTAGTGTGGTCGAAGAAAACAAAGATCCCCCATCCACATAATCATAATAATGATAGCCGATGACCCCAACGATAGAAACCATCATACATGCAGAGATAAATTTCAACAAAGTCCTCACTCCCAATATGTCATGCCCTCTTACTATAAGCTTTGCCCTTCACCTTGTTTATTGGTAGGATAAAAGAAAAACCAATAGGTGAGAATTGATGAAAAAACAACTAGTTATCTCTATTATCGTCTGTTCGCTCGTATTGTTAACAGCCTGCGGGGAACAAAAAGAGACAAATGAGCCGGGACCCTTAGATGGATTATTTGCCGGCACCGAGCTTTCCTACGAAGAATACAAACCTATCATGGAACATATCGTTGATCGCGTCCAAAATATGAACATTGACAATCCGCTTTTGGAGAAATGGGTGATTCGCGCAGTAGGTGATGAAAGACTTATGAATAAAAGAGATTTAACTAAAGAGGAAGCATTGGAAAAAGCAGAGTATAACCTTAAGTATTACGAAACTTTTATGGCTTTAGCACAAAATATATACGACATTTCCATTTCAGAAGAAGAACTTGATGCATGGATAGAGGAAGGACCAGATCAAAGTGAGTTCCCTCAGCAAAAAGCGTACGCTGAAGCACTAGATTTGACCCTCGCGGAACTAAACCATGAGTATGATAGGGATTTATATGAACAAACAATGGTAATGGAGAAACTACAACTTGTGTTACATGAAGAATACGATACACCTGATGTGGAAGAGGTGAGAGATAGATTCCATGAAGAAGTGGAGAACCAAATGAAATAGAACGGCCCCCATTTGGGACCGTTCTTTTTTTATTTCCTATGATGGATAAGGTCTGAAAGATATGCACGCTTATCCTTATCCCGATATACTTTCATCATTTCCATCGAGAATATGCAACATATTAACCATATCAATCCGACCGCATAGCCTGCCAATATATCACTTGGAAAATGGACCTGGAGATACACCCTACTAAGACCAACACTAATGATTAGGAGGGACAACAAAGCAATTGCAAGCATCCTCACTTTAAAAAAGCGTTTTTCCCTTCCAATCAAATAGATGATAAACCCGTATAAGATAAAACTACCCAATGCATGCCCACTTGGAAAGCTATAACCATTCCCATCATATTCCGGAGCCAAGGAGGGGCGCTCCCGCTGAAAGAAGTATTTTAATACAAAGATGAAACTACCACCACCAGCAATGGCCAAAACAAAAAAGAGGACACCAAGCACATCCCGCTTTCTTAGCCACAGGAATAGCACCGTAAATATGCTAGCAGCCGTTATCCACCAAACTGAACCAGTTTCAGTAATCATCTTGAATACATTGGTTAATGTCGTACTTTCAACGGATTGCAAATAGTCCATGATGACAGAGTCAAATTTGAATTTTTCCTGCTCCCACACATCCTCAGCCAATTCAAAGAACACAACCGTTGCCGTGATCATTAATCCAACCCCGGTAAGGATAAGCAGCCCCGGTGCCCATATCTTATTGATATCTATCTGCTCTTTCCAGTAGCGTGCTTCCTCTTTTAGATTCATCCTATCGCCCCGTTTTATTTTATAAGTTGCCTATTACCTTATTCCACTTTAGCAACTTGCTAAAACTATTTGGTTGGCATGCGATGGAGTGATATGCCAATCTGTAAATTTCTACCCTTGTTCATTAAATGAATACATCATCCAAAATCCGATATCTTGAAATCCAATTCTCTTATAGATTGCACCTGCGTTTGGATTATCATAGAAAAGACACAATTCTTTTCCCTCTCCTAGAAGTTGGTCACATAGTTTAATCATACATTGTGTCGCATATCCTTTCTTCTTGAATTCTTCCAATGTCGCAACGCCAACTACCATCGCAGAAAGTGAGTTTTCTGCTGTTGTTGAAGCAGTAGAAGCCATTCTTCCTTCTTCCTCTATAAAAAAGGAGCGGGAAACACCATCCTCAAGTCCACGCCTCTTTCTTTCCACCGTGATCTTGGATTCACTGAATTCAGGAATGGCATTCAATAACTCGACAAGTCTTTCGGCATCTTGTGGAGTGGCCTGTTGGATAAGGGAAGTATCCACCGTTGCTTGCAATTCATTTGAGAGGGCCGTGCATTTCGCATAATAGGTCTGTCTTTTTCTCTTTAAAAGATGTGTCACAAAAGGTTCAATCTGAGCCGTAACCTCTTTCAACCCTGACATCATATTGAATTTTGGATCATTCAGCATGATGTTTGCAAAGCCCTCTGCATCAAAGGTTCCTTTGGCATAAGGAATATAATTATCTTCATATTTAAGCAAGACGGCGATAAGCTGGCCGGCTGCATTAAATTCTCCCCACAGCTTCTGAAAATCCTTTTCATAGCCATAAGCCTCGATATCCCCGATGATAAACAAGTTTTCGGCCGCTTGTTCCCCCAGAAAAGTAAAGCATACTTCGTGGTCCTCTTGTGTCAGTCTTCTAATCATCATAATTCCCTCTCTCTGTTAGATAGTTAGAAATATTCTCATATTTTAACGGAAAAACTACTAGTAGGGAAGGTTATTTTATCTTTTACCTTGAAAAAAATGAATTTTGTATCGGAAGCAAACCCCCATAAAAAAGCCACAAAAAAGAGGCTACCCAATTCCATCGAGCAGCCCCTTCCTTTCTATTACTTATAAACTTTTACTTGAACTTCTTGTACACCATAGTTAACTGCATCTTCGTATTTTGGGATGAAAATATCAATTTTGTTTCCTTTGATTGCTCCACCAGTATCTCCTGCGATTGCTTCACCATAACCTTCAACCCAAACTTTAGATCCTAAAGGAATAACATCTGGATCAACAGAAATCACTTTCATGTCAGGGTTTTCTAATAGGTTGATTCCAGTTGCAGTGATACCGGAGCAACCTTCACAAGTAGCCGTATAAGCAGTTGCCGTGACTGTTAACTCCTGCGCTACTTCTGGATCAGCCGCTGTTTCTTCTTCTTGAGCAGGTTCTTCTGCAGGCTCTTCAGCTGGCGCTTCTTCTGCTGGTGCTTCTTCTGCTGGTGCTTCTGTTACAGGTTCTTCTGCCGGTGCTTCTTCTGCTGGTTCCTCTGTTACAGGTTCTTCTGCCGGTGCTTCTTCTGCTGGTTCCTCTGTTACAGGTTCTTCTGCCGGTGCTTCTTCTGCTGGTTCTTCTGTTACTGGCTCTTCAGCTGGTGGTTCTTCTGCCGGTGCTTCGACTGGGACAGGCTTTCCATCCACATAGATTACCAGCTCGTCCCCTGCGTAGATTAAATCAGGGTTAGCAATGGAATTCCATTCTGCTAGCTTCTGATAAGTTACACCTTCATAGTTCTGAGAAATTCCCCATAACGTATCTCCCTTTTCAATTTTGTAGCGTTCAGATAATGCTACTTTCAATTGATCTTGCGGGTGGATAACGTTACTTGAAAGTCCATTCCATTCTTTTATTTGTTCTACTGATATGTTATTTGCTTTAGCGATGTCCCAAAGCGTATCGCCTTTTTTTACCGTTACTTCTGCAGCAGAGGCATTCGCACCTAAACTAAACGTGCCTGCAAGGGCCGCTGCTGTTACCAAAGATACCATGGTCTTTTTCATACTAAATACCTCCTATGTATTTGACTCAATGCTACCATCATAACATGGTTTTACTAGTTTTAAAGAACAGTAGAATAACATTTTAGTTACGTACATAACGGGTATATTAAGGGATTATTACGAGTTTTCCTTTTATTAGAAGGATAAGGAAAACTATTCTAGTAGAGGATTATTAGACCATAAAAAAGAGCTTTACGTCGGAATTCCCCTTCCGCGTAGAGCCCTTCTATCAAAAGCTATTTTAATTTCGTAAAGGTTATTTGATACCAGCCACCCTCTTTGATGACCGGCTGCAATTTTTCCACTTTCAGCCCCGCCTCATCAGCCAGGTCTTTGAGATCCTTCTCGGAAGGAAGTGGGTACAAATTATCAAAGGCGGTAAAGAAGCTGTTAAACACACTAGAAAACTGGCCGCCGTGCTTTGAATTATGAATAGGTGAGACCACCGATAATGTTCCTTTTGGCAGGAGCCACCCGCTTATTTTCTTGAATAATTCAATCCGGTCATCCGGAGATATATAATGTAGAATATTGTTCAACATGACAAAATCCACTTTTTCATCAGGTGACCACTGATGTACATCTTTACAGACGATCTCTACCTGCTCTTGGTTTTGACAATTTTTGCTCGCTTCTTCTGCCACATCTTCGTTGAGCTCAATTCCGAGCATCTTCGCTTTCGGAAACTTTTGCGAAAGCTTCAACAAGTACCCACCACTGCCGCACCCGACATCCACTACTTTCTTCGGTTTGGCTTTCTTCATGACTTTCATCACCCGAGGAATGGCCAATTGTTCAAGGAGCGAGGAAGTCTGCGCGACCACCATTCCATGCTCTTTTTGATTAAACTGCTCCTTCTTGTCGGTTTTCATCATTTTTGGATATTTTATGAGGGTAGGTATATGAAGCTCCATCATTTCTTTCAATAGCACCCCAGTTGATCGGGGGTTATGCTTACTTGATGGCACCATGAACTTTTGGACCGTCTGGTAGCGTTCCTTGGATTTCTTTTTCAAATAACCAATGACACCACCAACCTCCACCCATCTTTTTAAAAGGTCTTCCTTCAATTCTTGTTCCTGAGCCACTTCCATGATGGTCTTTGGTTTCTTGAAAGCCTCATATAAATCCAACTCATACCCAACATAGGCATGCCAACTATATAGGAAGGGTAAATTTCTTTTCATATACCCCCGCGCTTTAAAAAGTCTTACATATTCACTAATCATCCCTATGCTTCCTCCTTATGGTCCCTCCACGGGTAATCTTCCTCTTCTGTAAAAAGGTGACGCCGATCTATTTCATGAATGTCGCGGTCCTTCCTTTTCGGGGCCACCCCGGTCTGGATCACCCGGTCCACCAGCGATTCCTTCCAGATGCCAAGTCCTGAAATATTCAACATATGCTTGATATGAAGAACAGGATCATTGGTAAGCTGATCCATTACCTTGCTTCTCCAGGTCACCAAGGATTTTAGCGGCTTGGAATAGGCGAGGGCCGAAAGATGACTTAATTTCAAAACATGCTGAACCCTCGGCTTTCTCACTCTTTCGTAATTGGTAAGGTTCTCCATCCCATGCTGATCCTTATCGTACATCCAACATAGAAGTTCCCCGAGCACGTCCCCATCCTGTATGGCAAGATTCATCCCTTCACCTGCCATGGGGTGAACGCTGTGCGCCGCATCTCCAAGCAATGCCACATTCCCTTTTACGTAATTGGAAACATGATAATGTACTGGAATCATGAGCTGTATTTTTTTCCATGAATCTATTTGCTGCACGTATCCATCCAATTCCGGATAAAGATCCAAATATTTTTTATAAAAAGCTTCCAATCCTTCCTCGATCATTTCTTTATAGCTACCTTTTGGAATCAAATACACGCTACGTACAAGATTATCCGGCAAAGGAAAAAGCCCCAGGAACGTATCATCTGTGGAGATGATTTTCCCCTCCGTCAACTTTTCAGGACGTGGAAATGTTACTGTCAGAAAATGATGATCATATTTTTTCTCCTTTTTTGGTACACCCATCGTTTCTCTGACCTTTGATTTGCGCCCTTCTGCACTAATGTAGTAATCCGCTTCAAGCAACACTTCTTCCTTTTCTATTCTCACCTTCGCTTTTTTTCCTTCAAAGCCCATAAACCGACCAGGCTGTATATATTTGAAGGAAGGGTATTTTTCCGCTTCCTCCAAGAGAATTTTTTTCAAGGTTTCATGGGGGATCATCAATGCATAGTTATATGGCTCCGGTAGTATGTTATAGCTCATGGATTGAATCGGTAAGTTGGGCTTCCTGTCGAGCTTGTTCTTTTCTATCAGCTCTATTTTGTTAATCGTATGGCCATGATCCAGTACATTTTCGAGGATTCCATTCTTCTCGAAAATCTGCAACGTCTTCGGTTGCACCAGTTCCCCCTTGTACATATGAGGACTGCCTTTGACCTGCTCCACAACCGTAACCCCAACACCGCACTTCGCAAGCTTCAGCGCTACCGTCAATCCGCCAACACCGCCCCCAATCACCAACACATTCGCCTTCAACACCATCACCACCTCTACTCAATTCATTCCACTAAACCACAAACGCAAAACTTAGAAACTCTCTTATGAGAGGAGAAAAAAATCCCTTTTAGGGGGTCAGACCCCGGCAGGATTTTCGTTACTCGTGGCGAAGTCTCGAGGCGGTATGCCTAGAGGCCTCGCTGAAAAGTTGGTTTAGGAGTGATTGCAGAGTGATTGGAGTGATCGGGCGGTTTTCTGGATTTTCGGGCGGTTTTTGGGATTTACCGGCGATTCCGGAGAACTTTCGGTCGATTTTTTGTGTTTACGGGCGACTTTTCGAAAATACGGGCGAAAATCAAAAAATACAGGCGATTCGCAAAATCTAACGAATTTGCAAAACCCGCTAACTTACCTCACCCCTCCCCCACTATCAGCCACAACATCAAAAAAACAACCTCTCCGGCCCCTATGAGCCAAAAAGGTTGTTTCCCCCATGATCAAACTACATTATAGTAGAAACTCGTCAAGAATCTCACCTGTACCTGTTGCCACCTGTAGAGCGTTTTAATGCTTCCATATCCTCTTCCACCGAGCCCCATCGCTCTTCCATCAATGCCTTAGCATCTGCAATTCCTTGATTATAATAGTAAGGACCGAGTTCCTTCATGAAAACGTCCAACAGCAGGTCCGCTCCAAGGTCGCCTATCTCTTCGTCACGTTCTTCTTCGAAATAGGATTGAATCTTACCAATCATCTGGTCTTTCATTTCTTTCGGAATGGAAATCATATAATACACACACCTTTATACGAATGGATTAACCACTTTGCTCTTGCTCCGATGCCGTCAAAAGTGGCTCATACATCATAATAGCATGATTTTCCGTTACGTATTGGTCATCAACTTCTTTACCGCTTAAATTAATTACTTTACGGTGAATGACATTGTGCCGTAGATATCCTCCCCAATATGCAGAAGTGATACTGTGTTCTTTTTCATACACCTTATACACATGCAGTGGCGGCTTTTCCAATCTCCACTCTCCCACCAATTCGTCCTCTTCCAACTTAACACATAGCTGGAAAGCATGGTCGGTGTCATTTCTAAGCTGGAGATCCAAATAATTATAAGAGCAGGTGGCCCCACTCCCAAAAGGCTGCGTCCTTTTGCTGTCGGGAAACACATCAAAGCTGTGACGATAGCGTTCTGTTACGGTCAGCGGAGTATGCAATGCCATCCAGTAGATTAAATTGGAAAGCTGGCACAACCCTCCTCCAAGTCCCGGCTTGAACGTACCATAAAAGAGGACCATACCATCTACATAACCCTTTTTCCTAGTAGGCTTTCCAATCAATTTCCAATACGAAAAGGACTCACCCGGCCTTATGACTACACCATTGATCTTTTTTACAGCCAGCCGCAAATTGATTACTTTGTTATGCTGATACCACATATCCACATCCTTTAGCTTCCTCAATGTCGGTGTCTTGTGTGAGAAGCTTTTATATGGAAGCATTTCACTTGTTAATTCAGTCGCATAAGTTTTATTTCCAATTTTCCATTCTAACCAGCGCTTCAAGATGTAAAATTGCGTTCCCAGCCAAATACGTAATGCTGACCTTTTTTTCGGCCTAAGATCCACATGATTCATCATTAAATCCCCGTCCCTTCGTTTACCCAAAGATTAGACGTCATTTTATGATTATAAGTTTTGTAACATTTTAAATTTTACGACTTTTATAGTCATAATCACGCTATTTCCATTAACAAATTTTCTCACGGATATATTTTTCCTTTTATATAAAACTAATATGGGAAATTAAAGAAGCTAAAGCAGGTGAACATGATGAATTTGTTTGAGCAAGGACCAACATCCTCCCTAAAGGATGGCGATACCATCTATCTCTTTTATCGTAACCCCCACACACAGAATGTTGCCACTGTCCAACAGGCTAGTATTGTGGCAAACCCTTATGAAGACGGTCAACTTTCCATTTTTTTATATGATACGTACTATCCTTTATCTGACGAGTTTGTTTTTTTCACATCATTGGAAGAAGCAGAAGCACTCTATCATGATTATTTCGGACCATCTTACGAATAAAAGGAGGGATTTAATTGAAACCGTTTGTTCCGCAACTTGTATATATTGAGCCACGCGCCCTTGATTATCCCCTTGGAATGGAACTCAAAAATAAGTTTGAATCCATGGGATTGGAAATCCGCGAAACCACTTCCCATAACCAAATAAGGAACCTCCCTGGTGACAATGATTTTCAAAAATACAGAACGGCCAAATCGACGCTAGTTGTAGGGGTAAGGAAAACATTGAAATTTGATTCTTCCAAACCATCTGCGGAGTACGCCATTCCTTTTGCCACAGGCTGTATGGGGCATTGCCACTATTGTTACCTGCAGACTACAATGGGAAGCAAGCCATATATCCGGACATATGTCAATTTGGATGAGATATTTGATGCGGCAGATAAATATATGCAGGAGCGGGCACCAGAAATCACAAGATTCGAGGCCTCCTGTACCTCTGATATTGTAGGTATTGATCACCTGACTCATTCCTTAAAGAAAGCAATCGAATATTTCGGTAAATCAGAACATGGGCTTCTACGTTTTGTCACAAAATTCCACCATGTTGACCACCTGTTAGATGCCGATCATCGGGGTAAGACCAGGTTCCGTTTCAGCGTAAATGCTGATTACGTCATCAAAAACTTTGAACCGGGAACCTCCTCGCTCGACCTACGTATTGAAGCGGCAGCTAAAGTCGCTGGTGCGGATTATCCACTAGGCTTTATCGTAGCACCAATCTATCTACATGAAGGATGGGAAGAAGGGTACAAGACATTGTTCCAGAAGCTATACGAAAAACTTCCTGCAAAGGCGACCGAGGACCTGACCTTTGAACTTATCCAGCACAGATTTACCAAGCCTGCCAAAAGGGTCATCCAACAGAATTATCCGATGACAAAATTGGAACTAGACGAAGCAAAGCGCCAGTATAAATGGGGGCGTTATGGTATAGGAAAATATGTTTATACGAAGGATGAGGCGACAGAAATCAAGGAAACGTTATCCGAGTATATCCATTCGTACTTCCCCCAGGCGCGCATTGAATATTTCACCTAAGCATAACTATAAAGACAGCATCCCTTTAATTAATTGGGATGCTGTTTCTTATAAATTTAGTACTTCACCATCTCAGACAACAAGTAGTGATAGATCAGCTTTTCCGTATTCTGGATGGAACTCTCGTGTGTCCGTTCAAATGCGTGGGAAGATTCAATTCCAGGACCAATCAAACCGTGGATGATATCATGTCCTGATCGGATGGCAGCTGAAGCGTCAGAGCCGTAGAATGGATAGATATCCACCTTGTAATCCACACCATTCTTTTTTGCCAGTTCTACTAGATGTTTCCTTAAGCCGTAATGGTAGGGTCCGCTTGAATCCTTCACGCAGATTGATACCGTATATTCATCTGAGGATTGTCCATCTCCCAAAGCTCCCATATCCACTGCGAGATATTCCACTGTTTCCGGTGTGATGTTGGAATTTCCACCATACCCAATCTCTTCATTATTGGAAATCAAGAAATGGGTCGTGTATGGTAGGGTTATTTTTTCCGATTGTATGTACTTGATTAGCTTGAGCAAGATTGCGACGCTCGCTTTGTCGTCGAGGTGTCTGGATTTGATATATCCGCTGTCTGTGATTTGTACACGGGGATCGAAGGAAACGAAGTCTCCTACTTCAATCCCAAGGGCTCTTACCTCTTCTGCGTTTGTCACTTTTTCATCGATACGCACTTCAATGTTTTCATCATTTCTCGGTGCATCCCCGGCATTTTTATAGACATGGACGGAGGTCTGATGCATCAGGATCGTTCCAGAGTAATTTTTGCCGGAAGAAGTTTCTATTTGGCAATATTCCCCTTCCACAGAATTCCAGCGAAATCCGCCAATGGTAGTAAGTTTCAACCTTCCATTGGATTTCACCTCTTTGACCATGGCACCGAGTGTATCCACATGTGCTGTGAGCATGCGATGCTCCCGATCGTTGCTCCCTTTTAAGGTGGCAATTAATCCTCCCTTTCTATTCCGTGACGTCTCCACGCCACATTCCCCAAGATATTTTTCGACAAATCCAATTACTTTTTCCGTGTTTCCGGAAGGACTCGGGATGGAAACAAGTTCTTTGATTAACGAAAAAGTTTCCTGAACAGTTGGTTGATAGGTCATATGGACACTTCCTTTACTACTAATATTTACCTACTACTAGCATAATAGAAAATACAAGTCTTGCATAGCCTGTTGTCAAGGTGTTTTAAAAGCACCATTTTCACATTTCAGATTCTAAAAAGTGCACTTCAAGGAAGAAGCATTTGATTTCAGGGAAAATATAGTATACTGTTTATAATTACTATTGTTGATAGGAGGAGTCAAATGAATGAAATCTCCAAGAAACTATCCGAATACTTGCTTGAGAAAGATTTACTGAAAGGTTGGAACAGTGTTAAAGAATCCATGAATCAAGGATATAATAGTTCCTTTATATACGATTTTATCCTACGCGATGCGATGTACCGCATTGGCGAGATGTGGGAGGAGAATCAAATTACAGTAGCCCATGAGCATCTTGCCACAGGTACATGCGAGTTGATATTGTCCAAATATCACTTAGAGAAATTAAGTGATAGATTGATAGAGAATAAAACCTCTGCTCCACGAGCTATGTTTTTTTGCGTGGAGGGAGAAGAGCATGACCTGGGATTAAAAATGGCCTCCTCTCTTTTTGAAGAGTATGGTTGGGACGTGTACGACCTAGGCTCCAATCTTCCATTGGACTATGCGGAATATAGTCTGGAAAAATGGAAGCCGGAAGTTGTATGTATTTCTGTTTCCATCAGACATCACCTTCCCACGTTAAAAGAGACGATCAAAAGACTAAAGCAAAAACGTCCTGGCACTACTTTTATAGTTGGCAGCCGCTTGCATGCTGAATCTGCCTTTCAATCATGCTGCATGGCGGACACACTCATTGCTAAGGATACATCGTTCCTTTTTCAATGGTTGGAAAATTATCAGAAAGAAGCCGGAACCGTTGATAAAGGAGTGCTAATGTAATGTACCGGATTCCCGTCCCCTATCTGAAGCTGACCGAGGACTTTCAAATTGTGAATGTATCCAAACCGGTCACTCATCTTTTCCATCCAGTATCTTCATTTCTGGACCTGGTAGATATAGATAGCAGATCAAAGATAAAACGAATCTTGAGTATACCTTCTCCTGGAAAGATGGAGTTGAATCTCAAAACGACTGATTCTCCTACTTCCCTGTTTACGGTGTACTTCAATTATCAAAAGAAGGAAAAGCTGATCCACCTTGTTTGTTTGGACGAAACTTCTTCCTATACTAATGTACAAATGGAGTACCAACAATGGCGTCAGCAAATTCAGACGCGTGATTGGAATGATGTGGTACCAAATCCGACCGAACTAGAACCTGAGTTGACAGAATTCAATAGGAAACAGGCGGAACGGAAAATCAACACCATCAACGACTTGCTTGGTATTATTAAGGAAGACCTTTCAGAAGCCGGCAAGCTCGAGTATATCAAGTTGATCCAATCTGAACTTGAAGATATAAAAGGCATCCTTCGTGCTTAATTTATCAAAGGTTTAAAAAAAAACGCTTGGACATTTCATATGCCCAAGCGTTTTTTTAATCTTTTACTTTTAATGCTCATCTCTCATAAAATCTTCAATGGTGTGTTCGAGTTTTCTCAATTCTATAAGCATGGCACCAGCATATTCTTCTTTATAAAACTCCTGCTTTTTAATAATTTGCAATAGACCTTTTATAAAGAGGATAGGATGATAGGAATCAATTTTAAGTGACTCGTATTTCCCTTCGTAATCCATGTGTATCTGCTCTAACTTGGTTTGGAGGCTGTTGATACGTTCGTTAGCTTCCGTTAACTTATCTTTCAGATCTTGTTTCTCTTTATCTTCTGCACTTCTGTCTTGTATAGCATGAAGGCCAGCATCCTGGCTGCGATTTCGTTCCGCGACTAGTTGTTTCTTATATATTTTCCATCTTAAATTTTCTGCGTGAAAAAGTTCCTTGAACTCGCCCACTGTTTCAAACTGTCCAAGAAACAAATAACCATCCTCATTCAGAGAGTGATGGAAGGATGAAATAATTTTTTGCTGCTGTGTCGGCTGAAAATAATTCAGTACATTCCTGCAACTGATAAAATCAAGGTGATGAAACCCCGGATCTTTTGCAATGTTGTGTGGGGCAAAAATGATATGCTTCCTTATTTCTTTTTTAACCACATAGAATTCCTGTCTCTTATCAAAATACTTATTCAATATGTTGGGTAACACATTTTCAAATGCGTAGTCAGGATACACGCCTGCACCAGCAATCTTTACTGAATCATAATCCAAATCAGTGGCGTAGATCTTGAAATCCATTTCCTGTTCTAAATTCAAGGATTCAATATGCTCTTTTAAAAGGATGGCCAATGAGTAAACTTCTTGTCCAGTGGAACAACCTGCAATCCATAGCCGTATTTCACTTTCACATAATTCTAATTTCTTTTTTAAAATGCCCGAGAATACATTGTTCTGGATAAAGTCAGTCAATTCATTGTTTCTAAGGAACTCTTCTGCACTACTTGAAGGTTGATTTAAATCTTTTAAGTTTTGACTTAACATATCTAGTCTCCCTATAAATTGTTCATCTTGCTCTCTGTCTTTTTTCTATTTTAACAAATTTCTGAAGTTTTCTGTCAAAAAAATTCCTACAAAAATCGAGTTTTATTTTAGATAGTTGACTTTCATTTTCTATGATGTATAATAAGAGTTTGGGTGCAAGCCCAATTATATTAGTAACTTGATATAGAAAGGAAGAACGTTATGACATTCTTAAGCAATACCAACGTGTCACAAGGATGCACTGGCGTTCCATATAGTTTTTTCACAGAGGCTTAATCGATCTGGCACGGCCTAGGAGCCGTAAGGACGTATGAGAGGTAGGGCTTACGTTGTTTAAGTAAGGGAAACTACCATGGAATTATACCGCGGCAAACGAATATAATACTTTTATGTCATTTATAAATCATGTCCATGTAGCAGGACATCTTATAATGCTTGTGATGAAGCAAGTTACTAATTGCGCTATACATCATTAAATGGCGCCTTTATTTAAATAAAGAAGATAAAAGCAAGTTGTCCTTTGTGATGACTTGCTTTTATATTTGTTTTCAGTAATTTGAAACTTTTGTAAAACACCTGTATAATAATATGCTGATTGTCAATTATACTCGGAAAATAACTATCTTTGTAGATTTTTTTATGAATGAGATTAAACTTTATTTTTGAGCCCGTAGCTGTTGATTGGAGCAATGGGCGAAGACTCCTACGGGAGGTAGCGCTTAGGGGAGACCCCGCAGGAAGCCGAGGAGGCTCCACAAGCGCCCCGTGGAAAGCGAAGCCCAGTGCGGAAATTAACAGCGGTGTTTAGTTGACCATATAGTAAAAGGGGGAATTGGATGTCTTTCACAAGCTTATTCTTGGCCGAAGAAGAGACAAGAGATAAAGAAGAAATCAAACAGGAACTAGACGATTTGGAATTCCAAATGTTCCGCATGAAAGAAAACATGAAAGAAATTGCTAAAAAATGGCAAGTGATCGGTATCGATCAAACGAAAGACGACAACTGGGTGGTCGTTTACACTAATTACGACAAAAACTCCTGTAGGATCATGCTTAACGATTGTGAATCAGCGTATCGTGGCCAGTGGGATTTCTCCATCCAGGCAACTTACAAAGAGGATGACACCATTTTCATTGGGGATATAAAGGGTCCTGAAAACAAAGGGTATGGCTCTATCTGCATGAATTACCTTAAAGAAGTGGCTAAAGGTCAAAATATTCATTGTATTACCGGAGATATCGCCAATCGTGATTGGGATCATGTAGATCGCCTGGTTCATTTCTATGAGAAACATGATTTTCAAGTAGAAATAGATAAAGAAAATAAATCTGGTGAAATTGTTTGGCAACCTAATTAAATTAATTTTGGTAAGGAGAGGAATAGAATGACTGTTAAAGTACTCGGCTCCACAGTGGACAGTTACACCCGTTGCACCCATTATCATTCAAAAAATGATATCATCGCCATCAAATTTCATTGTTGTGGGGAGTTTTACCCTTGTTATCAATGTCATGAAGAACACGCAAATCACCCCATCAGCGTATGGCCAAAAGACTGGTTTCACACTAAAGCTATTCTCTGCGGGAACTGTAAAACCGAAATGACGATTCACGAGTATTTGAACAGCCATTCCATTTGTCCAGTTTGCCAATCAAGCTTCAATCCAGGTTGCCAATTACATTATCATCTATATTTTGAAAAATAGAGGTTTCCCCGACTGAGGACCTCTATTTTTTAATCCTCACAAAGCTTGTGGTCTACCTTTGTTGGAGGCTGCTCTAACCACCCATGCTTTACCAATAGCTTCGCCCCATCGCCTGCATATGTCATCACTTCCCCCATTAACCTTACATACATCAGAGCAAGATCTTTTCTAGGACTCAAAGACAGAGATAAACCGTAGTTTGCCGTTGCATATGTAATCAAGTGCGCCACATGATTCAACATAAAACGATCTGAAAAAGGGGAAATGGTTGCATCCATGACTTCACTACCATACGTGGAAGGGACATTGCAATCTTCTTTCAAAAGGATGGTAGAAAACATTGTCACATATTTGTTGGCCAATAGTTTTCCTTTTTCAAAGTACGCACACAACTTCTTATCATGTGTTACTTGCATAAAGCCTTTTAACAAGGCCTTACCCAATGCATTAGATCGCACATTCTGAAAGAGCTGATTCATTTCCAAGACTGTCAACGGTCTTTTTTCATTCGTAAAACCGGCAAAAAAGTGACCGTTTTTCACAAACTCGATACTTGCTGGCGTAGAGATATAAGGAGGTCTAGAGTAGATTCCTTTCTCTAGCAACAACCTCTTCCCCATTTCTGTTATCTGTTGGAGGGCATCCATATGAAGGTGAAAAAGTTTTCTGATATCTTTTCGGGATACCTCCGTAACCGCAAGCGCAAAGCCATTAAGTGCAAACTTGGCCATCCCGTCTATATAATGGAGATAGAATACATCCGAAAATAGTCGCGGCGCTTTGGTATTGATGTCCTCAGAAGTTATCCCCCTCGGAATTGGGAAATTTTCTTTTTTGAATATATCCATATAATGATGAACATGTCGTTTGGAGACTTCAAGGCAATGTTCAATATATTTCGCTATATCCTGATCATCCACATGCACCAAAAAATATCGGAACATATGGTGAACAGATGTTTCAAACAAGTAGCTACTCCATAGGTGCCCGATTTCAGCTGATGTGAGGCGAATGTTATCATGGGAATTCTCCATTCGAATGGACCTGCCTTTCGATACATAAAATCACCGTTAGTTTGTTTCAATTGTATGGAAATATTCGTACAAAATTAACACAATAAAAATAGACAAGCGAGTTTCGCTCATCTATTTTCACACCACTAGTCGGAGTATCTGTAAAAACGGAAAACGCCTCCACGACATCTGTAACCATAAAAACGTCGGGCTCCCGTTGCACCCATCACTGAATGGTTTGCTTGCTGAAGGGACCTGGGTTGGTGAAGATATTCACGTTTCTTCTTGAAGTATTTTTGGCATTCGACATATACTACAGACAAGATTTTCACCTCCTCTATTAATCTATTAAAAGTATATTCAAATTCCTATAATATTCCTGTACGTTACCACAAAAAATAGACAGGCATTTAAAACGCCTGTCTCTCAAATTTCTAGCTATTGATATTTTTCCAATGCCGATTGAAGCTTCAATGCCAATCCAAGATCCCCTTTAACCTTTAGCTTACCAGTCATATAGGCCATCGTGGCATTGAAATTACCTTCCATCATCTTTAAGACATTTTCGTCCGATAATTGAAGTATACAATCTGGAGGATTCACTTCCCCCTCGGACATTTTTACATTCCCTTCACAAAATGAGAATTGATACACTTTATTTTCATTTAAATTAAATTGAAAGACTGCATGCAAACCATGTATCCCTTTAGGATTCTCATTCATTTTTATTTGTAATTCCTGGAATGTCCTTTTCACATCCATGCTAACGCCCCCATTCTCACTCTCTCCATCCCCATTTCGCTAAAACTTAAGGAAAACCCTTTAATTTCCTTAAGAAAAAACCACAGTGCCCCATATTTCTGAGCTGTGGTTATACATTTATACCATATTTAATTTAGGACACTTACATGACCTACCAACTACTTCATACCCAACTACCTTAATTCCTTTTCTCATCAAAAAGCGAATACTGATATTCTTTTCCAAATGACTGGATGCAACGACAATTACACTTTCCCCATTTAATTCTTTATAATTTCTCTGCAGATAGGCAACTGGTATATTAATTGAATTCGGGAAAATGCCCTGGACATAATTAAAGTCCCTCACATCGACAATTTTGATATCGTTCTTTATATGTTCTATTGCCTTCAGGCATGGTACACCTAATACAGGGACATATCTTTTAAATAAATATATAGAAACGGCTAGTGTGAAGACGAAAAAGAGTAACAACATCATCCCTCCAGATTTATAATATCCCTACAATTATATACCCCTATAGGTATACGGTCAACTTAGACATCACAATTGGAAAGTCAGCGTGACCGTTGATCGGTTCCATTGAATGAACTTTTAAACAGGCTTAATTTATATGTGTTTCAAAAATAATTTATAGAACAGGAGTTTGCATAAATCTTCCTTACTTACAAAGTATAATTCCAAGGACTTTCCACTAGGAGGTAATGATGAACATATCAAGAGTCAGATTAACTTTGTTTCTTTTGTTCTTCTTGATGGTACTGACCCCGATGCTTGCGGAAGCGCATGTTAAATGGTTTTCCGAGGTAGATCCTGTAAAGGAGGATATCGAGAGTATCCTATCCCCTCTTTTTATTGGGCTGACCCTATTTATTGCCGTATTGCTCGGTGTATTGACGCTGGTGCTGCAACCGACCATCGATAGAATTCCTTTAGTACAGCGAATCAATGCCTATCTGGACCGCTATCGAATCTCATCGAGGTATATTTTAAAATACGGAACGGCCATCGCTTTGATTGTACAGGCTGTTACCGGCTCCCTTTTTGCCCCCGAATTTGACATTATAAACTCTGGTATCATGATCGCAATTTGGGCGGCTATCATCCTCCTGCTAATTCCGGTCCATTATGCCACAAAGGCGGGGGCACTTGTTCTTTTGGGGTTGTTCATTTATCAGCTGGGACAGGCAGGTTTGTTCCACATGTTGGACTATGGTTTCTACCTGGCAATCATCGGCGTTTTGCTGGTTGGTAAAACAAAGCTTGAAAACTGGGGTTTTCCGTTCCTATATTTAGGAACAGGATTGTCACTCTGCTGGGTGGCGATAGAAAAGTGGGTTTATCCTGTAATGAGTGTGGACATAATCGAGCGCCACGGAGTCCCAACTTTTGGATTTGCACCAGAGACCTTTGTGGTCCTCGCTGCCTTTATCGAGTTTGTGGTAGGTTACCTCCTTATTGTGGGGATATTAAACAGGATGCTGGCATTTGTGCTGACGCTGATTTTTATCTCAACGACCATGCTTTTCGGCGTTACAGAAATCATAGGCCACCTGATGATACATTTCATCCTCATCATCTTCATCATTGAGGGAGTCTCCTTCTATGATCCTCCTATCAAGATTCATAAAAGCAGATTGGATCAATTTATTTTCATCTTCTTAAATTTCCTATTTGTGCTGAGCACCTTTTTACTCATCTATTATCGTTTTGCCTAATTCATAGAAATCCCAGAATAGATCCAATAGCATTTAACAAATAAAAAGCCACAATCCCTTAGTAATAAAGGGATTGCAGCTTTTTTTCGGATGATCTGAGAGGGATTCGAACCCCCGACCCCTACCCTGTCAAGGTAGTGTTCTCCCACTGAACTATCAGATCTTGTATGCGACTGTAAATATTATTATAGATAGTTCATACTTGTTTGTAAAGAAGAATTTAAAAAGAAATAACCGTCCAATAGGGAACGGTTATTTCTGCCTTCTTTTTTCTTTTCTACCTGAAGCAAAAGCATCGATCATTAGGATTATAGCTGTTATGGTATGAAGGAACCAACCAAGCAAAAAGACCCAACCTAAACAAGATGCGACAATCCCCCAAATACTACCGTGGAACTTTTGACCTTCTTTTACACTGAACACCAAAGTGATGATATGTAGAATTAGCATAAGAGTCAGCGGGGAATAACCGAATCCCATCACAGTTAAGCCCCCAAGAAACGGGATTGCCAAAAATGCTTCCATTCCTCCAGTCACCCATTTTAATGTTGTAGATGCTTTCACAATATACCACCTGCCCCTTTTTATATTTCTAGTATATTCCTTCCTCGACAGAAAACAACCAGAATATACGTTCGCTTTTTTCTTGTATACAAAACGTATGTTCGTATATAATAAGAGGAAAGGAGATGATAATATGAACCGATTGCTTGAGCAGTACCAAGTGTCCAGGATCCCCATTGAAATGATATATATGGCTAAGAACGGAGCTATCACCCAAAGGAACATCATGGTCTTAGAAGTCAAGGAACAGTCCATCGTTGCTTTTTGTTACCTTCGTCAAATGAAAAGGACCTTTCTTCTACAAAATATGCTGCTTTCCTTTCGTCCTAAGAAGAAAAAATATGTGGACGAAGTCATCTAATCACTTATATTTCTTGCACACTCCCTAATAATTATGATATTCTATAAAGAAACACATTTTTACAGGAGGGAGACTTTCATGAGAGAAGTAACATTAACAGATATTTTTACACATCCAATTACGCAAAAGTATTTAAAGCGCTCCGGGATCGCTCATGCCCTTGAAGTGGCCAACCATGCCTTCCATCTGGCATTTAAATATAATGTAAGTGTCGACTTGGCTACAAAAGCTGCTCTACTTCATGACATTGGACATTATGAATGGTACAGACAAGGAAAATGGGATTATGAGCTATACAGAGAAAATGATATCCATGCGATAAAAGGAGCAGAGCGAGCACACAAGCTTTTGATTCGTTTAGGAGAAAACCCACAAAAAGCCAAACAGATCTCGGTTGCCATTCTTCTGCACACCGATTCCTACCTCCCTGAGATTGACGTAAAGAGAAGTCCCTTACAAAAGGTCGTGAAACTTGCGGATGAAATGGACGAGGAAACTGGCGGCAACCACCACTACAAACAAATTGATAAAACCACAGCGCTTGAGAAAATCAACTACCTGGATCAACTCGTCGATCACTATCTACCAAAACAACAACTATCTACCCACTCGCACGAACAATCCATTTAACAACAAAGAGGTAGCCGATTGCTGCCACCTCTTCCTTTACATCATATTGAAAACCCTTACTTGCTAATAGTTTAGTCTATAACTTTTTTTAAGTCGTCCATGATTTCTTCCAATGGCACATCCAAACCACTGTAAGATTCCCGTACAAACCCTTCCTTGTCTACAAGAAAAATACTTGTACTATGCATATACTGATCTGAGCCTTCTTCTTTGGAAGCTGGCACCATGAAAGATACATTTGCAAATCGTTCGATTGTTTCTTGATCGTATCCTGTTACAAAATCCCAGTTAGAATAATCTGCTTTATACAAATCTCCATATTCCTTCAATGCATCTGGTGTATCATTTTCTGGATCGATGCTAAAAGATACAATCGGTACTTCCACACCGGACTCTTGCATTTCACGCTGGACCCTTGCCATATTGGCAGTCATTGGAGGACAGACCGTATCACAATTGGTGAAAATAAAATTAGCCAGCCAGAACTCCCCATCTTTTTTAGTAACGGAAAAAGACTTTTCATCCTGATTGACCCCTTCCAATTCACCTACTTCAAGCTTCATTGAAAATTCTTCATCTAAGTTCACTTCGTTGCTCGCACAACCTGCTAGAAGTAGTAAAAATATAATAGCAACCATTTGCCATAGCCTCTTCAAATTCATCCCTCCAAAACTCGTAAAAAAAGTGTCGAGACCATTATAGCCCGACACTCCTTTATAATGCTAGTCAACAAACTGAGTATCAATGAATTCCGTGAAATCCGGTTTCTCTTTCAGAAATTTAAGATCAAAGGATGAGTTAGCAAATTCCTGCACCACTTCTGCGTCCACCTCGTGTGTAAAGCGGATCCTTTCCCATGCAGAATCAATCACTTCTCTTGATAGCTCTTGGTTAGTAAGCTCCTTAATTGATTTGATCGCAATCTCTTTGGATTCTTCTGGATTTTCCGAGATAAAATCTACGGAATCCTGATGTGCATCCACTAGCTTTTTCACTAGATCATTGTTTTCTTCAATCAACTTTCCACTGGTAACGAAGATTGTGTTTGGCAGTGTTGTACCGAAGGAAATCTCATCGCTATCCACCAAAATATTTGCACCATGTTCAAGAGATAGAAGCGAAGCCCATGGTTCCGGGACTGCTGCAGCATCTACGCTTTTTGATTCAAACATTCCTCCATATTGAGCAGGGTTCCCTGTTACATGTTTCATGCTTCCACCAATACGAGCTGACGTTAATCCAAAGTCTTTCAGAAATGTTTCCATCTGCACATCATGTGTGCACCCAACACCAGGTGTGATGAATGTTGCCCCATCAAGCCCTTCTACAGATGTAATTCCACTTTCCTTGCTTGCAATGATTACCGTTCCACCGGAAGAGGCTCCAGCCACAACCTTTACATCTGCCCCACTTACATAGTTGTTCATCGCTGGCCCAGGACCAACCAAACCAGCCTGAATATCACCTGTTTTCAGCGCCGTCATGAATGCTCCGCCGTCAGGAAAAGTTTTATATTCCACTTCATATTTGTCACCCAACGCTTCTTCATACAAAGCTTTCTCACGGGCAACCATTGCTGGCACATGATCAATATTAGGAAAATAACCGATAACAACTTTCTCTTTGCCATTGGACCCGCTTGTACTTGATCCACATCCTGCTAATGCCCCCATTAATAATAGAAACAATGCACTAACCAACAGCCAACCTTTTTTCATCTCTTTTCCTCCCATACACTCTATTTATGATTCCAAGCCCCAGCGTTTAATGACATTTTTCTCAAAGCGCTGGAAGATAACTAAATCTACCACTGAACCGATTACACAAATGATGATGATAACGCCGAACACCAAACTCATCTGACCGAAATCCGCTGCGTATTTCAACGTGTACCCAAGACCCGGTCCCATACTAAGCAGCTCAGCTGCCATCAGCGCTCTCCATGCGAATGCCCACGCGAGCCTCGCCCCCGTCACTGCGTATGGAACCGAAGCAGGTAAAATGATTTTCCAAAACATTTCAATCCCGGATGCTCCCATCGTGGAAGCCGCCTTTATATATAATGGAGGGACACTTTTGATTCCCATCCTCATATTAATGGTCATTACCAAAGTTCCACCAAGGGTTACAATAAAAATAATTGCCGTTTCGTTAAAGCCAAACCATATGATAGCAAGTGGCAACCAAACGATACTCGGTACACTTTGTAGCGCTAGAACAAGGGTCCCCACTGTTTCATCCGCAGTTTTGGACTTCGCTAGCCAAATCCCAAGCAGTGTTCCAATAACCAATGCCAAGAACAATCCAATTCCTAACCTTTTAAAGCTTGCAGCAAGATCATAAACCAAGGTCATATCCATAAACCCTTGATATAGGGCAACCGCTACGTTGGAAGGCTTTGGCATAACCGCAGGCGACCACCCGATGACTAGCACTGCCACTTCCCAAATAATAAATAGCGAAGCAAAAAATACGAGTCGCTTTACTCCAGGTTTCATCGGCTCAGCTCCTCTTGTACGACTTTATCAATCTCTTTTTCTAGCATGGCACTGATTTGTGCTTCTAATTGAGCCACCTTTTCATTCGTACGTAATCGAGGGCGCTCTATATCCACTTTAATATCAGCAATAATGGTTCCAGGTCTTGTTCCCATTACCAAAATCCTGTCAGATAGTTTTATGGATTCATGGATACTATGCGTCACAAACAATACTGTCTTCTTCGTTTGAAGCCAGATGCTCTCAAGTTCCTGCTGCAATCTCAAACGAGTCTGTTCGTCAAGCGCCCCAAATGGTTCATCCATCAGAAGGACGGTCGGGTCCATTGCCAATGCACGGGCAATCGAAACCCTCTGTTGCATCCCCCCTGATAATTCATGGGGATATTGCTTAAGATTACTACCGAGTTGCACCATCTTTAGATAGCGGAGGGCCCTTGCCTCCCTTTCTTCCTTGTTTTTCATGTCACGGATGGCAAATAATACATTCTCCTCCACCGTCATCCAAGGGAACAGGGCAGCCTGCTGGAACACCATCCCCCTGTCTTTTCCCGGCCTGGTAATAGCCGATCCCTTCAGTCGGATTTCTCCTTCTGTTGGTTTAAGTAAACCTGCTACCATGGATAGCAATGTGGATTTTCCACAGCCAGATGGTCCAAGAATAGAAACGAATTCCCCTTCTTGCATGTCGACATTTATAGATGAAAGTACCGTATTATCAGTATTTTGTTGGGTGTAAATTTTAGTAATATCTGAGATCTTTAAAAACAAATTATGCACCTACTTTACACTTTTCACATAATCCATATTAGTTTAATCGGATTAATGGGATAAAATATATTATATAACGTATGTGCGAAAGGTCAATATATTGACAGAAAATAATTTAATTTTTTATTGGCGAATATGATGACAAGTTCCTCCTCTTTCTGGAGTGCAGTAGCGTGAGAAGGCTCAAGGTTGCCTTCCGGATAAGCGAAGCCGTTTGCGGATATCAACAGCGGGGGTTTTCAGTGACCTTAAGTGTAGGGTTGCTCACACACTGCACCGCGCACACAAATCGTTCTAGTCGACATCAAGTCTTACCATTCAACAAATAGGGGAAAGATATGGTATGATAGTGGATAAAGCGCTTACCAGATTAGACAAGGCACCATGGGAGGAATGAACAATGAGTAAAAATGTTGGGCGTATCGAAGAATTCACCATGTTCAGCAATGAATTAAATGAAGAAATGACATTAATGGTATATACACCAGCTAACTATTCGCCACTATATAAGTACAATATCCTGATTGCACAAGACGGGAAAGATTATTTCACGCTTGGTCGCATTGGAAGTACAGCTGATAAACTACTTGCAGCCAACGAGATTCAAAATACGATAATAATCGGCATTCCATATAAAGATGTGAAAGACCGCTGGGATAAATATCATCCAGACGGAAGCAAGAACAGTGCCTACATACGCTTTCTTGCACATGAGTTGACTCCGGTTATCGACGAGAAATATCCATCCTATCAAATGGGAATGGGACGGGCCCTTATTGGAGATTCATTAGCTGCAACGGTTTCCTTGATGACTGCACTTTCCTATCCCCATACATTCGGGAAAGTAATCATGCAATCCCCTTATGTTGATGATAAAGTGTTGCAGAAAGTGGAAGATTTCGCTCAGCCTTCTTTCCTTTCTCTCTATCATGTAATAGGCACAAAGGAAACCGAAGTACCCACTACAAAAGGAGAGAAGAAAAACTTCATCGAACCAAATCGCGCCATGCATGAACTGATGAAGGAAAAAGGATTCTCGGTCTTTTATGAAGAGTTTGAAGGAACCCACACCTGGACCTACTGGCAACCAGACTTAAAACAAGCCTTACCACAAATGCTATCGTAACCAGATATGCATTGGGTTTTTGATTGGAATGTGAATTTCCCCTGTAGTTTGGAGTGCAGGATGTGAGACTCCTGCGGGAGATAGCGGTAGGTTGAGACCCCGCAACGAAGTGAGGAGGCTCAAGCATCGCCCCGCGGAAAGCGAACATCCGGAACGAAAAGCTACAGGGAGTTATATAGGATAGTTATTTAAGAATGATAAACAAACTTTCCTATTCATTTCAAAAAAATTACGATAAAATAAATACATAAGACACTATATCGCAAAAAAGTAAACAGGAGGGATATTGGATGAAATATGGAATAGCTATTTTTCCAACAAAAAAATTACAAGATCTCGCAAATTCATTTCGAAAACGTTATGATGCCCACTATGCACTAATTCCACCGCATGTGACATTAAAAACAGCCTTTGAAATTGATGAGAATGATATGAAATCTGTGACAGACGAGCTTGCTTCCATCGCAAAAGAAACAGCTCCAATCCCTTTGAACATCTATAAAGTGAGCTCCTTTGCTCCAGTAAACAATGTCATTTACCTTAAAGTAGACCCAACGGATGAACTGCTGAGCCTGCATGAAAAACTTCATTCTGGTAAAGGATACTTCCAGGATAATCGTGAATTTTCTTATGTTCCCCACATTACCATCGGGCAGAACCTCTCAGATGACGAGCATTCCGATGTACTAGGGACACTGAAAATGACCAACATTGAGCACGAAGAAATGGTCGATCGCTTCCACCTTCTTTACCAATTGGAAGATGGCATGTGGACCGTGTATGAAACATTCCGCTTTGGAAAGGACTGCTGAGACTTGCACGTACTAATAGTGGATAACGAAGAACAACTACAGGATGCCTATTCTGTTCGTAAGATCGTTTTTGTCGAAGAACAGAATGTACCCCTTGAAGAAGAAATAGACCAATATGAAGAAGATGCCACTCATTTCGTGCTTTATGATGAGGACCAAGCCGTTGGGGCTGGACGCTTCCGAATTGTAGAAGGAATAGGAAAAGTTGAGCGTATCTGCGTGCTTCCTTCCTTCCGATCATCTAAAGGGGCTGGACGCCTTATTATGGAAACAATCGAAGAGTATGCTAAAACAAAAGAAATGCATGTGCTGAAATTGAATGCTCAAACGCATGCAGAACCATTTTATGCGAAGCTAGGCTATGAGACCGTTTCAGATATTTTCATGGATGCCGGCATACCACATGTAACGATGACGAAGAATATTTAAAAAGGATGACTCTCCCTTAGGAAATCTGAGGAGAGCCATCCTTTTTTTCATAGTTTTCCTCCTCTTTATCCATACTAACGACATGGACATACAAAAAGGATGAATACATATGATGATGGAATACGGCCGTATAGCTGTGGAATTGGTAATCGGTTTTTTTTCCTTGTTTTTGATTACACAACTTTTAGGTAAGACTCAAATAACACAAATAACCCCCTTTGACTTCATTTCTGCCCTTGTATTGGGAGAGCTTGTCGGAAACGCTTTGTACGATGATGAAATTGGCGTGGTGAAGATTCTTTTCGCCTTAGGATTATGGGGTCTTCTAATTTTCTTATTGGAAACCATCACACAAAAATGGCGCAAAACCCGAGGAATATTGGAGGGACGGCCATCTATAGTCATCCATAAAGGAGAAATAAATAAAAAAGAATTAAAAAAATCAAAGCTTGATATTGATCAATTACGTCACCTACTCCGTTCAAAAGGGGCTTTTTCCATCCAAGAGGTAGAATATGCCTTACTTGAAACGGACGGAACGGTGAGTGTACTTAAAAAGCATCCATATACCGCTCCAATAAATAAGGATTTGAATATTCCTTCCAGTAAGGTGACCCTCCCCATCCCAATTATTTCTGATGGGGAAATTTTGACAGATAACTTGGACGAATTCAATCTTTCCGAGCAATGGGTGTTAAATGAACTAAAAAAGACAGGTTACCACACGCCACAGGACATTATTTATGCCGAATGGGAAGAGGGGCAACCTATCTATGTGATGCCTTATTCGAAAGAGGATTCCACCACCAATTGATTGTTCCTTATTTGAAAGTAGGCTTTCTGTTCTTGAATCAATTTTGTCAGGTATGCGGTCACAGCCGTCCGGAAAAGCATGTAGCTTGGCACACTCTTTACTGTGATACCTTTCTCGGTACATGCCTTCGTAACTAACTGTTCGAAGGCAATACCAGCTGTTTCCGCAGTTATCAAGGAATATATCATTGCTTCGATTTGGTGATGCACTTTTATATTCTCATCTATCGTCTCCATAAAACCTGTTTCAAATCTCCCATGTCCAGGAACTGCACCTCTGCATGGGAGCTTTTTTATTTTTTCCAAGGTTTCTAATGCTTCTTTTGCATCCACTATATATGGAATGCCATGCTTATGTATGATGTCCTTCCCGAAATAAGCGTCTGCCGCAAAGAGAATTTCGGATACGAGTATTCCAAATTGCTGATAGCTATGGCCTGGTAGCGCAACTGTAAGAAATACAACACCTCCGAGTTCCACCGCCCCTTCTTCCTTCACCAACAAATCCACATGAATTGGTTTACCTTCTAGGAATTTATTTCGCCACTCAGATATCGGATTCGTACCGTGAAACAAATATAGGGGCTCAAGCATCGGTTCTTGGAGTATTAATGACTCAAATGACGGCGCCATCGTATAAACCTGTCTGTTTTTTTGAAGATAGGCAGCACCACCATAGTGATCCGCATGTGCATGAGTGATGAATAAATGGGTCAGCGGAAGTCCTTTTTCGTCCAGCATTTTTAAGACCTTTTTCATCGTTTGATCTTCAAGCCCCGCATCAATAAGCATTCCTTCGGATTCTGAAAAACGAACATACCCGATATTGACGGAAGCCAAAAAATAATAAACATTATTTGTTAATAATTGTAGCTCCACGTTTATAGCACTCCTTCTATTTGTGAACTACTAGATGGATTCGTTAAAGTATCGCCCTTTTCCTGTTATATCCGCCAATAATTTATCTGATATACGGGAGGCCTGCTTTTCCTTTTTGAGGTTTAAATGTTGGTGCTGAGCATTTCTGTGGATTTCTTGCCAGGAAAGCTGAGGGTCTACCCTGTAGAAGGTCGGCCTGATTACCGGATCAAGCCTGATCTGTTGTTTATCAGAAACAGTTCGGTTCGCATATTGTGTGTAGGCATCCATTTGTACTGGTAATACATATCCCATCACGTTTCTCCCCTTTCTGACTTACTATATTTTTCCCTTTATTTGCAAAAGACAAACTTCCATCGACTCGTGTTCTCTCTATATAATATGTGTTACTATGAATAAGATTGACTGTTATAAAGGAGTCTTTACATATGAAGTCTGCACGCTGGAATGAACGAAACATACATATTAAAAACATGGCAAGAGAGCTATATCAGGAGGTACATGACGCTGGAGTGAAAGGCGAACTCTCCTGTACTATCTGTGGGGAAAAGGTCAAGTTGTATCTTGGTTTGCAAAAAGAACCTCATTTTTATCACATAGATGGCGGATTGGATCATAAGGAAGAAAAGGAAATTCCTCAAACGAATAAGAGGATGACAGAACAGCAGGAATATATTGAACGGGACGGTTTTCGCTATCCGAAATCCAGGACCATTGTTGTGGAAAAAGATATATCCGATGAGCAATGGAAGGCACCCATGCCACTTACCCACCTACCTGTCTTTATTAAAGAACATACGAAAAGTCATAAGAATTTAAGTGGGTTTTTCCATACTTTACAAGAAAAAAATATTTTTCTTGATCCGACGCAACAAGAAGCCGTATCAACTGTTGAAGGACCTTTACTCGTACTGGCAGGTGCCGGAAGTGGAAAAACAAGGGTTTTAATAACGCGTGTTGCCTACATGGTGCAGGAGAAACAGATAGATCCAAAATCCATCATGCTGATCACCTTTACAGCGAAGGCTGCCAATGAAATGAAGGAACGACTTCGATTATATGAGGCCCCAGGTACTCGGAATTTTGCGAACCTCCTTTCTGGTACGTTCCACAGTATTTTCTACCGAATGCTGCAGCACCATCATCCCTCCCGCTGGAATGGTGACAACCTATTAAAATGGGATTGGCAGAAGGAACAATTTCTTAAAACAGCCGGCCGTAAACTTGGACTCGATGAAAAAGACTTCCCTTTTGACCAAGCGATTCAACAAATCGGCTATTGGAAGAACAATATGCAAACACCAAAAATGATTAAAGCTTCCAACAAACTCGAAGAACAGTTCCAATCTTTGTATCAGGACTATGAGGACTGGAAAAAAGAGAAAAATGTGTTTGATTTTGATGATATGCTGCTGGGTTGTTATGAACTCCTCTTGGAAAATCCTGCTCTGTTGGCAAAATACCAAGAGCGTTTTCGTTATTTTCTAATCGATGAGTTCCAAGACATTAATAAGGTTCAATATGAAACCATGAAACTATTGGCGGAAAGTGGAAATATATGTGCCGTCGGAGACGATGATCAGTCTATATATGCCTTCCGAGGCAGCAGTCCGGACTATATCCTAAACTTCCATCGCGATTTCCCTTCAACGAAAGTCGTGACACTATCCGAGAACTATCGGTCTACCCATACTGTGGTAGCTGCGGCAAACCAGGTAATTGTCAAGAATAAGAGTCGTCGTATCAAGAGCATGATCGCACAGAGAGATAACAAACAATTCCCTATCCTTTTTTACCCATATGACGAAGAAGAGGAAGCCACCATCATTGTTCAGGATATGAAAGAACAAATCGAAAAAGGTGCAAGCCCAGCCGATCTTGCCGTGTTATATCGCACACACAGTGCTGCAAGGGCTATTTTCGAAAGGTTGTCGCAATCAGGTTTACCTTTCAAGCTGGATCAGGATTATGAAAGCTTTTATAAAAGAAGGATTGTAAAAGGGATACTCGGTTTTTTACGGCTGAGCAAAGATCCAAATGACGTTCAAGCTTTTGCGGACATTCTTCCCGCCCTGTTTCTTAAACAATCGAACCTGCAGGATGCAAAAGCGATTAGTATTTTAGAAGATTGCAGTTTAGTAAAGTCATTGAGCAAACTTACGAATATCCAGCCTTTCCAAGTGAAGAAAATAAAGCGGATCATTCCTCTGTTTAAAACACTAGCTAACGTCTCACCTTCTGTCGCCCTTGAGATGATCGAAAAGGACATGGGCTTTGATGACTATATTAAAAAGCGGGGGAACGAAGGGAACGCTCTTGAAAAAGGCTCCGATGATATTCGGGATCTGAAGGTGGTTGCCCGAAAATTCAAGGGCATCCATGAATTTTTAGATCATGTAGATGATATGATCGCCAAAACGGACGAAATGAAAAAATTAAGTAAGCAATACAGCAATGCCATCCATCTTTCAACGATCCACCGTTCTAAAGGACTGGAGTATCCCAATGTTTATATACTAAGTGCCGTCGATGGCAGCTTGCCTCACGACTTTGCCCTGGAATCCTTCCGCAACGGAGAACCCTTGGCCCTTGAAGAAGAACGCCGCCTCCTGTATGTAGCCATGACACGCGCAAAGGAAACATTACAAATTTCCGTGCCCATGAATCGCCGTGGCAAAAAAGCATACACGAGTCGATTTCTTAGAGATATTCTTTAGAAAGAACGCAATTCCTTCTTTATTTTTGGAATTGCGTTTTTCTTTTTGTCAACCTTTAATCGATGAAAAAACTTTATTTTTCAAATAGTAAAAAAGTATGTTTATTCTACCTGAATCTGGGTATGTACCTCTTATATAAGTGTAGAAAGGGGGACATATAGATGAGAACATTAGACCCTCATGATAACTGTTCCATCCAACAACTGTCCGACGACTCCCTCCAATTCGCATACGACCATGCGATTGCGGAAAACCTGGATCATTACTTTATAAAACTGCTGGAATCCGAGCTGATGAAACGGAAAAAAGGCCCCTTGTACAATATCACCTCCCTTTCCAAAATGGAAAATGTTATTATTTAGAATATAGATAATTTTTAGGGAAAAGAGGTTTATTTGAAATGGCCAACCTGACTCAAAAAGAGACCAACCTCCAAAGTGATTTTCATAAAAAAACTGCCATCAACTTATTCAATGAAGTATGGGACCTCATGGAGAAAAAGGAACGCACTTCAGAAGAAAATTTACAAATGATACATAAAGCACATGCCTCCCGCTTCCATTGGGGCGAAGTAGGCAGCCCTGTAAATTTCTCCCGAGGAGAATGGCAAATCTCTAGGGTCTATGCCGTGTTGAACCGGCCAGAACCATGCCTTGTGCACGCAAAAAGAAATCTAGAAATCGTCTTGGAGCACGGCATCAAGGATTTCGACTTGGCATTTGCCTATGAAGCGTTGGCCCGCGCTTACAGCCTAAATGGAGACACTGCTTCAAAGGAAAGATACAGAAAGCTTGCAGAAGATGCATCCAGTGCAATTGAAAAAGACGCCGACAGGAATCTAGTGCTGGAGGATCTCGGGACAATTGAGTAGGTAGGATGAAACGGTTCTTTTTATCCAGAAAGAAAAAACATCTGCCCTATCCACTTAAACGTGGTAGGCAGATGTTTTTTACTTTTTCTTCTCGTTCAACATTTTGGATATAGTCCCCATATCGACAGGCTTATTCCCATTAACCAATGTATTAACAATCTTATCTTCCAATTCCTTAGGTACCTTCTTATTTGCCATCGTCGCTACCCGTGAAACCAAGTTACGAACAGTCTGTTCATCTTTGAAATTCGCGTTCTGCATGGAATTGGCAAGTTCAAATACGTCTTTCATACTTACGCCGGTTTTCTTTTCTATCCCTTTAAATAAATTATTATCCACCAAACATCCTCCTCTCGGATATACCTCATTGTATGTGAGAGTGCCTATGATGGTGACACGAAACACTTCACTTTTGTACAGGCTCAAATAACAAAATAATGAAACAGAAAAGCACGGATCAACCGTACTTTTCTAATTTCTATTAGATATTAATATCCTTTACACGCACAACCAACGATGATTAAAAGAATGAATAGAACAACGATTAGCACGAATGTGCTGCCTCCATGGCCGTAGCCGCCATATCCAGCTCCACCTACGCCATAAGGATAGCCTCCATAGTAACCCATAATCTCGCACCTCCTTAATGAAGATTCCCTATTACTATATGTATCTTTTAACATTCGGTATGGGCACTTTGGCAGCCAATGTGTAATTTTGTGGATTTTTTTTGGATAGAGAAAGGATGACCACTTGTCTCTGAGTTAGTTAATGGCATATGGGAGTATTCTCCATTTCCCAACTTCACTTCTCTATTTCCCAGCAAACCTTGAACGCTTCAGCGAGCTACTTCTACCTTTTAAAACAGACATTCTACAGTGTGGAGGCAAACTTCTACCACTTGGAATTAAACAATACAAAAAACACCCATATCATCCCCCAATAATACCTATCCAATCGGTATTCCCAATCCAAACACAAAAAAGCGAAGGACCACTCCCTCGCATCACAAAACACCCATCACTCATCATTTTCCTCATCATCAAAATCTGCCGCCCCGGTACTCGCTTGACCTTCCATCCACCGTTCCAAATTTCTGATATACTTGTTCATCCGCGCTTCCAGCTGTTGAATGTGCGCAAAACCTTCATCTGCACTTTTTATATTCAACTTAGCCTGTTTATCTGTTTCCGTAAGTCCCTCATTCACCTTCCACCGCTCAAAAAGAAACTTCAAATGTTCTTCCCCGAAATCATACTCGCTCATATGTGCTCACCTCAAGATATTATATGAGAGAAAAAAAATCAGGAAGCTTAGCCCTCTAACAATGGGCGCAGCTTCCTTCTTAGCTCTTCCAGGCTTGCAGCGGCAGTATGATAAAACACTTTATTTTCAGATGAGTTGGCTGTCACACTAAGAAACGAAAGATCTGTTGCACATTTATCAAGTATCACCAGTGTCAGTTGCTTTTCTTTTTTAGGAGGATTCTTTAAATGATCATTAAATAAATCCACACTCATCTCCCCCCAGGGATTAACCTGAGCTATAAATACATTTTCAATCAAGATATTTCGTTTTTCCATTTCCGCCTCCACCCAAGCTCTGTTCAACCCAAGTCGCGCAAGGGGTTCATCCAGAATATCCCCATCCATGATGATCGTCTGAGGTTCCTTTAGATGAGGAACTTTTGAATATAGATCCCCGTAGGTTACAGGCTGTTTCTCCTTCTTCAAAAGCACATTCAAATCACCATTTGATTCAAGTGTTGCAAACTCGATATCTTCTATTGAAAATATATCCTTTTTACGCAGTTGTTCCAAAAACTCATCTATTGTGTACTTTTCCTTCCTTAAGTTCTGCTCCAGTATTTTACCGTCCCTCACAAATACTGTAGCATTACCTTCTATGAAATCACGGAATCGCTTGTTCCTCAAAGATATCCGTGAGGTCACAAGGGGGAAGAGCGCCCAAATTAAAATGCTCGTCACCCCGTTCTTCAAGTCAAGATCCCTATCCATGGATAATGTACCGGCAATATCCCCCACTGTAATGCCCACTATATACTCAAAAAAAGACAGCTTCGATAGCTGCTTCTTCCCTAAAAGCTTCGTAATGATAAACAACCCAATAATTATAGAAAAAGACCGCACAGCAACCTCTACCCACTGTGGCATCACCATCACTCCGTTCAACAAATAGAGAGGTAAAGAATGACGCTTTAGCGCTTTAGAACAATGAGGGTCAGACCCCTTTCAACACACTAAAGCACTAAAACGACGTAAACAATTTCTTTCACTTGCTCTTTCTTCTTTCCTGCCTCTCACATCTCTTTTAGTTTATAGTCGATGTTTGAGATGATGTCATCGATTTTCAACATGGATTCGTGGTAGGTGGATTGCGCGACCGGGTCATTAGCTTCCATGGCATATACGTGAAGGTTATTCCGTATCATCTTCAGGCTGGCACGATTATAAGTTAGCATTAATTTCTCATCCACTTACAACCCTCTCCTTTACCCTTTTGGCTTAAACAGTAAAGCCCCAATAAAGCCGAATACAATGGCTGCTGAAATACCGGAACTTGTCACTTCAAACATTCCTGTCAAAACACCTACTAACCCGTGCTTTTGCGCCTCTTCCAATGCACCGTGAACCAACGAGTTTCCAAAGCTTGTGATTGGAACGGTCGCTCCTGCTCCTGCAAATGCAATCAAAGGCTCATACAAACCAAGGCCGTCCAATATTGCGCCTGCAACCACCAATGCACTCAACGTATGTGCAGGCGTAAGCTTAAATACATCAAACATGATCTGGCCAATCACACAGATAAGCCCTCCAACAACAAACGCCCAAAAAAAAGCTAACAACATCAGCTGACACCTCCCATCTCCATCTCGATAGAAACTGCATGAGCAATACATGGAATGGATTCCTTTTGCTGAAAGGAAACAGGAGAAAGCAAGGCTCCAGTAGCAATAAGAAGTATCCGCTTGTATGTCCCCTTTTTCATCTCATTCAATAAATGGCCATATAACACAACAGCAGAACAGCCAGCACCACTGCCACCTGCAAGCACAGGCTGGCTTTTATCATAAATCATCAGCCCGCAATCCTGATACTGCGAGTCTTCTATCTGCAAGCCTTTTTCCTTCAATAGCTGCAAGGAAACTTCTCTTCCAATCTCTCCAAGATCACCTGTTACTATCAAATCGTAATATGATGGGTTCCTGCCTGTATCCTTGAAATGCGCCTGTATCGTATCAACAGCGGCAGGTGCCATCGCCCCTCCCATATTGAATGGGTCTTTTAATCCCATATTGATTACTTTCCCGATGGTTGCCGAAGTCACTCGAGGTCCCACCCCAACTTTGCTTATAAGTCCCACTCCAGCCCCAGTAACGGTCCACTGTGCAGTCGGGGGCTTCTGACCGCCATACTCTGTTGGATAGCGGAATTGTTTCTCTACAGCAGCATTATGGCTTGAAGCACCTGTCAGACAGTAATTTGCACCGCCATAGTTTACCAAGAACCCCGCCAATGCCAATCCCTCCATTGACGTCGAGCAGGCACCAAATACACCTAAATATGGCATTTCAAGTGATTCTGCAGCGAAATTGGAAGGTGTCATTTGGTTGATCAGGTCACCGGCCAATAAAAACTGCACTTGGGAGAGGTCAAGAGCGGCTTTCTTCACTGCCGTCTCGCATGCTTCCTCTAACAAGACCCTGTGCGCTTTTTCATAGCTATCCTGTTCCAGCCATAAGTCTTTATGAAGCATATCAAAATCATTAGCAAGTAACCCATTGGCTTCAAATGGGCCCCCGATTGCCGCACTTGATGTAATGACAGGCTTATTGGCAAAAATCCAAGATTGTTTTCCTTGCAGCATCAGAATCCTCCTAACGAAACCACTATTGTTTTTATCAATGCAACTACAAAGGCAGAAAATACCCCGAACAAAATGACCGATCCTGCGAGCTTGAACATATTTGATCCCACTCCAAGCACGAAACCCTCTGTCTTATGTTCAATACACGCAGATATAACCGCGTTTCCAAAACCTGTAACAGGGACAGCACTACCCGCTCCAGCAAACTGTGCGATCCGGTCATACACTCCAAAGCCTGTCAATAGCATTGCAATGAAAATCATCGTTGCCACTGTTGGGTTCCCGGCCGTCACTTCGGTAAAATTAAAAAAGTATATGTACATCAGCTGTATCGCCTGACCAACTATACAAAAGACTCCCCCTACCAAAAAGGCGATGATGCAGTTTTTCCACACAGGGCGTTTTAGTTCCCGCGTTTGTTCAAACTGCTGATATGCCTTCTGTTCTGGGGTAAGCTGCTTGTCTTTCCCACTCATCCACTGACACCTCCTATGCTTTTTCTTCCCGCAACTTCTTCATTTTTTCTATGCGCTTTTCTAGTTCTTTCTCTGAGATGTTATCTTGCTCTACATCCCTTCTCAGCCTCTCGATTTCCAGACGAATCTTCAGGTCATGGGAAACGACCACATTCTCATCCGGGAATTCCTTTTCGAGTGCCTTTTTCACTTTTTTTTCAATCTTCTCTGTGAAAAACTTTTGATATTGTGTCACATGGAATGCAACCACCAATTCATCTTCCGTGTCATAGGCTACAGCTCCCTTGACCTCTTTGAAGTTTTTCGCAATTTTCTCTGCCCGTTGCTCTTTATCCGATTTCTCTTTTTGCTCATTAGAGGTACGCATGACTGTATCCTCCACTCTTTCCTTGACCTCCCCCTGACCGCAAGCTGCCAAAAGGACCACCGACACTATTAAAACTAAAAACATAACAACAGATCTCATTTCATCACCTCAATTTCCTTCATTTATCTATTTATTAATATTCATTTCTGTATTAAAAATTATGTATCACAAATTCCACTTAAAAAGGCTCTCCAAATGGAGAACCAGAATCAGTCAATTAATTTTCCCACTATACTTTCCATAATTCCGGCTACTCCAGCTGCAGCAAAAATAATCAGGGCTGACTTCCCTGCAAAAGGATAAAACGTAATAAGGAGAAAAAGGCCGGTCGTTACCCATACCCCTGTACACCAGTAGCAGCTCAACAGTTCTCCGATCCATTTTCTAATTCCTTTTCCTTTTATAATAATGTATGCTTCCATTTCACCATTTTCGTTTTCTTCCTCTATTTCCTCTACAAAAGGTTTTCGTATTATTGTTGTAATTTTATCCAGAACAACCAAACGAGTTAACCTAAAACTAGCAAGTCCCAATAAAATAAACCAAAACCAGTTTTCTAACAAAAAAATTCCCCCTTTCTTAGTGAAGATATGTCTGAAAAGGGGGTTTAGTATATATTTATTTATCTTCTGTGATTATTTTTTTCTTTTTCCCACAACTGCAACCAGAGGATTTTTTTGTTTTCTTAATGGAAGAAAAGGAAGAAGCTGATGTGATAACATTATTGATTCCGGCTGGCTTTTTCGAGTTGGAATAGTTGAAATAGCTCATTGGCAACCTCCCGCTTTTGTAGTAACAGAACATATATTATTCTATGCACTACAAATTTGAATGGTTATCCGCACTTGTCTAGATGAACTTCGTTTACTTTTCTTTCTTAACATTATTATAGAACCAGGATTGAATTTTCACCTCTTCTTCTTGGATTTCTTTCTCTTTAGGCTTAGTAGTAGCTGTAACGCTGTTCTCCTTTTGATCCACTTTTCTTTGCAAATTGACTACACTCTCATTTAAGCGCTTAATATCTACGATAAGTGAAGAGTTTCCTTCCTTGAGATTTTTCGATTCTAATGTTAATTCATCGATATGCTTATGCAATTGCAAATTTTCTTCTTCTAGCTTCTCGTTTATTTCCGCTATCTTTTGGAACTCTTGCTTGTCTTGATTTGTCTTTTCTATTTTCATAATCAATTCTTTTACTGTCTCTTTTACCATCTCATATTCCTGTTCTAGTTTGACATTGATTGCACTTTGTCTTGAGATTTCTGATTGATATTTAGAAATTTCATTTTGGTAAAATTGATTTTTTTCTAAGGTAGCACGGTGATTTGCTCGCTCTTCCTTAAATTGTTCCTCTATATTTGCAACTTTCTCACTTAGTTGGTTTTCCATTTCACCGACAAGATCCTCATTTTTTCTTTGCAAATTCCCTAGGCTCTCATTTAAGCGCTTCATATCTTTGATAAGTGAAGAGTTTTCTTCCTTGAAATTTTTCGATTCTAATGTTAATTCATCGACATGCTTTTGCAATTGTAAATTTTCTTCTTCTAGCTTCTCGTTTATTTCCGCTATTTTTTGGATCTCTTGCTTGGCTTGATTTGTCTTTTCTATTTGCATAATCAATTCTTTCACTGTCTTTTTTACCTTCTCATATTCCTGTTCTAGTTTGGCATTGACTGCACTTTGTCTTGAGATTTCTGATTGATATTTAGAAATTTCAAGTAGGTAAAATTGATTTTTTTCTAAGGTAACCCGGTGATTTGCTCGCTCTTCCTGAATTTGTTCCTCTATATTTGTAACTTTCTCACTTAGTTGGTTTTCCATTTCCGCTTTTTCTCTTTCCATTTGATTTATTGTTGCCACAAGGTCCTCATTCTTCTTTTCTAACTTCAAAAAATAGGTTCTTTGTTTCAATTTTTCTAACTCACTTGTCAGTCTTTTAACTTCTGCACCCAAATGTATTATTTTCTGTTTTAGAATAATTTCGTTATCGTTTTTAAAACTTTGCAAACAAGTCCCCTCCTTTTATTATCCTTTTTACATGTAATTCTTTCCCCTCAGGAAATATGCCAAATGGGTGGAAAAATAAAATTCGGGCTATTGTCTCAGCACACTTACCCACCAAATTCATACTATACAGTAGTCCCGTAACCCAAATGGGTAATAAAAGTATAGGAGGAGTTTTAAGTGAGTCATAACGAAACTGAAAGAGTCTGTATTAAGACTCGTAAAGTTTACGACTGGGTTACTCGTCAAATAGATGTAGCATTAAAACCTATCTGTAAGACTGACCTTGATGACCTTTTTAAATGTATCGACGATGCTGACATTGCAGACATTTTATGTGATAAAAAAATCGGCCCATTGTCTGTAGTATGCTTCTTATCTGATGAGCATGGTCACAAAATCGACACAAAAGCACACCATATTCACCGTCATCACAAGAATTTTGTTTGTAAGGAAATCGATCAGGCAGGTGGACGTACAGAAGTGGACGTTGAGTTACCAGATGGTACAGAAGTAACTCTGCAACGTGTCAAAGTTCTAATCAAGGGCTATGTAACAGTGCATATTGTAGATGACACCGGTACAGTTCTATGCTGCTCTGAGCCAATTCCATTCGCAAACATTCAAACATTCTTACTATGTGCGCCAGAAGGTACAGAGTTGGATTGCCACGTAACATTCTTTGATTGCGATTCCAATCTGATTGTTACATCCGACCTTTCCCAGCTAGATATCAATTTACTATTATGCTTAGACGTACAAATGGAAGCTGATGTTAAATTAGAAATCGAAGCAAGAATCTGCAGACCGCGTGAGGAAATCATTGAAGGCGTACTATGCCCACCAAAAGAATTCCCGCCACAATGTCCAGAAGTATTCCCAGCACATAGAAGAAAAAGATAAAACCATCTATTAAAATTTTTTTGGAACAGCCATGGAAATTCAGTCTGACTGAAATAAATGGCTGTTTTACATATTTCATGGGACACGTGCTCCATTGCATACAATGTTTTAAAGGAGGTTCAAAGTATGACAGGCAATTTATTCAGAATTCAACAACAGGTTATTCACTATAGATCAGAGGCTGAAAAATATAAAAATAAAATAGAACAAATGGAAATGCTCTTAGAAAAGGAAAAGATACGGAATAGTTATCTTCAATCAAAAGTTATCGATATGAAAAAAGAAATGCAAAACTCTCACGTTAACCAACTTAAGAATTTAAATAATAAGATACTTGAATTAGAGGTTCAACTCGAAGAAGAGAAGGCTATTAATCAAGTTGTACAGGCAACTGACACAACTCCCACCGGTGACCCACCTTCACCACAAACACCGTCGCTCTATAGTTTTTTCAACTATTCCATTCTACTACCACTGGAAGGCGAATCAGAGACAACCATAATTAGCGACTTGAATATTGTAAATACCGGGGGGATTGACATAGAGGATCTAATTTTATGCCTTAAGGTAAAACCGATCAACAAGGTGAGTCTATCAGCAAAAATAGCCAATCCTAAACTATATCAGGACAATGAGCACCAGAAACTTGCGGCCGATTGGATTTACGCCATTGAGGATTGGAGAAACAAAATATTAAGTGATGGAGAGTACTGGGTTCGACCTATTCACCATTCAACCTTACTTAAAAACAGCACCATGCGGCTTAAAGGCATGGAGTTGATGGTAGATAAAAAGATATTTAAAGGAAGGCTTACCGTAGAAGCATTTGTCTACGGTAGCAATATAAAAGAGGGCACCCCTTCTCTTAACAAAATAATTGTACAAATTTAACGATTTCATAAGGATAAAAAGGCTTTTTCATTAAGTGTTTCGCCCGTACAATAATGCTTCCTATGAATACATTATTATTAACCAAGGAAAAGGAGGTTAAAAGAATGGGAAGTGTATTTGTTGATAGAAGTAAAGATTGTGGCTTCTGTAAAAAACGCAGCCGAGCTAATAATTGTATCTGTGATAAAATTGAAGATTTAGTAGGTGAAATTGTAACAATCAGAACAAGATCTGGAAATGACTTTGTGGATGTTGAAATCAAAGCTTTTGATCCTAAAACTTGTTGTGTTACGTTATTACAAGACGGCATGATTACTCCAATGAGAATGCCTTCAGAAGTAACACATATTTGTTGTGAAGATATCGAATCTATTACAAGAGAGCTAATGAAAAGAAAACTGAGATACTAATTAATATTCACAATAATAAGTCGGAAATCTAGTTTAATTACTAGATTTCTTTTTTATTAACATAACTTTCTGGAGTACCTGTTTTGGAAATTATCTTACTTTTTTTAATTAATCTTTCATTAGAAACAACAGAAGTATGAAAGTATTTGTTAGCTTTTCGTACACAATAATAATTATACCTATCTGAGGAATATAAGACATACCCCATCCTTAAGCATTCTAGCTGAAAAGAAGAATCTTCACCTATATTTATGTTTGGAAAGGGTACAGATAGGGAGACATCTTTCTTAAAGACTAACGTAGCACCCGATAGTAATCTTTCGGGCAGTTTTGGGTTTGTAGACAGTAAGTTCTCGTACCCTGGATTTAAAATTGTCAAAAGTCGACTATCTTCATAATAAACAAAGATTGAAGATTTACCGACGACATCGGCCCGATTATTTTGAAGATCAATTAAAGCTGTATTCGCATAGTCGGGTCCATAGTAGTCATCATCATCAAATTTAGCTATATAATTAAACCTCGCAAGTTGGATCCCTTCATTCAAACATTCACCCAAAGATCTTTCTTCTGGCAATTGTATAATCCTAACATTTTTATATCTTTGTGAATGAGTTAACCAGCTATTTAGGTCCATTCCATCTTTATTAAGTATCACAATCAGCTCTTTATTTTCTACTAATTGCCTATTATAATTCTCGAAAACATTATTGATATTTTCTTGTCTTATTGTTGGTGTTATAAATGTGATCAATAAGTCATCCTCCATTATCTATTAAAGATTTAAAATCATTAGTATATGCAACTTCAATGCACATTGCTTTTATTTCCTTAGATTCTATTTTCCAAGTGTGCCTTTCTGGATTTTTTCGACGTATAGAAACGTAATCTTGTATGGTACTTGAATAGATCTTTCCTCCACTTTGCAAATATTTTTTTTGAAATGAAGTATCTTCACCTACCGTCACATCAGGAAATTTATTATAACTCCATACCTCCTTCAAAAATACGAGCGTTCCTCCACACAAATTTCTAAATTTTCCTCTTCGGTCTATATTGATTATTTTACTTTCATATTTCGGATTAAAAATAGTCAGGAGTTTTTCATCTTGAAAGTACAGGTAGAATGCGGATTTTCCCACTAATTTTGCTCCACTTAATTCTAAATACTTTAATGAATTCTTTAAATAGTTGGACCCGTAATAATCATCATCGTCCATTTTAGCTATAATATTATACTCAGTTTCCATTATTGCTCTATTTAGACATTCTCCTAGAGAAGTTGCTTCAGGTACCTGTAATACTCTTACATCTTTATATTTGCGAGCGTTTTTCTCCCACTTTATAAAATCCATATTATCCTTGTTCAAAATAATGATTAATTCTTTTTCTTGAATTTTTTGTCTTTGAAAATTTATAAATACATTTTCCATGTTTTCATCTCTGATTGTACAAGTGACACATGAAATCATGTTTTACCTCCTTTTTTTAGACACTAATATCTCTTTAATAAAGGAACACTTCTTTTACGTTTCCATATATTAATAGCATTAAAGGTAGTATTGATATATTGAGGTGATTTTTTGAAAGGACGTATATTAATTACAGGTGTTGCCGGCTTTCTAGGCAGCCATTTAGCCGAGGAGTTATTATTACGGGATTATAAAGTAGTAGGTATAGATAATTTCTCTACTGGAAAAGAAAAAAATTTAAAAAAACTTAAACAAAGTAAAAATTTTACATTCATTGAAGCAGATGTATCTTCTAACTATTTTATGGCTTTACAAAATCAACTGGAAGATATAGATGAGATTTACCATTTGGCATCTCCTGCATCTCCTGCATATTATTTAAAAAAACCGATTGATACAATAGATGCTAATACATTGGGAACAAAAAACGTCTTAGATTTAGCTCAAAAAAATAATGCTAAAGTTGTATATGCCAGCACAAGTGAAGCCTACGGAGATCCCCTAATACACCCTCAATCAGAGAAATATAGAGGGAATGTAAACACCTGGGGCCCTCGGGCGTGCTATGATGAATCCAAGCGATTGGGTGAGGTTTATTGTTACCTATATTATTCACTTTTTAATACTAAAGTAAAAGTTGCAAGAATATTTAACACCTATTCTGCTGGATTGGCTAACGATGATGGCAGAGTAATCTCAAATTTTGTGAACCAGGCATTATTGAATGAAGATATTACTGTATATGGTGATGGGACTCAGACTAGGTCATTTTGCTATGTGACAGATACCATTAGAGGCCTAATATTAATGATGGAAAAAGAGTCTGCAAATGGACAAATAATAAATATTGGCAACCCTAAAGAATACACGATTCTAGAGATGGCCAATTTGGTTAAGAAGCTATCAAACTCCAAAAGCAGAATTACATTCCATCCGCTCCCAATTGATGATCCGAAACAAAGGAAACCAGATATAAGTAAAGCTCGAAAGCTTTTAGGGTGGACTCCTCAAGTCGACGTTGTAGATGGATTGAACAAAACCATAACAAATTATAAAAATCAAATTGACTCTAAGGAATAAGAAAGAGTTATTCTCTGAATCAGAATACTTCAGTGTGTAGACAAAGGTAAAAAGTGATAAAAATTTCTAGTTGATTGCAGTGGAAGGAGCGGAGACTCCTGCGAGAGGAAGGGACTGGGAAGACCCCGCAAGGCGTTAGCCTGGGGAGGCTTCCGGACCGCCCGCGGAAAGCGAAGCTCCTGCAACGGAAATCAACTGTCTCAACTGTTAATCTAACTAATTTTAATTTGTCAACAGTCTGGAGTGATTCTCTGAATGAGAATACTCTTCTTTATTGTATATTTATAACGGTCATGTAGTGTATCCATTAGGATTATTCTGATGCCATTTCCATGCGGAAGAAACCATATGATTAATATCGTATTTAGGAACCCACCCTAATTCGTTTTTAGCTTTATCTGCAGATGCAACTAACATTGCCGGATCACCTATTCTTCTATTTTCATATCTTATATTAGCTTTTATTCCACTCACTTCTTCACATTTGCTGATAACTTCTTTTACAGAATAACCCTTTCCGATGCCTAGGTTAAACACTTCATTTATGGTGTGGTTTTTCAATAATGCCACTAAAGCTAATTTATGCGCTTCTGCTAAATCCATGACATGGATATAATCCCTAATACATGTTCCATCTTTTGTCGGATAATCATTACCAAAAATTCGAATATCCTTGTATTTTCCTAATAAATGCTCTAATACTCTTGGAATTAAATGTGTCTCAGGATTATGATATTCACCAATTACACCAGTAGGATGACCTCCAGCTACATTAAAATATCTAAGGTTAATATAAGTAAGGTTATAAGCCCTAGAGTAGTTTTCAAGAATTTTTTCACAAATTAGCTTAGTATGTCCATAAGGGTTAATTGGATTGTTTTTTTCAGTTTCAATAATAACTTGGCCCGTTGGATTTCCATATACTGCACAGCTTGATGAAAAAATAATTTTTTCCACCTTATGACTTAGCATGGCTTCTAGAAGATTTATAGTTGTAATTACGTTATTTTTATAATATTTTTGCGGTTTTAGTACAGATTCTCCTACATAAGCACTTGCAGCAAAATGTATTACCCCAGTTATATTAAACTTAATGAACATTTTATCCAATTCTTCCTTATTTCCAAGATCCGCTTCCACAAAAATAGCTCTATTGTCGACTGCCTTTTTAAATCCAGTGCTCAAATTGTCAATTACTAACACTTCAAAATTGGAATCTAACAATAGTTTTACTACATGGCTTCCAATGTATCCCGCGCCTCCGGTTACCAAAATCATATCTGACTCCTCCTTCCTTCATGATTATTCTATGTTCCTATACATTAATTAATTTGTAATATTAGGAATTTACCCCAAAGCCCATACATATTAAGTGGATTCACATAGTATATTAAGAAAAAATAGTTTTATGACTAAAAAATGGAGGGCAAAATGTGCTTGTATCAATTGTAATGGCAGTTTATAACGGTAAAGAACACTTATACGAGGCGATAAATGGAATAGCGAATCAAACTTATAATAACTGGGAATGCATTATAGTTAATGATGGGTCACAAGATTCTACTAAAGAAATATTAAACAGCTTACATGATAAAAGGTTTAAAGTTATCCATCTGAAAAAAAACCATGGTGCTGCTAATGCTTTGAATACGGGCATAGCGCAGGCAAAAGGAGAATGGATAGCAATTCACGATGCAGATGATATTAGTCTTTCAAATAGAATTGAACAACAAATAAATCACGTGAAAAAAAATCCTGATTTAGTTGCAGTATGCTCACATATTCGATGTTTTTCTAATGATGTTTCTGTATCTCAAAAGGTGTTATTTCAATACGCATATAATCGCAATAGCTTAAACACTAATAAGGAAATACAATCTTATTTATTTTATGGTTGTCCTATTTGCCATGGTTCTGTTTTGTTTTCCAAAAATGCATTTTATAAGGCTGGTGGATATAACAACAATTATAAAATTGCGTATGATTATGACTTATGGAGTCGGCTTTCTTTTGTAGGACCTATCGAAAACATTCCAGAAGTTTTATATGAATACCGAATTTATCATGACTCTCTTTCTAATAAAAATATTATACAAACTGGCATTGAATCTATTAAAATCTCAAATGAATATATCAACCGTTATTTTTTTAAAAATCATAACCGATTCCCAAAGTATATATTGATTGGAACGAAAGCTAGTTGTGATTATTTTATTCACCAAGTTTTATCGAATGATAGCAATAAACCAGTATTTATTATTGATTCATATTTTAGTAGATGTGATAAAGTAA
The DNA here is from genome assembly GCF_021991925.1 of Sutcliffiella horikoshii. Classification (GTDB taxonomy): domain Bacteria; phylum Bacillota; class Bacilli; order Bacillales; family Bacillaceae_I; genus Sutcliffiella_A; species Sutcliffiella_A horikoshii_F. Next base: position 125,184 of record NZ_RXZI01000001.1, on the reverse strand, counting down.
TTCACAAATTACTTAAAGAAAATATAGCAGATATTGCATTAATCCTAGAAAATACATCTACAAAAAATATTGATAAATTTATTAAAAACAATCAACTGCTAAATCTAAATGAAAATGTTTTTAAAATTTGGAACCCGTTAAACTAGTTGGAGGGACTTATGAAGGTATCAGTTGTTATGGCAGTCTACAACGGTGAAAAGTATATTGTCCAGGCAATCCGAAGTTTGTTGGAACAAACATATAACAATTACGAAATTATTATTGTGAATGATTGCTCCACTGACAAAACATATAATATTCTTGAAAGTGAAATAGCACTTAACGACAAGGTTAAAGTTTACCATCTAGATTCAAATAAAGGTGCTGCTTTTGCATTAAATTATGGTATCAATAAGGCCTCCGGCACATGGATAGCTATAAATGATGCAGATGATATTAGTTTTAAAGAAAGATTAGAAGTTCAAGTTAATTATATTAATCAGCATTCTGATATTATTGCGGCTGCAACACATATTGAAATTTTTACAGATTCAGGAATAGCAAATCCCATAGATCAAGTTCATCAAAATTATAAAAACTCGGTTAAATCAGAACAAGTTGGCGATGAGTTATATAAAGGAGTTCCAATAATTCACGGCTCTATAATATTTTCTAAAGATGCATTTATAAAAGCCGGAAGCTACAATACAAACTACAAAATAGCTTACGACTATGATTTTTGGACACGTTTAATTCAAATTGGTCCTATTCATATCATTCCAAAAGTTCTTTATAAATACCGAAAAAATAATCAATCTATATCAAATGTATATATTGAAAAAACTAGTTCTGAATTTTTAGAAGTTGCAATGAATTATATAGTCAAAACAAGGTTTTCAGGCCCCCCCCCTAATTTTGCTGTATTTGGCAGCAAAAATAGTTGTACACATTTTTTATCAATAAAGAATAATACTAATTTTAATATATTTTTCACTGATTATGGGGAAGCTTCAAATTTTATAAATAAATATAGAAAAATTTCTAAGTTAAATAAAATAGATGGAATTATTATTCTCGGTACCTCTCTAAAAACTGAAAACCTTGTTACTAGATTATTAAAATCAAATCTAATACAAAATATTAATTATTTTACTTTATGGACTGGTGTAGAATAAAAAAATTGGTTAGGACTGTTTAACTATGATCAATTATGAAGAAAATATGATAAATACTCATGAAGTTATTGATTTGATAAATCAGGCATTATCAGATAAGAAACCTTTATCTTTATCTAGATTTGGTCATGGAGAGATTGCAAATATGATTTGGCCAGATAATGAACTTTGGACAAAAGGTTTTGAATACTTCAAAGATTATGCAGGGGCTACAGTTTCTATAGAAATATTAAAAAAAGATTTAATTCATTCTTTAATGACAAGTGATATTATTGGATTACATGTTTCCAGTTCATATAAAGGTGTAGATCAAAAATGTGCGGAAATCACAAGGGAAATTTTAAAAAAAGTTAGTTTTGAACCTAAAAAGGTTTGTAACGCGTGGGTTACTCATGAAATAATTAATTATACTAGTTTCTGGGATATTATGTATAATAATAAAGTTGCTGTTGTCGGAAGAAGAAATAAAGCAGCAATGAAGTGGTTTATCAAACACGGAATAAATCTGGTTGATTGTATTTCTTTAGAAGGATATAGACAAATTGATTCTGTTCATGAGCATTTAAAGAATAACTTCGAATGGGATATTGTATTGATTTCTGCTGGAATTCCCGCAACTATTATCGCACCAAAATTAGCTCAATCTTCAGAAAAAGTTGTGATTGATTTTGGCCATGCGCTAGATATATTAATTGATGGAAAGAACTTTAACGAACGAGAATTAGTTCCTAAATGGAAAAGAAGCTCTAGAAGAAAACAGTAATTATTATAAAAAGATTTAGTAATCTTATGCTTAGCCAAAGTTATATGTATCATTAATATTAATAACAAAATGAGGATTTCTAAAAATAAGACAAGCTAAGATATCAAAAAAACTAAAATTAAAAGAAAGGAAGTTTATCCTCCCTTTCTTTTTGTTCCAACCCCAATATATTGTATTCCTTGACTGCTGAATAAATGAGATTCTAAACAGTTTCTACCATCACAAAAACATCTTACCTTACTCCTTGTGCTTATATCTTCCCAATCAAAGTTCTTATAATGATCCCAATCTGTACACAATATAATTACTTCCGCATTTTCTATAGTTTCTTCAATGTGATTTTTTTGTTTAACGGTCTTTTCCTCAGGTAAGATCACTACAGGATCATGCACTTTAATAATTGCTCCTTCTTTTAAAAGTTCCTGAATAATTCTTATAGAAGGAGATTCTCTAACATCATCTGTATTAGGCTTAAATGACAGACCTAAAATAGCTACTGTTTTACCATTGAAAGTACCAATTTCCCGTTTTATTTTTTGCAAAAAATAGATTGGTTGAGTTTCGTTTATGGTTATTGCATTATCTAATAAGGATAGATCAATTGAATGAACTTTACCTGATTCTAACAAAGCTTTTACATCTTTTGGAAAGCACGATCCACCGTAACCTATGCCGGCTTGTAGAAAACTCGGCCCAATTCTTTTGTCAAGCCCAATACCCTTAGAAACATCTATTACATTTATATCTAACTCTTCACAAAGCCTAGCAATTTCATTAATGTATGAAATTTTTAATGCTAAAAATGAGTTTGCTGCGTACTTGATCATTTCAGCAGTCCGAGGAGATGTTTCTACGATTGGACAATCCACTCCACTATATAACTCGTTCATTATCTTGTAAGCTTTATTACTATTAGCTCCAATAACAATTCTATCAGGATGTAGTGCATCATATAGTGCAGAACCTTCTTTAAGAAACTCTGGGTTTGAAACTACATCGAACGTCTGTTCACCTTTACTCTTATCTATTATCCAACCCTCTACCATTTCAGCAGTACCAACAGGAACCGTGCTTTTATCAACTATCACTTTATACCCATTAATATATTTTCCGATTGAATAGGCTACCTCCCTTACATACTTTAAATCCGCCTGTCCGTTTTTTGCAGAGGGAGTTCCAACGCAAATAAAAATAATTTCATTATTTTTTATAGCTTCTTCAGTATTAGTTGTAAAATTAATAGATCCACTTTTTAAGTTCTTTAGTAATAACTCCAATAGACCAGGCTCGTAAAAAGGCATTTTTGCATTCTGAAGGTCTCTTATTTTTTTTTCGTCAATATCCAGTCCCGTTACTTTATGTCCCATCTCTGCAAACACAAGAGCTGTAGTTGTGCCAACGTAGCCTGTTCCTATAACAAGGATATTCATTCTCTACACTCCTTACATCCTTTTATGACTTATGTTGACTTTATAATCCATTTTTTTTTGAATATAGGTGGTTAATTATTTTTATATAATCAGATTCTTTTCCTATATCAAAACGAGTATTTGAAATTTTGTTTCCGAGGAAGGAAATGTCTTTCTCGATCATAACTTGAATTGCATCTGTTAATTGAATTTCTTTTCCAATACCTGGTTTTATGTCTTTGATATAATCAAAAATATTAGGATTAAAAATATACCTTCCAATTACAGCAAGATTTGAAGGGGGATTAGATACTGGTTTTTCTACAATTTTATTTATTTTGAAAAGGTTTTCTTCATTTAAGGTCACATCCACAACCCCATAATTCCCCAACTCTTTTAATGGCATTTCTTGTAAAGCAATTACATTTGATTGTTTTTTCTCATATATACTAATTAACCCTTGTAATGCAGTTTGCTTTTCAGCAAGAATAATTTCATCTGGTAACATAACAGCAAATGGTTCATCTTTTACGAAAGTTTGCGCTAGACTAATTGCAGCCCCTAAACCATTTGCATAAGGTTGTCTTACATACTGTATTTTTACATCGGGTAGTTGAATAGTTTGTAATAAATGGGATTTATTCTTCTGCTTTAAAAACATTTCGAGTTCTAACGACCTATCATAGTAGTCCATAATGATATTCTTATATCTAGAGACGATGATAAGTATTTCTTCAATTCCTGAGTTTACAGCTTCTTCTACCAAATAATCTATTGCGGGCCTACCACAGATAGGGAGCATCTCTTTCGGCAACACCTTTGTTATTGGGAGGCTCCTTGTTCCGTAACCAGCAGCTGGAATAACCGCTTTTTTCACCACGTTACAACCCCCTTTCCTTTAATAATTTATTCATATTAGATTTTAGGGAAACTTGTACCCCCTTAAAAAGGCTATTGTCCAACATATATTTATCAAAAGAAAAAACCTTATTGATCAATAAGGTCAACATGTAGGTAAGGTCATTTTATAAAGAGTCTACTTAGATATTATGTTACTTAAAGAGGATGATTTAAGTTGTATGAGCTTTGCTGAGGTGCAAGAGCCCCACGAGGTGATTGGAGGTACGATTAAACTTTTTTGGTAGTAGTAACCATATTCGTTGTGAAAGAAACAAACAGATAAAAAAGAGGCTCCTTTTGGGAGCCTCTTTACAATATTTATTATAAAATATGATACCCAGAATCCACATGAATGTTCTCTCCAGTGATTCCACGGGATAAATTACTGAACAAGAATATAGCTGTGTCCCCAACTTCTTCTTGAGTCGTCACACGACGAAGTGGAGCAGTTTCTTCAATTTCTTTTAAGATAGAGTTGAAGTCACTTACACCTTTTGCTGAAAGCGTACGGATCGGACCTGCGGAAATGGAGTTGACGCGAATACCCACTTTTCCAAGGTCATTTGCAAGGTATTTCACGCTTGCATCTAGACTTGCTTTTGCCACACCCATAACGTTGTAGTTAGGAACCACTTTCTCGCCACCAAGGTAAGTCAAGGTTACAATGCTTCCGCCCTCTGTCATAATATCCTTCGCTTCTTTTGCTACTGCAGTTAGCGAGTAGGAGCTAATATTATGCGCAAGCAGGAATCCGTCTCTTGTTGTGTTCATATAATCGCCTTGGAGCTCTTCTTTGTTGGCGAATGCGATACAGTGTGCTATACCATGGATGGTGCCAACTTCCCCTTTGATCTGCTGGAAACAAGTGTGTACTTCTTCGTCATTAGTAACATCACATGGAAGAACAATGGAGTCGTTTCTTTCTAAGGAATCCGCAAGCTCTCTTACGCTCTTTTCTAATCGCTCACCAGCGTATGTGAACACAAGACGAGCTCCCGCATCATGCAGGGATCGTGCGATACCCCATGCGATACTTCTTTTATTTGCAACTCCCATTACTACATATGTACGACCATCTAAGGATAAGTTCATTGGATATATATCCTCCTATTTATATAAGTTATTAGTACCTAGTCATAATTATAGCATATAGTGGTGGAAATGCGAACTTTAACTTTTAACCACTTCGTCTATTTTTATATTTTAACCACTATAGCCCTACCATATTCTAATAGATTTCATAGAATGTATTGATAGGAAACTAGTAAATTTTGATAGGGGGGATATATATGTCCAAAGATTTTCATTTAAAAAGCAAGAAAGGAAAAGCGTTACGCTATTACCATTATAAATCTGATCAATCTCCGTTTAATTCTGGTAAGAAATTGCACAAATACGAAAAGGAACATAACCAAGAATGTTTCACTGATACTCATACAATGACTGGATTTGGGGTAGATCAAGCTGGTAATGTTCCCATCCTTGTTTCACTCAGGCCAAATGTGACAGAGACAGTTTTTGAGGATTTTACTTGTAACCATAATAAGACGCTCATACAACTAAGGTCTGAACCGAGAAGTGCGTTTCCAGCTTTTCCACTTGAGGTAACAATTCGTACACGAGGATCCCGCATTCCGATTGTAGCGACCATCCCTGGTAACCAAAGTATGAGAGCTTTTCAGGTGGAAGATTTTGAAAGTCTGTCTGTTCGTTTTAATGATGAAGTAGGACAACGCGAGGCTGCGGTTTCTGTCTTTATTCAAAAGACGTTCTGCGTTTGCTGCAAAAGTGACAATACACGTTGTTCCTGCAAACAAAATAAAAAAGGAAGGAGGTTAAGCGATGACCAGAAAGCACCACAATGATTCAAAGGCTGACTGCAAAGTGGAAACCCATACCGTAGCTGGTTCTGGAGCAAATTTAACGGGAAACATCCCTTACTTCGTACAAGTTCCACCTGGGTCAGAAGGAATTGTCGTTTTTGAAGACTATACATGTAACCATAACAAAACATTTCTGCAATTAACTTCCGTTCCAGGAGGGAATCAACTTAGACCAGTAAACCTCGAGGTAACCATTCAAACACGGGGAAGCAGACTTCCTATTACAGCCATTGTTCCAGGTGGACCTGACATAGGAGGTACCCGCGCCTTTCAGGTAGAAGACTTTGAAAGCTTATCAGTAAGTAATCCCGATGATATAGTCCCTGGCAGGTTAGCTGTCTTTATACAAAAAACGTTTTGTATATGTTGTGACAATTAATGCAAAAAGAGAGTATGCAGATAAAAGATGCATACTCCCTTACTTTTTAATCGTAATCCCTTCCAAGCAATACCTCTTTCGGTATCTCTGTCCCGCGTGTTCCTCGGAGGTCCTCTTTTTCTTCACGAGGGTAAAAGACGATGAAGCTTTCGGGATTTATTTTTGCAAGTTTACCTGGAATCTTTTCGAGCTGTGGATGCCAGCCGGTCGTTCCTTTTCTGGCACTGAGTACGACGACAAGGTCATCCGGTTGTAAGGTCGGTAGTTTATTTTCATATAAAGCCGTCCAGCCCTCCACCCATTCCACGACGGTCGGAGGGTTCGGCTTGATTTCGCGCATATGCGCTTTGTACACATCAGGGAAACCCTTGATGACATAGCATTGAATCGTTGCGCCAAGATTGCTGGCAATTAGCTTAATGGTAGCAAGGGCATCCCAATAGCCAGGTTTATGGTCTATTCCTTTTGGTAAAATGAGCACGATCCTTTTCGTCGTATTTAATGGATGACCAAGCTTGGAAATCAGCACGGAGACATTCGTTTGATCTAGCACCTGATCGATGACACCGCCAAAGATTTTCTGCGGTGCTGTGCGCTCCCCGTTCCAACCAGCTACTAGAGTGGTGATCCGCTCTTCCGCAATCGCACGGTTTATTCCGATGGCAATGTTCCGGTCCACCCTTGTGGTGACTCGAATTGGCACATCTGCTCCACTGGAATAGGAAACGGCCTGCCCAAGCATCTTCTCTGCTTTGGCAACATCGCCATCTGCTCCCCACATGTCACGTTGCACTACACTGAGTGCATACAGTGGATGCTCCACAGAGTTGGATTGGCGGATCACAAAGGCCAGATCCATGAGGGATTCCATCGTTTTCGGATTGGCGATTGGAATCAAGATCCGCTCCGGCGCATCGCCTTTTTGGATTGGCTTCATTTCTTCCTCTAGTGCAAGCTTACGACCATACTTTTCGACCATATATGGACCAAAGATACAAGTAATGAGAATCATGATGATGACTCCGTTTACAGTTGCTTGATCTAAGAGTCCTACATTGAACCCTACAAGCGTTGCTGCAAGGGTTGCAGCTGCCTGCGGCGTGGTGAGGCCGAATATGACCATGCGCTCATCCTTGGTATACTTGTAGAACTTACTTGTTAGTAATGCCGCAATATACTTACTAAACAATAGACCAACCACTATCGCGATCGTTAAGACCCATGCTTTTGGGTTGCCAACCAGGACGCCTAAGTCCATTAGCATTCCAACCGACAATAGGAAAAACGGAATGAAAATACTATTGGCTGTAAATCGAATTCGATTCATGAGCGGCCCTTGGTCGAATATGAATCGGTTGAGGGCAAGCCCCACTAAAAACGCCCCGATGATTGGCTGCAGCCCTGCGATAAGCGCCAAGGATCCAGCGGTGAATAGCATGACCATGACATAAATGAACTCCCCTGTTCCTTCTGTCGCCACGTTTCGGAAAAACCATCTCGATAGAAACGGCGTGCCTAAAAAGATGATGGCAACAAAAACAAGCAAGGAAAAAGTCAATTTTACCCCAAAGTAGATATCTAGTTGCCCTGCTGCCGCACCTGTTATAACCGCAAGTACCAATAAAGCAAAGGTGTCCGTTAGGATGCTTCCACCAACTGCCGTGGTGATTGCCTTACTTTTGCCAATTCCAAGGCGGCTGGCAATCGGATAGCCAAGCAAGGTATGGGATCCAAGTATGGATCCTATCAGGATGGCAGCTGCCACACTATAACCAAGCATCAAGCTGATAGCCGTCCCCACAGCAAGTGGGATCCAGAATGAAAGCATGCCATAAACAATACTTCGGTTTCGGTATTTCTTGAAGCCATCCAAGTCCATCTCAAGTCCAGCAATGAACATAATGAAAAGCAACCCGACTGTCCCTAAAAGTTCAATCGTCGAGCTTCTCTCTAAAACTGCCAATCCATTTGGTCCAATGATGACTCCGGCTAAAATTGGTCCGATCAATCCCGGTATCCGTAATAATTTCATGAAATAGGGAAAAATGAAAAATACCATCATTGCAATTGTAAAAACTAATACCGGTTCTTTGATTGGCAGCTCAAACATTCTATCTTCCCCAATCAGTCTAAATTTTTTGAGTATGACTTTGTGGTCACGTTAATTAACAGCGGTGAAAAACAAAACCTTTAGTTTAATAAGCACAGATTATATCATGTTTTTATTACAGTAATACAGTAATAGCATGAAATTTTCTTAATAAATTTACAAAAATGATACAATGAAATTATTGACATTAGTATTAACTCTTTGCATTAGGTTCACTCATATGGATGGGTGCCGTTTTACAAATATGTTATATAGAAAGGTGTGTTACATTGCAATGAAAATAGATATCTTTGGAGATATTCATGGTTGCATAAATGAATTCAAGCAACTGCTCACTGAATTGGGATATAAAAAAGAGAACGGTAACTACCTTCATCCAGAAGGACGAAAGCTTGCCTTTGTTGGAGATTTGACCGACCGCGGTCCTGATTCAGTTGGTGTGGTAAAAATCGTTTACCATCTGGTCGAAGCTGGGAAGGCATTCTATGTTCCCGGCAACCACTGCAATAAGCTTTATAGGTTTTTAATTGGGAACAAGGTGCAGCAGACTCATGGCCTTGAGACAACCGTAGCAGAATATGACGCCCTACCTAAAAAAGAAAAACAAGATTTTAAAGAAATGTTTGTTTCACTTTATGAAAATGCTCCATTGTATCATGTTTTAGATGAGAAAAAACTCGTTGTGGCACACGCTGGGATAAAAAAAGAATACATAGGACAGCACAGCAAAAAAGTGAAAACATTTGTGTTATACGGTGATATCACCGGAGAATTTCATGAAAATGGAATGCCTATAAGACGGGACTGGGCACAAGACTATGACGGAGGTGCTTGGATTGTTTATGGTCATACACCAGTTCGTGAGGTCCGAGTGGTAAACCGAACGGCTAATATAGATACAGGAGCAGTTTTCGGCGGTAAATTGTCTGCTTTACGCTATCCTGAAATGCAGACTGTTTCAGTGCCTTCTGCAATGCCGTTCGTGAAAGAAAAATTCCGGGAACTTTGGGATTAAGAAAAATTCAATGTTCTAAAGAGAAACATTTTAAAACCATAAACATAATATGGAAGATAGAGCAGAATGCATAATTGTAGCATATCTGCTTTTTTTCAATTGGTAACTTCGAGTTATAAAGTCAAAATAATTCATTTTTGGAAAGGAGCTAAATATGTACGATTACCTGATTGTAGGTGCAGGATTTTCAGGCTGTATTATAGCTAGAGAGATTGCTGAAAAATTAAACAAACGTGTTTTAATTATAGATACAAGAAATCATATTGGTGGAAACGCATTCGATTATTATGACGAGAACGGTATCCTAGTCCATAAATATGGCCCGCACATTTTTCATACAAATAGTAAAAAAATTTATGACTATTTATCTCAATTCACTAAATGGAATAACTATCAACTTCGTGTTCTTGCTTATGTAGACGGAAAGAAAGTTCCTATACCAATTAATTTAGATACAATAAATGAATTATATGGGCTCAATCTAAGTGAAAAAGAGGTAGAGGATTACTATAAGTCTGTTCAGTTACAATATACTCAAATAACAAATTCTGAAGAAGTAGTACTTAGCAAGGTAGGGTATGACTTATACAAAAAATTCTTCAAAAATTATACAAAAAAACAGTGGGATTTATATCCATCAGAATTACATGCTTCCGTATGCGCTCGTATCCCTACCCGCACTAATCGAGACAGTCGCTATTTTACAGATAAATACCAAGTAATGCCCAAGCATGGATATACTAGGATGTTTGAAGGTATGATTGATCATCCAAATATCAATGTAATGCTTCAAACCAACTACAATTCTATAAAAAAAACTATACCTTTTAAACGTCTGATATATACAGGACCAATAGATAGTTTCTTTAATTATAAATTTGGAAAGCTTCCTTATCGATCCCTTTACTTTAAATTTGAAACATTAGATGTAGAAACTCATCAAGAAACAGCAATTATAAATTATCCTAACGATTATGACTTCACTCGAGTTACAGAATACAAACATCTTACAGGTCAAAAGCATAATAAAACCACTATTGTTTATGAATACTCAAGTAAAGATGGTGATCCGTTTTATCCTATTCCCAAAGATGAGAATATTTCTCTTTATCAAAAATATAAGACAGAGGCCGACAAATTAAACAATGTTTGGTTTATAGGGCGTTTAGGTACGTATAGGTACTACAATATGGACCAGGTTGTAGCTCAAGCTTTAACCCTTTTTGAAACTGAGTTAGTAAAACTACCGGATATCTGATTTATTAAGGAGGATTTTAATTGTTCACATCAAAAAATATGAACAAACATCGTTTCCTAATAATTGCTCGTGTCGGAGATACCTCCTATCACAGAGAATGGCTAAAACCATCGATTGATAAAAATTTTGATCTTTGCCTGAGCTATTACGGTGATAGTCCAGAAGGTATTAAGAACGAGGCAGATTTTTATTTTGAGAGCAAGGGGACTAAATGGCCAAAAATAAAAGAAGTGATTAAAGCCCTTGGTGAACGAATAAACCAATATGATGCAATTTGGTTACCTGATGACGATATATTAACAAACTCTAGCAATATAAAAAAAATGTTTGAGCTCTTTACTAATCAACAATTTGAATTAGCACAACCAGCCTTAACAAAAGACTCTTTTTTTTCGCATGCGGTCACCACTGAACAAACAGACTATCTTTGGAGATATACTGAATTTGTGGAAATAATGGCTCCTATTTTCTCTAGAAATGCTTTAAATCAGTGTTGGGAAACTTTTGATATAAGTCTATCAGGATGGGGACTAGATTTATTATGGCCAAAACTTTTAGGTTATCCCCATAAAAAAATCGCTATCATTGATGATACTTCTGTTCAACATACAAGGCCAATAGGAACGGGAGGTATATATAAGTATTTTTCTCCATTTGAAGAATTACACGATTTAGAGAAAAAATTTGATGTAACCTGGCTCACATACCAATCCCTTCATTATGATGGAGTATTGAAACCAAAACGAATGTTTATACTTGTCACCGCTCATGAAAATGAAGAAGTTTTAAAGTCCCAAATAGAAAATATTAAATACTTTAATCCTGAAGCTGGAATAATCCTTTATAATGGTGGGGACAATAAAGAGTTTGCAAAAAACTTAAATATCCCAATATGCCCATACAGTCGTAAGATTAAATGGGCTGCTCAAGCTAGAGTTTTATGGGATACTATGAACTGGCTCGAAGAAACAGATGTGGAGTATGAATATTTGGTAAACTTTGATCATGATATGCTTTTTATAAAACAAGGTTTTGAGAAATTTCTTGATTATGCAATGAAAGACTATGATTGTTTGGGATGGCAAATGTTAAAAGGGTCAAATTTAAGTAAATTCCCAGACTATAGAGTGCCAAAATCTCTATGGAAAGAATGGAATATCTGGAGAAGAGTTTTTGGTGTGAATAATTTTCTCAGATACTTTAATCCAGGCCAAACTTACCGAAAAAGGATTGCTACAAAGATGATACGACATCTTACTTCTAATGTGAGTAGAAGTGAATTGGATTCTCTCTTTGAAAATACAAAAGTATATGGTTTTGAAGAAATGTTTACAGTAACTTTGGCTTTATCTTGTGGGGGGAAATGTGGAGAATATCCTGATGGAAATGTGTATAACGAGGCTGTCCGTTGGGGGAATGATATTAGCTTAGAGGAAGTACAACGTGTAATTAACCACCCATCATACTACTTTATACATCCCATAAAATATAAAAAATTAATTAAAATGAGTAATTTGCTAAAAAATTATTAAATGCTCTTAAAATATATTTTTGATAAATAATAAGGAAATAAGATTCTATATTTGATTGAAAAAAAAATATACACATAGCCGTCTAAATACCTAAAAGAATTAGACGGCTTGTTTGTATTTATTGTAATAACATCACCTTGTGTAAACTAAGCACCTTGTTTCGCATATCTTTAAACAACACGACTATGATTATTGCATTTAGCAGCATACAAACCAAAGTAAATAACAAGAGGATAAAAGGGGACCTGAAAAATCTTAACTATGAAAAATTCAAATTAAATAAAGCCTTAAAGGCCCAATCTGAATTGTATAGCATATGAGTATGCAAGCGTGCAACGCTGTAATCGGTGAATCTTAACATTTGCTTCCTACAAAAAATAAAAAGATTGTGATGAAGGAACTGAGTTGAAGAATGTAATTTGCCTCTCTTTAGCTAAAGGTAAAATTACAGGTATTATTTTAATCAAGGAGGAGTCTTATGAAATTATCGGAAATACAAGTAGTTTCTTCTTATTGGGGTCTAAATGTGGTAGCAAGTAAGGTTCTTTCAGAAAGAGCTTTTTTATTAAGGACTGATAATGGAGGTAGATTTATTTTAAAGAAAAAAGTTAGTATTGAAACTTTTCAGTTTGAAGTTCAATTGTTAAGTCATATAAAAAATGACAAGTTTCCTACTCATTTCCCCTTAGAGAATAATCTTGGGGAATTGACATTAAAATATAATGAAATGTACTTTTCAATCTACCCTTATCTTGAAGGAACTCCTTTCAATGCCGAAGAATGTCTTAATACCCCCACAATCCCGCGAAATCTGGGAGAAACAATAGCTACCTTGCATAAGAGTTTGGCAACTTTAGAAACTCCAGATGCCTTAACTAACAGCGACCTTTATAGTGTTCTTTTTGATTGGGCTATAAAAGAGATTCTAAGAATTGATCATGATAAAGTGCTCACAAACATCTTCAAAGAACTAAAAGTAGAACTCAAAAAAAGAGTAAATTTTTTACTAACTCAAATTATACATAGAGATGCTCATATTTATAACATTTTATACAAAGACAACAAATTATCGGGAATTATTGATTTTGAGATTGCAGAGGTAAATGTAAGAATCTTCGATATTTGTTATTGCTCCACAAGTATATTAAATAGAGTTTTTTTAAACGAGGAATTAAAAGATAAATGGATTCTTTTCGTAAAGGAGATTGTGTTTGAGTACCATAAGATTAATCCTTTAAATGAGGTAGAAGTGAATTCAATTTGGCACATAATGCTTGCAATACAGGTGATTTTCATGGCATCTTTCAAAGATTATTCCTCAATTTATGAGATTAATAAAAAAATGCTTATATGGCTGTATGAAAATAAAGAGAAAATAAATTAATAGTAACAACATTTTTGAGTGAATACTTTCGTAATGTAAAAAGGAAAGAAAACGACCAGTCATATTTCATTCTAGCCGTTATTTTAAAGTACGTTTGCAAATTAATATGAATCTTTATTTTTTCATTTTCTTATCAAAAGAATACCCTTAAATTGATGAACTTTAGCTTTCTTTTTCTTCTAACAATATTTCTATATCTTTGGGTAACTTTTGAAAAAAAGAATACTCTTTACTATAAAATGGATGATAAAAACAAAGTTCACAGCTATGCAGTGCCTGCCTTTTAATATTTATCATGGAACCTCCGTACAAGCTGTCTCCTATTAACGGATTTCCTTTATAAGCCATATGAACTCGAATCTGGTGTGTTCTCCCTGTTTCTAAATGTAACGAAACATGACTCCAACCTTCTCCAACACGAAGCACCTCATAATGCGTAATAGCGTGCTGTCCATCCTCCCGTACTTCCCGCTCAATGATGCTTGTATCCTTCCGACCAATTGGAGCATCAATCGTCCCTTGCCGCTGATCCATTACCCCGTGTACAACTGCCTCATACCTCCTCTTCACCCCATAATCCCGCTGTTGCAAGGCAAAGAGGTGATGCGCATGACGGTGCTTGGCAATTAGCATCAAACCGGACGTATCAAGGTCCAGTCTTGTCACAATATGAATGGTCGCGTGAATCCCTTTAGATTGATAATAACCTAAAAGACCATTGGCGAGCGTGCCGAAGCGGTGCTCACGAGATGGGATAGATGCTACACCTGCCGGCTTGTTGACCACCAGTACATACTCATCCTCATACACGATATCAAGTGGCATCTCCTCAGGCAATAGATCCCCACTTGGTTCCTCTATTGGAAAAAACACCTCTACTTTATCGCCTTCATGCAATATGTAGCGCACAGTTACGGCGCTGCCATTAACAAGCAGCGCCCCTCCGTTGAATTTAATATCAATCAAGGCAGCTTTTGAAATCTGCCTTTCTTTTAGAAATTCCCGAAGCAGTTTACCTTCGTCTCGCTCTCCTGCTTTGTAGACTAAACAAAATCTCTCCATGAAAATTGTCCTCTTACTTGTCCGTGATGAATGAATCGCTGACTCGCTTCCAGAACGGAAATGGGCGGAAACGTGCAAAGCGTATTTTCTCTTTTGCCACCCTGCACTGAATGGATTTCACATCTTTATGCAGCAGAGTCAGGTGGTCGATGGTGATTTGATAGTCGACATCGTTCACCGGCTTTAATAGACAGGTGTGGTGCTGAGGCAACACAAGCGGTGATCCGATGGTACGGAATACCCGATTGTTGATGGATGCCATTTCTGCAAGCTGTATGGCTGGTAGGGATGGATGCAGGATGGCTCCACCAAGCGCCTTGTTATAGGCCGTACTACCAGAAGGTGTGGAGATGCAAAGTCCGTCGCCCCGAAAGGTTTCAAAAAGCTGGCCTTTAATTTCTACATCCATTACCAACGTTCCCTCTACACTTTTGACGGTGCATTCGTTCAAGGCCAAATAGCGCGCTTCACGGCCCCCGTCTATGTATCGTATGATGACCTCTAGCAATGGATATTCCACCGTTTGATAAGGAGTTTTTGCGATGGCAATCACGAGTTTTTCAATTTCCTCAGGTACCCAATCCGCATAGAACCCGAGGTGGCCGGTATGCACCCCGATAAAGGCAGTCTTGTCCAAGCGGCTGCGATAGCGATGGAACGCATAGAGAAGTGTACCGTCTCCTCCGACGGAGACAACCAGATCTGGTTGGTCTTCGTCATAGGTCAAATCAAAATCTTGCAAGTATGTTCGCATTTTGTGCATCAATGTGTTTGATACCGAGTCCCCCTTGGAGGTTATGGCAAATTTCATACTCCCACCCCTATTCCATTATTCCGAATCCAGTTCTTTTTTACGTGAAAAGATGGCTTGTGCTTCTTGGATTTCCCCGCGGATCTGAGACATCTCCGCATCAAGGAGATAGGCCGCTTCTGCTGCACGAACAAGTCTTTCTTTTATATCCTGTGGGAATTGCCCGCTATACTTGTAATTAAGAGAATGCTCAATGGTTGCCCAAAAATTCATGGCAAGGGTCCTGATCTGGATTTCCACCAATATTTTCTTCTCCCCATCAATCGTTTGGACCGGATAGCGTACAACTACATGATAAGAACGATAGCCACTATTCTTTCTGGAAGAAATATAATCCCGCTCCTCGACAATTTCAAAATCATTGCGGTTCCGCAGAATCTCCACTACTCTATGTATATCATCCACAAACTGGCACATCATACGGACGCCAGCGATGTCTTGCATTTCATCTTCCAGTTTTTCAAGGGAAATCCCCTTGCGCGTTGCCTTGTCCAAAATACTCGCTATCGGCTTGACCCGTCCTGTCACAAACTCAATCGGCGAATGCTCCGACTGCATCATAAACTGACCGCGCATTCCCTTTAACTTTACCTTCATCTCATCTATTGCCTGTTTATAAGGCGCTAAAAACAAATCCCAGTGTTGTATCATAATTGGCCAAACCCCTTAAAAAATCTCGTTTACTCTTCTCTCCATCTCTTCCCCGTAATTGGCATTGTCTCGGATATTTTCGATTAAATATCCAAGTTCTTCTTCTATATTTGTCAGCAATAACGCCATTTTATCTACTACAAGGACAATAGCCTTTTTATCTTGCAGTGCTTGCTTTAGGTCCTTCCAGAAGTCGTCTTTGATACTGACATATATAAATTCTGTAGCTGTTTCCAATTTGTAAATGAATGCAAGATTATCCGAATCCACCAGCATTTGATTGCTTGCAGTCACTTGCTCAAGCGAGAAAGAAACCGTATCGGCCTCCAGCAAAAGTTGATGTTCATTCCATGATGTGTTTTTGATTTCAATTCTTTTTTGCATAATAATCTCCTTCCAAACCTAAATCCTATTCATATATTATCATATTTCCCATGTTGCAACGAAATGGAAACCTCACTTTTTCCCAATTTTGATAGTAACTCCTTGTTTCCTTGGCATTTTAGATATTCGTTTTCTAGGGTGGGGGATTGAGCGTCCTCCATTGCTTATAGTTTCTAAAGCTACGGCTATTGGTCTTACGCTTCCACTCCAGTCAACAAGGACTACATTTATTTAAGAACCATTAGCTTATATTCGCTAATTCCTAGAGGAATGTATTAAACGTTGCCTTCACTGGAAAACAAAGTAATAATAGAAGTATAACAAAACAGGAGAGGTAAAATTATGAGCCACCAAGAAATTGAAATTGAATTTAAAAACCTACTGACCTTTGATGAATTCACATCTCTCTGTTCGGCATTCAAAGTGAATTCGACAGACTTTTTTTCTCAAGAGAATCACTATTTTGATACTCCTGCTTTTTCATTAAAAGAAAAAGGATGCGCGCTACGCGTTCGAAAAAAAGGGGACAACTTCACCCTTACACTGAAACAACCAGCCACTGAGGGTTTATTAGAAACACATCAGTCAGTTTCTGAAAAAGATTTCCTATCCATGAAGGAAGAAACAGAAGGCTTGATCGAAGGACCCATCTCGACTATTTTAAAGGATGAGCTAAAAGTTGACCCTACTGAAGTGCTTTATTTTGGATCATTAAAAACAAACCGGGTGGAACTTCCTTATAAGGATGGACTTCTAGTCCTTGATGAAAGCAACTACATGGAAACCAGCGATTTTGAAGTAGAATTTGAAGTGAAAAATTATGCGGAAGGGGAAAAACTGTTCCATGAGCTTCTGACCTCTTATGGCATTCCACTTCGTGAGACGAAGAATAAAATTGTCCGTTTTTATGAAGCAAAAGCGTGTTCGTTGGCAGCGAAAGGGGATTCAAAATGAACGTAGAACAACTCAGGTCTATGATGCAGCTGCAGGCAATGAAAAGCTTTCAAGGAAAGGGAACGTTGAATAACGCCGGATCCGAGCATCCCTTTGCTTCTATTTTGGAAAGTTTTTTAGATAATGAAAATGGAAGCTCCTCTTTGCCTGGACAAAATTTTGGTCCAAATACTCCTTTTCCCTATACACATCCGTTAAATAACGCAGTACTTCCTCACGGATCTTCCAGCTATTTACAGACTGCTGCTAAGGGTAGCTTGGAAGGAGCTTCTTTAACAGGTGTGAACATAAGTCCAGCTAAACGCTCTGACTTTGACGAAATTATCAAGGAAGCCTCTGAAAGATATGGTGTTGATCCGAAGCTAATCAAATCCATTATCCAGCACGAGTCTAATTTCAACCCTGCTGCTGTAAGTCATGCAGGAGCAGCCGGCTTGATGCAACTTATGCCGCTAACCGCTAAAGGGTTGGGCGTAACGAACTCAATGGACCCAAGGCAAAATATAATGGGTGGCACCAAGTATATCCGTCAGATGCTGGACAAGTACAACGGCAATCTTACACTCGCCCTTGCAGCATATAATGCCGGCCCTGGAAATGTGGATAAGTATAACGGAGTACCACCTTTCAAGGAAACGATGAATTATGTCCGAAAAGTAACCGGCAGTTTTCATGCCTAACTAGTTCAATCCCAAACCACTTGTCCATAATGGCACGAGTGGTTTTTTAATGTTTCTTAAAAATCAGGTGATCTTAGAGGAAGGCGCGAAGATTCCTGCAGGAGGAGGAAGAAGCGACTGGAAAGTAAATCAACTGTTACTCGTTAAACCTCTCCTCCCTCCAATCTTCCTTATTTCCCTGTTTTTTGCAAGGGTGGAATCGAATTGTTTGAGATATAATAACCACATTGCTAAAATATACATACAATCGTTACTTTGAATTTGATAGGAGTTAAAAATGATGGATAACATACAATCACCTTTTGAAGCTGTTGGCGGAGAACAAGTTATTGATGAACTTGTAGATGCATTTTACGATCGTGTTGGTCGCCATCCCAGTTTAGCTCCGATTTTTCCGAATGATTTAACGGAAACGGCAAGAAAGCAAAAACAATTTCTGACCCAGTATTTAGGCGGCCCACCGCTATATACAAGTGAACACGGACACCCGATGTTACGTGCGCGTCATATGCCTTTTGAGATTACACCGAAGCGTGCGAAAGCATGGTTGGCATGTATGGAAGAGGCGATGGATGAAATTGGACTTGAGGGTTCATATCGAAAGGAATTTTTTCAGCGTTTAGTTTTAACGGCTCAACATATGATTAATACCCCAGACAAACCTGAAGAAAAGGAAGATTCATGTGACCTGTAAAGATAAGAGATCATTTTATTTAAAGAACATACAGCATACGACCAATAAACCGATAGAAATTTACTTCTTCATCGATCCCCTCTGTCCGGAGTGCTGGGCATTGGAACCGATGCTAAAGAAGCTATATGTACAATACGGTCAATATTTCACGATCAAACATATCGTGACCGGGCAACTAACTTCCCTTAACCTAGCGAAAAAGCATTATGCTGCTTCCATGGCACAAGTTTGGGAACGCACCGCGACCCGCTCGGGCATGTCCTGTGATGGGTCCTTGTGGCTTGAGAATCCGATAGAGTCTCCATATGTCGCATCTGTTGCTATAAAGGCCGCCGAGCTTCAAGGACGCAGGGCAGGAATTAAATTCTTGCGAAAGTTGCAAGAGGTTCTATTTCTTGAGAAACAAAACATTTCTGAATTGCCTGTTTTAATGGAGTGTGCCGAGTCGGTTGGACTTGACATGGAGGAGTTCACAAAGGATATGAACGGGGATTGTGCATCCAAGGCGTTAAACTGTGATTTCAAAATCACAAATGAAATGGAAGTTTCTGAGATCCCGACACTTGTCTTCTTTAACGAAAATATTGAAGAAGAAGGCATTAAGGTTTCCGGCTACCATTCCTATGAGGTATATGTCCATATTCTACAGGACATGCTCGGGGAACAACCATTTCCAAAAATATTGCCTCCATTAGAGGATTTCCTATCACAGTTCTCGTTTGTAGCAACAAAGGAAATATCTGTTGTATATAACCTTCCGATTGTGGAAGTGGAACATGAATTAAAGAAGCTTCAACTGGCACAGCGTGTGGAAAAAGTTCCTGTAAAGTACGGGACGTTTTGGAGATATATTGCTAATTGATAGTAATGCAGAGAGCGGAGAGGATTTTATTCCACTTCGCTTTTTTGTATTTCTGATTTAAGACATTTGATGAAGACCTCTATTGGGGATTTTTTATGCCTGGCAGGTCTTCATTGGGGCGACTTCTGCACTGCTTGTCTTTTTTCATGTTCAGGAAGTCTTCATTTTAGTTTTGGTGAAGGTTTAAACATAGGAAAAGCCCTGGTCAACGGGACCAGGGCTAATCTATTGTCATTAAAGACAACAAAGGGGATGGGAGAAATTTTTCACGGTCAAACAAAGGGGTATATGTTTGTTTGTGAATCGTTTCACAGTTATAAATATATCAGATGTTGTCGACTTTTGACAAGTGGTTAGACTTCTAATTCACAACATTGTCACAAACGAATTAAATAGTTTTTTTAGAATTTTTCGTAATGAAACGTAAAGCTATAACGTACAAATAACTAGTAGATGTACAAGTACATTAGAAAGGAGCTATCCCTATGTCCAAAATCCCCTTCATCCTTTGCATAGCCTTTATTCTGTTCAGCCTCTTTATTAATGTCCTTGGACTCATGAAGCTGTACCCCATCTATTTGACTTCCCCTTTGTTGTTTTTTTCTTTGTTTTTACTTATTGCATTATTGAACAACCAGCGACGTTTTAAAGGGTTTAAATAGTTTCTTTTTCCCGTCCTTTTAAAAAAGAAAACCACCTCAGCACAGAAATATCCTGGCATAAGGTGGTTCCTTTCGTACTTATTAGGAAAGCAACTCTTCCATCTCTTTCAACTTTTCCTCGAATACTTTGCACGCTTCTTCGATTGGATTAGAATCAGTCATGTCCACTCCAGCTTTTTTCAGCACTTCAATTGGATAATCAGAGCTTCCCGCTTTTAGGAATTCCAAATAACGATCAACGGCCGGCTGTCCTTCTTCTAGGATCTGCTTGCTTAGCGCCGTTGCTGCACTGTACCCAGTTGCATATTGGTACACATAATAGTTGTAGTAGAAGTGAGGGATCCTCGCCCACTCTAATCCGATTTCCTCATCAATCGTGATGTTCTCACCAAAGTATTTCTTGTTCAATTCATAGTAAGTTTCTGTTAACAGGTCGGCAGTCAATGCTTCGCCATTTTGAGCAAGCTCATGAATCTTGTGCTCAAATTCAGCAAACATCGTTTGACGGAATACCGTTCCACGGAACCCTTCTAGGTAATGGTTCAACAAGTATAGACGTTTTTTATCGTCATCAATGGTTTTTAACAAATAATCATTTAACAATGCTTCGTTACAAGTGGAAGCAACTTCCGCTACGAAGATAGAGTAGTTTCCATACGGGTATGGTTGTGTTTTTCTTGTGTAATAACTATGTACGGAATGTCCGAACTCATGGGCAAGTGTGAACAGGTTATTCACATTGTCCTGCCAGTTCATCAGGATATATGGATTTGTACCATATGTTCCGGAAGAGTATGCACCAGATCGCTTGCCTTTGTTTTCTTGAACGTCCACCCATCTGTTGTCAAAGCCTTCTTTCACAATATGAAGGTATTCTTGTCCAAGTGGTGCAAGGCCTTTCAATAAGTAATCCTTCGCCTCTTCATACGACACATTCATGTTTGCCTCTTTGACAAGTGGTGTGTAAAGGTCATACATATGCAACTCTTCTACGCCAAGGACTTTTTTACGTAGATCCACATAGCGGTGCAACAAGTGAAGATTTTTGTTGATTGTATTCACCAGGTTGTCATAGACCGTTTCTGGGATATTATTGTTGCTTAATGCAGCCTGACGGGCAGAATCATAGTTTCTTACCTTAGCTTGGAAGTTGTCTTTTTTCACAGCCCCACCAAGTGTGCTTGAAAACGTATTACGATACTGTCCATATGTTTCATATACCGCTTTGAAAGCATTTTTTCGTACTTCTTGGTCTTCGCTTTCAAGGAAACGGATATAACGGCCATGAGTGATTTCTACTTCTTCCCCACTCTCGTCTTTTACTGACGGAAATGTGATATCGGCATTATTGAGCATGCCGAATGTATTGGAGGAAGCTGATAATACTTCGGATGCTTCAGCAAGCAGCGCTTCTTCCTTAGCAGATAATACGTGTGGGCGCTGACGGTTGATTTGGTCCAAGGAATGCTCATATAGCGCTAGCTCTTTCTTTTCTTGAAGGAACTTTGTGATTTCCTCTTCCTTCATCGTAAGGATTTCAGGCACGAGGAAAGATAGGGCACTTGCCACTTGTGTGTACAAGTTTGTCGCTCGATCATTCAATCCCTGGTAGAAAGAATTGGTCGTATCTTGGTCATAACGCATATGGGCATATGTATAGAGTTTTCCTAATCGACTGGAAATCGAATCTTGATATTGCAATGCTTCGTATAAGGTATCTGCGGATTCGGAAAGCTTGCCTTCATAATCCTTGATTTTTGCAATCATACCCTTTACTTCTTGAAATTCTTTTTCCCAAGCCTCATCACTTGAGAAAATATCTTCTAATCTCCATGTATCTTCCACAGAAATTTCTTTTCGTTCTTGTAGTTTCTTAACAGCAGTTTGTTCCGCCATTGTTAAACCCCCTTTGAAAATAAAAAGTGCATCCTTATTAATTATTCGACGCTACCTTAGTATTCCCTTTTTTCTTTTAATAATCGGTAGATTGTTTTGTTCTTAACAAGCTTTCCAGAACTAACCGGTCCTGTAAATGTGCTTGCTCCAATGATGATAGAGGCAAAATCATTTGGAGCACACGGTAGATCGTTGGCGTTTCTCTTTTTAACACACCTATTTCCACTAAAACATTCATATATTCCACAATCGCATCCTCATAGGAACCTGCTTTCACCAGTGGTAAATCTCTTAATGTAATATCGGAAGCCTTTAAACGGAAACGGAAATTTTTTAACACAGAAGATAAGTGGATCAATGAAAAAGTAGGAGCTTGGTAGATAGAGTCAAAATATAACCATGCCTGCCATTCAATAAGGGAAGTGTGGATATGATAAAAGGATGATACCGGGAGACCAATTTCTGCCGGGAAAAGGGACAAGGGAATTGTCATCTTCCCGTAGCAGTAACTTCTAAGTTTCTGGTGGGGTTTATAAAACGAATATTGATACCTCCATTTCTTTTTATAGTGAAGGAAGTGCTCTTTCCATAATGGAGAGTGTTGTTTTATAAAGTTGGGCTTCTCTAACCAATGTTCACTTGGTTGAGAGTTCAAATACGTGGTGGAACTATTAATGGAGAAAATAGGTCGGTGGTAGGAAAACATGGAACGTTTTGGACAAAAACTCAAGATGAATGGTGGACTTTGTGGAGAAGGCCTTTGGAGAAACCGCCATTGAAAGGGTGATAATTTGAGCGGGGAAACGTTCCTGTCTTGCGGCACCAGAAATTGGCGTCCGATGATCCAGATAGGGTGGATCCCTTCTTTTTCATAGAGTTTTGTGCGCCTATTGAAATCTGCTGCAGAAAGGTTAGAACATTGAAACTCAAAAGCATATCTGCCATAGTCTGTTTCCATGTATACATCTGCGCGTTGATTGGTGTTCGGAATGTGATGTTCTAGAATTGGTTGGTTGTATGGAAGGAAACTTTCATATAATTTAACTTTTCCCTCAAGATGATATGGGCTTTCGGGATCGGAGGATGCTGTGCAGGAGTTAAACTGATGGGCAAAGTGGATTCGGCGGACCTGACCTTGTTTAAGTAAAAGTGCGCTATTACAGGCCGGGCAATAAAAGGATTCCCCTTTAGTGATACGTTCCAACTCGTCTATTCTTTTACAATCCAAGAGGGAAAAGTAGGAACCATCTCTCTTTTTGGCAACAAACATGTAAACACCCTTTCCTATTCAAATTTTCTTTCCTCTGTTTCTTTTCGTCATCATAAGACAAATTCCTGCAAAAAACTTCAAAAAAAATAAAATGCCGGGAAATCCAGCATTTTAGACTGTTGACAAACTATAAATTAGTTAGGTTATCTGTTGGAAAAGTTGATTTTCGTGGCAGGAGCTTCGCTTTCCGCGGGCGGTCCAGAAGCCTCCTCGGGCTACGCCCTGCGGGGTCTTCCCTGTCCCTTCCTCCCGCAGGAGTCTCCGCTCCTTCCACTGCGATCAACTAGAGAATTTTATCATTTTTGGATTTTGTCTACACACTAAAATGCCGGGAAATTCGGCATTTTATTTTTTGCCTATAGCATAAACCTATAGTAGTGGTGACGCCAATCGTGACAAGGATTCAAACACCTTTTGATAAAATGGACGGTTTGCGAATACCTCTTTCGCAATCGGTTTTGCATCATGCAGGTCCTGCTCATAATCCTCCACCAGTGTCTCCACACTATCCGTATTATAAAGGAAAGCATTCACCTCGAAATTCAAATGGAAGCTTCGCATGTCCATATTGGCAGTCCCGATGGAAGCAACTTGATCATCTACAATCACTACCTTGCTATGGAGAAATCCTTTTTCATATTGAAAGATTTTCACACCTGCCTCCATCATTTCAGGAAAATAGGATCTGGAAGCATAATAGACAATTCGCTTGTCCGGCCTTTTCGGTACAAGCAACCTTACATCCAATCCACTTAAAGCTGCCACCTTGAGAGCGGTAAAGATATCGTCATCGGGTACAAAATAAGGAGATGCGATCCAAATGGACTTTCTTGCAGAAGTGATCATGGAAAAATATAAGCTCTTAATTACTTCCCATTCCTGATCCGGTCCCCCCGCTATCATCTGAACGCCGCCATGTTTTTTCTCATCGGCAGGTGTTGGGGTCAGATAGGTTGGGGTAAGGAGGGATTCGTCGGTTGCATAATACCAGTCCTGCAAAAAAATGAGCTGAAGGGTCCTTACTGCTTCCCCTCTCACATAAAGGTGCGTGTCCCTCCAAAAGCCAAAGTAATCATCCCGTCCAAGGTATTCATCCCCTATGTTCAGTCCTCCCACAAATCCTACCTCCCCATCCACCACTATTATTTTGCGGTGATTACGGAAGTTAATTTTGTTATTGAATACTGGTATCCTGACTGGAGAAAAGGAGATGATCTCCACTCCTGCAGCACGAAGTTCCTTTATGTATCTACTCCCTAATTGGAAGCTGCCCACTGCGTCGAATAGAAACCTTACCTGCACGCCGCTTTTAGCCTTTTCGATGAGTAACTCCTTTATCTGTGTGCCGATCTCATCGTCCCTAACAATATAATATTCAAAATGAATGTGATGTTTTGCCTTGCTGATTTCCTCCAGTATTTTCGTGAAGGTCTGATTTCCATTTGTCAGTACCACGGTCTCTGTCTCAAAGGAAATGGGACTTCTGCCAATGTTTTGCGACAATTGGAACATCATTTTCTTGCTTTCATCAAGAAGACGCATATCTTCTTCTGAATACTCCCTTGATCCTTCCACCTCTTCAAGCACTTCTTTATCTAGTAATGCTTTTCTTTGGAATAGTCTTCGTTTCCTTACATTTCTTCCAAAAATCAAGTAAAAAAAGAAACCAAGGACAGGGAAACTTCCAAGAACGACAAGCCATGTCAACGTTCTCGTAGGGTGTCGGTTTTCAAGTGAGATTAAGAAAGCAATAAAAACGACGGATATCGTAAAAAATACGGAAATGGATCCGAGTAGCCATCCTTCCCAAAGACCTTGAGTGGCGAATAAAATTGCCCCGATGACTAAAATAAATACTATAACCCGAATGGTGTTTTTCAAATGAATCTCATCTCCTCATCCAAAAGCAAAAGTGCTCTAATCAATTAAACTATCCTGAATTTGAAAAAAACCGATTTCAACATCGTGAAATCGGTCTTCCATTATTTTAAAGGAAAATGTTTGGTCATTTCCTTCATTGCGTCATCCTTGGCAACTTCCGATCCATACTCTTGCAGACGGTGAATGGAGATGGCCGATTCTTCCCCAAATTCGAGTAATACACTTAACACATTATCGATTTCTTCATCGGTATAGTGTTCACTTGAAAAATCAACATAGAGATAGTAGTTCTTCTCATAGAAGTACAGATCGTTATTGAGATTCTCTAGGTGTTGCAGACGATGACTAGCAGAAATGATGTACTCCAAATCTTTGAATCGGACCATGAACTGAAGAAGATCTTTTTCCTCATCCAACTTTTCGTCCTTTGATTCTTCAGTTTTTGCCGCGGAATTGAAATGTTGGTCCAGGAGTGCCTCTATTCTTTCATCGACTGGAATGTCAATTCGCTTATCATCTGATACTGGGACTTCAAAGTTCTTCCCATCCTTTGAAAGTTGCGCTCGGGTAACAATGACTTCCAACCCTTTATCAAGGGCCTGAACCTGGATCCATAGTGGTCCTTCCACCATAAAATCCTCTTCATCATGTGCCTCATCCATCATTTCCCAGAATAGTTCTTCACTGCGTTCACGGTTATACCAGATTTCCTCACGGTCAAATCCGCGCTCCTCTATATCACCATATGAAATGTAAAACTTTACTGTATGATCATTGATACGTTCTATTTCCATTCTTAACAACTCCCTTCTGAATAGGTAAATGATTAGCGTGCTCTTTTTCGAACAAACCTCATATTGATAAATGCTTTTCATGAGATATGTCAGTCTCTTATTGTCCGCTCCTCATTTTCCTCCGTCTTTCCTTGGAAGGGACCCTCCACAATTTTCTTATACCTTATTGTTTCAATTTATCCATTTAGCATAGTGAGTAAACCTATAATCTATGCAAAAAGAAAAGCATATGCGGTTGGTTCCGGTCCATTTAGGCAAAAAACATAGATAGTATGCATCCTGGTTAGAGACGATTTGTGACCTCAAGTACCCAGCCTTCTAAGCTGTACCATGACCGCAACATATATAAAGCACATTGTACTATAAAGATTTATACTTGTACTGTTATTTTATGATAAAAAAAGGAAGAATGGAAACAAAAATGCTCACAATTTAAAAAATCGTTAAAATGCCTAATGTGATTAAATAATCAGTCATATTATCCCTTTTAAACCACTATATTTATATAGGACTGGGACAAGAAGGGGCGATATAGTGGAGCTAGAATTGATTACTTCCATTCTTATCATAATAGGTATTGATATTGTACTAGGCGGAGATAACGCCATCGTCATAGCACTTGCATGCAGAAATCTCCCAGAACGTTATCGAAACAAAGCAATAGTCATTGGGACACTACTGGCAATCCTTTGCAGGATCATACTGACTGTTGGAGCAGTGTACCTTTTAGCGATCCCATTTCTCCAGTTTGTTGGTGGGATATTGTTAATTTATATAGCTGTACAACTTATTATGGACCAAGGGGAAGAGGTGCTAGTAAAGGGCAGCAGCTCCCTCGGAGTTGCCATTAAGACCATAGTGGTTGCCGATATAGTCATGGGAATCGATAACGTGATGGCAGTTGCCGGTGCTGCACACGGTAATTTTTATTTGGTAATCATTGGCTTGGTATTTTCCATTCCAATCATTATATGGGGGAGTAAGATTATATTAGTGGCAATGGAGAAATATCCTATAATTATTTATTTTGGAGCAAGTATTCTATGCTACACAGCCGGTAAAATGATCATTAATGAGCCACGGGTTGCTGTGATGCTTCCAGCAGGCGACTGGCAAATGTTCTTTCCTTTTTTACTAATTGCGGGTTTGTTGGTTTATACTGGAGTCTTTAAAAGACAGCTTTTAAAGATTCGGTGAAAATGTTGCTGCTTTATCACATATTTCCGTTACAGGTGTTCGCTTATCCATTAGACAATGCTTGAGTCTCCTGACAACGCTTAGGGATAAAAAAACTTCTACATGGCATGCATGTAGAAGTTTTTTTGTTTATATTAGCTATTCACTAAGCGCTGTGCTTCTCTTAATTGGAACGTTCTTACTTTTCTTGGTAAGAAGCGTCGAATTTCATCTTCGTTGTACCCTACTTGCAGTCGTTTTTCATCTATGATGATTGGTCTTCTCAAAAGACCTGGGTGTTCTTTGATGACAGAATATAATTCTTGAAGTGGCATTGCTTCCACATTTATATTCAGTTTTTGGAAGATTTTAGATCTTGTTGAAATGATCTCATCTGTCCCGTCTTCCGTCATTCGTAAAATCTCTTTAATCTCATCGATGGATAAGGACTCAGAGAAAATGTTTCTTTCTGTATATGGAATGTTATGTTCTTCTAACCAGTTTTTCGCTTTACGACAAGAAGTACAACTTGGAGATGTATATAGGGTTACCATGAACTTTCCTCTCCTTTTTATCTAGTATTATTCGAAGAGAACATGCTGAACGTTTCTAATTGTGAATCGCTCTCAATTTGAAATTACTCTAAAGAAGTAATATCTATTGTTTATTATACACGATTTCCGACTAAAAAGGTATAGTATTTTAAAAGTCGGACGAGTTGTCACAACATGTTCAAATTTTTCCTGCTTTTACTCCCTTTAGATTTCCATTCCAGGTGTTCGCTTTCCTAGGGGCGGTGCTTGAGCCTCCTCACTTCGTTGCGGGGTCTCAAGCTACCGCTATCTCCCTCAGGAGTCTCACACCTTGCACTACAATCTAAAGGGGAAATCTTATTGACCATTTAAGTAATTTTACTTACTGCTTGCCTTACATATATTCAGACGTTTGGTTGTGGTTGAAAGTTTCATATAAAAGAAATTAGTTTCTATTCTTTTTTGTATGTTCACAAAGTGGTAACAATTGAACGCTTTCGAATACCGTCCGATAGTTAGTAATTGTAAGGGTTTGTAATACATGTTAGTTTTATATTTAGACAAGATAAGTATGAGGTGATATATGTTGAAAAAATATTGGCTGCTTCCAGCTATGTTCGTGCTCTTATTTTCAACCGCTTGCAGTCAGAAAGAGATTACAAGCCAGAATACAGAGACCAATAAAATCCCGGTTACAGTTGCTGAAGTGACTGAAAAGAATATCAGCAATACCATTGAGTTGGTGGGACTGGCTGTACCGGAAACACAAGTACCACTCCTAACTACCTCCCCCCTTACCGTCGAATCTGTTCATGTAAAAATTGGTGATATAGTAAAAAAGGGCGATTTGATTGTTTCATTGGATTCTGAAGCTGCAACCGAGCAGGTAAGTCAAGCTCAGAGTGCAGTGACAGAACTGGAAAATGCCCTTTCTAAAATGAAAGAAATGCAGCAGGCAGCTGAGAATCAGGCCTCTCTTTCTGATATACCCAAGTTACAAGAAGAATTAAACCAAAGTTTAGAAAAATCTCAAGCGCTTTTGGATGGTGTGGATACTGGAGCCGTCACTTCACTTGATTTGGTGCAAAGTACAGTTGATGTCATGGTGAAACAGGCTCAACTTGCGAATGCAGCAAGCCAGGTCCAACAGATACCCACGTTTAATACGATGGAAATGGAAGCGCAACTGAACCAGGCCCGACAAGGGTTGAAACAGGCGCAGCAGATGGCGGATGCCACCTCCATCACGAGTCCCATAGATGGAATTGTTTCAGAGCTGAATGTCGTTGCTGATGGTATTGCTTCCCCTAATGTGCCAATTGGTACGATTATTCAATTAGACAGCATCGCAGCAACCTTTCAAGTGAACAGTTACCAAGTAAGCAAGTTGAGGGCTGGTCAGGATGCAACGATTTCTTTTGAAGGGCTTTCAGAGACGTTTGAATCAAAAATCGAAACGGTCTCGCCTACAGTTAACCAACAAACCAATATGTTTTCTGTGACGATACCGATCAGTAATACCGAATTGGACATTAAAGGCGGCATGAGGGCAACAGCTTTTGTCGCGGTGGATAACCTTGAAGCACAGACGGTCGTCCCGATGGATGCCATCTTATATGAAGAAACCAATTCATATGTTTATGTCATTGAAGAAGACAAAGCAGTAAGACAAGATGTAACCACAGGCTTTAGAGACAATGAATATATGCAAATTATTGAAGGGCTGAAAAAAGGTCAAATAGTAGCTGTTAATGGAAAAGAACGCTTAAAAGACGGTGCTGAAATATCAGAACAAAGTGAGTGAACCTAATAGATGAAAATAGCGAAGCTTTCCGTATTACGTCCCATTGCCATGTCAATGGTGATTATACTTATGTTAATTCTCGGTGCCGTCAGTATGCGCGGGATGCCGGTCGATTTGTTTCCGGAACTGACGTTTCCGATCGTAGCGGTCACCACCACCTATGAGGGGGCAGGACCCGAGGAAATAGAAAATCTGATTTCTTCTCCACTGGAGGACGCCATGAGCACTCTTCCTAATGTGGAGTCTGTCACATCCATTTCCCGTACAGGGGGGTCGCTTGTTCTCGTCTCCTTCACCTGGGGTACGGACATGGACTTTGCATCGTTAGATATGCGTGAGCGCATTGATTCTGTCAGGGACTTTCTGCCTCCTGGTGCGAATCTTCCAAGAGTCCTTCGTTTTAATCCAAGCGACCTTCCAATCGTGCAGCTTGCCATAACCGATCCTTCCGGGGAAATGACAAAGGCAAAGCAATTGGCAGAACAGGATATAGAACCTCAATTGAGCAGCGTGGATGGCATTGCCTCCATTTCTGTGGAAGGTGGAGCTGAAAATGAGGTAAGGATCACCTTGGATCCCAACGCCTTGTCTTCCTTTGACATTTCCATAGATCAGTTACAGCAAATTATCGCTTCCGAAAACTTAAACCTGCCTGGCGGTTCTCTGACAGATCAGAATCAGAACCTGCCGATTAGGATAACTGGTGAATATCAATCCATCCTTGATATTCAAACACTTCCCATCCCCACTTCCAAAGGAGTCATTCAGCTCGACCAGCTCGGAGAAGTGAAGGAAACGTTGCAGCCGACCTCCCAGCTCAGTTATTTGAACGGGGAGCCAGCTGTAGGGATGTCCATCCTGAAGCAGTCCGGAAGTAACACAGTGACAGTTGCAAACAATATTGAGAAGAAACTAGATGAAATCAGGAAGACACTTCCTCCAGGGGTGGAAATCAAACCAATATTTGATCAAAGTGAATTTATCGAGAAATCCATCCGTGCAGTAGCAACCAATATGATTGTTGGTAGTTTGCTTGCAGCTTTGGTCCTATTCTTCTTTTTAAGGAATATCCGCAGTACCTTAATCATATTATTTTCGATTCCTGTTTCCATTGTCGCTACATTTATTTTCATGTACTTCAGTGGTCAAACATTGAATCTATTGACTTTGGGTGGACTTGCACTTGGAATCGGTATGATGGTGGATAACGCCATCGTCATCCTCGAAAATATATATCGACTGCGGCAAAAAGGCTATTCCATGAAGGATGCTGCCATCGAAGGGACAAGTGAGGTCGGGCCTGCCATCATTGCTTCGACTTTGACTACGGTTATCGTGTTCCTTCCTATCGTATTTGTGGATGGGTTGGCCGCTCAGCTTTTCAAACCATTGGCCTTAGTCGTATCGTTTTCTTTACTTGCGTCCTTGTTTACAGCATTGATCATTGTACCTTTGTTCTCTTCTCTTTTATTAAAAGTGAATACAAGTACATCCCGCTTTGAAGAGCGGTTTACAGGCTTTACCAATTGGTACCGGTCCATTTTGGAAAAAACATTAAGAAACCCGAAGAAAACAGTAACCTCTATCTTTATCCTTTTCCTGATTTCCTTGGCGGGCATACCGTTCATCGGAAAAGAATTCTTGCCACAACAGGATCAGAGCTTCATTTCCATGACCGTAAGATTACCGGATGGTAGCTCCCTTGATGCCACCTATGATGTCATGGAAGAAATAGACGAAAGATTGGAAGAGATATCTGAAATTGACCTTGCTTTTGTTACGGTGGGGGGAACAGACAACTTCTCCGTTTCAGCAGGGACACAGACAAACCGAGCCAATTACAGTATTCTTTTAACACCTGTAACGGACCGTAGTCGCTCTGATAAAGTCATAGGAGACGAAATCAGACAAAAGCTTGAAAATATTCCTGGAGCTGAAATTCGCCTTTCCTCCGGAGACTCAGGTTTCTCCCAAAACCCGGTATCCTTAAGTATAACCGGTCCGGATTTGACCACTCTTAAGTCTTTAGCAGACGATACCGTCAATCTTTTATCTGAAATAGAAGGAATCCGAGAGCCAACGTCAAACTATACGGAGGGCAACCCCGAAATAGTCGTGGATATCGATCGGGTGAAAGCCAGCCAGTTTGGTATTGGTAGCGGACAGATCGCCTCAGCCGTCTCTAGCGCCACGAAAGGTTTGGTTGCCACGAGAATGGCCCGGGATGGAGCAGAGTTGGATATCCGCTTGACCATCGAAGATACCTATACGGCTTCGATTGAGGACCTAGAAAAGCTGTTGATTAATACACCGACAGGAGAAAACATTCCCCTTCAAGCTGTTGCGACGGTAGAAAGAGGCCAAGGTCCAAGTCAGATTTCAAGGACGAACCGGAACCGTGAAATTACAGTCAATGCCGACATCGTCAATCGTGACCTTGGAAGTGTCATTGATGATGTAGAAAAAACATTAAAAGAAAACATTTATATCCCGAACAACCAATATAAAATCACGATCGGTGGACAAGATGAACAAATGAATGACGCTTTCTTCAAGCTTGGAGGCGCATTGGCACTAGCTGTCGTACTTGTATATATGGTGATGGCCGGCCAGTTTGAGTCGTATTTCTATCCATTTATCATCATGTTTGCAGTTCCTTTAACCATAATTGGCATCATCTTTGGCCTGCTTGTCACTTCTCAGCCGCTTGGTGTGGGCTCACTCGTGGGGATGCTCATACTTACAGGGATAGTCGTCAATAATGCCATCGTATTTGTAGACTATGTGAACATGATGAAAAGGGAAGGCAAAACGACTTTGGATGCGATCCTTATCGCAGGACCTACTCGTTTGCGACCAATTTTCATGACCGCCCTGACCACCATACTCGGCCTCATCCCGTTAACACTTGGTTTCGGGGAAGGGATGGAGATTCAGCAGCCAATGGCAATCGTTATTGTATTCGGTTTAAGTTTTGCAACCATCATCACGTTGATATTAATACCGGCCGTTTATTATCTATTTGACACGTTTAAGGAAAAAAGAAGGCAAAAGAAGTTGGAAAAGCTTGATGTGTAACCAATTAGGGAGAGGATGAAGAACATGCTGAAAAAATGGAGTTTAACTATATTACTGCTTGTTTCAAGCTTTCTTATCTACCCTCCCGCAATAGCGGAATCCCCTAAGCAAATCACTTACATTGCCATAGGGGATTCATTGACTGCAGGGCTTGGGTCTTCTGAGGAGAATCATTTACGCATTCACGGGTTTGTACCTCAGTTCACGAAATATTTGCGTGAAGACCACAATGTCACTGTTGAAAATTATGGAATACCAGGCCTATCCTCCATCGGATTACTTACATTGCTTACTGCCGATGAAGCCTTGCAAAACCGTTTGAAAACAGCTGGAGTCATATCTGTTTCCATAGGTGGTAATGACTTTCTACAGACCATCCGCTCTGTACCGGAGGGGGAAGATGAGTCAGCACTCAACCTTCGAATGGAAATACTAAAAAGAACCTATCAAGAAACATACAAGCAGCTACGGGAATTGAATCCTGATGCAACCATCATCCTACTAGGTCTCTACAACCCCTATCCTGATGGACATGAACTGACAGATCTTGGCGCAAAGTACGCCCCATTATTTAATGGCTTTATCGAGGAGTATGCAGAGGAAGAAAAGACACTTGTAATTGATCCTTATGATGCGTTCAAGGGGAATGCATTGGTGTGGACACATATTAAGAAAGAAGATATTCATCCAAATGATATCGGGTATTCCGAAATTGTTCGATTGATGAAAGCTGCTTATGAACAGTATAAAGAGTAAATAAAAACTCCAGCTGAAGGAAAGAATTTTCGCCTTCCTTCAGCTGGAGTTCTTTTTTGTGCATTATAATTTTTCAAGTATATCTTCATTGCCCTCATCTTCATCATAGGTGAGTACTTGATCCACTTTGTCATAGGATTCCCCATATAGCTCTTTATCCTTATAAGTATGTATCTGTTCGTACGTAGCTTTCATCCCTTCATAGATAGCCTCTTCTCCTGCGTCCGTTGGTGACCAGTAAAGGATCTCCATTGGGTTCACTTCGTTTGTTGCAAGCGAACGGCGTCGATATCCGATGGAAGAAGCATGCTCGAATCCCTCTCTTTTGTAGAAACGAAGTCGTTTTTCCGTATCCGTATCTTCATAATCGACAGGCTCCACCTCTAAAATAATTGCCTTCCCTTTTTCTTTCATTTTGTCCAACAGCTTATGGCCAAGGCCCATACCTCTAGCATCTTTTGAAACAAACAAATAATCGATAAAAATGAAATTCTCGAGCTCTACGTACATCAGCACATGATGCTCCCCTTCATCTTTATGATATATATCCCCTTTTTCTTTTAAAAGAAGCTCCATGTGCTCTCTAGACTTCATCTCTTCCACGGGAAAATACTGATTCAATTTTTCATACCAATTCATTATGTTGTAATACTCCCCTTTCGTTTATTATCTATGTACATGTTAAGTATAACAAACTTGAACAGACCTCAGTGTTAATATACCCTCTTCCTTTTCTCTTAAACATAGCCTACAATAGAAGAATAAAGCTTTTGTATACGATTACATACTTTAAAGGGGATGTATGATTTGATCGAATATTTTATTGATTTCACGATCGTAGCCATATTAGTTATTGGTATTACTGCGGTAATGGGAGTACTGACAAATGGAATCGGGGAAAAGTTTTTCGGCAGGAAAAAAGGAACTGAAAGCTTTGACAAGTCGGCTAATATGCAAGCTGGCTGGAAAAGTGTCGGGGGAAAAAACAAATAATTGAAAAAAGCTGCCTAGTTAGGCAGCTTTTTATAGTTAGTCATTCAAGGGTGTAAAATCTAGTCCTTCTGTGTAGGAATTACCTGCATTCCAAATCAGGTATTCGTCAATTCCATTTTCATTTAAGGCACGGATCTGGTCTTCAACCTCTTTTGGTCCATATGGGATATAATTGCCTGCCCCCAACCATGTAGCAGTGAAATCTTGAATCCAAGGTCTTGAAACCGGTCTGTTTTCCAGTTCATCCAGCTTGGCATTTTCAAGTTTAGCGTACTCCGCAATAAGTTTATAAGGTTCTGTGTCCGGTTTTGCTATGCCAAAATACGAAGTCCAGTGACTCGGATAGATCATGGAAGAAATGACATCCACATGCTCTGATATTCGGCTGAAGTTCTGCCCGATACCTGGTGCTTCCGGAAGAGTAGCTGTGTAGCCAAAAATATCAACTGAAACTTGTACATTATAAGGCTCCAGTCTTTCCCTTGCGTATTCCACAAAATCGGTTACCGATTCAACTCTCTTCTGAACATTGTCCATATCTAAATCTTTGTATTCACCATAGCCGTACTCTAAAGAAGTGTCTCTCTTTTCAAAACCTTCCGGAAAACGGACATAGTCGAACTGGATTTCCTGAAAGCCCATTTTCGCCGCTTCAATTGCTATATCAATATTGTAATCCCACACTTCTTTTAGGAAAGGATTTACAAATGCCTCTCCACGTCCATTCACCCAAACTTTTCCGTTGTCCTTAAACGATAAGTCTGGTCGTGCTTTCGCCAAAACGGAATCCTTAAAAACTACGATTCTACCAATTGGATATACTTCGTTCTCCTCTAATGTTTCCATCATATCTGCTGGATCTTTGATATACGGCTGTGCGATATCCATGAATGGGGAATCTTCTTCCTCGGGTATGTACGTCAAGTATCCATGATCATCTTTGATATCAATAACCATTGCGTTCAAGTCTGTTTTGTTCAGTAGCTCCAGCAAACGCGGAAACCTTTCCCCTCCTGCAGAGTGTCCTGTAACATAAATCCCTCTGACAGCATCAGGGTATGCAAAAGTATAACCTGAATCAAAAGCGAACCTTGCCATGGATACTGGCAGTTCACGGGCTTCCATTTGGACTGTTTTTGTAGCATGCTTCGACGCTTCCACTACTTCTTCATCTGCTTGTGCCAGCGTTCCACTAAAGGCAAATATCCCGACTGCTGCAACCAGACCACCGATCATTTTTTTCATCATTCCATTTCAAAATCCCTTCTCTTAAGTGTTACTTCTATTATACTGGAAAATCGTTAGAATTTTACCTTTTTCAACAAATTACTGCAAAATAATCCTAGAGTACTAGAGTAAACTAGCCTCAAATCGGCTGCTCGCTTTGATAATCACCCCTTTGGGTTTCCCTTTCCGCAGTGCGCTTGCGGAGCTTCCTAGCGGTCTCTTTGCCCTTTACCAGGGCTTATTTAAAATATCCCATTTTTGAGTGGCCCTGTCATCTTCAATGAAGACCCGTTTTTCTTCTTCCACGTAAAAGAGGTCTTCATCCCTTCCATGAGGACCTCCCCCGCTCATTTTCCGCGTCACAGAGGTCTTCATCCTTTGAGGCCTACTTTCTTTCTGAGGCTATATTATGTACTCTAAAAGCTTTTACACAAAAAAACGACCCCCACACATTTATGAGGATCGGTCCATTATAGCCTAAGCTATTACTTACCAGCATATTCTGCTTGGTATTTCTTATACTCCGCTTCTGAACACAAAACAAAGTGTCCAGGCTTCACTTCACGCAACTCTAAGTTCTCATCTTTGGCATAGCCATGTGATGCTGGATCGTACGCAAAACGCTTGCGGGAGCGTTCGGAATCTGGATCCGGTTGCGGGATAGCGGATAGCAATGATTTTGTATAAGGATGAATCGGATTATTGTATAGCTCGTCACTGTCTGCAAGCTCAACAATTTTTCCGAAATACATTACCCCGATGCGGTCGGAGATGTATTTTACCATGGAAAGATCATGGGCAATGAACAAATACGTCAGCCCTTTTTCCTTTTGAAGTTTTTTCATCAAGTTAACAACCTGTGCCTGAATAGAAACGTCCAATGCGGAGATTGGTTCATCGGCAATGATGAAGTCAGGTTCCACAGCAAGTGCACGTGCAATACCGATACGTTGACGCTGACCACCACTAAATTCGTGCGGATAGCGGTTTGCGTGCTCTTTATTCAATCCAACAGTCTCGAGCAATTCGTGCACGCGTGCCAGACGTTCTTTCTTCGACTTCGCAAGTCCATGGATGTCGATTCCTTCTGCGATGCAGTCGGCAACTGTCATACGTGGATTCAATGAAGCAGATGGATCTTGGAAGATCATTTGCATCTTACGGTTGAATTTTAAAAGTTCTTTTTTGGATTTCTTGCCATGTACATTTTCACCTTCAAAAAGAACCTCACCATCGGTCGCATCATAAAGTCGGATGATGGTGCGCCCTGTGGTGGACTTTCCACATCCAGACTCTCCAACTAGACCAAGTGTTTCACCGCGATAAATATCGAAGTTCAATCCATCTACAGCCTTAACCATATTCGGTTTTCCTTCGTTAAAATATTGTTTAAGGTTACGAATTTCCAATAGCTTTTCAGCCGTTGCCATTGTTTTCACCTTCCTTTACCATAACAGGCTTTTCGAAGTTTTGTGGCATTTCGCGACGACGCTTCTGTACTGCCAATGGAGGCTCTACAGCAGGTGCATCTTCATGTAACAACCATGTTTTTGCAAAGTGAGTTTTGGAAATTTGGAACATTGGCGGTTCCATCTCCAAATCAATCTGCATCGCAAATTCATTACGTGCCGCAAATGCATCCCCTTTCGGCGGATCGGATAAATCCGGAGGAGAACCAGGAATGGCATATAATTCAACTTCGTCCCCAAGCTCAAGATCTGGCATGGAACTTAGTAATCCCCATGTGTATGGATGACGTGGGTCGTAGAAAATTTCATCCACCGTACCAGTCTCAATGATTTGTCCGCCATACATAACCGCTACCCGATCTGCTACATTTGCTACAACCCCAAGGTCATGTGTAATAAAGATAATAGACGTATCAATTTTCTTTTGAAGATCCTTCATCAGATCAAGTATTTGCGCCTGTATCGTTACGTCAAGTGCTGTCGTTGGCTCATCGGCAATCAATACCTTCGGATTACAAGCAAGAGAGATGGCAATAACAACCCTTTGTCTCATACCACCTGAGAATTGGTGCGGGTATTGTTTAAAACGCTCTTCCGGCATTGGAATTCCCACAAGGCGAAGCAAGTCAATGGCCTTTTCTGCAGCGGCGCCCTTGCTCAGTTTTTGATGTTTGATGATTCCTTCCATGATCTGTTTACCAACAGTCATAGTTGGGTTCAAAGATGTCATTGGATCTTGGAAGATCATCGCAATGTCCTTACCTCGGATGCCCTGCATTTGCTTTTCCGTTAACTTGGTTAGGTCTTTTCCATCAAAAAGGATTTCCCCTTGCTTGATGTTGGAGTTATTTTTCGGTAATAAGCGCATTACCGTCTTTGTCGTAACAGACTTACCAGAACCGGACTCCCCTACGATTGCAAGGGTTTCCCCTTTTTTCAAATCAAAGTCCACTCCACGGATGGCTTTCACTTCACCACCAAATGTATCAAAAGAAACATGTAAGTTTTTGACTTCAAGAATTTTTTCCACTGTCATTCACCTGCCTTTATAACTAGTCTTTCATTTTAGGATCTAATGCATCACGGAATCCGTCCGCTACAAGGTTAAATGCAATCATCAACAAACTGATGATAATCGCTGGGAATACCATGATGTGCGGGAAGATCTGCAAGGATTTAAATCCATCATCTATTAACGTACCTAGTGATGCCATCGGAGGCTTCAATCCCAGTCCAATGAAGCTTAAGAATGCTTCGAAGAAAATGGCACTTGGAATCGTGAACATTGTATTGATGATGACGACCCCGACCACGTTTGGCAATAAATGTTTCGATATAATTCGGTTGTTGGTCGAACCAAGTGTCTTGGATGCGAGGACATATTCCTGGCTTTTGAGCTTAAGAACCTGTCCACGGACGACCCTGGCCATTCCGACCCACCCGGTTATGGTCAAGGCAATGGTGATGGCAATTATTCCCGGTTCTAGCACGAGAATCATCAGGATTACAATTACCAAGTTAGGGATACCAACCAATACCTCGATGATACGTTGCATGATGTTATCGGTACGTCCTCCATAAAATCCGGAAATACCACCATAGGCTACACCGATTACCATATCAATGAATGCAGCGAGTAATGCAATATATAAGGAGATTCGTGTACCTGTCCAGACACGTGTCCATAAATCACGTCCAAGGCTGTCTGTACCGAACCAATAATAATCCGTCACTCCCCGTTGGTCGTAAACGTCCACACCATTTCTAGTTCCATCCATGATACCTAGTTTCTCGATACCAGGAACTTTAGGAGGAAGATTTCCCTGCGTTACATTCTGACTATTGAATCCGTGGTCGTTCATGAATGGACCAAAGATAGCTAAAAATGCAATAACAATCAATACAATAGAACCAGCGATCGCCGCTTTATTTTTCTTGATGCGTAACCATGCTGTTTGCCAATAAGTCAAACTTGGTTTTGCAATTTTCTCACTCTTATTTGGATCTTGCACCGCCGGTTGAAATAATTCCTTTGGCAGTTTATCAAAGTTGTTGTTATTCATTATTTCTTACCTCCTGCCAAGCGAATACGCGGGTCGATAATTCCATAAAGAATATCAACTACAAGAACGATGACAATGAATAAAGCCGCAAAGAACAATGTCGTTCCCATGATTACTGGATAGTCGTTTGTAGTAATGGAACGCACAAACTGTTCTCCAAGGCCTGGGATAGAGAAGATTTTTTCAATTACAAGTGTTCCTGTCATCAAACTTACAGCCAACGGTCCAAGTACCGTTACTACTGGAATCAACGCATTTCGTAATGCATGTTTCACCGCGATATCATAGTTGGAAGCACCCTTTGCACGTGCCA
This sequence comes from Sutcliffiella horikoshii, assembly GCF_021991925.1. GTDB lineage: Bacteria > Bacillota > Bacilli > Bacillales > Bacillaceae_I > Sutcliffiella_A > Sutcliffiella_A horikoshii_F. Next base: position 85,384 of record NZ_RXZI01000001.1, on the reverse strand, counting down.
AAGTAATATAGTCCGACCCCAATACTTCAATCATCTCTGTTCGCATAAAGCGTGCAGCAATGGCTATTGGGAACATTGCTAGTGCAATCGTTGGCAAAACTGTGAATTCCCATCCTGACCAAAAAGCTACAGGGAACCAGCCTAGTTTTACCCCGACCCAATATTGTAATAATCCTGCGAAAACAAAGGAAGGAATGGATTTACCAAGTACTGCCATGATTGTTGAACCATAGTCCACCCAAGTGTTTTGCCTTAATGCGGCAATAACACCTAAGAATATTCCAATTATCGTCCCGAAGAACATCGCTTGGAATCCAAGTTGAGCCGACGGACCGATACGTTGCATAATCAAGCTTGTAACACTTCGGTTGTCATATTGGAACGAGATCCCAAGATCACCTTGTGCTAGGCTCATGATGTATTTTGCATATTGTACTGGTACAGGATCATTAAGCCCATACTTTTCATTTAGTATAATTTTCTGTGCATCCGACAGTTTATCTTGCATCGTAAATGGTGAACCTGGCATCATTTTCATCAGGAAGAATGTAAATGATGCAATTAAGAACAAGGTGATAAACATATAAAAGATACGTTGCAACAAATACTTTGTCATTGTGGCACCTCCTAGAAAAATAATGCGTCGAATTGTTTTAAATTTTCCCTAAAATTCGACAATTTCCTTACAGGGAAAAAGAGAGTATATGTTTCAAATATACTCTCTTTCTCTACAATTTAAAAGAATTATTTTTATACTGATATAATATTATTTACCGCTGATATAAGCCCATTTGTAGCTGAAATCTGGACCAAAGTTGTGACGATACACGTTTTGTACATATGGCTGCCAAAGTCTTGTTGTACCACGTTGGTAGATCGGTGCAATTGCTGCATCTTCTTCAAGAAGAATTCTTTCTGCTTCTTGCATCGCTTCAAAACGTTTTGCAGGATCATTCGCATACGTAGTCATTACGTCATTCAACAACTTATCGTACTCTTCGTTAGAGTAACCCATCTTGTTGTTTCCACCATCAGTAATCCAAAGGTTAGAGAAAGAGATCGCATCTAGATAGTCAGGACCCCATCCTGCAAGCTGCATGTCATAATCCATTGCAGAATCTAAATCTAAACGTTGTGCAAATGGTACTTCTTTCAACTTGATTGTTAAACCAGGAAGATTTTCTTGCAATTGGTTTTGAAGATATTCTTGCATAGTTTTAGCTGTTTCAGTGTCTCCACCAAGGATTTCAATTGTAACAGCGTCCGTACCCAATTCTTCTAAACCTTTTTCCCAATGCTCTTTTGCTTTTTCAGCGTCGAATTCATTGAAATCGCCGTTTTTCTCACGGAAGTCTTCTCCCGTTTCAGGGTGTTGAACAAATTCAACTGGTACAGAATAGTTTGCCGGAATCGAACCGTTGTTCAGTACATAATCAGCCATGTCTTGCTTATTGAAGCCCATGGAAATCGCTTTACGGATATTAACATTTGCCAATGCTTCATTCTTTGTTTGGTTAAATTTAAACCAGAAAATAGTTGGCTCTAGGTAAGAAATCAAATCTTTGTTATCTTGGTACTGGGTTACAAAATCAGAAGTTAAACCAGGAGAAATATCAATTTGTTGTGCAGTGTATAAGTTAACACCAGTAGATACTTCTTTAACAACTTTTACATTGACTTCATCTAATTTTACAGTTTCAGCATCCCAATAATCTTCATTCTTCTTCATTGTCCAGCCTACTTCATGCTCCCAGCTGTCTAATGTGAAAGGACCGTTGTAGATTAAAGTGTCTGCTTCAAGTGCATATTTGTCACCTTGTTCTTCATAAAACTTTTGGTTTTGTGGGAAGAACGTAGGGAATGTCATTAAAGATTCGAAATAAGCAACTGGTTGCTCAAGTGTTACCTCAAGAGTAAACTCATCAAGTGCTTTTACACCAAGTTCTTCAAGTGGTAATTCACCTGCAGAAACTTGTGTAGCATTTTTAATTTTACCATTCATCATATAAGGACCATACTCAGAACCGGAATTCGGATCTACAGCACGCTGCCAAGCAAAAACGAAATCGTTTGCCGTTACAGGGTCGCCATTGGACCAAACGGAATCTTCACGTAATGTAAAAGTGTACGTTAGACCGTCTTCAGATACTTCATGACTTTTCGCAACACCTTCTACTACTTCGTCATTTTCTCCAAGTCTGTAAAGACCTTCAAAAACGTTGTTCATAACGTTGAACGCTACTGCATCTGTACCTTGGACAGAATCCATCGTTGGGATCTCAGCAGAATCAACTACATTAAGTACTTGTGGACCTGTTGGTTCTCCCTCACCTGCAGGAAGTTCATCCCCTTGTCCGCTATTGTTTTGCGCTCCTTGATTTCCACCGCCACATGCAGCTAGAAATGCACTAAGTACAAGTGTAAGCGCTAAAAGAAGTAAATATTTTGACTTTTTCATTTGCTTAACCCCCTAAAAAAATATGTCGAAAATTGTTTGTTTTCGAGGTAACGATTTTTATTATACAAGTTTTCTAAACATTGTGCATTCATAAATTTAACGTCAATTTTACAAAATACTGTTATTTCAAGAAAACTCATTACAAAAATAGTTCTAAATACCTATAAAATAATTAAAGGTTTTTATCCTTTTATTACAATTCATTTACAATGATTGCAATTATTTTACACAGTAATTATGTAATCAATGACCTTTATAGTTTCTTTAAATTTGTCTTATTCTATTCATTTCATTACAATACATTTTAGAGTCTTTTGTTTTATAGGAGGAACTATGAAAAATTCTTATAAAGTTTCCATAATATTTTTCTTCGTACTGTTAGGTATAACGCTTATAGCGGGCTATTACTATTATGAAGCTATTGATTTGCTGGCTTTCATCAATACTTCTTTTACTATTTCCAGTATCCTTTTATTCCTATCATTGCTGACAACAGTTACAAAAAGAGGGTTCTTCGACGGAATTACATACAGCTTCCGTAGAATCTTTGCTTCAAGTCAGCCTGATAAACAACTGGAAGATGATATTAGAAATGAAATGAGACCACCATCGGAGTTACTCCAGCCACTTTCTATCCAACCGATGCTCTTCGCATCTGTATTGTTATTTCTATGTATGCTGGTATCCCTTTTTATTTTTTACAATAGTTGATATTTCCCAAATAATTGGCTATAATAGGAGAATATTTATTAATTTACAAGCAATGATGAAGAGTAGTACTAAACAGTTTAGTTTATAGAGAGTTTGTGGTTGGTGGGAACAAACAGCTATCGTTTAGGAATGGACTTCTGAGCTTCACGGCTGAACCGTACATCAGTAGGCTGTGACGTATCCTTACGTTACAAGGTTAAGTGATTTCTGCAATATTTTGTATGAAATAATAAGGGTGGTACCACGGTCCATTCGTCCCTTTTTCAGGGATGAATGGGCCTTTTTGTATTTTATCAAACGTGATTTCATACTAGCTTTGGTTTCAACCGGTGGTTTTGGAGTGTAAGGTGTGAGACTCCTCGAAAATGCTCATGTATTTTCTTCGTGCGAAGAATTGCTGTCGGAGCTTTCCTTGTCCTGCGGGAGGTAGCGGTAGGTTGAGACCCCGCAACGAAGTGAGCAGGCTCAAGCATCGCCCCGCGGAAAGCGAACACCTGAAACGGAAAACAACCGGGAGGTTACCCAAGCAAGAATAAGTTAAAAGGAGAACTAATATGAAAACTATTTTCTCAGGAATTCAACCAAGCGGCAATGTCACACTTGGAAATTACATCGGGGCAATGAAGCAATTTGTCGAGTTGCAAAATGATTACAACAGTTACTTTTGTATTGTCGATCAACACGCCATCACCGTTCAGCAGGATCCACAGGAACTTCGAAAAAATATCCGTAAGCTTGCCGCTTTATACTTGGCGATCGGTTTGGACCCAGAAAAGGCTACCCTTTTTATCCAATCTGAAGTACCGGCACATGCGCAACTCGGATGGATGATGCAATGTGTGGCATATATCGGGGAATTGGAAAGGATGACACAATTTAAAGATAAATCCACAGGGAAGGAAGCTGTAACTGCTGGTTTATTGACATACCCTCCACTGATGGCAGCGGATATCCTCTTATATAATACCGATGTTGTTCCTGTCGGTGAAGACCAAAAGCAACACTTGGAATTGACAAGGGACCTTGCCGATCGATTCAACAAGAAATACCGCGACATCCTGACTGTACCGGAAGTGAAAATTGCGAAAGTCGGCGCTAGAATCATGTCATTAAGTGAACCAACAAAAAAAATGAGCAAGTCTGATCCAAATCAGAAGTCCTTTATCTCTTTGTTGGATACACCAAAACAATTGGAAAAGAAAATTAAAAGTGCGGTTACTGACTCTGAGGGGATTGTTAAGTTTGATAAGGAGAACAAACCCGGTGTTTCTAACCTTCTTTCCATTTATTCCATCTTAGCAAACAAAACGATACAAGAATTGGAAAATCAGTACGAAGGAAAAGGTTATGGAGATTTCAAAGGCGACCTTGCTCAAGTGGTTGTAGAAGCCCTAGAACCAATCCAAACCAAATATCATGATTTAATTGATTCGGATAAACTCGACGCTATTTTAGATGAAGGTGCTGAACGCGCAAATCGTGTGGCCACAAAAACTTTAAAGAAAATAGAAAACGCAATGGGACTTGGCCGCAAACGCCGGTAACCACAAAAGAAGCTGTCAGATCCTAATATCTGACAGCCTTTTTATAGCAATTATCAAAAAAATAGAAATCATGTTGATCGGTGGAAGGCGCAAAGACTCCTGCGGGAGGAAGGGACAGGGGAGACCCCCAAGCGTTGTGAGGAGGCTCCCGGACCAGCCGCGGAAAGCGAAGCGCCTGCAACGGAGATCAACTGCAAACGTAGTTCCTTAAATATTCTAATATAAAAAAAGCTGTCAAATTCATAAAATCTGACAGCTTTTCATTATTTCTCTAGGAAATATTCTAATTGACTTTTGGATGTTGCTCCAATTCCCATAGCTTTTCAAAAAACGGTTGACCTTTCACCAAATGCTCACAGAAGTTCTGATGTTTCTCCGACCATCCATCTCTTATTTCCTCAATCAATTGAGACCACACTTCTTCGAAACTCATGGATTGTATTTCTCTGTAATGAATCGGATTCCATTCCGTATACCAATATCTTATTTGGGCAACATTGCAGGTTGATCTTAGTTGGTCCATTGCCATGAATAGAAGCTGTTTCAATTGTCTTTCTTTTCTCGTTAAACCGTGCATGATCTCTGGAGATGGGGATAATATATGGTAGTCTTTTTGTGTTTTGCTGGTTGGTGAGAATGAATACTTCTCAACATCATGAGTTTCTACCATATCATATACTAGATGTTCCTGCCTTGGAATGAGCCTGCTTTTTCGGATTGGAATATTGTACCCAATGGTGTCCACTGCAAGGATACCTTGTCCATCTGTTACGACAAAACAGTAATCCAACTGAATTCTTTCATGGTTTTTTCGAATATAGCTTTTTTGAAATATGTCTTCCAGCAAAGATGGAGGCAGCTCTTGGAGGTCGTTTTCAATGTAGTTGAACAGGACTGAATCCACTTTCAATAGCGGTACTTGATCCAATAGCTCTACGCTATCATCTTTTCTCCACTCATGAAAATGACAAACATTATAACCGTTTTCTTCTCCTTCAAACCAATTTACCCATACGTCATGAAGATATAACATATCATACCCCTCACTTCACATCTACTCTTTTATTTATCCAACAGTATGAACAGTGAAGTGCAAAAATATTCCATTAGAACCAATAAATTTTCCTAATGACTAATCTTCGTCGCGAAAAGTCGGTTCTTGGTTCCCAGATAAATAGATACTGCCGGCAATAAGCAATATTCCAATTGGTAAAAGGTAACATTCAGGTCTTGAAACTAGAAATGTCATAACCTCTATCATACTCAATCCTGTTGCAAAAAGATTCAAGTAGGCAATCGTACTTATACCCCCAGCAACTGAAATTCCAAAGCCTGTCAAAAAAAGAAAACCTCTTATCATCAGCCATCACTCACAAAATAAATCCTGATTATGCACATACTATTATCCCCTTGTCCATTCTATTACTATTACTTTATGACTCGTCTCTAAAAAAATGACAAGTTCCATTAAAAATAGGCAAAAAGAAAAGCCGAGATCGGCTCTCAGCTTTTCTAATCTAGTGTCTTTGGATCAAGTGCATCACGTAGTCCGTCTCCAACAAAGTTGAAACTCAACACTGTTATTAAAATCATTAATCCAGGAAATAACGGGTACCACCAGTGCTTCAACATGATGGTAAAGTTCTGAGCATCCTGAAGCATATTCCCCCAACTTGGTGTAGGAGGTTGAATCCCTAATCCAAGATAACTCAAGGCGGATTCAGCGAGGATTACCCCACCCACCCCTAATGTAGCAGATACGATAATTGGTCCCATTGCATTCGGTAGAATGTGAGAGAAAATAATCGTATGGCTTCTCGTTCCAATGGTCTTTGATGCAAGAACGAATTCACGGGAACGAAGAGATAAGAATTCACCACGTACAAGACGGGCAGTAAATGTCCAACCGGTTAAAGCGAAAATTAAGATCAGCTTGTCCACTCCTGGTTGGAAGATGGTTACCAACGTGATAAGCAAGAAAATAGTCGGAATGGAAATGATGACATCTACGATACGCATCAGTACCGCATCAACTTTCCCACCAAAATATCCTGCTACAGCCCCAATGACTGTCCCAATGGTAATGGAACCTGCTACAGAAGCAAATCCTACAAGAAGGGAAATCCTTGCTCCAAACAGAATACGGGAAAATACATCTCGACCGAAACGGTCAGTTCCAAGCCAATGTTCGCCACCTGGAGATTGTAACTTATTCAACAAACTTTGTTTTTGTGGTTCGAATTGGGTGATCCATGGTGCCAATAATGCTAGGGTGATAATGATAAAAAGCATTACAGCCCCTATTACTGCTAATTTGTTCTTCATGAATTTGTTAATCGTGATTTTTGTTAATGTATCAGGGTTTTTCTTAACATTGGGGTTTAACGATTGATTGTTTGGTTGAGTTGATGGTTGAGTTTGCATCGATGTTCCCCCTTTTAGTACTCAATTCTCGGGTCAAAGATTGCATAAAGTATATCGGCAACCAAGTTTCCGATAACTACAAAGACCGCTGAGATTACAGTTAGTGCCATGATAACTGGATAGTCACGCTGGAATGCGGACTCAATAAATAATAATCCAATTCCTGGCCAAGCAAAAATTCTTTCAACAATAACCGATCCCCCAATGAAACCGGGTAACATTAATCCAAAGATAGTGATTACAGGAATTAATCCATTTCTTAAGCCATGTTTATACGTTACTTTTCTTTCTTTTAATCCTTTTGCTCTTGCTGTACGCATATAGTCTTGTTTTAACACTTCAAGCATACTAGAGCGGGTATATCTTGTTAGTCCAGCCATATCGGCTGTTGCCAATACAAATGCTGGTAATACTAGATGATGGATCCTATCAAGAATACTGAAGTCGGCATTCAAAGTCGAAACTCCACCTGTAGGGAACCACTGCAGCTGTACAGCAAAAACCATGATTAATACAAGACCGATCCAGAAGTTAGGTGTTGCGAGTCCTAAGAAGGATGTGACGGTAACCGTATAATCTGTCAAACTGTACTGCTTCCGGGCCGATATGACCCCAAAAGGTACGGCGACGATAATTGCTAATATGGATGATACAATCATTAATAACAACGTGTTTGGCAAACGGTTCATGATCATCTCACTTACCGGTACCCCACGGCGGATCAAGGATTCTCCAAAGTCTCCTTTAGCCATATTACTAACCCATTTATAATACTGAACATGGACAGGGTCGTTTAACCCATATCGCTCTTCAAATTTCTTCATTGCTTCTTTACTAATATTCGGATCCATCATTAGTGAAGTAGGACCACCTGGTGCCATCTGTATGATGGCAAAGGATAATACTGTAATACCGAATAATAGGGGAATCGCCATTAAGCAACGGCGGATGATATATGAGATCATAGCTGATTCTCCTTTTCTGTCTTTACTTTAGGAAGGTAATAAGTAAACGTGAATGGTTTATTTTAATACTGTGCATTTTCGCGACGTCACACAGTAATGTGGTCAAATTTAGCGAAAGAATGGCTAGTCCAACACATTTGCATTCTTTCTATACCAATGAAAAAAGTGTCAAGGGTCATTCATTTCAGTAAAAAAGAAGGAAGGGGAATATCCCCTCCCCTCTTCTTTTACCTTTTTACGGGGGTTAAATTAGTTATTTTCGCTTAACCACCATTTGTGGATGTTGTAGTGCTCTGCACGTGCGTGGAACTCAAAGCCTTCTAGGTTAGTAGGCATTGCACGGTGTGCATTTGGATAGTACAAGAAAGTATATGGTTGCTCTTCAGCAATGATTCTGTTGATTGCTTGGATTTTCTCAGCACGCTCGTCTTGATCCATTGTCAGGTTAGCTTCGTCCATTAGCTTATCAGCTTCCTCGTTAGACCAACCAACAAAGTTCAAACCTTCTGCGATTTCTTTAGAGTGGAAGATTCCACTTGGATCTGGATCTGTAGATAGTGCCCATCCTAGGATGATAGCGTCGAAGTTCCATGCTGGAGGATCAACGTCAGCCAAGAATGCAGACCATTCCATGATTTCTGGAGTAACTTTGATTCCAAGCTCAGCGAACTGCTCTTGAACTACTACAGCGATATCTTCACGAACTTTGTTACCTTGGTTCGTTTTTAAAGTAAATTCAAATTTTTGTCCATCTTTTTCAAGCGTACCGTCAGCACCTGGAGTCCATCCAGCTTCTTCAAGCATTGCTTTAGCTTTTTCTACATCGTACTCAAAACGTGGAACATCTTCGTCATAAGCCCAGCTAAGTGGAGATTCAGGAACATCTGCAACTTCACCGTCTCCATCCATTACAGACTCAACGATAAGTTCACGATCAAGAGCGTGAGTTAAAGCTTGACGTACTGTTTTGTCTTCAAATAGTGGGTTACGTAGGTTGTACCCAAGGTAAGAGTAAGATAATGCTAAACCAGATTCGATTTTTAATTGACCATTAGCTTCCCACTCTTTTGCAGTTGCAATATCAGAAGCAGGAACAGTGTAGTAGTGTACATCTCCAGCAGCTAATGCAGTCATTAAAGCATCTGCATCAGGAATAATGCGGTAAGTTAAAGAATCTAAGTATGGACGGCCATCCCAATAGTCATCGTTTGCAACTACGCGTACGTATTGACCATCTTCCCATTTTTCAAACTTGAAAGGACCAGCTCCAATTGGGTTTTTCGTGTTGAACTCAGTGTACTCACCAAGGTCAGCGATCGCAACCTCACCTAAGATGTGCTCAGGAAGGATAGGGTACCCTAATGCGATGTGGATTTTTGGATCTACAGCATTAAGTGTAACTTGTACAGTTAAATCATCGATTTTTTCAACTTTTTCGATTTTCTCGAAATAACCTGCACGAGGACCATCATAGTCTTCGCTTAAAGGAATGCTTAATGTGAAGACAACGTCATCAGCATCTAAAGTTTCACCATCGTGGAACTTGATTCCTTCTTTAATTTTCAATGTGTGAACTAGATCATCGTCAGAGATATCCCAGCTCTCAGCCATGTTTAATTGAGTTTCGAAAGAAGTATCACTTGTTAATAATCCGTCAAAAATGAAACCTTCGATTGCAGAACTTGCAGTATCTGCAGAGTAAAGCGGGTTGAACATTGTTGGGCTACCAGTAGAACCTAATACTAGGTCTCCACCTTGAACCGGCTCACCAGTTGTAGCTTCTTCTTCATCAGTTTCTTCACCGTTGTTGCCAGTGTTTGTTTCGTTTGTTTCATTGTTGCTGTTGTTTGGTGTTGTTCCTGTGTTTGATCCGCTACAAGCAGCTAGGAACAAAGACAAAACCAACGTTAAAACGATAAGTAGTAATGATTTTTGTTTCACGTTTACTCCCCCTAAAATTTTTTAATGTTCTGAAAATGAAAGGTAAAGAAAGTTGATTTTGGATTATCTCCCCCTTTCAAAGGGTATATATTTTATGTACTTGCCACCTATTCATATAGGTGACAAGCAACAAAATGATCTGGTTTAACCTCTTTGAATTGTGGAACAATCTGCTTGCAGACATCCATTGCTGCAGGACATCTAGTATGGAACACGCATCCTGTTGGTGGGTTAGCCGGACTTGGCAGTTCACCTTTCAATACGATACGCTCTCTCTTCACTTGCCCCTTGCGGCGAGTGGAAGGTACAGCCGACAGTAATGCCTGTGTATATGGATGAAGTGGCTCGTCATACAGGTCATGCTTCGTAGCCAGCTCCATCATGCGTCCAAGATACATTACACCGACTCTGTCACTAATATGACGTACAACGCTTAAGTCATGTGAAATAAAGATATAAGATAGTCCCATTTCACGTTGTAGGTCTTGCATTAAGTTAATGATTTGGGCTTGTATGGATACATCCAAGGCTGATACAGCTTCATCGGCAATGATCATTTCAGGATTAAGCGCCAATGCCCTTGCAATTCCGATACGCTGACGCTGACCGCCAGAAAATTCATGTGGGTAGCGATTGATGAAACTCGGATCCAATCCAACTTTTGCAAGTAGCTCCTGCACCTTTTCCTCACGTTCTTTTTTGGTGAACATGTTATGGGTGTTATATGGCTCCTTCAGGATGGACCTTAATGTTTTTCTTGGGTTCAATGTAGCGAAAGGGTCTTGGAATACCATCTGTATGTCTTTACGGACGGTCTTTCTAAGTTCTCCTTCCCCCATCGTGGCAATGTCCCGGCCCTTGAAGATGATGTTCCCTTCAGTTGGCTCATATAATCGGATAATCGTACGCCCTGTGGTTGATTTACCACACCCCGACTCTCCTACAAGTCCAAGGGTTTCCCCTTTTTTTATATAGAAGTTCAGGTCATCTACCGCTTTTACATTACCTACATGCCTTTGAAGCAACCCGGCTTTGATTGGGAAATACTTTTTTAATCCGCGTACCTCGAGGATATTATCTGGATTCGTTTCTATTATTGATTTTTCTGTCTTGATCTCAGTTGCTGTCATTATTTCCCCTCCTCGCCTTCGTATAAGAAGCATCGAACGGAGCGGTTTCCACCTTGGTTGATTAGTTCGGGAATCTCGCTTCGGCAACGGTCGAATGCTTTCGGACAACGTGGGGCAAATCTGCAGCCCTGAGGCAAGTTTGTCGGTGGTGGTACATTTCCTTCAATGGATTGAAGACGGCCAATATCTCCATCTATGTCAGGGATGGACCCCATCAATCCTAAAGTATATGGATGCATCGGTTCTTCGAATAAATCGTCCACCGATGCCTCTTCCACTACCTGGCCACAATACATAACTACTACTCTATCTGCTACTTCTGATACAACCCCTAAATCATGAGTAATTAATAGTATGGAAGTGTCAAATTTATGACTTAAATCTTTCATCAGATCCAATATTTGTGCTTGGATGGTAACATCCAACGCAGTGGTCGGCTCATCCGCAATCAATAGCTTCGGATTACAGCTCATCGCCATCGCAATCATTACCCTTTGTCTCATCCCGCCAGATAGACGGTGAGGATAGTCATTTACGATTTCCGCTGCTCTTGAGAACCCTACAACCTCCAACATTTCAATTGCTTTTTTAGTGGCTGCTGTCTTGGTCATTTTTTGGTGAAGGATCAGAACTTCCGTAATCTGTTCCCCTATTGTCAGTACCGGGTTCAATGAAGTCATCGGCTCTTGGAAGATCATTGATATATCATTTCCACGAACTTTACATAATTGGTTTTCTGTCAGTTTCACAAGATCCTGACCGTCAAATAGGATTTCCCCATCAACGATCTTCCCGCCTGGGCTGGGTACAAGCCCCATGATCGATAGGGAAGTAATGGATTTACCAGATCCTGATTCTCCAACAAGTGCTACAGTTTCCCCTTTTTTAATAGAGATATCTACACCATCTACTGCTGGAATAGCTTGCTTTTTTCTAAAAAAGTGAGTTTTTAGGTTTCTCACTTCTAATAAAGCTGACATTTAGCCTTCACCATCCTTTTTTCTTTCGATGCATGGTCTGTATGATGTCTAAAAATGTAATGTAAAGATTGAAATAATTTAATTTAATCTTAACCTTTATATTACAAATTTATATAACTACTAGCTATTAATCTATTGAAATCTTGCTTTTATAGATTTTCCATGCTAATTATTACAAAATTTTCTGTCATTTTACCCGAAATTTACTGTAAAAACTAAATTATCGGAAAATAATTATCGTCTGCTTGTATATTATTACAATTCCGTTACAAGTTCAAGCTTATTTTGAAAATAAACTAAATATTTTTTTTATTGGAACTTGCAACAATCTTCTACAAAAACTGATTATATACAAAAAAAAACAAAAAAACTAGCTTTTTTTGCTAGTTTTTTTGTTTTTTGTTATTTTTCTCCTATTCCTCAAAGAATTATTCGGCTAATAGTTTTGTTATCTCTGTGAGACTTTTTGACATCAATACAGAATAACTTGTTTTTTCCGTTTTTATTATTTTTTGGATGAGGTAGTAACCTACACAATATCCAAGCATCTTGGGATAAAACCCTTTTCCGTAAAGAAGCTTCATGTGATCTCTTTCACTTTTCTTCACATCTTTATTAGGGATGATGAATTTATTAAAAAAGATTTCAAGCTCTTTATCTGTATAGTAGGAAGTCCATGTAGAGGTATATTTTACTCCAAGTAGTTCTTTTACGGCACTCTCCGCTAACCCCTCTATAATGACGGAATCAAGGAGGGTATATTGGTCATCTTTTCTTTTATTTTTGGACAATACACAAATATGGTTATATTCATGAGTCAACAATGCTTTCATTTCATTGATATCAATATCCTCTGGGAGGAACATGAACAACTTATCTTTAAAAGCAACTCCCGCTTTTCCTTTAAAGTCCCTTTTGATTTGGTTGTTGTATTTATCCGAAGGGAAGATGAAGATTGGGATGTCTGGTCCATTCCAAAGCTTCTTTAAACGCTTTGATTCTGCCAAAACGATATTCCAACAATCCAACGTTTTTAACTTTTCGACTGTCCCTTTTCCATCCCTTACTGGCCGGTACATTCCATGCATAATGAGATAGTCGTAAAGTTCCGCTGCAGTGACGTCTTCAAAGTACTTTAGCAATCTCTTGGAAATGTTCAATGGCTGATGATAGTCCTCCTCCAACCATCGATCTGTATGAATAATACTCATGTTCTACAGCCCTTTTCTTTGCTTTTTGATGTCATTGTATGATGAGGGGGGCGGATTGGTGAGGTGGAGAAATGGTTATTGGGGTGAGGGGGGTGAGGGTATTGAGAATATCGGTAGGGTTTTATTCGTGTTTTATGCTTGATGAGTGAAGTACTATGAGTATCTTTTCTTGGATAGATTTTTACCTTTTGATGAATGGATTCATTTTCAATATGATTTTTTAAGGAGATTTTCTTTATGAACCCTTTGATGACAATCTCATTCCGGTTTTTCATCCAAGATAGTCTTTAGAACCCTATAATGACAATCTGCTCCCGGTTTTTCATCCAAGATTGTCTTTATGAACCCTATAATGACAATCTCATTCCGGTTTTTCATCCAAGATTGTCTTTATGAACCCTATAATGACAATCTCATTCCGGTTTTTCACCCAAGATTGTCTTTATGAACCCTATAATGACAATCTCATTCCGGTTTTTCATCCAAGATTGTCTTTATGAACCCTATAATGACAATCTCATTCCGTTTTTCATCCAAGATTGTCTTTATGAACCCTATAATGACAATCTCATTCCGATTTCTCATCCAAGATTGTCCTCAGCCAATCGATAGATCTTCATAATTAGTTATCACTTCCTAAAAGCTTTCTGTCATATTCCAAACCAAAAAAAGCAGTAGGGCTGTTAATCATGCCCTACTGCTTGAAAACGCCGCTTATTCGTATTTTTTAAACACAATTGTTGCATTATGGCCGCCAAAGCCTAGTGAGTTGCTCATCGCAGCTTTGACCTCTTTGTGTCTCGCTTCGTTCGGTACGTAATCAAGATCACACTCGGGATCTGGTGTATCCAGATTGATCGTTGGAGGAATGATTCCATTTTCAATTGCCTTAATGGTAAAGATCGCCTCCACGCCTCCTGCTGCTCCCAGCAAGTGTCCTGTCATCGATTTTGTGGAACTAATGGCTACATTATTTGCATGGGTACCAAGCACTTCTTTGATTGCAAGTGTTTCAAACTTGTCGTTATACTCGGTGCTTGTACCGTGTGCGTTTATATAATCGATATCGCCAGGTTGAAGGTCCGCATCTTCAATGGCCATTTTCATCGCACGCACTCCACCTTCCCCACCTGGTGCAGGTGCCGTAATATGGTGAGCATCTCCTGTAGCGCCGTATCCGACGATTTCGGCGTAGATGCGAGCACCACGTGCCAATGCATGTTCCAGGTCTTCCAAAACGACAATCCCTGCGCCTTCCCCCATGACAAAACCATCACGGTTGGCATCGAAAGGTCTGCTTGCTGTTTTTGGATCGGGATTTAATGACAATGCTTTTGCCGAGCTGAAGCCCGCAAAAGACATTTCCGTAAGTGGGGCTTCCGTACCTCCAGAGACCATAACATCGGCATCTCCGCGTTGAATGACTTTAAAAGCATCTCCAATAGAGTTCGTTCCCGTGGCACAAGCTGTAACCGTACAGGAGTTCACTCCTTTCGCACCTAAGGCGATACTGATTTGACCAGTTGCCATGTCAGGAATCATCATTGGTACAAAAAACGGGCTTACACGACGAGCACCTTTCTCTAAAAATGTTTTATACTGTTGTTCAAAGGTTTCCATTCCACCTATTCCAGAACCTACCCAAACTCCCACTCTAGGGGCAATTTCATCTGTGATTTCTAAGTTAGCATCTTTTACAGCCATGAAGGAAGCTGCGATGGCATATTGGGTAAAGCGATCCATTCTTCTCGCTTCTTTTTTATCCATAAAGTCTTCGGCATTGAAGTTTGTAATTTCGGCAGCTACTTTCGCAGGGAATTTTTCGCTATCAACCCTTGTTAATGGCCCTACACCCGAAACTCCTTTAATAGCGTTTTCCCACGCCTCATTTACATTCAATCCAATTGGAGTCACTGCTCCAAGCCCTGTTACCACTACTCTTCTTTTAGGCATTTGCATATTGTCCTGCTCCTTCCACCGTTGTATCCGAATTAATATTTATTATCTTCCCCATCTGATGGCAATTGCTCCCCATGTTAATCCTCCACCAAATCCTACCATAACTACTAAATCATCGTCATGTATTTTTCCATTTTCCAATTCCTCGACAATGGAGATAGGAATGGATGCTGCAGATGTGTTTCCATATTTCTGAACGGTCATGGACATCTTCTCCAGAGGTAGGCCAAGTCTTTCCCTTGCGGCTTCCATGATCCGAATATTAGCCTGATGAGGGATAAGGAAGTCTACATCCTCTTTTGACAAGCCGGCCTTCTCTAGAACATTTACTGCCGATTCTCCCATTTGGCGGACTGCAAACTTGAACACTTCCCGGCCATTCATCACAATGGTTTCATCTTGGTATAGATGTTTTGCTCCCGTTCCATCTGCTCCGAGCTCGAAAGATAAGATCCCTCTTCCTTCTGAGACGGGGCCGATAATGGTTGCGCCTGCTCCGTCACCAAACAGAACAGCTGTATTTCGGTCTTCCCAGTCCACAATTTTGGAGAGCTTCTCAACACCTACTACTAAGACATGTTTATAGGTGCCTGCCTCTACAAATTGCTTCGCTGTAATAATTCCATACATAAATCCAGCGCAGGCTGCACTCATATCAAAAGCACATGCCTTTTTAGCCCCTAGGCGCTCTTGGATCATGCAGGCAACGCTAGGAAAGGGGTTATCTGGGGTTACTGTGGCGACAATAATCATATCTAGTTCTTCTGCCGTGATTCCAGCATCCTTCAAAGCCTTTTCTGCGGCAAAATAAGCCATATGCGAAGTATCCACATCATCCGTTGCGATTCTTCTTTCTTCTATGCCGGTTCTTGTTTTTATCCATTCATCTGTCGTGTCGACCATTTTTTCAAGATCTGCATTGGTTAAAACTTTTTCAGGTACATATCTTCCAATTCCTAGTATCCCTGCATTCATAGATATAACACCTATCTCTCTTTTGGACTTTTTATCAAAAAAAACTTATTATCAATTATTATGACTTGGTACTAATTTTAACGTATTCTAATCATCTTGACAATATATAAATGCCTATTTTATAAGGAACCCCCTTATTTAGACCAAAGCCCATCCCATTTTTTTCAGCCCGCATATGATAGTCTCAGGAGGGGATAAATGTTGACTTGGAGAGGTGATATACATGAGTGAAGAACAACAAGAACCTATAAAGGAAGAACGTGACGTGGATCCATTCACTAGAATGATGTTTGGTAGTCCTCCTAGAAGAGAAATGGTAGAGGAAAACCCAGCGAACAAGCCAGAAAAAGCTAATACAGACTATTATGCCCTTATGGAACAGGTGGATTCCATTATGGAATCAGTAAATAAATTAAAGCCAATGTTAAAAGAATTCTCCCCGCTATTGGATTATTTTAAGAAATAGCAAAAAGACTATCCATCGATCAATGATCACATGGATAGTCTTTTCTTTACTCTAGTTTATTTTGTAAATATGATTTTACGTATTGCTAAATCCACCGTTTTATTCCTTAATGTTGCGCTCTTTTTCCTGCTGTACGATGAAAACTATGCCCATTTTATTGTATGGAAGCGGCAAGAAGCCCTTACTCTATATCTAACGCGTTCTGTTTTCCCAATTCGTATGCTTCATCCATCACTTTGGTTAATAGGGTGACCAATGGCTGAATATGTTGGGGCTCAAGTTCTAATCCTGTTTCATCAAGCATCTGTTTTGCTTCTGGTAAGTATTTCATAGCTATTGCCATATACTGCATGGTTCTATCTTGTTCCATTTGATAACCTACTTTCTATTTTTCGTTCGGTAATAAACCGGAATTTTTGTATTCTTCAATTTGGTTATGGATATTTTCTTGGTATTCTTTGCTTACCAATGGACTGAATTTACCAAGAGATATCACTTCATCTTTGAAGTCAAAATATAAATTTCCTGAATCCAGTTCGCCTGAAAAATGACGCCTTGCCACAAGTTCATATAAAGCTGGGATATGTTGGACCGTACTTGTTATGACTGTGTTTTCCCCAAGGTCGGACTGATCGGAGACGAATCCCACGGCATAAAGACCTTTTTCCTTCAAACTATTAATGATTGGAACATTAAAGCCGTCGCCAGCGGGGTATACAACATCCACTTCCTGCTCAAGCATATTGTCTAGTATGTCCAAGGCCTTATCCGGGTCATCCCAATCCTGGGTATAGTCTATCAACACCCTCGCATCCGGGTTTTCATGAAGCACACCTTCAAAGAAACCATCCACTTCCGGCTGCCATTCAAAGGCTGCAATGATCCCAATGTTGTTGGTTTTACTCATATGACCTGCGACCATTCCCCCAAAGAACCCCATTGCGTTGGCCTCAAAGTTTAAGCTTGTTACATTTTCACCTTGAGCTTCTGAATTAAAACAAACAAAATGTATATTTGGATAATCCGATGAGATAGCGTTGAATGTCTGAGCATATTCACTTCCATGGCCAAAAATTAAGGTAACCCCATCCTTATGAAATTCTTCCACCGCTTTTTTAATAGATGAATCTGTATGTATTCCTTCTTTGTAATACACATCAAGGTCATATTCGGTCTGTATGCGCAAAAGGCCCTTATATCCCTTGGTTCCCCATACTTGATCACTCACTGTATCCGGAACTAGCAATCCGACTTTTTGATCTCCACTGTCAGGAGTAGTTTGTCCACATGCAGATAAAAGAAGCATTAATAGAATTATTGCCATTATTGTTTTTTTCATGTATGTACCACCCCCTAGTGCCCCAAAGGAATCCCTCATATTTCCTATCCTCCATTTTATATTGTACATGCTTTGAATACAAAGGAAAAGTTAATATTCTGTAAAAACCATTTGGAAACGAGAGGGATTCTCTATTGTCTTTTAATCTAGTTTCAGTTTTTGCCTCATTTGTTTTCTTTGTGCTTGAAGACTTTCTTTCATTGTCAAACTTTGCTGCACCATGTAATCTGTCACCTTATCCCATTCACCATCAGGACTTACATCTGCCAGTAAAGTCAGATGGAGTAGATCCATTAATTCTTTAAGCGCTTTTGGATTTTTGTTTTTGAAGCGGACTACTTTCTCATGGTCATCCGTATTTGAGAGTTCGTAAATGGCTTTGACAACGTCCTCGACATATAATACATCCGTATCTTGGAGGGCAATAGGTTGATGTTCTTTTTCATCCATTTCTTCTTGAAGCCTTCTATGGACTGCTTCCTCTTCTCCTTGCCACGGACCGACTATCATCGGCAAATAGATGGCCAAGCAATTAGTTCCTTCCTTCCGTTTCTTTTTTATCTTATTCGAAAAGTCGATGTTTTTCCTGTAGTTTTTATAGGAAGAGATAAGTACAAGCTTCTTAGCTTTTTCTGCAATAGAAAAATATGTCGCTTGATTGGTTTGGTCCAATCGTTCCATTCTATCAATGAAATAAAATGCAATATCGGCATCTTTCTCTAAAGGTTGATCCAGTTGAAGATGAAAAAAAGCATTTCGTCCGATTCCCATCAGCATTTCATGTGCTCTTTCGTCCATCTTCTCTGACCATTCGAACCCTATTACTTCCACTTCATGATTCATGAGCTCTTGGCAAAGGGCAAAACCAACTTGAGATGTAGCACCGACAACCACAGCATTTTTCATCACTTTCCACTCCATCCATCATCATTGATATTGTATCCTTATGCATGGAAACATAATAATAGTCCCTATACCATGAGAGATGAAATGGGACTTTTCATAATTTCTGTTCATATTTTTTAAAGAACTGACATATAGATGGACCGTATGAATACCTTTTCTCCACAAGGTGATAGGTAACCGCAATTGGGGATTTGTGCTGTTGGCGTAGTTCTTCATACCTTTTACAATGAAGATTTGGGTCAAAGGAGAAATTGGTTGTGGTTTGCCATATTTTCACCGGCAACGAATTATGCTGGAACCGATGGAGTTCAGGAAAACCTTCATACTCCTCAAAATCATTAATCGGTACATTATAAGCCTTCGCTATCTCATTTCTGATTTTTTTATAAAAGAATTTCCTATCTTTTTCTTGAGCCAGTTGGGCTTTCAAGTCCATACACGGGTTGATGAGGGCGACCGAACGAATCTGTTCCCCTAGCTCTTCCATCAACTGCAGGGCTGTCAGCGCTCCCATACCTTCCGCAATAATATGAATTTTATCATTCAATATTTCTTGTTTCATCATGATATGATAAAGCTGCTTGGCATGCAGTACAGATTTACTGCTTCCCCAATGCGTCCCGTAAAGATTAGAATAAAAAAGTGTATATCCACATTTCAATATTTCTTCCACAATTTTGTTCCGACCAATATGCTGTAACCACAGACTATTCTGTTCATCAACGAAATGGTTGGTATCCCCGATGATAAGACAGCCAAAACCATTAGGCTTTTCCGGTACATGTACAGCATTCCATTGACCGCCCATTTGAAAAAATCGTTGATTTATGCTCATCCGATTCACCATACCCTCCAATTCACGAACTCATATAATCTATGCTATGTAGATAGGCTTCGTGATGATTAGTGCAAAAGACCACATTTAATGATAATGCTCCATAATTGTTATGCATTTATCCGACACCTATATTAAAAATAGCCAAATAATAAAAAGGAAGGTGCAAATCTAATCCCTTCCCACTTCATCGTATTGAAGCTCTTCTCTTAACATATCCAAAGTCCGTTGCCCCAGTTCCGTCAAATTACTGACCTCTTGATCAAGTAGCATTTTCAGTTCAAGAAGCTTTTCATTACTATTCATCATTTAACAACCCCTTTTTCGACTAAGTTAAACATATTTACATTTATTATATGTGCTAGTTGTGGTAAAATATCCTCTGAATGAGTTTCGAAATAATCAAATGGAGGGGGAGTCACAATGCGCGCATTTTGGACTATTTTCTGGTCACTTCTTCTTATAAACATGGTTGCTTATGTTGTTGCTAACATGCAGGGTGATACATATAACTACGTATTAGCTTCAATCATTGCGGTCGTTTTCGCTGTATTAGTCATGCTGATCGGGGAAGCGTTACCAAACGATCCCGTTGAAAAGCACTAATATCTGAAAAAAGAACTTGCTCCCCAGGGACAAGTTCTTTTTTTGTCTTCGTATTATTTATTAGTCACCGATCACGAGTTTTCCTTCTTTCACATCAATAATTATTTCTTGAAAATCTTGGATGGTCCCTTTGATTATCTCCTTCGCAATAAGGGTTTCCATGTGTTTTTGTATAAACCTCTTCAATGGCCTTGCTCCGTAAACAGGATCATAGGCATTGTCAGCAATAAAGATCTTCGCATCTTCTGTTAGATGTAACGTAAGATGCTTGTCTTCCAAACGTTTCTGTAAATCCTTGATTAGCTTTTCCACAATAAGACCGATTTGATTTTTGGATAATGGTGAAAAGATGACGGTATCATCAATGCGATTTAATAGTTCCGGTCTGAAGTGATTCCGTAACTGTTGCAACACTTTATCTTTCACTTCTTCCGAAAGGGCATCCTCCGTATTTTCCAATAAGACATGGGAGCCGATATTGGAGGTCATGATAATTACAGTGTTTTTAAAATCGACCGTCTTTCCTTGTGCGTCCGTTATTCTCCCATCATCCAACATTTGCAACAGGATATTGAATACTTCCGGATGGGCTTTTTCCACTTCATCCAACAAGACGACGGAATAGGGCTTCCTTCTTACCGCTTCTGTAAGCTGTCCCCCTTCTTCGTAGCCAACATACCCTGGGGGCGCTCCGATCAGCCTTGATACCGCGTGTTTCTCCATATATTCGGACATGTCAATCCGTATAATCTGCTCCTCACTATCGAAAAGGGATTGAGCAAGCGCTCTGGCAAGCTCTGTTTTCCCGACTCCTGTAGGTCCAAGAAAGATGAAAGAACCGATTGGACGGTTAGGATCCTTGATACCTGCTCTTGCACGGATGACCGCTTCTGAAACAAGTTGGACTGCTTCCTCCTGCCCTACTACCCTTTCATGGAGGATTTCCTCCAGCTTCAATAGCTTTTCTCTTTCCCCTTCCACAAGCTTTGTAACAGGTATGCCTGTCCATTTTGCCACAATGCCGGCAATTTCTTCTTCTGTTACCTCTTCTCGTAGAAGCTGGTTTGTTTCTTTTTTCTGCTTAGCCTTTTCCTCCAATTGTAATAGCTCTTTTTCTAGGCTTGGTATTTTGCCATGCCTAAGTTCTGCGGCTTTGTTTAAATCATAATTGTTCTCGGCTGTTTCCAAATCACGTTTGGACTTCTCCAACTCTTCCCGTTTCACTCTGACTAGCTGGATATCATCTTTCTCCAGCTGCCATTGAGCCTTCATAGCGGAAGCCTGTTCTTTAAGATTGGCCAATTCATTTTGGAGCTGTATGAGTCTTTCCTTGCTTGCTTGGTCCTTCTCTTTCTTCATGGCAGCTTCTTCAATTTCCAGCTGCATCACCCTTCTCGTCACTTCATCCAATTCAGATGGCATCGAATCTATTTCCGTTCGGATCATGGCGCATGCTTCGTCCACAAGGTCAATTGCCTTATCTGGTAAAAAGCGTTCCGAAATGTACCGGTTGGATAAAACTGCGGCAGATACAATGGCACGGTCATGGATGTTCACCCCATGATGGATCTCAAAGCGTTCTTTAAGTCCTCTTAAAATGGATATAGTATCCTCTACCGTCGGTTCTTGCACAAGAACCTGTTGGAAGCGGCGCTCCAAAGCCGGATCTTTTTCAATATATTTTCTGTGTTCATTTAAAGTAGTGGCCCCAATACAATGCAGTTCCCCCCGGGCAAGCATCGGTTTGAGCATATTCCCTGCATCCATTGAGCCTTCCGTCTTACCGGCACCCACAATTGTGTGAAGTTCATCAATGAAAAGCAGGATCTGTCCATCGCTTTTTTTGATTTCATTCAGAACGGCTTTCAGTCGTTCTTCAAACTCCCCCCTGTATTTGGCACCTGCCACCAGCGAGCTTAGGTCAAGGGAGAATATTGTTTTGTCCTTCAGTCCATCTGGGACATCCTTTCTTACGATACGCTGCGCCAATCCTTCCACTATAGCCGTTTTTCCGACACCTGGTTCACCGATAAGGACAGGGTTGTTTTTTGTCTTTCTGGATAGGATTCTGATTACCCTGCGGATTTCCTGATCTCTCCCGATCACCGGATCAAGCTTTCCGCTTTTCACCTCTTCAATCAAGGCCCTTCCATATTTCTTTAACGCTTCGTATGTAGATTCCGGTTCTTTAGAAGTCACTTTTTGGTTCCCCCTTATTTCCTGTATGGCTTGCTGTAGATATGCTTCATGGAGATTGTATGTATTGCTTAATTTTTTTAATGGATGGCTCATGCTATTTTGATGGAAAAGAGCAAGAAGAATATGTTCGACGGAAAGAAAATCATCCTCCCATTCATTTTTCCATTCATCAGCTTTTTTGAAAGTTTGGTTTAGTTGATTGCTTATATATGCATCACTTGAGGCGCCACTTACTTCAGGCTTTGATTTCAGTAGACCATTAAGATCCAATTGAAGCGCCTGAGTATCTACTTTCAGCTTTTGCAGGACTCTTTCTGTAAGTCCTTCATACTGCTGAAGCAATGCAAGAAAGAGGTGCTCCTGTTCAATTTGCTGATGATTCATCTTTTCCGCAAGACTCTTGGCCAACACGATGGCCTCCTGTAGCTTGGTGGTCATTTGGTTGATGTTCATATTGGTATCACTCACTCCTTTTGGGCAATGGAATTTATCACTTTACATATCCAGATTTGATATAGTTACAATAACGGAGAAAATAGTCAAAATAACCGAAAAATTAGTCACAATCGGGAAGAAAAAAGTTACAATCCTCATTAAGATAGTTACAATCAAGCAAATAAGAGGTCCAGGTCCGATTGATGATACGTTCACCTTTACTTACGAACCTTCTATCTCAAAAGTTCCCTTGTTTATTTGCATAGTATCTATCCAAAAAAGTCACCCTCTAATAAAGAGGATGACCTTATAAATTACGGACGGCGCTTCTTCGCCCACAGTCGGTTGTGATTGGAGGTTTCGGGAAATGTGTCCCCAGCTTTCAGGTTGATTTTCTGAGGATGTTTGACGCCACTGCCAGTCTCCCCGATTTCCAAATAGATACCGTTGTTAGGCGCTTTTTGCCCCGGTCTGAATTGTTGATTCTGGCCCATACGATTCCCTCCTATTGTCAGATCATGAACTTCTAATTAGGCAGACAGTATGTGCATTGAGAAAAAAATATCTCCCTACTATCATTCCCAATGAAGACATTTTCATGACCGGATCAACTGGTTGGTGGGCTATCCATTATTAAGCAATTGTCAGGACTTCATGTTTGGAGGCAAGATCAATAAAATGTGCCATGCCACTTACTTCGCCGCTTATCAGCCTCTGCTCGACCTCATAATGATCCACACATGTTTTACATGCATAAACAGGTACTCCTGATTCATGGATCTCTTTCAAGTGTACAGACACGAGAGAATCTTCCGTTAGCGTGTACACCCCTGTATTCATCAGGAAGATTGCCTCTGGCTTATCTTCGCGTTGCTTTAGAATAGTGAAAAAAGTTTCTAGGACACCCTCTCCCAGCGCTTCATCCCCTCTTCCCAACTGATTGGAGCTGACAAGTATCACCTTATTTTTCATGATCTTTCTCCCCTTCCACTCTTGTATGTATTTTCAGTCTGTAACGTTCAACGCAATCTTTGCAAGGCGGGACATTCGATCTTTGCTCCACGGCGGGTTGAACGTGATGTTTACGTCCACATCATTGATTTCTTCCACTGGTGCAAGCTTCTTTTTGACGTCCTCGACAATTTCTCCTGCAAGCGGACAGCCAATGGAGGTCAATGTCATCGTAATATCCACATTGTTGGATGCATCAATCTCCACATCATATACCAGACCAAGATTTACTATGTCTACACCAAGCTCCGGATCCTCCACTTCCTCTAATATTTCCATCACTTTATCTTTTAGTGCTTCCTGCATGATATCTCTCCTTTTCACTTTCTTGAAGATAATCGGCAAACCAATCCACTGTGGCCAAAACACCTTCCCTGCTTACCTTATGATCTGCATGCTCATCTACGAGTACCTGCATATTATTCGGCTTACTTTTATAATAACCTTTATTCACTTTTACAAACGTCAGTAACGGATCAATCGGAACCTCTTTGTCCTGTTTTCCGTGCCAACATAACAGGGGTCTTTCCTTTAGTGTGGCTGGATCGTTGGCTAAATCATATGGATCTAACTTTGCAAAGTATGATTCTAACTGGGCTTCATCAAAAGGTAACACAAATCCAGCTTCAAGGAATTTATCAACTTTATAACGTGCAAAGTCACGATAATTTGGACAGCCCATCAAACTGACTGCCGCTTTTATCCACGGATATCTTTTCAATGCACCGAAGGTCACAATTCCACCCATGGAGGTACCTGCAATACCAATATCCGTCTCCTTCGTTAAACCTGTTTCAATCAGATGTTCTTTTAGAATGTCTATCTCATGGATAGTTTGTATGACAATTTCCCAGAACGCCTGCATCATTTCGTGATTCTTCAGCCCGCTGTCCCGATCTCCATGATGAATACAGTCTGGGAGGATTACCCGAAATCCCTTTTCTGCTAAAAGGTAGGCATAGTGCAGATTATTCTCCTTCACACTTTGAAACCCATGTATAAAGATAACAGTAGGTTTCGCTTTTGAAAAGGATTGTGCATCACAGACATGAAGATAAGAAACCGCTCCCGCTTTCTGTTTGACAACATTAATCATTGGACTTCCCCCTGACCTATTTTTACCTCATTTTTCCTATTCAGTCTAGTCTTGTCTAGTTTATCATGTAGACAAGCAAAATTGAAAAAGGTTACACTTGAAACAGGAATATTTTTTATGAAGGAAAAAAGGAGATATGATATGGTGGAAAAACATCTGATTGCCGTAGATTTAGACGGAACATTGCTAACCGATGATAAAAGAATCTCCAGACGCAACAAATCGGCTATACAAAAAGCCATGGACCAAGGACATGAAGTGGTAATCGCAACCGGAAGACCTTACCGTGCAAGCATCATGTATTATGAAGAAATGAACCTGACTTCTCCCATCGTGAACTTTAACGGTGCATTTGTGCATTATCCTGGAAACGATGATTGGGGAGTTTACCATGAGCCACTTTCCATTGAAACGGTAAAAGAAATTATTGAAGTAAGCGAAAAATACAAAATACATAATATCTTGGCCGAAGTGATGGACGATGTTTATTTTCATTTTCATGATGAAAAGCTATTGGATATCTTCGGCTTTGGCAACCCAAAGATTGAAACAGGTGATCTTAGACAAGTGTTAAAAAAGGATCCAACATGTATTCTTATCCATGCTAGCGAAGACGAAGTGCCAAAAATCAGGAAATACTTATCCGAAGTACATGCAGAAGTGATTGATCACAGACGTTGGGCTGCACCTTGGCATGTGATTGAGCTTGTTCGCACAGGAATGAATAAAGCCGTTGGTTTAAAAAGGGTGGCCGCGCATTATAATATTCCGCAGGAAAACATCATTGCTTTTGGGGACGAGGATAACGATTATGAAATGATTGAGTATGCAGGAACTGGTGTTGCCATGGGCAATGCCATCGATGGGCTGAAAGGCAAAGCCAATGAAATCACGCTAAGCAATGAAGAAGATGGAATTGCCGTGTTTCTGGAAAAAAAGCTGAACCTTTAGGACCAATATTTGCCCTTATAGAAAGGACCTTTTTTACTTAGACTACATAGTGGGCAAGTAATTGTCCGATTTGAAAAGGGGGGCTTTCATAATGGGTAGAAGCAGCAAATCAAAACGTTTTGTTCAGCAGGGTAAAAATTCTGTACAGCTTCATGACCAACAAATCCCTTATCACTTGACGATGGAACAAGCAGAAGAGCGCAAAGCACATCAAGCAGAACGCAATTCTCTTGGAGGGATATAATTATGGGAAATCAATTATTCCAATCCGCTCGTGAAGCCGTCAAGAATGCGGTAAAGGGCAAGCATGATTCTGCATCTGAGCATAACAACACACATGATTATTCATCGGAAGTCGATTCGAATTCGATGAGTGTTGCTAAAAACGCATTATCCTCCGCTTATGCAAACTCCACTGAAGCTGAAAAAGTTCAGCTTAGGGAATTGCAGGAAGAACTTTTCAATAGTCAGCAAGAAAGATGACATGTAAACAGCGCACAGGCCATCATGGCTTGTGCGCTGTTATTATCCTAATATGGCTGCAGTATTGCAAGTGGTTTGACTCCTAAAGAGTTGTGAGGAGGATCAACCACCGCCCCACGGAAAGAAAAAGAGTTAAATGAGCCATATTAATCTTTCCGGAAGAAGCCAAAAATGCCGGCCGTTTGAACAATATTAGTAAACGCATTCGGGTCCGCTTCCTTTAAGATCCGCTCCAAATCATACATCTCATAACGTGTGATAACAATCATCAACATTTCCTTATCTTCCCCAGTAAATGCACCCCGTGCCGGAACTGACGTAATACCACGAACCATTTTCGCATGAATGGCTTCCTTCACCGCTTGCCCTTTTTTCGTCACAATCATCGCAGTCAGCTTTTCATGACGAGTATGGATCGCGTCAATGACACGAGTGGATGCGTAAAGGGTCACAAGGGTATATAACGCTTTTTCCCAACCAAATACAAGACCTGCTGTCACAATGATCACTGCATTTAAGGCAAAGAAGTATGTTCCTACAGGCTTGTCTTTCATTCTTGATAAGATCATGGCGATGATATCCAATCCACCTGTGGACGCCCCCCATTTCAGTGTCAGTCCGACACCAACAGCAGCAATGACACCACCGAATACGGCGTTAAGCAAAATATCATTATTGAATGAGTAAATCGGTACAACTTCCAGGAAGAACGACATAAGGAATACACTTAAGAAACTATAAATGGTAAAAGACCGCCCTACCTTCTTCCAGGCTAAAATCGTAACGGGAATATTCAAGAGCAATAATGTAATACCCGTGGATATCGTAAAGGGTAGAAAATCCTCAGAAATACGGAAAATCAGCTGGGAAACACCAGTGAACCCGCTAGCGTAAACATCCGCCGGAATCAAAAAGAAATTCATTGCAATTGCATTTAAAAATGCTCCCACTAATACAATAAGCACCTTTTTTATATGTTGTTGTACATCCATTTGGCCTATAACCTCCTAACAGCCTACTGCCTTATTTTATGTATTTTTCCTCTTTTTACCCTTCTGAAACGATAAACTTGTTTTCTTTTCTTGAAGAGTGGTTCATTAATAGGTAAACTTGAAAAAAGGAGCATTATTCCTCAAATGGAATTATCGTCAGTTTTTCACATATAGCTTAACCCATGCTTGTTAGTATAATAAAGAAGGTGACCTTATGACAATAAGAATTATTGCAGATAGTGCCAGCGACTTACCGAAAGAGTTTTTCACAAACGAAAAGGTGGACCTTATTCCTCTGAAAGTACTGTTCGGTGAAACCGAATATGAGGATATGGTCACCATTGATTCATCCAAAGTGTATGATGCCATGCGAGAAGGCCAAGTGGTCAAAACATCACAAGCCTCGCCAGTGTTTATGAAAGAGCTTTTCACTCAAGTGGCAAAGAAACAGGAAACCGCCGTGTACGTAGCTTTTTCTTCCGAATTATCAGGTACATATCAAACAGCGGTTCTTATGCAAAAAGAAGTAATGGAGGAGTACCCTGAACTTGACTTGACTATCATCGATTCCAAGTGTGCATCGCTTGGGTATGGTCTTGTAGTCAAGAAAGCTGCCGAGCTGGCTAATGGTGGAAGATCAAAAGAAGATCTATTAGCTTCCATTGAGTACGACATCACCCATATGGAGCATGTGTTCACTGTGGACAACCTGGATTACTTGGCACGTGGCGGCCGGGTAAGCAAAGCCTCTGCATTTGTAGGGGGATTATTGAATATCAAACCTTTACTTCATATGGAAGATGGAAAATTGATTCCTTTGGAGAAAATCCGGGGCCGAAAGAAAGTCTTGCGCAGGATGGTGGAAGTCATGCGGGAACGTAATGGTTTTAATAGCGAAGCACAACGGATCGGGATAAGTCATGGAGACGACCTGGCAACCGCACAGGCATTAAAGGAAATGATTATGGAGGCTTGTGATTGTAAAGACTTCACCATCACCTCTATCGGTTCTGCTGTCGGTGCCCATGCTGGCCCAGGAACCATCGCCTTATTCTTCCTAAACGGGAAAAAAGCGTAACTCATAACTTTATTATGAAAGGACAACCTATTCCTATCCATCTCAGAAAGGGGTAGGTTTTTCTATGCCACATACAAGCGATAACGATAAAAAAGCGAAAGATAACAATGCTAAACGTCATGAAAAAAACATGCAACGTGAAAAGAATGAACAAAAAGGTGAGCGTCAGTATTCGAAGAAGACGGACCATTTGTAGGATAATAAATATAGGAGTCGCTTCTTTTAGGAAGCGGCTTTCTTTTGTAGTAAAAAAGCAGTCCACTAAGTGAACTGCTCCCATATCCAATTTAATTCTCTTCTTCCTTCTTATACGTCCAGCCCTCAGACTGCCTAATCAAGCCCTGTTTCAACAACTTACCTATCGCACGTTTAAAAGCGGCTTTGCTGATATTGAATTGGTCCTTGATATCTTCGGGTGCACTTTTATCGCTGTAGGGCATCGCTCCGCCTCTAAGCTCCAAGTAATCCATAATCACTTGTGCATCATCATCCATGGCTTCCTGTTTGCGTGGCAACAATGATACATTGATTGTTCCGTCGTCCTTCACATCAATGACTCTTCCTTCTACCACCTGGCCCAATCTTGGTTCTTCCTTGCGTTCGGAGTTATGGATGAAGCCTACATAACCCTCATTTGAAATCATATAGCTACCTACCTTTAAAAGACGGTAGATGGTCCCTTGAATGTTTTGATTTAAGATATTGGATGGTGCTTTAATGGAGCGGTCAAGCATCACATCCTGCGTAGCAAGCTTTCCTATCAGTTTACCACGGCGATCCGTTTTCACACGGCAAAGGAGGTGGTCGCCAACTTGGGGCCATATTTTCTCAAATACAGGAAGATCATCTGCAGGAATGAGGGCATCCTTAGCAATCCCAATATTGATGAATGCACCAAGCCCTGGCAACACTTCCACCACTTCCATCCACTCATGCCCATTAAGACCCTTTGGAATAGTCATCGTTGCAGTGATGCGACTCTTTTGGTCCGAATATAAGAATACCTCTACCGTTTCATCTTCCCCTAATTCCCTTGTCGCTTCATTTTTGTGAAGAAGTATGGTCTCTTCCCCATCTGTTAACATATATCCAAGCGGTGTCTCTCGATCGACCGTCAATTCCAATACCGTACCTGTTTCCATCATTATTATGTACCTTCCTTTTTACGCATTATTATATGGTTTGTTTAAAGAATACTGTTGATTTTTACAGCAACCTAGCTGTTGATTGGAGCAATAGGCGAAGACTCCAGCGGGAGAGTAGCGACCATCATTGAGACCCCGCAGGGCGTAGCCCGAGGAGGCTCAAGGTCGCCTCGCGGAAAGCGAAGCCGTTTGCGGAAATTAACAGCGGTGTTCTTTAAAGCCTAATATATAAAGTGTACCTGACTTTGATTAAGTTGTCCAAACCGCTTTATTCTACTATAATTAAGAACAGAAAGCGATGTTTTTCTTACCATTACCATTTGGTAAAATTTTAACCTATGCTGGAGGGATTTCCATGGCAAAAGAGAGTTCTTTCGATATCGTCTCTAAAGTCGATCTGTCTGAAGTGACGAACGCCATCAATATTGCGTTAAAAGAAATTCAAAACCGATTTGACTTCAAAGGATCTGTGAGTGACATCAAACTTGAAAAAGAAGAAATCGTTCTTCTTTCTGATAGCGAGTTCAAACTGGATCAACTGAAAGATGTAATGGTCAGCAAAATGATCAAACGTAATGTTCCAACCAAAAACATTCAATACGGTAAAATTGAAGATGCTTCCAAAGGTGCGGTGCGTCAACGCGGAAAGCTCGTTCAAGGCATTGATAAGGACAATACGAAGAAAATCAACACCATCATCAAAAACTCCGGTCTAAAAGTAAAAACACAAATCCAAGACGATCAGGTACGTGTGACAGGAAAGAATCGCGATGATCTTCAACAGGTGATTGCTGCCCTTCGTGAGGCTGACTTGGATATCGACCTGCAGTTTGTGAACTACCGATAAGTCCATTTAAAGGTGCCCCGTCCTAAAATGACGTGGGCACTTATTTTACAAACAGGCCCATAAGCAATTCATCCGAATAGGTTCCATCCTCAAACTTCACATGCCGTTCTTTTCTCCCCTCTATCTTAAACCCCAACTTCTTGTAAACATGTATCGCTCGTTCATTATGCGCAAATACTTCCAGGCAAACCTTTTCAATTTCAGCATCTCTTTTAGCCCAGTCAAGCAACTGTGCAATCATGTTGCTGCCTAGCCCATTGTTGCAATATTCTTCTTGGATGCTGATCCCAAACATGCAAATATGCTGTACTCTTTTTCTTGAACCCTTTGTGGCATTAAGCATTCCTATTATTTTTGAGTCTTTTTCTGCTATAAGGGTCAAATATCCTTTGTCTTTATTATCTTGTAACCACTTTACTTCCTCTTCGATGGTGACATGGAATTCTTCCGGTGCAGTTAATAGATTGCGTCCTTCTCCATATACTTTTCTAGCATGTATCAGGAGTGCCTCTGCATCTTCTAGTCTTGCTTGTCTAATCATCATATTTACTCTCCCCTTTTTTCTCCCATTGGATAAATTATAGGTGATTTTCTAATAATAGGAAAGATTATTGGAGGTGCTTAATATGTCAGAACAGCAGAAACAGACGCTCCCACCACAGCATCAAAATCAGCAGCCTGGTTTAGAGTCCGAGATGACACCAAAGCCGAAGTCAGAGGACCCGACCTATAAGGGAAGTGGAAAATTAAAAGATAAGGTCGCAATCATCACTGGCGGCGATAGCGGGATTGGAAGAGCAGTTGCCATTTACTACGCAAAAGAAGAGGCAGACATAGTGGTTGTGTATTTAAATGAACATGAGGATGCCAAGGAGACACAAAAACAGGTTGAGCAAGAAGGCAGGAAGTGTCACCTGATTTCCGGAGACATTGGCGAGGAGGCATTTTGCAAGCAAATTGTGGATGAAACCATGGCCAACTTTAACAAAATAGACATCCTTGTCAACAATGCGGCGGAACAGCATCCACAAGAGAGCATTGAGGATATAACAGCAGAACAGCTGGAGAAGACATTCCGGACGAATATTTTTTCTTTTTTTTATTTAACAAAGGCAGCTCTTCCCTTTCTGGCAAATGGGAGTAGCATCATTAATACTGCTTCCGTGACAGCTTATGCCGGGAATGAGCTACTTGTGGATTACTCGGCAACCAAAGGGGCAATTGTGTCCTTTACACGCTCCCTTGCCTTGCAACTCGTTGGAAAAGGGATACGAGTTAATGGTGTAGCTCCTGGACCTATTTGGACACCATTGATTCCTTCCACTTTTTCTAGTCAAAAGGTGGCAAGTTTCGGAGCGAATACTCCGATGAAACGTCCCGGTCAGCCTGAGGAGGTAGCACCGAGCTATGTGTTTTTGGCAAGTGATGATGCCTCTTACATGAACGGCCAGATGTTGCATGTGAATGGCGGGAAGATTGTGAATGGGTAGGTAGTTTATTGGATGATGATTGAAACTTGGAACTTGGCGCTCTTTCATTTTGAATGGGGCGCTTTTTGTTCTGATTTTACTACACTTTTGGAGTGAATTTGGTAAATGTCCGAAGTTATTCAGTTCTTGACCGAAGTCTTTCAAAAGTTATCCGAATATTCCGCATTATTGTCCGATGTTTTTCAATTCTTGTCCGAACCGAAAATTAGAATGTCCAAATCACTCTTCAACCTTGACCGAGCCTCTCCAACACTTGTCCGAACATATCCATTTATCAGGATTTAATTGGCTGAACGACTCACTATTTTGTCCGAACCGATTTTAATCTCTCTTAGGTTTAAGGAAAACACAAAAAACAATATCCATTTCTAGTAAAAAAGCCAACCCCATCATCTGAGGCCGGCTTCCTTTTATCAATCTATGTTTCCATCTCCATTTTGCTTAGTCATTTCCTTGCAAGTATGGCGCTTTACCATCGTATGTGGGATGATAATCCGTTTGGTCGGTTCAGACGGATCCTTCACCTTTTGAATCAAAGTCTTCGCAGCTTGAAAGCCCAGTTGGAAGATGTTGATGTCTACCGATGTCAATGGTGGACGCGCCACTTCTGCAAGTAACACATTATTGAAGCTCACAATGGACATCTGATCTGGAACGGATATTCCCATGTCATGCAATGTATTAAGGATCCCAAGTGACATCAGGTCATCGGAAACGACAAGCGCTGTTGGCGGCTCTTCTAGCGAAAGCAATTCGGAAATCGCCTCTTGGCCACCCTCTTTCAGGAACTCTTCATGAATGATATATTCATCCCTATATTGAATTCCCGCATCTCGGATCGCTTTCTCGTAGCCAAGCAACCGATCGATGGTCACCACCAATTGGATGCTACCACCTACGAAAGCCACCCTTTCATGCCCAAGCCCGATCAAATGCTGGGTAGCTTCTTTTGCCGCCCGGTAGTTATCGTTATCAACATGTGTAATCTCTTCCACTTGCTCAAATGGCTTTCCTATGACGACAAATGGGAAGCACTCTTTTTGAAGGTACTTGATGATTTTGTCCTCCACGGCTGAATACAAGAGAATGATACCGTCCACACGACGGCCCTGGACCATTTGCATGACCCCTTCTAATATCTCATTGCCAGTTACCCCAGTGGACATATGGAGGGCATACTGCTTTTCATGCGCAGCCGTACTTATTCCCCTTAATACTTCCGGGAAAAATGGGTTTTGAAATGTTTTATCTGCAGATGCCGGCATAACAAGACCGATTACTTGTGTAGATTGGTTTGCCAGGCTTCGTGCGATAAAGTTTGGATGATATCCAAGCTCTTCCATTGCTTCTCTCACGCGTTTTTTTGTCTTTTCACTTATGCGCGGGTTGTTCGCGATGACGCGAGAAACTGTGGAAGGTGCAACATTGGCCATTTTCGCTACATCTTTAATTGTTACTGCCATGCACCTATCCCCTCCCCTTTTTTAATTGGAAACGCATTCAAATATAACGGAGCCTATCCTCCGCTTGGGAGGACATAGGCACTCATTTTTTATTCTTTTTCTTTCTTCTAACAATAGCAGCAACGATAAATGCCACAAACCCTCCATAGATCAACACCATGGCACTAACGAAGCCTACATTGATACCGGAATCTTCTTTTACTGTATAGACCTCAGCTGTTTCGCGGTCTAGTCCGATGGTATAAGTACCGTTGGAATTACGAACCAGTTCGTCCCCTAGGGTACCGCGTAGCTCCATGCTTTCTCCTACAAGCTCTGCATCAATAGGCGCTGCCTGTGTTTCGCTGGAGTTGTTGATAGCAACAAAACTGACTTCTCCTTCATACTCGCGTTTGATGACAGCCATGGCGCCATTATCATAAACCATCTCATAGGTACCGTGTGTCAGACTTGGCATCTGTTTACGCAATTCAGCTAGTTTGGTGATATAATCTATTATCTCTTTGTCTGCTCTGAAGTTCATATCTCTGCGGTTGTCAGGATCTTCCCCACCATCAAGAGCAATCTCTGTTCCGTAATACACAATTGGAATTCCAGGTGCGGTATACATATAAGCGAGAGCAAGCTTCAATCGTGTTGGAGGATGTTGCTTATTCTTAATGGCTGCTCTTGTAAAGCGCTCCACATCGTGATTGTCCAGAAATGTTCCCAGTACATAAGGGTTATCATAAAGGTTTTGATTGTGATAGAAAATCGTATCCAAGCGGCTTAGAGATTCATCCGCTTTTGAAAATACTCGCGTTAATTCGTTATAGGTCGGAAAATCCACAAAGGAGTCGATGCCCGTTTCCTGGTATCCTGCCACATACTTCGGATCATCATGCCAAACCTCACCGATTAAGAAAAAGTCTTCTTTTACGGATTTAACCTCTTCGGCAAACTCTTTCCAAAAATCCTTAGGGACATGTTTCACAGTATCAAGCCTATAACCATCAATATCCGTCTCTTCAATCCACCATTTGGCCATATCCAATAGATATTCCCTGACCTCAGGGTTATCCTGATTTAAATCCGGCAAACCATAAATCCAACCATTTTCAACTTGCTCTTGATCATCCCAATTTCGAATAGGTTCATTTGGGTGGAACCAATCTTGTTTGTCTTCTTCATTCAGCCAACCATGCTGGTAACCCGTATGATTGACTACCAAATCAACAATTATTTTTATGTCTCTTTTGTGTGCTTCTTGGACTAATTCCTTGAATTCCTCTAGTGTGCCGAAATGCTCTTCTGTGTTATAGAAGTCTTCTGTCCAGTAGCCATGGTACCCTTTTTCCTCATTTTGAACAATAGGGGTCAGCCATAGTGCGGTGAATCCCATATCCTTTAAGTAATCCAGTTTTTCAGTGATCCCACGGAAATCCCCACCGTGGTAGGCCTTCGGATCATCTCGATCCACGTCAAAGTCATTGGATGTGTCCCCATTGTTAAAGCGGTCAATCATAATAAAATAAATAATCTCATCTTGCCATGCGTGTTCTTCTTTTTCGGCGTTTACAGGTTGAACGGGCGGAACAAACCATGCAGAAAAAAGAAGAAACGGAACGAGAATGAGCCCCATCACTCTTTTCATCAATTCCGCTTCCCTCCCTTAAAATCGTTTTAGTAGTGTAGTTTTCGGTCAAAGACCCTTACTTTCCATAAACGATTATATACTATTCTTATCCTTTTGTTCCACCTGCAGTTAGTCCGGCAATCAAATAGCGTTGCAAGAACAGGAACATCAACGCAATCGGAATGGCAATCAGGATGGAACCTGCTGCAAAACGAGTGAAGTTGTTAGCGAACTGATCATTGATAAAGTTGAATAATCCCAGGGCTAACGTGAAGTTCTCCGGGTTCCTCAACACAATTCGAGGCAGGATAAAGTCTGTAAATGGTGCCATGAAGTTAAATAACGCTACTACTGCAAGGATCGGCTTGGCAAGTGGGAGCATGATTTTGAAGAATACGCCAAAGTGTCCAGCTCCGTCCATGCGTGCCGCTTCATCCAACTCTTTAGGAATGGTATCGAAATACCCTTTAACAAGCCATGCATTAAATGGTATTTGCCCACCGATGTAAACCAATGTCAATCCTACAAGAGAATCCAATAAACCGACCATGTTCAGCATGATGTAGATTGCAACCATCGCCATCAAAGCAGGGAACATTTGTAATAGAAGAAATGCGTATAACCCATACGTTCTTCCTACAAAACGGTAGCGCGAAAACGCATATGCTACAAAAGCCGTGATCAATACTGAAAAGAAAGAATTGGCAACCGCGACCATGATACTGTTTTTATACCATGTCAAGTAATCACTCTGTGGATCTGTAAATAGCCATTTATAATGTACAAGCGACCAGTTTTCAGGAATCATCGATGCAGAGTAAAGACTTGTTCCCGGGTTAAGGGATAAGCCGATAGTCCATAAAAGCGGGTAGGCAATAATGATGAACATGAAGCCTAGGAATAAATAGATCAATGAAACTTCGATCTTAGATTTTGTTTTAAGGTTCATTATATATTACCCTCCTCTTTAAACGAACGAGTACGACGGAATTGGAAGAAGGCAAAACCTGCTACAATAAGTCCGAGTATGATGGATATTGCTGCTGCCATGTTGTAGTTACTCGTATCGAACGTCAATTTATAAACCCATGAAATCAGAATGTCCGACCCACCAGCGTTTTGTCCACGGACTGCGGGACCACCTTGGTTGAACAGATAGATGATGTTAAAGTTATTAAAGTTTCCTGCATACTGCATGATCAATAGTGGAGCCGTTGCATATAAAAGATGTGGCATCGTGATGAAACGGAATTTTTGGAAACGAGTTCCACCATCCACATCCGCAGCTTCATACCAATCCTTGGAGATACTCTGAAGCACCCCTGTGAATAGTGCGAAAACGAATGGGAATCCGAGCCATGTTTGGATCATGATTATTGCTATTTTTGTATAAAACGGATCAGTCAACCATGGTAGTGCTAAACCAATGGTGCTTAGGATGTCACGGTTGATTGCACCGAATCGATCATTGAACATCGCAGCAAAGATCAAGATTGTAACGAACGCTGGGACTGCCCAAGGTAAAATTAAAATCGTACGGATAAAGCGTTTATATTTTATACGGGGGTCATTTACTAGCAATGCCAGGAATAATCCGAGCGCAATTTGTCCTGTAGTTGCGCAGACGGTCCAAACAATCGTCCAAGCAAAAACACTAATGAAGGTCGTTTTCCAAAGTGGAATCGATACCAGACTTGTAAAGTTCTCAAAGCCAACCCAATTTAGTAACGCTCTTGGCGGTGTGTTATATAGGTTGTAATCTGTAAAAGCCAAGGAAACCATAAACATTAGCGGTAATACTACTACGAATAATAGTAAAATCAATCCTGGGATTACCATTAAGTAAGGGAAGCCAGTGTCATAAAAGTTCTTGAATGCTTCTTTTACAGTTGGCTTTTCTTTCCCCAACTTCAAGTCGATTGCATTGTTTCTTGCATCCACTACGTTCAGATAGTATAAGGCCACTGCAAATACAGTGATAATAACAGAAATCAAACCTTGTATTAATAAAAAGATGGAGTGGTCTACTCTAGGAATTTCTCCAAGTGTGAATAGTCCCCAATAACCAATGTTAAGAAACTCGAAAAACGTAATCAAAAATGCGGCTTCAATGATAATGAATGAAATCCCTTTCGCATATCTGCGGTTATAGAGTTGACCTAACCCTGCAAAAATAATGGAAAGGACCATTGCTAAAGTTGGATTATGTGAGCGCATTTTTTCAGTTGCTGTGCCGGACATAGCAGATCCTCCTTTTAAAGAAATATAGTGGATAGACTAGCGTCTCAGCTTAGTCTATCCACCAGGTTTAATCGTTAGTAATTATTGAGCTCCACTTGCTGCAATATTATCTTCGATTGTTTGAACCGCTTCTTCTAATACTTCACCAACATCGTCGCCGTTAGCGATGAATTGAAGAGCGCTACCCATAGGATCCCAAACTTGTTGCATTTGTGGAATGTTTGGCATTGGCTCACCATATTGAGTTTGCTCAGCGAATGCACCGATGATTTCATCGTTAGCAATTTCTTCGCTATCTAATGCTTCTTGAAGTGCAGGCATTTCACCAGCAGCTTGATAGTATTTCATTGCATTGTCATAGTTAGTGATGAATTTCATTAAGTCGATTGCCCACTCTTGATTTTCAGAGTATGAGCTTAACATCCAAGCTTTTACCCCAACGAAAGACTTTGGAACGTCTCCATTTTCCAGTTTAGGAAGTGTAGCTGTACCCAATTTGTCACCTAGAGCATCTCTATAAGTAGCGATGTTCCAAGGACCTGTAAGAACAGTTGCGACTTTGCCATCAGTGAATAATCCACTCATGATATCGCCATTGATTTCTTTAGGGATATATCCATTGTCGAACCAAGATTGTACAAGTTCTCCACCTTCAACAGCGCCTTCGTTAGCAAGACCGATGTCAGAAGCATCAAAACCAGAACCATCGTTATTGAAAACATATCCGCCGTTACCAGCGAAGAAAGGATAGATGAAATAGAAGTTTGTTGCTTCCATTAAGAATCCGTATTTGTCTTGACCAGCGTCAGTTTGCTCTTCAGCAACCTTCATTAGTCCTTCCATTGTTGCGATTTCTTCAGCAGATACAAGATCTTTATTGTAGAACATACCGTAAGTTTCGATAACTTGTGGTACTCCATATGCTTCACCATCAACTGTTACAGCATTGATTGCTGTTTCACTGTAAAGAGAAGCATCTTCCCCTAAGTCGATTGGATCTGCAAGACCACGAAGAACGATATCACCAAGACGGTCATGTGGACCGAAGAATACATCTGGACCTTTTCCAGCAGGACCATCAAGAGCAAGTGCTTCTACTTGATCCAACATGGAGATACCAGTCGCTTTAACTTCAATTCCAGTTTCTTCTGTATAAGCTGCAAAGATTTCATCTAATGCCGCTCTTTGTTTCTCATCATCATTTACCCATACTGTAAGGCTTTCTGGCTTATCCACACCTTCAGTTGTAGTACCTTCACCTTCAGCACCAGTGTTGCCACCTTCATTGCCTGTCTCACGTTGTGGACCACATGCAGCCAGGACGCCTAAAGTAAGAACGGCAACCATTAACATTGCTAGGAACTTTTTCATTTTGACCCCTCCGTCATTTGAATAATCTTTCTACTAAGATGCACAAACGATTGCATATAATGTAAGCGAAACCATATAACGCTTACATTTTTTCGTGAAAACGATTGCACAACTTTCACTTTTTATTATACATGTATTCGCCCAATTGACAACCTGTTTTTTCAAAAAAATTAATCTAGTGATAAATTTTATGGACAATCTATTAAAGATTTCCCTGAAAACCTTGATATATATGAGTTTATTAATCTAACTACAGGACTATTTGTCTAGAATATTTTTCCTCACTCATTCGCTTTCCTGCACATGGCCTGTTTTCATTGACAACGCTTTCGTTTTGACATACCCTTATGTTGAATAAAATGGCAATGAAACCTTTTCAACCATTTTTTTCTCATAAAAAATGCAATCGATTGCATGAAGGAGAGGTTGAATGCTATATGCTTAAGGAAGCAATATTTCATCGTCCTAAGAATAACTTTGCATACGCGTATGATGAGAAAACTTTACATATCCGTTTGCAAACAAAGAAAGATGATGTGGAGACTGTAGAACTAATACATGGCGATCCATATGTATGGGAGAAAGGCGAATGGGTTTCAAAAAGGAAAGTCATGGATAAATCCGGGTCAGATGAATTCTATGATTACTGGATTGCAGAAGTTTCACCTGAATTCAGACGATTACGTTACGGATTTGCCTTAACATCAGGCGAAGAAGAATTGATTTATAATGAAAAAGGATTTTATGAAGATGAACCTAAAGATTGCGGTCTCTACTTTTGCTTTCCATTTCTAAATAAAGTTGATGTGTTCCAGGCACCTGCTTGGGCAAAAGATACGATCTGGTATCAAATATTCCCTGAACGCTTCGGAAACGGCAATAAGGAAAACGATCCGGAAGGTGCACTTCCTTGGGGAAGCACGGAACCTTCCACCACTAACTTTTTCGGAGGTGACTTTGAAGGTGTCATAGAGCATATCGATCATCTAGTTGAGCTTGGCATCACCGGTATTTATTTCACACCGATATTTAAAGCTCACTCCAACCATAAATACGATACCATTGACTATATGGAAATCGACCCTCAATTCGGCACAAAAGAAACGTTCAAAAAACTTGTGAAAGTATGTCATGATCACGGTATCAAAGTCATGCTAGATGCTGTTTTCAACCATAGCGGCTACTTCTGGGCTCCATTCCAGGATGTTTTGAAAAACGGAGAAAAATCAAAGTATAAAGATTGGTTCCATATCTGGGACTTCCCTGTGGTGACAAAGCCCAAACCGAATTATGATGCATTCGCTTTTGTTTCCGATATGCCTAAACTCAATACGGAGAATCCTGAGGTCAAGGATTATTTATTAGAAGTTGGCCGCTATTGGGTACGTGAGTATGACATTGATGGCTGGAGATTAGATGTTGCCAATGAAGTCGACCATCAGTTCTGGAGAGATTTCCGACAGGCTGTAAAAAAAGAAAAAGAGGATGTTTACATCCTGGGTGAAATATGGCACGACTCCATGCCTTGGCTTCAAGGAGATCAATTCGATGCCGTTATGAACTATCCATTTACAACTGCGACACTTGATTATTTGGCTAAAAACAAAACAAAAGCTTCGGAGTTTGCTAATTCGATTTCAAAAGTAATGCACTCCTACCCTGTAAATGTGAATGAAGTTGCCTTCAATTTATTAGGTAGCCATGATACTCCACGAATTCTAACTATTTGTGAAGAAGATAAAAGCAAGTTAAAATTGTTGTTTCTATTCCAGCTTTCCTTCATCGGAGCGCCGTGCATTTATTACGGGGATGAATTTAGCATGACTGGTGATCAGGATCCGGGTTGCCGTAAGTGCATGATTTGGGAGGAAGACAAGCAGGATCATGACATGTTTGAATTTGTGAAAAAATTGATTGCTCTTCGGAAGGAGCTTCCGGCTTTTGGGAACCATGGGGATATTCGTTTCATTGAAGCAAGTGATGAAACAAACCATGTGATGTATGAAAAGGTTGCCGCTTCCAACGGGGAAAGAATCATTTTTGTGATCAATAATAGCGACAAGGACTTGGTTGTAACGCTACCGGATGGTGTGAAGGGCAAGGTATTGCGCGATTTATGGAACGGAGAGGAGTTTGCTGCAGAAGCGGAAACGTTACAAGCAAAGCTTCCTCCTTATGGGTTTCAGATTTTGGCTTACTGATCTACCATAAACTTTAGTTTGTAGTATTAACAATGCCCGCTAAGTAAATTAGCGGGCATTT
This sequence comes from Sutcliffiella horikoshii, assembly GCF_021991925.1. GTDB lineage: Bacteria > Bacillota > Bacilli > Bacillales > Bacillaceae_I > Sutcliffiella_A > Sutcliffiella_A horikoshii_F. Next base: position 44,255 of record NZ_RXZI01000001.1, on the reverse strand, counting down.
CTTTGTTTAAGGGCCTGCTCAAATAGTCACTTCCTATGCACCAATCTCCTATATTCCATCGGCGTCGTCCCCTCCACCTTTTTAAATAACTTCGAAAAATAGGTGACATCTTCAATACCCACCTCACGTGAAATGGCGGAGACCTTATATTCCGTTTCTGCCAGCAAGCGTTTCGCGTGGTTCAATCGGTAGTGAGTCAAATATTGAATGGGGCTGATTCCTATTGTCTTTTGCATGCAGCGGGTCAGATAATCCGGATGATAGTTCAGCTCCTCTTTTAATATACTCATATTAACAGGCCTTTTATAATTCTCTTGTATGTATTTCATTGCACTTTCACAAACCTTCTCCGTTGCGCTCGGAATGGAGAAGGCTTCTTTTTGTAACTGAACGACGAACTCAGAGAATTGTATTTGCTGCCGTAAATAGTCATCAGGGATATGGGCATCCCCATCCCGTGTATTTAACAGTGTTTCTAACTGTTGCTCCACAATCTCCCTGCGGTTCACTTTCCCAAACTGCGGCAAGTGAAACTGATAGTGCCCAACCTCTGTAAATGTCGGCTCCTTTATATAAACAAAAGACCAATCAAGTTCCTTATCTTCCACCATTTGATACTCATCACCCGGAATGACAAAGTGAAGCCAGAAGTAATCCGTCTGTTCCCCACAATCTGCATATCCCTCATGCCTCTCTCCAGGTACCAAAATAACATATTGTCCTTCGGTAACTTCAAATCTTTTCTTGCCCTCTTGCATGAATAGAGTCCCTTTTTTCACATAAAGCAAGTCAAACACGGTAAACACCCTGGAAAAATGACGTTCTCCTTTATAAAAAGTATATTCCCCTCCCCTGATGAACGTGGGAAATGGCGGAATGGACATAGCTATCATTGACATTCTTTACACCTCAAGTCGGAATAATCCAATAAGTATCGAAATCCTCTCTTTCCATTATAATAAAATGCGTTTAAACTGGGAAATGGTTTTATGTCGGATTCATCAAAAGGAGTAGCCAAAATGAAAGAAACAAATACAAAAAAATTGACACTTTTCGCCTTAACTTGGCCAATTTTTATAGAAGTACTTTTGCACATGCTGATGGGGAATGCAGATATTCTGATGCTGAGTCAGTACTCCGATGACTCGGTGGCAGCAGTTGGTGTCGCAAATCAAATTCTATTCATGCTGATTGTTATGTTCGGCTTCATCGCAACGGGTACCACCATTCTTGTGGCCCAATACCTTGGAGCTAAAAATCGAGGGCTCGCTGCAGAAGTGACCGTCGTCTCGATTGGAGCGAATCTTCTATTCAGTCTCGCCATCAGTATCGTCGTATTTCTGTTCAGCTCCAAACTTCTTTTAATGATGGACCTTCCTCCTGAACTCCTGTCTGAGGCAGATTCCTATTTGAAACTAGTGGGAGTATTCTCATTCATCCAGGCGCTGGTCATTACCATTGGTGCCACCATCAGGAGTTACGGGTTCACTAGAGATGCCATGTACGTCACCATCGGAATGAATATCATCAATGTAATTGGAAACTATTTATTCATCTTCGGTCCATTCGGCATTCCGGTACTTGGTGTGGATGGCGTGGCCATTTCCACGGTCGTGAGCCGTACATTAGGATTGATTGTCATTACAATCCTTCTGTTCAAAAGAATAGAAGAGCCCCTTCCTTTCAGTAGATTATTTAAACTACCAATTGACCATCTGAAAAATCTATTGAAAATTGGCATTCCATCAGCTGGTGAACATTTATCTTATAACACCTCCCAGATTGTCATTACTTACTTCATCGTTATGATGGGTACAGAAGCGCTCACTACGAAAGTGTATACCCAAAGTCTTATGATGTTCATTTTCCTTTTCAGCCTTGCCATCAGTCAAGGAACTCAGATAATGATTGGTCATCAAATAGGAGCCCGCCAAGTAGAAGATGCTTATAAACGTTGCCTTAAAAGTCTGCGACTTGCGATAGTGATTTCTATCGCCACTGCAATACCTATCGCGATTTTCTCTGATACCTTATTGGGCTTCTTTACTTCGAACCCTGACATTATCGCACTCGGTGGCACCTTGATTTTGTTTACAGTCATCTTGGAACCAGGGCGTTCATTCAACCTGGTAGTTATCAATGCCTTGCGTGCTGCAGGAGATGTTAAATTCCCCGTTTACATCGGCATATGCTCGATGTGGGGTGTGAGTGTGACTGTCTCCTATATTCTAGGCATCCATTTCGGCTTCGGGCTAATCGGCGTATGGATCGCCATGATATTGGATGAATGGCTGCGCGGAATCATCATGCTTTACCGCTGGAGATCCCGTACTTGGGTCAGTAAATCATTTATTCAAAAACAAGAAGCATCCTAATAGAACCCTCCAATCGGAGGGTTCTATTTTGTTTTACATTTAGATTGGCTTTTTAATTACCTGTCTATTTATACGAAAATCAACAAGTTTACGAAAACAGTTTTTCGTTTTTTAAACAATGTAAGATTTCCTTACAAACTAGTAAGCGCTTTCGACTGATTTTTTTGATAATTACTATTGCATGCTACATATTTATAGAATATGATATAAAACATAACTACTGATGTTAGGAAATATAACACCATATTAAAGGAGAGATATCGATGAAAAAAGTGGAAGCCATCATCAGACCGGAAACATTCCGTGCTCTTCGTGAAAAGCTCGAGGAAGTCGGGATCAATGGTCTGACGGTATCGGAAGTTGCAGGGTGCGGACAACAAAAAGGACAACAAGGACTTTTCAGAGGTAACACCTTTGAAATTAAATTGCTTCCGAAAGTAAAGGTGGAAATGGTAGTGGAAGCCGAGTTTGTGGATGAAATTGTACAGATCATTCAAGAAACATGTTCAAGCAACACAGTTGGTGACGGAAAGATTTTCATCTACCCAATTGAAGATGCCATCCGGATTCGAACCGGCGAAAACGGAAAGCTCGCTATTATTTAACCCATAGGCTCTGTTAAAGGATACTGTTGATTTTTGCAGTAACCTAGCTGTTGATTGGAGCAATAGGCGAAGACTCCTAAGGGAGATAGCGTTTAGGGGAGACCCCGCAGGCGCAAGCCGAGGAGGCTCCCTAAACGCCCCTAGGAAAGCGAAGCCTAGTGCGGAAATCAACAGCGGTGTTTAACAGAGCTAACCCAAAAAAAAGAAAGGATGATAAAATTGAAGAAAAAAATCGGATTACTTGTTACTGGCGGATTACTCGTAAGTTCTACCGCACATGCCCAAGCACCGACAGTCGAAGGCTTAAGTGTTTCCCTTGATATGGTTTGGATTATGGTTGCAGCACTATTAGTATTTTTCATGCATGCAGGCTTCGCCATGGTGGAGTCAGGATTCACAAGATCTAAAAACGCTCTGAATATCTTAATGAAAAATTTCCTGACGATCTCCATTGCGGCAATTCTATACTTGGCTTTAGGCTACGCGCTCATGTTCGGAAGCTCCGTTGCTGGTTTTACCGGATTGGACGGATTTTTCTTAACAGGTCACGAAGATCAAATTGGTTTCTTCGTATTCCAGGCAATGTTTGCAGCAACATGTGCAACGATTATTTCCGGTGCAGTCGCTGAACGCATGAAACTTTCTAGCTATATTTTATTGACGGTTGCCATGACTGCTGTCATCTATCCAATTGTCGGCCATTGGGTCTGGGGAGGCGGCTGGTTAGCAGAGCTTGGTTTCACTGATTTCGCAGGATCTACCGTAGTCCATCTTACCGGGGCACTCGGAGCCATTGTTGCCGTTAAATTCCTTGGTGCCCGTCTTGGAAAATATACAAACGAAAAAGTAAACGTCATTTCCGGTCATAACATTCCACTAGGCGCCCTTGGCGTATTTATCTTATGGTTCGGTTGGTTCGGATTTAATGGTGGTAGCACATTGGCGGCAGATCCATCTCTCATTCCACATGTCATCACCACTACTTTGTTATCTGCTTCCGCAGGAGTGTTGGCATCCGCTTTTTATACAAATCATCGTTACAAACGCATAGATGCATCATTAACGCTCAATGGCGCTCTGGCTGGCTTGGTGGGAATCACTGCTGGTACTGGAGATGTATCTCCGATCGGCGCAATTATTATCGGTCTGGTTGCAGGAGTTCTTCTTGTAGAGGCCGTTACATTCATTGATCGTAAAGTGAAGCTTGACGACCCTGTCGGCGCTATAGCTGTTCATGGTGTTTGCGGAATTTGGGGAACACTTGCTGTCGGTCTATTTTCCACCTCTTCTGGATTGTTTTATGGCGGCGGTATCACTCAATTAGGTGTGCAGGCGATTGGCGTGCTTGCAGTTACTGGCTGGACGATCGGATCTGTTAGCCTCTTCCTCTTCATCGTTACAAGATTCACCACCATCCGTGTGACAAAGGAAGAAGAAATTTCAGGCCTCGATTTCGCAGAGCATGGTTCTGCAGCTTATGAATTAAGGGAATCCGTATTCTCTGATAATAGCTCAGCCCCTGAATTCGGTACAGGACTTGTCCACCGACTAAACAACCTAGGAAGCCCAGCAAAAAAAGTCAAAGCCAATTAAGTTTAAGAATGTCAACCGTCGACCATCATAGTTATAAATAGAAATTGGATTGATGGTTTCCCTTTGGATTGGAGTGCAAGGTGTGAGACTCCTGCGAGAGGTAGCGGTAGATTGAGACCCCTGAAGCGTTGTGAGGAGGCTCAAACACCGCCCCGCGGAAAACGAACTCCTGGAACGTAAATCTATAAGGAGTTGAACAAGCAACTATAAAAGCGATCCATGGCAGAGCCCATCGGATCGCTTTCTTACATATACAAAACCTATACAATCATTTAACTATAATGGTATAATTCCTCCTAGAGGTGATTAAATTGACTACTGGTACATGGGAGAAAATGATTTTTAGATTTTTCATCATATGGTATATATGCGGTGTCATCCTGTTGACCTTTGATCTTTTACCTCCATGGTTGGAATGGGCAAATGTCGTATTCCTTGTAACCGCAGGAACACTTGGGGCGATCTATTTTATAAAGAACTATCGTGGCATCGGTGCTGTTTTTACAATCGCTGTCTTCACCGTTTCCATGGCTGCGGAACATTTCGGAGTGAAGTATGGGTTCCTTTTTGGTGATTATTATTATAATTCCTATTTTGGACCAAAGTTTTTTGATGTACCCATCACGATTGGTTTTGCTTGGGTATTAGTCATTTCGACGTCTCATGTGATGGCGCTAAGAGTCATCCCTCATGCTCCCCTTCTTGCTAAAGCAATACTAGCAGCGTTTGCGACGGTTGTGTTGGACTTAATCATCGACCCCGTTGCTTTTCTTGCAAAAGAGTATTGGATATGGGAAGGCTCCAGCATCTATTATGACATTCCCATGTTTAACTTTTACAGTTGGTTTGGATTGTCATTATTATTTCACTTGTTCATTTTATATTTTTCAAAAGAGGTTACTTCAAAGGAAAATGTCTATTGGGAAAAGAATATGTATCTATTATACGGCCTGATGATTGCCATGTTTTGTATGATAGCTGTAACAGCCCAGCTTTATATGGCTTTGGTCGTGACAATCATCCCTACCCTTTTATTATACTGGGCTACTCTCCATACAAAGGAGCTCTCGCATGATTCCAGCAAAAAAAAGCAAACGGTTTGACTTCTTTTTTCATCAATTCAACAAGCGCTTCCTTCGATTTCATTTTAGGGGGATAAAGATTGCAGCGGAACCAAACGTTTCCATCCCAACCTCCCCTGTCCTGTACATAGTAAACCATAGTACATGGTGGGATGCGTTGGTTGTTTTTCATTTGAATCAGCTTGTGATCAAACAGGAGAGCTATGTCATGATGCATGAGAAAGGCATCAAGGAATTCCCTTTTTTCCGTAAAATAGGAGGATTTTCGGTGAATAGGGATAATCCAAAGGATATTGTCCGCTCCATGAACTATGCAAAGGATAGGTTGAAAAACGGTAACACCTTATGGCTATTTCCTCAGGGTGATGAACGCCACCTTGAAATCCGACCGCTTGCATTCCTGCCGGGAGCCGTTCATATCGTGAAGAACACCGATATTCCTATAGTTCCCGTTTGCCTGTATTATACGTTCACAGGTGAGAGGAAACCTGAAGTATTCATTAAGCTTGATGAGCCTATTTTTTATTCACAGCTCGAAGGATCTTCAACCAAAGAGAAGAATCAGTACCTAGAAGACCATTACACCAATCTTCTTGATAAGGTAAAGCAAAACGTAATTGACCAGAATACTGCTAGTTACAGATCTTTATTATAATCATAGACAAAGGAGGAAACCGTTATGGAATCATTCATCTACATGCTTTCTGCTATCCTATCCGTTTCCTTCCTTTGGATTGTCATTAACGGCCTATTCTTCCCAAACTACCAAAAGCCATCAAGACTTTCGTCCCCTCCCCTTGTTTCCATTCTAATTCCCATGCGCGATGAAGAGCGCAATGTCGAGCCTCTTATTGAAAACTTAAAACAGCTTTCATTTCCTAACCTAGAGATCGTTTTATTGGATGATCATTCTTCTGATGAAACTTACTCCAAGGCGCTAGAATTAACAAGAAAAGATAGCCGTTTCTCCCTTATCCAGGGTGCCCCTCTGAAAAAAGGGTGGGCGGGGAAAGTTCACGCCTGCTATCAACTATCCCATGCTGCAAACGGAGACTTTTTGCTTTTCCTTGATGCGGATGCCCGTTTAAACCAGAACACCATTGAACATATGCTACCTTTTTTTAAGGATGAAAAGGTTGGTCTTGTTACTGGTTTCCCCCATTTTCCGGTAACAACGTGGTTAAGCAGACTGTTAGTCCCGATGCAGCATTTTGTCATCTGGCTTCACCTCCCATTAGCCTTGGCTAATTACAGTTCCTTCAAGCCCGCGAGCGCCGCACATGGTGCATTCATGTTTTTTGAAAGGAGCGCCTATGATTTTATCGAGGGACACTTTTCCGTAAAATCCAGTATCGTCGAGGATGTTCATCTAGCAAGAGTCATGAAGGAGCACTGTTTTAAAGTAAAATTGATTAACGCGACCCCCTATGTTACTTGTCACATGTATGAAACCAATTCTGAGGTTTGGAATGGTTTTTTGAAAAACATCTACATCGGAATAGGAAAATCCCCTATCATGGTCGCACTTTTAACCATCTATTACAGTTTGTTGTATGTATTGCCTTTCTTTTTGGTCTTCATGGCGCCGTTTTACGGAATATGGTTTATCGTACCCCTTTTACTCGTTTGGGCGCACAAGCTTTATATTGACTTGCAGACGGGGCAGGTTTCTTATCTGTTTTTGTTTATGCCCCTAAGCGCTCTTGCCTTCCTTGTCATCATGCACGCTTCCATGTGGAAGTCTTTAAAAAATCAACATTATATTTGGAAGGGGCGTGCCTATAAATGAAAAAAGTGATTGTGATCGGAGGTGGCCTTGGTGGGCTTTCAGCTGCCATTACGCTTGCTTCTAACGGTTTTGACGTAACCTTACTTGAAAAAAATAGTCATTTAGGCGGTAAACTGATGCCTGTTCAGTTAGGACAGGCATCTTTCGATTTTGGACCAAATACCATCACCATGCCCGGTGTATTTAAGGAGGTTATATCACAAGCAGGCGAAGATCCTGATGATTATTTTAGATTCGTGAAACTTCATAGCCATACAAGGAATTATTTTTCTGATGGGACATTTTTGGACTTTAGTTCCGTTAAAGAAAGGATGAAGGAACAACTTACAGTTTTAGACCCAGTAGGTGCACAGAATTACGACGCTTTTTTAAAAGAGGTGACAAGATTATACATGCTGGGAGAGGCCCAATTTTTTCGCCGGACCTTCACGTCCACTGCTGATTATCTATCACCAAAGTTAGGCTTTTCCTTTAGCAAAGTTCGTCCTATGCAATCATTACATGGCTTACACCGCAAATATTTCACCAATCCCTTCGTTATTCAAGCATTGGACCGCTATGCAACCTATATCGGATCTTCTCCCTACGTTTCTCCAGCGACTTTCGGCTTAATCGCTTATCTGGAACTTGTGGAGGGCGTTTACTACACAAAAGGCGGAAACACTAAGATAGCACAAGGCTTTGAAGAGGTTGCAAAAAAAATAGGGGTGACAATAAAAACAAACTGTAAGGTTACGAGTATAGAAGTAAAAAACAAGAAGGCTGTATCCGTTTCAACAGAAGACGGGGACCGTTATTTGGCAGATACCATAGTCATGAATGCTGACTTGCTGGTAGCATACCCTGAGCTTGTAAAAGAAATGGACAGGCCTCACTTTACGGATAAAAAAGCCTCCGGGTATGAACCATCAATCTCTGCGTATGTGGTTCTTGCAGAAATGAACAAGCGTCATCCCGAACTGCTACATCATACTGTTTATTTTTCTAAAAACTATCAACAGGAATTTAAGAGTTTGTTTGATGAAAAGCAATATGCAAAAGAACCCACCATCTATCTCAGTAACTCTTCTTTTACTGAAAAGGAAAAGAGTCCCAATGGGGACAATCTATTCATTTTGGTAAACGCGCCGGCAACCTTAGGGGAATCTTCCAAGGCACCCGAAACGTATAAAGAGATGATTTACGAATCCTTAGCGACTAAAGGACTATCTCTGAAAGAACATATTTTGGCAGATAAGGTCATCTCACCAAGGGATATTCAATCCATGTTCGGTGCCTTTAAAGGTGCACTATATGGGGTAGCTTCCAACCGAAAAATGGATGCCTTCTTTCGGCCAAGAAACAAATCGGCCGATATCGAAAACCTCTATTTTGTAGGCGGATCCACCCACCCAGGTGGTGGATCCCCTATGGTCACCTTATCAGGGTTGAATGTAGGGAGAATGATCAGTGACCGAGGCTAAACAAATCTAAAACAAGATCCTGCCACTTCGCACCCCTGGGGAGTTTCCGCCGATTGCTCCCCTCCTATCTTTAAACAGGGAAGAAAGTGGGGAAATATTAAATACTAGTTTTTTAGGAAGTGAGGTCTTCCTTACAGGATGAAGACCTTCCTACTTCAATTTTCGTGGTAGAGAGGCTTCAAAAATCAAGATAAAGACCTTATAATTAATTGTTATCAATAAAAAAATCACCACAGTGTCCAGCCACCGTGGTGATTTTTTTAAATTTGCGAAATGATTTCCCGCTTTTCTTCATTACTGACATAGTGCTTCATTTTAAAGACAGAATACCCTTTTTTACGGATTGAACCGAGGATGGCACGGTACAGATACGCCGCTCCCTTCACAGGTGTCCTCGAATGCAACGGATAGAGATCGATGGAACTCATCGCCTGTTCATAAAGCTTTTCCGCCTTATTGGCCATATCTTCCCATACAGAGATGAACTTATTGTTCACAATATGCATTTTTAAGTCTTCAGTTGAGTAGCCTGCCTGCTCAAGCTTTTCAATGGGGATATAGATCCTATCCCGCTCCAGGTCTTCGCCGATATCCCGCAGGATGTTGGTTATTTGCATCGCCTGGCCAAGTGCAATGGCATCCTGCCGCAATGCTTCCTTATTATTGGGTGCGAGGATGGGCAGTAACATCAAACCAACCGTACTTGCTACATGGTAGGAATAATGAAGCACCTCTTCTTCTGTATAATATAACTTTTTATATAAATCCATTTCCTGTCCTGTGATCATATCGTGAAAGGCTTGCACGTCCATCTCATATTTTCGGAATACATCCTGCAGGGCAAGCCACATCGGATCTTGTGAAGGTAATTGATCTTTCAAGAAAACGGCAAAAGATTGCTTGAATCCAAACAGCTCCTCCTTAGGGTCCCTTCCCTCATCCACAATATCATCCACCTGGCGACAGAAAGCATACACGGCCCAGACTGCCTGTTTTTTTTCTTTAGGTAAAAGCATAAATGCCTTGTAAAACGTTTTGGAATGATCTTTGATTATGGATTCACAATGAAGATAGGCTTTCGTTAAGTCGGTCATTGAGATTCACATCCTTTGTAGATGAATGATGGGCAAAATCTTGGATTATCTGATTTGCTGCAAGCTTTGCGCTTTGCATGACAATGGGGATACCGCCCCCTGGGTGAACGGAAGCACCTGTAGCATACACATTTTCAAGATTGGTCGGTTTTGCTTGAGGCCTAAATACACCGGACTGGAATAAGCTTGGCGCAATGCCGAAACTCCCTCCCTGAAATAAACCATCCTGTTCGGCGTCATTCGGCGTCCTTACTTCCATCCATTCCATCTTATCGCTTAATCCTGGGAACGCCCTTTCTTCGATATTTTTCAACATCTTTTCCATAAACACTGTTTCTAGGCTCCAATCTATATGACTGCCAGAAGGAACCGGAACCAATACATATAGCGTACTTTTTCCGTCCGGGGCCAATGAAGAATCTATCAATGATGGATTAAAAGTATAAAAGGATGGATCTGTGGGTACTTTCTTTTCCTCAAACACTTCCCTCATATGCTGATCAAAATCTCCACCCATAAAAAATTGATGTATATCTGACTCTTCATACACTCCATCCAATCCGAAATAGAAAAGCACACATCCAGATGAAGGTTCATACTTTCTCTTGTCATGGAGAATATGTGCAGCAGTAGGAAAGTCACCGTTCCACACAAGAGCGTCCACCTCAATGGCCCGACCGTTAACCCGGATGGATTCCACTAGACCGTTTGCCTTTTTAATATCCTCCACCCTGCTATCCACATAAAGAGGAATCTCATTTTCCTTTAAAGTGTCAGTCAGCACCTTCACCAGGGAGGCATACCCACCTTTCATGTAATGGATCCCATGTTCATGCTCACTGTAAGGTATCAGACTGTACATAGCCGGTGATGTCTGAGGATGACCACCGATATATAAAGTTTGTAAAGAGTAGGCTTCCCGAAGGCGTTCATCCTTGAAAAAGGACCCGGAGAATTTTTTGGTGGATTGATATGCTTTTAATCTGACTAAAGACGTGAGGTTCTTTCCAGTCCAGAAATCTCGTTTTCTTGTAAAAGATTTCTCGAGGAAGGAGGTCTGCCCAATTTCAAAGTTTGTTTTCATTGCTTCCATATACTGCTTAAAGCCCTCTTCTTCACCAGGAAATTCTTGAGACAACTCCAATAACTGCTTATCTCTGTCTTTAAATTTGCTGTACTTTTTTCCGTCTTTGAAGTGTATGGAATAAAGGGTATCAAGCCTTATAAGCTCCCAAGCATCATCAGAAACGCCTGCTTCTTGCAAAATGCTCGTTAACATTTCGGGTAGAAGGACAATGGTTGGACCTTTGTCAATTCGGTAACCTTCTCTTTCGACAAAAGAAAGGCGACCTCCTGCTTGTTTTTCTTTTTCATAGATGCTCACATTAAACCCTTGCTTCTTTAAGAGAAGCGCTGTGATCATCCCACCTATCCCTGCTCCTGCTACTGCTATATGTCTACTCATTGAGCTTTCTCCAATCTTTTCGCTTGGAAGCTTTGTTGAGGTTGTGTTTCATGTTTTCCACGTAGTAGTCCGGTAGTGATTCGTGCTGACTCTAATATAGTGGGCAATCCGCTTCCAGGATGGGTACCACCGCCGACAAGCCAGCAGTTATCCAATTCTTCAAATTTGTTATGCGGACGAAGCACCATCATTTGACTGAGCTGATGTCCAAGATTAAAAGTGGCTCCCTTATATACAAACACTTCTTTTTCCCAATCTTCTGGAGTAAGGATCTTCTCCACTTCAATATGGTTTCTAAGTTCTTTAAATCCACTTTTCTTTTCCAGTGATTCAAACACCAGATCTCTGAATTTTTCTTTATTTTTCTGCCAATCTATTTCACTGAAATTGTTAGGAACCGGAGCTAGAATATAAAGGGCCGACTTCCCCTTCGGAGCCAATGTAGAATCTGTAACCGAAGCATTCTGCACATAGATGGAAGGGTCGTTCGAAAGCTTTTTTGTTTTTGTTATTTCTTCCACATTCCTTTTGTAATCCTCTGCAAATATGATGCTATGGTGAGGCAGGTCATACACCTTATCCAGGCCGAGATAAATCATGAAGGTAGAGCAGGAAAACTTCTTTTTCTCCAACTTTCTCTTGCTATATTTTTTTAGCACTTTATCATCCACCAGGTTTGTCATGACGTGGGCAAAGTCACCATTGACCACTACCTCATCCGCCTCGACTTTTGTGCCATCTTCCAATATGACACCAACTACTTTACGCCCTTGCAACCACAGCTTTTTCACCCCTGTGCCAAGACTGATCCTCCCACCATGTTCCGTTACAACCTTAGCCATGCTTTCAGATAGCTGATTGACTCCGCCGATAGGATGATAGATTCCATATGCGTGCTCCATCCATGAAAGGATCGAGAAGGCACCCGGGCATTCCCAAGGAGACATTCCAAGATATTTAGATTGGAATGTGAACGCAAGTTTCAGCTGCTCTTCCCGAAAATATTTACTCAATTGGTCATACAGGCTGCTTCCTAAGCTTAATTGCGGAAGGGCTTTAATAACCTTCCATTGGAAATAATGATAGAAACGGTCCATCTTTCCTTGAAGAATGGGTGACAAGGCGTCCATCCGTTTTTCCGTTTCGGACATGAAGCGCTCATAGCCTTCTCCGTCTCCAGGAAAGTATTTTTCAATGGTCTGTTTCATCTTCTCTTGATCACGAGTTACCATAAATGATTTATCCGGAAAAACAAGTTCATACATATCCTTTAATTCTTTCATTTCCATGTAGTCATGCATGTTTCGCTTTGACTCTGCAAAAATCTCTTCAGCTATTTGAGGCATACTAAGGAAGGTTGGGCCCATGTCAAACGTAAACTCACCAATTTTTATGGCAGAGTTTCTCCCACCGACATATTGTTGCTTTTCCATTACGGTCACCTGATACCCATTTGCAGAAAGCATCATTGCAGCTGCCAATCCGCCTGGACCTGCGCCAACCACAATTATTTTTTTGCTCATTTTAGTACGCCTCCTCATTCCAAACAAACCGCTCTTTAATTAAACAAATATTATACAAACATTATACATAATATTGTTCATTCTTACAATCCAGAACTCTCTCTTGTGTAGAAAGAAACTTTTCTCGCATGATAGGATCCCTAAAAAGAGCTTGTCCAACCTTTTGATGAAATAAAAACTCCTTACTAAGGAGTTTAGGAGTTTTCATCTCTCTAATACAATAAAGCGCGTACTACTTCCATAAAAACACACTTGACCCTTTTTAGCAATTTATTCCTTTATTGTTACTCCGTAATGAGTAAACCATACATGAATTTGTGCAAGGTGAGCCAAAAGCTGAGGACCTGTCATCAGTTGACCAAACCAAGGTACCTGAAAGGCTTTTCCTTCCGAGGAAACGATGTCTTGTAGCTTCTTTTTATCGAAAAATTCAAGAAGCGGACTAGTATGATCTTGTAGAATCTCCTCCAGCCAATTTCTGACCAGTTTCGTATAAACAGGATGGTGGGTCTTGGGATATGGACTCTTCTTGCGATAGAGAACTTCCTCCGGCAATATTCCTTCCAATGCCTTCCGCAGAATCCCCTTCTCCCTATTGCCATGCATTTTCATTTCCCAAGGGATGTTCCAAACGTATTCTACTAAACGATGGTCCGCAAATGGAACTCGGACCTCAAGGCTTGCTCCCATACTCATCCTATCCTTACGATCTAGAAGAGTTGTCATGAACCATATCATATTCAAATAGAAAAGTTCCCGCCTGCGTGCTTCCAACAGGCTTTCCCCTTCCAATCTTGGCGTCTCCCTCACCGTTTCTTCAAATTTGGATGTAATATATTCATCCAGCTTCAGTTTTCTACTCCATTCCGGACGGAGCAGGTCCATCCTTGCCTGTGTGGAACGCATCCAAGGGAAATTGCTTGAAGCCAAGTCCTCTGGCCTATGAAACCACGGATATCCCCCAAAAATCTCATCGGCACATTCCCCTGAAAGGCTGACTACATAGTTTTGTTTGATTTCCCGGCAGAACCACAAAAGGGAGGAATCAATGTCCGCCATTCCCGGTTGGTCCCGCACCAGTACCGCTTCTTTTAAATAGGCTGCGAGATTTGTCTGTGATATGACGGAACGGTGATGTACCGTACCAAAGGTTTCTGTCATTCTTCTAATCCATTTCTCATCGGAGTTCGGCTGGAACTCATTCGCTTTGAAGTATTTATCATTTTCCTCATAATCAATGGAATACGTATTTAATGGCGGTTTTCCTTCTCTCTTGAAAGCATTGGCAGCAATTGCCGTTATCGCACTTGAATCAAGTCCACCGGAAAGGAACGTACATACCGGTACATCCGATACCAATTGCCTTGTCACAGCATCGGTAAATAAGTAGCGGACCTTTTCCACTGTTTCGTCGAGCGTATCGGTATGAGGCTTGCTTTCCACATTCCAATAGCGCTTTATTTTTAACCCGCCACTTTTCGATAATACTAGAAGGTGAGCTGGACGGAGTTCCTTTATATCATGGAATAATCCATGACCAGGGGAACGGGATGGACCAAGACCAAAGATTTCTGCCAATCCATCATATCCGACTTTGCTTGATACATCCGGATGGGCGAGCACCGCTTTTAATTCCGATCCAAAAATGAATTTTCCTTGTGATTCATGGTAAAAAAACGGCTTTACCCCAAGCCGGTCCCTTGCGATGAACAATTGATCTTTTTCTTCATCCCAGATTGCAAACGCAAAAATTCCATTTAAGTGGTGGACACATTCTTCCTTCCATTCCATATAGGCGGTCAGCAGCACCTCAGTATCAGAATGCCCCCGGAAAGAATACCCTCTCTTGAGAAGCTCCTTTCTAATGTCTTCTGTATTATAAAGTTCTCCATTGTAACAAATCGTATAATTTTTATCTGCTTTCGTTCTTGTCATCGGCTGTTTGCCGCCTTCCAAGTCGACAACAGCAAGTCGCTTATGTCCAAATCCCACATGACGGTCCATCCAGACATTCGTATCATCAGGCCCACGAAATGATAATGTTTCCGCCATTTTCTTCACTATATCCTTCTGATCTTTAATATCCTTTTTGAGATCAATCCATCCTGTAATACCACACATATTGTCCCATCCACTCCTTTGCTTTAAGCAAACTACGGCTGTTCTATACTATGCCGGGAGTGCTTATACCATGAACTTGAGAAAGAGTTTACGTAACGATTCCTTGTTAGTCTTCCTTCCAGTGGAATGAGCAGATTTAATTCCATTTCGTATCTTTCATCTTCTCGTTTAAAGGCAGGCAAAGTAGGGAAGAATGGCAGAAAACCTAACTTCAAGCTACTGGAGGAAATGACTGTGAATCTTCAAAAACGAAAAAGCATCATCTACGAGCAAAAACGCTCCTTTACTTGTGGGACAATTGAAAGTATAAATGATCAATGGATCTTCTTTGAGGCTGAGGATGATGAAGCATTTTTGCTAGAGGAAATTTCTGAAGAGGGCATTGAGATCCTTCTTTCCAATGAGTGGGTACCTGGTGTTCTTCTGGAAACTGGGCAAGTTATTTTACATACGAAGCATCTATATGAATTGAATAACGGGGATGCAGTTCGTGTACGTAAAAAACTCCCTCAACCATATATGGAACTGTTAGAGGAACTTTCGGAAGATGCGTTCACGAAGTTCACCACACTTTTAAATAAGTCCAACATTTCACTGTATGACTGTATTTACTGCCATAATACCATGCAGTTTATGGACCAAGTGAAAGAACCATCGGGAGTGAATTTCTTGGTCTACGATAATGAAACATTTATTTGCTCCGTTCAGCACCATTTTACACGGGGTAAGTCGATGACAGATCGCTTTGAATACACGCTCCAAACAGGAAAACGGTATATGTTCACGAATATGGAACGCAGAAAAGCTGAATAGCTTCACACAAAAAAACGTGATTCGCTAAATAAGAATCACGTTTTGATGTTTCAAGATATTACATCGGTAAACTAAAGCCCAAATGGATGATATACGCTAAAGTCAATACGAATAGAACCCATACCACAACAGTAGATTTTCCTTTTCTTGTACGGACAGAGATCATCTCCATCAAACCGATTACCACGATACCAAGTACCATTTTCAATACATATTGGCCGTTTGTAATCCAGCCCCAGCCAAGCTGCAAGCCTGTTACAACAATCAATATGTAGAACAATCTCAATACCATCGATGTGATTTTAGCACCTTTTTCTTTTCCTACCTTTGTCAAAACAAGCACAACAACAAACAGAATAAGTGCGATTGCCCATGTGGAAATATGCGCGTGCGTCATTTTTACTAACCTCCTTCTTTCAACTCAAAACTACTTGTATCATACCATAGAGAAGGAAAAAAACTAAATAAATTACCTTAATATAAGAGTTTGAATTATTTTCAGTATTGCAGGGAAAAGAGCACGACCGCATAAACTATAACGGCCAGTATGAATATTCGTAAAAACAACAATTTTTTCGAAAATAGCCATTAACAATGATATAATACCTTTGAAAGCCATTACATTGATTAGATGGAGGTATTTCATATATGACAACAAAAACGCATGACATCATCAGCATCACAGAAAAATTCGGTGCCAATAACTATCACCCGCTTCCAATTGTTATCTCTAAAGCGGAAGGTGTATGGGTGGAGGATCCGGAAGGCAACAAATACATGGATATGTTAAGTGCCTATTCTGCAGTAAACCAGGGGCATCGCCACCCAAAAATCATACAAGCCTTAAAGGACCAGGCAGATAAAATCACGCTGACGTCCCGCGCATTCCACAATGATCAGCTCGGCCCATGGTATGAAAAAATGGCTACTTTAACGAAGAAAAACATGGTGCTGCCAATGAACACCGGTGCAGAAGCTGTGGAAACAGCAGTAAAGGCTGTTCGACGCTGGGCTTATGACGTAAAAGGTGTACCTGTCAACCAAGCAGAGATCATCGTTTGTGAAGACAATTTCCACGGCCGTACGATGACAGCTGTATCCATGTCTTCAAGCGAAGAGTATCAGCAAGGCTTCGGTCCAATGCTTCCTGGGATCAAAGTAATTCCTTACGGTAGCATTGAAGCACTTAAAGGTGCCATCACACCTAACACTGCTGCTTTCATTTTTGAACCAATCCAAGGGGAAGCCGGCATTAATATCCCTGCTGAAGGATTCCTTTCTGAAGCATATGAAGTTTGTAAAGCCAACAATGTATTGTATGTGGCTGATGAAATCCAGGCTGGCCTTGGACGTTCTGGCAAACTTTTCGCTTGTGACTGGGAAAATGTAGAGCCTGATATGTACATATTGGGAAAAGCGCTTGGCGGAGGGGTATTCCCGATTTCCTGCGTAGCAGCGAACAAAGACATCCTTGGCGTTTTCAACCCAGGATCCCACGGCTCCACGTTCGGAGGAAACCCATTGGCTTGTGCTGTTTCGATGGCGGCACTGGAAGTCTTAGAGGAAGAAGAGTTGGTTGAGCGTTCCTTTGAACTTGGTAACTATATGATGGAAGAGTTACGTACCATCAATAATCCTATAATTAAAGAAGTGCGCGGTCGCGGTCTCTTTATCGGTGTGGAACTGACAGAGGCAGCTCGCCCTTATTGTGAAAAGTTAAAAGAAGAAGGTTTATTGTGCAAAGAAACGCACGAAACGGTGATTCGTTTTGCGCCGCCTTTAGTGATTTCCAAGAAAGATCTGGATTGGGCAATCGGTAAAGTGAAGCAAGTATTATCTGTATAAATTACAAAAGCTGTCCGAAGGGTTTAGAGAGACCTTTTGGACAGCTTTTTGTATTTGGCTCTGTTAAAACTCCGCTGTTGATTTGCGCACTAGGCTTCGCTTTCCTAGGGGCGTTTGGGGAGCCTCCTCGGCTTGCGCCAAGGCCACTGAAAAAGTAATGAATGTTAATAATCTGGTTAACACTGCTGTAAATCTCCGCAAACGGCTTCGCTTTCCGCGGGGCGACCTTGAGCCTCCTCGAGCTGCGCCCTGCGGGGTCTCAAGATTGTCGCTATCCCCCCGCAGGAGTCTGCGCCTATTGCTCCAATTAACAGCTAGAAATCATTTGAACGATAAGGTTATTGGGTTTTTTAGTGGCCTCGCTTGCGCCTGCGGGGTCTCCCCTAAAACGCTATCTCCCTCAGGACAAGGAAGGCTTCGACAGCGATACATCGCACGAAGAAAATGCGTAATATTTTCGAGGAGTCTTCGCCTATTGCTCCAATCAACAGCTAAGTTGCTACTAAAATCAACAGTATGCTTTAACAGAGCCTTGTTTTTAAATAATCATCTTGAAAAGTTGATTTTTATATATTACGCTGCTCAAACCACCACGTTCTTCAATGTTCCGATTTTTTCCACACTTACCTCTACCACATCTCCCTTTTTCAAAAAGCGAGGAGGCTCAAAGCCTTTTCCAACTCCAGCAGGGGTTCCGGTTGCTATGATATCCCCAGGCTCCAAGGTCATCCCCTTTGAAATGGTGGCAATGATCTCAGGTATAGAAAATATCATCAGCCCGGTAGATTCACGCTGGCGGACCTCCCCATTCACTTTTGTTTCCACTATCAAGCTTTGTGGATCTTCCATGAATGATTTATGGACAATTGTCGGTCCCATAGGACAAGACCCATCCAGACTTTTCCCTAAAAAGAACTGTTTATGCCTTTTCTGCATATCCCTCGCAGTAATATCATTGACGATGGTGTAACCAAATACGTGATCCATAGCATCTTCAATGGAGATGCCCTTGCCTGACTTACCGATGACTATAGCTAGTTCCCCTTCATAGTCCAATTGGTCTGTAAGATTTTCATGGCTTTCAATGGAAGCACCTGGACCTATTACAGAAGTAGGAGACTTTGTGAAAATCATGATATGCTCCGGGATATCTCCTTCACTTCCCATCTCAAGAACATGGTCACGATAGTTTTTTCCGACACAGAAAATGTTTTTCCGCGGCCTTGGGATAGGTGCAAGGAGATGAATTTCCCCCATCGGGTAAAAATAAGACTCAGAGTCCCTTTGCATGAAGACGTGATCCCTTAACTTGGCCATACTTTCAATGAAGGACTCTCCCTGTTCTATTCCTTCCAATAGGGTGGATGGCAATACTGTTCCATTACCCAATTCTTTCTGTGCTTTATGTAGGTCAAGTACATAGTTTTGAGCCTCGTCGGTTAATCCGATTCTTTCCTCACCTTGTATTTTCATAGTTACAAAATGCATGTTACATCGTTGCTCCTCTCTCGTCACACTTGGTTTATTGTAGTAATTTGTTATATTATGACTTGTTTTATCGAAGTGCTTTTTTTATTGTAAAGACCGTGCCATAATAAGGACAACCGCTTGCGTTACTTAATCTTATTGTAATGGAGTAGAAGAAAATGTTGGCATTAAAAATCGAACTAAAAAGACAGCAAATGATTCATTGCGCAAAAGAATACGGATTTACTGCGTCACAAACTGTCAGATGCAGTCAGGAACTAGATGTACTGCTGAATAAACACTCGCAACAGCAACTCCGTTTAAGGAAAAATCAAAATAAATATTCCTTTGCACAATGACTAAGATGTGAGGCATATGCTCACATCTTTTTAAATTTCGGTCTGTTGCCGTATGTTCCAGCTCTCCAAAGCCATTCCATCGGTCCATAATAGAAATTGGACACCCAAATTCTACTGATAATAATTTGGAATACATATATTCCTAGTACAAGCCATAGTCCTTGAAACGGGGTGAATGAACCATATAACCCTAATCCATAACTGTAAAAAATCAAAGAACATACAACAGATTGGAACAAGTAATTGGTCAAGCTCATCTTCCCCACGTATTGGAATGGAGATAATAGCTTCAACCCTAAGCTTGTTCTGGTAACCAATACAACCGTAAGAAAATAGAACACTGCACTAGCGGGACCACCGATGCCGTCTTGCAAATATTCGGTAGCATAGTTTTGTTGCGTATAATATGGAAGCAGTTTAAAGATCAACGCCAGAAATAGAGTTACCAGCCATAGCTTTTTCATTCCAGCTAGATGCTCTTCCACTTTTTCTAGCCAGTTCGATTTAGCTGCTGCTGCCCCGAATAGAAACATTGGCAACACGGAAAGCACGATGAAAAAGAAGTTAGCTATATTAACAAAAGACCAATCGGAAATACGCTGTTTGGTTATCTCCATAAATGTACCATTCGCATATACCTCCAAAGACTGTGCAGCATTCCCTTTTAATGTGGAATAGATATCTGCGTCCCCCATGGTCATGGTCACAACAAGCATCAATAACGAGAACAGGATTGTCGGTATCACAACAAGCAAAAGCCCCGTCCACACCATTGCTTTTGATGACATATTCCTCATCACTAATAATATAAATCCGCATAAAGCATATGTAATAAGAATATCCCCATGCCAAATGAAGAATGCATGGATCACTCCTATCACCAGCAATACGATGAGTCTCCTAGAAAAATACTTTGGTACAGATAGATTTTTCTCAGCAACCCTTTTTGCAAAAATAATAAATCCATATCCAAACAAAAACGAAAATAGTGTGTAAAAGCTTGCCTGAGCAAGAATATCCACGCCATTCATAACAACTATGTCCCTGGTTTCCGACCAATATGTTTTCATGTTCACATACAGCATTGGTGAAAAGAACGAAGGCATATTCACTAGGAAAATACCTAATATCGCGATCCCCCTAATAATATCCAATGCTACAATTCTCTCTTTTTCTTGTATCGGTGCCGCTTGCATCCAGATTCCTCCCTCTTGCCTCTTTTATCTCATACAGAACATTATAGCTTTTTTTCCTTAATATTCCTATCATCAAATTCACGTGATAGCCGATTACAATTATACACTCACCATACCGGGCTAATGTCATAGGATATATCAATAAGCGCACAGAAAAGGAGTTAACGTTTATGCCAGCAATCGTCGGAGCTGTAAGTGTTAACAGCATCGGTAACTCCGGGATATTTCATATCGGGGACGTTTTCCAGATGTCTCCGGTCAGTTCAGCTAAAACATTTGCAGGAGCCGGAAGCTTCAACACAGGAGATTCAATTAGCATAAGCAACACTAACAGTCAGACAAACACCTATGACCAAGACGTCAATGACCAACCAGTTGCATTGAATATGTGAGGCTCTTTTCGTAAACTTTGTTGCTTTTACTCGTAAATCGCAACAATCTTTGAGAAAAGAGCTATATGTAAACAGAATAGCTCCAAGAACCCGGAGTCAGAAAATATGAAAAGCGGAGGGGCCGAGATGTCTTCAAATTTTTTCATCAATCAAAACATTGTGATCCATCATTTGAAAATTGGTGGAATAACAAACTCTTCTGTTTTCCAGATAGGTAGTGCCGGGGTCATTAAATCCCTATCCAACCTTTATAACACAGGAGGATTTGAGGAACCCGCCCCGGTAAGTAGCGCAGAGGTAGCCCAAGGACAGCAGGTTGGCTCAAGCACAGGCACTTTAGGCCCCTTTGTCCCCTTAACAGGTTCAGATTGATTTTTTCTTCTGGGCATTCACCCATTTTCAAGTGATTGCATAAAGTATTGGAGATGATTCTCAAGAACTTAGCAAACCAATGAAAGAGGTGGGTCGAATGTACAATAACTATCAGTACCTTTATCAATCACAACAACAGGTACAACAGCTTCAACAAGTTGTAGAAAACCAGACAAAGCAGATCTCCACCCTTGAGGAGCTTGTAAAGCTTATGCAAAAGGAGATCATCCAATTAAAAGAAAAACCTAGTATGAACATAGAAAGAATTGAGTATAAATTTGATCAGCTTAAAGTGGAAACACTCGAGGGTACATTGAATATTGGCCTGACACCAGGCTCATCAGGGGAGATCGAAGACTTTATCGTTACCAAAAACAACCTGGAAGTCCCGGTTCCACAAAGAAACCAAAATCTTGCAAAAGGAATAGAAGCAGATTTACGGGAGTATTTGGAGAAAAACGGAGAAGCGAAGATCAAACAAATTGCAAAGCAGCAAGGCAGGTCCTTAGAGGATCATTATTATGATTTTATGATCCAAGATGTAAATAAACAGCTCTCTTCTCGTGTCAATCACAAGTTGAATACCATCACGGCAGAAGCTGTGCAAAAGGGTTATAATGATGAAAAAATAAAAGAGATTACCATCCAGCAGCTACAAGGCGATATGGATAAAGCTTTTGCAACTTTTATACAAAGCTTGCCTCACCAAAAATAAATATGTGTGGTGTTAATGAATGAATTTCCAAGTAACCAATCATAATCTGCAAGTGGATAATATCAATATTCTAGGGGTTTCTTCTTCCTCCATTTTCCTAGTTGGCGATACGCAGAATATCTGTCTTTCTTCCTATTTTGATACACCTGCGGAATCATTGATCATAGGACCTTTTGTTCCTCTTACTACGGAATAGGCCATGAGAATATCCAGAGTAAATGATATCAATTTGCATTCTTTGTCCTTCAGCTCTTATTTTCACATTGGTGATTCATGTTATATTGACGCAAAATCTCGAGCACTTGCGGTCAAACGGGAGTTCCCAAAATTTTATGGAAATGAAGGTAATTTTTCTGATTTCCCCATTTTCAGCTTGCAATATCCAATGCCGAGGTTAACGGAGAACGTGAACATGTCTGTTTTAAATCCAAACCCGAACATTTGCGTTAATCATATCACGGTAAAAGGGGTATCCTCTTCCTCTGTCCTGCAGGTCGGATCCTCCCAAACAATTTGTGCAGAAGTAAGAATCAAACATATAAGGCAACTTTTAGATCCAGAAGCGCATCAAGCGATGGGAATTCCCATAACAAGTACAAAAAGGGAAGAGGAGGTGTAGCGTATGCCTTCCATTATTGGCCCCGTAAAAGTGACAAATATCGGTGGGGGGATCATTAATTTCGGGGACACCTTTTATATTAGCCCGAAAGGAACCGGAAAGACCAGCGAAGGTTCCGGTGGGTCCAACACGGGAAATATCATTAATACAAATAGCGGACTTAATGCTACCAATACGATTGATCCTGACATGACAGATCAGAGCGTCAGCGGGAATAAATAAACATCACCTTCACCTTTTAGGCGAGTTTTCATATAGTGTAAGTATCAAAAACAAGACGGTTCGTAATGTCGCGGTCCAAAACTGCGATAACAGAAACGGCCGACAACAAAAGGATGTTCTGCATGCCAGCTATCGTAGGTCCGGTTGCCATCAACAGCGTAGGCGGAGGAGTCATCAACTTCGGAGATTCTTTTTATATTTCTCCCAAATCCGCCTCCAAAACTTCAGCAGGATCCGGTGCACTTAACACCGGAAACTTCGTCATCACCAACAACGGTCTCAGCGCCACCAACACTATCGACCCTGATATCAATGATCAGGATATTGTGGCGAATAAATAAAAGCCGTGCCCACGTAAGTGGCACGGCTTTTGAGTTTAGCGTCTTTTCTTTCGTTCGTTTGATTTGCGGGTCAGTGGTATTTTGGTGGACGGCTGTTTTTTGATCCACTTGATGAAGGAGGAAATCTTCGGGTCATCCTTTAAAAGGAGAACTGTGTTCAGACGAATGGCAAGTTCTTCATTCGTATAAAGAGCATGTATCTGCTTATGACATGGAATACAAAGATTTGCCGTTGGTAGAAAGGTTCCCCCCATTTCCTTCGGGGTAAGATGATGAAGCGTTATTTCCACCCCTTCCCTCTCACAAAGCTCACAAGTTCCAATCTCCCGCTTTTTCTTTTTTGCCATTTCACCTCACACCTCCTACAATCAGGATCACCAGCCTTGCATCCTCACCTTCTTACACACACATTCCATCATAGGTTCTCCAAGGTTACCACAGAGCCTGTGCCAGAAGACTGTGCAGGTGTAACCACCAATCGTCTCGGCAGGCGTGCCCTTAGCTCTTGGACATGAGAAATCACTCCCACGGCAAGGTGGTTGGACTGTAGTTTCTCTAGTGCGGTTACCACTGCATCCAGCAATTCAGAGTCCAACGTTCCAAATCCTTCATCAAGGAAGAAAAATTGTAACGGATACTCCCCACGCAACTGAATTTGTGCTGACAAGGACAACGCAAGGGCTAGGGAGGTCAGGAATGTTTCCCCACCCGATAGCGTGGAAACCGGTCTTCTCACCCCGCCATTTGCATCATCACGGATAATAAATCCTCCTTGTGAGTCCATCTCCAATGCATATCTCTGTCGGGTAAGTTGGCCCAATCTTTCCGATGCATCCCTGCTTATTTGTAGCAGTTGTTCTTCCGCCAGGTATTCTACAAAACTGTTCCCTTTAAAGACAACTTGCAGTTTTTGGTAAGCCTGTGTTTCCTCTGTCAACTTTTCTTTCTTTACCTCGAGGGAACGGTAACGTTCATTGCGTTCTTTTATGGAAGTAAGATTATGTTGAACTGCACTTTTTCTTTCTATTTCTTCCCGTAATTTTTTTCGCGAATATTGCAGCTGTTCCTGCAATTCTTGCCATTGTGCTTCTTCCAGCTTCTCTGTCCCTATAAGTGCATTCAATCTGGAAAGGTCCTTTTCAACAGCTTTTCTTTCTTCCCAATATTGTTCTATTTGTTTCTTCCAATGATCCTTATGATCTATTTGGGCAACTGCATCCTCCACTGCATCCATAGATGTAAAAATGGATTTTTCCAAATGAAGTTTCCATTTTTCCTGGATTTTCTCGAGCCGGGACTTGGTCTCACGTACCATCTGTTCACTTTGCAAAGCAGATTTCTCCCTTTCTTGTGCATCCTGCTGTGCTGAAGTCCATGTTTGGTAACCTTCCCTTTCCCTCTCATTTAAACTGGCCAATTTAAGCTCCACCCGTTTCAGCTCATCTTGAATATCATGTTCCCCCGCAATGGATTTTATTTCTTCTTGGGTTTCTTTCATACGGGAAATTAGTTGCTCCAGGTTTAATTTTTCTTGATATATGGATTTTTCCATTTCCATTTTCTTTTCTTGTACTTCTTTTAATTGTTTCTCTTTTGTTTCGATAAAATCCACACTTTTATTGATTCTTTCCTGCAGCTCCACTCTGCGCTTTTCCGTCTCTTGTGCAGCCTGATAATTCCCATCAATCTCTTCAAAACTCTCCTTCTCGAAAGCTTCGCGCCACTGCTTCTTTTTACTTTCAAGGTCTTGCCTTGAGCTTTTTTCGCGCTTATTCCACTCTTCCCGTTGCTCTATATAGCTAGAAGAAAGCTTGGCAGTTTCCTGAAATGTTCCCGACCAGGTTTTAAGGAAGTGGTCCGCTTGCTCTTTCTTTTCCTGCAGATGGATAAGGTCTTGGATCAATGACTTTTGCTCGGTTAAGATTCTGTGGTATTTATCAACAAGCAGTCCCGCTGCATCTGACGACTCGTCCATTTCCTTCTTCCACTTATCTACTTTTTCTAAGGATTCCTTTGGGCTAGGAAGTTCTGTTTCTCCATCAAGGTCTCGATGAAGCTCAGAAGCCAATTGCTCCAGTCTGAGCTTGATTTTTAAATTCTCCTGCTTTTGCAGAGATAACGCAGATGGAAGTTTCCCCACTTCACTTTCCTCTTTACTGCTCGCTACCTCTCGATGTGCTTCCTGAGAAGCTACACCAGGATGATCAGTGGATCCACAAACTGGACATGCTTGCCCTTCTTCGAGTGATTTTGCCAGTTCCATTGCTAGTTGATGAATTTTGGCATCTTCTGCAAACTGTTGTTCTTCCTTCAAGAATTGTTCTGTTTGTCGCTCCAACCAATCTAGATATTGTGTCATTTCTGATGCTTGGTCGTAATGCTTCTCTGTACGTTGAAAGAGTTCCAGTAGTGTTTCTTTTCCCTTCTGCAGGTTTACCTCTGCTTTTTGATTCTCTGCTTGAAATGCTAGAATTTTGTTTTGGAGGGTTTGAACCTCTGCACCATTTTCAAACACTTTTTTCTCCAAGTGCAAAATTTCCTGTTTGCCCTCAAAGGCCTTCTGCAGCAATTGTAGACGGACAGGTGAATCAGCATGTGACGCAAGCTCATCCTTTAATGCCTTCTGCTTTTTAACTGCCTTGATATAGATGTCTTTCTCTTTTTCTTCCAGGGCTTCTATACTAGTAAGCTTTTCTTTTTTTGACGCTATAGACTGTTGTAGGTCTACTATCTTCGGCTTATGGGTAGCTAAGCCTTCTTCTAGCCTCAGTGCACGGTCCAACTTTTCTTTCTTGGTCAGTAACACTGGTAATTCCGTCTCTTTCTTCTGCCTTGCTTCTTGATAACTAATCATTGATTTATCCATTTTTTCTTTCGCAGATGCATGGGCAGCTTGGTCTTGTATGCTTTTTTGCCTCCATTGAACGAAAGATTTCTCCACTTCTTTTAAATCATTCAATAATGGCTTTAAGTTCTCCGCTTGCTCCGCCAAAGTATAGGATACTTCCATTTCCTTAATGGAAGCTTCAGAAGCTAAGAAAGTTTGCAGCTTCTGTTCCACCACTTCCCTTTCCGTCTGCCATTCCCATTGCTTCTTTTTACTTTCGAAAACATTTTCCAGTTCCTGAAGAGCTTTTTCTGCAGCATCCACGAGAGCTTCCACTTCTTTAAACGCCTTTTCCGCTTCTTTCACCGCTTCATCCGTTGCCTCGCCCAAACCCAGCTGCTCAGCATGGATCTGACCGAGCAGCCTGGTTTTTTCCTGTAATTCTTCCTTAATTTTTCGCGAAAGCTGATCTCCGTATTTCTCTAACTGAAATAGGCGTTGCAGCATCTGTCTCCTGTCAGCACCCTTCAATGATAGAAACTCTGCGAATTTCCCCTGGGGCAGGACGACCGCCCGGGTAAAGTCATCGATGGTCAGACCCAGGATTTCTTGGATGGCCTGATTGACTTCACTTGCCTTATCAGCGATGACGATATGTTCTTCGTCCTTAACTTCCGTCAATCTGGATATTCCCGATTTGACGCGGATATCATCCGTACGCTTAAAAGTCCGCTCCACCTTGAATCGTTGCTTTCCATTGGCATTTTCTAATTCAAATAGGAAGGATACCTCCAACTGGTTCTCAGCATGATTCATGATTCCCTGTGTATTATTGGAGGCACGCTCCACTTTCCCGTAGAGTGCGAGTGTCATGCCATCCAAAATGGATGATTTACCGCTACCAGTAGGTCCGAAGATACCAAAAACGCCTCCTTCACAGAGCGATTCAAAGTCAATCACTTGCTTCTCACGAAAACTGTGCAAGCCTGTGACCGCTAGTGAGATTGGTTTCATGCTTTTTCCTCCTTTACCGATTCATCTTGTAGCAAGGAAAGGAATAACCGGACCAATTCCTCCTCAGGCTGTGCTCCACCTGATTGTTTTTCGTAAAATTTAACAAATAGCTCTTCGATCGGAACACTATCCATTTTCACAGCCTTCCGTTCCTCCACCATTTCCGGAAAAATAGGACGGATATGGAGGATGCCATCGTGATGCTTTCGGATGCGGTGAATCTCTTCCATGGATAACGCATGTGTCACATGAATTTCGAGATCCACCCAAGCATGATGGTCCTTCTTTTCCTCCAGCCATCCAAACACCTGTTGAACACCTTCTGTCGCTTTCCATTTTACAAGAGGCTTCCCGCTTGATAGATGTATCTCTTTCGATTCTACCTCTGCACCAGGCTTGGCATCTATGATAGTGACACTTTTTGTATATCCAGCCTCAGAAAAACTATAGGCCAGAGGAGAACCGGAATACCTTGCAGCGGTTTTCGCACGCTTGATGGTCTGAGGTCGATGCAGATGTCCAAGCGCTACATACTGCGCTTGTTCGGGCAAGCTTTCCGCTGCAACCGTGAACGCTCCGCCTACTTCAATCGGCCGTTCCGAATCGGAGGAATTCCCACCTGCAACAAAAAGATGGCTCATCGCAACATTAACCGTCTTTTCCGTGAACGCTTCACACATTTTCCCGAAAAACTGACGAATCCGCTCATCATATTGATTGCGGATGACCTTTTCATCAAACTCTTCGGAAAGCACCTCATTCAATCTCGATTCAGATGGATATGGCAGAGAAGCAAGCATGAGGGTTTCATTTGTTGTAGGAATGTAGATATTCTGAACATCCATGGTGGGGTAACCGAGCAAGGATATATTCTGTGAGCTTGCAAGAGGGCTGGATGCCGAAAGACGGTCTGGATTATCATGGTTTCCCGCAATGACCGCTACCGGCCTTTTCCCATTGTTTGAAAGCTGTTGAAGTGATTCATAGAATAGCACTTCCGCTTGAGCAGGTGGATTGACCGTATCATATACGTCCCCAGCCATCAGAATGACATCTATCTTTTCGTCCTTTACTATTTGTAAAAGTTCTTCTAGAAATTGAGCCTGCTCTGGCAATCTGCTTCTTCCCTCCAGTGTCTTACCGAGGTGCCAATCTGCAGTATGAAGTATTCGCATCGTCCTCTTCCTTCCATAAAAGAGGCTCAAGCAACAAATCCAAGCCTTCTGACTTTTGCCTGAGCCTTTCTAATTTATTTTTTCATTTCAACTAAATGGTTTCCATCAAAGAAATATAAATATTTTGCCTTGAGTTCCTTCTTCCAGATCTGCTCGACAGCCTTACCGTACAAGGACACCTGTTCTTTGTATCGATTCCTTAGGACTGGTTCCGCCTCTATGAACCCTCCCGGGAAACGGCCGTTGATGGTATCTGTTTTATAGTCAATCAAAACAAGTCCATCTTCATCCTCTAAAAGGCAATCAATGACCCCTTGTACTAAGATGGTCTCTTCTTTTAATTCCGTCGCTTCACCAAGCTCATTCCCCTGTAGCGCAAAACTGAACGGTACTTCCCTGTGAATTTGTTCCGCCTTTAGCATGCGTTTGCCGACAGAGTTGGAAAAGAAAGCTACTATCGCGTCAAAGTCTATTACTTCTGCCTGTTCTGATGTTATTAATTCTTTTTGTACCATTTCCAGAACCTGTGCTTGGACGTACTCTCTATCTATGGTTTCCACAGGCAAGTCCACATTCTGCATCACGGCATGCATCGCTGTTCCAACTTCAGATGGTGATAGCTTCTTCTTTTGCATAAATGCAGGTCGATCCAAGAAGTACCTTCTTTCCGTTTGAACAAGCGTGTTATCCGCATATGGGTCCTGCTGTTCTCTCATTCTTTTAATTTCTGATACCGATTGCTTAGATCGATGGGCACTTGCCTCTTTATACGGATATGACCAACTCAATTGCTCTTTGACTCTTATTCTATAAGGACTTTCTATCTCCACAGGCACACCATGCCTAACCTTATCCAACAGAAGGTTTTCTTCCTCTTTTTCCGACTCCATTTCTTCTAAAAGCTGATGAACCTTCGTTATAGACACTTTCCAGGCGGTTGGATGATTGGTTATATCGTCCGATACAGAAGCTGACACGCCATTTTCTCTCAAGTTCTCGGCATCCCTGTGGCGAACAAGTGCAGGACCAACCCAATCCATATAGGATTTTGCCCCTGCTCTGGCGTAATCCGGCAACAACCAGCTTTCATGGTTGCAGTGTTCATTCCATAGTGCCTGCGATTTCTCGAAGTCCTTTACCGTACCGACCAGATACAACTTCTCTTTTGCCCTTGTCAGTGCTACATATAAGACACGCATTTCTTCTGCGATCAACTGAGCTTTCGCTTTTCTTTTCAATGCTAGCTGCAGAATGGTAGGATAGGTGATTCGCAGTTTTGCATTGACATATTTGGAGCCAAATCCAAGCTCCTTATCCAGCAAATAACTACTGTTGAGATCCATCATGTTGAACTGTCTCGACAAGCCGGCAACAAATACGACTGGAAATTCGAGTCCCTTACTGGAGTGGATGGTCATCAACCTGATTACATCCTCCTGCTCCCCGAGTGCTCTTGCTGCCCCTAAATCCTCGCCACGGTCCTGCATCCTTTCGATAAAACGCAAGAAGCGGAAAAGTCCACGGAAGGAAGTGGATTCATATTGTCTTGCACGGTCATATAGTGCTCTTAAATTTGCCTGACGCTGCTTTCCACCCGGCATCCCCCCGACAAAGTCGAAGAAATGGGTGTCCTGATAGATTTGCCAGATCAATTCCGACAATGCTCCTTCACGAGCAGAGGTTCTCCAGGTTTGAAGCATTTCATAGAATAGCTGCATTCTTTTTACGAGATTTCGCTCTTCTATTGTATCCGGTGCTTTATTCATGAAGGTGATCAAGGCTTCATAATAGGATCCTCTCTTTTGCTGGATCCGGATGGTTGCCAAGTCGTTGGAGTCCAAGCCGACAATCGGAGATCTCAATACAGAAGCCAACGGCACATCTTGGTACGGATTATCAATTATTTTTAACAAGGATAAGAGAATGGCTACTTCCGTTGCCTCAAAATAACCCGTACTCAAATTTGCATATAATGGCAGCCCCTCCTGTTTGAATTCCTCCATGAACTGCGGTGCCCATGGCATGGAACGCATCAGGATGACACAATCCCGGTACATGATAGGGCGCATCACTTTTTTATCTTTGTCATAGATCTCATAACCAGATTGAACGAGATGCCTAATTTTCTGTGCAATCACTTTTGCTTCCACTTGAGCGGTTTCCAATTCTACTTTATCAAAGCTTGTGTTACCAGCAGAATCTTCCATCTCGTCGGAAGAATCGGGCCCATCTGCCGAAGAATCACTGCGGTCGATCAACATCAGCTCTGCTTCCCGGTCTTTCGCTTCCGGATAGTAGGCCGCGCCGAACTTCAATTCCGCATCGTCGTCATAGTCAATCTCTCCGACCGTTTCTCCCATAATCTGTTTAAATATAAAGTTGGTAGCATCCAGCACTTCCGGTCGTGAGCGAAAGTTTTTATTCAAATCGATTCGGAGTCCAGAGTCTTCTCCTGTTGAATTAAATCGCTTGTATTTACTCAAGAAAAGAAATGGTTCAGCAAGGCGGAATCGATAGATGGACTGTTTCACGTCCCCAACCATGAACATATTTCCTTCCTTTTCGTTTTCTTTTGTCACAAGCTTCAAGATGGCCTCCTGTACCATATTCGTATCCTGGTATTCATCCACCATCACTTCTTTGAACGTGGACTGATAACGGAGTGCGGCCTCTGATCGTTCGAGCTTCCCATCCTCGCTGTGTGTGAGCACGGCAAGACAAAGGTGCTCCAAGTCGGAAAAATCGACCAAGCCCTTATCCTGTTTCAACAAACTGAACTCATGGGCATACTTTTTAACAAGGTTCACTAGGGTTCCCATCACCGGGGTGAGTTCCTCCAAATCCTTCAGGAAGGATTCCGGACGCCTTGAGAAGAGTTCCTCTTTTATCCCTTGGATCATAGCCTTCGCATTATTCCGGACCTTTGTCCATCTTTCAATAAGTTCTTTATCGTACTCATCCCCACGGCATGTTTTTGCCCGTGAAAAATCAAGTTCCTGCATGACTGCATACAGTTCCTCCCAGGATGAATCCAGGGCTGTTTGAAGTCTACGAAGTTGAGCTAGATCCTGTTCTATATTATCAGCTCTGGGAGCAGGCCCACCAGGTTCCAGTGTGATTTCCATCGCAGTATTCAAAAGCCCCTCCGCCCCAAGGAATTGCAGGTGCATTTCTTTTTTCAGCGTCTCAATAAAGGGAAGTTCGTTCATGGATAAATTGCTGGTGGATTGATAGAAAGCCACAATTTCATCCAGCCATTTCCCTGGGTTAGGATTTGCCCGTGAAAATTCGTGAAGGTCCAGTACCAGGTTTTGCAGGGCACTATCTGAGCGGTCATTTGTATAGCGATCGACCAGTTCGAAAAATGCATCATTCCCCTCTTTTCCGTACTCCTCCTCAAACACGTTCTCCAGTACTTCTTCTTGCATCAATTGAATCTCCGTTGTATCGGCAATCCGAAAACTTGGATCAATATCAATCAGGTAATAGTATTTTCGTACAACATCCAGGCAAAAAGAGTGGATGGTGGAGATGGATGCACGGTTAAGTAAACTCAGTTGCCTGCGCAAATGAAGGGAGGCAGGCTTTTTCTCCAGTTGCTTCTCTAATGCTTCCCCTATTCTGTGCCGCATCTCTGCAGCAGATGCATTGGTGAAGGTCACGACAAGCAGCCTGTCCACGTCTACATGCTCTTCGACAATTTTATGAATCATTCTTTCTACAAGCACCGCTGTTTTACCGGATCCCGCTGCTGCCGCAACCAGGATATCCATGCCTGATGCTACAATTGCTTTCCATTGATCATCTGTCCACTGGGCATCTGCGGGTTTAGGAAGAAGTTCCATACTCATGCTTCCTCTCCCCCTTCCAATTTTCTTTTCATTGAGGCAATGACCTCGTTTTTAGGTATGTTAGATAGCACTCTATAATCATTCTCATCCAGTGAAGTATCAAACTGGCAGAAAGATTTAAAAGAACAGAAGGTACACGGTGTTTGATTTTTTAATTTATAAGGAGCAATGCTTGTCTCCCCTTCGGAGATCTTCATGCCGATGTCCTCGAATGTTTTTCTGACATAGGTCCTTAATTGTGTAAACTCTTCCTCACTAGCAACCGAAGAGTTTGCCTGGAACCCGCCATTTTTTTTAAGGGCAGCAGATACTATTCTAGAGTGTCCCGATTCTAGTGTCTGATCCATCAACTTTACGGATTCCTCTTCCCCTAGCAATAGGCCTTTCATTTTGAAGCTCTTGAAGATTTCTTCCTCAATGATATCTTCTGGTGCCATTCCATTCGTCTTGATCATCGGGTTGTGTACATGGAAGTACAAGACACCTGCAGGAGTGGCTTCCTTCCCAAGCCAACCTTGGGAATGAGAAATAACAATATCCAGGTAGGTCAGCATCTGCAGTGCCAACCCATAGTAGACTTCTGTCAAGTCAAGCGCTTTTCCACTTGATTTATAATCTATGATTCTAAGTAATAAACCGTTGCTTCCTTCCGCTTTATCCACACGATCAATACGTCCGATAAGCTCCATCGTCACACCATTTGGTAGATGGAGCTGAATCGGTGGCAGCTCTTCTTTTTTTCCAAATCCAAGCTCCAGTCCAACCGGAGTGAACTTGCTCGCCTTGGAATGATCACTTAGGATTTGTGATGCTCTCGTAATGATGGTCTCAAGCTTCCGTTTAATATAGTGGAAGCGATTGGAGCTTAGGAGTATTTCCCCTTGCAACTTAGGAGCGAGAAGGTTGACCGCCTCTTTTGCCAGCACCTCGCATTCCTGCTTGCTCAAATGCTTCCAATCGTTACCGCTTTTTCTCAGCTTATCCGATATATGTTTGAGTGCGGCATGGAATAGCTGTCCGATATCAGGAGCTTCTAACCGATAGATTTTTCTGTCCTTGAGCTTCAAGCCGTGGGATGCAAAATGGGAGAAGGCGCACGCACTGAATTTCTCCATCCGGGAGACACTTGCTTCCATATGGTTTCCATATAATTCACGGCTAACTTTTCGCTCCAACTTCTTTGCTTCGTTTTTATAAAATAAACTTCTTAACACCTGCTCTGTTTTGGCCTGCCATTCCTCACTATCAAGTAGCGTATTGTATACATCCCACCATATCGGCTCCATGGGATATTTTTTCATCCATGCTTGTAGCTGGACCGCTAAGTTAGAAAGCGTGGTGGATGGTGTATGCACAAACATCAGTTGCTCCTCTTGAGACAGCTCTGCAGGTTCGTTAAACAGGAGCTTTTCCTCCATGTCTGGGAACATTTCCTTGATCCTTTTAATGTAGGAGGATGGCAGAAGGGTTTTTCCCTCTTCATCTGCCAGTGCATAGCTTATATATAAATGATGAGATGGACTCAAAAAGGATGAATAAACAAGGAAGTGTTCACCAAGCAGCCTTTCCATACTCGTAGGGGCCAGCTCCATACCATAGTTTGCCAAAAGCTCTCTTTCTTCTTCGGATACAAATCCCTCGTCCTTTATTTTCGCAGGTATAACACCATCGTTCACCCCGATCACAAAGCTATGCTTAATATCCGACAAGCGGGAAAGATCGAAGTTGGCGACAATTACCTGGTCGATGGCCGGAGGAACCAGGCTGAAGCGCAAGCTTTCCAATCCGCTTTCCACCATTTTCGTAAACATGTTCAATGAGATCGGGTGGTCTCCAATCAACTCCACCATCTGATCGAGCATCTGTATGATGGCTTTCCACACCTGTTCGTTTTCTTTTGCAGCCGCAAGATTTCCTTCCTCTTCCGCTTTCTTCATTCTTGCTTCCAGCTTCTGAGGAATTTTGAGGTCTTCCATATATTCATAGAGGGCTTTGCAGTAACCATCCATCGTCTTCGCTTTTTTCCAACGCTTTTCAAGAGTGTGTAAAGGTACTACGACCATTCCTCTTAATTCATTGATTTCCTCTTCATAGGCAAGCTCTTCATCTGTCTGTACATAGGGACCTTCTGTATCCACACTGAAGAAACGACGATATCTCCAAGGCTCTTTAGACGTCCATCTATGCCCTTGGATTCCATAGGAAAGGCAATAATTCTCCAATTTGTCCGTCTTTTCCCGCATCTCATTGGTATCTTGATCCAGCGAGTAGAAGAAATCCGTTTTCACACAACGGAAAACCGATTCATAGCGCCAGTTTCTTGAAATGACCTCAAGGCTGGAGCGCAGTAACTCAACCAGTGGATGGTGAAGCATTGTCCGCTTTTGATCTACGAAAAAGGGAATATCATAATCTTTGAAAATCGTATTAACCAAATCTATATAAGATTCCGCGTTTCTTACAATGACGGCAATATCTTTGTAGCGGTTGTTTCGGTCTCTCACTAGAGATGTTATTTCCCTTGCAATCCCTTCTATTTCAGCACGTCGATTGACAGCTTGCAAAATGGTAACTTCAGCTTTGCCTTGATAGCTTACAGTAGGACGGATATCAAAATATCTTTCCATATGGCACAAGGAGTCGGCATGAAAACGGGGAGCACCCTCCAAAAGAATTGGTTCTTCTACGGAACACCCTTCTTCCACAGCAAGCTTCTTCAGCTTTTGATAGGTTGTCCCTGTTTCCCGGAAAAGGTGAAGATCGTATGGTGCTTCCTCGTCATATGGCTTATCCACCGTCAGGGCTATCGTGACGGAGTTTGCATGCTTCATCAATTCCTTCAGAACTTCAAGTTCCTGTGGGGTGAAACTGTGAAAGCCATCAATGAATATATCCGCTTTTTGAATATATCGTGATTGAGGTAATTTTTCTGCTAACAGCTGTAAATAATCCTCGCCATCCAAGTATTTCCCTTCCAAGCTTTTTTCCAGTTGCCGATAGACTACCAGAATATCTGTCAGCTTTTTTGCCAGCATCTTCTCATGCTCTGAAATGGATATGTCTTCTCTGATACGTACAATTTCGTCCTGTAAAAGGTCAGGTGTGATGCAATAGCGTTTGAATTCCGTAACCATGCTTTCCATTTGTTCAATGAAACCAAATTGTTCTGCAGATTTGCCGAACACATGAAACTCACTTTTATGTTCTTCAATCACTTTACGAAGAATCATATGGATACCTGTCTGATCGATATGAAAACGGCTGATTCCGCCGACTTCTTGCAAAATTCTCCAGGCAAGACGGGTAAAACTGAATACTTGGGCCCGAATCATTCCCTTCACATCAGGGGACTGAATTATCCTGTATTCTGATTGAAATGTCATCTGTTCTGGTACAAGGTACAGAACAGGGGGACCTTGAGGATTTTCCTTCAGTTTATGTAGGATCTTTTCATTGAACCAAGTTGTTTTTCCACTTCCTGTTCTTCCTAATAAAAAACATATAGACACAAGATTTCCCCCATTTTATAATTTCCTCACTTATTATACGTACTTATGTTCTTCTTCTGATTCTATTGTACTGAAAAACGAGCATTAATGCCAATGTCTTGGCCATATTCAGAAGGTTGTTTCTTTCGTGGATGGAACGGGTCAAACCCTTGTTGCATAAGGTAAAATGGGCAGGTGATGGGGATGGGAACAGCAAATAACCATTATTTTTCAGCAGCATTATTAATTATCATGGGTTTCTTGGTCGTGTGTAGTCTTTATACGTTAATTCCGCTATATGATCAGATCAGCTTGGAATGGCGTATACCGGTTGGCCAGGTTATACTCGCAAGCAGCTTCTTTAGCGTATTCTACGCTATCGGGTTACTTACATTCGGACCACTGTCTGACAGATTCGGTAGGAAAACCATCATTAGTTACGGCTTTCTATTTTCTGCAATTGCCACCCTACTTATTTCTCATTCTACTGAAATTGCTCATATGTATCTCTTCCGCTCCATACAGGGATTTGCACTTGGATGCTTTGCTCCTGTCGCTTTTGCCTACTGCTTTGATCACTTTAACCAAACCCTTCGAACATTTACCATTTCCCTCATTAATGCAGGATTTTTGCTTTCTGGTATATTCGGACCGATGATAAGCGAAAAAGTTTCTATCTATTATCGATGGGACGGAGTCTTTGTATTTTTTGCACTTTTTTATTTCTTATTATTTTTGTTTTCCCTTGTTATTTTGAGAGCTTCGAAAGTTTCAAGGAGTATAGGGGAACAGCCCTGGAAGCATTTTCTCATTCTATTGGCTGATTGTGATTTACGATTACTTTATTTGATTGTTTTTTCGTTATTGCTCTCTTTTGTGGCTTTTTACGATAGTCTTTTCCAATACTTATCCAATGAATTTCCTGTGCAGTCTTTCTTGTTGGTCCGGTCCATCGGGCTGATCGGGACTGTTACCTGCCTGTTTTCGGATTCTCTTTTAAAGCATATTGGTGCAAAGCGGCTTATTCTTTTTTGCTCTATGACCATTTCGCTTACGTTCTTTTTAATGATGTACTTTCTAGAAAATCTTTTCTTGATCGGTGCTTTATCTGTTATTTATGTTGCAGCGATTTCTTTTTCCCTGCCTTCTGTGATCATCTATATCGGAATCTTGGGAGAGAAATATAGGGGAAGCGCAATTTCCCTTTACTCTTTTACATTATTAATCGGAACGGCCTTTAGCCCTTTAATAAGTCATACTTTCAGTTTTCACTCTGCATTAGCCTTATTGGGTACTTGGTTCCTTGTTAATAGCTGGATGATTATTAGAATTAGGAAAGATGCGTAGAGGGGTTTATATTCCACAAAAAACAGCTTTAGTCGATGTGGATGAAGCTTGTTGGCTCTTTCATTATGTTTATGTTCTGGAGAAACTAAGAGCTTGCTTAAGAAAAATGGCTGTTCCTTTTTGAAGCCTCTTCCGCTCCTTGTCTTATTACAAAAATTCTGACTCACTCCATGAAGACCTCTCTTTCTGGTGAATGAATTTGAATTTTCCGTTGAAATTATCTTTATCAGGGTTATTATGACAATCTGGAGTTGAATTTTCCGTTGAGATTGTCATTATCAGGGTTATTATGACAATCTGGAGTTGAATTTCCCCTTGAGATTGTCATTATCAGGGCTATAATGACAATCTGGAGTTGAATTTTCCCTTGAGATTGTCATTATCAGGGTTATTATGACAATCTGGAGTTGAATTTTCCCTTGAGATTGTCATTATCAGGGTTATTATGACAATCTGGAGTTGAATTTTCCCTTGAGATTGTCATTATCAGGGTTATTATGAGAATCCTGGAGTCATCACTCCCAACTCATGAAGACACTTTCAATCAAAAACGACCCCTAAAATCATCAGCATCAAGATCACGCTCTTCCTAAGAATTTTCCCCCATTGTAAAGGGTATCCATTGCTTTAACTCCTTCTCCTTTTCTGCCCCACAGAGGTTCTCATACACTACATAAAAAACCTCTCCTCTCCATTTCATTACTAGTTTATATGTAGGTGGAATTCAAAAAACCTCCAATTTCCATTGCTGGAGGTTGGAGGTTTCATCGAATCATGTGCTAGGAACTGCTGTCGTTTGTTCCATCTCTTTTAACGTTTTCATCCGTTTTTTCAAATATAGTCCTTGCGCGATACCGAACATATTACCAACCACCCAATATAACGCCAGTGCGGATGGAAGTGTAAGACCCGCAATCAAGATGAACACCGGGATGATGTTCATGACCATCTTCATTTGCGGCTGGATGTCATCTGTCAAGGTGACTCTTGTTTGGATAAAGGTGGTGATGGCCGCAATGATCGGCAGGATATACATTGGATCAGGTTGTCCAAGACTTACCCAGAAAAATGAATGCTCGGCAATTTCTGTCGTTCTGCCAATTGCATAATAGAAAGCCATGATCACAGGCATCTGAATCAACATAGGAAAGCAGCCTGCAGCCGGGTTCACTTTATGTGTTTGGTATAACCCCATCAATTCCGTCTGCATTTTCCTTTGATCATCTGGATTCTTCTTATCTTTATACTTTTTCTGTATTGCTTCCATTTCAGGCTTTAGCTTTTGCATGGCGAGCATGTTTTTTTGTTGCTTCAACGCCAGTGGCAAAATAAGCGTGCGAATGGCAATTGTTACGAGAATGATCGAGATACCATAACTTCCGCCTGTCCAATCTGCTACTGTCGTCAAGGCAAGGGATAGGGGATAAACGAAATAATGATTCCATACTCCCGAACTATCGGCCGTAATCGGCTCACTCATGTTACACCCTGTTAAAAATGCTACCAATAATATTACCAAACTTACTGTCCAAAACTTCCTCAATGTGAATTCCTCCTACTTTTTACAAGATTAGCAATTCATGTAAGCAATGTAGAGGGAGGAATCTTCTTCATCCAAAGTTGTTTCCTTTGTTGGTCTTTTTCTATAAATAAACGTTATAAGCCTTTTTCTTTTTCCAATGACTGACTGCAGTTTGTTGGTCTCAAGATCCAAAGAGGTCGTATAGCCACTGTGTTGGCAGACCACGTATTTTGAGTCCACAAAGAAGCAGAACGTCATCAGGCAAAGGATCGCGGCTGTTACATATGGTGCATAGAGTAATATATCAAGATAAAATTCCATATATGTGCATTCACCTTTTTGTGTGAGTATAGTAGATACTACTTGTACGAATTAAAACTCCAAACGTTTCATTAAAAGTATATCCCTACAAGAAAAAGATACACCTAGTCTGCAAAAAATGCTAGGTGTATCTTTTTGTAAATTTTTCTCTTAGACATGTTCTTCTGTATTTTCTTTGTTGGTGAAAAGTCCTCTGAACGAATCCAGTAAATTCTTTTTATCCAATTTTCCTACTGCCGTCTTTGGTAATTCCGGTACAAAAATTACTTTCTTAGGTATTTTATAGACTCCGATTCTCCTCTTGCAGAAGGTTAGAAGTTCTTTTTCAGAAGTCTGCTTCTTATTGGAAACGATGGCAATGACCGCTTCCCCCCACACAGGATGTGGTACACCTAACACACACACCTCTTTGACCGCTTCATGCTGACAAAGAATCTGCTCCACTTCCAGAGGATAAATATTCTCCCCACCAGAGATGATCATGTCCTTTGTCCTGCCTACTATATAAAAATAACCGTCTTCATCCCTGCGCCCCAAATCACCTGTCCTCAGCCACTCTTCGCTTTTAGCTTTCTTGGTTTCTTCTTCTTTTCCCCAATATTCCGAGAAGACATGGGAGCCTCTTATATAGATTTCCCCAACCTCCCCTTTTGCCGCTTCCAGATTATCATTTATCATTAATTTCACTTCATTGAACAACATCGCTTTACCTACTGAACCTTTTTTACCATATGCTTCATTAGGATCAATATAAAAGTTGTTCGGACCCGCTTCTGTTAAACCATATCCTTCTTTGAACAATTTATCCTTTTTGTAGAATGCTTCGTATATTTCTAGTGGACAAGGTGCCCCTCCTGAAAGAAATGTTCTCATTGTCGGGAAGTCCGTGCTTTGAAACTGAGGATGTTCTATTAACATCCCGTACATCGTAGGTACCATTAACGTAATGGTACATTCATACATATTCAATAGATTCATGGCTTTTTCCGCGTCAAAATTCTTCATCAATACAACGGTTCCACCTGCCATGAGTATTGGAGTGGACAAGGCATTCAGGCCACCCGTATGGAACATGGGCAAGCAAGTGAGCGTGATATCTCCTCCATGCAGTCCCCAGCTTACAATTGTATTGGTAGCATTGAATGTGATGTTCTCATAAGTAAGGATAACGCCTTTTGGTTGTCCCGTTGTGCCTCCCGTATAAATGATGGCTGCTGGGTCATTGGAACGTGTTGCGCGTGTAGTATTCCATTGGGTTTCTTTTGTTTCCAATTCCTCCAG
Source organism: Sutcliffiella horikoshii (assembly GCF_021991925.1). GTDB lineage: Bacteria > Bacillota > Bacilli > Bacillales > Bacillaceae_I > Sutcliffiella_A > Sutcliffiella_A horikoshii_F. Next base: position 3,978 of record NZ_RXZI01000001.1, on the reverse strand, counting down.
GGAGAACACTTGACATTCCAGTCGCTTTGATTGTTCCAAATAATCATCATGTACGATCACACATTTAGCCTTGCAATCTCTTATTATATAGTTCCATTCCTTTTCCGCCATTCTCCAGTTGAGTGGAACAAAGATTGCGCCAATCTCACTACATGCAAAGAGCAAATCAAAGTACACTATATGGTTTGGAGACAATAAAGCCACACGATCTCCTATTCCAATGCCTGCAGAAAGAAGTCTGCCTGCCATGACTCTTGATCGGTCATATAATTGCTTATAATTCCACCTTTCTCCCGTTTCGCCGTCTATCACTGCGATCTTATGTGGAGAATGTTGTGAACGCTTCTGTAACCAAGAACCATTCATTTCCACTTCCATCTCTCCCCTACACATTACAAGATATCCATACTATAGGAGAAGGAAGTTACAGAAGGGTTACAAAGGGGGGAAATATTCATAAAAAGAAAAGGGCACCATCAATTTGATGGATACCCGTTCACAACGCTTAGACTTCTTTCACTTTCTTCCGCTTAATCACAATATAAAATGCTGGTACAAATAGTAATGTAAAGAATGTCGAGAAGAAAATCCCTGAAATGATCGAAATCGCAAGTGGGGTGAATAACACATCCCCGCTGAACGCTATCGGAAGCAACGCGGCAATGGATGTAAAGGCCGTCAGTACGACCGGTCTTAACCTGGCTTTACCTGAATCAATGACCGCTTCACTCAGAGTTGCACCCTCTTGCAAGCGAGATTCCATGAATTCAATGAACACTGTCGCATTTCGGACGACTATACCCGCAAGCGATACAATCCCCATCATCGCCATGAAACCGAGGCCGGTTTGTGTGATGAACAAGCCTATCATCGCACCTGAAATGGCCAAGTACACAGAACTCATGATTAATAATGGCAGTCTTAATGAATTGAATTGAACGACCATTAAGATATAAATCAGGAAAATAACGATCAAGAACAGTTTTCCTACTTCAATAAAGAAGTCACTTCTTGCAGAAGATTCCCCACCCACTGAAACGGAAATATCATCAGTTTCATAGGATGCTGCGATATCTTTCACTTCCGCTTCTAACTTTTGTTTATCATCTTCCGCTGGATACACACGTACCGTTATGGTTCTGTCCCCATCCTTATGGGGAATCAAAGGTAACACTTCCGTTTCCTCAATAGAAACTAGCTCCGATAGGGGGATAAGGACCGGTGCTCCAAACTCGGTCGTTTCTGTTTTACTTGGAAGTTCCAATGCTTCAAGATCAATTGTTCTCCCATCCTCTACAAGACCTTGGACGATGGTCAGTGTTTCCCTCTCCAGTCCTGCTTCATAAGAACCTACTGGGATTCCTTCTGTAACAAGCCTGACTTGATTGCTTATTTCCTGGGAGGTGATGCCATGCTCCTCCATTGCATCCCTATTCGGAACATAATTGATGGTAGGCTGTGGTGATCCTACATCATCAATGACTGCTCCACTTCCTTCCAAGCTTTCAATCTCTTCTTTCATTCCATTAACAGATTTCATTAGTTCTTCTATATCTTCCCCGACTACTGTCAGAGCGATTGGAGCCCCAACAGGAGGCCCTGCTTCAATTGTGGAAAGCATGACCACTGCATCCGGGTTTTCGTCTCGGAGTTTAGGTTGCCACTCTGCAATCGTATCTGCAGAAGACTGCTGTTCACGGTCCACCCTGATGACAATCTGACCAGTGTTTTCACCTGAGTTGGATAGTGTGCTACCGAATATCCCAGGTTCCCCACTCCCTGCAAAGATGGTCGTTTCGTAAACTGCTTCATCTGTTTTGATACTCTCTTCCATCTGTTTAAGCCTTGATTCCGTTTCTTCAAGAGGCGTCCCTGCAGGGTAGGTGACGGACACGGTTACCTCTTCACGATCTGCACTCGGGAAGAATACAACCGGGATAAATGGCACCAGTGCGTAACTCGCGGTACAGAATGTAAGAACAGCAAGTCCTGTGAGTAGAGGTTTTTTCACAACTTTTGTTAAAACCTTTGAACTATACCAGTTACTTACTTTTTCAAATTGTGACCCAAGCAGGCCGTCTTTTGCTTTTTTGCGTTTTTTCTTCTTTTGTCGCCATGCCATGAAAATCGGCACGATGGTCAAAGCGACAATGGTGGAGCCGATGATTGTGGCAATCAATACTGTAGGCAGTGCTGAAATAAAGGCACCATTTGGCCCACCAAGGAATGTTAATGGCAAGAAGGTAAAAACAATGGCCAAGGTGGAGGTAATGATCGATACCCTTACTTCTTTTGTTCCTGTTAAGGCGCCTTCAAGCGGGCTGTCCCCGAGCTGATAACGCCTTTGAATATTATCATTCACAACAATGGCATCATCGACCAGAATTCCTAGTGCAATGATGATTCCAATGATAGAGATTTGGTTTAGGTCCACATTTACATACGGTAGTGGGATCAATCCAAGCGCAATCGAAATTGGGATGGAGATTGCTACAAGAATCGCAGAAACTGCATTTAACCCGAAGAATGTAATCAATACAACAGCTAAAATAGAAATCAAGAATGAAATACCTAAATCTTTGAAAATCTTGGACACAATATCATTTTGAGTATAGTAGAGATCCATCTTCACTTCTTCTGGCAAGTCATTGGACAACCGCTCCATCTCTGCATCAACTTTTGCATGAAGTGTTGGGATGTCCACTCCTTTTTCCTGCATGATCGTCAAAGATATAGCAGGAGTCCCATTATATGAAATGAAATCGTCTTGTTCTGTAGGGATTTGCGTCAAGTTCCCGATATCTCCCACATAAAGAGAGTTTCCTTCTTCAATCTTTTTCAGAAAAACATTTTCCACGTCTTCGATATTTTCAATATGTTCAAAAGCAAGTTGGCTAATTCGATTTCCTTCCTGCTGACTGCCAAGTGGAGTGATTTCAAGTTCGTTCTGGATGGCTGTTATGACATCCGGAAGCAGGACTCTTTCCTCTTGCATGCTTTCTGAATCAAGATTAAGTGTGTAACTGGACTCTTCCAGCCCTTTTACAGTAACTTTACGAACTCCATCTATCTTTTCAAGTTGGGGTATCCAATTATCAATCAAATCTTTTTGCTCTAATAGAAATTCACGATCTTCGTGAAGCACATGATAGGAGGCGATGGCTCCCATTTGTATATCCGAGTTTACTGTTGGCTCGAACGCGTCTTCGGGAAATTCGCGGCTCACATCGGATACCTTTTGCTGTACAAGGGAGAAGACTTTATCCCTGTCGGCGTCATCTGTGAGTTCCATTACGATATTGGAAATCCCCAATCCTGAAACGGAAGTGACACTGTCCATCCCTTCGATATCCAACAATTCCTTTTCAAGTGGGGTGGTGATATCACGTTCGACCACATTCGGTGTGGCCCCTGGATACACAGTGGTAATGGTTCCTACGTTGAGCGAAATTTCAGGGATCTCCCGTTTTGGTATCTGGAAATAGGTCAAGGAACCGATGACCACCAATAATAGTAGAAAAATCAATGTAACCTTTGGCTTTTTAATGAGTGCATTAAACACCTGGATGTCCTCCTATACTCGATTATTCAAATTTGACTATTTATCCTGAGTTCATCATAAGGTGTCTGCATCCCACTTGGCAAGAATGAATATGCTTTTGAGTGCTTTGTTATTTTTTCGTCAAAACTTTTAAAAATATATACTAAAAGACTAGGTACCATTTCAGTACCTAGTCTAAACTGTTCCCTCATTATATTTAGAATTGCATATGGCAGTTGATCTCCGTTCCATGCGCTTCGCTTAGCCGTAGGGCGGTCCGGGAGTCTCCTCGGCTGCGCCCGAGGCCACTGAAAAACCCAATAACTTATCGTTCAAATGATTTCTAGCTGTTAATTGGAGCAATAGGCGCAGACTCCTGCGGGGGGATAGCGACAATCTTGAGACCCCGCAGGGCGCAGCTCGAGGAGGCTCAAGGT